>NZ_QFHO01000004.1 GCF_004920835.1 Stenotrophomonas maltophilia
CCCAGACACATTTCTGCCACCGATCCACCACGGGAAAGATCAGAACAATCAAAATCAAAAGCCGATGCTTCAGACGTTCATGACGTCCGCCGTGTCGACCAAGGTCGACACCTACCAAAGCAGGAGGTCGTTCCAACAGCCGCGGGAAGCTGTCGAAGGCGGGGTGGGTCCGGTTGAGGGGATGTGAGCGGCATGGATGCCGCGACCAAGCCCCCAAGGACGGGTTTACGGCGTCCCCCTCAACCGGACCCACCCCGCCATCCCACGGAATGCCAGCCTTTGCTGTTGCTCCGGCTGTTGCCGTTGCCTCTGCGGGTGCAGGGCTGCAAGCCCTGCCGGTAACCCTCACCCCGCCGGGGTGCCGGCACCGTGCAGGTAATCCAGGCTCACCTGCAGCAGCGCGCGCAGTCCCACATCCAGCGCCTTCTCATCCAGCAGGAACTTCGGCGAATGATTCGCCGGTGCCGTCGCCGGATCGATGCCCACGCTGGTCGAACCGACGAAGAAGAACATGCCCGGCACTTCCTTCGCATACAGCGAGAAATCCTCCGCGCCCATCTGCAGCGGCGGCTCGTACACATTGTCCTTGCCCACCACCGCCTGCAGGCTCGGCAGCATCTTCGCGGTCAGTGCCGGGTCGTTCACCGTGGCCGGGTTGCCTTCCGACTCGTAGATGTCGGTCACCGCCTTTGCACCGTGCGCGGCGGCGGTGTGCTCGGCCACGTTGCGCAGGTCGGCGAAGATCTGCTGGCGCATGCCTTCGTCGAAGGTGCGGATGGTGCCCACCATCTCCACTTCATCCGGAATGATGTTGTAGCGGATGCCACCATTGATCGCGCCGAAGGTCAGCACCGCCGGCTGCTTGGACAGGTTGGCGCGGCGGCTGACGATGGTCTGCGCGGTGCCGACCAGGTCGGCGGTGGCCACGATCGGATCAACACCATTCCACGGCGCCGAGCCATGCGTCTGCCGACCGATCACCTTGATTCCGAAACGATCCGAGGCAGCCATCAACGGACCACCACGCACGGCGATCTGCCCAGCCTGCACGCTGGAGAACACGTGCAGGCCGAACACCGCTTCCGGCTTGAAGTCGGCGAACAGGCCTTCCTTCAGCATCAGTGCGGCACCGCCCTCCTCCGGCGGCGGAGCGCCCTCTTCGGCCGGCTGGAAGATCAGCATCACCTGGCCCGGCAGATCCTTCTTCATCGACACCAGTGCTTCGGCCACGCCCAGCAGGGTGGCGGTGTGCGCGTCATGACCACAGGCATGCATCACGCCCACGGTCTGCCCGCGATACTGGTCGGTGGCCTTGGAGGCGAACGGCAGGCCGGTCTGTTCGGTCACCGGCAGCGCGTCCATGTCCGCGCGCAGGGCGATCTTCGGCCCGGGCTTGCCGCCTTCGATGATCGCCACCACGCCGTGGTGGGCGATGCCGGTCTTCGGCTTCAGGCCCATCGCACGCAGGCGCTTGGCGACCTCGGCCGAGGTGCGTACCTCCCGGTTGGACAGCTCCGGATGCTGGTGGAAGTCGCGCCGCCACTCCACCACCTTGGCCTGCAGTCGCTGGGCGGCGGCGGTCACTTCCGGGCGCTGCGCGTCCTGGGCATGGGCGAGGGCCGGCAAGGCCAGCAGCAGGGCGGACAGCAGCAACGAACGGCGCATCACGATCTCCACGGCAGGGGGTTCCAGCTGAATGTAGGGCAACGCCGCCGCCACGGGAACCTCCGCGGCCGGATCCGGTCTTAGCGCCCGTCCCATCCGTCATGCAGGAAACGTGATGTGGCACAGGTATGCTTTGCGCAATGCCAACCGGGGCCGTGCCCCGTCCAGCCCTCTTGGAGTCCTTGAATGTCACGTGTTTGGAAGATCGTGCTGCTGGTCGTGGCGGTACTGGTGCTGGCTGTGGTCGGCCTGCGCGTACTCGGCGGGGGCAAGGACAAGGCCGGTGGCCCGGCGGCAGCTGCGCGCCAGGGTGGCGAGGATCCGGATGCCGGCCCGGTGCCGGTGACTGTGGTGGATGCGGCACGCCAGGACGTGCCGGTCTATGCCAGTGCCTTGGGCACGGTGACCGCGATGAACACCGTCACCGTCAGCCCGCAGGTTGGCGGCCAGCTGATGAGCCTGAACTTCCGCGAAGGCCAGGAAGTGAAGAAGGGCGATGTGCTTGCGGTGATCGACCCGCGCACCGCCCAGGCCAGTTATGACCAAGCGGTGGCTTCCAAGCGCCAGAACGAAGCGCTGCTGGCCACTGCGCGTTCCAACTACCAGCGCTCGAACGCGCCGGAGTATCGCCAGTTCGTCGCCAAGACCGATCTGGATACACAGCGAAACCAAGTGGCACAGTATGAAAGCGCGGTGGCGGCCAACGAGGCCAGCATGCGCTCGGCGCAGGTGCAGCTGCAGTACACCAAGGTCACCGCGCCGATCACCGGTATCGCCGGCATCCGTGCGGTCGACGCCGGCAACGTGGTCAGCGCCGGCACCGCGCTGGTCACGCTGACCCAGATCCATCCGATCCACGTGCTGTTCAACCTGCCCGAGCGCCAGCTCGGCGATGTGCGCCAGGCGCAGGCCGCCGGTGCGGTACCTGTCGCGGCACTGGACCGCGCCGATTCGCATGTGCTGTCCGGCGACGGCAAGCTCGACGTGGTCGACAACCTGATCAGTGCCGACAGCGGCACGTTCAAGGCGCGCGCGATCTTCGACAACACCGACAACGGCCTGTGGCCGGGCCAGTTCGTCAACGTACGCATGCAGCTGCGCACGATTGCCGGTGGCGTGGTCATTCCGACCCAGGCGGTGCTGCGTGGCCCGGACGGCGAGTACGTCTATGTGGTGCAGGGCGACAACTCGGTGAAGATGCAGGCCGTGCGCAGCGGCGTGGAAGTGGGTGACAGCCAGGTGCAGATCGCCGAAGGCCTGAAGGGCGGCGAGCGGGTGGTCAGTGAAGGCCAGTTCCGCTTGAAGCCGGGCAGCAAGGTCACCGCGCTGAAGCCGGGCGAAACCCCGGCGGTGCCGACCGAAGCCGAGCTGAAGGCGGCCGAGCAGAAGAACGCTGGCGGCGGTGGCCGTCGTGGCGGCGGCCCGCGCTGAGCGCAGGCTACCGACCTCCCTCGCGCCGGCAAGCCTGCCGGCGCCGACATTGAAGTGCCAGCAAGGATCAGTCCGTGGGCTTTTCGACGATCTTCATCCGCCGTCCCATCGCCACCTCGCTGTTGATGGCGGGCCTGTTGCTGCTGGGCATCCTCGGTTACCGCAAGCTGCCGGTGTCGGCGCTGCCGGAAATCGATGCGCCCAGCCTGGTGGTCACCACCCAGTACCCCGGTGCCAACGCGACCACGATGGCCTCGCTGGTCACCACCCCGCTGGAGCGCCAGTTCGGGCAGATCTCCGGGCTGGAGCTGATGACCTCCGACTCGTCGGCCGGGTTGTCCACGATCATCCTGCAGTTCTCGATGGACCGCGACATCGACATCGCCGCGCAGGACGTGCAGGCGGCGATCCGCCAGGCCACCCTGCCCTCGTCGCTGCCCTACCAGCCGGTCTATAACCGGGTGAATCCGGCGGACGCGGCCATCGTCACCCTGAAGCTGACCTCGGACACGCGCCCGCTGCGCGACGTCAACAACTACGCCGACTCGATCCTCGCCCAGCGCCTTTCGCAGGTGCAGGGCGTGGGCCTGGTCTCGATCGCCGGCAACGTGCGCCCGGCCGTGCGCATCCAGGTCAATCCGGCGCAGCTGTCGAACATGGGCCTGACCCTGGAGCAGCTGCGCAGCGCGCTGACCCAGGCCAACGTCAACGCACCGAAGGGTTCGTTGAACGGCAAGACCCAGTCCTACAGCATTGGCACCAACGACCAGCTGTCCAGCGCCGCCGAGTACCGCGACACCATCATCAGCTACAAGAACGGCCGTCCGGTGCGGCTGTCGGACGTGGCCCAGGTGATCGATGGCGTTGAGAACGATCAGCTGGCCGCCTGGGCCGATGGCAAACCGGCGGTGCTGCTGGAAGTGCGTCGCCAGCCCGGCGCCAACATCGTGCAGACCGTCGAGCGCATCCGCGCGATCCTGCCGCAGCTGCAGGGCGTGTTGCCAGCCGACGTGCACCTGCAGATCTTCAACGACCGTACCGAGACCATCCGCGCCTCGGTGCATGAAGTGCAGTTCACCCTGATCCTCACCATCGGCCTGGTGGTAGCGGTGATCTTCGTGTTCCTGCGCCGGCTGTGGGCCACGATCATTCCCTCGGTGGCGGTGCCGCTATCGCTGGCCGGCACCTTCGCGGTGATGGCCTTTGCCGGCATGTCGCTGGACAACCTGTCGCTGATGGCGCTGGTGGTGGCCACCGGCTTCGTGGTCGACGATGCGATCGTGATGATCGAGAACATCGTGCGTTACATCGAGCAGGGCAAGAGTGGCAAGGAAGCGGCCGAAATCGGTGCGCGCCAGATCGGCTTCACCGTGCTGTCGCTGACCGTTTCGCTGGTGGCGGTGTTCCTGCCGCTGCTGCTGATGCCCGGCGTCACCGGCCGCCTGTTCCATGAGTTCGCGTGGGTGCTGAGCATCGCCGTCGTGCTGTCGATGCTGATCTCGCTGACGCTGACGCCGATGATGTGCGCTTACCTGCTCAAGCCCGACGCGCTGCCCGAGGGCGAGGACGCGCATGAGCGTGCGGCCGCCGCCGGCAAGCAGAACCTGTGGACGCGCACGGTGGGCCTGTACGAACAGAGCCTGGACTGGGTGCTGGGCCACCAGCGGCTGACCCTGGCCGTGGCCGGCGGCGCGCTGGTGCTGACTGTGCTGCTGTACGTGCTGATTCCCAAGGGCCTGCTGCCCGAGCAGGACACCGGCCTGATCACCGGCGTGGTCCAGGCCGACCAGAACATCGCCTTCCCGCAGATGGAGCAGCGCACCAAGCAGGTGGCCGAAGCACTGCGCCAGGACCCGGACGTGACCGGCGTGTCGGCGTTCATCGGTGCTGGCAGCATGAACCCCACGCTCAACCAGGGCCAGCTGTCGATCGTGCTGAAGGAACGCGGCGAGCGTGACGGCCTGGACAAGATCCTGCCGCGCCTGCAGAAGGCCGTCGCCGGCATTCCAGGTGTCGCGCTGTACCTGAAGCCGGTACAGGACGTGACCCTGGATACCCGCGTGGCTGCCACCGAGTACCAGTACTCGCTGTCGGACGTGGATTCGGCCACGGTGGCCACCCAGGCCACGCGCCTGACCGAAGCACTGCGCAAGCGCCCGGAACTGGCCGACGTCGACAACAACCTGTCCAACCAAGGCCGTGCGCTTGAGCTGAACATCGACCGCGACAAGGCCAGCGTGCTGGGCGTGCCGATGCAGACCATCGACGACACCCTCTATGATGCGTTCGGCCAGCGCCAGATCTCGACCATCTTCACCGAGCTCAACCAGTATCGCGTTGTGCTGGAAGTGGCGCCGGAGTTCCGCACCAGCACCGCGCTGATGGAACAGCTGGCCGTTGCCTCCAATGGTGCCGGTGCACTGACAGGCACCAATGCCACCAGCTTCGGCCAGGTCACCTCGTCCAACTCGTCGACCGCTACGGGCATCGGTGCGCAGAACACCGGTATCACCGTCGGCGCCGGCAACATCATCCCGCTGTCGGCGCTGGCCGAGGGCAAGGTCAGCAGCGCGCCACTGCTGGTCAGCCATCAGCAGCAGCTGCCGGCGGTGACGGTCTCGTTCAACGTGGCACCGGGCTATTCGCTGTCCGAAGCGGTGCGGGCGATCCAGGAAACCAAGGACAACCTGGACATGCCCACCCACCTGCATGCCGAGTTCATCGGCAAGGCTGCCGAATTCACCGGCAGCCA
Source organism: Stenotrophomonas maltophilia (assembly GCF_004920835.1). GTDB lineage: Bacteria > Pseudomonadota > Gammaproteobacteria > Xanthomonadales > Xanthomonadaceae > Stenotrophomonas > Stenotrophomonas maltophilia_AQ. The sequence goes on from NZ_QFHO01000004.1 coordinate 5,849, forward strand.
GACCGATGTGGTGTGGTTGCTGCTGGCGTCGCTGGTGGTGATCTACATCGTGCTGGGCGTGCTGTACGAGAGCTACATCCACCCGATCACGATCATCTCCACGCTGCCGCCGGCCGGTGTTGGCGCGCTGCTGGCGCTGATGCTGTGCGGGCTGAGCCTGTCGGTGGATGGCATCGTCGGCATCGTGCTGCTGATCGGCATCGTCAAGAAGAACGGCATCATGATGGTGGACTTCGCGATCGAGGCACGCCGCGCCGGTGCCAACGCGCACGAAGCGATCCGCCGCGCCTGCCTGCTGCGTTTCCGCCCGATCATGATGACCACCGCCGCGGCCATGCTCGGCGCCCTGCCGCTGGCGCTGGGTACCGGCATCGGTTCGGAGCTGCGCCGCCCGTTGGGCATCGCCATCGTCGGCGGCCTGCTGCTGTCGCAGCTGGTGACCCTGTACACCACTCCGGTGATCTACCTGTACATGGAGCGCTTCTCCGAGTGGCTGGCACGCCGCCGTGAACAGCGCGCACTGCGCGATGGTTCACTGCAGGAGCCGCAGGCATGATCCACGCCCCACTGCCGTGGTGGCCCGCACGATGAACCTGTCCGGCCCCTTCATCCGCCGTCCGATCGGCACCGCGCTGCTGGCCATCGGCCTGTTCATGGTCGGCCTGATCTGCTACCTGCGGCTGGGCGTATCGGCGCTGCCGAACATCGAGATCCCGGTGATCTTCGTGCACGCCAGCCAATCGGGCGCAGATGCGGCGACCATGGCCTCGACGGTCACCGCACCGCTGGAGCGCCACCTCGGCCAGCTGCCCGGCATCGACCGCATGCGCTCGTCGAGTTCGGAAGGCAGCTCGCTTGTGTTCATGATCTTCCAGAGCGGCCACAACATCGATTCGGCCGCGCTGGACGTACAGACCGCGATCAATTCTGCACAGGCCGACCTGCCCTCGGGCATGGGTTCGCCGATGTACCAGAAGGCGAACCCGAACGACGATCCGGTCATCGCCATCGCGCTGACCTCGCAAACGCAGTCGGCCGACGAGCTGTACAACGTCGCTGACTCACTGCTGGCCCAGCGCATCCGCCAGATCAGCGGCGTGGCCTCGGTCGACATCGCCGGTGCCTCGACGCCGGCGGTGCGTGTGGACGTCAACCTGCGCCTGATGAACGCGCTGGGCCTGACCGCCGATGACCTGCGCAACGCGGTGCGTGCGGCCAACGTGACCTCACCCACCGGCTTCCTCAGCGATGGCAACACCACCACCGCGATCATCGCCAACGATTCGGTCGCACGCGCTGCCGACTTCGCCGACCTGGTGGTGAAGACCCAGGGCGACGGCCGGGTGATCCGCCTGAAGGACATCGCCAACGTCTACGACGGCCAGCAGGACGCCTACCAGGCCGCGTGGTTCGACCACAAACCGGCGGTGGTGATGTACGTGTTCACCCGCGCCGGCGCCAACATCGTGGAGACCGTAGACCGGGTCAAGGCGCAGATCCCGACCCTGCGCGACTACCTGCAGCCCGGCACCACGATGACGCCGTACTTCGATCGTACGCCGACCATCCGCTCGTCGCTGCATGAAGTGCAGATCACCCTGCTGATCAGCCTGGCGATGGTGGTGCTGACCATGGCGCTGTTCCTGCGCCGGCTGGCACCCACGCTGATCGCCGCAGTGACCGTGCCGCTGTCGCTGGCCGGTGCCGCGCTGGTGATGTACGTGATGGGCTTCACCCTGAACAACCTGAGCCTGCTGGCGCTGGTGATCGCGATCGGCTTCGTGGTCGATGATGCGATCGTGGTGATCGAGAACATCATGCGCCACCTCGACGAGGGCATGCCGCGCATGCAGGCGGCGCTGACCGGTGCCCGCGAGATCGGCTTCACCATCGTCTCGATCACCGCCTCGCTGGTGGCGGTGTTCATCCCACTGCTGTTCGCCAGCGGCATGATGGGTGCGTTCTTCCGCGAGTTCACCGTTACCCTGGTCGCGGCCATCGTGGTGTCGATGGTCGTCTCGCTGACGCTGACCCCGGCGCTGTGCAGCCGCTTCCTCAGTGCCCATGATCACAAGGCAGCGCCGTCGCGCTTCGGCCGTTGGCTGGATGCCGGCCACGAGCGCATGCTGCGCATCTACACCGTATTCCTCGACTTCTCGCTGCGCCACGCGTTGCTGCTGTCGTTGACGCCGCTGATCCTGATCGGCGTCACCATCTTCCTGTTCGGCGCAGTGAAGAAGGGCGCGTTCCCGCCGCAGGACACCGGCCTGATCTGGGGCCGCGCCAACTCCAGTGCCACCGTTTCCTTCGAAGACATGGTCGCCCGCCAGCGTCGCATCACCGACATGCTGATGGCCGACCCGGCGGTGAAGACCGTGGGCGTACGCCTGGGCAGCGGCCGCCAGGGCTCCAGCGCACAGTTCAACGTCGAGCTGAAATCGCGCAAGGAAGGCCGCCGCGAAACCACCGCACATGCACTGGCACGCTTGAGCGCCAAGGCCGACCGTTACCCCGACCTGCAGCTGCGCCTGCGTGCGATCCAGGATCTGCCCAGCAACGATGGCGGCGGCTCCAGCCAGGGCGCGCAGTACCGTATCTCGCTGCAGGGCAATGACCTGGCGTCCCTGCAGGAATGGCTGCCCAAGCTGCAGGCGGAACTGAAGAAGAACCCGAAGCTGCGCGATGTCGGCACCGATGTCGACAATGCCGGGCTGCGCCAGAACATCGAGATCGACCGCGCCAAGGCTGCGCGCCTGGGCGTATCGGTCGGCGCCATCGATGGGGCGCTGTACGGCGCGTTCGGCCAGCGCCAGATCTCGACGATCTACTCGGACATCAATCAGTACAGCGTGGTGGTCAACGCCCTGCCCTCGCAGACCGCTACGCCGGCAGCGCTGGACGAGGTGTACGTGCGGGCGCGCAACGGCGAGATGGTGCCGATCACGGCGATGGCCAAGCAGGTGCCGGGGCTGGCGCCGTCGCAGATCACCCACGAGAACCAGTACACGACGATGGACCTGAGCTACAACCTGGCGCCGAACGTGAGCATGGGTGAGGCCAAGGCGATCATCGACGCGACCGTGGCCGGCATGCGCATGCCCGGCGACATCCGCCTGGCCGATGATGCGGGCTTCGGGTTCAACTCCGATCCCAGCGACATGCTGATCCTGGTGTTTGCCGCGATCCTGACCGTGTACCTGGTGCTGGGCATGCTGTACGAGAGCCTGATCCATCCGGTCACCATCCTGTCCACGCTGCCGGCGGCCGGAGTGGGCGCGCTGCTGGCGCTGTTCGGCACCAACACCGAACTGTCGGTGATCTCGATGATCGCACTGGTGCTGCTGATCGGCATCGTCAAGAAGAACGCGATCATGATGATCGACTTCGCGCTGGTGGCGCAGCGCGAGCATGGGCTGGCGCCGCGCGAAGCGGCACGCGAGGCCAGTATCGTGCGCTTCCGCCCGATCATGATGACCACGATGGTGGCGATCCTGGCCGCCGTACCGCTGGCGATCGGCCTCGGCGAAGGGTCCGAGCTGCGGCGCCCGCTGGGTATCGCGATGATCGGCGGCCTGCTGTTCTCGCAGAGCCTGACGCTGCTCAGCACACCAGCGCTGTACGTGATCTTCTCGTGCCTGGCCGAACGCTGGCGGGCACGCCGCGCACGCAAGCGCGAAGCGAAGCTGCTCAAGCGCGCGCAGCGGGCGTAGAAGGGTCATCCACGCATGGCGTGGATCTACTACTGGTAGAGCCGGCCGCTGGCCGGCTTTCTCCATACAGCCAATCTGCCGGCCAGCGGCCGGCACTACCGTGGATGCAGATGGTGGGTGTGGATGGTGGGTGCGGACCGTTGGTCCGCACGCCTCCGGGTTTGACGCGCCGTAACGAAAAGAGAACAATTCTCATCCAGCCATGGTCCTGCGCCCCGTTGTGGCGCCCCGCTGCCGGCTTCCGGCACGCCTGTGTGATCCCAGCCACTGCCCCTTCCCCCACCCGTGGGCGGATGGCCTGTGGCCGTCCGTCGAGGACCACCATCGATGCTGCCTTCCCGTTCCCCCCGCCTGGCCCTGCTGGCCGTTGCCCTTTCCGCCGCCTGTGCCGCCCACGCCGAAGCGCCGGCCGGCAGCCGTAGCGCCACCGATCTGGATGCGGTGAAAGTCACCGCCGAACGCACCCATACCGACGCCGGTGCACTGGGCGACCGTGCGCTGCGCGACACTCCGTTCGCGATCACCGCGGTTGGCCACGAGCAGATAGAGCAGCGCCAGGTGGTCTCGCTGGGTGAAGCCTTCCTGCTCGACCCCTCGGTCAGCACCCAGGTCAGCGCCTATGCCAGTGGCTGGAGCTCGCCGATCCGCAACCGCGGTCTGGAGCTGAACTACGACAGCTACCGGGTCAATGGCCTGCAGGTCTCGTCCTGGGGCACCGAATGGCCACTGGAAGTAATGGAACAGGTCGATCTGCTGAAAGGCCCGGGCGGATTCCTGTATGGCTTCGGCACCCCCGGCGGCATCGTCAACTACATCACCAAGAAGCCAACCGACACGCCCACGTTCTCCGCCCAGCTGGGCTGGCGCGAACAGGGCATCGTCAGCGGCGGCATCGACGTTGGCGGCCGCTTCGGCAACGAGCAGATGTTCGGCTACCGCTTCAACGCATACCAGGAAAAGGGCGAAACCTTCAACGGTGGCCATGTCGATCGCAAGGTCGGTGCACTGTCGCTGGACGCGCGCCTGAGCGATGCGCTCACCTGGACCTTCGACGGCGTGTTCCAGTCGCGCGACCTGCGCGAGGAATCACCGCAGTACTACTTCCGTGGCCTGACCTCGTTGCCGCGGCCGATCTCTGGAGATACCGACAACAGCGTACCCGGCACCTACTACGACACACGCTCCAGCCTGCTGTCGACCGGCTTGAACTGGCAGATCAACAGTGACTGGAAGGCCAGCCTGAGTTATGGCGTCACCACTTCATGGAATGACGTCAACAAGATCTTCGCCTACATCGATGATCTCAACGGCGACTACGACGTCAATGTCTACGAACTGGGTGGCAAGAGCGAGTGGAAGCTGGCCCAGGCGATGTTGCAGGGCAGCTTCCACACCGGTCCGCTGCAGCATCAGGTGGTGGCAGGCATCAGCCACCAGACCGGGCTGGGCTGGGACCGTCCCTACGAGTGGAACCTGATCGGCCGCGCCAACCTGTACCAGCGCCATGCCATCCGCCACGACGCCGTCGGTTCGCGGGTGATGACCCGCGGCGACGAGACGGTGCAGCAGGCGGTGTTCGCAAGCGATACGGTGAACCTCGGCAGCGGCTGGTCGGTGCTGGCGGGCTGGCGCTACAACGACTTCGAAACCAAGGGGCGATACCACACCTACCCGGTCACCCCGACCTACGCCGTGATGTTCAAGCCCAGCGAGGCGGTCACCCTTTACGCCAGCTACATCGAGTCGCTGGAAGCGGGCAGCCGCGTAGGCAACAGCTACATCAACGCCGGTGACGTGCTCGATCCCACCATCAGCAAGCAGTACGAGATCGGTGCCAAGGTCGAAGCGGCGCGTTGGAATGCGAACGTGGCCGCGTTCCGGCTGGAACGTGGTGCCAACATCGATGAGCTCACGCCGGCCGGCAAGCGCCTGGTGCAGGATGGCGTCACGCTGTACGAAGGCATCGAAGCCAGTGCCGACCTGCACCTCAACGATGCACTGACGGTCGGCGGCGGCGTCACCTGGCTGGATCCGACCTACGACAAGCTGTCCCCGGGCAGCGCCGCACAGGAAGGCAACCGTACCGCCGGTGCTGCGCGCTGGAGCGGCGTACTGCACGCCACCTACCAGCTGCCCTGGGTAGACGGTTTGGAGACCTATGCCGCCGTGCGCTACTACGGCGATGTCTGGTACGACGCCGACAACACCCTGAAGCTGCCCGACTACACGCTGGTGAACGCAGGCATCGGCTATCGCCTGCTGGCGTCAGGCCATCCGGTGACCCTGCGTGCCAGCGTCGAGAACCTGGCCAACCGCAGGTACTGGTCCAACGCCGGCGCCGGCCTGCCGCGCACGTTCGCGGTGAGCGTGCGTTGGGAGATGTGATCCAACGGTAGCGCCGCGCTGCGCCCTCGCCGGGCACGGCCCGGCGCTACCGGATTTCACGCAAGGCCCGCAATAATGGGGGCATTCCGCCTCCCGAGCCTGCATGTCCGCCCGCCAATCCAGTCTCAGTCGCCTGTGGGCCCACGAGAAGGCCAGTTATGGCCTGCGGGTGTTCATCGCCCTGACCGCAGCTGTCGCCGTGTGCTGGCAGCTGGATGCACTGACCGCGCTACCCGGCGTGTTCCTGGGCATCATCGCCAGCGCCATCGCCGAGACCGATGACAACTGGTGGGGCCGGACCAAGGCCGTGGCGCTGTCGCTGTTGTGCTTCTGCCTCGCCGCGGCTTCGGTGATCTGGCTGTTCCCATGGCCGTGGATCTTCATCGCCGCGCTGGCGCTGTCCACCTTCGGCCTGACCCTGCTCGGTGCGCTGGGCGAGCGCTATGCGTCCATCGCCCAGGCCACAGTGACGCTTGCGATCTACACCATGATCGGCCTCGAACAGCACGGGGCCAGCGATCTGCACAGCGCGCTGGAAGCGGTCAGCCACCTGCTGGCCGGTGCGGTCTGGTACGGCCTGCTGTCGATCCTGTGGACCACGCTGTTCGCCAACCGGCCGGTGCGCGAACGGGTGGCGCGCCTGTATGTGGAACTGGGCCGCTACCTGCAGCTGAAGGCCGCGCTGTTCGAACCGGTGCGCGAGGCCGACCTGCAGCGTCGCCAGCTGGACCTGGCCGAACAGAACCGGCGCGTGGTCGGTGCGCTCAACGAAGCCAAGACCGCGATCCTGGCCCGCTTCGGTCGCTCCGGCCGGCCCGGCGTCAATTCCGGCCTGTACCTGCGCCTGTACTACATGGCGCAGGATTTCCATGAGCGCGCCAGTTCCTCGCATTACCCGTACGGCGCGCTGGTCGATGCGTTCTTCCACAGCGACGTGCTGTACCGCTGCCAGCGCCTGCTCGACCTGCAGGGCCAGGCCTGTGCGCGGCTGGGCGAGGCGATCCGCCTGCGTCGTCCGTTCGTGTATGGCGAAAGCAACCAGCAGGCCGGGCGCGACCTGGCCGATGCGCTGGCCTACCTGCGCGACCAGCAGCGTCCGCAATGGCAGCGCCTGCTCGGCTCGCTGGACCTGCTGGTGCACAACCTGCGCAGCATCGAGCGCCGCCTGCTCGATGCGGAGCGTTCCGAGGCCAGCCTCGACAACGTTGACACCCGCCTGCGCGACAGCAACCCGCATAGCCTGCGCGAGATGGGCGTGCGTATCCGCCAGCAGCTCACGCCGGGCTCGGTGCTGTTCCGCCATGGACTGCGCATGGCGCTGGCACTGATCGCCGGCTTCGCTGCGATCCGCTTGTTCAATGCACAGAACGGCTCGTGGGTGCTGCTGACCATCGTGTTCGTGTGCCGTCCCAACTTCGGTGCAACCCGCCAGCGCCTTGCACAACGCATCGTCGGCACGCTGTTCGGCCTGGTGCTGACCTGGGCACTGCTGCAGCTGTTCCCGCAGCTGCACGTGCAGCTGCTGATCGCGCTGCTGTCGGCGCTGCTGTTCTTCTTCACCCGCACCGATCGCTACCTGGTGGCGTCGGCGGCGATCACGGTGATGGCACTGACCTGCTTCAACCTGATCGGCGACGGCTTCGTGCTGATCGTGCCGCGCATGGTCGATACGCTGCTGGGCTGTGCGATCGCCGCTGCGGCCGCGTTCCTGATCCTGCCCGACTGGCAGGGCCGGCAACTGCATCTTGTACTGGCGCGGGTGCTGGACACCGCTGCGCGCTATCTGGATTCGGTACTGGGCCAGTACCGCAGCGGCATGCGTGACGATCTGGCCTACCGCATCGCCCGCCGCGACATGCACAACGCCGACGCCGCGCTGTCTACCGCGCTGTCGAACATGCTGCGCGAACCCGGCCACGTGCGCCGCAACCTGGACGCCGGCTTCCACTTCCTGGCGCTGTCCAACACGCTGCTCGGGCACCTGTCGGCCCTGGGTGCGCACCGCGACCAGGTGGACAGCTACGCCGGCGATCCGCTGGCACTGGCTGCCGGTGAGCGCGTGCGCAAGGCGCTGCAGCAGCTGGCGACGGCCCTGACCGCACGGCAGCCGGTCGCAGAGGAGGACAATGATGCCGACCGCGCGGTGGCCGCCGAGCTGGAGCAGATTGACGAGGCGATGCCGCCGAAGCTGCAGTTGATCCGCACGCAGATGGCGCTGGTGCTGCGGATGCTGCCGAAGGTGCGCGCGGCGGCCAATGAGGCGGTACGCACGCTCACCTGACAGCCTGCCGCCGTGCATCGCCCGGTGCTACCGCCAACGCAACATCGCGTTGCATCCAGCGCTGCATCCCGATCACGCAGCCACGCGGATACTGCGTGATCCCCCTGCCCCGGATTCCTCCATGAAGATCGAACTCAGCGGCCGTACCGCGCTGGTCACCGCCTCCACCGCCGGCATCGGCCTGGCGATTGCCCAGGGCCTGGCCGTCGCCGGTGCGCGGGTCATCCTCAATGGCCGCAGCACCGACAGCGTCGAGCGCGCCCGCCAGCGCCTGCTCGACGCCGTTCCAGATGCCGACGTGCTCGGCGTGGCTGCCGACCTGTCCGATGCGGCCGGTGTCGATACGCTGCTGGCCGGCTTGCCCAAGGTCGACATCCTGGTCAACAACGCCGGCATCTTCGGCCCCGAGGACTTCTTCGAGACCGACGATGCGACCTGGGAGCGCTACTGGCAGACCAACGTGATGTCCGGTGTGCGCCTGTCGCGGGCGCTGCTGCCGGCGATGGTCGATGCTGGCTGGGGCCGCGTGCTGTTCATCTCTTCCGAGTCGGCCCGCAACGTTCCCGCCGACATGATCCATTACGGGGTCAGCAAGACCGCGCAATTGTCGTTGTCGCGCGGCCTGGCCAAGCGCGTGGCCGGCAGCGGTGTCACCGTCAACGCGGTGCTGCCCGGCCCCACCCTGTCCGATGGTTTCGCGGCGATGTTCGAAGATGAACGCCAGCGCAGTGGCAAGCCACTGGAGCAGATCGGCCGCGAGTTCGTGATGGCGCACCGGCCGTCTTCGGTGATCCGGCGCACCGCCACGGTTGAAGAAGTGGCCAACATGGTGGTGTACCTGGCCTCGCCGCAGGCCTCGGCCACCTCCGGCGCGGCGCTGCGCGTGGATGGCGGCGTGGTCGACGATATCGTCTGACATCTTTCAAAGTGTGCGGACCAACGGTCCGCACCCACAGGTCCGCACCCACAGCGGATAGGCAGGAATGCTAGGCTGCGCCGGTCAAGGAGGCTCCATGTCCGGTCACAACCAGTTCGCCCTGCTGCGCCAGCGCCGTTTCCTGCCGTTCTTCGTCGTCCAGGCGCTCGGTGCGTTCAACGACAACGTATACCGGCAGGCGATCATCAGCATGTTGCTGTTCATGGCCGTGCCGGAGGAAGAACTGGGGCTGTACGCCACGCTGGCACCGGCCATCTTCATCCTGCCGTACTTCCTGTTCTCGGCACTGGCCGGGCAGATCGCCGACAAACTTGAGAAATCGCGGCTGATCGTGATCACCACCAGCATGGAGATCGTGATCATGTCGCTGGCGGCCACCGGGTTCCTCACCCAGAGCCTGCCGGTGCTGCTGATCGCGCTGTTCTGTACCGGCATGCAGTCGACGTTGTTCGGCCCGGTGAAGTACTCGGTGCTGCCGTCGGTGCTCAAGCCCGAAGAGCTGACCGGCGGCAATGGCCTGGTCGAGATGGGCACCTCGATGTCGATCCTCTCCGGCATGATCGTCGGCGGGCTGGTATTCACCGTTGCCGGCAGTCATGGCACGGTGGTGGCGGCCTGCGCGATCATCGGCCTTGCGATCTGCGGCAACATCGCCGCGCGGCTGATCCCCAAGGTCGATGCCGGCGACCCGAACCTGAAGATCAACTGGAACCCACTGCCGGAGTCGCTGGCGGTGCTGCGCATGGCACGCCAGCAGAAAGCGGTGCGCAACGCGATTCTGGGCGTGTCCTGGTTCTGGTTCGTCGGCACCGTGCTGACCTCGCAGCTGCCGGCCTATGCGGTGACCAACCTCGGCGGCGAACCGACCCTGTACATCTTCGCCCTGGCCCTGTTCTCGGTGGGCACCGGCGTCGGCTCGCTGCTGTGCGAGAAGCTGTCGGCACGCACGGTGGAAATCGGCCTGGTGCCGCTCGGTGCGTTTGGCATGACCGCGTTCCTGCTCGACCTGTACTTCGCCCGCAGCGGCGAGGCGACCGTGCACGGGCTGTCCATCGGCCCGTTCCTGCAACAGCCTGGCAGCATCCGTATCGTCATCGACCTGATCGGCATCGGCCTGTTCACCGGCATCTTCGTGGTGCCGCTGTTCGCGCTGATCCAGAGCCGCACGCCGAAGGCGCAGATGTCACGCGTGTTCGCCGCGCTGAACATCCAGAACTCCGGCTTCATCGTCGGCGCCGCGTTGCTGTCGCTGGCCGCGCACAAGCTGCTGCACTGGACCATTCCGCAGCAGTTCCTGGCGCTGGCCATCGCCAACGCACTGGTGGCGATCTACATCTTCACCATCGTCCCCGAATTCCTGATGCGCTTCCTCAGCTGGGTGATGGTGCGCACGCTGTACCGGCTGCGCCCTCACGGCATCGAGGCCAACGTGCCCGACGAAGGCGCCGCGCTGCTGGTCTGCAACCATGTCAGCTACATGGACGCGCTGATCCTGTCGGCGACGATCCCGCGCCCGGTGCGCTTCGTCATGTACTACAAGATCTTCAACATTCCGGTGATGCGCTGGATCTTCCGTACCGCCAAGGCGATCCCGATCGCTGGTGCCCGCGAAGACCCGGCGTTGATGCAGGGCGCGTTCGACGAGATCGACGCGGCGCTGGCCGAAGGCGAACTGGTCTGCATCTTCCCCGAGGGTGCGCTGACCCGCGACGGGCAGATGGCACCGTTCAAGTCCGGGGTGGAGAAGATCCTCGAACGGCGGCCGGTGCCGGTGGTACCCATGGCGCTGCGTAGCATGTGGTCGAGCATGTGGAGCCGGCGCGACACCCGGCTGGGCCGCATGCGTGTACCGCGCCGCTTCCGCGCCACTGTAGAAGTGGTCGCCGCGCCGGCCGTGGATGGCCACACCACCAGCGCCCCGGTGCTGGAGGCCCAGGTGCGGGCGCTGCGTGGTGACCACGCCTGACGGAATCGGCTCGCCTAGGCAGACCCGGCGACCTTCCCGCATACGCTACCGTGCAGTGGCGAACACGGAATACCGCGACTGTAAACGCATACATGCAACGCCGGTTGCGGTAGATTACGCACCCACAGGGGGGAGGTCCGGCCGATTCACAACGGCCGACCACCAAGGAATGGAGTCTCGCTTTGAATCAACCACCACCGCTCAGCCGTCCGGTCTACATCCCCAACCATCTGGTCTGGGCAATCCTGACGACGCTGTTCTGCTGCCTGCCGTTGGGCGTGGTGTCGATCGTCTATGCCTCCCAGGTCGATGGCCGCCGCGCGGCCGGCGACCTGCCGGGGGCCTACAGCGCGTCGCGCAAGGCGGGCTGGTGGGCGGTGGCTTCGGCCGTGTCCCTGCCGGTCCTGTTGCTGTTGTGGTTCGGGCTGTTCGGCGGCTTGGCCGTACTGGGCGCTCTTTCCGACCAATGATTCACCACCACCACCCATCAAGGAGCTTGAACCCATGAATACTGCTACTCCGCAGGTCCCGAACAACCTGGTCTGGGCCATCCTGACCACCCTGTTCTGCTGCCTGCCGGCCGGCATCGTGTCGATCGTCTACGCCGCACAGGTCAACGGCAAGCTGGCGGCTGGCGACATCGCCGGTGCCCAGGACTCCGCTGCCAAGGCCAAGAAGTGGGCCATCTGGTCGGCCATCGCCTGGGCCGTGCTGGTCGTGCTGTACGTGCTGTTCTTCGTTGTGCTCGGCGGCATGGGCGCGATGAGCAACAGCGGCTACTGATACGCCTGGACGGATCCGGCGCCTGCGCCGGATCCGTTGTTGCATGTCCGCGCTTCCCGCTCGTTCCCGACTCGCCCGCTGGGCACCGCTGCTGGTCTCCGCCGGCCTGGCCGTGGGTGCCACGGTGGTGTTGCGCAACGTCAATCCGTATGTCGCCGGCAATCCGCTGCCGAGCTGCCCGCTGTACGCGCTGACCGGCCTGTACTGCCCCGGCTGTGGCAGCACGCGCTGCCTGTATTCCCTGGTCCATTTCGACCTGCCCGGCGCGATGGCGATGAACCCGCTGCTGGTCATCAGCCTGCCGTTCCTGTTGCTGATGCTGCTGAACATCGCCGGCGTCCGCCCCCGTGTACTTGATCCGCTGATGCGGGTGCTGGCCAATCCCATGTTCTGGCTCTGGGTGCTGCCCGGGTATGCGCTGCTGCGCAACCTGCCGTGGGCACCGTTCACTGCGCTGGCACCGATCTAGGTTTCCAGCCAACGGCGCAGCCCCTCGTGGTGGGCGGCGTTTGAAGGCAGAAGCTTTGGGGTTGGCCGGGTGGGTGGCCTGCGCAGGGAGCGCTGCAAGTCCCCCTCCGGGGTCCGGCCCAGCCGCTGGCGGCTGGGCGTTCGGTCGCTTGCGAAGCAGTGCTTCGCAAGCAAAGCGCCCTCACCCATGTCAGCTCGGTCGCCGCTTGCACGTGTGCGCAGGACAGCGCACACGAGCAAGGCGCCATCGAGCCCCCAGGGACGGGTTTACGGCGTGTCCTGCAGCCCCACACCGTCCCGCCCAACCATCAGCAATCCAGCGCTGCTGTTGCTCCGACCTTTGCCTCTGCAGGTGCAGGGCTGCAAGCCCGGCAAAGCCACTACGTCACCCAGCCTGCAATCACCAGCAGGGCGAGGATCGCCAGCCACAGCAGCAGCATCCGCCACACCAGGCTCATCGCATCGCGCAGGTCCGGCAGCCGCTGCCATACCGGCAACAGTCCCGCCTCGGTGTAATCGTGCGCATCCTCGCGCAGCTCGGCGTTGACGCTGGCCCGTGCCACCGCGCCAAGAAAGCCGATGTCACCGGCAAGGCGTTCGCCATGGGCCTGGCGCCAGGCCTTCCACGCCGTATCGAAGTTACCCACCAGCGCCATCGAGAACGCCATCAACTGCGCCACCGGCCACTCGATCCAGCCCAGCAGGCGCTGTGCCAGTGCCAGCGGCTCCACCGGCACGCGCGCGCGCATCGGGCTTTCCGCCATAAGTGCCAGCAGCCGGTACCCCAGCGCACCGGCCGGGCCCAGCAGCAGGAACCAGAACAGCACCGCGAACCAGCGCCGCAGCGCGTTGAGTACGGTCGCCTCGACCAGTGACGGAATGTCCTCGCGCAGGCTGCCGCCGGCCGACTGCAGGTTGCGCACCGCCGCCTGACGCGTCGCGGCATCGTCGGCATCGATGATCGCTTCGATATCGCGGTCCAGGTCGCGCGGGCCCCAGCACCACGCCAGTACCGCCACGCCCAGCAGCAACGATGGCAGGCCGAACAGCGCGCCGCGCAGCAGCCAGGCCAGCAGCGCCATCAGCAGCAGCGGCGGCAGCAGCGCCAGGGCCACGCCTGCCGGCCCCTGCCAGGCCTTGCCACCCCGCGCGTCCAGCCAGCCCAGCCAGCGCCGGAAGCCATCGAAACGGCGCAGCGAAGCGGCAGCGGCCGGAGCCACATGGCCCAAGGCCAGTGCCACCAGCACGGCGGCCAGAGTGGTGAACATGGCAGGTCTCCCTACGAAACAGAACGCTAGGCGTCGCTACCTTACCTGTCGCAGCGACGCCTCCTGCGATGGATCGCACTGTAACCCGAGGCGTGTTCAGGTGGCGGCAATGCTGGCACCAGAACACGCGTGGCAGCCCCTGGCCATCACCCCTGCTGCTGGCGGTACCAATGCTCGATCAGGCCCCGCGAGATCGAGATCGGCGGCGACAGGCGGATGCCCTGGCCATCGTCCTCGACATCACGTGCCAGCGCCGCGCCGACGTCTTCGGCGCTGAACCAGCGCGCGTCTTCCAGCTCTCCGTCCACGGTCGGCAGGTCATCCTGGGCCTGCGCACGGAAGCCGATCATCAGCGCACCAGGGAACGGCCACGGCTGCGAACCGAGGTATTGGCAGGCGGTCACCCGCACCTTGCTTTCCTCGTGTACTTCGCGCACTACGGTCTGTTCGAAGGTCTCGCCCGGTTCGACAAAGCCGGCCAGCACCGAGTAACGGCGCGGCGCCCAGTTCGACTGCCGGCCCAGCAGCAGCCGGCCCTGGTTCTCCACCGCCACGATCACCGCCGGATCGACCCGAGGGTAGTGCTCGGTGGAACACTGCGTGCAACGGCCGACAAAGCCGCCACGGGCAAATGCCACGGCACCGCCGCACACGCCACAGAAGCGGGTGCGCGAATGCCAGTAGGACATGCCGCGGGCATAGCTGAAGGCGGTCGCATCGGCCATCGACCACAGCAGGGCGGCCTGGCGCAGGTCGAGCCGGCGCGGCGCAGTAACCGAAACGCTGGCGGCTTCGACCGAGAACCAGGCCTGCTCGCCACGCAGGCCGAGGAAGACTGCGGCACCAGGGCCACCACCGATGTCGGCGCCGGTCAGCGCCAAGGGCTGGTCGTCGTCGCCGGTGAAGGCGGTACCGTCCTGATCGAGCACGAGAATGCGCGCGCCCGGCCACAGGCGCGCCAGTGCATCGGCATCGTCGCGCAGGGCATCGGCGCGCTCCAGCGGTTCGCCCACGAAGGCGAAACCGGAAAGCGGCGAAGGAGTATTGGGCATCCGGCAAGCGTGCCGTCAATCGATGCGGGTGGCAAGCCGCAGGCTTTGCGGAAACCAGCTGTGGGGTGGAGCTTGCTCCACACACCTTGTCGCGCAGGGGGCAGGCCCCGCGGCCTGTTTACATGCTGAAGCTGCTGCCGCAGCCGCAGGTAGTCTTGGCGTTCGGGTTGCGGATCACGAACTGGGCACCGGTCAGGCTCTCGGTGTAGTCCACCTCGGCGCCCATCAGGTACTGCAGGCTCAGCGGGTCGACCAGCAGGGTCACCCCGCTGGTCTGCACCGCCAGATCGTCCTCGGCACGGTTCTCGTCGAACTCGAACCCATACTGGAAGCCCGAACAGCCGCCACCCTCGATGTACACGCGCAGGGCCAGGTCGAGGTTGCCCTCTTCCTGGATCAAAGATCTGACCTTGGCGGCCGCCGACTCGGTGAAGTTCAGCGGGCGCTCCAGCGACTGGTAATCGGGCGCGGCGACCGGGCTGGCGCCGGGCAGGGAGACTAGCGTGCTCATGGTCTCAGCATGGGGGCGTCGACGCTGGGTTTCAAGCCATCGCCTCGGCCAGCTTGCGGCGCGCGGCGGTATCGCCCTTGCCACCGTTGGCGTCGTCGCTTTCCGGGGCCGGCAGGGCCGCCATCGGGGCGCTGGCGTGGATCAGGCGTCCATTCAGCTGGGCCCCCGCATTCATCTCCACCACCTGGTAATGGACATTGCCGTTGACCCGCGCGCTCGGGGTCAGCTCGACCTTCTCGGTGGCGTGCACGTCGCCGTCGAGACGACCGCTGATGACCACCACCTGGGCGCGGATCTCACCCTCGATCACACCATGCTCGGCGACCGTCAGGGTCGCGCCACTGGCACCTTCAGCGGCGATCACCTTGCCATGGATGCGGCCTTCCACGTACAGCCCGCCACTGAATTCCACATCACCGCGGATCACCACCTGGTTGCCGATCAAGGCATCCACCACCAGCTGGCCTTCACGGTTGGATTTGCTGCTTCCGAACATCTGCCTACTCCCCTTTGGCGGCCGGCGCACCGGCCTGTTTCCAGTCGAATACCTGGGTGGTGCCCCCCGCACCACTCCCCAATGTCACCCGCACGCGTTGCGGGGTGAAGTCAGCCGGCAGCATCACGCTGCCGCTGATCTGCTGGAAGTACCGGAACGAGTAATCCTGTCCCGGCACCTTGCTGCGCTGGTGCAGATCATCCCAGCTGATCGTGGCCAGCTTGCCGTTCTTCACGCCTTCCACGGTGAAGCGCATCTGCCCCTGGCTGATGGCACCGCGGTTGAGGTTCTGGGTCAGCACGGCGGTGTACTGCCAGGTGCCGGCCGCTTCCGGGCTGAACTCGATGGAATGGGTGTTCAGGCCCTTGCGCTGGCTGGTCGAACCCACCAGTCGCTCATAGAAGGCGACGTCGGCGCGCAGGCCGGCGATTTCTTCGTCACGCTCGGCCAGCGAGGACTGCACCTCGGTATTGGCGGCACGGCTGATGCGGTCGGAGGCTTCCAGCGTGGCCTGCTTCTGGCGCAACTCGGTCAGCTGCGTCTGCAGGCCCTCGGCACGCTTCTCGGCGGCCTGCAGGCGCTGGCCCTGCGCATCGCGCGGCGTGGCCATCCAGCAGCCACCCAGCGCGGCCAACACCAGGCTGAGCAGCCAGATGCCACCGATCACCAGCAGGCGGCGACGGTCCATCGGCGGTTGCGGCGCGCCGGGCAGGCGCACCTGCACGCGCATGGGTGGGCGGTTGTTCATGGGTGGTTTCCGGGGCATCGCGAGGGCGACACCGATACGGCCCCTGTGGCAAACGACGGGCTAGTGTATGACAGGACAGGTGGGTTTCCTGCGCAGGGACCGGCGGCGGTCTGTGGCGTTCAGGCACGCCATCGCCGATAGTGTGGCCCCCTGCACAGTTCCGTCGCCGGAGCATCGCCATGACCGAAGCCCACCTGTTCGTGATCGGCATCCTGCTGGCCTGGCTGGCCGGTATTCGCGTCTACCTCACCGTGTTCGGCGTCGGCCTGGCCGGCCTGCTCGGCTGGGTCGACCTGCCCCCCGCCCTGCAGGCCACCGAGTCATGGTGGGTGCTGGGCACCTCCGCGGCGCTGGCCGTGGCCGAATTCTTCGCCGACAAGATTCCCGGCGTGGACTCGGCCTGGGACCTTGTGCAGACGCTCGCGCGCGTGCCTGCCGGTGCCTTCCTCGCCGCCGCCACGCTGTCGCCCGATGGGCAGCTGGGCACCGGCGCGCTTGCTGCCGGTGCCGGTGTCGCGTTGGCCAGCCATGGCCTGAAGGCCGGCACCCGCGCGTTGCTCAACACCTCGCCGGAACCGGCCAGCAACTGGGTCGCGTCCGCTGCCGAAGACACCGTGGTGATCGGCGGCCTGGCACTGGCCCTGGCACATCCGTGGATCGCGCTGATCGTGGTGCTGGCCTGCAGCCTGGCCGGTGCCCTGCTGGTGTGGCTGGTCTGGCGCACCCTGTGGAAAGGCGTGCGCTGGCTGGCACGCGGTGTCGCCGCAGACGGTCCGCGACAGCCCGGCACCGGTTGAACGCCGGGCTTGTCGCATAATGGACGCGAACACCAGGAGCACCGATGGCCGCAAACGAATCCCCCGCGGGCGCCCGCCCGGGACGCGCTGAAACCCCTCCGGCCGATCATTGGCAACGCTGGACCGCTGAACCGGCAAGTCCGGTCGCAGCCGCCGCGGCGGCAACCCCGTCGCTGGCCGCGGTTGACACGCCGGCGACGATCGGCAGCGCACCGCCGCCGCTGCCCGGCCCTGGCGCACTGGCTGAAGCAGGCAACAATGACCAGGCACCGCCGCCCTCCGATTCGCCCTACCGCGTGCTGATCGTCGAGGATGACCGCGCCCAGGCCCTGTTCGCGCAGAGCGTACTGCACGGTGCCGGGATGCAGGCGATCGTGCACAGCGATGCCGATGGCGCGCTGCAGGCCATCAAGGAACATCGCCCCGATCTGATCCTGATGGACCTGCACCTGCCCGGCCTGGACGGCATGCGCCTGACCGCGCTGATCCGCCAGCAGCCTGGCCTGCAGTTGCTGCCGATCGTGTTCCTCAGCGGCGATCCGGATCCGGAGCGCCAGTTCGAGGTGCTCGACAGCGGTGCAGATGACTACCTGAGCAAGCCGATCCGCCCCCGCCACCTGATCGCGGCGGTGGCCAACCGCATCCGCCGCGCACGTGCCCAGGCCGCAACCTTGCCCGGTGCCACCGGCGCACCGGCCACCAGCAATCCGGAAACCGGCCTGCCGACCCGCCACCACGTGCTGCAGCAGCTCAACACCGCGCTCGCCCACCGCGACCACGGGGGCGTGTTCTTCATTGAAGTGGCCAGCGCGCTGGGCCTGCGCGAGCGCTACGGCTATGCCGCGTTCGAGCGCCTGATGGTGCAGGCCGGGCAGCGCCTGGCCGAAGCCGGTCATCCGCACCTGCTGGCGCGCTTGAACGACAACAGTTTCCTGCTGCTGGCCCGCAGTGCTGACGAAGACAGCCTCGAAGGCATCGCCGCGACCCTGCGCGAGCAGTTGTCGGCGCGGGCCTTCGTGATCCGCGACGACGAATCGGTGCACCTGCGCGGCGTGGTCGGTTACGCGCCGATGTCGCCGGGCTTCGACGATGCCAACAGCGCGCTGGAAGCGGTCGAGCGCACCACCCTGCAGGCGCGCCTGCTCAGCGCCGGCGTCGCCGGTCATGTGCATCGCCAGGCGATCACCGAACAGGAACACCTGGCCCTGCTGGAAGGCCAACTGGAACTGGCCTACCAGCCGATCGTCGCCGTCGCCGGCGGCAACACCGCGCAGTACCAGCTGTTGCTGCGCCTGCGCCAGGCCGATGGCACGGTACTGGCGGCCGGCCAGGTGATTCCGGCTGCGGAAGCGGCAGGCCGCATCGCTGATCTCGACCAGCAGGTGATGGACCATGCGCTGGGCCTGCTCGATCTGTACCGGCATGCCACGCAACCGTTGAACCTGTTCGTGTCGCAGTCGCTGCGCACCCTGCAGCGCGATGCCTTCGCCGACTGGCTGCTGGAATCGCTGCAGCGGCGCGACCTGCCCGGTAGCGCGCTGGTGGTCGACGTACGCCTGCCCGACGCGTTGATCCACACCGTGCCACTGCAGCAGTTCTGCCAGCGCATGGCCGGCGCCGGCGTGCGTTTCTGCCTGAGCCAGTTCGAACCCAGTGCCGACGCCGATGCACTGCTGACCCAGCTGCCGCTATCGTTCGTGCGCATGGCCGCGCGCTTCTCCAGCAGCCATGCCAACCCGGCCACCCGCGAAGAACTGCGCAGGGCGATCGAGCAGGCGCATGCCGCCGGCCTGCAGATCATCGGGCAGCAGATCGAAGACCCACAAGCCGCAGCCGCGATGTGGGTCGGTGGCGTCGACTACATCCAGGGCAACATGGTGCAGTCGGCCGGCAGTGACCTGAACTTCGACTTCCACAACGCGGTGCTCTGACGTGCCGCTGTGGGGCGCGCTGCTGGTTGCCCTTGCTGCGGCCGCCATCGTGCTGCTGATGGGCCTGCGCCTGCGTACGCGCAACCGTGCGCTGGCCAGCCTGCAGCGCGAGCGCAGCGTACTGGCCAGCGAGCGCGACCAGCTGCGCCGCACCACCGAACGCCAGGGCCAGCTGGAACAGCAGCTGCTGCAGGCCAAGCAGGCCGCCGAAGCGGCGGTGCTGGCCAAGGGCGAGTTCCTGGCCACGATGAGCCATGAGATCCGCACCCCGCTCAACGGCATCCTGCCGATGCTGGAGCTGATCGCACGTGGACCGCTGGGCGAGGACCAGCGACAGATGCTGGCCACCGCCTCGGCCAGCTCGCAGCAGCTGCTGCGCATCGTCGACGACATCCTCGATTACTCGCGCCTGGAAGCGCAGGCGCTGGAACTGGAGATCACCAGCTTCAACCTGCGCGAGCTGCTCGATGGCGTGGTGCAGCTGATGCAGCGCGCCGCCGATTCGAAGGGCCTGGTACTGGGCCTGCAGCTGGACCCGTCGGTGCGGCTGCCGGTGCGTGGTGACCCGGTGCGCCTGCGCCAGGTGCTCAGCAACCTGCTTGCGAACGCGATCAAGTTCACCGCGCGTGGCCAGGTGCAGCTGCGCGTGCAACGGCTGGGCGAAGGTGCCGCGCAGCACCAGCTGCGCTTCGAGATCACCGATACCGGCATCGGCATCGACCAGGCACTGCAGGCGCGCCTGTTCCAGTCCTTCAGCCAGGCCGATGCCTCGACCACCCGCATCTACGGTGGCACCGGCCTGGGCCTGGCCATCTGCAAGCGCATCATCGACCTGATGCAGGGCCGCATCGGCGTGCAGTCCACGCCTGGCCAGGGCGCCACGTTCTGGTTCGAGATTCCGCTGCTGAAGGTCCCCGGCGACCTGCCCGCGATGGCGCGCGCACCGGCAGCGCTGCTGTTGTTCAGCGCCGATGCCTCGCTACAGGCACGCGTCGAGCGCGTCGCGGCCCACCACGGCCTGCAGGTTCAACCGCTGCCGCAACTGGATACGCTGGTCGAACGCCTGCGCGCGGTACCGCGCCCGGGCCAGCAGGCGCCCGCCTGGCTGCTGGTTGATGCACGTGCGCGCCGCAACGGCGAGGTGACGCTGCAGCGGGCGTTGGCCGAACGTGGCGAGGACGACGCACTGCGGGTGCTGTGGCTGCAGGACGAGGCGCTCCCGCAGCACCCGCGCCAGCACCAGCTACCCGCCCATTTCGATGATGCCGCCCTGCATGCGCTGCTGGCCGTTCCGGTGGCGCATGCGCGCCCGGCTGCGCTGCTGGCCAACGCCGAAGATGGGCAGCCGGCAGCGGCATTGCCGCCGCTGCACCTGCGCGTGCTGCTGGTGGAAGACAACACGGTCAACCGCATGGTGGCCGAACAACTGCTGCGGGTGTTCCAGTGCGAGGTGCGCAACGCCAGCGATGGCGAACAGGCACTGCTCACGCTGCGCGAGGGCGGCGTGGATGTGGTTCTGATGGACTGCCAGATGCCGGTGCTGGATGGCTACGCCGCCACCCGCCAGTGGCGCGCCGAGGAAGCGGAATCCGGTCGCCCGCGGTTGCCGATCATCGCAATGACCGCCAATGCCATGGCCGGTGACCGCGAACGCTGCCTGCAGGCCGGAATGGATGACTACCTGTCCAAGCCGATCGCGCGCGCCACGTTGCATGCGCTGTTGAAGCGCTGGGGGCAACGATCGAGCGATGTCGCAGCGTCGAGCTTGCTCGACGGCAACGCCCCCGCGGCCGGTCGAGCCCCGCCAGCCGAGCATGGCTCGGCTCTACAAAACACAAAAGACCACGCCGCTCCGCAGCCGGTGCTTGACCGCGGTGTTCTGGACGAACTGCACGCGGTGATCGGCGATGCCGCGCTCCAGATCGTCGCGGTGTTCCTGGAAGATGCACCCGCAATGGTGCAGCAGCTGCAGCAGGCCGCGCAGAACGGCGACGAGCCGCGCCTGCAGGCACTCGCGCACACCCTGAAATCATCCAGTGCGAATGTGGGCGTGTTGTCGCTGTCGGCGGTCGCGCAGCGCATCGAGCATGAAGCCCGTGCCGGCAGCCTGCAGCGCCCCGCCGTGGCGGTGGCGCTGCTGGTTGCGGAATTCGCCCGGGCGCGCGTGGCGCTGACGGGCTACCTGGCACAGCATCGGTAGCGTCGAGCTTGCTCGACCATCGCCATGCTGGACACAGTCGAGCAAGCTCGACGCTAAGTCACTCTTCCAGCTTGCTCAGCAGGTACTTCGGCTCACCGATACGCTCGATCAGGTCGAGCTGGGTTTCCAGCCAGTCAATGTGTTCTTCCTCCGAATCGAGGATCTTCACGAACAGCTGGCGGCTGACGTAGTCGCCGACTGAATCGGAATAGGCCACGGCCTCGCGCAGGGTGACCACGCCGTCGCGTTCCAGCGACAGGTCACACTGCAGGATCTCGGTCGGGTTCTCGCCGATGCGAAGCTTGCCCAGCGCCTGGAAGTTCGGCAGGCCTTCGAGGAACAGGATGCGGTCGGCGAGCATGTCGGCATGCTTCATCTCGTCGATCGATTCCTTGTACTCGTGTTCGGCCAGTTCCTTGATGCCCCAGTTCTTCAGCATCTTGGCATGCAGGAAGTACTGGTTGATCGCGGTCAGCTCGTTGTAGAGGACCTTGTTGAGGAATTCGATGACCTTGCTGTCGCCCTTCATGGGGGTGCTCCTGCGCGCTGAAAACGCAGGCACTTTAGCGCCTTGCGCGCGCCGGTGAAGGAACGCGAATCGTGCGCATTGGCCTGTGCGGCACGCAGTGAAGGGAACGAGTGAGCGGCGTCAATGCGCCGCGAAAAAGGTTGCTCAGGCGACCTGTGCCAGGCCGAGCACCGGCAACGGCAGGTCGTGGGTGGCGCGCGCCTTGGCCAGCAGTTCGCCGGCCATGTCCAGGCAGGAACCGCAGGTGGCGCCACAGCCCGTACGCATGGTCAGCTCGGCCACCGACGTGACGCCATGGCTGGCGGCTTCGCGGATCTGGTGGTCGGTGACTCCGTTGCAGATGCAGACGTACACAGGCGTAAACCGGGCTGACAGGCCAGAGGTGGCCTGTTGGCTATTCCAATGGAAACGAGAATGGTTGTCAATCAGAGACCTGAACCATTCTCGATACCGTTCAGCCGGTTACGCCGGCGGCACGTCGCCCTGCGCCTTCTTCGGCCAGTAGCCACGGCTGCGCGGACGCTTTCGTGGGCGATCGTGGCCAGCCGTGTGGCCGGGCATCCAGGCCTCGGCAGCACTCTTGGGCATGGCCGTGACGCCCTGCCCGGCCACCCCGCGTGCCAGCGGCGCCAAATGTCGCAAAGCGCGTGCATAGACGCCGCGCTTGAACATCACCACATGCTCCACCGGGTACCAGAAATCCACCCAGCGCCAGTGGTCGAACTCCGGCGAATCGGTATGGTCCAGGCACACATGGGATTCGTCACCGGTCAGGCGCAGCAGGAACCAGACCTGCTTCTGGCCGATGCAGACCTGCCGCTCGTTGCGGCGGATGGCCCGCGCCGGCAGCTTGTAGCGCAGCCAGCCGGGCGTTGCCCCGAGCACTTCCACGTGCTCAGGCAGCAGGCCGGTCTCTTCCTGCAGTTCACGATACATGGCCTCGACAGGCGTCTCGTCGGTATTCATGCCACCCTGCGGGAACTGCCAGCCATCCCGGCGCACACGTCGTGCCCAGAACACCTGGCCGTCCTGCCGCATCAGCACAATGCCGACGTTCGGTCGATAGCCGTCCGGATCGATCACGATGCGGACTCCTAAAAAATCTACTGGTTGGGACTATCCCATGCCGTCTGTCGGCCTACAAGCACGACACAAAAGTGTTGACAGGGTCGATACACATCAGCAGAATAGCGGGCTCACCGAGGCTATGTAGCTCAGCCGGTTAGAGCACAGCACTCATAATGCTGGGGTCGGTGGTTCGAGTCCACCCATAGCCACCACACTGAAATCCAAGTTGTTTTTCAGTGTGAAAAGTGAGAAAATAGTTACACGTTACATTGCCCCGTCGCCAAGCGGTAAGGCACCTGACTCTGACTCAGGCATTCGGTGGTTCGAATCCATCCGGGGCAGCCAGATTAAAAAGCAAAAGGCCAGATCGAAAGATCTGGCCTTTTGCTTTTTAATCTGGTCCCGCAACCTGGCGAAGAGCAGCCGAGCATCGGCTCGGCGCTACAGGAAGCCAAGGTAGTGCCGGCCGCTGGCCGGCAACCTCGAAATGCATACCCCAGAACGACAAAAGCCCGGCCGAAGCCGGGCTTTTGCTTTTCCATCCAGCGGGCCCCCGAAGGAGCCCAACCAGGCGCGGTAGATCAGCGCTTGGAGAACTGGGTGGCGCGACGGGCCTTGTGCAGACCGACCTTCTTACGCTCGACTTCACGGGCGTCACGGGTCATGAAGCCAGCCTTGCGCAGCTCGGACTTCAGGGTTTCGTCGTACTCGACCAGCGCACGGGCGATGCCCAGACGGATCGCACCGGCCTGGCCGGTGGTGCCGCCGCCAGCGGCGGTGACCAGGATGTCGAAGCTTTCGGTGTTCTTGGTCAGCTCGAGCGGCTGGCGCACGATCATGCGCGCGGTCTCACGACCGAAGAACTCGTCCAGCGGACGGCCATTGACGGTGATGTTGCCCGAACCCTTGCGCAGGAACACGCGAGCGGTGGAGGACTTGCGGCGGCCAGTGCCGTAGTTTTGAGTGATAGCCATGATTAGATATCCAGAACCTGCGGCTGCTGTGCGGCGTGCGGATGCTCAGTGCCGGCGTAGACCTTGAGCTTGCGGTACATCTGGCGACCCAGCGGGCCCTTCGGCAGCATGCCCTTGACGGCGGTCTCGATCACGCGCTCCGGGTGGCGCTCCAGCGCCTGAGCCAGGGACTCGGTCTTCAGGTTGCCGATGTAGCCGGTGAAACGGTGATACATCTTGTCCTGCAGCTTCTTGCCGGTGACGACAATCTTTTCTGCATTGATGACGACCAGGTAGTCGCCGGTATCAACGTGCGGGGTGTAGACCGGCTTGTGCTTGCCACGCAGACGGCGGGCCAGCTCGGTGCAGAGACGGCCCAGGGTCTTGCCCTCGGCGTCGACGAGGTACCAGTCGCGCTGGACGGTCTCGTTCTTGGCAGTGAAAGTGCTCATGAAGAACTCTAGTTAGGTCGGGCTCATTGCGGCGAAGGACTCGCCGGAACTCTGCCACGCGTTGTGAAAGATGAAGCGTAAGAGCCGGGATTGTACGCAGGTCAAGCCCCCGGTGCAAGCCACCCCCAGCCGCGGGTTGGCAGGGGCACGGGGCCGGGCGAGAATCGCGGGGTCTTCCGCCCCATCGCGTACCGCCATGACCGTGCTCCGCCAGACCACCCCGCTGGATCATCTGCTGACCGAGGCGCAACGCGCCCTGGACACGGTCTTCGGCAATCCGCCGGCGGCCCGCCCCTACCCGGCCGCGGATACCGACGAGCCGGGCATGGACAGCGCCGAGCGCCGCCACGCGGCCGGCCTGATGCGGATCAACCACGTGGGCGAAGTCTGCGCACAGGGCCTGTACTTCGGCCAGGCCGCCGTGGCCCGCGACCCGGCCACGCGCGAACACCTGCTGGAAGCGGCGCAGGAAGAAACCGACCACCTGGCGTGGTGCGCCACCCGGCTGGGCGAGCTGGACAGCCGCCCAAGCCTGTTCAACCCGCTGTGGTATGCCGGCAGCTACACCATCGGCACCCTGGCCGGGCTGCGCGGCGACGGCTGGAACCTGGGCTTCGTGGTCGAGACCGAGCGCCAGGTGGAGGCCCATCTGGACGAACACCTGGTCGATCTGCCCCCAGGCGACCTGCGCAGCCGCGCGGTCATCAAGGTGATGAAGGACGACGAGGCCCGCCACGCGGAGCACGCCGAGCAGGCCGGCGCACGCCGCCTGCCGTTCCCGATTCCGGGCGCGATGGCGCTGGCCTCCAAGGTGATGAAGACCATCGCCTACCGGCTGTAAGCCCCGGGTAGTGCCGGCCGCTGGCCGGCAAGATCCTGAGGTTGCCGGCCAGCGGCCGGCACTACCAGTTAATTGGGCGAGACCAGCTTCAGGCCGATCACGCCAGCCACGATCAGGCCCACGCAGGCCAGGCGTGCCGGCGACGCACTATCGTTGAACAGGTAGATGCCCAGCACCGCCACGCCCATGGCGCCGATGCCGGTCCAGATCGCATAGGCCGTGCCGACCGGGATGCTCTTCATCGCCTGGCTCATCAGGTACAGGCTGATCAGCGCGGACACCACCGTGGCGGCGGTGGGCAGGGGTTTGCTGAAGCCTTCGGAGTACTTCATTCCGAGGGCGAAACCGATCTCGAACAGGCCGGCCAGCAGCAGATAGATCCAGGGCATGGGTGGGGGCTCCTTACCTTTTTTGAAAAAACGAAACGGCCCGGTGTTTTCACACCGGGCCGTGGGTCGGTACATCACCGTGGAACTATACAGTGCGCAAAGCGCAGGTTCCACGGGGCGGGTCGTCCCGCCTGGGTGGCGATGCCTGCCGGCATCGCGCATGGGGCTTACTCGGACAGGTTCCGGCCGTGGAACAGCTCTTCGATCTCACGACGCAGCAGCGCTTCGATCTTCATGCGTTCCTTGAACGACAGGTTCTTGGCCTTCTCCTCGAACAGGTACTGGTCCAGGTCGAAGTCCTTCAGGTGCATCTTCGTGTGGAAGATGTTTTCCTGGTAGACGTTGACGTCGAACATCTCGTAACGCGACTTGATGTTCTTGGCCAGGAAGTTCTGGATCGAGTTGATCTTGTGGTCGATGTAGTGCTTCTTGCCCTTCACATCGCGGGTGAAGCCACGCACGCGGTAGTCCATGATCACGATGTCCGATTCCAGACTCTCGATCAGGTAGTTCAGCGCCTTCAGCGGCGAAATGACGCCACAGGTAGCCACATCGATGTCGGCGCGGAAGGTCGCGATACCTTCCTGCGGGTGCGTTTCCGGATAGGTGTGCACGGTGATGTGCGACTTGTCCATGTGCGCGACCACGGCATCGGAGATCAGCTCCTTGCCGGCCTGCTTCTTGTCGATCACCGGTTCTTCGGAGATCAGGATCGTCACCGAGGCACCCTGCGGATCGTAATCCTGGCGGGCCACGTTGAGGATGTTGGCGCCGATGATCTCAGCGACATCGGTCAAGATTTGAGTCAGCCTGTCGGCGTTGTACTCTTCATCGATGTATTCAATGTAACGCTGACGCTCCTCTTCGGTGCGCGCGTAACACACGTCATAGATGTTGAAGCTCAGCGCCTTGGTGAGGTTGTTGAAACCCTGCAGCCTCAGGCGAGGCAACGGCTTGACCACGGCGGTCGATTCCTGTGTAAGAAGGGAAAGGGTGAATTATGGGGCAAACTGTCCCCGGGGGGAACGTGAAGACCGCTCACATCTGGCACACTGTTTGCCCTTAACAATTGCGCTGGTTAAGCTCCGCTATCGACCCCGTGAATCCGTTCATGCGCAGAGGGAGCGCTCCTATCGTGTCAACCGTGCGCCTAGCTAGCAGTCCACTGGCCCTGGATATCGCCACAATCGATCGTTTCCTGGCGCACAGCCACAGGCGGCGATACCCCACCCGTACCGACGTCTTCCGACCCGGTGACCCGGCGGGAACCCTGTATTACGTCATCAGCGGCTCGGTTTCGATCATGGCCGAGGAAGATGACGATCGCGAGCTGGTACTGGGCTACTTCGGTGCCGGCGAGTTTGTCGGCGAGATGGGCCTGTTCGTTGAATCGGACCGCCGCGAGGTGATCCTGCGGACCCGTACCGCCTGCGAGCTGGCCGAAATCAGCTACGAGCGCCTGCACCAGCTGTTCCTCGGCCCGCTGTCGGCCGATGCCCCGCGCCTGCTCTACGCGCTGGGCCAGCAGATCTCCAAGCGCCTGCTCGACACCAGCCGCAAGGCCAGTCGCCTGGCGTTCCTGGACGTCACTGACCGGATCGTGCGCACCCTGCACGACCTGGCGCAGGAGCCGGAGGCGATGAGCCACCCGCAGGGCAGCCAGCTGCGCGTCTCGCGGCAGGAACTGGCCCGTCTGGTGGGCTGCTCGCGCGAAATGGCTGGCCGCGTGCTGAAGAAGCTGCAGACCGACGGCCTGCTGCATGCACGTGGCAAGACCGTGGTGCTGTACGGCACCCGTTGAGCAACCGGTGGGTGCGGACCTTGGTCCGCACTCCTTCGCGCGCTAGGCTCGGTGCATGGAACTGAGCAGCGAATTCTGGTGGTTCATCCTCATCGGCCTCGGCGCGCAGCTGGTGGACGGCGCGCTGGGCATGGCGTTCGGCCTGGTGTCCTCGTCGGTGATGCTGAGCATGGGCCTGCCGCCGGCGCAGGTCAGCGCCAGCATCCACACTGCGGAAGTGTTCACCACCGGCGCCTCGGGTGTGTCGCACCTGGCAGCCGGCAATGTCGATAAGCGCCTGTTCCTGCGTCTGGCCCTGCCCGGCGCAGTGGGCGGCGCCGTGGGCGCCTACGTGCTCACCCAGATCCCCGGCGACATCATCCGGCCACTGATCTACCTCTACCTGCTGGTGCTGGCCATCATCATCCTGGCCCGCGCGGCCGGGCGCTGGATGCCCCAGGGCGAGATCCGTCGGGTGCCGGTGCTGGGCTTCTTCGCCGGACTGCTCGACGCCAGCGGCGGCGGCGGCTGGGGCCCGGTGGCCACCTCCACCCTGCTCGCCCGCGGCGGCCAGGCGCGTACCACCATCGGTACGGTCAACGCGGCCGAGTTCATCGTCACCCTGACCATCTCGGCCACCTTCCTGCTGTCGATGGGCGTGCAGCATCTGCAGATCGTCGCCGGCCTGCTGATCGGCGGCATGATGGCCGCGCCGGTGGCGGCGATCCTGGTCAAGCGGGTGAAGGAGCGCTGGGTGCTGGTGGCCGTCGGCGTGCTGGTGCTGGGCATCAGCCTGTTCCAGATCGGCCACGCGGTGTACGGGCACCTGTACCGCTGACCGCTCGCCGGGCGTGGCCCGGCGCTACCCGCGTGGGATTCGGTAGTGCCGGCGGCTGGCCGGCAACCTCATGAGCTGCGGAAGGGGATGCAAGGTTGCCGGCCAGCGGCCGGCACTACCGGGTCCCTGCCCGGCGGGCAGGCGGGATCGATTACGCCTTCTCGCCGCCGCGGTCGACGCAACCCCAGTTGAGGATGCGGGTACCGGCCGGCAGCACGCGGCGGAAGAACTCCACGCGGCCCGGCTTCGGGTTCACCACCACCGGCGCCTTGGCGGCCAGCAGCAGCGGCAGGTCGGCGGTGCTGTCGGAGTAGGCGATGTCGATATCGCCGTAGCCGCGCTCGCGCAGCATGCGCATCTTTTCTTCATTGTGGCAGTGGCGGGTCGGGCCGACGCCGCCCAGCCGCGGGCCGACCTCGGTACCGATCACCGGCACGTCCTGATGGGCGACGAAGGCCAGGATCGCGCGCGCAAGTTCCGGCGGTGCGCCTGTAGCCACCACCACGCGGTCCCCCTTGGCACGGTGCGCGGCGAACACCTCCAGCGCCTGCGGCAGCAGCTTGGCGCGCATCTGCGCCTCATTGCGCAGCACGTAGGCGTCGATCACCTTGTTGAAATCGCGCGCACGGTGCAGGCCGAAACTGCCGATCCACACATAGACCGAAATACCCGTTCGACGGGTCGGCAGCATCGCCACCAGCGGCCCGGCGATCGGGGTGACCAGCAGCGCCGCCAGCATCCGCAGCGGATTACGCTTGATCAGCGAGGCGAACAGGTGGGTGCCCGAATCGCCGTCGTACAGGGTGTGGTCGAAGTCGAAGACCACCAGCGGCGCATCCTCGCGCGGCGTTGGATAGTGCGTTTTCATGCCGCGAAGAATAGCTGACGCAGGCCCTCGCCCGGCTCTTCCACGCGCATGAAGGCCTCGCCCACCAGGAACGAGTGGATGCCGGCGTCGCGCATCAGCGCCACGTCCTGCGGGCCGAGGATGCCGCTCTCGGTGACCAGCAGGCGATCACGCGGCACCGCCTTCTGCATGTCCAGCGTGGTCTGCAGCGACACCTCGAAGGTGCGCAGGTTGCGGTTGTTGATGCCGATCATCGGCGCCGGCACCTGCAGCGCACGCTCCAGCTCGTCGATGTCGTGCACTTCCACCAGTACGTCCATGCCCAGCGACATCGCCAGTTCGGACAGCGTGGCCAACTGCGTGTCGTCCAGCGCGGCGACGATCAGCAGGATGCAGTCGGCGCCCAGCACGCGCGCCTCGTACACCTGGTAGGCGTCGATCACGAAGTCCTTGCGCAGCACCGGCAGCGTGCAGGCGTCACGGGCCTGCTGCAGGTAGGCATCGGCACCCTGGAAGAAATCCACGTCGGTCAGCACCGACAGACAGCTGGCACCGCCGAACTCATAGCTGACGGCGATGTCGGCCGGGCGGAAATCCGGGCGGATCACACCCTTGGACGGGCTGGCCTTCTTCACCTCGGCGATCACCGCCGGGTCGCCGTTGGCCACCGCCGCCTGCAGCGCGCGCACGAAGCCACGTACCGGCGGGGCGCTGGCAACGGCGGCCTGCAGGTCCTCGAGGGGACGCTGGGCACGGCGTTGGGCCACTTCTTCGGCCTTGCGGGCCAGGATCGTCTGCAGGATGTCGCTCATCGTCGTCGGTTCAATGCGGGGGCGGTGAGGACGGCCATTATCGGCCATCGAGGGGGTCGGGCTGAACCGCGCGCTCAGGCTACCAGCGCGCGGGTGGTGTCAACGTACTGCTGCAGGCGCTGACGGGCGCTGCCGTTGGCGATGGCGGCACGCGCGCGGGCCAGGCCATCGCCGATGTCGCTGGCCACGCCGGCCACGTACAGCGCGGCGCCTGCGTTCAGGGCCACGATGTCCAGCGCCGGGCCAGGGGTGTTGTCCAGCACCGCACGCAGCATGGCAATGGACTGCTCCGGGCCATCCACGCGCAGGTTGCGGCTGGCCGACATGGCGATGCCGAAGTCCTCCGGGTGGATCTCGTACTCGCGCACCTTGCCGTCACGCAGCTCGCCGACCAGGGTGCCGGCGCCCAGCGAGATCTCGTCCATGTTGTCGCGGCCCCAGACCACCATGGCGCGCTCGGTGCCCAGCTCGCGCAGCACGCGTGCCTGGATACCCACTAAATCGGGGTGGAACACGCCCATCAGCACCGACGGTGCGCTGGCCGGGTTGGTCAGCGGGCCGAGGATGTTGAAGATGGTGCGCACGCCCATCTCGCGGCGCACCGGCGCGACCACCTTCATCGACGGATGGTGGATCGGCGCAAACATGAAGCCGATACCGGTCTGTTCGATGGCCGCGGCCACCTGCGCCGGCTGCAGCTCGATAGCCGCACCCAGCGCTTCGACCGCGTCGGCGCTGCCGGACTTGGACGACACGCTGCGGTTGCCATGTTTGGCCACGCGCGCACCGGCCGCAGCGGCGACGAACATCGCGCAGGTAGAGATGTTGAAGGTGTGCGAGCCATCGCCACCGGTGCCGACGATGTCGACCAGGTGGGTGGTATCGGCCACCGGCACCGCCAGCGCGAATTCGCGCATCACCGTTGCCGCAGCGGCGATCTCGTCGATGGTTTCCTTCTTCACCCGCAGGCCGGTGAGGATGGCGGCGGTCATCATCGGCGAGACGTCGCCGCGCATGATCTGCCGCATCAGGTCGACCATTTCGTCGAAGAAGATCTCGCGGTGTTCGATGGTGCGTTGCAGGGCTTCCTGGGGGGAGAAGCTCATCGGAATGCTCCTTGGATCAGGCCGCCGGACGCTGCAGGAAATTGCGCAGCAGGGCGTGGCCGTGTTCGGTGAGGATGGATTCGGGGTGGAACTGCACACCTTCCACCGGGAACTGGCGGTGGCGCAGGCCCATGATCTCTTCGATCGAGCCGTCGTCGTTCTCGGTCCAGGCGGTGACTTCCAGCGCGTCGGGCAGGCTGTTCTTGTCCACCACCAGCGAGTGGTAGCGGGTGGCCTGGTAGCGGTCCGGCAGGCCGGCGAACACGCCCTTGCCTTCATGGCGGATGGGAGATGTCTTGCCGTGCATGATGTTGCCGGCGCGGATGACCGTGCCGCCGTAGACCTGGCCGATGCCCTGGTGGCCCAGGCAGACGCCGAGGATCGGCGTGGTCGGTCCCAGACGCTCGATCAGCGCCAGCGACACGCCCGCTTCGTTGGGCGTGCACGGGCCGGGCGAGATGACGATGCGTCCGGGCTTCTGCGCGGCGATCTCGTCCACGCTCATCGCATCGTTGCGCACCACCTTCACCTCGGCACCCAGCGTCTGCAGGTACTGCACGAGGTTGTAGGTGAAGCTGTCGTAGTTGTCGATCATCCACAACATGGTCAGGTTCCGTCGCTTATCAGGAAAATGGCGTATACGTTTTCGGTGTAGGTGATGGGGCCGGCTTCGATGGATTCGCGTTCAGCGGGCGCCGGTGCCGAGGCCGGTGCGTAGCTGCCGGTCACCGAGATCCTGTCGAGATACTCACCATCCTCGCCCAGCTGCGGCCATTGCCCGGCCTGGATGCCATAGGCAAAGTTCGGCGCCACATCGGAGATGCTGTACAGACCGCGCACTTTTGTTCCATAGGCCTTGGCCAGCCCCTGCGCGGACTCGCGGGTCTTGGCCGCGGCCTCGCCCTTGAGCTCGCGGCGCAGCGCGACTTCACCGGAGTAGGTCGGGGCAACGCTGCTGACCTGCACGTTCTCATTGGCCTTCAGCGCGCCCAGCACGTCCTGCATCTGCTTCACGCTGGCGAAGCTGGCGCGCAACTGGCGCGACACCTGGGTACCCATGAAGACCTGCCGGCTCTGCTCATAGCGGGTTGCCGGACCGATCCGCAGGTTGTCCGCACGTACGCTGCCTTCCACCGCCTTGTACTGCTTGAACAGCGCCAGCACGCGGGCAACGTTGTCCTGCACGCGGCGGCGCGCCGCATCCGCGTCCATGTCGGTCTCTTCGATGTTCAACTGCAGGCCGAACCGATCCGGCATCACCACGCGACGCGCCTCGCCCTTCACCAGCAGGTGCGGCTGCGAGGGAATGGTATTGGCCTGCGCCCACGCAGACGGGGCCATCGTGGCCAGCAGTGACGACCACAGCAATGCGCTCAGCAGCTTCATGCGGTACTCCTTGTCTTGAATGGGAACAGCGGAAGGTGCCGCGGCGTCGGCCACGGCACGGCAGAACTCACAGACCCTTGGCGGCCTGGGCGACGGCGCGGAACAGGGCACGGCCCTTGTTCATCGTCTCGTCCCATTCCTTGTCCGGGTCCGAGTCGTAGACGATGCCTGCGCCGGCCTGCACGTACAGGCGGCCGTCCTTGATCACCGCAGTGCGGATCGCGATCGCGGTATCGGCATCGCCGTGCCAGCCGATGTAGCCGATGCTGCCGGCGTAGACATTGCGCTTGATCGGTTCCAGCTCGCGGATCACTTCCAGCGCGCGGATCTTCGGCGCACCGCTGACCGTACCGGCCGGGAAGGTGGCGCGCAGCACGTCGGCGTAGCTCAAGCCCGGCTGCAGCTGCCCGGTCACTTCGCTGACGATGTGCATGACGTGGCTGTAGCGTTCGATCACGAACTGCTCGCCCACTTCCACGGTGCCGGCCTTCGAAACACGACCGGCGTCGTTGCGGCCAAGGTCGATCAGCATCAGGTGCTCGGCGCGTTCCTTCGGATCGGCCAGCAGTTCTGCTTCCAGCGCCTGATCCAGCTCGGGCGTGGCACCGCGCGGACGGGTACCTGCGATCGGGCGCACGGTCACTTCACCGTCCTGCAGGCGCACCAGGATTTCCGGCGAGGAGCCGACCACCTGCAGGTCGCCGACATCCAGGAAGTACATGTACGGCGAGGGGTTCAGCGCACGCAGCGCGCGGTACACATCCACCGGGCGCGCCTTGAACGGTACGCTCAGGCGTTGGCTGAGCACCACCTGGAAGATGTCGCCGGCGCGGATGTATTCCTTGCTGCGCTGGACCGCATCGACGAAACCTTCGCGGGTGAACCCGGAGACGAAATCGGACTCGTCCAGCACGTCGCTGTTAAGCGGTGCGGGATAGCCGGCACCCGGTGCGCGCAGCTTGGCGGTCAACGCATCCAGGCGTGCCTGGGCCTGCTCGAAGGCACCGTCGGTACGCGGGTCGGCATGCACGATCAGGTACAGCCGGCCCTTCAGGTTGTCGAACACCGCCAGTTCGTTGGAGTCCAGCAGCAGAATGTCCGGCGTGCCCAGCTCATCGCGGCCAGCCGGCGGGGCCAGGCGCGGCTCGATGTAGCCGATGCACTCGAAACCGAACCAGCCGACCAGACCACCGGTGAAGCCCGGCAGGCCGTCCAGCTTGGGCACCGAATGGGCGCTGCGCAGCGCCTCGACCTCGGCAAACGGATCGGCGACCTCGCGGGTTTCCACCACCTGCCCGTCCTGGCGCACGGTCAGGGTGTGGCCGTGGAAGGCGTACACGCGACGTGCCGGCAGGCCGATGATCGAGTAACGACCAAAGCGCTCGCCGCCTTCGACGGATTCAAACAGGTAGGTATTGGGGCCGTCGGCGAGCTTCAGATAGACCGAAAGCGGCGTGTCCAGGTCGGACAGCACTTCGCGGACAACGGGAATATGGGTGTGGCCTTCAGCGGCCTGCTGCAGAAACTGAGCGTGCGAGTTCAAGACGACTTTCCTTCCGGGACACAGCGTTATGGGGACGGACGACGGCAACAGGCCACCATCGCCACCAACGGCGTGCGGAAGAAAGGGTATGCGGGGTCGTCAGGCTGGACACCCAATGACTGTATCGCAGCTTTGGCCGCAGGGAAACCCTTTGGCGACGGGCGGTTTGCGCCGCCCTAGCCCATCCGCCGTGCCTGTTCCTGGGTCTCCTGCACCTGCTGCTGGGCCAGCGATACCCCCTGCGCCTGCTCGCGACTGGCGTTGATCGCGTCAACCTGGGCCGTGCTCGCGCTCAGGGGTTGGGCCATGCCCGCTGCCACATCGACGTGGGCATGGCGGCGGTGCGCGGCGTTCAGGTCCGGCGTATCCACCGCGAAGGCACGGCTGTGATCCTCGCTGAGCACCACGTGGGAAATGGACTCCAGCCCTTCGCGCTTGGCCTGTACGGCCAGTGCGCCGGCGAGCTGGTCGCTCTGCAGGTCAGGCACCCGGTTGTGGGCGCGGTCCAGGGCGTGGACCCCGGTCTGTGCGCCATTGAACAACCGGTAGTCGGTGTGGCCAGGGTCATTGATGCCGTGCCCGCGCGCAGCGGACTCTGCTGCCACGCTGGCGCGGCGGCCATCCTCGGGATGCTGTATGCGCTGGTGCTGCTCGACCAGCTTGCGGGCGACGGCTTCCTGCTTGATCAGTTCCGAGTCCAGGCTGGGAATGACAGTCTCGGCCATGCCATGGCGGGCAGTTGCCTCGCCAAACGCTGGACCGATGTCACGGATCAGTCGCGCGGACTGAGCGAGATTGGAGAGCTTCACCGCATCCAATGGCAGGACACCGGTGGGTACATGCGTTGCTGCCGCAGTGCCCACCCCCACACTGATGCCCCCGACCGTCGCCATGGCAGCTGGCGCTTGGGCGGTAACGCCCTTTACCTTCGATGCCACCAGGTCATAGCCGCGGTCCACATGGGCGCCGGCGGTGGCAAAACCGTTCTGCAGCTTGCCGGCCACCCACTGCCCGTCATTGCCGATGGCCGTGGCCGTCCGCTCGCCAAAGGCACGCGTCCACTCGGCATCCGCATGTGCTTGCCGCGATGCGAGCACCGCACGCTGCTCGCCCGTAGTACGTGCCCTTTCGGCCTCTTTGGCCAACCTGTCGGACGCGTCATCCAAACCAATCCGACCGGCTACCCACGACAGTGCGGACATGCCATGGGAACTGGCCTGCGACTGCGCGCGGTGCAGGGTTGCCTCTATGCCTCCGGTCAGCTCGCGCCCGGAGGCGATCACGGTGGTGGTCGCCCGGGTACCCACCTGGAGCGTGGTCGATCCCATGTTCACGACCTGGCCAATGGCCATGCCCTGGGTCCTGAGGATCTGCTCTGCGCCATCGCCGACCCTGTCCAGCACATGCGCGCCAGTCGCACCCGCGCGTTCAACCTGCTCACCGATCACACGCCCACCGCGCATGCCGTAACCAGTGGCGTGCAGCACCGTGGACAGCGGTCCAGCCAGCTCTGCAACCTGGCTTGGCGCCGCTACCTGCGAACGATTGACGATATTGCCCTGTGCGTCGCGTGCCTTGGCCTCGAGCAGCAGTTCGGCACGGCCAGCGGCAACCGGGATATTGCGCAGGGCTTCCTGCCCCGGCTGGGTCGCCAGTTGTTCGATGAACTGCGCTGCGGACGTCTGCGCACCCGGTGGCATCATCTCGCGCAGTTTGTCGCCCACCAGCTTCTGCATGGCGGGCTCCTTCAGCAACATGCCCATTTCATTGGCAAGCACGCCATAGCCGCGACGCTGCTGCTCGCTCAGGCGCTGCATGCCGTTCTGCACGTCATTCAGCACCTCGCCGGTGGTCTGGTAGGTGTGCACGCTTTGTTGCGGGTTGAAGGTGGGCAGACCATTTTCCTTCGCGAAACGAGCCGCCGTTTCCGGATGCAGGCCTGCCGCATTGAAGGTGGTAGCCCGTGCGCCGGTGACGGCCGACGCGGCGGAAGCCATGCCGCCACCGAGGGAGTGACCGGCGATTTCGAAGTTATTGCCAATGCGATCATTCAGCTGCGTGGCAAGTGACATGGCGCGATCGTAGTAGTCGCTTCGCATCCCAATGCCTTGCTGCCCATTGTTCAGAAAATCCTCGCCGCCCGACTCACGCCATCCATTCGGTGCAAGAGGATCGGCGATCTTACCGGTGGAGCCTTTGTAGACCACCACCGGCTTTGCGTCTGCACCGAAAAGCGCTTTGTCGGGAACATATATTTCCGCACGGAATCCAGACTGCGGCGGTTGCAGAAGCTCACGCAACTCTTCGTCAGACATGTTGATGCCTGCAGCGCGCAGTGCATCCGGATCGGAGCTGCCGCGCGTCCATCCCACGGGAGGCGCACCTTCGTGCTTGGCTGATTGATAGACATCAGCTGCGAGACCAGACATTTCACGCGCGTGATAGGTCTCCTGAAGACGATCAGCTTCCCTGTCATTGCCGCTTTCCCGCAGCTGTTGAACGAGAAGATCCTGCTGCTGGAGGGCGCGCGCACGCGCCTCGATGTCGGTTCCATTCATGGCAAACTCCATTGCGCCGGGCACGGGCTTGGGCACGCGATGCTTATCGATTATCAGAACTTTTTGCTAATGTCACGTTTCAGCCCAATCATCAGGATGATAATGCGCATTCACTTTCACAAATGTGTGCAGAAAGCCCTCATCTCCGCGGCTTGTCTCACACTTTTGCTGATCAGCGGCTGCGCGGCATCATCGAGTCATGGAGCAGACAACTACTTTGAAGGGAGGGCTCTGCAGCTTGCCATCGCCACGGAAAGCGGCGATTCAAAGGCCATTCGCCGCCTCATCGTTGAAGAGGGTGTCGATCCGGACAAGACGTTCTCGCGTGAAGACGGGATTCCCATGGTCGCCTGGCCTCTACGCACAGGCAGTCTGGACGGCCTCCGCGCACTTCTTGAAAACGGGGCAGATCCAAATGCCCGCGCTTACAAGGTCGTGGATGGCCGCAGACTTGGCTACAACAACGCCATGGTCTACGCCGCAAAGCTGGACGACGCGCGCTACCTGCAGTTGCTGCTCAAGTACGGCGGCGATCCCAACACGCGGAATTCGGCAGGCGAAACGTTGCTGTTTCAAGCCTTCATCGCAGGCAATCAGTGGGAGAACGTGAAACTTCTGATTGAGAATGGAGCGAACATCAATGAATCCAATCGCGGCACCGCCGACACAGTCCTCAGCTGGTACACCACCCGGGGTGGATTCGAGCATGCCTATTGGCTGCTGGAGCACGGGGCCGACCCTACGGTGATGCTGAAATCATCCATCGGCGCTCCCGACAGAATGCTGATCGCCGAGCACATCTTCTGGGGCATCACTACACCCGATCTTCTGCCATGGCAGAAGAAGTGCCAGCAGTGGCTTGTCGCCCGGGGCATCCCTCGTCCCCCGATGCCAAAAGGCATCCGCGACAAGCGTGAAGCCTTCGGCTTCCCCACAAAGGAAGAAGACATTCCGCTGCTCTGATTCCTGTCTCAGCTGCCGGAAAGCAGCACGCAGTCATCCGGCAGATGCATGCGCACCCTGCCGGCCACGCATTCGATGCGGAAGCGGCGTGCCTGCACCGGTTCGCCGTCCAGGTTCAACGTCAACGGCTGCGTTGCGTCGATCTGCAGCCACGGCAGCTGCGCGCGCGTGGCGACACGTTCAAGCGCCGCCTCCTTGCCGCCGGTCAGCATCTGTCCAAGGGTGGCTGCGACTTCACCCTCCAGTTCCGGCACTACGGTGACATCCAGCAGGCCGTCATCGATCAGTGCCTGCGGGCACAGCTGCTGACCACCACCCGCTTGGCGGCCGTTACCGATACCCAGCGCGATGAACCCACCTTCCCACTGGAAATCCGGCCCGCTCAGGCGCGCGGTGATCGGTTCGATGCGACCGAGCTTGGCGATGCCAGTAATGACATACGCCAAACCGCCAAGCATCTTCTTCAAGCCCGCATCGGTTTCCACCGTGACCTGGGTGCCGAAGCCACCGCTGGCGAGGTTGGCGCACCACCATGGCTTGCCGTCGGCATCGACGCGCAGCAGATCCATCGGGCGTGGGTGGCCGCCGGCAACCAGTGCGAAGGCCGCCTGCGGCTCCACCGGAATGCCCGCAGCGGTGGCGAAATCGTTGGCGGTGCCCATCGGGACCAGCGCGAGCGAAGGCAGCGCCTCAGCCGGCTCGTCGCGATGCGCCAGCGTCTCTGCGACCGCGCTGAGCGTGCCGTCGCCACCGGCCGCCACGATCACGTCCACGCCGTGGTCGATGGCCTCGGCGACGTAGCGCTCGGCATCACCGTCTTCCCAGGTTACCCGCACTTCCAGCTGCACGCCCTGCCCGCGCCAATGGCCGACGGCGTCGCGCAGTTCGTCGTTGCCTGCGGATTTTCCGTTGAGGATCAGGCGCCAGCGCGGGGTGGTCATGCAGTACATCCAGTGAAAGGGCGCTCAGGCTAGCAACACGCCGTTTGCCAGCGGTGAATGTCACGCAGATGTCATTCAGCTGCCGGAGAATGGAAGGCCATAGCAGGGACGACGGATGGAGGCAGGATCAGCCTCCCACGCATGCAGCAAGGCCACGCCAACGTTTGGCGTGGCTTTTTTTGTCTGCCAGAAGCATCCACCCATGGCGTGGATGCACGTCATCTCAACCGTTGGCGAAATCTTGCAATGCCTGGCCCTGCAGCCGGTACACGGTCCACTCGTCCTGCGGTCTGGCGCCGGCTGCGGTGTAGAACTCGATGGCCGGCGTGTTCCAGTCCAGCACCGACCATTCGAAGCGACCACAACCTTCAGCTACCGCCTGGCGGGCGATGTACTTCAGCAGCGCTTTGCCCGCGCCGGAGCCGCGTTTTTCCGGGCTCACGTACAGGTCTTCCAGGTAGATGCCCTTGCGCCCCAGCCAAGTGGAATAGTTGTAGAAATACACCGCGTAGCCGATGGCTTCACCGTTGGCCTCGCAGACCAGCGCGCGGGCGGTGGCGTCGGCGCCGAACAGGCTTTCGGCGATGCCGATCTCATCGGTCTGCACCGACTGCTCGGCCTTCTCGTAGATCGCCAGTTCGCGGATGAACCGAAGGATCAGGCCGGCGTCGGCGACGGTGGCCGGGCGGATGTTCAACAGTGCCATGGGCGAAGAGGGAACGGAGGGAATTGAACGAGCTTAATCCCCTCCGTCCCCTTTTTGTCAGCGCGCTGCAGCGACGTTGGCGCGCATCTGCGCGATCACGTCCTGGTAGCTGGTCTTGGCGTTGAAGATGGCCGAGCCGGCGACGAACGTGTCGGCGCCAGCGGCGGCGATCTCGCCGATGTTATCGGCCTTCACGCCACCATCGATCTCCAGGCGGATGTCACGGCCGCTGGCATCGATCTTCTGGCGCACCACGCGCAGCTTGTCCAAGGCCGACGGAATGAAGGCCTGGCCGCCGAAGCCCGGGTTGACCGACATCAGCAGCACCAGGTCGAGGTCGTCCAGCACCCAGTCGAGGATGTCCACCGGGGTGGCCGGGTTGAGCACGATGCCCGGCTTGCAGCCCAGCGAGCGGATCAGCTGGATGGTGCGGTGCACGTGGCGGCTGGCCTCCGGGTGGAAGCTGATGTAGGTGGCACCG
This sequence comes from Stenotrophomonas maltophilia, assembly GCF_004920835.1. Taxonomy (GTDB): domain Bacteria; phylum Pseudomonadota; class Gammaproteobacteria; order Xanthomonadales; family Xanthomonadaceae; genus Stenotrophomonas; species Stenotrophomonas maltophilia_AQ. The sequence goes on from NZ_QFHO01000004.1 coordinate 45,575, forward strand.
GCCTCGGCGAAGTCCGGGATGATGCGGTCCACCGGCTCGACCATCAGGTGCACGTCGATCGGCGCGGTGACGCCGTGCTTGCGCAGGGCTTGGCAGACCATCGGGCCGATGGTCAGGTTGGGCACGTAGTGGTTGTCCATCACATCGAAATGGACCCAGTCGGCACCCGCGGCCAGGACGTTGTCGACTTCCTCGCCCAGGCGGGCGAAGTTGGCCGAGAGGATGGAAGGAGCGATGAGGCAGTTGGACATGGCCGGGGCCTTCGGAACGGGGAAAGGGGTCTCCCGCCCGCAGGCGGGGCAATGGGGTCAGCGCTTGCGCAGGGTCTTGATGCGGTCGTAGGCGGCGTTGATGCGCCGCGACTTCTGCTCGGCCTGCTGCTGCAGCTCGGGGGCCGCGCCGCCGAGCTTGTCGGGGTGGTACTGGGAGATCAGCTTGCGGTAGGCACGCTCGACCTCGGCATCGGTGGCCTCGGAGGTCAGCCCCAGCTCCCGGTACGGGTTTTCCTTGTTCAGGCGGAACCAGTCCGAATCGAAGGCATGGCCGATCAGCAGGCCGATGACCGCACCGAACAGCGGATTGGGCCGGAACAGCAGGGCGCCGGCGATGAATCCGAGCAGTTTTCCGTACCAGCGCATGGCGCCCCAGGGTCGACCGGCGAAATGGACGCTCATTTTACGTCACAGCGGGCCCGGACCGCTTTACACTAGGCCGCCCGCTGGTCAGCGGGCCCGCCGGGTCCGTTGGGCAGCCGTATCGACGAAGCCCCAGGAGTGCCCGTGCCAACCACGCTGTTGCAATCCGATCTCCCCGGCCTGCCCTTGCGCCACCGCGGCAAGGTGCGTGACGTGTTCGATATCCCGCGCGAGCGGCTGCCAGCCGGGACCCCACCAGGCGACTACCTGCTGATGGTGGCCACCGATCGCCTGTCGGCCTTCGATGTGGTCCTGCCCGACCCGATCCCGGGCAAGGGCGAGATGCTCTGCCAGGTCTCCAACTTCTGGTTCGCCAAGACCGCGCACCTGATGCCCAACCACCTGACCGGCATCGATGTGGCCAGCGTGCTGCCCGAGGGCGTGGACGCGGCCCTGTACGCCAAGCGTGCGGTGGTCACCCGCAAGCTGAAGCCGGTACCGGTGGAAGCGATCGCCCGCGGCTACCTGATCGGCAGCGGCTGGAAGGATTACCAGCGCACCGGCAAGGTCAGCGGCATCGACCTGCCCGATGGCCTGCGCCAGGCCGAACAGCTGCCCGAGCCGATCTTCACCCCCTCGACCAAGGCCGCCGTCGGCGACCATGACGAGAACATCGACTTCGATGCGATGGTGAAGCAGGTCGGCGCCGAAATGGCCGAGCGCGTGCGCGATGCCACCCTGCGCATCTACAAGTTCGCCGCTGATTACGCCCGCGAGCGCGGCATCATCCTGGCCGATACCAAGTTCGAGTTCGGTACCGACGCCGATGGCCGCCTGTACATCATGGACGAGATGCTGACGCCGGATTCCTCGCGTTACTGGCCGGCCGACGAGTACGAAGTGGGTACCAGCCCGCCGAGCTACGACAAGCAGTTCGTACGTGATTACCTGGAGACGCTGGACTGGGGCAAGACCGCCCCGGGCCCGACCATTCCGGCCGAGATCATCGAGCGCACCCGCGCCAAGTACGCCGAGGCGCTGCAGCGTCTGGCCGGGATCAGCGTCGACTGATCCCCCTGCGCCCCCGGCCGGTCCGGCTGGGGGCGTTCTGAATGGGGTAGTGCCGGCCGCTGGCCGGCAATCTCGCGAACTCGGCTATGCTCTGGATTGTCGGCCAGCGGCCGGCACTACCGTTGTCCGAGGAAGCGACGCAGCATGCAGACATCCACCGAGCTTGCGCGGCCGATCGACCGCTATTTCGCCAGCTATTCCGACGACCACCGCAATGTCATCAACCAGCGCATCCACGTGGTGGCGGTGCCGGCGATCCTGTGGTCGGTGGTGGCCCTGCTGTGGTGCGTGCCGCCGCTGATCACCTGGTTCCAGTACGGGATCTGGTCGGCCTTCGCGATGTTCAGCGCCTGGTGCTTCTACAACAAGCTGTCGCGCCCGCTGGGCATCGGCATGCTCATCCAGTTCTTCGTGTTCGGCTGCCTGTGCCGGCTGCTGGAGGCGGAAATCGGCCTGCACAATCTGTTCTGGCTGGCGGTGGGCGTGTTCGTGGTGGCCTGGATCGCACAGTTCATCGGCCACAAGTTCGAGGGCCGCAAGCCCAGCTTCCTGACCGACCTGACCTACCTGCTGATCGGCCCGGCCTGGGTGATGGCCAAGGCCTATCGGAAGCTCGACTGGCGCTACTGACCCGACCACGACCGACAAGGGCTGTTGTTTCCTGAACGGGCAGATTCCGTCACCCGTAGTCCACGGCGGCCCTGCCAGCCTGCGCCGGTGACCCGCCCCCCACCTCCCGCCCGTCGACGGCAGCCCCTGTGCGACAGGGCCTGCGGTCTCCCTGCGTGGGCGTAGGGTGATCCCCGAGGGCAGCCAGGGAGCGACTGCAGGAACGTGATGTTGCGCCGCAGAAAAAATGAATCAGCGAACGTTACATGCAATTGATCGCTGTTCGATGGGTTTCGGCGACATTTCGCAGCCTGTTATCCTCCCTGACCTGCTCGTGAATCATGGATTCCCTGCATGCTCCCCAGCCTGCCCCTGCTGCTGGCCCTGCCGTTCCTGATGGCAGTGGCTGTTGCGGCCTTCCCCCGTAGTTCGCGCTCGACTGCTGCCTGGCTGGCGGCGCTGGCGCCGTTGGGCGGGCTGGCCATCCTCGCCTGGCTGACCCCATCGGTGCTCGACGGCCAGGTGGTGCGGACGATGGTCCCCTGGCTGCCGCAGATCGGCCTGGATTTCACCCTGCGCCTGGATGGGCTGGCCTGGATGTTCGCCGGGTTGGTGCTTGGCATCGGCGCGCTGGTGGTGCTGTATGCGCGCTATTACCTGAGCAGCCAGGACAACGCACACCGCTTCTACATCTACCTGCTGCTGTTCATGGGCGCCATGCTGGGCATGGTGGTGTCGGGCAACCTGCTGTTGCTGATGGTTTTCTGGGAAATGACCAGCATCAGCTCGTTCCTGCTGATCGGCTTCTGGTCGCACCGCCAGGACGCCCGCGAGGGCGCGCGCATGGCGCTGGTGATCACTGGCGGCGGCGGCCTGGCCCTGCTCGGCGGCGTGCTGCTGATCGGCCGCATCGTCGGTAGTTTCGACCTGGACGTGGTGCTGGCCGCCGGCGAGCAGATCCGCGCCAGCGCGCTGTACCCGTACGCGCTGTTCCTGGTGCTGGCCGGCATCTTCACCAAGAGCGCGCAGTTCCCGTTCCACTTCTGGCTGCCGCACGCAATGGCCGCGCCGACCCCGGTCTCGGCCTACCTGCACTCGGCCACCATGGTGAAGGCCGGCGTGTTCCTGCTGGCGCGCCTGCATCCGGCATTGGCCGGCAGCGATCTGTTCTTCTATACGGTCAGTGGCATCGGCGCGCTGACCCTGCTGGTCGGTGCCTGGAACGCGATCTTCCAGCATGACCTGAAGGGCCTGCTGGCCTACTCCACCATTTCCCATCTGGGTCTGATCACCCTGCTGTTCGGCCTGTCCACGCCGATGGCGGTGGTGGCCGGCGTGTTCCATATCCTCAACCACGCCACCTTCAAGGCCTCGCTGTTCATGGCCGCCGGCATCATCGACCACGAAACCGGCACCCGTGACATGCGCAAGCTGGGCGGGCTGCACAGGCTGATGCCGTTCACCAGCGCGCTGGCGATCATCGCCTCGCTGGCAATGGCCGGCATTCCGCTGCTCAACGGCTTCCTGTCCAAGGAAATGCTGTTCGCCGAGGCGATCAGCGCAGGCGGCACCCAGGCCATGCGCACGGCGGTGTCGATCGCCGCGCTGCTGGCCGGCGTGTTCGGCGTGGCCTACAGCCTGCGCTTCGTGCATGACACCTTCTTCGGCCCCGGCCCGCACGATCTGGACCGCGTACCGCACGAGCCGCCGCGCTGGATGAAGGTGCCGGTGGAGATCCTGGTAGTGATCTGCGTGGCGGTGGGCGTGGCCCCGGCATTGACCGTGGCGCCGGTGCTGCACGCCGCTGCGGCCTCGATCCTCGGCAATGCCATGCCCGAATACAGCCTGGCGGTGTGGCATGGCTTCAACCTGCCGCTGGCGATGAGCGCGATCGGCGTGGTCGGTGGCGTGGCGCTGTACTTCGGCCTGCGCAGGCTGATCAACCTGCACGGGGTGACCAATACCAGCCCCGGCCGCAACGTGTTCCACCGCCAGCTGGATCTGCTCTCAGCCGCAGCACAGCGCCTGACCAACGGCATCGCCAACGGCAGCCTGCAGCGCATGCTGCTGGGCCTGGTGCTGGTGGCGATCGTGGTCGCCGCCGCGCCGTTCGTGGCCAATCCGGCCTCGCCGAACTGGACCGCGCCGCAGCCGATCCCGTTGCTGGGCTGGGCGCTGTGGCTGGTGATGATGGCCTGTGCGGTTGCCACCCTGCGCGTCTACAAGCAACGCCTGCTGGCGGTGCTGCTGGTCGGCGGCGTCGGCCTGATGGTGGCGCTGACCTTCGTGTTCCTGTCCGCACCGGACCTAGCGCTGACCCAGCTGCTGGTGGAGATGGTGACCCTGGTGTTGATGCTGCTGGGCATGAACTACCTGCCCGCGCAGTCCGGGCCGGAGCGCCCGCGCTGGCGCAAGCGCCGCGATGCGGTGATCGCGATCATCGCCGGTGCCGGCCTGGGTGCGCTCGCCTACACCGCGATGACCCTGCCGCCGAACACCATGGCTGGCGAGCTGCTCGCCCGCGCCCTGCCCGAGGCCTACGGCCAGAACGTGGTCAACGTGATCCTGGTCGACTTCCGCGGCTTCGATACCTTCGGCGAGATCACCGTGTTCGGCATTGCCGCGCTGGTGGTGCACGCACTGCTGCGACGCACGCGGATGGCACCGGAGCAGATCATGCCCGGCCCGCCGATCAAGCTGCCGGTGCCGGCCGACCTGGCCCAGATCATGTTCCCGCTGACCCTGACCGTGTCGATCTTCCTGTTCCTGCGCGGCCACAACGCACCCGGCGGCGGTTTCATCGCCGGCCTGGTGCTGGCCGTGCCGCTGCTGATCCAGTACGTGATCCAGGGCACCGCATCGGTGGAATCGCGCTTCGGCTTCGACTACATCCGTTGCATCGGCATGGGCCTGCTGATCGCCATCCTCAGCGGCAGCGCGTCGATGCTGTTCGGCGTGCCGTTCCTGACCAGCGGCCACCTCGACCTGCACCTTCCGCTGATCGGCGAGGTACCGCTGGCCAGCGCGATCGGCTTCGATATCGGCGTGTACCTGGTGGTGTTCGGTGGCGCGATGCTGATGCTGTCGATGATGGCCACCGTGAAACCCTCTCGTACCCGCACCGCTCGCAAGGGCGAGATCGACCTGCAACGCCGCTCGGCACGTACCGGGGAGATGCACTGATGGAACTGGCCCTGGCCTCCGCGATCGGCGTGCTGACCGCTATCGGCATCTACCTGCTGCTGCGCGCGCGCAGCTTCGATGTGATCCTCGGCATGACCTTCCTGTCCTACGCCACCAACCTGCTGATCTTCGCCGGTGGCCGTGTGGTGCTGGGCAAGGCGCCAGTGCTGCAGGAGGGCGTGGACAGCAACCTCGGCAACTACACCGATCCGCTGCCACAGGCGCTGGTGCTCACCGCCATCGTCATTGCCTTCGCGATGACCGCAGTGAGCATCGTGCTGGCCATGCGCAGCCGCAGCGACAACCACAGCGACCACGTGGACGCTCACGAGCCGGATGACGACCTGCAGGATGAGGGTGTGCCGCCGCGCCAGGGCGAGGACCGCGCATGAACCACCTGGTGATCCTGCCGATCCTGGTTCCCCTGCTCGGTGCCGCGCTGTCGCTGTTCGTCGAGCACCGCCGTTATGGCCCGAAGGTACAGCGCGCTGTGGCCTGGACTTCGCTGTCGGCGCTGGCGCTGGTGGTGGGCCTGTTGTTCGCCACCACCGCCAGTGGCGATATCAGCGTCTACCTGCTCGGCGACTGGCCGTCGCGCCTGGGCATCGCGCTGGTCGCCGACCGGCTGTCGGCGTGGATGCTGCTGACCACCCTGCTGCTGGCCATTCCCTGCCTGCTGCATGCCTGCTCGGGCTGGGACCGCCGCGCACCGCACTTCCATGCGCTGTTCCAGTTCCAGCTGGTCGGCCTCAACGGTGCGTTCCTGACTGGCGACATCTTCAACCTGTTCGTGTTCTTCGAGGTGATGCTGATCGCCTCCTACGGCCTGCTGCTCAGTGGCGGCCGCGGCCTGCGCATGCGCATCGGCCTGCACTACGTGGTGTTCAACGTCACCGCTTCGACGTTGTTCCTGATCGCGCTGGGCCTGCTGTACGCCTCGCTGGGCTCATTGAACATGGCCGAGCTGTCGCAGCGCATCGCCGAGGTGCCGCCGGCACAGCTGACCCTGGTGAAGGCGACGATGGGCCTGTTGCTGCTGGTGTTCTGCGCCAAGGCCGCACTGATGCCGCTGTACCTGTGGCTGCCTGAAGCCTATTCGCGCGCGCCGGCCGCAGTGGCCGCACTGTTTGCGATCATGACCAAGGTCGGCCTGTATGCGGTGCTGCGCATCCAGATGCTGTGGTTCGGCGACGATGCCGGTGCGATGGCCGGCTATGGCCGCGACTGGCTCCTGTGGGCCGGCGTGGCGACACTGGTGCTCGGTGGCCTCGGTGCGCTGGCCGCGACCCGCCTGCGCGTGCTGATCTCCTACCTGGTGATCGTCTCGGCCGCCACGCTGTTCATCGCCTTCTCGGTGGGCACGCCGCAAGTACTTTCGGCCGGCCTGTACTACCTGCCGCACAGCAGCTTCGTCGCCGCCGCGCTGTTCCTGATCGCCGACCTGATCCGCCGCCGCCGTGGTGGCGCCAGCGACCGCAAGGAAGTGGTGGCGCCGATGCCGGGCAAGGAGACGCCGGCGGTGCTGTTCCTGATCGCCGCGGTGTCGGTGGCTGGCCTGCCGCCGCTGTCCGGCTTCCTGGCCAAGGCCGCGCTGCTGGCCGGCATGCCGGCGCAGTACACCGGCCCGGTCTGGACCGCGGTTCTTGTCAGCAGCCTGCTGGTGATCATGGGCCTGACCCGCGGTGGCATCCGCCTGTTCTGGCGCGTGCCGCCGGTCGATCCGGAAGCGCCGCCGCCGCGCAAGGCACGGCTGCGCCGGGTCGAGCTGTACGCCGCCTGCATCCTGCTGGCCTATGGCATCGGCATGACCCTGGCCGCCGCGCCGCTGATGCGCTACACCGACGCCACCGCCGCACAGCTGCTGCAGCCCGGCGAGTACGTGCAGCAGCTGCGCGCGACCGCACCGGAGATCCGCCAGCCATGACCGCCCAGCGCTCACTGTTCCGCCGCATCATTCCCTCACCGATGCTCAGCATCATGGTGGTGGCGTTCTGGCTGCTGATGTCCGACAGCTTCACCGTCGGCCAGACCGTGCTCGGCCTGGTGCTGGGCGTGGTGGTGCCACTGTTCGCCGCGCGCCTGGACCGCGAGTTCGCCCGCATCGGTACCCTGCGCCCGCTGCCCAAGCTGCTGTGCGTGACCCTGTGGGACATCCTGATGTCCAACATCCGCGTCGCCCTGCAGGTGCTGGGCCCGGAGAAGAACATCCATCCGGGCTTCATCTGGCTGCCGTTGGACATCGCCAACATCCACGGCATCGCCGCGCTGACCAGCATGATCACGCTGACCCCGGGCACGGTCTCGGCCGCGCTCAGCGAAGACCGCAGGTTCCTGCTGGTGCATGTGCTGCACCTGGAGGATCCGCAGGCGCTGATCGATACGATCAAACGACGTTACGAAGCCCCGTTGATGGAGATTTTCCCATGACTGGATTCCAGATCATCCAGACCACGCTGGTGGTGTGCATGCACGTGGTCGGCCTGGCCATGCTGCTGGCCACCTGGCGCCTGCTGCGCGGACCGACCGTGCCCGACCGCATCCTTGCGCTGGATACGCTGTCGGTGACCGCCATCGCCGAGCTGATGCTGTTCGGCATGTACCTGAACTCCGCGATCTACTTCGAGGCTGCCCTGGTCATCGCCATGCTCGGCTTCGGCAGCACCGTGGTGCTGAGCAAGTTCGTGCTGCGCCGGGACATCGTCGAATGATCACCGCGATCCAGGTCGGCCTGTCGATCCTGCTGCTGTTCGGCTGCTTCTTCATCCTGGTCGGTGCGCTGGGCCTGGTGAAGCTGTCCACGTTCTTCAAGCGCCTGCACGCGCCGACCAAGGCCAGCACGCTGGGCGTGGGCTGCGTGCTGGTGTGCTCGGTGTGCTACCACATCTTCCTCGGCCAGGACCCGCAGCCGCGCGAGCTGCTGATCACCGTGTTCCTGTTCATCACCGCACCGATCAGCGCGCACATGATGGCCAAGGCCGCGCTGTCGCTGCTGATGGAAACCCGCCCCAGCCTGCCCGGCAACGAACCGGCTGCCGAAGAGCAGCTGCCGCCGCCGGAGCCGGTGCGGGAAGAAGAGCACGCGCAGAACCGGTAACCCCGGTAGATGCCGACCTTGGTCGGCACTTTGTTGCTGCGAGTGCCAACCAAGGTTGGCAGCTACCGCATCATTGGCGGGGTGACCGGTAGGTGCCGACCTTGGTCGGCACGGAACCAACCGCATCCACGCATGGTGTGGCTCTACAACCCGGGTGCACCCACCAGCAGCAACTCCAGCACGAACCAGCCAACAAACGCGACCAGCAGGATCACGCCTTCGCCACGGCTGATCTTCAGGTCGCCACGCAACATCGGGTACAGCACCAGCGCGAAGGCCAGCAGCGCCGGCAGCTCCAGGCGCACGAACGAGGCCGGCAGCGCCAGCGGCTGCAGGACCGCCATCGCACCGATCACCAGCAGCAGGTTGACCACGCTGGAGCCCAGCACGTGGCCCATCACCATGTCGCCATGGCCACGGCGTGCCGCAGCGATCGCGGTTGCCACCTCCGGCAGCGCGGTACCGATCGCGACCGGCAGCAGACCGACCAGCAGCGGCGTCCACCCCAGTGCAACACCGAAGTCCGCCGCCGCACCGACCACCAGGCGGGCGCCCCAGTACAGCGCCAGCGCCGCGATCACCACGCGCAGCACGTTCAACGGCAGGCTGGTACGGCTCAACGCGGACTCGGCGATCACCGCCTGCACCTCGGCGCTCTCGCTGCGGCCACGACGCAGCAGCACCACCTGCAAGATGATGAAACCGGCCACCAGCACGCCGCCTTCCCAGCGCGCCAGGCCACCATCAAGACCGAACAGGATCAGCACCACGCCCGCCGCCAGCAGCGACCACCACAGTACCGTCTGCAATCGCGCGCGCAGCAGCAGCGGCGCAGCCATCGCAGCGACGGCCAGGGTCAGGCCCAGGTTGACGATGCTGCTGCCCACCGCGTTGCCCAGCGCCAGCTCCGGCTGGCCGACCGCCAGCGCGCGTGCGTTGACCGCCAGTTCCGGCAGCGAAGTGTTCACCCCGAGCAGCAACAGGCCAGCCGTGAACGGACTGGCGCCGAAGCGTTGCGCCAGGCCGGACACGGCCTTGACGATGGAGTCCCCGCCCAGCGCCAGCAGCAGCAGGCCGAGCAGGAACCAGGCAATTGCAATGGCGATCATCGAGCACTCCCCCAGCGGTCGTGGCGCGATTCTACGCTTGGCCCGCGCGCAAGGCTGGGCCGTGGATCAAGGATCAGCCACAGCCTTCCACATAATCGACCTGCGGGGTCTGGCCCACCCGCCACGCGCCGACCCGGCCGTCCGCACCGAGTGCGAAGTCGACCACCGCACCGCCCTCCTGCGCCGGCCGCACGCGCAGGTGCTGGGCCTTCTCGTCGTACTTGTCGGGGACGACGTCACCGCGCTCGGGATACAGCACCTGCAACTCGCCCAGGGTCATGCCGACCTTGCCGCCGCCCGGTGCGATGACCGCAGCATTGTGCACGTCATAGCGCACCAGCTTGCGGCCTTCGATCATCAGGCGCGGATCTTCGGCATTCTGCGGACGCAGGAAATAGCAGCCATCGTTGTTGTCGTCGACCGGCAGCGGTTTGCCGGCAGCATCGCTGCCCACGCCCCGCAGCGGCGCGCCGAAGCCGCTGCGGACCTCGGCGATGGCTGCACCGAGCTTCGCGCCGGCGTAGCCGTCCAGGTGTGCTGGGCTGTCGCTGCGGAGATCATTGGCCGGGCGCGCGGCCAGATCGGGATCGGCGGACTGTGCGGGCCCGGTCGCCGACGCGGTTTCGGCTGGGGTGTCGCTGCCACTGCCGGCCGCCCCCTGTTTGTCCTGGCCGCCGCAGGCGGTGAGCGAAAGCAGCAACAGACCAGCAATCGGGAGGTGCTTCATCGGTGCGGTTCCCTGGCACGAAGGTGGCTGCACGCTAGCGCAGCACATGTGCAGGTGCTGCATTGTCATCGCCGTTTCATGGCCTTCGTTCAGGCTCGGCGTGCACCGACTTGGCCGTCCCCTCCATGCAACCGCGTAAGACCGATCTCGCCCGAACCGCGCTGCAGGCCCACCGCGCGCCGCTGGACATGCGCCAGAGGCGGCTGCTGATCCTGTGCGACGGCCAGCGCAGCATCACCGACTTGACCGGCCTGCTTGGCCCGGAGGCTCCGGCGATGGTCATCCAGCTGGTGCAGGCGGGCTATCTGAGCACAGGGCCGGCCGCAGCGACGCCCGCCCCCTCCCCCGAAGCCGCTGCCATCTTGCCAGCGCAGGCTGCGGTGCCTGCGACACCGGTCGAACGCCGCCGCTCGCTGGTGGCCGCGCGCATCTACGTGCTGGGCATCCTGGAGATGCAGCGCCACCCGCAGGCCGCTGCGGTGTTCCGCGACCTGCAGCAGGCGCGTGCGGAAGACGAAGTGCTGCAGCGGCTGCAGTCAGCGCTGCAGGTGCTGCCCGCGCTGACCTCGGACGGCTACTGCCAGCGCGTACGCCAGCGCCTGCTGGAAGCGCTGCCGCTGGAGCATTGCGACGCGTTCGCCGAGATGGCGTAACCGCAGGTTCCGACGGCAATCATCCACGCATGGCGTGGATGCGATCAGGATCCGTGCCGACCAAGGTCGGCACCCACCAAGCTAGCGGGACGACCGGAAGTTGTTGCGCAGGCCGTTCCAGCACTGCTGGTAATCACCCTGCCGATGGCCGGCAGCCAAGGCCTGCGCGGTCGGGCGGATCACCGCGCGGGTCTCGAACATGAAGGCCATGGTGTCCTTGATCACGTCCGGCTTGGACAGGTCTGCGTTGGAGGCCTTGTCGAAGGTCGGCGCATCCGGGCCGTGGCCGCTCATGCAGTTGTGCAGCGACGCGCCGCCGGGCACGAAGCCTTCGGCCTTGGCGTCGTAGGCGCCATGCACCAGGCCCATGAACTCGCTGGCGATGTTGCGGTGGAACCACGGCGGGCGGAACGTGTTCTGCGCCACCAGCCAGCGCGGCGGGAAGATCGCGAAGTCCATGTTGCTGGTCCCCGGCGTGTCGCTGGGCGAATGCAGCACCAGGAAGATCGACGGGTCCGGATGGTCATGGCTGATCGAGCCGATGGTGTTGAAGCGGCGCAGGTCGTAGCGGTACGGCGCGTAATTGCCGTGCCAGGCCACCACGTCCAGCGGCGAATGGTCGATCGGCGCGCGCCACAGGCGGCCTTCGAACTTGGCGATCAGTTCGAAATCACCATCGATATCCTCGAACGCCGCGTGCGGGGTCTCGAAGTCGCGCGGGTTGGCCAGGCCGTTGGAGCCGATCGGGCCGAGGTCAGGCAGCTTCAGCAGCGCACCGTAGTTCTCGCAGATGTAGCCGCGGCTCGGGCCATCGGGCAGTTCGACGCGGAACCGCACGCCACGCGGAATCACCGCGATCTGCTGCGGTTCGATCTCGATCACGCCCAGTTCGGTCAGCAGGCGCAGCGCGCCCAGCTGCGGCACGATCAGCAGTTCGCCATCGGCATCGTAGAAGTAGCGGCCAACCATGTCGCGGTTGGCGGCGTAGAGGTGGATGCCCACACCGGCATGCGCGTCGGGCGAGCCGCTGCCACCCATCGTGTACAGGCCTTCGACGAAGTCGGTCGGCAGTTCCGGCAGCGGCAGCGGGCTCCAGCGCAGCTGGTTCGGCGACGCCGGCTGCGCAGCGAAATCGCACTGCAGCTGGGACTGCGCGAACGGGGTGAACTCACCATGGGTGACCGCCGGGCGGATCCGGTACAGCCAGCTGCGGCGGTTGCTGCCGCGCGGCGCGGTGAAGGCGGTGCCGGTCAACTGTTCGGCGTACAGGCCGTGGGCCACCTTCTGCGGCGAGTTCTGCCCGACCGGCAGCGCGCCGGCGACGGCCTCGGTGGCGAATTCGTTGCCGAAGCCGGACTGGTAGCCGCGGGCGGTGATGGTGGGGGACATGGTGGCTCCTGGAACGGCGATGCCGGAACGGATAGCAGCCGAGCATGGCTCGGCTCTACAGATGAGCAGCCGCCGGACGTGGCCCGGCGCTACCGATGAACGTTACAGCACGCCGCGGCGGATCTGGTCGCGCTCGATGCTTTCGAACAGCGCGGTGAAGTTGCCTTCGCCAAAGCCTTCGTTGCCCTTGCGCTGGATGATCTCGAAGAAGATCGGGCCGATGCAGTTCTGGGTGAAGATCTGCAGCAGCTTGCGCTGGTGGGTTTCCGGATCGGCATCGATCAGGATCTTGTTCTTCGCCAGGCGCGCCACGTCTTCACCGTGGTTCGGCACGCGCTGGTCGATCACGTCGAAGTAGGTCTCCGGCGTATCGAGGAAGTCCACGCCCTGCGCGCGCATCGCTTCGACGGTCTCGTAGATGTTCTCGGTGAAGCAGGCGATGTGCTGGATGCCCTCTCCCTTGTAAGCGTCCAGGTACTCGTTGATCTGGCTCTTCGGGTCGGACGATTCGTTCAGCGGGATGCGCACGATGCCGTCCGGCGCGGTCATCGCCTTGGACACCAGGCCGGTCTTCAAGCCCTTGATGTCGAAGTAGCGGATCTCGCGGAAATTGAACAGACGCTCGTAGTAGTCCGACCACTGCTGCATGTTGCCGAAGTACAGGTTGTGGGTCAGGTGGTCGATGAAGGTCAGGCCGAAGCCCACCGGGTGCAGGTCGGCACCGGCGATCAACTCATAGTCGCCGTCGAAGATGCTGCCGGCGCTGCCATAGCGGTCGACCAGGTACAGCATGCAGTCGCCGATGCCCTTGATGACCGGGGCATTGACCGCCTTGCTGTCCGGCTTGAAGGCGATGGCTTCGGCGCCGTTGCCCAGCGCGGTCTGGTAGACCTCCTGGCCCGGCTTCTTGAAGCGGATGGCGAAGCCGCAGGCACACGGACCGTGCTTTTCGGCGAAGTCGGCGGCGAACGAATCGGGGTCTTCATTGACCAGGAAGTTGACGTCACCCTGGCGATAGACGGTAATCGGACGCTGCTTGTGCTTGAGCACCGCGCTGAAGCCCATCTTCCGGAAGTACTCGTGCAGCTCCTGGCCACGGCCGGCCGGGGCGGCGAATTCGACGAACTCGAAGCCGTCGATGCCCATCGGGTTCTCGAAGGTGGTGACCTGCATGCCGGGGTTGGGATGCGAGGCGGTCGGGACTGCGGTATTCATGGCGTGGCTCCGAATCGGTACCGCATCGGTACAAACCAGGTGCGGGCAGGTAGGGACCCGGCGAGAATGCAGGGTCTGGACCTACCCCTTATAGTTACACTTGAAACCACCAGCAAGGTGCACCGCAACATGAGCCCCGCCGATCCCGTTTCGACCCGCCTGCGTTCCTCGCACGTCCTGCTCGACCTGGAACAGTTCCTGCCTTACCGGCTGAGCGTGCTGTCCAACCGGGTCAGCGGCAACATCGCCAAGCTATACGGCGATCGTTACGGTCTGGCGATCCCCGAATGGCGGGTGATCACCATCCTGGCGCTGTACCCGGGTTCCTCGGCCAGCGAGGTCTCCGACCGCACGGCGATGGACAAGGTGGCGGTCAGCCGCGCCGTGGCCCGCCTGCTGGAGCGTGGCTTCATCAAGCGCGAGACCCATGGCGACGACCGCCGTCGCTCGGTGCTGGCGCTGTCGGCAGCCGGCTTCGAGGTGTACGAGACCATTGCGCCGATGGTGATCGAGATCACCCGCAAGCTGATGTCGGTGCTGAGCGAGGAGGAGGAGCAGGTGCTGGAGAAGCTGATCCTGCGCCTGGCCGGCGACGGCCTGGAGCGGATGGGCGAAGGGGTCTGAAAGAAAAAGGGGACGGAGGGGATCAAGTCGTTTTGGGCACAACTGTGCTGATTGCGGCTTTATCCCCTCTGTCCCTTTTTTCCGCGCCTCAGCTCAGATGCTTGCGGCGTGCATGGATCCACGGCACGGCCAGCGCGGCGATGGCACCACCTGCAAAACCGAGTGACGCAGCAACCGTGGCCGCTTCGACCGCCCCTGGCAGCGCCAGTGCCGCAGCCACCAAGAGCAGCGACGGCAGGCCGACGAAGGTGCCGAGGAAGAAGTGCCAGCGCGGCGACCAGGTGTTGAGCTGCAGCAGGCTGACCGGCTGCCAGGCGTCGGATGCGGCGTCCTCGGCGATCTTCGCTACCGCCTTGCCCAGGTCTACTTCCGGCAGCGCGCGCCCCTGCCGTGCGGTCGCCAGCAGCTCGGCCACGGCCTCCACCGGCGGAAAGCTGGACGGCCACGCCACCGGCGCCGGCACGCCGTAGGCGGTCATCAGCGGCACGCTCAGCCACGGCGCCACCAACGGGCGCATGCGGCGTCGGCCATGCACGCACCAGATCTGTGGCTGGCCATGGGCGGTGACGCTGTACAGCGCCAGCTCACCCGCTGGCGGGTAGCCAAGCATGGTCACCCGCGCCGCCAGGCTGTCCTGGCCCATCGCGCGCAGGAATCCAGGACGGCTGCGTCCCTCCTGCATCCACGCCAGGCCGAGTGCACCCACCAGATACGCCTCGGCCACGTCCTTGCTGCCGGCAGTGGCGCGCTCATCACTGGCCAGGTACCAGGCCAGCGATTTCGGTTCGGAGACATCGTCCAGGCCCCAGCGGCTGTCATCGCCCAGCACGTGGCGCACCGGCAGGCGCGCCGGCGCGGTTTCGCCACGTTCGCCCGGCTGCAGGAACGGCAGTACGCCCTGGATGAAGGTGGACAGTTCGATGGCCCGCACGCCATGGCCCTGCCATTCCGGCGGCAGCAACCCGGCCAGCTGGCCTTCGGCAGCCAGCGCATCCAGCCGCGCTTTCTGCTCGACCAGCCTTTGCACCGCCCCCTTCAGCACCACGTTGTCGGGCAGCGCGATCTGCGGCAGGCGGTGGCGCGGTGGTGTCAGTTCAACGGTGTTCTCGCCGGTACCATCGTCATCGAGCAGCACTTCCTGCGCCGGCAGGCTCACGCCCTCATCTGCTCCGCTCTCGGCCAATGCGCTGGCAGGTTCGGGCAATCGTTCGGCGTGGTCGCTGTGCATGGGCGTTCCGGTAGGTTGCATCGACGGGACGTCGACTGAAGTCCTTGCCGGTAACGGCGTGCACGCAGTGAAATTGAGACACCGATTCGGAGAGTGTGACGGCGCGCGCAATAGATCCACGCCATGCGTGGATGCACGTCTGTGCCGACCAACGGTTGGCACCCACCAGAGCCTGCTGACCAGCAGGTGGCACCCAGCCAGGTTGCCGGCCAGCGGCCGGCACTACCGGTCAGGTGCCCACTGCTTGAGGAAGGCGCTCACTCGGGCAGGCTGGAAAGCTTCGCCCCTGCGCAGCTCACCAGTCGCCTGCGATACCAGCAGTCCACCATCGGCATCGAGCACCAGCAGGTACGGGTAGTCGCGTTCCATCATCGGGAACTGGGCAAAAAAGGCGGTGTTGGGCTGTTCGTCACTGGCGTTGATCTTCACCCACACGTAGTGGGCATCGCGGAAGCGGCGCAGGTCGCCGTTGCCTTCCACCAGTTCGTCCAGCGCATGGCAGCGCTCGCAGGCGGCGTTGCCGACCTCGAGCAGGATGCGCTTCTTGCCGCGCTGGGCTTCCACCTTGGCGGTGGCCAGGTCATTGGCCGGGTCGCGGGCCGGGTCGAACTGTGCACCGAGCCCGGCGATGGCGGCGATGTCCGCCGCCACCGGGGTGTTGCCCGAGGCCACCGGTTCGCTGGGGTCAGCGACCGGTGGCTCGGTGGGTCGGGTATCCAGGGGCTGCGTAGGCTCGGCGGCTGCAGGCGGTTGCGGTTGGGAACAGGCGCCGATCAGCGCCGCACAGACCACCGCTACCGCAGTACCGAGCTTGCTACGCATGCCTTCTACCCTCTCATCATTACTTGACGCCGTGCATCAGCTTGTTGATCAGCGGGGCGACCAGGAACAGCACCACGCCAGAGCCGATCAGAGCCCAGAACCCGAAGGTATACCCCTTCAGTGCCGACTCGACCGTCATGCCGCCTTCACCACTGACAACGCCGGCGAAGATGCCCGACAGGTTGTTGCCGATGCCGGTGGACAGGAACCAGCCACCCATGCCGAAGCCGACCAAGCGCACCGGAGCCAGCTTGGTCACCATCGACAGGCCGATCGGCGACAGGCACAGCTCACCGACGGACTGGATGACGTAGACCATGAACAGGGTCCAGAACGGGATCTTGCCGTCCACCACCATCTGCGACAGGGCGTACATCAGCAGGGCGAAGGCGGCGCCGTTGAACAGCAGGCCCAGGCCGAACTTGCGCGGAATCGACGGATTGGCGCGGCCCAGGGCCACCCAGATCCAGGCGATGATCGGCGCCAGGGTGATGATGGCCACCGAGTTGACCGACTGGAACCAGGCGGTCGGGAAGGTCCAGTCGCCCATCTGGCGGTTGACGATGTTCTCGGCCAGGAAGGTGAACGAGCTGCCGGCCTGTTCGAAGAACATCCAGAACATCACGTTGAAGGCGAAGATGATCAGCATGGCGATCACGCGGTCGCGCTGCACCTTGCCCTCGCGGATGCCCTCGACCAGCAGCAGCACGGCCAGTGCGGCGAACATCACGCCCAGGATCCAGGCCAGCGCGGTGGCGCCGGTGGCCAGCAGGAAGTAGGCCACCGGAATGGCGAACAGCGAGCCCACCAGCACCATGACGACACGGCCGAAGCCTTCAGCGCCAGCCGGCGGAGCACCGATGCCCTTCAGGCCGGCGCGCCCGATGTAGAACCACACCAGCGAGATCAGCATGCCCACGCCCGAGGCGATGAACACGACCTTGTAGGACGGCATTTCCGAGGTGCCGAAGACCTTGCGGGCCAGGTACTCGGTCAGCACCGGGGCGATCATCGCGCCGATGTTGATGCCCATGTAGAAGATGGTGAAGCCCGAATCGCGACGCTCATCCTTCAGGCCGTACAGCTTGCCGACCATGGTCGAGATGTTCGGCTTGAACATGCCGTTGCCGACGATGATCGTGGCCAGGCCGAGCTTGAACAGATGCTCTTCCGGCAACGAGATCATGAACAGGCCGGCGGCCATGATCACCGCACCGGTCAGGATCGAGCGCTGGTACCCCAGCACCCGGTCGGCCACGTAGCCACCGAAGATCGCCGCGGCGTACACCAGCGCCAGGTAGGCACCGTAGATGCGGCTGGCGTCGGCTTCACCGGCGGCACTGCCATCACGGAACTGGGCGACGATGTACAGCACCAAGGCCCAGCGGATGCCGTAGAACGCAAAGCGTTCCCAGAACTCGGTCATGAACAGCATCCACAACGGGCGCGGGTGGCCCATCATGGTCTTGAAGTCCGGCACGGCCGGCTCTGGGGTGTTCGCAGTGGCGTTCAAGCTCATGCGGATTTCCTGGTTCGGTGGATGACGAGCACGTCCGATGTGCAGTGGAGCAACGCGCGAGGATCACCGACTTCTGGCGTTCACGTCAAATACACGCCGTTTGAGGCAGGTGCCGGCCTGCTCGCTGAACTTGCATCTGAAACGATCCAGCCGCCGGCCGGGAACCAAGCTGAATGGGAGTCAGGCCAGATCGGCCGGGGGTGCGGCCTGCAGGCTGGTGCGCACCTGGAACAGTTCGGGGAAAAAGGTCAGATCCAGCGCCTTGGCCAGGAAACCGACACCGGACGAGCCGCCCGTGCCGCGCTTGAAGCCGATCACCCGCATCACCGTACGCATGTGGCGGAAGCGCCAGAGCTGGAAGGCGGTCTCCAGGTCCACCAGGTCCTCGCACAGCGAATACTCGCGCCAGTAGCGATCGGTGTCCTGGTAGATGCGTTCGAAGACCGGCTGCAGTGCGTCATCGGCCACATGCGGCTGGGTCCAGTCGTGGGCCTCGTACACCGCCGGGACGGCGTGGCCGAAACGGGTCAGGTACTTCAGGAATTCCTCGTACAGGCTCGGCGCTTCCAGTGCGGTGCGCAGCTGCGCCTGGCCAGCCGGGTCGTGCTCGAACACCTGCAGCATCTGCGCGTTCTTGTTGCCCAGCAGGAACTCGATGTAACGGTACTGCAGCGACTGGAAGCCCGAGGACGGGCCCAGCACGTCGCGGAAGCCCATGTACTCGGACGGGGTCAGCGTTTCCAGCACCGACCACTGCTCGGTCAGCTGGCGCAGCACCTGCTTGCTGCGCGCCAGCACCTTGCGGCACTGCCAGACTTCATCACGCTGCAGGAAGCCGATCGCGGCACGCAGTTCGTGGCCGAGCAGCTTCAGCCACAGCTCCGAGGTCTGGTGCTGGATGATGAAGAGCATCTCGTCGTGGTGCGGCGGGTTGGACAACGGCTGCTGCGCGCTGAGCAGCTGGTCCAGCCGCAGGTAGCCGCCATAGGTCAGCCGCCCCTGCAGATCGGTGTGGATGCCAGCTTCGAGATCGCGTTGGTTGTTGTCGACGGACATGGGCGGGACCAGATCGGGGGCGGCAAGGGTAGCGCGTTGCCGCCATGCTGGCAGCCGCCGCGTCCATACCGGGGCGTCCGGGGGCCCGTGGAGCATCCCCCGATATGGGGGCTGCGCGTGGAACCGTTCGGGCCGTTGCACGGGCAGTCAGCCAGAGGCGTATTCTGATGCTTTGCAGCAACGACTGAATACGTTGTTGTTATTGGCCCCCCACCCGCCGGCAGGGGTAAAACAGGGCATCGCCGTGTTGCGCCGCAGGAAGGCTATTCCGTACGCGTTCCTTAACATGGCGATTCATATCATTTGTAACTTCTCTGTCGAAGGTGCAGTACGCAATGACGGTTGCCGCTGAATTCAAGATCGAATACCTGCAGTACCTGGACGTGGACGGCACGCTCGTCCGCGATGACCTGCCCGCGTCGCTGCGCGACCCCAAGGTCCTGGTACCGCTGTTCAAGCAGATGCTGTTCGTACGTACGTTCGACAGCAAATCCATCGCGCTGCAGCGCACCGGCAAGCTCGGCACCTATGCCGCCTGCCTGGGCCATGAAGCCGCGCACGTGGGTATCGGCGCTGCGATGCAGAAGGACGACGTGTTCGCGCCTTCGTACCGCGAGTATGGCGCGATGTTCATGCGTGGCGTGCGCCCGCACGACGTGCTGATGTACTGGGGCGGCGACGAACGCGGCAACGACTACGGCGGCAACGCGGCCAAGGACTTCCCGTTCTGCGTGCCGATTTCCACCCAGTGCCTGCATGCCGCAGGCGCCGCGCTGAAGTTCAAGCTCAACAAGGAACCGCAGATCGCGGTGGCCGTGTGTGGCGACGGCGGCAGCTCCAAGACCGACTTCTACGCGGCACTGAATTCGGCGGGCGCTTACAAGCTGCCGCTGATCCTGTGCATCGTCAACAATGGCTGGGCCATCTCGGTCCCGCGTTCGGCCCAGACCGGTGCCGAAACGCTGGCACAGAAGGGCCTGGCCGGCGGCCTGCACTGCCTGCAGGTGGACGGCAACGACCTGATCGCAGTGCTGGCGGCGATGGAGCAGGCGCGCGAACGTGCGCTGGCCGGCGACGGTGGCACCGTGCTGGAACTGATGACCTACCGCCTGTCTGACCACACCACCGCCGATGACGCGCGCCGCTACCGCGACGACGCCGAAGTGAAGGATGCCTGGCAGCGCGAACCGATGCTGCGCCTGCGCAAGTACCTGATCAACGCCGGCGTCTGGAGCGAGGAAGAGGAAACCGCTTGGGTCGCCGAGTGCGGCACGCGCGTGGACGAGGAAGTGAACCTGTACCTCAACACGCCGGTGCAGCCGGTCGAGGCGATGTTCGATTTCCTCTACGCCGATCCGCCGCAGGACCTGCTGGCCCAGCGTGCCCAGGCGATCGCCCTGGAGAAGCGCCATGGATGAGATCAAGAACGGCGCGCCCGGCGCGCACACCAACGCCGCCGACAGCGC
This sequence comes from Stenotrophomonas maltophilia, assembly GCF_004920835.1. Classification (GTDB taxonomy): domain Bacteria; phylum Pseudomonadota; class Gammaproteobacteria; order Xanthomonadales; family Xanthomonadaceae; genus Stenotrophomonas; species Stenotrophomonas maltophilia_AQ. The sequence goes on from NZ_QFHO01000004.1 coordinate 65,975, forward strand.
CGCCGTCGCGCGCGGAGAACAGAGCATGACCACCACCCCCATCACCCTGATCGAAGCCATCACCCAGGCACTGGCCTGGGAGCTGGAGCACGACCCGTCGGTGCTGGTGCTGGGCGAGGACGTGGGCGTCAACGGCGGCGTGTTCCGCGCCACCGCCGGCCTGCAGCAGCGCTTCGGCTCCGAGCGCATCCTCGACACCCCGCTGGATGAAACCACCATCGCCGGCCTGACCATCGGTCTGGCGGCACAGGGCATGAAGCCGGTGGCCGAAGCGCAGTTCGACGGTTTCATGTACCCGATGGTCGACCATATCGTCTGCCACGCCGCACGCCTGCGTTACCGCACGCGTGGCCGCCTGCACTGCCCGATGGTGCTGCGCGTGCCGTGGGGCGGTGGTATCCGCGCACCGGAACATCACAGCGAAGCCAATGAGGCGATCTTCACCAACGTGCCGGGCCTGCGCGTGGTGCTGCCGTCGTCGCCGCAGCGTGCCTATGGCCTGCTGCTGGCCGCGATCCGCGAGCCGGATCCGGTGATCTACATGGAGCCCAAGCGCATCTACCGCCAGTACAAGGAAGTGGTCGTCAACGACGGCGAAGCCTTGCCACTGGACGTCTGCTTCGTGCTGCGCGATGGCACCGACGTGACCCTGGTGACCTGGGGCGCGCAGGTGAAGGAAGCGCTGGAAGCGGCCGACAAGCTGGCCGGCGAAGGTATCAGTGCCGAAGTCATCGACGTGGCCACGCTGCGTCCGCTGGACTTCGCCACCATCGCCGAATCGGTGGCCAAGACCGGCCGCTGCGTGATCGTGCAGGAGGCCCCGAAGACCGCGGGCTTCGGCGCCGAGATCGCCGCGCGCCTGGCCGAGGAATCGATCTACGACCTGCTGGCCCCGGTCGAGCGCGTCACTGGCTACGACACCCACATTCCGCTGTTCCGCCTGGAAATGAAGTACCTGCCGAGCGTTGAGCGGATCGTGGCTGCGGCCAAGCGCGCGGTGGCGGCCGGCTGACATGCGGGCCCGCCTTCTGGGGGCTTACCGCAGCCAGTATCCCAACCCGCTCCGGTTCCGCACCGGCCAGATCGTCGAAGTAGGTGTCCGTGACGAGGAATGGCCGGCGTTTGCCTGGGTACGCACCAACGATGGGCGCGCTGGATGGGCGCCCATCGCCTGGTTGCAGCTGCTGGACGAGGGTCGCGCCGAAGCGCTGTGCGACTACGACGCCCGCGAGCTGGATGTGGAAAGCGGCGAGATGGTGAAGCTTCATCACGAACACGGCGGGTGGTGGTGGTCCGAGCGCGCCAATGGCGCGACGGGTTGGCTGCCGGCCCGCGAACTGGAACTGCTGGAAGAGAACTGCAAATGAGCCAGACCAAGAACTTCAACCTGCCCGACCTGGGCGAAGGCCTGCCGGACGCGACCATCGTCGAGTGGTTCGTCAAGGAAGGCGATGTGATCAAGCTGGACGAGCCGCTGGTCTCGATGGAGACCGCCAAGGCCGTCGTCGAAGTACCGTCGCCGTTCTCCGGCAAGGTGCTGAAGCTGTCCGGCGCTGCCGGCGACATCATCCCGACCGGCTCGGTGCTGGCCAGCTTCGAGCTGGACCCCAACCTGCCGCAGCGCGCCGATGGCCAGGACACCGGCCACAGCCACGGTCATGCCACACCTGCCGCAGCACCGACCCCGACCCCGCCACCGCTGCCGGCCGCTGCCGCACCGGTGGCCGCCGAAGCCGCCAAGCCCGCCGCCGCCGAGCGTGATGACGCCGGCACCGTGGTCGGCGCGATGCAGAGCTCCAACGCCGTGCACGCCGAGCAGGCGCTGGCCGTCGGTGGCGTCAAGGCCGTACCGGCCGTGCGTGCCACCGCGCGCAAGCTGGGCGTGGACCTGTCCCGCGTACGCGCCACCGGCGCCGATGGCGCGGTGACCATGGCCGACGTCAAGCAGGCAGCTGCGGATGGCAGCGCAAAGATCGGTGCCGCTCCGGCTCCAGCCGCTGCTGCCGCCTATGCCACGCCGGCCCCGGCGCAGGTGTCTGCCCCGGTGCAGAGCGAAGCGCGCACCCCGCTGTCTGCTGCCGGCAAGCCGATGCGTACCCAGCCGCCGGGCGTGGTCGCCAAGGGCCAGCCGGAACCGCTGAAGGGCGTGCGCCGCAACATGGCGCGCGTGATGGCCGATGCGCACAGCAAGGTCGTGCCGACCACGCTGAACGACGACGCCGACATCCACGCCTGGCTGCCGGGCAACGACGTCACCGCGCGCCTGGTGCGTTCGATCGTGGTCGCCGCACAGAAGGTGCCGGCGATGAACGCCTGGTTCGACGGTGAAGCGCTGACCCGCACCCTGCACGCCCAGGTCGACATCGGCATTGCCGTGGACACCGACGACGGCCTGTTCGTGCCGGCGCTGCGCAATGCCGACATGCTCGATGCACGCGGCATCCGTGAAGGCGTCAACCGCCTGCGCGAGCAGGTCGAATCGCGTTCGATCGCCGCCTCGGAACTGAGCGGCTACACCATCTCGCTGTCCAACTTCGGCATGTTCGCCGGCCGCTACGCGACCCCGGTCGTGGTACCGCCGTGCGTGGCCATCGTCGGCGCCGGCCGTGCCCGCCACCAGATGACCCCGGTGATGGGCGGCGTGGAAGCGCACAAGGTGATCCCGCTGTCGGTCACCTTCGACCACCGCGCGGCCACGGGTGGTGAAGCGGCCCGCTTCCTGCGCGCGATGATGGACGATCTGGCGCTGGCCAGCTGATCGGTAGGTGCCAACCTTGGTTGGCACATGTGTTGAAAGAACGCTGGGCACTGCCCGGCGTTTTTTTGTGCCTGCTGGATCGCGCGCCATCCACGCATGGCGTGGATCTACTGAACGACCTGTCGCTGCGGTGGGCTCGCCGTTGTTCTGCGTCAGGGGAGGATCAATCGCGCGCGACCATGCCCTCGGCGCGGCTGTAGACACGCAGCCGGTGACCATCGGGGTCGACCCCGACGAAGGTGTGGCCGAATTCCAGCGTCACCGGCGCCTGCGCGATCTGCACACCGAGTGCGCGCCAGGCATCGTGCAACTGCCGCACTTCATCAGGATTGGCCACCACCATCGCCAGTTCGGCGGCACCGGCCTGCGCAGACACAGGTGGCTGCACGTCATCGCGCTGCCACAGGCCGAGTGCGGCGCCATCGCCGAGCAGGAACAGGGCAAAGCCGGGTGACTGTTCGACCGGTGCCGTGCCGAGGATGCCGCTGTAGAACGTGGCGCTGGTGGCAACGTCGCGCACGTACTGCAGCAGGGTGCTGGGCGTGAACATGGGAAAGCTCCGTTGTTGGGAGCGATCATGGTGGTACGGCCCTGCTGACAGATTCTGTCAGTAGATCAAGCAGATGAAATCGGCCAGGTAGAGTCGATCGTCGTTCGAACATCTCGCGTATTGCGGGCACTTCCGCCACCGGATGGAAAGGCAGGCGACCCACTGTGATCTCGCGATATATCGCAAAGCCAAGTCATGATGGGAGCTGTCGTCGGCGATGAACCTTCGCTCTTTTGGAGCCCCCCGGACCAATCAAAGGGAGACGCAGTTACCAGTTGCAACAGACAGAAGTGATTTAGAGTCAAATGCAGATGGAACGCCGCTTCACGTAATACACATGAAAAGGAAAGTTCATGACCACAATACGCAGATATCTCCCGTTGTTGGCAGCCATCCTCACCGCCTCTCCCGCCCTTGCGGACGACGCCCCCAAGGATGTAGCAATACAGCACTACGCGGAAACCATGCACGTAGGCACGTTCGAAGCCGCGCAACGAATGGATGCGGAACGGGCCGCCGGTAAACTCAGCGCACGGCTTCAGAGGGAGAAGCCGGAGACGTTCGCCGGCCTTTACATCGAGCACTCCCCTGAATTCAGGATCGTGGTGAGGTTCACCGGCGATGCCTCACGCCAACTTTCTGCTTACACCAAGGACCGCCTCTACGTCGCAGAAGCCGCGCCACGTTCTCTCGAGCTTCTCCGCGCCACCCAAGAGGAGGTGTCCGATCAGCTCGTCAAGGCGGGCATTGAGTTTGCAGCCACGGTAGACATAAAGAGCTCTATCGTCGAGGTATATGTACGCGATCCCGATGCCGTACGCGCCAGACTTTCCAAACTTCTCTCTGTCGCCGACTTCATCCGCATAAAAGAGACCACAGGTTTCATAGAGCCAACAAACACTGTAGCGGGCGGGCGGCGACTGGAAGGCTACCAGCAGCAGCTCTGCACAGCCGGCTTCAACGTGGTCGAAACTGCAACTCGCGAACTAGGCTTGGCCACTGCGGGTCACTGTGACAATGACAACTATCAGCGCAATCCAACCGCTCGCATTCTGTTCAAGAGTGAACGCAACAAAGGATCTTACGACGTTCAGTGGGGTGCACAGCAGCGTGGCGGCGTCATCTTCTCCCAGTCGAACGAAATCATTGTCGATGGGGAAAAACTGGCGATAACCGATGAGGCATCACTGGCCGACATGACACCAGGCACAACGGTCTGCAAGTTCGGCGTAACGACCGGTCGCACATGCGGATCCATCAAAGACGCAGAGTTCGCAGCCAACTGGAATGGGGAAGCTGGCACCTACGTCCAAGTCGTCAGCCTTGATGGAACCGTGATGAACAAAGGCGGCGATAGTGGTGGGCCCGTCTATGCCGGCAACTCGGCCTACGGCCTTGTTCATGGCAGGGGAAACGATGGCTCTCCTTGGGAGAATGACCTTTTCTTCATGCCCATAGAGAGAATGTCCACCCTGGGCGTCGCTACCCTGACGAAGCCATTTCAGCTGGACAGCGTTCCGAACGTGTCTGGAACAGGCGCCAGTGTTACTGCCACGATGAACTTCAGTGGGTATCCGAGGTTTCCGGTATACATCAACCTCGAGATCGTGACGTGTCCCGCCAGATGGATCTGCTACGGGGGCCGCGCTAAAGTCGATAAGAACATCCCATCCCCCATCACCTTCACTTGGGGTTGTACACCCAGTAAACCTGGTGAACCTCAAGTTTCGAGAGTCAGGACATTCTTGGAAGATGCGTCGGGCCTCGTAACCCAGGCCATAGAGTCGACGATTACCTGTACCACCCCGGCCTCCCCCGGCACATAGCCCACCAGCTGTGTAAGCCCACCGCATTGATGCACAGCGCCATTCCTCGTTGGGGTTACGAGCGGTCCAACCAATCCGGTGCGATGCCCTGCGCCTTCTGCCAGCGCCGCAGCAGGGTGGCGCGTGGCACGAGGTAGCGATCCTCCAGCACGCGCACCTGGCTGATGCGGTCCAAGCGGAAATGACGGAAGTCCTCGCGGCTTTCGCACCACGCCGCCAGCATTGGCACTTCATCGAAGTAGCCCAGCGCGAACGGCCAGGCGATGCGCTCGGTACGTTGGCCCTGCGCATCCTGGTAGCCGAACTGCAGTCGTTGTTGCGCGCTCACCGCTTCGCGCACAGCCTGCAGGCGCGCAGCGGGTACCTTGGCTGCCGCACGCGAGGGACCCACGCGCAGGCCGCTGTCACGCAGCGCTTCGCGACGCGCGGCAGGCAACACATGCGCGATGCGCGCCAGGGCATCGCGTGCGGCCTCGGCCAGCGCGGGTTCGGTGCGGGCCGCAACCCAGCGCAGGCCCAGCACCAGCGCATCGATCTCGGCGGGCGGCAGGGTCATCGGCGGCAGGGTATCGCTCGGTGCCAGCTGGTAGCCGACGCCGGCCTCGCCGCGCAGATCGGCACCCTGCTCGCGCAGGGTCTCGATATCGCGGTACAGCGTGCGCAGGCTGATGCCCAGGGCTTCGGCCAGCACCTGTCCGGCCACCGGCCGCCGATGGCGGCGGAGCAACTGTTGAAGCTGGGTCAGGCGCAGCGCACGCGACATCAGCCGGCCAGTGCGCTCGATGCCACTACGTGTTCACCCGGGTGCGGGGCGAGTGCGGCCTCGACCAGTTCCTTGGCAACTTCGCTGGCCGGATTGATCCGCCACGCCCGTGGCAGTACTGGCCCCAGTGCGCCGAGTACCGTCAATGCGAAACGCTCGCCGCGGCGCACCTCGTTACGCTCGCCACCAATCAATCCTGGACGTACCAGCGTCAGCGAAGCGAAGTCGAGCGCGCGCAGGTCATGCTCCAGCTCACCCTTCACCCGGCTGTAGAAGATCGACGACTGCGGGTTGGCACCGGCTGCGGAGTTCAGCACATAGGTCTGTGCTCCCTGCGCCCGCGCCAGCCGGGCGAACGCCAGCGGGTAGTCATGGTCGATGCGATGGAAGGCCTCGCGGCTGCCGGCCTGGGCAATGGTACTGCCGAGCGCGCAGATGACCGCGTCCACGCGGGCCCATTCGGCTGCGGCGGGCAGTGCATCGAAGGCCAGGACCGGGTTCTCAAGCGTCCCGTGGGTCATGCCCAGCGGGCGGCGGGTGGGAGCGACCACGACACTGCAGCGCGGGTCGTCCAGCAGCTTGCGCAGGGTCAGCCCGCCCACCAGCCCGGTCGCCCCCAGCAACATCACGCGCATCACCACCTCCACTGCGGCATCCTGTCGCCCATCCTAGCCGTTCAAGCCGTCGGCGGCCGCGCCGATATGCTGGAACCAGTCCCTGCCAGCCCCCAGGATTTGCTCCATGACGGACCAGCCCGACCACCGCCCTGCCCCCGGTACCGCCCTTGGGCCGCCGGCACGCGTGCGCGCGGTGGTGGATGACGGGCTGGGAGACCGCGTGGTGCTGCAGGGCGGTGGCGGCGTGGCCCTGCAGCAGCTGTTCGCCGGCGCCGATGCACCGGAACCACTGCTGGCCGCGTTCGCCAACGGCATGGCCACCCTGCCCGGCGAACTGGGCGACATGGGCGACCGCCTGCAGTCGGCGCAGGCCAGTGCCGACTGGCCGCGCTACGGGCGCGCGATGCGGCAGCTGATCGACAAGTACATCCGAACCATCGAACAGCATTCGCCGGATGGCCAGCCCGAAAGCCTGCGCCTGTCCGAGCAGCTGCGGTTGCTGCTGGGCGGCGCGGTGGTGGCCCTGCTGCAGCACGATCCGGACCTGCGCGAGCAGGCGCAGACGCTCGCCATGCAACTGCGCCAGTGGCAACCGGGCACGGCGCTGGAACCGATCGAACAGGGCGTGCGCGAGCTCGGCCATCAGGTCGGCGTGCGTGCCGAGAGCTGGCAGGAGCAGCAGGCGCTGCTGCTTGAGCTGTTCGCGCTGCTGCTGGAGAACGTCAGCGAACTGCTGGACGACCGCAGCTGGCTGCAGGGCCAGATCGCCGCAGTGCGCCACCTGCTGGACGGACCGCTGGAAGCCGAAGCGGTGGAGCGCACCCGCGCCGAACTGCGCGAAGTGATCTACAAGCAGGGCCTGCTGCGCCAGGGCATCGACGATTCGAAGGCGGCGATGCGCGGGCTGATGGGTGAGTTCATCGAGCGCATGGATGGCATGGCCACCAGCACCGGTGAGTACCACGATCGCATCGGCAGCTATGCACTGCAGCTGCGCGAGGCACGCAGCATCGCCGACCTCAACCAGCTGCTGCAGGAAGTGATGCGCGATACCGGCAAGGTGCAGCAGCAGGCCGCACAGGCGCGCGATCATCTGGCCAGCGCGCGCCAGGAAGTGGAACGTGCCGAGCAGCGCATCGCCGAGCTTGAGCAGGAACTGCGCGCGGCCGGCGACCTGGCCCGCATCGATCCACTGACCCAGGCACTGAACCGCCGCGGCCTGGACGAACTGCTGCAGCGCGAGCTGGCCCGCGCCACGCGCAACAACTCACCGCTGGGCGTGGCGGTGATCGACCTGGATGATTTCCACCAGACCAACGATGCGCATGGCCATGCCGGTGGCGATGCGCTGTTGCAGCACCTGGTGGCCGTGTGCAAGCTGCTGCTGCGCGCCACCGACGGCATCGCGCGGCTGGGTGGCGACGAGTTCGTGCTGGTGCTGCCGGAAACCCAGGGTGCCGACAGCATGGCCACCGTGCAGCGCCTGCAGCGCTCGCTGGCGCACCGCGTGTTGACCGTACAGGATCGGCGCGTACCAGTGCATTTCAGTGCCGGACTGGCGCAATGGCAGCCCGGCGACGATATAGAAACCCTGCTGCGGCGCGCCGATGACGCGCTGTATGCGGCCAAGCGGCAGGGCAAGAACCGGGTGCAGGCAGGGTAGTTTCCCGGCACACCGGAAACTGCTTCGGTAGGTGCCAACCTTGGTTGGCACACGCGGGAAACAAAGCACCGACCAAGGTCGGCCTCTACCGGACAAAGGGCCGTCGCTTACTTCCCGCGCAGCTTCTGGAACCCGGTCACCGCCGCCAGCACGATCGCACCGGCAATGATGCCGACCACCATGTTGGCCACGGCACTGATCAGCCAGCCCCACTGGCCTTCACCGCCCAGCGCCTGCACCGCGTGGTGCAGCGCCGGCACGTTGTGCACCAGGATGCCGCCACCGACCAGGAACATCGCCGCGGTACCGGCCACCGACAGGAACTTCATCAGCCACGGGGCCGACACCAGCAGGCCGCGGCCAACTGCCGCCAGCGCCGCGCCCTTGCGCGACAGATACAGGCCCAGGTCGTCCAGCTTGACGATGCCGGCGACCAGCCCGTAGACGAACACGGTCATCGCCAGCGCGATCACCACCAGGGTGCTGACCTGGTTGATGAACGACGCCGTCGCAACCACGCCCAGCGACAGCACGATGATTTCGGCCGAGAGGATGAAGTCGGTGCGGATGGCGCCCTTCACTTTGTCCTTTTCCCACGCGACCATGTCCACCTGCGCATCGGCCAGCGCCTTGCGCCGCTCGGCCTGGTGTTCGGCGTCCTCATCGGCGGAATGCAGGAACCGGTGCGCCAACTTCTCCACGCCCTCGAAGCAGAGGAAGGCGCCGCCGATCATCATCAGCGGCACGATCAGCGGTACGTTCCAGCCGCGGCTGTGCAGCCAAGCTTCCAGCGCGCTGATCGCCAGCGCCGCTGGCACCAGGATCACCTTGTTCACCAGCGAGCCCTTGGCCACCGCCCACACCACCGGCAGTTCGCGGTTGGCGTTGACCCCGGTCACCTGCTGCGCGTTCAGTGCAAGGTCGTCGCCCAGCACGCCGGCGGTTTTCTTCGCCGCGACCTTGGTCAGCACCGAGACGTCGTCGAGCAGGGAGGCGATATCGTCGAGCAGGGCGAACAGGCTGGCACCGGCCATGGGGGATCCAAGAGAGGGAATGAGCGGATTCTGACCGATACCGGGGCGACTGCGGAAGCGGTCGGATTCACTGCATGCCTACCGCCCCCCGGCGACACTGCGGAATCCGGTAGTGACGGCCGCTGGCCGGCAACCGCGCAGTTCCGGACATTGCCGGCCAGCGGCCGGCACTACCTGTATCCGTCGCATGGGAGTTCCGCTTGAGCAATCCGCCCACCACCAATGGCAACCCTCCGCTGGTCAAGGGCATGAACCGGCGCAGCCAGATCCTGCGCCTGCTGATGCGCTATCGCCATTCGGGCGTGTTCTCGGGCATGAACCTGGACGCCGCCAGCAATCAGGCCGACGTGCCCGCCGACGGAAACCCGGAACAGTTCGTCAGCGACCTGGAAGCCCTGGGGCCGACTTTCGTCAAGCTGGGCCAGATGCTGTCCACGCGACCGGACATGGTGCCAGTGGAGTTCGCTACGGCGCTGGAGCGCATGCAGGAAAAGGTGGCCGAGATTCCGGTCGCTCGCATCCATGCCATCGTCGAACAGGAGCTGGGCGCGCCGGTGAACAAGCTGTTCGCCGCGTTCGATCCCGAGCCACTGGGCTGTGCCTCGATCGCGCAGGTGCATCGCGCGGTGCTGCACGATGGCCGCCAGGTGGCGGTGAAGGTTCAGAAACCCGAGGTCGCTGCTCAGCTGCGCTCGGACCTGGAGGCACTGCGCAGCTTCGCGCTGGCCGCCGACCATCTGACCCAGGTCGGCCGTCGGGTGCGCCTGCGCGACTGGCTCAACGAGTTCGCCAAGACCCTGATGCAGGAGCTGGACTACCACGCCGAGGCCGAGAACCTGGCCCGTTTCGGCCGCCATCTCAAGCCGTTCCGCCGCCTGTGGATACCGCAGCCGCTGTGGGATTACAGCAGTCAGCGCGTGCTGACCATGGAACTGGCCACCGGCGTGCGCGTGGATGCGATTCCCGATGTCCGCCGCACCGAACAATCGATGGACCCGCTGGCGGCGGCGCTGATCCGCGGCTACCTGGACCAGATCTTCGTGCATGGCGAGATCCATGCCGACCCGCATCCCGGCAACCTGCGGGTGATGCCCGATGGACGGCTGGCGATCTTCGACCTGGGCATGGTCGCGCACATGCCGCCGCGCCTGCGCGAGCGGCTGCTGAAGATCCTGTTCGCCGCGGTCGATGGCCGTGGCGAAGAAGTGGCCGACGACCTGATCAGCATCAGCACGCGGTTGGAGGCATTCGACGAAGAGCGCTACCTGCGCGAGACCGGCCAGCTGATCGCGCGCTACGCCGCCAGTGGCAGCTTCTCGGAAGGCCGCGTGGTACTGGACCTGGTGCGCATCGCCACCGCCTGCGGCCTGCGCACGCCGCCGGAGCTGAGCCTGCTGGGCAAGGCCCTGCTCAATCTGGAAACCGTATGCCGATTGCTGGCACCGGACCTGGATACCCGCCGCATCGTCGAGCGCCAGCTGCAGCACGTGATGCGCGCACGCCTGAAGAAATCGCTGTCTGCCGCCAACCTCGCCAGCGAGGCGATGGAGCTGCAGCAGCTGCTGCGCGATGGGCCGCGCAAGCTGTCGGACATCATGGCGCTGCTGGCCGAGAACCGCCTGCAGATGAAGGTGACCGGCCTGGAAGAATCGCGATTGATGGAGAACCTGCAGAAGATCGCCAACCGTGTGGCGGCCGGCATCATCAGCGCGGCATTGATCATGGCTGCGGCAATGATGATGAAGATCGACACCGGCTGGCATCTGTTCGGCTACCCGCTCATCGCCGTGATTCTGTTGTTCATCGGCGTGGTGCTCGGGCTGGGCATCGTTACCAGCGCATTGTTGTTCGATCGTCGTGCGCGGGCGCGCGAAGAACGCGGGCATCGCTAGCGCATCAATGAAAACATCCGTATTCATGCGGTTTTTAATGCAATCCAACGAACCCTTTCACGCTCGTTTTACCTTCTGAACGCGATTGCGCGCGCGTCATTTCAACAAACATTTCAGTCAGGTTCGTGCATGCACTATCGGGTCATCGGCCTGTCATGTGTATGTGCTTGCGACAGCGCCGGTCGGATGGACACGCGTCGGTACGACGTCCATCAACATCCCGTCACTGCCGAAGCTGCCTATGCTCTGGATACTGTTGTTGTCGTTGCTGCTGCTGTGCTGGCTGTTTCTCGCATCCGGCAAATGGGTGTGGTGGAAGGCCGGTTCACTCTCGCTGCTGCTGCTCATGCTCAGCGCATGGTGGCTGATCGACAAACTCTCCGGTGATGGGCTCAATGCCGCCACCCTGTACCACCTCGGCGCCGATATGGAAGGCGCCGGAGTCTCCGATTTCAAGGGCTATATCGCCGGCTTCATCGTGCTGGCGCTGGTCTCGCTGCTGCCGCTGTTCGCGACGCAGGTGAAGCGCTGGCGCCGGCCCGGCCACGGTGGCGCGTTGTTCGCCGGTTTCGCGGCCGTGTGGGTGGCCACGATCATGATCAGCCCGCTGGCCCGCGACGGCCAGCGCCTGTACCAGCAGCTGCGTCCGGTCGACTTCGCCCGCATTGCCCCCGAGTACCAGGTGCCGACGCAGCCGCTGCAGCGTCCGCGCAACATCGTCTGGATCTACGGCGAAAGCCTGGAACGTACCTATCTGGACGAGAGCGTTTTCCCGGGCCTGATGCCCAACCTCAACCGCTTGGCATCTGAGTCGCTGGACGTGCGCGGCCTTGCCTCTGCTGAGGGCAGCGGTTGGACCATCGCCGGCCTGGTGTCATCGATGTGCGGCGTGCCGCTGACCACCTCGCAGGGTGATGAGAACAGCATGGACCGCATGGGCAGCTTCCTGCCCAAGGCCGTGTGCCTGGGCGATTACCTCAAGCAGCAGGGCTACACCAACCATTACCTGGGTGGTGCCAACGGCCAGTTCGCTGGCAAGGGCCAGTTCCTGGCCAGCCACGGCTTCGATGAAGTGCATGACCTGGCGTGGTTCAAGCAGCAGAAGAAGATCGGCCGCATCCACTACTCGGCGTGGGGCGTGCACGATGACGTGCTGCTGGATACCGCCTACCAGCGCTTCGAGCAGCTCTCGCGCGCCGGTTCACCGTTCATGCTGACCACGCTGACAATGGATACCCACCACCCGGCAGGTCATCTGCCGGTGTCGTGCAAGGGCGAGCGCTACCAGAGCCAGTACGGCAACATCAACATGCTCAACGCGCTCAAGTGCAGCGACCGCTTGATCTCGCAGCTGGTCGAACGCATCCAGGCCAGCCCGTACGGCAAGGACACACTGATCGTCATCGCTTCCGACCACTTGGCGATGCCCAACGATCTGACCCATATCCTGACCCGGCAGAAGCGCGAGAACCTGCTGCTGTTCCTGGGCGATGGCATTGCCCCGCAGCAGCTCAGCGCCGATGCCGGCACCACCCTGGATTCGGGTGCGACCCTGCTCAGCCTGCTGGACCCGAACCTGAAGACGATGGGCTTCGGCCGTTCACTGATCGATACCCAGCGCGCGCCCAGCGCCAGCGTAGCCACCCAGCGCGATGGCGGCCGTGACTATCCGCAGTACCTGGCCTTCGCCCGCTCACTGTGGCTGGGCGAACCGACCCGCGAGCTGAAGATCGATGGCGATGACCAGGTGGTGGTGGGCCTGCAGCACGTGCAGCCACCGGTGTTGCTGGAGTACGACAAGGACTGGGGTTTGAAGTCCGTGTATCTGGAAAACACCTCGCGCCAGTTCGATGATGCCAACCCGGACAACACCCTGGCCTACGTCGACCGTTGCACCGCATTCGAGGATGGCTCAGCCGACGGTGACTGGTGCGCCCTGCTGGTCAACCGCGACAACGGCATCAAGCTGTACCGCGACAACGACCTGCGCGGGGGCATCGCGGTGGATGCACCGCTGGACGCATTCCAGGGCCCGCGCCCGAGCGTGCGCCAGGCGCACATGATCACCCAGAAGGGCCGCCGCACCCGTGCCGGCCAGTACATGCTGCAGCTGGTGGCGAGCACGCGCCCGGATCGCGGCTTCTGGATCGAGGCGGTGTCCTCGCAGCGCAAGGTGGTGCTGGCGCAGCAGTGGGTGCAGCCCGATGCCAACGGCAAGATCAACGTGTCGTTCGGGCTGGACCACGAAGTAGATGATCTGGAGATCCGCGCGTGGTTGAACCATGCGGAGAAGCTGGCGGTGGACACGTTCGCACTGGTGCCGTCGCGCAGCCGGCCACGAGGGTAGGGGTTTCTTTGCAGGGCTGCGCCCTGCACCCGCCGAAGCAACAGCCGAAGCAACAGCAACAGCAACGGCAACAGCGTGCATTCCGTGGGATGGCGGGGTGGGTCCGGTTGCGGGAGACGCCGTAAACCCGTCCATGGGGGCTTGTCCGCGGCATCCATGCCGCGGACACTCCCGCAACCGGACCCACCCCGCCTTCGACAGTTTTCCGCGATCTGTCGGAAATACTCTTGGGGTCAGATCCGTTTTCCGGAGGAAAACGGATCTGACCCCAGATTGATTTCGATATCTGACAGACGTGTCGACCAAGGTCGACACCTACCGACAGCCGCAGGAATCTGTCAGAGGTGGGGCGGTGTCGGAGTGCGGGGTGTCAGCCGCATGGATGCGGCTGCCAAGCCTCCATGGACGGATTTACGGCGTCCCCGCACTCCGACACCGCCCCGCCATCCCACGGAATGCCCGCTGTTGCCGTTGCCGTTGCCGTTGCCGTTGCTGTTGCCTTTGCTCCGGCTTGTAGCGGGTGCAGGGCGCAGCCCTGCAGAACAACCCCTACTCCTGCGGATCGCGGGTGATGTGGATGTCGGTCGGGGTCGACAGCGGGATGTTCCGCTCCGCCAGGATCTGCAGCAGGCTGAAGTACAGATCGCTGCGGGTCGCATACACCTGCCGCGGGCTGGCCACGTACGCGAAGCTGTTGATGGTGATCTGGCCACCGGCAATGCTGTCGATGTAGACCGTCGGCGCCGGCTGTTTCAGCACGTTGGTGTGCGCGGTGTACGCATCCAGCAACGCTTGGCGCAGGTTGCCGACATCGGTGCTGGTGGGCACCGCGAACTGGATCTGGATGCGGCCCTGGTTGTTGCCCATCGTCATGTTGCGGATGGTCTTGGTGATCAGTTCCGAGTTCGGCACGATCAGCGTCGACTTGTCGCTCACCTGGATCTCGGTCGAACGCACGTTGATGCGGCGGATGTCACCCTCCTGGTCACCCAGCTTCACCCAGTCGCCGATCTTCACCGGGCGCTCGGCCAGCAGGATCAGGCCCGAGACAAAGTTCTGGATGATCGCCTGCAGGCCGAAACCAATACCCACCGACAGCGCGCTGACCAGCAGCGCCAGGTTCTTCAGGTTCAGGCCCATGGCGGTCAACGCCCACAGTCCCACCAGGATGATGCCGACGTAACCGGCAATGGTGCTGATCGAGTTGCGCGCCCCCAGGTCCAGCTCGGTCTTGGGCAGATAGGTGTCGGTCAGCCAGCGTTGCAGCAGCCGGGTCACAGCCAGGCCGACCAGCATCACCAGCAGAGCAATGGCGATGCGGCCGGGTTGCAGCGTCAGGTCCTTGGTGATCGGGATGCCGTTGGCCAGCGAGGCCACGCGTTCAACGACCGAGCCGATGTTGCCGAACGGCGCTGCCAGTGCCAGCAGCGCGATCAGCACCACGAAGGTACGCAGAACCGCCGACAGCAGCACGCCAGCCTGCTCCAGCCGCGATACGCTCAGGCCGGTGCTGAGCAGAATGGTCTGGCCAACCTTGCTGTCGGCATTGAGCATCCACGTGCTCAGGTCATCGACGAATTTGAACAGCAGCGTCGCCGCCAGCACCACGATGCTGCCGCCGATCAACTGCTGGTTCACGAACTTGGCGAAGTTCAGATAGCCCAGCAGGGTGGCGATGATGGCCGCTGCCACAGCGATGTTGCCCGCCACGCGTGCCAATACCAGCCAACTGCTGCGGCGCACCGGCGTGGCCGCACCCACGCCATCGGCCTGCGCCTCCAGCTTGGCCTCGGCCTCGGCGGTCTGCCGGCGATGCAGGCGCGCCAGGGTCACCAGCATGGCCATGATCAGGCCGAGGTAGGTCAGCGCAATCAGGCCATCCAGCGCCACCGTGGTGACGTCGCTGGTACGCGTGGCCTGATCGAGGGCGACCAGCACCGTGCTCAGCCAGGCCAGCGCCGCCGCACCCCAGGCGTATTTGCGCAGCTTCAGTGCGGCGGTGTCATCCAGATTCAGCAACCGCCACGAGGGCCGCTTGGGAACCAGCATGCAGGCGCTGAGCGCGGCGATGAAGGCGGCGCGGAAGGTAGCCGTCTCCAGGCCGTCGGCCACCACCTGCAGGCGCGGCGCGATGGCATCGATGGCGTCCAGCGCCGCCATCAGTACCACCACGGCATAGCCGGGCAGCAGTGTCCCCACCAGCAGCAGCCACATGGCCAGGCCAGAACGCCGCAGGCGGCCATCGGGTGCACGCTCGGACGCAGCAAAGCGACGACCCAGCCGGCGCAGCCACAACCGCAGCGGGAACATCATGACCAGTGCAGCCACCAGGCCCAGCAACGGCGTGCCCCAGCCATTGGCCCGGATGCCGGCGACGAAGGTATCGCGCCCCTGCTCGGCCAACGGCGCAACGCGTGCGATATCGATCGGCAGGCGCTCGGCAACTTTGCTCCACAGCGCGGGAGACAACGGCGAGGCAACCTTCTGCCCTAGTTCTTCGGTGCGCTGCGCGACGCGTTGCTGGTCGATGTCGGTCGCCAGCTGCTGGGCACGCACGGCACTGGTCTTGGCCTGCGCTACCGACGCGGCCAGTCCGTCCCGCTGCTTGGTGATGCTGCGCCGTTGCGCCGTCAGTTCCGGCGGCTCGGTGGTGCCCTCGGCAGGCGTACCCAACTGCGCCAGTTGTTCGTCGAGGCGAACCAACTGTGGCTGCAGCTCCTTTTCCAGCGCCTCGGCTTCACGCCGCGCCTTCGAGGCGTCCTCGGACAACATGGCCAGTGTCTCGATGGCCGAAGCATCACCGCGCTTGCGGTCGATCTCCTTCAGGCTGGATTCGATCTGCGCCAACTGCTGCTTTGGCGTGAGGTCCTCATCCTGTGCCAGCACCGGCGCGGACAGCAGGAGGGCGGAGCACAGCATCAGGACCCACCAGGGCCCTCGTGCACGGATCGATCGCAGGAAAGAAGACAAGCCAGCCACACCGGTTCGCGCGGACCACCGCGCCTGCGCGCGACTATACGGCAGAGCCGGTAAAGGGCGGATGGGCGGCCCCGGCAGCGTCGAGCATCAGTACTTCAGGCGCAGCTCTTCCACCGTGGGCTGCTGCAGCGCGTACCAGTCCTGGAACTCTTCCTCGGTGATCTCATCGGGCGCATACACCGCCACAGGGTGCCAGTCGTGGTCGGTCGGCAGCGGCTGGCGCGGGCCGGCACGCAGGCTGTAGGCCACGCCTTCGTAGTCAACCAGGTCATCGACCTGCGGCCACTGTTCGCGTGCGAACGCGGATTCACTCTTCAACAGGATCACCTGGTACATCGGCACCTCCACCTCGTCTGGATCAGGAAAACACGGCGCTGGCTGCAGGATACCGCCGCGCCGGTGACAACGGGCGCTCCGCCGGGGCGACGGAACGTTCTGGACACGGCCATCGCCCCGGCTTCACCCGCTCATGGCAAGGCCATCGGCATCGTGGAGGCCCACCCCTGCAACGACCGCCAATGACCGATCACCCGCCGCTGAAGACCGTTGCCGACCTCAAGCTGCCGCGCTACCTGGGCACCTGGTACGAGATCGCGCGCCTGCCTATGCGCCATGAACCGGAGGGCTGCACCGACGTGTCGGCGCACTACACGCTGCTCGACAACGGCAACGTCGGCGTCACCAACCGCTGCCGTATGGACGGCGAGGTCGAGGAAGCCACCGGCGAGGCCTGTGCCGTCGACAACGACAGCGCGCGGCTGGAGGTGAGCTTCCTGCCCAAGGGCCTGCGCTGGTTGCCGTTCGCCAAGGGCGACTACTGGGTGATCCAGGTTGCTCCGGACTACAGCGTGGCGCTGGTCGGCAGCCCGGACCGTAAATACCTGTGGCTGCTGGCGCGCGAGCCACGCCTGGACGCGACCGTGCAGGACCATTATCTGGCGGCGGCCCGCCTGCAGGGCTTCGATCTGTCCGAACTGATCCAGACCCCGCACACCGGCCGCCCCACCGCCTGAGCAACGCACGACCATGGACCTCAAGAGTGGCTACCCGTGGTGGGCGGTACGCAACGGCCTGATCCACGCCTTTCCCCCGCTGCAGCAGGACCTGCGCTGCGACGTGCTGGTGGTCGGCGGCGGCATCACCGGCGCGCTGATTGCCGACGAACTGTCCCGGCATGGCCACGACGTGGCGGTGATCGAGCAGCGCGACATCGGCTGGGGCAGTACCGCCGCCAGCACAGCGCTGCTGCAGTACGAGATAGATACCCATCTGCTGGAACTGGCCCAAAGCTATGGCCAGGACGCCGCCGCGCTGGCCTACCGGGCCTGTGCCGAGGCGATTCCGGCGCTGGGCGAGGTCGCTCGCGGTCTGAAAGACGTTGATTTCCAGCGCATGGACAGCCTGTACCTGGCCAGCCGCCACCGTGACGTCCCCACCCTGATGGCCGAGGGTGAGGCCCGGCGCAGCATTGGCCTGGATGCCCGCTGGCTCGGCCCGGAGGCACTGCAGGAACGCTTCGACGTGGACGCCGGTGGTGCCCTGCTCACACGCCAGGCGGCACGGGTCGATCCCTATCGCCTGACCTATGGGTTGCTGCAGCGCGTGCGCCGGCGCGGCGGCAATGTGCATGACCGTACGGTGCTGCACACGCTCACGCCCAGCGCGCGGGGGGTGACCGCACTCACCGAGGGCGGCGCCACGATTCACGCCCGCCATGTGGTGCTGGCAATGGGCTACGCCAACCAGACGTGGCTGCAGCAGCGCGTCGCACGTAACCGCAGCAGCTATGCCTTCATTACCGACCCGATCGATGCGGACGTGCTGGGCCGCCTGCGCAACACGATGGTGTGGGAGAGTGCACGTCCCTACCTGTACCTGCGCGCCACCGGCGATCGCCGCCTGCTGGTGGGCGGCCTGGACGACGCCATCGACATTCCCGCCCGCCGTGATCGGCGCGTAGAACGCAAGGCCGACAAGCTGATGAAACAGCTGCTGCATTGGTTCCCACGGCTGGACCCGGTGCCGGCGTTTTCCTGGGCCGGCACCTTTGCCGAAACGGCGGACGGCCTGCCGTTCTTCGGCCCGCACGATCAATGGGGGCCACGGGTGCACTTCGCCATGGCCTACGGCGGCAACGGCATCACCTATTCGATGATCGGCGCGCAGCTGCTGCGGGCCCGGATCGAGCGGCGCAAGCACCCGCTGCAGGGGCTGTTCGGGTTCGGGCGGTTGTAGCGCGCAACCAGGCATGGCCTGGCTCTACCCCAATCCGGCGCCGACAGGCATCATTCAAGCAGCCCCTGCTAGCGTCGGCCTGTACCGCCGCGTGTTGCGTGGCCACCTGTCCGCTGGAGCGCCGTCATGATCCGCCCCCTGACCCTGCTGCTGTGCCTGGCCCTGCCGGGAACCGTGCTGGCCCAGTCCGCTGCTGGCGCGACCGCGCCGCAGGCGACCGGGCTGGATCTGTCGCTGCCGCAGGCACCGATGCGCTATCTGAACGATGCGAGCCTGAAGCAGGACCCGCCGGGCACGTTCTACGGCGACAAGAGCGGCCCGCGCGTGCACGACGACGCGAAGATCGCCGACGTGACCGACGATAAGGTCAAGGTGTCGGGCAGTTTCACCACCGGCATCGGTTATTCCAAGAACGGCGGCAACAGCCACTACAACGCCGCCACCCTGAACCTCAGCAAGAACTACACCACCGATGAAGGCAAGACCCATGGGGTCAACGTCAACATCCACGTGAGCGAAGGCAAGGGCCCAGGCTTCTACGGCCCGTACGGCGGCTACTACGGCCGCGGCCCGGGCTATTGGGATTACCCGCCGCCGTTTGGTTGGTAAGCCCCGCGTCGGGCCTGGGCCGACCAAGGTCGGCCACTACCGGTGCACGTGTCCGGTAGGTGTCGACCTTGCATGTGCCGGTGGGTGTCGACCTTGGTCGACACGCTCTGCTTTCCGTGCCGACCAAGGTCGGCACCTACCGGCACGCGAATCAATCCAGCCAGCCATCGCGCTCGCTGTGCAGGATGCGGCCGTCATATCCGCTCAGGCGCACGTCCACCTTCTGGTTGCGGGCATTGCGCGCTTCCAGCGACCACGTCGCACCATCGCGTTCCAGCGAATGGATCTCGCGCAGGCCATGCGCCTGTGCCCGTGCCAGCACCTGCTCGGTGGTCAACAGTGCGCGGCTGCTGTGCTCATCGAAGATCTCGCCGGTCTTGGGGTCAACGTAGACCTCGCTGAAGCGACCGTCGGCGCGGCTCACGTCGGCTTCCCACAGGCCGTCATCGCGTTCGATCTCGTGGATCTGGGTGTAGCCGGCCTTGCGCAGGGTCTGTTCGACCTGGGCCATGCCCAGCGGCGCGGCCTGTACAGCCGGTGCGATGGCCAGCAGAGCAACAGTGGCGAGGGTGAGCGACTTCAACATGGGGGTTCTCCTGTTCGTGTTCGTGACCGGACCATCCCGGCAAGGCCACGATGCACCCCGTGGTTAACAGCGTCTTAGCCGCCCCTGTTAGCCAACGGTTAGTCGCCACCAGCACACTCACGCCCGTTCCCCTTACCTTTCCGCATCCGCCATGCTTGCGACCCTGCCCCTGCTGCTGGCCCTGGCCAGCGCCCCGACCGCCGCCGCGCCCGCACAGGATCCGGCGCAGCAGGTCGCGCGCCGCGCCGTGCAGCAAGGCCGTTACGTGCCATTGGAAAGCGTGGTGCGCGATGCCCTCAAGCGCTACCCGGGCCAGCTGCTGGAAGTGGAGCTGGACGATGGCGTCTACGAGGTGGAGATCCTGCGCGGCGACGGCGTGGTGGTGGAGCTGGACTATGATGCGCGCAGCGGAAAGCTGCTGAAGACGGAGCTGGACGATTGATGCGCATCCTGTTGGCCGAAGACGATGCTGCGCTGGCACAGCGCCTGCTGCCCCTGCTGGAACAGGCCGGCTACGTGGTGCACGTGGTTGCCGACGGGCGCGAGGCCGAGGAAATCGGCCAGATCGAAGACCTGCAGGCCGCCATCGTCGACCTCGGCCTGCCCGGGCTGGACGGATTGAGCGTGATCGAGCGCTGGCGCGGCAATGGCCGCAGCTTTCCGGTGCTGGTGCTGACCGCGCGCGGGCGCTGGCACGACAAGCTGGCCGGCTTCGATGCCGGCGCCGACGACTACCTGACCAAACCGTTCCAGGCCGACGAACTGGTGCTGCGCTTGCGCGCACTGATCCGCCGCAGCCATGGCCACGCCAGCCCGCGCCTGCACTGCGGCCCGCTGCAACTGGACGTCAATGCAGGCCGCTTCGAACTGGATGGGCAGGCGCTGTCGCTGAGCCCGCAGGAGTTCCGCCTGCTCAGTTACTTCATCCACCACAGCGGCCAGGTGATCGGCCGCGACCGTCTGGGCGAACAGGTGTTCGATGGCGGCCACGATCCGGACTCGAACGCGCTGGACGTGCTGCTGGGGCGGGTGCGTCGCAAGCTCGGCACCGAGCTGATCCAGACCGTGCGCGGCCAGGGTTGGCGGCTGGCCGCGCCATGACCCGGCAGCCTTCATTGCGACGGCGCCTGCTGCTGGCCGGCGGCGTCGGCCTGCTGCTGGTCTCGCTGCTGGCCAGTTCACTGCTGGGCGAACTGTTCAAGCGCAGCGCGCGTGACCGGCTCGACCACGAACTGCAGCAGGACATGCTGACCCTGCTGGCACAGGCCGAAGTGGATCCGGAAGGACAGCTGCGCCTGCGCCAGGAACCGAACGACGCGCGCTTCCAGCGGGTGTTTTCCGGTGCGTACTGGCAGATCGCCGGTGCCGATGGCCGTGTGCTGCTGCAGTCGCGCTCGCTGTGGGATGAAACCCTGCCGGCCACGACCAGCGGGCCGGCCACGCGCAATCTGAGCGGGCCGCTGCAGCAATCCCTGCGCGCACGTGTGCAGCAGGTGCGGTTGCCGCGCGCCAGCGAGCCGTTCGTGGTCGTGGTCGCCACCGACCGCAGTGCGCTGGATGCGGATGTGGCCGCATTCCGTCAGCGCACGGCCATCGCCCTGGCCGTGCTGGTAGCCGCGTGGCTGGCAGTGCTGGCCAGCCAGGTGCACTTCGGATTGCGTCCGCTGCATCGCCTCGGTGCACAGCTGGAACGGGTGCGTCGCGGCGACGCGCAGCGCATCGATACACAGGGGCTGGGTGCGGAGGTCGCACCGCTGGGCGAAGAACTCAACGCGCTTTTGGAGCACCAGCAACGCATGGTGGCGCGCGCGCGTACCAGCGCACAGGATCTGGCGCATGCGCTGAAAACCCCGCTGAGCGTGCTGGCCACCGAGGCCGATGGCGACGGCACGCACTGGCGCACCACCGTGCGCGAGCAAAGCGCACGCATGCAGGCCAGTGTTGACCGTTACCTGGCTGCCGGGCTGGCCGCCGACCATCGCCAGCGCACCGACGTGGCCGCTGTCGCGCAAGCACTGTGCAGGCTGATGGCACGCGTGCATGGCGAACGCGGCATTGCGTTCACGGCGGAAGGCATCGATCCGGCGCTGCAGTTCGCCGGTGCCAGTGCCGATCTGGAAGAAATGCTGGGCAACCTGCTGGATAACGCCGGGCGGTGGGCGCAACAGCAGGTGGACGTCACCGCAGACAGCAGTGACGGGCAGCTACGCATCGAAGTACGTGATGACGGTCCGGGCCTGGCCGCGGAGTCACTGTCACAGGTCACGCAGCGTGGCGTGCGGCTGGATGAGCGCGAGGGCAGCAGTGGGCTGGGCCTGGCGATTGTGGGGGATATCGCCGCCAGTTATGGCGGGCGCTTGGCGCTTGAGAATGCGCAGCCGGGATTGCGTGCGACGTTGTGGTTGCCGTTGGGGTGAAGCGGCCAACCTGACGGCCGGCTCTACCAAGCGTCAATTCGACTGGTCGCCGTGCACCCGGTAGGTGTCGACCTTGGTCGACACGCATCAAAAGCGCCGACCAAGGTCGGCATCCACCCATGCATCAACGGTGATGCATCCACCAGCAGTCAATCGCGTCCAGCACGATGTGGATGATCAAACCGATGCCGAACAACCGCGTTTTCTTCGGCACGCACAGCCCGGCATAGACCGCAATCGCCGGTGCGGTGTGCAGCGGGTGGAAACCGATGCTGCAGCGGTTCGGTGCATAGATCGGGTCGGCCAGCAGATGGTCCAGATCGATGATCCAGCCCAGCAGCATCAGCAGCCACGCCGAGGCGAAGCGCTTGCGCCAGAACAGCCATGCCAGCAACGCTGGCACGGCGGCATGCAGGAACAGGTGGAAGATCGCGCGGGCGCTCATCAGGGCCGGTAGCGCCGGGCCATGCCCGGCGTTCCCGTTTACCTCAGACCAGCGGTTCGTCGGACAGGTAGGTGTAGCCGGTCAGGCCGGCTTCCAGCGCTTCGGACAGCTCCTGCGCGCGCTCCGGCGACAGGTCGGCCGAAGCCACGCGTTCGGCATAGGCCGCACGCAGGTCATCCAGCTTGTAGCCCACGTAGTCCAGCATCACGTCGGTGGTATCGCCGCGGCGCTGCTGGGTGATGGCGTAACCATCGGCATCGGCCAGCACTTCCACCGCGTCGGTATCGCCGAACAGGTTGTGGATGTCGCCCAGGATCTCCTGGTAGGCGCCGACCATGAAGAAGCCGATGCGGTAGCTCTCGCCATGCTTCATTGCGTGCAGCGGCAGCGAGCTGTCCAGGCTTTCGTTCTCGACATAGGTCTTGACCATGCCATCGGAATCGCAGGTCATGTCGGCGATGATGCCGCGACGGTCCGGCGTCTCGTTCAGGCGCTCGATCGGCACGATCGGAAACACCTGGTCGATCGCCCACGCATCGGGAATCGATTCGAACACGCTGAAGTTGACGAAGTACTTGTCTACCAGGCGCTCGTTCAGTTCGTCCAGCGCCGGGCGATGGCTCTTTTCGTCATAGCTCAGGCGCGCACGCACACCGTGGGCGATGGCGTAGAACAGATCGTCGATGCGCGCACGCTGCGGCAGGTCGATCTGGCCCAGCGCATAGCTGGACAGGCCTTCGGCGTGGAAATGCTGGGCTTCCTGGAACAGTTCCACCGCCGGGCGCACGTCCAGTTCCTCGTGGATCTCGCGCAGGTGGCGGATCGAAGCCGGCTCGTCGTCGTGCTGGTCCGGCACGCGGCCTTCCTGCGCCTGTTCCACTTCAGACACGTTGGCGATCAGCACCGCATGGTGCGCGGTCATCGCGCGGCCGCACTCGGTGACGATGCGCGGCGGGGGCAGGCCGTGTTCTTCGCAGGCATTGGCCAGCGGCTGCACGATGTTGCTGGCATACGAATGCAGCCCGTAGTTGATCGAGCAGAAGCTGCGCGAACGGGTGCCTTCGTAATCCACGCCCAGGCCGCCGCCGACGTCCACATGGGTGATCTTCGCGCCCAGCTGTGACAGTTCGACGAAGTAGCGGGTGGCTTCGCGCATCCCGTTGGCGATGTCGCGCACGTTGGAGATCTGCGAGCCCATGTGGAAATGCAGCAGGCTCAGACAGTCGGCGTATTCGGTATCGCGCAGCGACTTCCACAGGTCCAGCAGCTGGCGCGGCGACAGGCCGAACTTGGCCTTGTCGCCACCGCTGTTCTGCCACTTGCCAGCGCCCAGCGAGGCCAGGCGCATGCGCACGCCCAGGCCCGGCTTCACATCCAGCGCCTTGGATTCTTCCAGCACCAGCTTCAGCTCGGACGGCTTCTCGATAACGATGAAGGTCTGCAGGCCCAGCTTGCGGCCGATCAGGGCCAGGCGGATGTACTCGCGATCCTTGTAGCCGTTGCAGACGATCAGACCGCCCGGGCGCGACAGCGCCAGCACCGCCATCAGTTCCGGCTTGCTGCCCGCTTCCAGGCCAAAGCCCTCGCCGTGATGGCTGGCCAGGGTGCCGGCCACACCGCGATGCTGGTTCACCTTGATCGGATAGACGGCGGTGTAGCCACCGGCGTAATCCCAATCGGCGCGGGCCTGGGTGAAGGCCGCCTGCAGCTTGCCCAGGCGCTGGCCCAGGATGTCCGGGAAGCGCACCAGCAGCGGCAGCTTGGCACCGGCCGCACGGGCCGCGTCCACCACCTTGGGCAGCGACACCACCGGGCCGTCTGCCCCGGTCGGTCTCACTACCATGTGCCCGGCCTGATCCACGTCGAAGTAACCGTCCGCCCAATGCGGGATCGAGTAGGTCTTGCGGGCTTGGTCGAGGGACCAATCGGTCATTGCAGTCGGCCTTGTTGGCAATAAAAGGGGGGGCATGATAACGCCTATATGCCCACAGGTTCGTTATCATGCGCGCCCGCGCCCGTGGCAGGTTCCAACCTGAACGGGCCGATCCGTCCGGATGTGGCATCTGTGCCACGCGGCCCCGCCCGCCAGCCCGGCTTCACCCCTCCGAACAGGACTGTTTTCCAATGACTGACAGCAACAACTGGTACATCGAACACTTCGAGCGCACGGGCTCGGCCATCGGCTACCGCATCACCGGCAAGCTGGACGAGGTGCAGTCGCCGTTCCAGAAGATCGAGATCTTCCAGACCACTGACTGGGGCAACCTGATGACCATCGACGGGGCCATCATGCTGACCAGCAAGGACAACTTCTTCTACCACGAGATGATCAGCCACCCGGTGCTGTTCACCCATGCCGCGCCCAAGCGCGTGGTGATCATCGGCGGCGGCGACTGCGGCACCCTGCGCGAAGTGCTCAAGCACAAGGGCGTGGAGAGCGTGACCCAGTGCGACATCGATGAGCAGGTGACGGTGATGGCGCGCAAGCACTTCCCGGAACTGTGCGATTCCAACGACGACCCGCGCGCCGAGCTGATGTTCGACGACGGCGTGGCCTACATGGCCAACTGCCCGGCCGGCAGCGTGGACGTGGTGATCGTCGATTCGACCGATCCGGTCGGCCCGGGTGAAGGCCTGTTCAACAAGGCGTTCTATGAGAGCTGCTTCAAGGCCCTGAAGGACGACGGCATCCTGGTGCAGCAGTCCGAGTCGCCGCTGATGCAGCTGGAACTGATCAACGAAATGCGCACCGAGATGGGCAAGGCCGGCTTCGGCTCGTTCAAGACCCTGCCGTTCCCGCAGCCGTGCTACCCCACCGGCTGGTGGAGCGTGACCCTGGCGCGCAAGGGCGAAAGCAGCTTCGACTTCCGCCAGGCCGACTCGGCCGCCAAGACCTTCGAGACCCTGTACTACACCGCCGCGCTGCACACCGGCGTGCTGGTGACCCCGCCGTTCGTGCAGGCGGCACTGAAGGGCTGATCGGAAAGCGTGCCAACCAAGGTTGGCACCTACCAAAGCAAAAACCCGCGCTGGCGACAGCGCGGGTTTTTTCGTTTTCCGGTAGCGCCGGGCCATGCCCGGCGGCGGTCCGCTTACAGCGCCCAGATACCCGCAATCACCGCCACCACCAAGCCCCACTTGATGACCTGGTAAGCCACCACGCTGCGCTCGCGCAGTGCCTTGGCCTTCAGGCGCACCTTGTAGACGCTGCCGAACGCCTTGTTGACGCCACCGGTCGGGTCACCCGGCAGGTTCGGCGACGCACCACCGGCCAGCAGCGTGGCCGCCACTGCGCGGTTGAACAGGCCCGGCAGGCCGAAGTGCAGCGGGCGGGCGATGTCGCAGAACAGGATCACGCGGTCATCGGGCGTCTCGTTGTGCGCGTGGTGGATGTAGGTCTCGTCGAACATCATCCACTCACCGTCGCGCCAGCTCTTCTTGATACCGTCCACTTCGATGTAGCAGCCGTCATTGTTGGGCGTGGCCAGGCCCAGGTGCAGGCGCAGCGAACCGGCGAACGGATCGCGGTGCGGGCGCAGCTCGCTGCCCGACGGCAGCTGCGCGAACATCGCCGCACGCACGTCCGGCAGCGACTCCAGCAGCGCGGTGGTCTTCGGGCACATCGCCTTCGCCGACGGGTGCGACGGGCCGTACCACTTCAGGTAGAAGCGCTTCCAACCACGGCGGAAGAACGAATTGAAGCCGGCGTCGTTGAACGTGCTGGAGGCGGCGATCTTCTGTGCATCGCGCAGCGCCAGTGCCTCATCGCGGATCATCTGCCAGTTCTGGCGCAGCGGCTCCAGCTGCGGGAACTCCTTGGCCGGGTCCAGGAACGGCGTGGTCGGTACCTTCGAGAACATGTACATGACCACGTTGATCGGGGCCATGAAACTGGAATGGTCCAGCAGCTGGCGCGACCAACGCGCGCGCACCTTTCCACGGAAGTGGATGTACAGCACGCAGGCGACGAACAGCGCTGCGATGACGATTTTGATGATCAAAGCACTTTCCTCCAGCCGCAGCCGGAACGGGAATCAGGGCGATGCACGGCCAGGCGGCCAGCACCGGAGGGGACCGCGGCAGGGGACGGGGACGTGCCGGAGAGGGGCGGCCGCCGATGTCGCGAATTAACAGCTTATGGTCGGCAGGCCGTGCGTCGGGGTCAAGCCGGGCGTGCGCGGCGTTCAGCGGAACGCGAATGAATGGACGGCAGGAAGGCACAACTGCCTGATCTGAAAGGCCCACTCCGACAAGTGAGACGGAATTGTCCGATTCAGCGTGACGAACTGTTCCAGCCACGACCCCGACATTTCTCCGACAAATCGTGGAATAGCGAACTGACGAGTACTAAAATTAACGAAAACTTAGTAACTCCCTGTAACACCGGTTCGCTTGACGCTTTGCGCCACCCACCGGGTCGTCCGAGACCCCGACATGTATCTTCCTGCTCTGCCCCCCTCCTCCTGCGGCGATGACGCCGCAGCCCCGCTGCTGCTCAAGCGCGGCGAACGCTTCCTGGCCCCCGACGTCTATCGCACCTGCCTGGACGGGCGCGAGGCGGTCATCAAGGACTATTCCCGCTACCGCGGCACTCCCGTTTCACTGATCGCGCGACTGATGGTGCGCCGTGAAGCCCGCATGCTGCAGCGCCTCGGCGGCTGGAAGCATGCCCCCGCGCTGCTCGGCACCCTCGGTGGCCTGGCGCTGGGCATGGAATTCATCCCCGGCCAGACCCTGAGCACTGCGCAGGCCGTCGGCAATGAAGTATTCGAGCAGCTGCAGCACGCGCTCAGCCGTTTGCACGCCGCCGGCATTACCCATAACGACCTGCATGGCACCAATGTGGTGGTCAGTGGCGGCGTGCCGGTGCTGCTGGACTTCACCTCGGCCTGGCGGGCCCCGCGTTGGCTGCGCCGCAACCCGCTGAGCCGCCAGATGCGCCGCAGCGACATGAAGAACCTGCTGAAGATCCGCCAGCGCGTAACCGGCCAGGCGCCGAGTGCCGCGCAGGCCGCACTGGTGGCCGACCCAGGCTGGGTCGCCGCCGTGCGCCAGGGCTGGAAGCGGTTCTATAAGTGGGCGAAGCGCCGGTAAGTGCTTTGCTTTGGTAGGGGTCGAGCTTGCTCGACCGCTTTACCTGCTTCACCTGCAGAGATCGAGCTCGCTCGACTGCTCTTCCTGCCTCGCGCGAAATGCAGCCGAGCATCGACTCGGCTCTACAACATCCCGCCAAAAGGCTTACAACGCGTCCGCGTCCAACTCACCGGTACGAATACGCACCACGCTGCCCAGGTCGTACACGAACACCTTGCCGTCACCAATCTTGCCGGTGCCTGCCGCCTTCACGATCGCCTCAACCACCGCCTCAACCTGGTCATCGGTCACCGCCACTTCCAGCTTCACCTTCGGCAGGAAATCGACCACATACTCCGCGCCACGGTACAGCTCGGTGTGGCCCTTCTGGCGACCAAAGCCCTTCACTTCCGTCACCGTGATCCCGGTGACCCCACGCTCGGCCAGCGCTTCGCGCACGTCGTCGAGCTTGAACGGCTTGATCACCGCCATGACCATCTTCATCGTCTATCTCCTGTCTTCCGGCGTGGAGGATAGCGCCTGAACACGCGCAGTGCGAAACAGCCCATGCCTGTGCGGGCGCCCGGCCCAGCAGTATCCTTGTGGCCTGCACGGCCCGCCCTACCCCACGGAGCACCCCATGATCGACCTGAACCACATCGATGACCTCGCCCGTCGCCTCAGCGACCTGGTGCCGCCGGGCCTGCGCGAATCGCGCGAGGAACTGCAGGCCACCTTCAAGAGCGCGCTGCAGGCCGGCCTGGCCAAACTCGACCTGGTCACCCGTGAGGAGTTCGAAGTGCAGCGCGCCGTGCTGCTGAAGACCCGCGAGAAGCTGGACGCACTGGAAACCGCCGTGCGTGAGCTGGAAGGGCGCGCCGCCGCAGAATGAAAAAAAGAGGCGCACCGCGCCTCCCGTTTACAGATTATTTCCCGGATGGGGCCTTGCAGCAAGGCCCACCGGGCGCCCTAGACTCGCCGGCCTGTCGATCCGGCAGGACACGCAGGGGCAGTGCCGATGGCGCAGGACACCGAATGGACACCCGTTTCGCATGACACCTGCGACCAGGTCGCCGGGCCGTTCTATCACGGCACCCGCGCAGACCTCGCGGTGGGCGAACTGCTGAGCGCGGGGTTCCGGTCCAACTATCGCGACAGTGTGGTGATGAACCACATCTACTTCACCACGATTGCCAAAGGCGCTGGGTTGGCTGCGGAGATGGCCAAGGGTGAGGGGCGACCGCGTGTGTATGTGGTGGAGCCGACCGGGCCGTTTGAGGACGACCCGAATGTCACCAACAAGAAATTTCCCGGGAATCCAA
This sequence comes from Stenotrophomonas maltophilia, assembly GCF_004920835.1. Classification (GTDB taxonomy): domain Bacteria; phylum Pseudomonadota; class Gammaproteobacteria; order Xanthomonadales; family Xanthomonadaceae; genus Stenotrophomonas; species Stenotrophomonas maltophilia_AQ. The sequence continues at coordinate 95,091 of NZ_QFHO01000004.1, forward strand.
CGCGGTCGTATCGGAGTGCGGAGCCGTTGCGGGTGGTTGGGGAGATTGTGGAGTGGGAGCTTTACGACGCGGAATTCGTTCGGCAGTTGAGGGCGTTTGTTGCTTCTGGCACCGGCGACATTATCAACTGATGTCCATGTGACGCCGAAGCCGTGCCTCGGCCTCTTCCAATAGCCCCGGGGTACTATTCTGCGCCCCGGCTCTCTGCACTGAAGGCACTTCGACAACGGAGCCGCGCGTCATGGACCGAATGATGGCTATCGGTTTGGCAAAGCAGAACCCAAGCTCAGTTGAATGAAACGTATAACCCGGCTGTGCTGGCCTCTATGATCGGGCGGTCCCGGCGTCGGGGTTTGCATAGTTCGCTCACTCAAGTTCAAATGCGGGAAGATCGCGCGCAGTGTGGGTAGATGGCACCCGCGCCAACTCCTGCAACTAGTGCTTGTAGAGAACTCACATGACAATGCGCGTTCGCCTCCTCCTCTTGCTTGCTCAACTGGCTTTGCTCTTCGGCTGCACGGCTACCGAGAATCCTGTGTCCGACACAACGCAACCCCCTCCAACGGCTGCTGACAACGACCATACAAGCAGGACACCCGCCACAATCATTCAGCCAAAACCCGATCGCCCCAACGCGGACAGTTCTGCTGCCATCTCATGGGAGCAGGAGGTGCGCCGCATGTCTGAAGACAAGGCCGCGTACCTGGATTCAATCAATAACCGCTACTTCGGCGCCGTCGCTTATGAGAACGAACAGGAGCGGCGTTACCTGGAGGACTCTGGCTTCCCCAGTATCGACGAGTGGCTCCAGGCACGAACGATGAGCGACAACCAGCTGCAGCAATGGGCGAGCAGCGGTGACGGTAAGGCGATGGCTTTCTACATTGACAGGATGCTCGAGCGTGCCACGCCATATCTGCACCTGCGCGGCGTCGATGACACCGCCTACAAAGCAAGCCCCGCCGCATCCTACGCCCTCAAAGCCTACGAGTTTTCGACCCAGGTTCAGTCTAGCCACAAGAGTCCATTCTCGGGCTATCTCCTCGGTGCGATGTTCTCCACGCTGGCCTACCTACAGTCACCAGAGTCTGCCGCTGCAGGGATCATGGCCGCCCGTGATGCTGGTGATCCACGGGCAAGCGCCCTACTGCTCACGTACGAAGCGAATCACCCAGGAATGGATCAGCAAGCAATCCTGGCAGCTCGTCGCGCCATGGAAATATCCCGATGAATCAATCGATCTTGCGGCTCGCGGTTACGTCACTGCTGTTGCTCTGCGTATCACTCTGGCTCTCGCAGAACGTAGCAGCAGCGACAGCTGCTACTTTCAACATGAATGGCCTCCACCTTGGTGCCACTGCAGCAGAGATTCGCAAGGCATTTCCTACTGCCAGCTGTGAATCCAGTTGCGTGGGACAAGGCGCCGTCTACCTGGGGACTTCCGGGAAATTCGTCGCCTTTCTCCGCGATGGGAAAGCCACCATGCTTGCCATGGAGTTCCCTTCGATGTCCGAGGGTGAACGAGCGCGTGTGCGTGCAGAACTGGAGAAGATATATGGACCGCCCACGGACAACCTTGGGATCATCGGCTGCGATGAGTGGGCCATGTCCAATGGCTTCGTCGCAGCCTGCCTCAACGAAGAATTGAACCACATCGTTTTCAGCAATGAATCCCGCGTGGATGTGAACAGGCGCCACAGCAATTGAGCGGAACCGCAGGCCACCGTCAAGAGCTTGACCAGGCCGGCCTGGCCAAGCTCGACCTGGTCACCCGCAAAGAGTGCGAAGCGCAGCGCGCCATGCTGCTGAAGACCCGCGAGAAGCTGGATGCGCTGGAAACAGCCGTGCGCGATCTGGACTCGCGGTGGGCGAACTGCTGAGCGCGGGGTTCCGGTCCAACTATCGCGACAGCGTGGTGATGAACCACATCTACTTCACCACGATTGCCAAAGGCGCTGGGCTGGCTGCGGAGATGGCTCGCAGTGAGGGGCGGCCGCGCGTGTATGTGGTGGTGCCGACCGGACCGTTCGAGGACGATCCGAACGTGACCAACAAGAAGTTTCCCGGGAACCCGACGCGGTCGTATCGGAGTGCACAGCTCTTGCGGGTGGTCGAGGAAATTTGTGGAGTGGGAGCTCTACGACGCGGAGTTCGTTCGGCAGTTGAAGGAATATGTTGCGTCAGGGAGTGGGGAGATCATCAATTGATGATCTACTGGCGTTGGGCATTGCGCACCTCTTCCTCGGCATCGTAGATGTCCAGCCCGAGCTCGATGCCACGTTGTCCCAAGGCAAGCAGCGCGCGGGGCGAAAGCGAGACACCATCATTGCCACTGCCCATGAAGAGACCGCAGAACAGGTCAGGCCGAAACCGCGCCAGTGATCCCCATATGGCGAGATCTCCGGTGAGTTGATCAAGGATCTCGAAGATCTGAGCCTCCAGATCTTCTGGCTCACGACGAGGCGCGCTGAGTCGCCAGCTTCCGGTCCTGGCGATACGCACGGTGCCTGATTGGCTGCCCTTAAGTTCCTGCCCCTTGTGATGCGAAACGGTTGGAGTCGCCCCGAGCAAGGCACTGATCTCGTCTGGCAAGAGGTCGTCCCCGAAGAATCGGAGGGTTACCAGGGAATGATCGAATGCGGCCATCGGAATCCAATTGTCCTCTTCTGAATCTCTTCCAGTACGTGCGCCGCTTTGATGTCACTACCGGCCAGAGACGGACCCAGCACCACCTCCGCCTAGCCGGAGCGCATCATCGACCCAATGACGAACGCCGCCGTAAGGCCCGCCCAGGACAGTACCGCCACGACGACCAGCAGCACCTTCCGATGCACCGCCTGCGCCTCGTGCCGGTAGGGCGCCTTGCGATCGTATGGCCTGATCAGCCCGAACAGTTCGCCGGTAATTGTCAGTGCTCCCAGCAGCAACAGGGCAAGCATGCAGAACCCGAACAGCGTTCCAACGTTGCCCAACCTGGCGCCGTCGGTCGCGGTGACGGAATGACCGGCAAGGGCTTCGAAGAACGTCCCGACCCAGCCGGCCAACAACCCGGCCAGGATCGCGACGAACCCCAGATGGCTGAAAAGATGCACCCAGAAGCGGGCTGGAAGTTTCATCGCGTGAGGTCCTTCATCCAGTCAGAAGTAGTGGGCGGGCCACTACTTGAACACATCAACCCGCATGTGTCCCCATCAGTGCACGAGGTGCGTCTTCAGCTCGTTGGAATCCCTGCGCAGCAGGTACAGCGCAACCACAAATGGCCACAGCGAGTTGATCGACGAGAACAGACGCTGAGTCAGCCCCCGGTAGCCTTCCGGGTCCGCTCCCACCACGTTCAACCAGAGATAGACGATTCCCGCGATGCTCACCAATGCGGTCACAGCGTACGCCCTTCGGTTCGTCGACCACGCACTCAGTTCGATGTGCGACATCGCCGGTGCAATGATGTTTGCGATACCGATGGTGTAGAAGCCGTGCATCGGATGGCCCATGGGCCAGAGCCCGTTGGTCAGCATGGAGACGCCAAAGATCATCCAGCAGATCGCGCCTACGGCAATCCGGCGACCGGACTCCCGCCATACCCCGATGGAGAACGCCACGAAGCCCACGCCGGAGCCGATGGCGGCAATCCTGCCGCAAACGCTTGCGATCGTTGGCGCCTGCAGCAGCTCGCTGGCGTGTTGTGCAAGCGGGTTGTAGCCCGGCGCGAACACGGCGGCAACGCTGGTCCAGAACAGGAACCACGGAAGCGGGACCAGACCCGCAGACAGAAGAAGTCGATTGCGGCGTAACACGTGCAGTGATCCTTTTCTTGGCCTGCGCCAGTGGGTGGAATCCGTTCAAACGACGCAGAGCCTTCCTGCTCCGGGCAGGACAGCTCCGGATGACTACAGCGGTAGTCAGATTCTGCGTGACGCTCTGCGGGGTCAATAGGCAGAAAGTCACTCACGCCTTGGGGCAAGTACGCGGCACCCATCAGCGGCCGTCGGACCAATGTTGTCGCATTTGCCGCCCCTTGCGTCTCTGGGGGAAGGTTCTGACGACTCCGTTCCAGAAGTGCCGTTCCGCCTAGCACGCCAAGGCTCTCGCCTCTTCCGGTGCTATGCGACAATGCCAAAAGCGTCTCGGGTTTTGGCGGCATTGACCCCTACCCGTTGGCATTCCGAACAACAGCAGGTAATCGTTACTTCGCCACCGTGCATCGGTGGTCGGGACTCGAAAACCCGGATTGCTAGACGTAAGTTTGCGCTTGCCAGCCGGCATCACCTCGCGTGGTGCCGGCTGGCAATCCGTCTGCCGGCTATGGCGGGCGGGGCGTGGGGGTCTTGTACCCGCCGGCTTTGTCTAGCAACCGGTTTTCGAGCCACGCCCTGTCCGCCACCTTTATCGGTGGCGGCTTCTGCCTGCATGCACGGAGCCCGCCATGACCACGCCGCACTCCCCACCCCCGCGCCCCATCCAGCAAGCGCCCTCGGCCGCTCCGGCCCCGGACCCCAACAGCCTCATCGCCATCCTGCACGCCATCGGCGCGGGCGCTGCGGCCGACGGGCAGCCCTGGCCCGAGCGGCACCATCTACGCAGCCGGCAGATGGCGTTGTCCGACGCCGACTGCGCGCTCACCGGCCAGCGCATCGTGCAGGAGATCCTGCTGGCGGCCGAGCGCACGCGCCAGAACGGTGAGCCCGAGCAGTACGTGGGCGACAGGGTGATGGAGGGGCTGGTGATGGCCGATCTCGCGCTGACCGCCTTCATCCACGAGCAGATGCGCCCCAAGGACTGAGCGCGCTTGTGGCGCGGAGTTTTCTGCCTGTGTGCGGGGTGACGAATGAAGATGCACGGCCTTGCCGCTGCAGCGGTGTGCATCGCGGTGATCGGCGCGATGTGGGTGGAGTGGCCCGAGCCAGCGGGCGATCAAGTGTGGGCCTACCAGAAGCTACAGCCGGCCGATTACCGCCTGCTGCACAGTGATGCGCGCGGCTTCGTGACCGCGAAGGCCCACGAGGGCTTTGAACTTCACGCGCGCCATGCCGGGGCGACGCCCTTCGAGATCCGATGCAAGGGCGTGCTGGTGATGGAGGTGGAGAACGCACCCTCGCGCGTGCTGATCCGGATGCCTGCCGATGCACGGTGGCGGGCGCCGGATATCGAGCGCCTGCGCAGCAGCTTCGAACGCTGGCTGGATCTACACCAGAGCCAAGGAAAGTTGCTGGTGGAAAGTGCGGGGCCTTCGTGGGTTGAGGCGCGGTTTGGGCGCTTCACTGGGTTGATGCCTGATGAGCAGCGGTGCCACTTTGGGGGTCAGCTCAGCGCCCGTCAGAATCCCCGTGGCCGCTTCGCCAGCAGACTATGATGGCCCCTCGGACTGGGATCAACTTCTGCTCGTCCAGCCGCGCCAGGCCCGATTCCTTCCTCTGCGTTGGTCCACCGACAAAGATCAGCCGGCTGCACATCCCACACGCCATCACACCTTGCCTTGCAGCCGCTCCAGCCGCCGCATCCGCTTTACTTCCTTGCCTATCACAGGGTCGGATCGCAGCTCGTTCAGCAGCATCTTCGCCCTGGGGCTGCGGGACTTCTTCAGGGCGAACAGCAGTAGCACACGCTTGGAGCCAGCGTTGGGATCACTCGCCAGCCTGATGACATCATCAATGACGGTGTCATCGGCTGCAGCGAACAGGACGCCAGCGGTCAGATAGTCGATCTGTGGCGGTAGCGCCAGCGTGTCACTTTCATACATTTCAACCAGGTGCGGCCACCACGTTCGTGCGCCGGGTGTGGCCAGGGCGCGCAGAATTCCTTCGCGAACGCACTTTGGGTAGGGGATCGGTGCGTGCACGAGAAGTACGCGCAGGGCCGCGTCGTTGTCGCCCTTCCAGCCCACAAGGTCCCATACGGAATCGACATTCACTCCGGCTCCACGAAGCTCCCGGACCAGTCCGGCCTCCGCTTCCGCGAGGATCCCAGCGGCTTTCATTCGTTGTGCCTCTCTTTCCCGCTCACGCCGTACGAACTCCGGATCGGACATCAGTCTGTCCATCAGCTGTGAGGCGGTGATACGTTCGCTCATGCGTTGATCTCTCGAAAGCAGCAGCGGCCCAGCAGACGACGCCAGCACATCATTCCCACTGCGTTCTACACGGATGCGCAGTTTCAATCGCTCTGATCGCCCTTGCGACTTCTTCGCGGGGGCTTACTGCTGGCGACAGGACCATCGGGCCGAGATTGGATTCAATGGGCGCCGTCTTGTCCAGCGCATCATGCAGAAGAGGCAGCACTGGACGAGCTCGACACCCCAGCATCGCCAGCATCCTGGAGGCGTAGAACCGGCCCACATCCCCATCCACCTTCAGCAGAGAAGCGATCTCTTGCACGCTGGAAGGACTGGCCGTATCAAGCTGTCGTTTCCCGAGACTCGACAGACATTCAAACAAGGCTCTCATGGCCAAGGCCCTTCGATCCGCATTCGGCTGTGCTTTCAGCCCACGAACCTGCTGGACGACATCCCGATTCACATCCATGTGATCCACATCAATGCCGCATGCCCTCATCTCGTGGAGGGCCGCCGACGAAGCAGCGCCAGGCCCTGTGTTAGGACCAACGCCGTCGCCGCTGCTCGCCCTTACCTGCCCTATCAGACCAAGCCAAACAGCCAGGACGACGCATACCGCGGCACTCATCGAGCAACCGCGCATCCGAGGCTCAGCCCTGTGCCAGGAATCACTGGGGGAAGACGCAGGAACCATCACCACTCCCTTCATTCAATACTGAACGTGCACCCATCCTTGCCCACCACGACGTTCAATGTCTGGCGAACGCCGGCGGCAACATAGACATCACCCTGGCAATGGGTTGCCTCCGAATCCAGTGACCTTCTATAGGTGACCTCTACTGCCGAGTCCAAGGCAACATCCATTCGGCCAGACGCTTTCATGCCCGCCGGCAGCTGGCTCTCATCGAACGTGTTCCCTCCGGCCTGCAATCTGACCTGGTAGATCGCCTCTCCGGATTCATTGCTCACATTCACGCGCAGGCCGGGCGGCGAACTGCAGCCAATGAATGAGAATAACCCAGCCCACATCAGAATCGACTTTCGCATCGCCACTCATCCATGTCAGAGCTGAGCAAGCCTTCTACGTCCCCACCTTGACGCGCAGGCAGACGCGCCCGTGCGCATGGGGCCACTATATCGCCCTCAAACTTCGCTGTTGAACACGCCGCTCCAGAATCCCCCTAGCCGCTTCGCCAGCAATCCCCGATAGTCCAACGCAGATTGCCTGCTTCACCATCAAGCGTCTTTCTGCGGGAAACCACACATGAGCCTGGCGCTGGTCCACAGCCGTGCCCGCGCCGGGGTCGACGCCCCGCTGGTGCGGGTGGAAGTGCACCTCTCTGGCGGCCTGCCTGCCACCCAGATTGTCGGACTGGCCGAGACCAGCGTGCGCGAATCCCGCGAGCGCGTGCGTGCCGCCCTGCTCTGTGCACGCTTCGACTTTCCGCAGCGGCGCATCACGTTGAACCTCGCGCCCGCCGACCTGCCCAAGGAAGGTGGGCGTTACGACCTGGCGATCGCACTGGGCATTTTGGCGGCCAGCGGTCAGGTCGATCCGCAGTCGCTGCTTCAGTACGAGTTCCTGGGCGAGCTGGGGCTGACCGGCGAACTGCGGCCGGTGGCTGGAGCACTGCCGGCCGCGATTGCGGCGGCTGATGCCGGGCGTATCCTGGTGGTGCCGCCGGGCAATGCCGCCGAGGCTGCGTTGGCCGAGCACGCTGACGTGCGGGTAGCGCGTACGTTGCTGGAGTGCTGCGCTGGGTTGGGGAACCCACGCCTGCTGCCGCCAGTAGAGCGTGTCGACACGACACCGTTGCCACTGCCCGATCTGGCCGACGTCCGCGGGCAGGCGCATGCACGGCGCGCGTTGGAGGTCGCCGCTGCGGGTGGACACCACCTATTACTGATCGGTAGCCCTGGTTGCGGCAAGACGCTGTTGGCTTCGCGCCTGCCCAGCCTGCTGCCGAACACCGAGGAAGCAGAGGCGCTGCAGCTGGCCGCGATTGCCTCGGTGAGTGGTGAAGGGCTGGACCCGCGGCGCTGGCGGCAACGGCCGTTCCGTTCTCCCCACCACAGTGCGAGCGCGGCGGCGCTGGTGGGTGGCGGCAATCCGCCCTGCCCCGGCGAGATCTCGCTTGCCCATCACGGCGTGCTGTTCCTCGATGAGCTTCCAGAGTGGAATCGCAGCGCACTGGAAACCCTGCGCGAGCCACTGGAATCCGGACACATCCGCATCGCCCGTGCGGCGCGCAGTGTGCAGTATCCCGCGCGCTTCCAGCTGGTTGCAGCGATGAATCCCTGCCCGTGCGGCTGGGCCGGTGACCGCAGCAACCGCTGCCTGTGCAGCGACGAACGTATCAACCGCTACTGCGCGCGGGTGTCCGGTCCGTTGCTGGACCGTATCGACCTGCATATCGGCGTGACGCGCATGGACGCGGTGGAGCTGCGGGAGAGCACACCGCTGGGTGAGCCCAGTGCATCGGTGCGTGAGCGGGTGGAAGCCGCCCATGCCCGGCAGCAGGCACGTGGCGGGCTCAATGCGCATCTTCCGCCGGCGGCGCTGCGGGCGTGCACGAAGCTGAGCGAGGGCGATCAGGATCTTTTGGAGCAGGCCATTGAGCGTCTGCAGCTATCCGCACGGGCGATGCACAGGATTCTGCGGGTGGCGCGCACGATTGCTGATCTGGCGGGGTGTGAAACGATCCAGACGGCGCATCTGGCTGAGGCGATTGGCTATCGGCAGTTGGACCGGGGAAAGCCATAGAAACGCCGGTCGAGTTGGCTATGGGTGGAGTCGACCGTTGGTCGACTCGCGCGCGAAGCGCGGCTCTCTGTGGGGTAGATGCGAAGAGCGGTCGACTAACAGTCGACCCCACCGAGGGCGGGTCATGGCCGCCCAGCGACGCAAGGGACGTCCCCGCGCATCACGCTGCGGAATCAATCCGCCCGCGCCTGGCCAGCAACGCCACCCGACGGCTGACCAGCGCGTGCAGCTCCGCCAGCTCCGACGCCCGGTCAGCCGTCATGTTCCCGCCGAACAGCACCCGCGACAACGCCGCCTCGTCGCTGTCGTGCGGATGCTGCCACCGGTCCCGGTACACCTTCTGGCAGACCAGCCAGGCCAGCCGCAGCCCCCCACCGGGCAACGGACGCACCACGCGTTCGTAGACCTGCCAGAACTGATATTCGGCCTGCAGGTCGATTACAGGCGCCACGGACAGCGCCTGCCGGGGCCGTCCTGGGCCCCGGATGCCGAACAGCGGGGTTCGCGGGTTGTGCTGTGCCATGCCAACAGGATGGCCCAGCAACATTGTGGGAACCTTGCGTCTTCGCCAGAAAAGCCCTGTTGTTTGCGCAATGCGGGTTTGTAGGCGGGTTTTGGGGGTCAGAGCCCTTTGCGTGCAAAGGGATCTGACCCCCGATCACGGGATGGCTGCGGGGTCGGATCCCTTTGCGCGGCAAAGGGCTCTGACCCCACCTCTCGTTGCCTCAGAACGCCATCGAGGTACTGAACATCAGCTGCCGGGGCGCGCTGCGCTGCAGGGTCTGGTAGTCCCCCGAGAACGACGAGCCGGCGATGGTGGCAGTGCCGATGTTGTGGCGGTTGAACAGGTTGCTCACGTCCAGCCGCAGCTCCAGGCCGGGCACCACGCTGTCCGCACCGAAGCGATAGGCGGCATAGGTGTTGACCTGCCAGAAGGTCGGCACGCGGATGTCGTTCTCGTAGGTGAAAGGCTGGCGCAGGTAGGAGGTGCTGGTGGTACCGAAGCGCCAGTCACCGAAATGCGCCGATAGGTCACTGACCAGCGAGATCTGCGGGTAGCCCGGCTGCGCGTTGCCCTTGATCGGGTACACCGTGTCGCCCACCACGAAATCACTGTCGTAGTAAGAACGGGCCACGGCCACGCCCTGGTAGAACTGCAGGTGGTCGGTCAGGTCGGCGGTGATGCCGAGGTCGGCACCAATCACGTGCATCTTCGGCATCAGCCGCACGGTATTGATCTGAGCGAACTGGGTGCCGATGGCGGCCGACAGCAGGCGATTGCGGATGTCGTTGTAGAACACATCGCCGGTGATCGTCAGCCGGTCGAAGCGGTGCGATGCGCCCACGGTGAGGTTCCAGTTCTTTTCCGGGCGCAGGGTGCCCGCCACGCGGTCGAACTCTTCCTGGTCGGTGATGGTCCATGCCGAGGCGGTGTAGCCGATGTTGCCGCGCTGGGCCACGCGATAGCCATTCATGGTATTGGCCAGGTCGATGAAGGCGTCGGTGGATTCGGTCGGGCTCCAGAACAGCGAGACGTGCGGCAGGAAGTTGCTCTTGGCGCGCAGCGTGCCGTTCACCGGCCGGTCCTTGGCATCACCCAGGCCGCCACCGCTGGTGCGGAAGTCCACGGCCTTGAAGCCGACACCCAGCTTCAGCGTGTCGTTCAACACGATGTCGTCCTGCAGGTAGAACTGGCGCGAGCGGGTCACCCAGCTCGACGCGTTGTCGGTCTTGAACGCGGGGCCATACACATCGAACGGACCGGTGGCCTTCAGCGGCGGGCCCTCGCCCAGCAGCGGCTGCTGGTACCACTCGGTCTTGGCCGCGGCCTTGCTCTTCTCCTGCCAGAAGCCGGCGGTGAACGTGTGCGCGCCGGTCTCGAACTGCAGGTTGAACATGCCACCCAGCCGATTCACACGCGGCGTCTGCACCTGTTCGGAGAACGGTGCGCCGTTTGGCGACGGCACGGTCGGGTCGGTGAGCGTGGCCTGGGTGTGGCTGTTGGCGTTGTACAGCTGCACGTTGCCGCTCAGGGCCGGGGTGATCTGGAAGCGATGGTTGATCGAGGACACGCGGTCGCGGGTGATCTGGCCGGTGTCGTACGGGATCAGTTCGGACAGCTCACCGCAGGTGTAGGCACCGCAGGATTTGTCGGCGTTCTCCGGCGAGGCCACGTACCAGGCCCACGCATAATCCGGATAGAAGATGTCGGCCTTCCAGCCCAGCTTGCGGATCATATCGAAGGAAATGTTGTTGTAACCCCAGACCTTGGCCTTGCTGTCGGACAGGAACACGGTGACATCGCCCCAGGCGACGTCCTGCTGCAGCTTCAGATCGCCGCGCAGGAAGTTCTGCGTGCCCTCGCCCTGGTACTTGTCGGCGGACACCCGCTGCAGGTCGACCAGCACCTTCGGGCCGTGCTCACCGAGCTGGCCGCTCTGCCCGGATACGGTGGTGACCAACGTGTTGTTGCTGCCCACGCCCTGCTTCACGCGCAGGCTGGGCGTGTCCTGCAGGTCGCGCAGGCGGTACTCCAGGCTGCCGCCGTTGACGCTGCTGGAGAACACGCTGACCGGTGCGCCGCCGGGGCTGACCGTGATCGCGCCGATGCCATCGGGTACGCCCACGTTCACCACGCTGGTGCCGGTGAGCGAGAGGAAACCGTTGTCGTTCAGCGGCACGCCTTCGAAGGTGATGCCCATTTCGTTCATGCGGAAGCCGCGCACGAACAGGCTGGTGGCGGAGATATCCAGACCCAGCCCGTCGGTGGCGGTGTAGCTGGCACCCGGCACCTGCTTGAGCATGGCCAGGCCGTTGTTGCCGGTGACCATCGCGTCGAGGTCTTCGGCCTTGATGATGTAGCGGTTGGGGCCGACCACCTGGGTCGGTGCAACGGCGGCGCCGCGCGGCGTGGCGATCACCTGCAGCGCGTTCAAGGTGGTGGGGGTGTCATGTGCTGCGTCGTGGGTCTCGGCGGCATACGCAGGTGCGGCGATGGCCGTGATGATGGCCAGGGCGAGACGCGTCGTGGGTGGGGTGTTCATGGGCAGATCCAGGGTGCAGGGAGAGAGCGGCGCAGGCGCACGCCCAGCGCGTTGCAGCACCGGTGTCGGCGCCCTGGCTGGCGATGCGATTGCGTTGAGGGAGTGACAGCGCAGTGCGCGCCGGTCAGTGGCAGAGGAAGACGATCCTCTGCCTCAGGATTCGATGGCGTGATTTCGACGTGCGAAATTCTTGCATCGCAGTGCCGCATCCGCCATTGCACCGTGGTACAGCGCCGATGGCGGTGGGGATGGGTGGGCTATACGTGGGTATAGCCCCGGCGTGGTGGAGGCCGACCTTGGTCGGCGCTTGCCGTCTGCGTGTGCCAACCAAGGTTGGCAACCACCTTGGGCGGATGGGGCGTGGTGGGGGCCGACCTTGGTCGGCGCGTGCCGTTTGCGTGTGCCAACCAAGGTTGGCACCTACCGGGGCAGCTGGACGCGCGGTTACTGCAGGACGAAACGCTCAATGGCGCGCGCCACGCCTTCATCGGCATTGCTCGTGGTTTCAAAACGCGCCACCGCCTTCACTGCGTCGATGGCATTGCCCATCGCCACGCTGGTACCGGCGTACTGCAGCATGGTCAGGTCGTTTTCCTGGTCGCCGATCGCCATCACGTTGCCGCGGTCGATACCCAGGTGCTCGGCCAGCTTCTGCAGGCTCGGGCCCTTGCCGGCACGGTGGTCGAACACTTCCAGGAAGAACGGTGCGCTCTTCATTACCGCGAAGCGCTCGGTCAGTTCGCTGGGCAGGCGCGCGATGGCGGCATCCAGCACGTTCGGCGCGTCGATCATCATCAGCTTGATGAAGGACATCGATGGGTCCATGTCTTCCACGCGACGGTAGGAAAGCGGCATCCGCGAGAGATGCGAGTCGGCCACGGTGTAGTAGCTGATGTCCTGGTTGGGCGTATACATGCGCTGGCTGTCCAACGCCTGGAAATGCACGCCCAGTTCGCGGGCCACCTGCTCGCAGAACAGGAAGTCGTCGAAGCTGAGCGGATACTCGACCACGGTTTCGCGCGTGCCGATGCGCTGCACCAGGCCGCCATTGCAGGCGATGCAGTAGTCGTCGTCGCCGGTGATGCCCAGCTCGTGCAGGAACGGCGCCAAGCCGGGAACCGGGCGGCCACTGGTCAGCACGATATGCACGCCCAGCGCGCGCGCCTGCGCGATGGCCTGCTTGGCCCGGGCGGTGAGCGTGTGGGTGGGGTCCAGCAGGGTGCCATCCATGTCGATGGCGACCAGTTCGATGGTCGATTGCCTGCGGCCCATGTCCATTGCGTTCAGCTCGTGCGGGGCACGCCAGTTTACCCCTCATGCCCGGTTCACCTCTTTGCCCACGTTGGCCGGGATACTGCGGGAGCCTGTGCGTCCCCCACCGCAGGACGGCCCGCTGACCGCCCTTCCCTGGAGAACCTTGCGACGCATGACCTACCGTGCCCCCGAAACCAATGACAGCGCGCCCCTGGCCCAGCAGATCGAGCAGATGATCGACGAGCTGCCCGGCGACCAGGTGAGCGTCGGTACCCTGCTCAGCGCCCTGGGCGATGAAGGTCTGCTGCTGATCGTGATCCTGCTCTCGGCCATCTTCATCATCCCGGTGTCGATTCCCGGGCTGAGCACCGTGTTCGGCGCCTCGATCCTGCTGATCGGCCTGAGCCGCGTGCGCAACCGACCGCTGTGGGTGCCGCAGAAGCTGGCGCGCCGCGAGATCGCCACCGACAAGCTGAAGGCCAACCTGGGCCGTGCGCTGAAGTGGGTGCACCGCATGGAGCGGCTGTCGCGGCCGATGCGGCTGGCGGTGATGGTGCGCTCGAAGAGGATGATGCGCGTGAACAACCTGATGCTGGTGTTCGCGACCCTGCTGTTGATGGCGCCGGCCGGGCCGATTCCGTTCAGCAATACGTTGCCGGCGCTGGCGCTGATGTCGTTTGCGATTGGCTTCATCCAGCGCGATGGCGCGGCGGTGGCCGCCGGTTACGGTTTCGTGGTGGCCACGGTGGTGTATTTCGGCGTGCTGCTGGGTGGCGTGGGGTTCGCTGCGGAATCCGTGTTCAGCGGGCTGCGCGCGGCACCGTCGGAAGTGTAGAGCCGAGCCCATGCCCGGCTGCTGTTCGGCCGGTTTCCCGAAACCCCGCGCTGCGCGCGTAAGCCGAGCATGGCTCGGCTCTACACAGGCCAATTCAAAGCAGTCGAGCGTGGCTCGACGCTACACAGCTACTTGGCCGACACCCGCCACACCACGTCGCCCACGTCGTCGGCGACCAGCAATGCACCCTCGGCGTCCATGGCCATACCTACCGGCGCACCCATCAGGGTCTTCTCGTCCTTCGAGGCGAAGCCACTGACCACGGTCTGCGGCCGCCCGGTCGGCTTGCCGTCCTTGAACGGCACGTAGACCACTTCGTAGCCGCTCAGCGGCGAGCGATCCCAGCTGCCGTGCTCGCCGATGAAGGCGCCACCGTGGTACTGCGCCGGCAGTGCCTGGCCGGTGTAGAACAACAGGCCCAGCGGTGCCACGTGCGAGCCGATGGCATAGTCCGGCACGATCGCCTTGGCCACCAGGTCCGGCCGCTGCGGCTGCACGCGCTCGTCCACATGCTGGCCGTAGTAGCTGTAGGGCCAACCGTAGAAGCCATCCTCCTTCACCGAGGTGAGGTAGTCCGGCACCAGGTCGGCACCGATCTCGTCGCGCTCGTTGGCCACGGCCCACAGCTGGCCGGTGCTCGGCTCCCAATCCAGCCCGGTCGGGTTGCGGATGCCCGACGCAAAGATACGGCTGCCACGGGTGGCTACGTCCACTTCCAGCACCACCGCGCGACGGTATTCGACGGCCAGGCCGTTCTCGGTGATGTTGCTGTTGGAGCCCACGCCCACGTACAGCTTGCTGCCATCGCGGCTGGCCAGCAGTTCCTTGGTCCAGTGGTGGTTGATGGTGCTGGGCAGGTCGGTGAACTCGCGGCCCTTGTCGGACATGCGGGTTTCGCCCGGCACATAGTGGTACTGCATGATGTTGCCGGTGTTGGCCACGTACAGCGTGTCACCGATCAGCTGGATGCCGAACGGCGAGTGCAGCCCTTCGATATAGACATGCTGGGTCCAAGTGTTCGTGCCCGGCGTGCGCCGCAGCAGGGTGACCCGGTTGCCGCCCTTGCCGGCCTTGCCCGAGCGCGCCTTCACCTTGCCGGCGATCCACTGTTTGGGCGTGGTGACCGGTTCTTCGCCAGGCCCGTTGCCTTCCACCACCAGCACATCACCATTGGGCAGGGTCAGCAGGCGCCGCGGATGCAGCAGGTTGGCGGCGATGCGTTCGATCTTCAGGCCTTCGGCCACTTTGGGTGACTGGCCGTCGGCCCAACCCACGCCGCGCGGCACCTGCATCGGCGGCATCAGGAAGTTCTTCGGTGCCGGCAACGGCGGTTGTGCACCGGACTGGTCAGCGGGATGGTATTCAGCCTTGCCGGCGCAGGCCGACAGCATCACGGCCAACGCCAAGGCGGCCACGGTGGGCAGGATGTACTTAGCCATGACGACCTCCCTGCAGCACCGGCGGCTGCAGTGACAGCAGGATCAGGCCCAGTGCGATCAGGGCCACGGTCAGCGCCGACAGGATCGTGCCCGGCACGGCAACGGCATACGCATCGCGGCTGTGCACGAAGGCGTTCCAGATGGCCAGCAGCACTGCGATCAGGTTGAGGAAGAAGTCGATGCGGTCGATGCGCGTGGCGGTGCCGTTGCGGCGCCAGACCGTGAACAGGTTGATCAGGCGCGGAATGATGGCGATCAGCAGGCCGAAGGTGATCAGCCAGGCGGCGGCCTTGCCCCACATCACCTCGGCGCTGTTGAGATAGATCGCGTCGAAGATCAGCGCGCCGACGAAGAAGCCGAAGGGTATCGGGTTCAACAGGCTGAACAGCGTGGTGCCGAGGCCGCGATGGGCCTGGGCCAGAGGGTTGACCATCATCGTGCTCCGATGCGGAAGGGTGCACGGGCTGTAGTAGCACAGCCGGATGTGAGGGCGCGCGACGATGCCGGGTAGATCCACGCCATGCGTCGATACGCGTGCCAACCAAGGTGGGCACCTACCAGATGCGGGCCGCTGCAGTCGTCATTACCCCACGGCATAAGTGTTTGTGACGCAATTGGCACATCTGCAGATTGCGGGTGTGAAGAGGTAGGGGGTTGTTCGTTGTGTCGCGTTTGGCTCGTTGCGATGGGGCAGTTCCGCCCTGCCGTCCTGCCATGCCGATTCACAACAGAAGGATTCGTGTATGAAGCGACACACGCAACGCTCCGCGCCACCGCGCTCCGCGCGCCTGGCCTTGGCCACTGCCCTGGTCCTGGGCAGCCTGGCCGTCACCGCCCAGGCCCAGCAGGCCGATCCGCTGGCCGGGCGTCAGTGGCATCTGCTCAACACCGGACAGGCCGTACTGGGCGATACCCTGCCGGTGGCCGGCAACGATCTCAACGTGGATGGCCTGTTCCGCAATGGCATCCGTGGCCAGGGCGTCACCATCGCCATCGTCGATGACGGCCTGCAGATCGCGCACCCGGACCTGGCCGCCAACGTCGCGGCGGTCGCAGGCAAGAACTTCGCCAACCAGAGCAACAACCCTTCACCGTCCAATCCGGACCGCGACAATCACGGCACCATGGTCGGCGGCATCGCCGGTGCGGTGGGCGCCAACAACCTGGGCGTGCGCGGCGTGGCCTCGGCGGCCACCCTGAAGGGCTTCAATTTCCTGGCGTCCAATGCCCAGGGCAATTCGAATTCCAACATCGAGTACTCGTGGTGGGACGGCGCCGAAGTGGCCGACGTGGGCGTCTTCAACAACAGTTGGGGCTCAAGCCCGGGCAACCCCAACCTGCCGTTGGCCTACAGCCAGAACGACATCACCGCCTATGAGCAGGCCATGTCCGGCACCCGTGGCGGGCGCGGTGGCATCTACGTGAAAGCCGCCGGCAACAATCACAACAACGGCGCACGCTCGGATGGCACCGACATCTGCTCGGCAGACACCAAGAACCGCAACACGGGTTGCATTCCGGCCGGCCGCGACCCGCGTAATAACCTGTTCAACGTGATCACCGTTGCCGCCGTGCGTGCCGATGGCGTGCGCTCGTCCTACTCGTCCACCGGCTCGGCGCTGTGGGTGTCCGGCTTTGGCGGCGAGAATGGCTGGCAGCGGCAGGTCGTGCCGGGGCAGCTGGCGATCCGCTACGATCCTGCCATTCTCACCACCGACGTCACCGGCTGCGCGCAGGGCAGCAACAAGAACACGAGCCTGCGCAACACCTTGGACGGCGACCAGTCCGCCATCGACAGCACCTGCAACTACACCGGCAAGATGAACGGCACCTCGGCGGCCACGCCAATGGTGTCGGGCGTGGCGGCATTGGTGCTGGAAGCCAATCCGAACCTGTCCTACCGCGATGTGAAGTACATCCTGGCCACCACCGCCAACCGGACCGATCCGAACCAGGCTGCGGTAACGCACTCCGATGGCCGCGTGCTGGTGCCGGGTTGGACGGTGAATGCCGCCGGCCGCGCCTACAGCAACTGGTACGGCTTCGGTGTAGTCAACGCCGCCCGTGCAGTAGAGGTCGCCGAGAACTTCCAGTCGCTGGGTGCACTGGTGGACAGCGGCTGGCGCAGCACGACGCGCACCGTGGCGATCGGCAATACCTCGGCCGCCGCTGCACGCCTGACCTTCCAGCTGGCCAATGGCGCGCGCAACATCGAAAGCGTGCAGCTGGGCTTCCGGGTCAATCACAGCAACACCCGCCAGTTGCAGTTCGTGCTGGTTTCGCCCAGTGGCACGCGCAGCGTGGTGCAGCCGGCATTCACCGCGATCGGCTCTGGCCTCAATGGTGTCCAGCGCAACTTCACCAACTGGGACCTGCTGTCCAGCAATGCCTTCCTGGATGAGAACGCCACGGGCACCTGGACACTGGAAGTAACCGACCTGGGGCAGGCCGCGAACGCTGCATCGCGTGGCAACCTCGAATTCTTCAAGATCCGCGTTCTGGGGCACTGATGATGAAGACGACCATTCTGTTGAGCACCCTCGCCCTGGCGGCGATGACCACCACCGCCTGGGCACAGAGCTCGGGCCAGACACCTCCGGCGAAGACCTTGTCGACCGTAGACACGCAGCAGTTGAAGGCGGAGGCCACTGGCCGTTCGTTCAATGTGGGCGGCTCGCGCTTCCAACTGGCGCCGTCGGCAACCGTGCAGCAGGCCAGCGGCGGTCAGTTCCGGATCACCACCGGGGCTGATGCCAGCGCTGCGGCCGTCGGCACCCGCAGCAAGCGGTCCACCGATGCGTCTACCGGTGTGGCCGCACGTGCGGATGCCGGTGCCAGCAAGTTTGCGGCCGCTGTCTCCAACGATGGCGCGCCGGTGGTGGCGACCTCGCGGGTCAAGGTGTTCTTCACCGATGCGGCCTCGGCCCAGCGTGCGGCCACCGCCACCGGCGGCACCGTGGTGAAGGTGTCCAAGGCCTCGGGCCGCGCGATTGTGGAGTACCCGTCGGTGAACGCGGCGCTGGATGCGACCACCAAGCTGCTGTCGACCGCCGGCATCAAGGCGGCCGAGCCGGACGTGGTGCAGTGGGAAGAAACCAAGTAAGGCGTTGAGTGGTGCCCCCGGTCGGTTGGCTCTCCTGGCCGGCCGGGGGATTGGTGTGTGGGGGTGTGCCGACCAACGGTCGGCACCCACCAGATTCATTCACCGCGTGTCGACCAAGGTCGACAGCTACCGTGGCAGCGGGCGCAACGAACGGTCGGCATCAGGCGGGCATGGCCCGGCGTTACCGGGCGGCGAGTGTGTCGCTGTGCTTGAGGTGGCAGCTGGCCAGTGCGTCGTTGCCGGCGGCTGGATGGGCTGGCTCCAGCAGCAGGCGCTGCACGTCGGAGAACAGCTTGTCCACCGGCATGCCATAAGGCGCGAACAGGCGCAGGCGGCCTTGGCGGTCGAATACGTAACCGCCCGCGATGTGGCTCATGGTGTAGGTCTCCGGCACCTGGCCAGGTTCCTTTTCATAGAACGCCTTGAAGTCGCTGGCCATCGCGGCCAGTTGTGCTTCGTTGCCGACCAGTGCGATCGCCTTGGGGTCGAACGCTTCCACATAGGTGCGGGCGACTTCGGGCGTGTCGCGTGCGGGATCGACGCTGACGAACACCACCTGCAGCTGATCGGCATCCTTGCCCATCAGGTGCTTGACCTGGCTGAGCTCGACCATGGTGGTCGGGCAGACATCCGGGCAACTGGTGAAACCGAAGAACAGATAGGTCACCTGCCCCTGCAGGTCCTTCGGGCCGTGCAGGGTGCCGTGGCTGTCGGGCATCGACCACTGCTGGCCGAGCTCTTCGCAGGCGATGTCCTTGGAATAGAAGTCCATGCGCGACTGCGCACTGCAGCCGGCCAGCAGGCCGATGGCCAGGGCTGCCAGCAGCGGCAGGCGGAAACAGGGAGAGAACAACGAACGGACAACAGCAGCAGGACGCTTCACGGGGTACCACCAACGCAGACGCGGGCGGGGTCTCGGTCAGGCCTGCCCTTGGGGGGAAAGAGGACGGAGGTGCCGGGGTGATCGCGCGGTCCATGCCGATCACCCCGGCCACGGTCAGTTGATCATCATGTGGTAGTGCATGCTCCAGATGATCCACACCGACAGCGCGACGATGATGAACAGGATCACCAGGGTGAACACGAAGCTGGCCAGGTTCCAGCCGCCTTCGGACTTGCGGTCCATGTGCAGGAAATAGACCAGCTGCACCAGGATCTGCGCCACCGCGAAGCCGACCAGCAGGAACAGCGTGAGCGGCCGCGACAGCACCGGATTCATCACCAGTGCGAACGGCACCACGGTCAGCAGCGCGCACAGCACGAAGCCGATCAGGTAGGACTTGGTGGAACCGTGCGCATTGCCGGCGCGCGAGGTTTCGACGTGGGCCATGTCAGAAGGCTCCGATCAGGTAGACGAAGGTGAAGACGCAGATCCACACCAGGTCCAGGAAGTGCCAGAACAGGCTCAGGCACGACACGCGGGTGATGTTGGTCGGGGTCAGGCCGCGGCTGTAGACCTGGTGCATGACCACCGCCATCCAGATCAGGCCGCTGGCCACGTGCAGGCCGTGGGTGGCGACCAGTGCGAAGAACGCCGACAGGTAGGCGCTGGTGCTGGGGCCCGCGCCTTCATGGATCAGGTGCGAGAACTCATAGATCTCCATGCCGATGAACGAGGCACCGAGCACGAAGGTCACGCCCAGCCAGCGCAGCACTGCGGAGGTGTCGTGGCGATGCATCGCCAGCACGGCCTGGCCGTAGGTGATGCTGGAAACCAGCAGCAGGAAGGTCTCGGCCATCACGAACGGCAGCGAGAACAGGTCCTTGCCGGTTGGGCCGCCGGCGTAGGCGGTGCTGAGCACCGCGTACGAGGCGAACAGCGAACCGAACAGCACGAGATCGGACATGAGGTATACCCACATGCCGAACACCTTCATGCCGCCCTGTTCGTGGCCGTGGTCGTGTTCGTGGTGGTCCTCGTGCGCCTGCGTGTCGCTGGCCAGCTCCGGGCGGGTCAACAGGTTCATGCGCGTACCTCCTTCAGCTTGGCAAGGCTGGCCGCTTCGGTGCGCGCCACCTCTTCGGAACTGACGTAGTAGTCCACGTCCTCGTCGTAGGACCGCACGATCAGGGTCACGATCATCGCGATGAAGCTGGCCGCGGCCATCCACCAGATGTGCCAGACCAGGGCGAAGCACAGCACCAGGATCCAGATGTTGAGGATCAGCGGCACGCCGGTGTTCTTCGGCATGTGGATCGGTGCGTACTTCTTCGGCGGCGGCGGCAGGCCACGCTTCTTCGCTTCGTGGAAGGCGTCCAGCTCATCGGCCTTGGGCACCACGGCGAAGTTGTAGAACGGCGGCGGCGACGGCGTGGCCCATTCCAGCGTGCGTGCGTTCCACGGGTCGCCGGTCAGGTCCAGGTTGCGCTTGCGGTCGCGCACGCTCACGTAGATCTGCACCAGCATCAGGATGATGCCCGCGAACACGAACAGTGCACCGATGAAGGCGGCGATCAGGTACGGCGTCCACGCCGGGTTGTCGTACTGGTTCATGCGGCGGGTCATGCCCATGAAGCCGAGCATGTACAGCGGCATGAAGGCCAGGTAGAAGCCGATCACCCAGCAGGCGAACGACCACTTGCCCAGGCGCTCGTTGAGGGTGAAGCCGAACACCTTCGGGAACCAGTAGGCGAAGCCGGCCAGGTAGCCGAACAGCGCGCCGCCGATGATGGTGTTATGGAAGTGCGCGACCAGGAACAGGCTGTTGTGCAGCAGGAAGTCCGCGCCCGGGATGGCCAGCAGCACGCCGGTCATGCCACCGATGGTGAAGGTGACCAGGAAGGCGATCGTCCACAGCATCGGCACGCTGAACTCCACGCGGCCGCCATACATGGTGAACAGCCAGGTGAAGATCTTCACGCCGGTGGGGATGGCGATGATCATCGTCATGATGCCGAAGAAGGCATTGACGCTGGCACCGGAGCCCATGGTGAAGAAGTGGTGCAGCCAGACGATGAACGACAGGATGCCGATTGCCAGGGTGGCGCCGACCATCGACTTGTAGCCGAACAGTTTCTTGCGCGAGAACGTGGCGGTCACTTCAGAGAAGATGCCGAACGCCGGCAGCACCAGGATATACACCTCCGGGTGGCCCCAGGCCCACACCAGGTTCACGTACATCATCGGGTTGCCGCCCAACGTGTTGGTGTAGAAGTTGAAGTCCAGGTAGCGGTCCAGGGTGAGCGCACCCAGCGCCACGGTCAGGATCGGGAACGCGGCGATGATGATCACACTGGTGACCAGCACGGTCCAGGTGAACACCGGCATCTTCATCAGGGTCATGCCCGGCGCACGCATGCGCAGGATGGTGATGAACAGGTTGACGCCGGTCAGCAATGTGCCGATGCCCGAAGCCTGCAACGCCCAGATGTAGTAGTCCACGCCCACGCCTGGACTGAACTCGATGCCCGACAGCGGCGGATAGGCCACCCAGCCGGTCATGGCGAACTCGCCAACGCCGAGCGAGATCATCATCAGCGCGGCGCCGACCACGAAGATCCAGAAGCTGAAGGCGTTGAGGAACGGGAACGCCATGTCGCGCGCGCCGATCTGCAGCGGCACGATGATGTTCATCAGGCCGACCACGAACGGGGTGGCCACGAAGAAGATCATGATCACGCCGTGCGCGGTGAAGATCTGGTCGTAGTGCTCAGGTGGCAGGAAGCCATCACTGCCCGGGCCAGCCGCTGCCAGCTGCGCGCGCATCATCAGCGCATCGGCAAAGCCACGCACCAGCATGACCAGCGCCACCACCACGTACATGATGCCGATCTTCTTGTGGTCCACGGTGGTGAACCAGTCACGCCACAGCGGGCCCCACAGCTTGAAGTACGTCACCGCGCCAAGCAGCGCGAGGCCACCCAGCACCATGGCCGCCAATGTGACCACGACGATCGGCTCGTGCAGCGGCACGGCCTCCCACGTCAATTTACCCAACATGTTCGTTACTCCTGGGAAACCTGGGCACCGCCGGCAGCGCCCGCCGGGGTCGCAGCAGCGGTGTTCTCACCAACGCCGATGAACTGGTCGATGACCTTCTTGAACAGCAGTGGTTCAACACTGGAGAAGTGCTGTACCGGTGCGTTCTTCGACGGCGCGGCCAGCGCCTTGAACTGGTTGAAATCCAGCGCCTGCGGCGCACTGCGCACCTCGGCCACCCAGCGCTCGAAGTCTTCGTTGCTGCTGGCGGTGGCGATGAACTTCATGTTCGAGAAGCCATGCCCGCTGTAGTTGCCCGACATGCCGCGGAACTGGCCGGGCTCGTTGGCGATCAGGTGCAGCTGCGTGCGCATGCCGGCCATCGCATAGATCTGCCCACCCAGCTGCGGGATGAAAAAGGTATTCATCGTCGAGTTGGAGGTGATGTTGAACGCCAGCGGGCGGTTGGCCGGGAAGTTGAGCTGGTTGACCGTGGCGATGCCCAGGTCCGGGTACACGAACACCCACTTCCAGTCGGTGGCGATCACGTCCACGTGCAGCGGCTCACCGGCCACGTCCAGCGGCTTGTACGGGTCCAGCTCGTGGGTCGACTTCCACACGATCACCGCCAGCACCGCGATGATGATCAGCGGCACGCCCCAGACCACGATCTCCACCTTGGTGGAGTGTGACCAGTCAGGCATGTATTTCGCTTTGGTATTGCCGGCGCGGTAGCGCCAGGCGAACACGAAGGTCAGCACGATGGCCGGTATCACCACGATCAGCATCAGGCCGATGCAGATCAGGATCAGGTCGCGCTGGGCGAGCCCGACCATGCCCTTCGAATCCAGCAGCACCCAGTCACAGCCCGACAGGCCGACGCAGGCCAGGGCGACCAGCGCCAGGCGGATGCGGTTCCAGCAGATATTCATTGGAGGTCAACCCTGTTGAAGAAGCGCGCTTGACCGGCTCGCCTGCGCGCAGCGCCCGGGCGTGGAGCGGCTACACTGTGGGTACGAGGTCGCCTACAAGCAGGCGAACCACTCCAATCAAGCCCATACAAGATACATCATTGTATGGACTTGTGCATCTGCACGTATGGAAAAAACTGACCGATGACGCCACCTGCCGCCGGCCGCCGCCTGAAACACCCCAATCGCACCTGGGTTCGCCCCTTCCGCGAAGGCGCCGGCCCGCTGTACCTGCAGATTGCCCAGCAGGTGCGCGAGGCGGTAGATGACGGCGTGCTGCGCCCGGGCGACCGCCTGCCGCCGCAGCGTGACCTGGCCCAGCAGGTCGGCGTGGACCTGACCACGGTCACCCGTGCCTTCGCCGAGCTGCGCCAGGCCGGCCTGCTCGACGCCCAGGGCGCCGGTGGCACCTTCATCGCGCTGTCGGCCGGCAACCGCAGCACCTCGGTCGACCTGAGCATGAACATCCCGCCGCTGCTGGGCAGCGCGCCGTTCGCGCAGGGCATGGAGACCGGCTTCCAGCACGTCGGCCAGCAGCTGGGCCAGGGCGAATTGATGAGCTATCACGTCGGCGCCGGCACCCGCGAGGACCGCGCCGCCGCAGTGCAGTGGCTGGCGCCGATGCTGGGCACGGTGGGTGCCGACCAGGTGGTGATCTGCCCCGGCGCGCAGACCGCGCTGTGCGCGCTGATCCTGGCCCGCACCCAGCCGGGCGAGCTGATCGCCGCCGAGCAGCTGACCTACCCGGGCCTGCTGGCTGCCGCGCGCGTGCTGCAGCGGGGCGTGGTGCCAGTGGCGATGGACGCCGAAGGCATGCTGCCTGAAGCGCTGGAAGAGGCCTGCCAGCTGCGTCGCCCGCGCCTGCTGTACCTGGTGCCGACCATCCAGAACCCGACGACGGCGACGATGTCGGCACAGCGCCGGCAGGCCCTGCTGACGATCGCGAAGCGCCACGATCTGACCGTGATCGAAGACGATCCCTACTGGTTGCTGGCCGGCGACGCCGCACCGCCGCTGGCCGCCCACCGCGATGCCGGCTGCCCGGTCTATTACATCTCCACCCTGTCCAAGTGCCTGGCCCCGGGCATGCGCACGGCCTATCTGGTGGTGCCGGCCGGCGAGCCGATGGAACCGGTGCTGGACGCCCTGCGCGCGATCGCCCTGATGCCGACCCAGTCGATGGTGGCGGTGGCCTCGCAGTGGATCCGCAGCGGCTTGGCACAGGACATGGTTCAGCGCTTCCAGCAGGAGCTGCGCGAGCGTCAGGCCATTGCCGCCCGTTATCTGCCGGCCCGTGCCCAGGCGCATCCGGCCGGCCTGCATGTGTGGCTGCCGCTGCCGCCGCGGCTGGACCAGTACCGGTTGATCCAGGCCGCACAGGAACAGGGGCTGGGCATTGCCAGCTCCGACGCCTTCAGCGTGGAAGAGCCGCCACCGGGCAATGCGATCCGCCTGTCGTTGGGCGGCGCGGTTGACCAGGGCGCGCTGGCCGGGGCGCTGGCCAAGCTGAACGAGATCCTGTCCGAGGCCCCCGAGGCACGCCACAACGCCATCGTCTGAACGGGGTGCATGGCGCTTTATCCATACAAGATGATATTTTGTATGCAATGTATGGATGAAGGGACGTGCATCGATGCGCGCCGAGAAACTGAAATTCCACCTGGTGATGGCCGGGTGCGGCGGCTTTGTGGTGCTGATGCTGGCCGCGCTGGCCTGGGTCTGCCTGCAGCCGCAGACCGTGGACGTACAGGCCGCCGAACGCCACGCCATCGAGCAATGCGTGCAGCGCAGCGAGGATCCGTCGCGTAGCGAGATCCAGCGCCGCGCCCAGGCCGATTCCTGCCGCGAGATGCGCAAGCAGTACGTGCACAAGTTCGGCCGGGAAGATTCCTGATGGGCGCAGCCGCGCCGCGTCGCCGCTGGCTGCTGCCGACGATGATCGCCCTCGCCTGCCTGTTCATGGCCGGCGTCGCGGCTGCGCTGTGGCAGTACTTCGGCTACAGCGCGCAGTCCACCTTCACCGAACAGGCCATCGTCTTCGACGATTCTCAGCTGCGCCTGCCGGCCGACCTGGCCGGTGATACCGGCCGCATCCGCGTGGTGCATTTCTGGGACCCGGCCTGCGGCGTGTGCAACCGCGAGACCGGTGCACACCTGAGCTACCTGATCAGCATGTACCGCCGCGCCGGCATCGACTTCTATGCGATCCGCCGCCCGGGTACCCAGGGCGAGCTGCCCGAGCCGCTGCGCAACAAGGTGATCAACCTCCCGACCATCGACGGCATCGAACACATCCCGGCCAGCCCCGCTGTCGCGATCTGGGATCGCCAGGGCCACCTCGCCTACGCCGGCCCTTACAGCATCGGCATGGTCTGCAACTCGGCCAACAGCTTCGTCGAACCATTACTGGACAGACTGGTACGCGGTGAGATCGTGCGCCCGAAAGGACTGCTTGCCGTGGGCTGCTACTGCCCGTGGCAGGCCAAGCGCTGAGGACGCGCAATGACATCACTGACACTGGCCGGCGTGGCCGCCGCAAACAACAACGGCGGTCACCTGTCCGAACCGACCGATGGTTATGGACAGGCTCCCGCCGTTGGAAGCAACGATACGCCCCGACATGCTCCGTACATGCCGCGACCGGATGTCGCAGCACGCGAATGGGTGCAGGACGTGCTCGCGCACAACGGGCCGATCTACCTGCGCATCGTCAATTCGCTGGAACGCACAGTGCGCCGCGGTGGTCTCGCACCGGGCCAGCGCCTGCCTTCGCAGCGCGCGTTGGCGCAGCAGCTCGGCATCGACCTGACCACGGTGACGCGGGCCTTTGATGAAGCGCGCAAGCGCGGCCTGATCGAAGCGCGTGGACCGCAGGGCAGTTTCATCGCACCACCCAAGGCCGGTTTCGACCAGGTGGTGGACCTGAGCATGAACGTGCCGCCGGTGCCCGACGCCGATGCGCTGGCCGAAACGCTGCGGCGTGGCGCGGCCGCCGTACTCGCACGCAGCAACGCACCGAACCTGATGACCTATCACCTGGGCGGTGGCAACCCCACCGACCGCCACGCAGCGGCGCGCTGGCTGCAGCCGATGCTGGGCGCGGTGGACGATGCCTGCCTGCTGCTGACCGAGGGTGCACAGGTGGCGCTGGCGTCGATCCTGGTCAGCCAGGGACGCGACGACGACGCGATCCTGTGCGATGCGCTGGTCTATCCGGGCCTGCTGCAGGCGGCCGCCGCACTCGGTCGGCGCTTGCTGCCGGTGGACAGCGACGAGCACGGCATGTGCCCCGAAGCTCTGGTGCGGTTGGCACGCGAAAGCGGTGCGCGGCTGGTCTATCTCAATCCCACCTGCCAGAACCCGACCGCACTGACCCTGCCGCTGCAGCGGCGCGAAGCGCTGGCGCGCGCGCTGGAAAGCGAAGGCCTGCTGGCGATCGAGGACGATCCTTACTGGCATCTCGCCGAAGATGCGCCGACACCGCTGGCAACCCTGGCACCGCGTCACGTGTTCTACGTGGCGACGCTGTCGAAGGTGATCAGCCCCGGCCTGCGCACCGCCTTCGTGCGTTGCCCGAGCGCCGCGCATGCCGAGGCGATGACGGCCGCACTGCGAGCGACGCGGTTGATGGGCCATCCGCTGGTCTCGGCGTTGGCCAGCCAGCTGCTGCTGGATGGTTCGGCGCAATCACTGCTGGCGCAGGTGCGCACCGAGGCGCGCGAACGCGTGCGCCTGGCGCGATATCTGCTTGCGCCTTCGCTGCTGCAGCGCGCGGAAGGGCTGCATGCCTGGTGCCGGATACCGGCACCGTGGACCGATGCCACCCTGGTGCGTACCGCACAGCTGCAGGGGCTGGCGATCGCGCCGTCATCGGCGTTCTGTCCGCCGGGGGTATTGCATCAGAGCGGTGTGCGGCTGTCGCTGGGACTGGCGGCGGACCGCCGGCAGCTGGAAAGTGCGCTGCGGAGAATCGACCGGTTGTTGTTGTCGGATGCGTTGCCGGCGATCGAGCGGTAGGCGCAAGGAAGTGCCAACCAAGGTTGGCACCTACCAGAGCAGGGTCAGGCCAGAGCGGAGAGGGCCTGCACGAGCGCATCCATCTGCTCCGGACGGGTGAACACCGACGGTGTCACCCGCACGCACGCGCCGGACTCCAACCCGTCGCGATGGGTGGTGAACACGCGATGCTCATCCAGCAGGCGCTTCTGCAGCGCGATGTTGTCGGCCACGCTGGTACGCCCGCGCAGGCGGAAGCTGGCCAAGGCGCTGGCCAGCGCCGGATCCGGCGAAGACAGCACTTCGATATGTGCCATCTGCCGCGCCGGTACCGTCCAGCGCTCGCGCAGGTAACGCAGGCGCGCCTGCTTGTTGGTTACGCCGATACGCTGGTGCAGGGAAATCGCTTCCGGCAGCGCCAGGTAGGCGGCGAAGTTGACCGTACCGGTATGCACGCGGCTGCCCACCCGGCCATCGTCGGTCTCGCCCATGTACGAATCCAGGTCGGCCACGCGTCCTTTGCGCACGTACATCGCGCCCACGCCCACCGGTGCGCCGATCCACTTATGCAGGTTGATGCCAACGAAATCGGCCTTCAGGTCCGGCACCGCGTAGTCGATCTGGCCAAAGCCATGTGCAGCATCGACAATCACATCGATGCCGCGCGCCCGCGCACGCTCGGCGAGCTCGGCCACCGGCAGCACCAGCCCATGGCGGTGGCTGACCTGGGTCAGCAGTACCAGTTTCAGGCGCGGCAGGCGCGCGAACGCCTCATCGTAGGCCTGCAGGATCTGCTCATGGGTGGGCACCACCGGCAGTGCGATGCGCTCGACCTGCACGCCACGACGCTGCTGCAGCCAGCGCATCGCGTTGATCATGCTGTCGTAGTCGACGTCGGCGTACAGCACCTGGTCGCCTGCAGCCAGCCGGTTGTAGCCGCCGATCAGCGCGAGCATCGCTTCGGTGGCGCCACGGGTCAGCGCGATCTCGTCGGCGCCGACGCCAAGCATGTCGGCCACCTGCCGATGCACGGCCATGTACTGCGCCGGGAACGCGTGGCGACCGTACCAGGCATTGCCCCGGTTCACTTCGGCGGTATGCCGCTGGTAGCTGGCCAGGGTCTGCTTGCCCATCGCGCCCCAGTAGCCGTTCTCCAGGTGGTTCACTTCATCGGTGATGTCGAAGTGGCTGGCCACAGCGGCCCAGTAGCCTTCATCGCGGGCCAGCATGTCCGGCGCCACGGTCGTTGCGGGAATCTGCATGGGTGCAGCGTAACGCGCGGCAGCCGTGGCGGGCAGTGAAGACAGTGCGGCTGCGGCGGGCAGCAAGGTGCCGGCACGCAGCAGGGAGCGGCGGGTACGGTCCATCAGAAGCTCAGCCGGTACTGCGCGTACAGGTTGGCACCGTCGGTGTCGTACGGCGCATTGCGCGAGTAGACCAGGCCGCGGCTGGCCTGGAAGACCGCCTCATCCGGATAGCGGTCCAGCACGTTGTCTGCTCCGACGCGCAGGCTGTGGTGTTCATTGATGCGATAGCCCACGGCAAGGTCGAGGAAGTTCATCGCGCCGAAGCGCTGGTAGATATCGCCCACCGCATTGCCGCTGGCGTCGGTCCAGGCACCGTAGTAGCGCATGCGCGCCATCAACGACCAGGCGCCGACATCCCAGCTGCCGGTCAGGCTGCCCTTGTGCTCGGGCAGGCGGTCTTCGAACAGCACGCGCTGGGTTTCGTTGGTGGCCACCGAAGTGCTGCCGTTGTCCACGCGGGTGCGGTTGTAGTTGTAGGCCAGGGTCAGCGTCATACGGCCGGCACCGAGATCGCGCAGGTAGTTGCCGACCACGTCCACGCCGGTGGTGGTGGTATCGAAGTCATTGGTGAAGTAGTTCACCGAGGTATAGCCCAGCGGATTGGGAGTACCGGCCGGAATGGCGAAGCTGGCCGACTGGCTGAAGCGGTCGGTGAGCTTGATCTGGTAGACGTCCACCGAACCGGACAGGCCCAGGTCGGTGCGCCAGGTCAGGCCCAGCGACGCGGTGCGCGATTCCTCCGGCTTCAGCGGCCTGGCACCGAGCAGCTGCGCCAGCGGATCGTTCGGCGACAGACGACCACTGGTGAAGATCTGCAGCGTGCGCGTATCCAGGCCCTGGGTGGTGCTGGTGGTGTTGAGCTGCGCGGGTGTCGGCGCACGGAAGCCGGTGGACACCGTGCCACGCAGGGCCAGATCCGGGGTGATTGCGAAACGTGCCGAGAGCTTGCCGTCCAGCGTGCTGCCGAAACTGGAGAAGTCTTCATAGCGGCTGGCCGCACCGATACTCCAGCGCTCGCCCAGCGGCACTTCCATATCCACGTAGGCGGCCTTGCTGCGCTGGCTCCACTGCCCGGCCTGGCTGGCAGAGAAGCCCGGCGCGCCGTTGGAATTGGCCTCCAGGCCTGTCGCTGCGCCCGGGCCCACCGCGTACGAGGCCGGATCACCGGCACGCACCTGGTAGGTCTCCTGGCGGAACTCACCACCGAAGGCGACGTTGATCGGCTTGGACAGCCCACCCACGTCCCACTCGTAGTTGAAGTCGGCGTTGGCGTTCTTCTCGGTCTGGGTCAGGCGGCCGAGATCGAATGCGGTGGGGCTGGCCGGGCCGAGCGAGGCGTTGATCGAGTTCTTCAGGCTGTAGTCGATCGCGTTGCGGCCGTACGAGGCGCTGACATCCCAGCGCAGCTTGGGTGTGATCTCGCCACGCAGGCCACCGACCAGCTGCAGGTCGTTCTGGACGTTGCCGTACTGCGGGCTGAAGCCCACCGGATAGATCGAGCGCAGGTTCCAGCCCGGGAAGATGCTGGTCGTACGGTACGCGCCGGTGGTGGTATCGGGGTTGCGCCAGTTGAAATCGCTGACGCCGTCGCTGTGGCTGTACAGGCCGAAGGCATACAGCTCCAGGGTGTCGCTGGCATTGGCCTTCAGGTTGAAGCCCACGCGGCGGCTTTCCAGTTCCGGTTGGCCCCAGCGCTGTACCGGGTTGGGCACGTCCAGCTCCGGATGTGCAGCCTGGAAGGCGATCGCATCCGGGCGCTGGCGGGTGCGCGAGGTGGCGTCGGAGTTGGACGATTCGGCGAACAGCACCAGGCTGCCATAGTCACCCAGCGACCAGCCGGTGCGTGCGCTGAAATCGCGCGAGGCGCCATCGCCCTGCGCATACTGCGAATAGCCGGCGGTGATCTCGGTACCGGGGCCATCCTCGAGAATGATGTTGATGACGCCGGCGATGGCATCCGAGCCGTACTGCGCCGACGCACCATCGCGCAGCACTTCGATGCGCTTGATCGCACTGGTCGGAATCTGTGCCAGGTCGGCCGCCTGCGCGCCACGGTTGCCGAGCAGCGCGCTACGGTGGAAGCGACGACCGTTGACCAGCACCAACGTCTGATCCGGCGACAGGCCACGCAGCGTGGCCGGGCGCACGAACACCTGGCCATCCGTCATCGGCAGGCGCTGCACCACGAACGACGGCACCAGCTGCGCCAGCACGTCCTTCAGATCGGTCGACTCGACGGACTTGATGTCTTCCTTGGTGAACACGTCCACCGGCGCCAGCGTTTCGAACTGGGTGCGGTTGGAGGCGCGGGTGCCGGTGACCAGCATTGCGTCGAGCTGGGTGGGCACCGCACGGCTGCTGCCCGCGGCATCAACCGCATCGGCCTCCGCTGCGATCGCGCCTCCTGCGCTGGCCATGGAAAGGGCAAGGAGGATGGAACGCGAAAGCTTCGAACGATGCACGGCAGGGCTCCGGGAGGACGCGACGGGGCCAGCACCTGTGCGGACACAACAGGCCTGGACAAGGCGCGCAGTCTCGGCGCGATGTGTGAAGGAGCCATGACGTCAGTACGACAGCTTGATGCCGCACGGGCGCACGCGCAGGCAGTGGACGCGGCGCTGCGGCTCTTTGGCCTGTCCCTGCGCTAGTGGCCGCCGGGCATGGCCCGGCGCTACAGTGGGTGCGTCCACGGAGGATCGATCATGCGCCTGCTGTACCTCACCCTGCCGGTATCCGACGTCGCCACCGTCGCCGCGTATTTCCACGATGTACTGCAGCAGCGCGTGGTCGGCAATCATGTGCACATCGGCTGGAGCACGATCGAACTGCAGCCGGCGGGTGACCACCCTGTCGGTGGCGTGCACCTGGCCTTCAACGTACCGGACAACCGCTTCTGCGAGGCGATGACCTGGTTGCGTGAGCGCACGCCGCTGCAACGCAATCCGGCGGGACTGGACTACTTCGCGCTGGAGAGCAGCTGGCAGTCGCAGTCGGTGTACTTCACCGGCCCTGACGGCCTGATCCTGGAACTGATCGGCCGACGCCGTTTGCCGGCCAGCGCGCGCGAAGGCGCGTTCCATGGCAGCGAGCTGACCTGCCTGAGCGAAGTCGGCCTGCCCAGCCACGATGTCGATGCCGTGCGGGCACAATCACAACAGCGTTTCGGTCTGGAACCGATCAGTACGGCCTCGCTGCAGTTCGCGCCGATGGGCGACGACGAGGGCCTGCTGATCGTGGTCGCTGCCGATCGCCGCTGGTTCCCCGAGCAGAAAGACCTGCCAAATGCGCAGGGCCTGCAGCTGCGGGTGGGGGATGTCGCCGGCATCGGCGAACTCTGCGACGACGCACTGGGCTGGCGCGTCGCTTCGACCTGAGGCGACGCGCCAAGCGTGACGCGCTACTGCATGCGCGTACCCTGCCCCGCCTCGATCTGCGCATGCAGCACCTGCAGCTGCGCGGCGGTCTGGTTGAACACCTGCAGATCCGCGTCCACCAAGACCTGCCAATCCGGTGCGTGGCCCAGCAGCTGTGCCACCTGTTCCTGCGGCGCGCGGTCGAAGCCTTCGCCCAGCACGCCGAGATAGCGCTGGCGGAACCCATCGGGGTCGCGCTGGTCCTGCACGTACAGCTGCACCGCCAGCAGCCCCGCATACAGATAGTTCACCAGATAGTTCGGGTCTTCATACATCAGGCGCTTGGCGATCCAGCTGTTGCGCAGCTGCGGATAGCGCTCCGGTTGCTGGCCGAAGCGCGCCAGCACCTGGCCGGTCAGCGCATCCAGATCATCGGCGGTACCCAACGTGCCTGCGGCAACGCCGCGATAGATCGACTGCTCCAGCTGCGCTTCCTCGGAAGAGGTGAACAGCTGCAGCACCATGTCGTCCAGTAGTGACTTCAGATAATAAGCTTTGGCACGCGGATCCTGTGCCTGCTGGTAAAGCTGGTCGCGGAAGCGCAGCTCGTTGTAGATCGCGAACGCCTCGGTCAGCCACTGGCTGCCATTGCGCTGCAGCGGCGACGCATGACCGCGCTGCATCCATTCACCATGCACGGCGTGACCGGCTTCATGTGCGATCTCGACATCGCTTTCCAGATCACCGCTACGCACGCCAACGAACAACATCGCCGGCACACCGGGAGCGCTCACCGAGAACGCGTCCTGGCTGCGGTCACCGCGTTCGGTGGCCAGATCCATACGCTGGTTGGCCGGATCGAGCAGCGCGCGCAGTTCGGCGACGTACGCAGGCCCCAGATGCTGCATGGCATCGGCGGCGTTGTCGCGCAGCTGCGCCAGCGTCAGCACCGGTGGCGTATAGCCGGCATCGGGCAGCGTGGTGTCCCAGATCTGCGGCGCGTCGATGCCGGATCGCGCAGCGTGGTGCAGCAGCATGTCCTGATAGGCGCGGCGGTCGCCGGCGTGATGTTCGATCGCTACCAGCGTTGCATCCACTGCGGCGGTGTCCAGGCCCATGCGCTGGTAGCCACGTGCCGGCGCCGAACCATCGCCCTGCAGGCGTGCGGCGGCGTCGTTCACCTGTACCAGCCCCAACAGCACCGAGGCCATTGGCTCGCGGCGCGACTGCAGCCCCTGCCAGTAGCCCTTCCAGCCCGCTTCGCGCAATGCGCGATCCGGTTGCAGCGACAGTGCCCGCTTGTCGCGCCCAGCATCCCAGTGCCGACCATCACGCTCGATCTGCGGGTACTCGGCACTGCGCAGGATCTGCCCACGCAGGCGCGCAAAGCTGTCCAGCGCCGGATCGGCCAGCGCATCCACGGCCTCGTCCAGCGCGGCGTTGGCCGGGGTGGCAGCCTCCTTCAGCGCCCGAGTGCGCAGGAAGCCATACGGCGCTGCCCACGCCGCATCTGCAGGCGCCTCGCGCAGGGCGGCGCGACCAGTGCGGGCGATGCGGCTGCACAGCCCCATTGCCTGCTCCATCGCCTGTGCCGGACGATGATCACGTGCGTTGCGGGCGGACTGCAGATGCAGGTAGGCGAGATGACGCAGGCACTGCGCTTCCAATACCTCGGCCTGCTGGAAGCGTTCCACCGGCGCGAGGGTGGAAGCGTGCTGCAGGGCCTCGACGCGCTTGCCCAGCGCATCACGCGCGGTCTGTTCAGCCGCGGCGTTGGCGAAGTAGACGCGATCGTCGGCATGCACCGACTGTGCCTGGGTGCCGCTGAAGGGGGCCATCGCCAATACAGCGGCGATGACGGTGGTGGTGGCGTGCTTCCTGAAAGCCTGCATCGGCGTCTCCATGCCTGGACCAGGCCTCGAGCCTAGCAGCCGCTGCCCCGCCGTGCCTGTGCCGGATCAGGCCTCAGATCGACTCATCCTCACGCTTGACCAGCAGCCAGCAGGGCGACTGCGCGAAGGTATAGGTCTGCTGGTCGCTGCTGTCCGGCGTGCGGATCTGCACCTGGCGTTGCCCGTCAGCCAGCGTGCTGACCTGCATTTCGCGGCCCTGCCCGGCCAAGGCGGCGGGATCGGGCATCACCGGCCACTCGACATCGGCCCGCGCCAACCGGCTTTCCACCTTGCGCGGTTCCGGCTCGGCCTCGGCATCGATGTAGCTGTCCAGCAGCGGATCGGCGGTGGCCTTTTCCTGCAGGGTGATCTCGTTGCCGAAGTGCTTCAGGAACGCATCGAAGTCCGGGTACGGGCATTCACTGCTGGCAGGCACCGGTGCGGGCTGGATCGCTGCCGCCGTGGACGACGGCGCGGGACGTGCAGGTGCGGTTTCCGTGGGCGTCGACTGCGGCGCAGGTCTGCAGGCGACCAACGCTACGCCAACGGCGAGCATCAGCAGTGCCTGGAAACGATATCGACGCATGGGCTTATCCTGAATCCGGTCCGGTCGCTCCATGCTACCGCGCACCCTACAATTCCGGCATTCCGCCTGTCCGAGAATTCCATGCACCGCCTCCTGCTCCTGATCGGCCTGCTGTTGCCCGCCCTGTGGCCGGCCGTGGCGATGGCCGTCGATGTCCACGAGGGCGACCTGCTGTTCGTCACCGCCGGCCGCAGCGGCCTCAGCGCCGCCATCGACGATGCCACCGGCAAGCAGGGCGCGCGCAGCTTCGATCATGTCGCGCTGGTCGCTTCCGTGCCGAAGGGCTGGGAGGTATTGCATGCCGACGAGAAGGGATCGCGGCGGCAATCGCTGTCCGAGTTCCGCCAGGACGCGAGAGCAAAGCAGCGGCAGATCGTGGTCTATCGCCTGCGCGCACCGCAGCAGGCGGCAATCAAGGATGCAATCGCCACCGCGCGCACGATGCTCGGCAAGCCGTACAACACGTCGTATGTGTTGAACGAGGACAGCTACTACTGCTCGGACTTCATCGAACGTGCGTTCCGTGCGCACCACGTGTTTGCGCTGCAGCCGATGAACTTCCGCAACCCGCAGACCGGGGAGATTTCCCAGCACTGGATTGACCTGTATCGCGGCATGGGCATGGAGGTGCCGCAGGATCAGCCCGGCAGCAATCCGAACGACATGTCGGCGGCACCGGTGTTGCAGCGCATTGGCGTGCTCGAATAAGCGAAGCCCCGCGCAAGGCGGGGCTTCACCGGTCACTCCGCATGCACGGCGCGGTCATTCTTCTTCGTCGTTGCCGCCCTGCTGCTGGTTCTGATTACGCTTCTGCTGTTCCTGCTGCTGTTGCTGCTGCTGGTCACGGCCACGACCCTGCTGCTGATCCTGCTGGTTCTGCTGGCCCTGTTGTTTCTGGTTCGGGTTCTGGTTCTGCTGTGCCATGTCCGATCTCCAAAGCCACTCGCGGAATGCGGTGGACGTGGCCATCGTCTGCAGCGAATGGTTAATCACGCGTGGGGGGGCGGCTACATCTGTGTGTACGCCTGTGAATGAACACGCAGAAGTCCTTGTGGCACAAGCGGCTGAAGGATTCATGCGGGTTCGGCATGTGTTCATGCCGTCGTCAACGGTGCACGCATTCATGGCGTTCGCACCCGGAAACACGCGCTGAACGAGGTTGGCTTCCCAACGCACGCAGGGAAGCCTACCCTCCATTCAGGGCATCACCGGCGGCACATACGCCAGGGTCATGCCCAGCAGCCACAGCAGGCCCAGCACCAGCGGAATGTGCACCAGCAGCTGGATGAAGGTGAAGCCGACGATGTCGCGCGCCTTCAGGCCCAGCACGCCCAGCAATGGCAGCATCCAGAACGGGTTGATCAGGTTCGGCAGCGCTTCGGCCGCGTTGTAGACCTGCACCGCCCAGCCCAGATGTGCCTTCAGTTCGTTGGCGGCCTGCATCACGTACGGCGCCTCGATGATCCACTTGCCGCCACCGGACGGCACGAAGAAGCCCAGCACCGCCGAGTAGACACCCATCACCAACGCGAACGTATCGGTGCTGGCTACGTGCACGAACAGGCTCGACAGCCGGTGCGCCAGTGTCTGTCCATCGCCGCCGGCAGCGTGGGTGAGAATCATCGCGATGCCACCGTACAACGGGAACTGGATCAGCACGCCGGTGGTGCTCGGTACCGCCTTCGCGACCGCGTTGAGGAAGCTGCGCGGCCGCCAGTGCAGCAGCAGGCCCAGCGAAATGAACAGGAAGTTGTAGGTGTTGAGGTTGGCGATGGCCGTGACCAGCGGCTTGTTGGCGAACTCGTTGAACAGCCAGCCGAACGCCAGCAGCGAGAGCAGCACGGTCAGCAGCGGGCTGTACTCCAGCCATTCGCCCGGGCGCGTGCGCTGCTGCAGCGGCTCCGGCTCGGCCTGCGCGGCGCCGGGGAACTCCTCGGCGGTACGGGCGCTGCCGGCGGCCGGTGCGGTCAGCCAGGCGATCAGCAGCGAGACCAGGATCAACACCGAAGTCAGCGCGATCGACTGCCACAGGAAAATGGTTTCAGTGAACGGCAGGACGCCGGTGATCTCCACCAGCCCCGGCGGCATGCTGGCCGGGTTGGCCTGCAGCTGCGCGGCCGACGAGCTCAATCCCATCGCCCACACCGCACCCAGACCGAGATAAGCCGAGGCACCGGCCGCGCGGTAGTCCATGCGCAGCTCGGTGCGGCGAGCCAGCGCGCGGACCAGCAGGCCGCCGAACACCAGCGAGAAGCCCCAGCTGAGCAGCGAGGCGAGCATGCTGACCAGGCCCACGTACACCACCGCACCACGGCCGGTGCGCGGCACACGGGCAAGGAAATCGATGAAGCGTGCGACCACCGGTGCAGTGGCCACGGCATAGCCACCGATGACCACGAAGGCCATCTGCATGGTGAAGGGAATCAGGCTCCAGAAGCCGTCGCCGAAGGCACTGGCGGTAGCCTGCGGGGTGGAGCCGAAGCTCATCGCCGCCAGCGCGACAATGACCACGCCCAGCACCGCGAACACGTACGCATCGGGGAACCATTTTTCCGCCCAGGCGGCCGAGCGCAGCGCAGCGCGCGCCATCCAGCCGTCCTGTACTGCTGCCGTCGAGGCCATCACCTACCCTCCCAGGTTCGATGGCTCGATTCTGGGCGGTGGGGTGCGGGCTGTCAGCCACCTATTGGTCGTAGGTGGCCGGTGGCGGTGGTGCCGGCCGCTGGCCGGCAACCTCGAGATTACGCACGGGTGCAGCCGGCCAGCGGCCGGCTCTACCTCACCTTGCGCTCAACGCAGCGCCAAATCCACGGCGATACCGGCAAACAGCGCGGCACCCACCCAGTTGTTGTGCAGGAAGGCCTTGAAGCACGGCCCACGCTCGCGGTTGCGGCAGATCCAGAACTCGTACACCACCAGCAGCGTGGCCACCGCTACGCCGGCCAGGTAGTACCCGCCCAGCCCGCCGCGCACGCCCACCAGCGCCATCGTGGCCAGGAACAGCGCGTACAGCACGCCCTGGATGACCAGGTCGAGGTCACCGAACAGGATCGCGGTGGAGTGAGAGCCCATCTTCAGGTCGTCCTCGCGGTCGACCATGGCGTACCAGGTGTCGTAGGCGGTGGACCACAGGATGTTGCCGGCATACAGCAGCCAGCCCAGCAGCGGCACCTCGCCCTGCACGGCGGCGAACGCCATCGGGATGCCCCAGCCGAACGACATGCCCAGGTAGACCTGCGGCAGATGGGTGTAGCGCTTCAGGTACGGGTAGCTGGCGGCCAGGAACACGCCGATGAAGCTGAGGCCAATGGTCAGGCCGTTCAGGGTCAACACCAGGCCGAACGCCACCAGCATCAGCACGGCGAACAACGCCAGCGCAGCGCGGCCACTGATCGCACCGGTGGCCAGCGGGCGCGCCTTGGTGCGCTCCACATGCGGGTCGAGCCAGCGGTCGGCATAGTCGTTGATGACGCAACCGGCCGAGCGGGTCAGCCACACGCCGGCGGTGAACACGAACAGGGTCCACAGCGGCGGCAGGCCGCCTGCGGCCAACCACAACGCCCACCAGGTGGGCCACAGCAGCAGCAGCGTGCCGATCGGGCGATCAGCGCGCATCAGACTCCAGTAATGCCGCCAACGCGGCGTCGCCGGCGACTGCGGCGAAGTGAGGGGGGTATCAGCCATGGCGATAGGATACTCCTGCGCCGGGGGCGAGACTCAGAAACGACAGGGCCCGATGCGCCTGCGCGCACCGGGCCCCGATATCCTGCCCTGCGAAGTGGTCAGGCCTTCTCGTCGGACTTGTACTCGTAATAGCCGTAGCTGTAATAGCCGGTGGCACGTTTCTCGACTGCGTTGAAGATCGCGCCCTTGATCTGCACGCCGTTCTGCTCGAAGCGCTGCAGCGTCAGCTCGATTTCCTTGGCCTGGTTTACGCCGAAACGGGTGACCAGCAGGCTCGAACCGGCATGGGTGGCGACCAGCGCCGGGTCGGTCACGGCCAGGATCGGCGGGGTATCGACGATCACCAAGTCGTACTTGCCGGACATGTCCTGCAGCAGCTGCGCGAAACGCGGGTGCATCAGCAATTCGGCCGGGTTCGGCGGGATGTCGCCACGCACCATGTAGTGCATGTTGTCCAGGCCGGACACCGGATGGATCACGTCGTCGACGCTGAGCTTGCCGCCCAGCACATCTGACAGGCCCTTCTGGTGCGAGACACCCAGGATCTTGTGCAGGGTGCCCTTGCGCATGTCGGCATCGATGACAAGCACACGCTGACCCGCCTGCGCGATGACCGCGGCCAGATTGGTGGAGACGAAGGTCTTGCCCACGCCCGGGCGCGGGCCCGAAATGGTCAGGATGTTGTTCTTCGCTTCCAGCATCGCGAAGTGCAGGCTGGTACGCAGGCTGCGCAGTGCCTCCACAGTCGGGTCAGCTGGTGCGGATACCGCCAGCAGGTGCTGGCGACCGTCGGCCACCACGCGCTTACCATGCTTGCCCTTGCGCAGCTTGGGCAGGGTGTTGGACACGCTGAGCGGGATGGCGGCGTAGACCGGCAGGCCCAGGGCTTCGATGTCCGCCGGGTCTTCGATGCCCGGGTTGAGCATGCGCTGGAGGAAGACGAAGGCGACCGAGAGGAAACCGCCGAGGAGCGTGGCGATGGCGACGATCAGGGCCTTGCGGGGTGCAACCGGGTTGGCGATGTCAACGATGGCCGGATCAACAATACGCACATTGCCGACCGCGCCCGCGCGGGCCACATCGAGCTGCTGCGCCTGATTCAAAAGCGCCGTGTACAGCTCGTTGCTGACCTGCAGGTCACGGGTCAGCCGCAGCAGTTCCTGCTGGGTTTCCGGCAGATCACCGACCTGCTTCTGGAAACCGCCCTTGCGGCCTTCCAGATCGCCGATCTGGCGCAGAAGTGCTCGGTAGGCAGGATGCTCGCGCGTGAAGCTACGATCCATCTCGGCCTGCTTCAGGCGCAGCTGCTGGATGCTGGCTTCGACGGCCACTTCCTGTTCCAGCAGACCCTTGGTCTGCATGGTGATGTCCACCGACCGGGACTGCGACTGGTAGGCGCTCATGGCAGCCTGTGCCTGCTCCACCTGACGACGGATGGTAGGCAGCTGGTCCTTGACGAACTGGAGCTGCGACGCGGCTTCGGCGGAACTCCGGTCGACGTTCTGACGGACATATGCGTCAGCAACACGCTGCACGAACGACTCGGCCCGAGAGGGGTCGGTGTCCTGATAGACAAGTCTCAGGATGCCGGACTCCTTGCCCTGTTCGGTAGCCTTCAACTCTTTTTGCAGGGACGCTAGGACGTCAAGGCGGCGCAACCGGGTCACTTCAAACTGCATGCCAGGATTCGCACGCAGTTCATCCACCTCCAACCTCACTCCACGGCCCTCTGCAGGTACACCGACCTGACCACGAAGCAGCATCTCACCGTCTTCGTCCAGAAGCGTGAAGTCCTTACCCGTGCTTCCAACTTTTAGAGTCAGGGTAGAGTCGATCAGAGACGCAGGGACTTCCAACCGATGGATACCGAGCACATCTCCGCCGCAGCCATACCGGGCAAGGCCGAACATCGGCGGGCATACATCCCCGTCTTCCTGTGGCTTGTAACGGCGCACAAAGAAGTTGCCTAGCAAGGGAAAACGGCGCGGCTCAACCTGAATTTCCAGATTGAGTTGATCAACTGCAGCGCCAATCACCGAACGCGAAGTCAGGAGCGCAACTTCGGTGGTAGCAGCGGTACTGCCACTGCCGCCCAACGAGGCAAGATCAGCGAGACCCGGGATGCTTGGCACTTTTGACTCAACCTGAACCAATGACTGCGCTTGGTAGATCGGTCGAGCGAGCAAGGCATACAGCAGCCCAGCAGCCATGAAGAAAGCCGTAGTTGCGAAGATGAACCATTTTCGGTCAAGCACCGCACCTAGTACTTCCCGCAGATCAATCTCGTCATCCTTGCTTACCCGGGACTCCATTTGACTCCTCATAGCTTCCACTTCCGTTCGAGAACGATGGTCTGGCGGCCTCACGAAGTTCAAACGCGCTAGCGCCCTCGCCCGACCAAGCCTATTAGCATACCAATTTCTGAACGCCAATCGAACTGATGGCCGCGATTGTAGGCTCCGGATTAGCCAAAGCGAAGATTGGCACCACAAGCTACCAAGATCCGATCCCTCTTCGAGCAGCGGCAGAATTGCTATGCTACGTAGCTGGCGATGCGAATGAGCTGCGAGTCGCAGTCTGAGCTGGATCAGCTAGATGCCTTCATTCTCACCCGGTGACGATACCATCCCGGGAGGCGTCTACTGTGGGCTTCAGAACGATTTGACAATGAAGATATGCCTGACTCGCTTGCACCACCCACTGTATTGAACTGGTACAAAAGGACTTGCAATGAAGATCGCTGTTGTCGGAACTGGCTATGTAGGCCTCTCCAATGCCGTTCTAATGGCACAGAATCATCAGGTTCTCGCACTTGACATTGACGCGGCACGCGTAGCGCTCATCAATAGTGGACGCACTCCACTGGAAGACAGGGAGATTGGCGAGTATTTGGCAAGGGGAACCCTAAGCCTTACTGCAACTACCGACAAGCAAGAGGCATACGCGAATGCCGATTATGTTGTGATCGCCACCCCCACCGACTACGACACGCAGAGTCATTGCTTCGACATAAGCTCGGTGGAATCGGTCATTGCAGACGTACTGCGGATCAACCCTGAAGCCGTCATGGTGATCAAGTCCACCATTCCGGTTGGATGCACCAAAGAACTTCGCGCACGCTTTGAAACGGATCGAATAATATTTTCCCCTGAGTTCCTCCGTGAAGGCAAGGCGCTTTACGACAACCTCCATCCCAGTCGGATTATCGTGGGTGAGCGATCTGATCGAGCGAGGGTGTTTGCGGACTTGCTGCAAGAAGGAGCGATAAGCAAGGACGCACCCACTCTATTCACTGATTCAACTGAAGCAGAGGCGATAAAGCTTTTTGCGAACACCTACTTGGCAATGCGTGTCGCTTACTTCAATGAGCTGGATACGTACGCTGCCACTCACGAATTGGACACTCGACAGATCATTGCTGGCGTCAGCCTGGATCCTCGCATTGGGAGTCATTACAACAACCCTTCCTTTGGGTACGGGGGTTATTGCTTGCCCAAGGACACGAAGCAACTGCTGGCAAACTACCAGAATGTTCCCCAGAACCTCATCCGTGCGATTGTCGAGTCAAATGGCACGCGCAAAGATTTTATTGCCGATGAAGTTATTTCCCTAAAACCCAGAGTTGTAGGAATTTATCGCCTGGTCATGAAATCAGGATCAGATAACTTCAGAGCTTCCGCGATTCAGGGTGTAATGAAGCGCATTAAGGCAAAAGGAATTGAAGTAATCGTCTATGAGCCAACGCTGGATGATTCAACGTTTTATGGATCCAG
This sequence comes from Stenotrophomonas maltophilia, assembly GCF_004920835.1. Taxonomy (GTDB): domain Bacteria; phylum Pseudomonadota; class Gammaproteobacteria; order Xanthomonadales; family Xanthomonadaceae; genus Stenotrophomonas; species Stenotrophomonas maltophilia_AQ. The sequence goes on from NZ_QFHO01000004.1 coordinate 137,060, forward strand.
AGTTGTAAATGATCTTAATGCCTTCAAAGTGGAGGCGGATCTGATTCTTGCGAACAGAGCCTCCGAACTGATCGCCGACGTATCCAACAAGGTGTACAGCCGGGACCTGTTTGGGGCCGACTGAAGAAACCGCATACTGCAGGGAAAGAAAGAAATGACGAAACGCGCACTGATCACCGGCGTTACTGGCCAGGATGGCTCTTATCTGGCGGAACTGCTTCTCGATAAAGGTTATGAGGTTCATGGCATAAAGCGCCGTGCGTCCCTCTTCAATACGCAGCGAGTTGATCACATCTATGAAGATCCTCATGATTCGAACCCCAGATTCCACCTCCACTATGGCGACCTCACTGACACCAGCAACCTGACGAGAATTCTCGCCGAGGTACAGCCAGATGAAGTCTATAACCTGGGCGCACAAAGTCACGTCGCGGTGAGCTTCGAAGCACCCGAATATACGGCTGACGTAGACGCCATCGGCACATTACGTCTCCTAGAAGCGATTCGATTCCTTAAATTGACGGACAGAACGCGCTTCTACCAAGCCTCTACCTCTGAGTTGTACGGGCTGGTTCAGGAGACGCCGCAGCGCGAGACCACTCCCTTTTATCCGCGCAGCCCTTACGGCGTTGCGAAGCTCTACGCGTACTGGATTACTGTCAATTACCGTGAAAGCTACGGAATGTACGCGTGTAATGGGATCCTGTTCAATCATGAGAGCCCGCGCCGGGGCGAGACTTTCGTAACCAGAAAGATCACGCGCGGACTGGCCAATATCGCTCAAGGGCTTGAAAGCTGCTTGTACATGGGCAATCTCGATGCACTTCGGGACTGGGGTCATGCAAAGGACTACGTCCGAATGCAGTGGATGATGCTTCAGCAGGACGAACCTCGAGACTTCGTGATCGCCACTGGGGTGCAGTACAGCGTTCGCGAGTTCATAGTGATGGCATGTAAAGAACTCGGAATCGAACTTAGTTTCGAGGGAACAGGCGTCAATGAACGAGCGATCGTCCGATCCATCACGGGCGATGCCGCTCCGTCCGTCAAGGTCGGAGATGCAATCGTCTGCATAGATCCGCGCTACTACAGACCAGCAGAGGTCGAGTCACTGCTGGGGGATCCCTCCTTGGCAAAGGCCGAGTTGGGCTGGACACCCCAGATCACGCTGCAGGATATGGTCAAGGAGATGGTTCAGTCCGATCTCACCGCAGCAAGGCAACACGCGCTCCTTCGGAGTCATGGCTTCCCAGTTGCTCTCGGCAAGGGGAGTTAAAGGCACCGCCGTCATAGCGATCCGCTTTATCTCCGCAATAGCTCGCGGCTATGGAGGAGCATTGGGGATACTCAAGCCTCACCCTAGCCGCCGAGTTCACGACCGCCTGCAGATGAAGCAGAAAATAGTCCAACTACTTTCAAGATCGCGGACCGTGTTTGCAGCGCTCCTGGGTCAAGCAAGCTCAAGCTTGTCGAGCTTGCTTGTCTCGGCTTGGCTCTTGCTTGCCGCGGCCAAGGAGAGCTTTGGGCTTTATAGCCTGTGCTTTTCCATAGCACTAGTAGCTGCCGGAATGATTTCCTCCGGCCTCACCGTCCAGTTTGTCGTAAACCTACCGAGTCGAAATACTCCCGAGAGAGAAATTGAACTCCTTTCTCTGACCTACATAATTGTCGCTGCAACCTTGGGGGCTGCGGCCATCTGTGCGACTGCCGCTCCCGCCCTTTCCATAATCAACTGGCAACTGGACATCCCTGCAGTGCTGATCACGGCGAGCATGGCGTGTGCAATGAGTTGCAGGGAATTGGTAGTTCGATACCTCGTCTTTGCTGAAGCAAACACAAAAGTTACAGCATCGAGCGCAGTTTTGCTGCTCACGACAATTTTACTTATTGTTCTCGCACCGACCTCAGTCAGCAAAGTGGTGTGGGCGGGCTTTACATACTCGGCCGCCACAGTCGTCAGCCTGCTCGCCTGCAGGCCGACCAAATTGGCTTACGCAGCGCAAGTTTCCCCCTCGACACTGATACGCACGCTGAGGGATTCGTGGAGCGGCGGGAAATGGGGGATTTTGAGCAACATCTTCTTCTCTGCCCGAAATCAGGCCCACAGCCTCATTCTAGCCCCACTTGGAATGAGCACGATCGCGGACGTTAATGCAGCCCGATTGTTGTTCATGCCGATATTCCAGATAATTCCAGTAATATCGCAGGTTGGATTGAGCACAACCAGCAAGAAACGAGAAGAGAGCAAGCAGTCTGCAATCGAATCCGGAAACAAGGTCGTAGTCATCTCCGTAGTTCCGTTACTTCTTTATGGCGTGACCATACTCATTGCGTCACTAGTGGTGCCAGAACATTGGATCCCATCAGATTACATAGGCGCGCTTCCCTACCTGGCCGGCTGGGGATTGATAACTTGCGCAATCGGTGCACGCGCAGCATTCTCAACTACTCTCCTGGCTTTGCATGAATTCCGCGCCATTGCATCAGGAAACGGCCTGTCCCTTGCGATCATGGCCCTTTCCTGGCTCGCATTGTCAAATTTGGCCGGCCCACCAGCAGCACTTTATTCAATGGCCGCGGCAGAGATATTTGTTGCCTTTACCTATGCGCGCAGATTGAACAGCATCAGAAAATCAATGGATCTTAACAAACATACGGGAGCTCAATAGAATGCGAGCCCACAACCAACCCTTGGAAATTTGGCGTTACGTCATCGTAGCTTCGCTTGCGGTGCTGGGCTCCATATTCATTTGGGCACCGGTTCTATTTCTTTTGATATTCTCGGTCGCGGTAAGCACAATCAAGCCTGGCCGCGCACCCGCAATTGCATGCGCTGCTTTCTTTACCTTCCTATTCGGCTGGATCAATTCGAACAAGATACCCGACGGTGACTGGTCCTGGTACTTGTATCACTTTCAGCTGCTGCAGGACATTCCAATCTATGACTACTTCGGCCAAGTACATATGGGAGTCTCGGCTCGCTTAACCGAGCCGGTCTACCATGTTCTTGCATGGATCTTATCCATTACAACCAGTGCCCAGCCTGAGGTACTTGCTGTTGTTGTCACCGCGATAATCTACGGATCAGTCGCATATTTTGTTACCGGCACTGCAGCCGCCTTAACCGCCACGCGACTGTCTGGCGTCTATGTTGCGCTTGCAATCATATGTGCCTCCACAATTGGCATCACGTTCACCCTGACCACTCATCTCGTCCGACAAGAGCTCGCAATCGCGTTCCTGCTTGGGTCGCTATGTCTGGAAATGAAAATGAGACGGAGACCCGCTCTGGTACTGGCCATGCTGGCTGTCCTGACGCACAACTCCGCAATCATTCCCGCATTTGTGCTTATATTCATCGTCCAGGTGAAGCTGATCCGGAACTCCGTTATACGGAAAAGCTTGATCGGCGCAGCTTCACTGGCACTGCTTGGGTTTGGCTATTACTTCTCCACCAGCGATGAGATTTACAGGTTTGGAGACAAGAATGACGGCGCAATTGGCCTTCTCACGTATGTACTCGATGCGGCGATCGTCATAGGAGCCTCATCACTTCTCAACACGAAGTCGGTGGGAAAGCTAGTAAAATCCTTCTTCATCCCATTTGTCGCAATGTATAGCCTGACCGTCATTGGTGCATCCCAGCAGCCCCTTGCGCTCCTGAGAATGTATTTCTATTTCGAATTGATTCGCGTGGTCGGGGTTACTCTAATCTGTCTGTGGCTGGCCGCAAACAGAGCATTTATCGTACTTTCCATTCTAGCCATAGCGGGCTTCTACTACGTGTCGCTCAGAATGGATAACTCGCCATTCTACTTCGGCGGGGAATTTGTTGATTATTTCTTTGCGCGTCCGATATAGCCGGAACACATGAAAAGGAATTTGGGCATGCCCAGCGCGGCCAACAATGCAAAGCACGTCGTTATTGTACAGAGACGGCTGACGCACTATCGCGTACCCTTCTTTGAGGAGCTGCGTAGAGCATTAGCTGCTCGTGACATCAAGCTAACTCTCGTTTACGGAAATCCCACTCGCAGAGAAGCCAGCAAGGATGATGGCGCCGATCTTCCGTGGGGAATAAAGGTACCGTGCAAGTATTTTCTCTCTGATCGACTTTGCCTCCAGTGGTTTGTGCCCCAGGCAAAGAATGCTGACCTGGTAATTCTCACTCATGAAAACAAGCTCATTGCAAATCTATGGGCGCAGTATGCGATGAGCAACCTGAGAGTAGGCCTGTGGGGACATGGCGCCAATCTCCAGGGGAGCAAGGATTCCATACGAGAAATCTTCAAACGACGCACCGCCTTGCGCGCTGATTGGTGGTTTGGATACACAGAGATGAGCCGAGGCCTTATCCTGTCCACCGGCTACCCTGCTGATCGAATCAGTATAGTTGAGAATTCCATCGACTCGCTCGCGCTAGCGACGGAGTATACGGCTGCTTTGGATGCAAAGCTTAACAATGCTATCTCAACTGAGATGGCATGTGAGGCACCCACCGCTGCCTACATCGGATCGCTCTATAAAGAGAAACGACTGGAATTCCTCTTTGAAGCTGCCGTAAGAATCAAAGAGATAATTCCTAAGTTTAGACTGGTTGTTGCAGGAGCGGGTCCAGACAAATCGATAGTCGAAAGTTTTGTCGGGCGCAATCCTTGGGTTCGCTATGTTGGACCAGTCGATGACCAGAATAAGGCCTTGATACTTGCTGAATCCAAGGTATTGCTGAATCCCGGTCTCGTCGGCCTGGGAATATTAGATTCTTTCGTCTGCCAGACCCCGATGATAACGACTGACTGCGGGATTCACAGCCCAGAGATTTCCTATCTAGAAAACGGAAAAAATGGAGTCATAACTAATAATGACATCCATTCCTTCGTCCGTGAAACAGTGCGCGTGCTTCAGGATTCGAATTATCGCAATCATCTGGTGAATGGATGCAAGAAGAGCGCCCTTCATTATACGGTTGAGAACATGGCAGCCAACTTCGCGGACGGCATCATCAGCTGTCTAAATTCAGCACCACTACGAAGTCAGAAATGAAGATCCTAATTCTTCACAACTCCTACAGAAAGCGTGGTGGAGAAGACGTGGTCGTTGAGCGCGAGCTCAACCTGCTCAGGGAATCCGGGCATGAAGTTGAGATATACATCGCCGCGAACGATTCGATATCTGGCGCTGCAGGAAAAATAAAGACAGCCATAGGCACATTATTCTCTATTTCTTCCTACAAAAAATTGCGAAGGATGATATTTGAGTTCAATCCAGACGTCGTTCATGTGCACAATTTTTTCCCGATACTTTCCCCGTCAGTGTTCTATGCATGCCGTTCAATGCGCAAGCCGGTAGTACTGACGCTGCACAACTACAGGATTATTTGCCCCACTTCCACTCTGGAGCACGCGGGAAAACTGTCAACCAGAAGCATATACAATGGCCCGTGGTGGGCATTGCGCCACCGCGTTTTTCAAGGATCACTGCTTGGCACTTTCGTCCTTTGCAGCATGATATCAATGCACAGGCGTATCGGGACATGGGCAAGATTCGTTGATCGATTCATCATACCAAGTGAAACAGGACGCGAGCACTTCGTTGCAGCGGGAATCTCTGGGAACAAAATTACAACAAAACCTCATTTCGTCGATATCCCTCTCGCACCAGAGCTTCCACGAAGTGGATTTCTATTTGTCGGCAGACTTTCCCCTGAAAAGGGGATCCATACACTTCTAGCTGCGGCAAAGAAGCTTGTATCCTGCGAAGCCACTTATAAAAGTGAATTTACAATAGTCGGCGACGGACCAGAAGCTGTCTCATGTGCTTCCTCGGGGCTGACCACTGCGGGCGCCCTATCGCCACAGGGTGTCGAGGACATGATGCGCCGCGCAGCGGCTCTTATTGTCCCTAGCCAATGCCATGAAACCTTCGGCCTCGTCATAATAGAGGCCTATGCATGCGGCCTACCCGTTATTGCGAGTCGTGTGGGTGCATTTCGCGACATCGTGATTGATGGCGTGACAGGAATTTTCTTTGAGCCAGGCGACAGTGATGATCTGGCGGAGAAGATTGCTTGGGCAAAAGCCAATCCAGATGAGCTCGTCCGCATGGGCAGAGAGGCAAGGTCCCGATATGAGAACTTCTATACTCCGCACCATAACGAATCAATGCTGAAAGAAATATACCAGCAGGCAATCAATGAAAAAGCGGCTGATAATAATGAATCCTAGCGCTAGACAGTTAAAAAGGGTCGTGGGCTCTCCGATCGACGTCCTCGATTGGACCTGTGCAGTGAAGCGCATCGAGTCATGGGCGTTCACGCATGAAAGCCGCGTAGTCTGCATCTGCAACGCCCACTCCGTCGTCACAGCACGTCAGGACAAGGAGTTCGCAGCAGCCGTGAACTCTGCCGACATGGCAACGCCCGATGGTGCACCGGTGGCCTGGCTCATGAGACGTCTTGGGGCTTCCGGACAGCAACGCATCAATGGTCCCGACCTGATGCTCAAGTACTGCGAGGCAGCCGCCAAGCGCGGCGAGTCCATCTACCTCTATGGGGGCGCTGAGACGACCTTGAGCATTCTCCGCGACGAGCTGCCCAAGCGATTCCCTGGCTTGGTCATTGCCGGCTCGCACTCACCGCCCTTCCGCGCACTCAGCGAAGAAGAGGATGCTGCCATCGTGCGCGACATCAATGACTCCGGTGCCGGGACGATCTGGGTCAGCCTCGGCTGTCCGAAGCAGGAGAAGTGGATGGCGGCGCACCGTGGCCGGATCAATGGCGTGATGATCGGTGTCGGGGCGGCATTCGACTACCATGCGGGTGTTATCTCCCGGGCCCCGCTCTGGATGCAGAACAATGGCCTCGAGTGGCTGCACAGGCTTGCGAGCGAGCCTCGTCGGCTGTGGAAGCGCTACTTCGTCACCAACACCCTCTTCATTTGGCACGCTGCGCGCCAGCTTATGACGACGCAGTCGAAATGACCCACTTGACCGAGCTTCCACCACGGCACTTGAGTGCAGCTGACTTCAAGGCCGTCGTTCGGGACACACCTCTTGTGTCGATCGATCTTCTGGTCATGGATCCACGGCAACGCATGCTTGTGGGGTTGCGCACCAATGAACCTGCACGCGGATTCTGGTTTGCGCCGGGTGGACGCATCCGCAAAGGCGAGAACTTCAGCCAGGCATTCCGCAGGCTGACTCTGGCTGAGCTCGGGCAATCGCTGGAGATCAGCGAAGCCACCTTCGTTGGCGTGTATGAGCACTTCTACGCCGAGGACTTCACCGGAGCATCGGATGCAGGTACACACTACGTGGTGCTGGCCTACTCCATCAGCGTGGATCCCGCGGGAATGGCTCTGCCGAAGGAACAGCATGCAGAGTACCGCTGGGTAACGGCAGAAGATGCTTTGTCCGATGCCTCGATCCACCCCAATACCCAGGCATACGCCCGCAAATGAAAAGGGCCAGCGAACGCTGGCCCTTCCATCCAAGACCTCAGGCGGCGCGCAGGCGCCCTTGATTGTCGAGGAACCAGCGATACGTCTGTTCGACGCCTTCCCGAAGCTCGATCGAAGCCTTCCAGCCCAATCCATTCAACCGTGAGACGTCCAGCAGCTTGCGCGGGGTGCCATCGGGCTTGCTGGTGTCATTGCGGATTTCGCCCTTGAAACCTGTGACATCCTTCACCAGCTCCGCAAGCTCGCGAATGCTGATGTCATCACCGACACCAACATTGACGATGTCCGAGCCTTCGTAGGTCTCAGTCAGATAGACCGTTGCGGCTGCCATGTCGTCTACATGGAGGAACTCACGGCGTGGCGTCCCCGTACCCCACATGACGACCTCGCTGTCATTGCGCTCGGCGGCTTCGTGGAACTTTCGCAGCAGCGCCGGAAGCACATGCGAGTTCTGCAGATCAAAGTTATCGCCCGGCCCATAAAGATTGGTCGGCATCAGACTGATTGCATTGAATCCATACTGCTTGCGGTACGCCTGGCACATCTTGATGCCCGCAATCTTTGCAATCGCATACCATTCGTTCGTAGGCTCCAGCCCCCCCGTCAGCAACGAGTCCTCACGGATGGGCTGCTCGGCGAACTTGGGGTAGATGCACGACGAGCCGAGGAAAGTCAGCTTCTTCGCACCATGGCGGTACGCTGCGTCGATCACGTTGTTCTGGATCTGCAGGTTCTCAAACAGGAATTCGGCAGGATATGCATCGTTTGCATGAATCCCGCCTACCTTGGCTGCAGCCAGAACGACGATGGCCGGCTTCTCGGCCTCGAAGAGCGCTTCGACCGACGCGCGATCCCTGAGATCGACACGCTCGCGCCCTGCCAGCAAGAGGTTGTCGTAGCCCAACGCCTGCAAACGGCGCACCACGGCCCCACCCACCAGTCCTCGGTGTCCTGCGACAAAAATCTTATCGTGCTTGTCCATGCTCTTTCCGTTCAACTGCTGAGTCAGGGGTGAAATTTTAGCAGACGGCCTGAACCCCATTCGGGCCAGCCCGGCCTTGACGACGGGTGGGTTGAGATTTATCCGGGGAAACCAGATAGAATGCTCTCCTCACGGCCCCTTCCGGGTGTCTTGATGCCCGTCCCGGCAGGTTCCGAGGGCGCGGCGGTTCTACAACGCGCCCGTAGCTCAGCCGGATAGAGTAGTGGCTTCCGAAGCCATTGGTCGGGGGTTCGAATCCCTCCGGGCGCGCCATCTTTCTCTGCTCGTACCCGTCACTCCAGGCCTCTCGCTTGCACTTCCACGTCAACGCGGCTCAGGAGCGAACGGCATCGAGCGATGTGCGCAACCTTGAAGATCGCGCACGACGATGGAAAGCTCCTGCCCTTTCTGCACCGCACCGGACAGGAAGGCGCCCTTGCCGTCGTATAGGAAGGTTTCAATCTCACCACGTGCAACCACCAGGTCCGCAGCCGGCGGCTTGGGCTCTTCCAGAACAACACTGAAGGGACGCCAGGCCAGACCGTGTTCGTCGCGGATATCGGTCAATACTGCGTGTGCATGTGCCTGCCGATCCACGCTGGCCAGTGGCAGTCGTAGTGCCTGCGATCCCTCCGTACTGATCTGGAACCTGCCAAGGACCACGGCATCCACGGTTTCACTGCCGATGTAGGTGATCGTGGCCTCGGGGCACTGCACGGCATCGGCGGGGTGCGATGCACACGCGGCCAGGCTTGCGGTCAGGAGGGCAATGATCGGCCGGATCATGGGCTGGCATTTGGCACGTCGCTACCCTGCCCAGCGTTTGCAGCAGCGCGCGTAGTGGAAGCACCCGGCCTGCGCGCATAGCTGTAATCGGGATCCCGGCAGGCGCGCACGATCGGACTTCGTGCGTGCCTGATCACGCCGGGGAACCAGGACAACACCAACACCACGGCCCAGATCGCAGCCAACCAGAACCATCTACCCGAGGCATAGGCCCAGATCATGGGCAATGCAGCCAGCAGCACGACGATCTGCGTATACAGCAGGTAGAGCGTATGCAGGCCCAAGCGGGGATCCGAGCGCAGCACCACGCCACATTCCCTGCATGCCGTCTTCGCCTGCCGTCTCGATGCGCAAAGCAGCGGGAATCGCTGCCCGGCAGCGCCGCAAAGTGGACACGTGAAGGTCAGCACGCGCATCCGGAAGCTCCTCTCCACCGATTGGCGTCATCTGCCAGGTACGTATCCGAGCCTAGCATGGGCGTGGCAGGGGGGCCCCACATACAGCAACGCCGGGCAGTGCCCGGCGTTGTGTTCAAAACAGTCCAGCATGACTCGACTCTACAGTGAGCGGATCAATACCTGCCGTCGAACGCAAAGATCGGCTTACGCTGCTTCCACGCACCGGCGGTGAAGTCCGGGAACTCCAGCGTCTGGAAGCTGTTGGCGATCGACTGCTCGCTCAGCGGCGTGATCGCGCTCCATGTAACCGCGTCATAGATATCGATCGGCATCGGTGCCTTGGCCTTCAGCGCCTCCACGAAGGCGTGGATGACGAACCAGTCCATGCCACCGTGACCAGCGCTGGCAGCGGTCTCGGCATTCTGCTTCCACAGCGGGTGCTCATACTCGTCCTGGTACTTCTTGAACTCTTCCCACTGGTGCGGCGGGCTGCGGCCTTCGATGTGGATCGAATGGTTCACATCCATCCACAGGCCCTTGGTGCCCTGCACGCGGAAGCCCATCGAGTACGGGCGCGGCAGCGAGGTATCGTGCTGCAGCAGGATGGTCTCGCCGTTCTCGCAGGCCAGCGTGGTGGTCACGATGTCGCCCAGCTTGAACTTCACCTTGGTACTGGGATGCGTGGTGCCGCCACTCTTGGCCACGGTGTATTCGTGCAGGCCCCGCGCCTTGGTCGCGAAGGCGTTGATGTGGGTGAAGCGGTTGCCGCGATTGATGCCAGTGTACATCGCGCACGGGCCGATGCCGTGGCTGGGGTAGAGCTCACCATTGCGCTCCACCGAATGCTCGGTGCGCCAGCGGGCTTCGCTCCAGCCCTTGGGACCGAATTCCACGCCGCTGTCGTAGGGCTGGTTCGGGTCGCCGGAATTGAACTTCACGCCGCGCAGGTCGTGCTGGTAGCCGGCCTGCAGGTGCACCAGCTCACCGAACAGGCCCTGGCGCACCATCTGCAGCGCGGCCATCACGTCGCGGCGGTAGCAGACGTTCTCCAGCAGCATGTACGGGGTGCCGGTGCTCAGCTGGGTCTTCAACACGTCCCAGTGGTCCTGCAGGGTGATGCCGGCCACCACTTCACAGCCCACTGCCACGCCAGCCTGCATCGCGGCAATCGCCATCGGCGCGTGGTACTCCCACGGCGTGGCGATGATCACGCCATCGATGCCCTTCTGTTCCAGCAGGCGCTTCCAGGCGTTGGTGTCGCGGTCCTGGCCGTAGGTCTTCGGGGCCGGTTTGCCGGCCTTGCTGACCATCTCCACGGCGCGGCCGAGCATGATCGGCTCGATATCGCAGACGGCGACAACCTCGACGTCTTCGCGGCGCACCAGTTCCTTCAGCAGCACCAGGCCACGCATGCCGGTACCGATCATGGCCAGGCGCACCTTGCGCCCGCGTGCCCAGGCCGGGGTCTGCGGCAGCAGGCTGCTGGCGGCGACAGCGGCGCTGGCCGCGATGAATTCCCTACGCTTCATGGCAAACATCTCTCCTCTTGGCAGCGTGCCGGCCGCAGCCGGCACGCCAGGTCACGCAAACGGAATTACTTGAACCGATAGCCGATGGTCACACTGTAACCACGACCGAAGATCGTTGCGTAGTCACTGGAGTCACCCAGGAAGCTGTTCGGGTCGTAGAACGGCAGGCGGTTGAACAGGTTCTTGACGGTGAAGCTCAGGTTCCACGCATCATCCGGGCGCCAGGTGACGCTCATGTTGGCGGTCCACCATGACGGTGCACCATCACACTTGCTCTTCTGCAGGGCCAGATAGCCGCCGGTGCAGGTTTCCTTGTTGTTGCTCACCTCATCAACCTGGTCGGTGGCCCACTTGGTGCCGCCCACGTAGTTGACGAACATGCTGGTGGTCACCTGCTTGTAGGTCCAGTCGGCATTGAGCGTGGCACGCAGGCGCGGGTTGTTGTAGTAGCCCACCACGTCGCCGTAGTACCAGCCGCTCGCTTCATCCATGTAGAAGCGGTTGCGGTTGGCGATGGTGGCAGCCAGGCCGATGTTCAGGTTGCCCCAATCACCCAGCGAGAAGCGGCTGCGCGCGTCGATGTCGAAGCCGTCGATCAGGGTCTTGCCACGGTTCTTGTACTGGCCCACCACGCTGGCCACGTTGCCGGCGGAGTAGCCTGGCAGCGTCGAGGGACAGTTCACGCCACTGGCCGGGTCGGCACACATCGCCGCCAGCTGCGCCAGGTTGGCACGGTCGCTGTCGGTGATCGGCGAACGCGACGAGGAGATGATGTCTTCCATGCGGCGGTAGTCCGGCGCAACGATTTCATTGTCGCGGTAGATGAACCAGTAGTCGGCCGACACCGACAGCCAGGTTGCGGGCTCGTAGACGAAACCAAGGGTAGCGATCTTCGCCTTCTCCGGCTTCAGGTCCTTGTTCGGCTGGGTCATGCGTGCCACGGTGCGGCTGCAATCGACGTTCAGCAGGTTCTTGCCGAGATCCACGTCACCCGGGCGCTGCGACCTCAGCAGCAGGTTGGCGATGGCGTTGGTCTCGTTGCAGCGCAGCTCGTCACGGTAGCCGCCCAGCTGCGCGAACACGCCGCCGTTGCCGGACTCGGCCAGGCTCGGTGCACGGAAGCCGGTGGAGTAGGTGCCGCGCAGCATCAGCTGATCGAACGCCTGGTACTTGAAGCCGATCTTCGGCGCGATGTTGGCGCTGAAGTTCGGGTACTTGTCCACGCGCACCGCCGCATCCAGTTCCAGCTTGTCGGTGATCGGCGCCACGGTCTCGGCGAACAGCGCGTAGGTGTTGCGCTTGCCATCGAACCAGGAACCACCCTGCTGGGTGATCAGGCCGTTGGCCGCATCGGCGTTGCCCGGGGTATAGAAGGTCTCACGGCTGGCGTTGAAGCCAAACGCGGCGCGCATCTCACCGGCCGGCAGCTGGAACAGCGGGCCTTCGATCTTGCCGTCCAGGGTGTGCAGGCGGGTCCACGACTGGATGTCGAAGGTCGGGAACGCTTCACGGATCAATGCAGCGTTGGCTTCGCTGATCTCGCCGAACTTGTACGCCGGGTGGTCGGAGATGATCACGCGGCCGGTACCCGGATCGATCGTGTACGGACCGAAGGCCTTCTCGAAGCCCTTGGTATTGACGTTGATCGTCTGATAGGTGGTGGAGTGGGTACCCGCGCTGGCGAACGCGGTCTCCCAGTTCCAGTCACCCCTGCTGCCGCGCGCACCGGCCAGCACGCGGTAGCTCTTGTCGGTGTTGCGCTGGCCAAAGTAGTTGGCGCCGGCATCCTGCAGCAGGTAGTTCAGGCCGACCACTCCGCCCATCATCGCCTTCATTTCAGGGCTTGCGTGGTTGTACTCGTTGTTCGGGCCCAGGAACGGGTACAGGAACTGGTTGACGTTGTTGCCGGTGTTGCGCGAGAACCAGCTGGTCGGGTTGCCGGTGGTAGTGCCGTAGGTGCGCGGCGTGCCGCCATTGGCGCGCAGGTCGATGTCGGTGTAGGTCGCCTCGGCGAAGATCTCGGTGCTCTCACCCACCAGGAAGGTGCCGTTGAGGTAGGCGGTGTTGCGCTCGGACTTGGCGCCGGCATCGATCTCGTTGTTCATCCAGGTTTCCCAGACGCAACGCGGACCGGCCGCTTCACTGGTCAGCACGTTCTTGCAGCCCGGTGCGGCTTCCTGCACGCGGCGGCCGGTGACCGGATCGAAGGCGAAGTAGCTGCCCGGGTTGAACTCGCCCGGCCTGCTGCCCACGCCCAGGCGCAGGTTGTTGAGATAGTTCGGATTGTTGACGTAGTACTGGTCGGGCCGCTTGTCGTAGAAATCGCTGAGCGGAATCGCATCGCGGCGGTACATGTTCACCGCGCCGTAGATGTTGAAGCGGTTCTCGGTCAGGTCGCCGAAGCCAGCGGTGATGCTGGCCTGGCGCTCGCCGTAGGAGTCAATGCGCGAGGAGGTATCGCTGGTGAAGCTGACCTCGGCACCCTGGAAGTTACGCTTGGTGATCACGTTGATCACGCCGGCCACCGCGTCGGTGCCGTACACGGCCGAAGCGCCGTCGGTCAGCACTTCCATGCGCTCGATGGCCGCAGCCGGGATCGCATCGATGTTGACGAACTGGGTCTGGAAGCCCGCCGGCGCACCGTAGTACGACAGGCGGCGACCATTCAGCAGCACCAGCGTGCCCTGTGCACCCAGGCCGCGCAGATTGGCCTGCGAAGCACCGTCGGAACCAGTGAACAGTGAGCGCGCATCCTGCTGCGCTGGCCGCGCGGCCGGCAGGTTGTCGAGCACCTGCAGCAGCGTGCGCGCACCCATGTTCTGGATGTCCTGCTTGCTGATCACCTGCACCGGCGAGGCGGTTTCAACGTCGGTACGGCGGATGTTGGAACCGGTGACCTCGATGCGGGCCAGGTCGGTAGCCTTGTCCTTGCTCTCCTGAGCAACGGCAGGAACGGCGGCCGAGAGCAGTGCGCCGGCAATGGCCAGCGTCAGCGGGGCGATGGAACGACAGGGGGGGCGGTGGTGGCGTGCGGGCAACATCGGGGTTCTCTCCTGGCAGGGGTGCGGCGCGAATGGTGAATCGGCGGGCAAAACGCTCCCGGGCCACGGCCATGAGGGCCGCAGTCGGAATGGGCGGGGGGAGGAGCGGTGTTACGAGGGGGTCATGGGGCGACGAGGCTGGCGGAGTCGCCCTCCTGGCCGATCAGCACGGCGTTGGCCCAGTTGGCACAGACCTGGGCGGGTTGGCTGCCCTGCGCACCCAGCGTGCGCAGGCTCAGGGTGGAAAGGCCTCGGATATCCAGCTCCGGTTTGACCACGCCGGGAGCCTTCACCAGGCCACTGTCGTACAGCAGGCGGTTGTCACCCCAGACCTGGAACTGCAGGCCACCGGCAGTGCGGCAGGCGTCGTCGATGCCGAGGTCGGCTCGCAGCAGGTGCCAGCCGCCCTGCAGGCGCAGGTCGATGCGGCTGTTGGCGCCGACACCCAGGCCACGGCGGAACTGCAGGCCGTTCATGCGCATGCCGGCGTCGCCACGGAACGATTGGTCGGTGCGCAGCTGGCTGGCCAGCGCGGCCGGCACCGGCAGCTCGGAGAGATAGCGCTGCCGGGCCGGTCGCTCCGGTTCCTGGTGTTCGAGGATGTGGAAGGTGGACAGCGCAATCGGGCCGACGTCGCGCGGTTGCAGCGCGTCGAAGGCACGCGCACTGCCCTGTGCAGCGGTCACCATCGGATCGGTGCTGGAGGCACCGTCACCTTCAGGGTTCTGCACGCTCAGCACACGGAAACGCAGCAGGCGGCCGGCGTGGGCCGGGAAGTCGATGCGCTGCATGCCTTCCTTCAGCTGCAGGCGACCGCGGGCAATCGGTTCACCCCACTCGCCGTTGCTGTCGCCCAGGTACACCTCGTAGTCGCGCACCTGGCCGTGCTTCCAGTTCTTGTCGTTGCGCGGCGCGATGTCGATGCCATCGATCATCTTCCGTTCGCCGAAACCGATCACCCACTCATGGGCACCGGTGCGCACGGCCTGGTTGCGCACGCTGCGGAACCAGGTGGCCGGATCATCATCGAAGGCATTTTCCAGCGCATGGCCGGGTTCTTCGGCCGGGCGGTTGACCACCAACAGGCTGTCGGCCGGCAGTTCGCGGCCCAGCACCGGTGCGGCCGGATAGGCATCGTCGGCGGTCGCTGCGGTGACGGCGAAGTCCAGCTGCAGCTGCAGCGGCTGGCGGATGTCCTGCGCCGCGGTGCGTACATGCAGGGTGCCGCGACGCTCCTTGGCATCGAAGTACCAACCCTCGCTGGCGCTGTTGAATGCGGTCGCGTCGGCCAGCGCCGGCAGCGCGCGGCCAGCGGCCTGCACCGCACGCGGCGCCTGTCGGCTGAGCACGCGCAGGCCATAGCGGCGCTGTGCCAGCTGGCCGTTGTACTGGCCCTGTACCGCATCGATCTGCACCTGCACCGGGCCACTGCCCTGTGCCGGCGCCTGCACACGGATCCGCTGCGTGCTCGATTCGCCCTGCTGGTAGCGGCGGGTGTTGCCGTCATCTTCGTACAGCGTGTACTGCGAATCACCCTGCGGGTACAGGTCGAAGGTCACTTCATCGAGCGGTTTCTCGCCGTCGAACAGCATCGACGGGTACATCGGCAGGATCGCACCGGCACGCACGAACACCGGCAGGGTGGCCAGGTCCACCTGGCGGTCCAGCTGGCGGCCATCGGCGGCGGCCTGCACGCGGCGGCCATCCCAGTAGTCGATCCAGCCGCCGGCGGGCAGGTGGATGTCGCGGCGCCAGCCACGGCTGGCGGCCTGGCTGCGGTACACCGGTGCAACCAGCAGGTCGCGGCCGAGCAGGAACTGGTACTTGTAGGTTTCATCCTGCGCGTGCGGATCGTGCGGGTTGTCCCACATCAGGCCACGCACCGGCGGTGCACCGGTCTGCGCAGCCTCATGCACCAGCCCATACATGTACGGGGTCAGGCGCATCTTCAACTTCAGGTAATCGCGGTTGATGCTGCGGTAGGGCTCGTCGTACCACCACGGGTGCTTGCGCGCATTCGACGACCAGCCGCTCATGCCCATCAGCACCGGGGTGAACGCCTTCCATTGCAGGTCGCGGGTGAAGGTCTCGGCGCTGCCGCCGAAGATCGCGTCCACATCGCCGCTGGCGTAGGCCATGCCGGACAGGCCCGAACCCACCAGGGTCGGCACATGCCAGCGGATGTAGTCCCAGCTGCTGCTCTGGTCGCCGGTCCACGCCACGGCATAGCGCTGGATGCCTGCCCAGCCCATTACCGTCCACAGGAACGGGCGCGAATCGGAATTGTCCAGGATGCCGTTGAACGCCTGGCGGTTGGCATCCATCGCGAACTGGTAGCCCTTGCCGGTCCAGGCCACGTCCAGTTTCTGCACGCGGCTGCCGGCCTTGCCTACTTCCCAGGCGATCTTGTCGACGCCGTTTTCGGTCCATAGGCCGGTGCGGAAACCGTACCCGGCCAGCCCCTTCACCGTCTCCGGCAACTGCTTGTAGCCGCAGCCATAGCCATCGTTGGGCAGGATCCAGCCGCCGGGCATGTCATTGGCGCGATACTGCTTGGCTACGCTGTCGATCACGTCGGGGGTGGTGCCGGTCGGGCCGTCGCTCCAGCCCTCGGGCACGGTGCCGGGCTTCTTGCTGTTGTCGCCGTCGTTGTAGCAATCGGCATCGCCGTAGGACAGCGCCCAGCGCGCGACCATGTTCGGGCGGCCGGTCAGCTGGGTGTAGCGCTCGATCAGCTTCGGCAGATCGGCGCCAACGAAGTAGTACGCATCGAAGCGGTCTTCGCGATGCAGCAGGGTGGCCTGGTCGCTCTGCCGCAGGTCGTAGCTGCCATCGCTCCACGTATTGCGCAGCATGCCCCAGCCACGGCTGCTCAGCAGCATCGGTGCCGGGCTGGGGCGGTCGCCCTCTTCCCAACCGCCGGAATAGGACACTTCCAGCTCGCGGCCCTTGAACTGGTAACGGCCGTTCTGCTGGCCGCCACCGTAATAGCCTTCATCGGCCTGCGAGGACAGCACCTGCACGCTCTGCGCCGCATCCAGATCCAGCGGTTGCAGTTCCTGCCAGAGCGCGGTGGGCTGACCGTTGTCCAGGCGCTCCAGGCGCAGGCGCAACGGCTGCCGCTGCACATGCAGCACCAGTGCATCGGTGCGCACGCGTATTTCCTGTGCGTCTTCTTCCAGCTGCGCCTGCACGTTCGCCTTGGGCTGCGGCAGTACGATCGGCGCCGCCTTGTCGCCAGCACCGGTCAGCTTGCCGTTGCGGCCGGCCTGCACGCGGATGATGTCGGTGGCCGGCAGTTCAATGCGGATGCGCGTGCCGTTGTCGGTCTGCAGGTCCCAGCCATTTACACCGTCGGTGCTGGCACTGGCACTGACCGAGCGCAGGTTGCCGACCGGCTCGGCCCGGGCCGACATGGACGCCAGCATCAATGCCGGCAACAGGGCCAGCAGCAGCGGCGAGCGACGAACGCAGATTTCCACACGGACTCCCAACCCGTTCACCGGGCGTTTCGAAAGCGGTTGGGCCGACTCTAGGGCAGCGATTCGAAAGATGTCAACAAATTGAAAGGAAAAAGGAAGATATATTTAGATGAAACGAAAGTTGTTGCGGTGCAATACTTTGTGTAACCGCTTGCATTCGCCTGTTAAGCATTGTGCGATACGGCATCCGGCGGTTTCTTTCGTTTCCAGAGTCATGCCGCACGAGGAAAGTCATCACCGCTATATCTTTCTTTTTACTTTCGGTATTTGACATTTCGAAAGAAAACGAAGATGGTGCGCTGGACCAACTGGAACCTCTGAATGGACGTCACCCTGCTTTCCGATGTGTCCGCCTGGCAGCGCCTTGGCGGAGCCGATACCGCTACCGAAATCGCCCAGCAGCCTGCGCTGTGGGAAGCCCTCGCACAGGACCTGTCGCGTGCCCGCGACCGCCTGCAGGCCTTCCTTGGCGACAGCCTCAACGATCCCAACCAGCGCGTGCTGTTCACCGGCGCCGGCAGCTCAGGCTTCATCGCCGAAATGGTGGCCGATGCGATAAATGCGCAATGGCCGGCCGAGGTGCGCGTGGTGCACACCACCAGCCTGCTGACCCACCCGGCGCTGTACCTGCAGCGCGACCGCCCGACCCTG
The DNA here is from genome assembly GCF_004920835.1 of Stenotrophomonas maltophilia. Taxonomy (GTDB): domain Bacteria; phylum Pseudomonadota; class Gammaproteobacteria; order Xanthomonadales; family Xanthomonadaceae; genus Stenotrophomonas; species Stenotrophomonas maltophilia_AQ. The sequence continues at coordinate 155,386 of NZ_QFHO01000004.1, forward strand.
CTGGTCTCGTTCGGCCGCAGCGGCTCCAGCCCGGAGAGCGTGGCAGCGGTGGACCGCGTGCGTAGCGACGTGGATGACGCGCGCTTCCTCGACATCACCTGCAACGCCGATGGCGAACTGGCCCGTCGTGGCGCCGGCCGTGCCGATACCTGCACCCTGCTGATGCCGTCGGCCAGCTGCGACCGTGCCTTCGCCATGACCAGCAGCCTGACCTGCATGCTGCTGGCCGCGCTGACCGTGTTTGATCGTTCGCCGTGGGATGCGCGTATCGCGCGTCTGAAACAGATTGCCGCGCTGGCCCGCGAAGGCCAGGCACAGTGGGATGCACCGGTGGCGGCGCTGGCGCAGCGCCCGTTCAACCGCATCATCTACCTCGGCAGCGGCCCGCTGGAAGCGCTGGCACGCGAGTGCGCGCTGAAGGTGCTGGAACTGACCGCCGGCCGCGTGCTGGCGCTGGCCAACACGCCGCTGGGCTTCCGTCATGGACCGAAGTCGACGCTGGATGGCAACACCCTGGTGGTGGTGCTGCGCAGCGTGCAGCCGCTGGCGCGCCGCTACGAACAGGACCTGCTGGAAGAACTGCGCCGCGATGGCGTGGCCGGCCAGGTACTGGCAATCGGCCCGCATTCGGATATCGGCGCCGATGACGAATACACCCTTACCGTACCGGCACTGGATGATCCGTGGCTGGCGCCGGTGTGGCTGGGCTTTGCGCAGCTGTTCGCGCTGCAGCGCTCGGCTGCGCTCGGGCTGACCCCCGACAATCCGTTCCCGGACGGCACCGTCAACCGCGTCGTCAAGGGCGTCACCATCCACCATGGCTGAGCTGATCGCCCACGCCTGCTACGGCATCGACATTGGCGGCACCAAGATCGAACTGGTGGCGTGCGATGCGGCGATGCAGGTCACCTGGCGCCGCCGCGTGGCCACCCCGCAGGGTGACTACGACGGTTTCCTGCAGGCGGTGGTGGAACTGGTGGTCGAGGCCGATGCGGCGCTGGGCCGCAGTGACGCGGCCATCGGCATTGCGCTGCCCGGCGTGCGCGACCGCCGCAGCGGCCGCCAGCTCAGCGCGAACGTTCCCGCGCTGACCGGCCACAGCGTGGCGGCTGATCTGCAGGCACGCCTGCAGCGCCCGCTGCATTTCGGCAACGACCTGCAGTGTTTTGCGCTGTCAGAGGCGCATGGTGGCGCCGCCGATGGCTACCCCAGCATGTTCGGCGCCATCCTCGGCACCGGTGCCGGTGGCGGCTTCTGCCTGCAGGGCCGCCTGTTGTCCGGCTTCAACGGCCTGGCCGGCGAATGGGGCCACTGGAGCGTGCCGGGCCACCTGCTGCAGCGCCACGGCCTGCCGCTGATCGACTGCGCCTGCGGCCTGCAGGGCTGCGTGGAGCGCTACGTGTCCGGTAGTGGCGTGGCAATGATCGAACGCCACCTCGGTGGCAGCGCCGCCGACGCCAGCGCAGTGATCGCACTGGCCGAAGCCGGCGATGCCCGCGCACGCAAGGCGCTGGACATCCATCGCGACCTGCTCGGCCACAGCCTGGCCGCGCTGGTGCTGGCGCTGGACCCGCACGTGATCGTGCTCGGCGGTGGTCTTTCGCAGTATGCGCCGCTGTACCAGCAGTTGCCTGCGGCCATCGCCGCGCATCTGTTCAACGGCGTGCAGGTACCGCCCATCGTGCCGCCACGCTTCGGCGATGCCGGTGGCGCACGTGGTGCTGCCCTGCTCGCCTGCCAACCCTCGTTTTCCTGATGTCCGGAGCTTGACCATGTCCCCGTTGCAGACCCTGCTTGCTTCCCACCGCGCCGGCCATAACGTCGGCCTGTACAGCGTCTGCTGCAGCAACGAGCAGGTGCTGCGCGCGGCCATGCACGTGGCGCTGGCGCATGGCACCGTGCTGCTGATCGAGGCCACCTCCAACCAGGTCGACCAGTTCGGCGGCTACACCGGCATGACCCCGCCGCAGTACCGCGATTACGTCGGCACGCTGGCCGATGAAGAAGGCTTCCCGCGCGAACGGCTGATCCTAGGCGGCGACCACCTTGGTCCGAACGCCTGGCAGAAGCGCCCGGCCGCCGAAGCGATGACCCACGCGCGCGCGCTGATCGAAGCCTACGTCGCCGCCGGTTTCCACAAGATCCACCTGGACTGCAGCATGTCCTGCGCCGATGACCCGGTGCCGCTGCCCGATGCCATCGTCGCCGCGCGTTCGGCCGAGCTGGCCGAGATCGCCGAACGCACCGCCGCCGAACACAGCCTGCCGCCGCCGGTCTACGTGATCGGTACCGAAGTGCCGATTCCCGGTGGCGAAGCCTCGCTGGCCGAAGGCCTGCAGGTCACCACGCCGGCCGCCGCCGCGCAGACCCTGGCCATCCACCAGCAGGCGTTCGACACGCCGCAGCTGCGCGATGCGTGGCAGCGCGTGATCGCGATGGTGGTGCAGCCGGGCGTGGACTTCGACCACAGCAGCGTGCACGAGTACGACGCGGCCGCCGCCAGCACGCTGGCTGATTTCCTGGAACAGCAACCGCGCATCGTGTTCGAGGCGCACTCCACCGATTACCAGCGCGAGAGTGGCCTGCACGCGCTGGTGCGCGACCACTTCGCCATCCTAAAGGTCGGCCCGGCGGCGACCTTCGCCTACCGCGAAGCGCTGTTCGCGCTGGCCGCGATCGAAGCCGAGCTGCTGCCGGCCGCGCAGTGCTCGCGCCTGCCGCAGGTACTGGACGAGGTGATGCTGGCGCAGCCGAAATACTGGCAGTCCTACTACCAGGGCGATGACGCCGCGCTGCGCCTGCTGCGCAGCTATTCCTTCAGCGACCGCTGTCGCTACTACTGGGGCGAGCCGGCGCTGCTACAAGCGGTGCAGACCCTGTTCGCCAACCTGGAGCAGCACGCGCCGCCGCTGGTGCTGCTCAGCCAGTACCTGCCGGAGCAGTACCGCGCCGTGCGCGAGGGAACCCTGGCCAACACGCCCACCGCGCTGGTGCAGCACCGTATCGGCCTGTGCCTGGGCGAATACGCCCGCGCCTGCAGCGCCAACCAGGCCGGTACCCGCGAGCAGAACGCAGGTTCGGCTGCCGCCGTTCTTGCGAACGGCTAATCTCTACCTTTTCCCGCGAAACCGAGAATGGCCATGCGCAACACCCGCTCCCGCCGGCAACAGATCCTGCAACTGCTGATCGAGCACGGCTCGGTGCAGGTGGCCGATCTGGTCGAGCGCTTTGGCGTGTCGGCGGTGACCATCCGTGCCGACCTGACCCACTTCGAGTCGCAGGGCCTGGCCAACCGCACCCACGGCGGTGCCACCCTGGTGCGCACGCCGCCGCAGGAACAGGACATCCACGAGAAGGACGCGCTGAACCTGCCGCTGAAGGAATCGATCGGTGCGCGCGCCGCGCGCCTGGTGCAGCCCGGCGACAACATCATCATCGACTCCGGCTCGACAACGATGACCCTGGCCCGCCACCTGCGCGCGCATCGCGATGTAACGGTGATGACCAACGGCCTGAACATCGCTTGGGAACTGGCCAATGCGGCGGGCATTACCGTACTGCTGACCGGTGGTCTGCTGCGCCAGCAGTCGCTGTCGCTGCAGGGCAGCCAGGCCGAAGCCAGCCTCAACTCCTACAGTTTCGACACCCTGTTCCTGGGCGTGGATGGCCTGGACCTGCAGTTCGGTCTGACCACCCACGACGAGGCCGAAGCCCGCCTCAACCACCGCATGGTCGAGCGCGCACGCCGCATCGTGGTGCTGACCGACGCCTCCAAGTTCGGCCGCGTCAGCCTGCACCGCATCGCCCTCCTGGATCAGATCCACGCCATCATCACCGACGCCGGCATCGACGATGCGACCCGTGAGGGGCTGCAGCGGCTGGGCATCGAAGTGATCATCGCCGAGCCCACCGCATGACCGACACCCGCACCCTGCATGGCCGCATCCTCACCCCGCTGGGCTGGCGACGCGGCTACGTCCACTTCGATTCGCAGGTGCGCCAGCTGCAGGTGGACGACCACAGCGGTGCCGATGATCTGCAGCTGCCGGTGATCCTGCCCGGCTTCATCGACCTGCATGTGCATGGCGCCGCCGGCGTGGACCTGATGCAGGGCGGCGACGTGGCGCGCACCATCGCCCGCACCCATCTGCGCTTCGGTACCACCACGCTGCTGGCGACCACCATGACCGCCGGGCTGGACGAGATCGAGCACGCACTGCAGGGTGTGGCCGCCACCATGGCAGCGCCCGACGCCGAAGCCGCCTGCATTGCCGGCGTGCATCTGGAAGGTCCGTTCATCAGCCCGCAGCGTCTTGGCGCGCAGCCGAACCGCACGATCGAGGCGACGCTGGCACTGGTGCAGCAGCTGCATGCGCTGGCACCGATCCGGGTGATGACGCTGGCTCCGGAGATCGGCGAGCACACCGCGTTGATTCCCGCGCTTTCGGCAATGGGCATCCGCGTGCAGCTTGGTCACAGTGCTGGCACCTACGAGGAAGGCGTGGCCGCGCTGCAGGCCGGTGCATCCGGTTTCACCCATCTGTTCAACGGCATGACCGGCGTCGATCACTATCGCCCGGGCATTGCGGCGGCGGCACTGGCACATGCGCAGTACGCCGAGATCATTCCCGACCTGCAGCACATCCACCCCGGCGTAATCCGCTTGGCCGCGCGCGCGATTCCGCGCCTGTACGCGGTGACCGACGCCACCGCCGCCACCGGCATGCCCGATGGCGAGTACGCCCTGGGCGAACAGCGCGTGCACAAGTGCGGCGGCTGCGTGCGCCTGGCCACCGGTTCGCTGGCCGGCAGCGCACTGACCATGGACCAGGCGCTGCGCAATCTGGTGCAAGTGGGCCTGGACCTGGCCGACGCCTCGCAGCGTGTTTCCACGTTCCCCGCCGCGTATCTCGGCCTGGACGATCGCGGCCGCATCGCGCCCGACGCCCGCGCCGACCTGGTGGTGCTGGACGCCGAGCTGCGCCTGCAGCAGGTGGTGGTGGGCGGACGCGTGGTCGATTTGAACTGACACAGGCCATGCGGCCCGGATGCCGCACACAAGGCGCGCAAGCGCATTGCATCAGCCACGCACCATCCCGTTAGTCCAGGAACGAGTCGATGACCGCAGCCACTGCACCTGCCGTACCCGCTTCCACCGCTCCGCGCTGGCCCGTACGCTACCTGCTCTTCATCGGCGGCCTCGGTGGCCTGCTGTACGGCATCGACATCGGCATCATCGCCGGTGCCCTGCCCTATCTTGAAGCCACCGCCAGCCACGCCTGGCAGCTCAGCAGCCAGCAGCTCGGCTTCGTCGTGGCGGCGGTGTTGCTCGGCAGCGTGTTGTCCTCGCTGTTCGCCGGCATGGTCGCCGACCTGATCGGCCGCCGCGGCGCGATGCTGCTGGCCGGCCTGCTGTTCACCGCCTCGATTCCGATCATGGCGCTGGCCTCGGGCTACACGCCGTTGCTGCTCGGCCGGCTGCTGCAGGGCATCAGTGGCGGCCTGATCGGCGTGGTGATTCCGCTGTACCTGGCCGAAGTGCTCAGCCCGGAACGACGCGGGCGCGGCGCGGCGATGTTCCAGCTGCTGCTGACCATCGGCCTGGTGTTGGCGGCCCTGATCGGCCTCTATCACGCGCATGCGGTGGATGCCGCCGCTGAAGCCGTGCGTTCGCTGCCGGTGGCACAGCAGGCGCAGGAGCTGTTTGCGGTGAAGGACCACGCCTGGCGCACCATCTTCTGGACCTGCCTGGCGCCGGGCCTGCTGTTCTGCGCCGGCATCTTCTGGCTGTCCGAGTCACCGCGCTGGCTGGTGCGCCGCGGCCGCATCGATGACGCACGCCGCAGCCTGCAGCGCGTGCTGCCTGCTTCGGAGGTGGAGCCCACGCTTGCACAGATCCAGGCGCCGGAATCGAGCAGCAGCAGCGGCAAGCGCGACCCGCTGCTCAGCCGCCGCTATGTGGTGCCGTTCCTGCTCGCGTGCGTAGTGCTGGCCTGCACCCAGGCCACCGGCATCAACTCGGTGCTGGCCTACGCGGTGAACATCCTCAACCAGGCCGGCCTGTCCGGCTCGGTGGCCAATGGCGCCGACGTGGCGATCAAGCTGCTCAACGCGGTGATGACCGTGGTCGCACTGCTGCTGGTCGACCGCAAGGGCCGCAAGTTCCTGCTGATGCTTGGCAGTGGCGGCATCTGCGTGGCCCTGCTGGCAGCGGCGACGCTGTTCTTCCAGGCCGAACGCGGTCGCACCGACGTGCAGCCGCAGCTGCAGGCGGCGGTCAGCGGCGATGGCCTGCAGCTGGTACTGGACGATACGCAGTGGCAGCGCTTGGGCGCTGGCATCGACAGCGAAGGCCGGCCGATGCAGCTGACCGTCTCCTACGCCTACGGTGACTTCACCAACGTGCGCGCCCTGCGCAGCGACAACCTGATTGATCGCGAGCTGCGCATCGAGCGCGCAGGCACTGTGCAGCCGGACAGCGTGATCGGCGCGTTCTTCCGCAAACTGCGCCTGAACCCGTTCGCCGACCCGGCCGCTGCTGCGCAGGCGCCGCTGCGCATCGAACAGGCCCGCATCGGCCCGGTGCCGCCGCCTGCACATGGCTGGGCGGTGGCCGCCTGCATCCTGGCGTTCGTCGCGTTCTTCGCGGTCGGTCCGGGCGTATGCGTGTGGCTGGCACTGTCGGAGCTGATGCCGAACCGTATCCGCTCCAATGGCATGAGCATCGCGCTGCTGATCAACCAGTTCGTATCCACCACCATCGCCGCCATCTTCCTGCCCACGGTGGGCCACTACGGCTACGCCAGCATGTTCGTGTTCTGGGCGGCGTGCACCTTCGTGTTCTTCCTGGTGGCTGCACTCTGGCTGCCGGAGACCAAGGGCAAGTCGCTGGAAGAGATCGAAGCGCGGTTCGCCCGGTAGCGGTCGACCTTGGTCGACCTCCGCACGCAGCGCGGGGGTGTTGGCGCGCCCGTCATTCGCCGGTGATGTGCCTGGCCAGCTCCCGCGCTTCGGCAACGCTGGACAACCCGCTCAGCATCATCGATTCACCGAATGGCCCCTGCACGGTCGCCACCATCAGCACGCGGCCATCCACGCTGAGCGCCGCACGCTGGCCCACCAAGGCAGCGGTGCCATCGTGGATGCGTTGATGTGCCTCCGGCCGGTAGCGGATCTGCAGGCCCGGCTGCTTGCGTTCGTCCAGCACGTAGCGCACATCGGCGATGTCTGCGCTGCCGGCAATCGGCGGCTCGCGCAGGGCCAGGGTTTCGCCCTGCCACTGTACCGGCGTGCCCTTGCCGGCTGCATCGACCGCGCTCAGGCGCACATCCACTCCGGGTCGTGGCGCATGATCCTTGCCTGCCCAGGCACCGGGTGTGGCGCCCGGCATGCATCCGGTCAGGATCAACGCCATGCCCAGCAACAGCGGAAGCGCAGCCCTCACTTCAGCTTCCGCAGCTTGAATGCCACCAGCACCTGCAGCAGCCCATACAGCAGGCTGCCAATGCCGATCCACAGCGTGGTCACCGCAACGCCTGCATACGGATTGGCCGCAAACAGCAGGCCCAGCACCACCGCCAGCACGCCACTGAGGATCAGCAGCCACTCGCCCTGGATCTGCTTGCGCACGCGTATCGCGAACACGATGCGATAGATACCTGCCACCAGCAGCCACGCTGCCAGGAACAGCACCAGCACGCTGGCGGTGGCCAGCGGATTGATCACCGCCAGGATGCCGAAGCCCAGCGAGGCGATGGCATACAGCGCCAACCACCCACGCGAGGCACCGCTGCCGCCGCTGATCAGTGCGAACAGGCTGATGACACCTTCAACGATGGCCATCACGCCCAGTGTCCACGCCAGTGCCATCGCCGCGGACAGCGGCCAGCCAATGGCAACGATGCCGAAACCCAGTGCGACGAGCCCGTACAGCAGCAGGATCCACCAGCTGCGCCCAACCGCCGACAGCAAGGGAGACAAGGGGGAATTCATGGCCACTCCTTCGATCCGGAACCGGCCTCATCCTAGCCCCTGTGGATGAAGAGGACGATCACGGCGCCCGCGCGCACACCCATACGCGCACCTCTCCAACTCCCACGCAGCGCAGCGTTTCGGTAATCTCCATCACCGTACTGCCGGTGGTCATCACGTCATCGACCACCGTCAGTCGCGGTGGCACCGGACGGCGTACATCGAAGGCATCGAACAGGTTCTCCCGGCGCTGTTCGGCCGTGCGTTCGGACTGGGGCGCGGTGTGGCGCCGCCTGTACAGCCCCTGCCAGACCGGCATCGGCAGCAGGCGGCACAGTTCTGCCGCCTGGTTGTAACCGCGCTGGCGCAGGCGGCGCCCGTGCAACGGCACCGGCACCAGCGGTGGGCATGACCAGGGCGGCGGTGCCCGCTGCATCAACTGTGACAGCAGGCGACCGGCGGCGAGGTCCTGATGGAACTTGTAGCGCACCAGCAGCTGGTCGACCGGCGGCAGGTACAGCAGGCTGGCATGCGTGGCGGCCTGCGGCGGTGCTTCCTCACGGCAGGTACCGCAGACGATCAACGCGTTGTCCGGCAACGGCAGTGCACACCGCAGGCAGGTGCGGCCAGCCCAGGGCAGTCCGGCCAGGCAGGCACCGCAGAGATCGAGCCCATCGTGGCCCGGGTCACCGCAGACCAGGCAACGGAGTGGTAGCAGCACGCGAAGTGCTGCCTGCACGTGGCGGCCCGCGTCGAAGAAAACAGACATGCGCTTCAGCGTGACGCAGCCGTCAGCGCGTCGCCATCGGGTGTGTCCTCAACGAGCCGTAGGAGTTTTGTCGCCCACCCGCTGCCCCGATCACCTCACCGCGTTGGCGCAGGCTTCGCATCCACCCGGGTGCGATACACCATGTACGGCGTCTGCCGGCGATCAACGCCACCATTGAATCCGGCCTGCCGATGCAGCTGGTTGGCGGTGAAGTACAGGTAGCCGTCCGGTCCCATCGACAAGGTATCCGGCCACAGGATGCGCGGATCGTGCACCACGGTCGTCCATCGTCCATCCGCATCGCGGGCATGAATGGCGTTGTGCTCGTAGTCGCTCGCATACAGCCGGCCGTTGGCATCCATTTCCATCCCATCGGAGGCGCCCTTGTCGCCCAGGTCGACCACGGCCGCAGCCAACGCCGCTTCACTTACCTTGGGGTCGCGCAGCAAGACGGTGGGCACGCTGTACAGATGACGGCTGGACAACGGGGTATAGAACAGCGTCCCGCCATCGGGTGACAAGGCAATGCCATCGGCGGCCACGGTGAACGGCTGCGTCGAACCATCCGGATTGCGCAGTCGCATCTGCTGCCCTTCCACGATCGGTACGAATGCCGGATCCGCCGATGTGGACACATGACCGACCAGGCGCTTGGATGCGGCGCCGGTGGCGAGGTCGATCACGATGATGCCGCCGATTCCGCTCAGCGACGAGTCGGTCACGTAGGCCACGCCCTCGTGGCCGACACGGAAATCGAAGCGCACATCATTGACGTAGGTGCGCGCGTCGATGACGTTGGCCGGGAACACCAGCGTTCTGGCCACGGTATTGGTGGCCAGATCGATCGCCACCAGCTTGACGCCACCGGCCTGCGGCGCAGAGAACCCGGGCGCGGCGGTATCCAGCACCCACAACCGGCCCTGGCCATCGGCCACCACACTCTGCACGCTGATGAAGTGGGCCGTCGGATCGGGACCGTCCTTGCGGTTGATGCGCGCATCCGGATAGGGCACGGCGTGACCATCACGCCACTCGGCCACGCTGTAGGGCACCTCATCGCCCCAGCGCGGGAAGTTGACGAAGATGCGTCCGCTTTCAGACACCGCCACGCTGGTAGGCATAGCACCTTCGAAACGCGCCACCGGCTCAATGACACCGATGCTGCGTTCGCTGGGCAGCACAGGAGTGCCCGCCAGCGCCAGCGCGGGGGAACTGGCCAGGGCCAGCACGGCAGCCGCCAGGCGGCGGATACGGCAGTTGATCATGGTTGCTCTCGATGCAGGTCCGGGTGCAGCCCCGGCGTGTATGCATCTTCAGCGGCGCACCTGGCATCGGGTAGACGGTGCAACGGGGAATCAGCTTCACTACAGGAGTGAAGATACGAAATGATTGATCCTGATTATCCGAGCAATGGAACGTGCCTATCGGCAGATCGTGCAGACCGCTGTCGCCCCACAATTGCGGCGCGCGCCCTACAGGAGCAGAGCAGCCCGTTTTGCCGTCCGCCAAGCCAACAGTGCGGCGACCAGCAGGACGCCGGCGCTGGCCATGAAGTTGCTGGCATAGCCGAGACTGTCGAACAACAGTCCCCCCAGGGTGGAGCCCAGCGCGATCGAGCACTGCACTACCGCCACCATCAATCCGCCACCGGCCTCGGCACTGCCGGTGAAGGTCCGCGCGACCCAGCTCCACCAGCCCACTGGCGCCGCGGTGGCGAGGAAACCCCAGATGGCAAGGAGCGTCACCACCGGCCATGCGTATGCGCCCAGTGGCACCAGCGCTACAGCCACAGCTGCCATCAGTACGGGGATTGCGATCAGGGTCCTGTACAGACCACGCGCAAGAAAGACACCAATGACGAGCGTCCCGACAACGCCGCTCGCGCCAATGGCAAGCAGCATCAATGGCAACGCGGTGCTGCCAGCATGGGTCACGGCTTCCAGGAACGGCCGGATATAAGTGAACAGTGCGAACTGCCCCATGAAGAATGCGCCGCAGGCCCCCATCCCGAGGAGCACGACGCGGTGCCTGAGCAAGCCCAGCACACTGTCGGTCGCGGCGACGGGCGATGCCGGCAGGCGGGGCAGGCTCAGCCATTGCCACACCAGTGCGACGGCCGCTATGGGCAACAGGCACAGGAAGGCACCCCGCCAACCGATCACACCGCCCAGCCAGCTCCCCAGCGGCGCGGCAATCACAGTTGCCAATGCGTTGCCCCCGTTGAAGATCGCCAGTGCGCGTGGCACCTGTGCCGCAGGTACCAGTCGCATGGCGGTGGCGGCGGACATCGACCAGAAGCCACCGATGACGATGCCGATCAGCGCGCGGCCCGCCATGTACATCGCATAGCCGTTGGCCCATGCCACCACCGCGCCGGAGACTGCCATCAGCGAGGTCAACGACAGCAGTAGTGTCCTGCGGTCCATGCGAGCCGCCACGCGGCTGATCGACAGGCTGGTCAGCACCGCGAACACACCTGAGATGGCGATGCCGTAGCCGGCCATGCCTTCGCTTACGCGCAGATCGGCGGCCATGAGCGTGAGCAGGCTGACCGGCATGAACTCCGAAGCGATGAGAGCGAACACGCATAGCGTCATCGCCAGCACACCGCCCCAATGCGCACGCGCAGGAGTGCCTTCCGCCGTTGCGTTGGATGCGATCGAAGCACTCATCTCAACGTTCTGCCAGGTTCTGCCTGAAGAAGCTGCCCAGCTTCGCAAACGGAATCAAATCGGTGCGGTCGTACAGATCCACGTGGCCGGCTCCCGGCACGATATACAACTCCTTGGGTTGACCCGCCAGTCGGTAGGCGTCTTCGCTGAATTCACGAGAGTGCGCTTCGCTGCCGGCGATGAACAACATGGGACGTGGCGAGATCGTTTCGATGTCGTTGAACGGATAGAAATTCATGAAGCGCACTTCGCTGGTCAGCATGCGGTTCTGGGTCTGTTCCAGCGTATAGCCCTTGGGAAGGGCGGCGCCGCGCGTGGTGCGGTAGAAATCCCAGAATTCACGGGTGACCGGGTCTGCATCGGGCGGCAGCGTGGCCGGCAGATAATCGAGGAAGACGCCCTTGCCACTATCGAACTCGGTGTAGCGCTGCTCGGCGGCTTTTTCCAGCAGTGCCTTGCGCTGGTCTGCGCTCTGCGAATGCTTCAGGCCATTGCGTGTAACCGCGCCCATATCGTACATGCTGACGGTGGCGACGGCCTTCAGGCGTGGGTCCAGCTTGGCGGCTGCGATGGAAAAGCTGCCGCTGCCGCAGATACCGAGCACGCCGATGCGCTCCCGATCGATGAACTCGCGCGTCCCCAGGTAGTCGACCGAAGCGCTGAAGGCTTCCACATAGATCTCCGGGGCCACCAGATTGCGCGGCTCACCCTGGCTTTCGCCCCAGAACGGCAGGTCGATCGCCAGCGTCACAAAGCCCTGCTCGGCCAGCTTCTGCGCGTACAGCTGCGCGCTCTGCTCTTTCACCGCGCCCATCGGGTGGCCGACGATGATCGCCGGGGCGTGCTCATTCCCGCGCCGGGTTTTCGGGCGGTACAACGTACCCACTACGCTCATCTGGTACTGGTTGCGGAACGTCACACGCTCGCGGGATACATCGGCGCTTCTGTAGAAGTTGTCCGCGCCCGCCGGCTTTTCCGCAACAGGAACATCGGCGGCCATCACGGTCAAAGGGGCGAATGCACTGGTGATCAGCGCCAGCAGCAGGGAGGTGCGCTTCATGGTCGTGGCCTTGGAGGAGGATGCAGGGCGCCACGATAGGCGGGGGGGCCTGCCCTGATAATCCACCTGCCGATTGATGGATTACTGAGCTGTGCTCACAAGTCCGTGCTAGGGTTCGGCCATGCCTCCGAACGATGCAGCGCCATGGCCTTCGTGAAATCCAATGATCTCCAGGCGTTCCTGGTTGTCGCGCAGGAACAGAGCTTTACCAAGGCAGCTGCGCGCCTCGGCGTCACTCCTTCGGCGTTGAGCCATTCGATGCGCCTGCTGGAAGAGCGACTGGGCATCCGCCTGTTGGCCCGCACCACCCGCAATGTTTCGCCCACCCAGGCCGGCGAGCGTCTGATGCACTCCATCGGCCCTCACTTCGCGGCCATCGGCGCCAGCATCGAGGCACTGGGCGAACTGCGCGACACCCCGACCGGAACACTGCGGATTTCCTGTACCGACGATTCGATCGAGATGATCATCCGCCCGCGTCTCGCTGGCTTCCTGGCCACGTACCCGGACATCACGCTGGAGTTCTACGTGGACTACGGGTTCACCAACGTGGTCGAGCAGCGTTTCGACGCCGGCATCCGCCTGGGTGAGGCGCTGAGCAAGGACATGATCGCAGTTCGTGTCGGTCCAGACTGGAGGCTGGTCGTAGTGGCCTCACCTGCATACTTCGACGCGCACCCGAAGCCGAAGAAGCCGGCCGACATCACCCGCCACCGCTGCATCAACATCCGCCACCGTCCCAACGGATCGATCTACGCCTGGGAATTCGAGGACAAGGGCAAGGAGTTCAGCGTGCGCGGGGAGGGACCGCTGGTGTTCAACAGCATGAGTCACGTCATCAACGCCGCGCTTGACGGTCTGGGGCTGGCCTATGTTCCCGAACCACTGGTCACCGAGCATCTGGCGGCTGGGCGCCTGGTGGCCGTGCTGGACAAATGGTGCGTGCCCTTCGCCGGTTACCACCTGTACTACCCGAACCGACGCCAGCCATCGCCCGCGTTCTCGGCACTGGTGGCCTGGCTGCGCCAGGGCACATGAGCCTGCCTCAGGTCCGCGCTCCAGGATCGGTGCCCCCCGCGACGTCTGGCGCACGGGGCACCATCAACAACTCCGCCAACCCGCGGTAGATCGGCACCCTGCACACCAGCCCGGACACGCCACGCGCGATCAGCACCGTGGCCAGGATCGGCAGCAGCAGATCACCACTGTCGGTCAGCTCCAGCGAGATCACCGCCGAGGTCAGTGGCGCCTGGGTGACGCCGGTCAGGTAGGCACACATGCCCAGCAGTACGAACGCGCGCGGGTCCACGCCCGGCATCAGCACCGCCAGGTTGTGGCCGAGTCCAGCGCCGACTGCCAGCGCCGGCGAGAACAGGCCGCCGGGAATACCGGCCACGTACGACGCGAGGTTGGCCAACAACTTCATCAACCCGAACTCATGGCCGACCATCGCCTGCCCCTGCACCAGGCTGCGCGCCTGCTCGTAGCCGGTGCCGAACGCGCCTTCACCGAAGACCAGGGCGAGCAGTACCACCACCAGACCGCAGCCTGCGGCCAACAGAACCGGATGCCGCTGCCGCAGTTGCCCGAGCCAACGCGGGCGGCCCGCCGCACTGGCCAATACCGCGCGTGCGAACAGGCCTCCCAGCAAGCCCGCCACCACGCCGCATAGCAGGATGGCCAGCCAGCCCTGGCCGAGCGGCAGGCGTGCGCTCACATGGCCGAAGTAGGTGTAGTTGCCCAGCAGGCCCAGCGACACCACGCCACCGACGATCACCGCGGTCAGCAACGTGCCTGAGAAGCGATGCTCGAAGCGGCCGCTGAGCTCTTCGATGGCGAAGACGATACCCGCCAGCGGTGTGTTGAACGCCGCCGCAATGCCGGCAGCACCACCGGCCAGCAGGAAGTGCGAGAGCTCGCGGGGATCCTTGAAACCGAACCAGCGGCCGAACAGGTACATCAGGCTGGCGCCCACATGCACCGTGGGACCCTCGCGCCCGACCGATGCGCCGCCGAGCAGCGACATCGAGGTCAGCAGCAGCTTGCCGGCTGAGACCGCAGGCGAAAGATTGGTCTTCCGGAATGGCTCATCGGGCTTGTCCAACGCAGCGATGACCTGCGGAATACCGCTGCCCCGCGTGGGTTTCAGCACACCGGCGGTCAACCAGGCCAGCAGCGCGAAGATGCCGGGCGTGAGCAGCAGGGCCCACCACGGCGAGTGCGTTGTGATCCGCTGGAATACATGAAAAGCGGCGTCACTGGCCTTGGCAAACAGGATGGCCACCAGCGCCACGGCCACGGCACCACCCCAGAGCGCGGCACGGCGGCGCCAGGCCTCACTGAGAACCAGCGCGGTGATGCGGCCGCGGAGGCGATGGAGATCGGTCATGCAGGACAGTGTGGACGCAGCGGGAGCAGACGGACAGCGGCCACTGTGGCTGAAGGCCTTGCAGGATGCGGTGAAATGCACTGGTACTGACGGAAACGCACCCGAAACCCGGACAGATGCAACGATCTGCAACTCCCGATGTTCAGATCGCCAAACGATGGAGAACGTGGGTCAGCGCCAGCTGGGAACAACCCCGGTCCGGCAGGACGCCATCCTCGCCGGGCGCCCCCACCTCGAACCCTTCCTCGACGTCCTCGTAGTACAGCAACCCGTCAGGTAGATGTGCGACCACCCATACCGACTCGATGGTACGCAGCCTGTGCAGTGGCATTGCGCGCAATGGCACACGCAGAGACTCGAAGATGGCTCGATGCCCCGGTGAGCAGTCCTGCAATTGCCGCGCGATCAGGGCTTCCAGTTCTTCGCGGGTGATGGGCAACCAGCTGTCGAGAGGGTTCATTGCAACGCGGCCCGATTGAATGTGCACGGCTGAGTGTATCTCCAGCGCCCCGCGCACCGCCTCTTCCCGGATCAGCTTCAACGCGTGTCCCGGCAGCACGTGCCGGCCCGTAGTTGCGTCACCGGGTAGTCGGTGAAGCGGGCCGCCACCGCCGCTGTAAACCATTTCAAATATCTTATGGTTGACAGCCTGAACGCGCCCCCCCACACTGCCGCCCTCGCTCCACTCGTACCCAAGGTCCCGCCATGGCTGCTGCCATCCGCCACGACTGGCAACACGACGAACTGCAGGGGCTGTTCGATCTGCCGTTCCCCGAGCTGCTGTTCCGCGCCGCGACGGTCCACCGCGAGCACTTCGACCCCTCGCAGGTGCAGGTCTCCACGCTGCTGTCGGTGAAAACCGGTGGTTGCCCGGAAGACTGCGCGTACTGCCCGCAGGCGCAGCGCTACAACACCGGGGTGAACGCGCAGAAGCTGATGGAGACCGATGCGGTGCTGGCCAAGGCACGCCAGGCCAAGGCCGCCGGTGCGTCGCGCTTCTGCATGGGCGCCGCGTGGCGTTCACCAAAGGACCGCGACATCCCGAAGGTGGCGGCGATGATCGCCGGGGTGAAGGCACTGGGCCTGGAGACCTGCGCCACGCTGGGCATGCTCAGTGGCGAGCAGGCACGTGCGCTGAAGGACGCCGGACTGGACTACTACAACCACAACCTCGATACCGCGCCGGACTACTACGATTCAATCATCCACACGCGCCAGTACCAGGACCGCCTGGATACGCTGGAGCACGTGCGCGATGCCGGCCTGAAGACCTGCTGCGGCGGCATCGTCGGCATGGGCGAGACGCGCGCGCAGCGCGTCGGCCTGCTGCTGGCGCTGGCCACGTTGCCGGCACACCCCGATTCGGTGCCGATCAACAAGCTGGTGCAGGTGGCGGGCACGCCGCTGCATGGCAGCGCCGAACTGGACCCGTTCGAGTTCGTGCGCATGATCGCGGTGGCACGCATCGTCATGCCGCGCTCGATGGTGCGGCTGTCGGCCGGTCGCGAGGCGATGAGCGATGAACTGCAGGCGCTGTGCTTCGTCGCTGGCGCCAACTCCATCTTCTACGGCGACAAGCTGCTGACCACCGGCAACCCGGAGAGCGAGCGCGACCTGGCGCTGTTCGCGCGGCTGGGACTGCAGCCGATGGCGGTGCAGGTGGATGCCGAGGGCCACGACCACGGCGGCACCGTGCACGCCGATATCAGCGCCGATACGCCCGGCTGTGGCTGCGCTCACGCGGCCTGAGACGGGATGCAGGCAGGCGTCGCGGCAACGCGCTACCCTAGCCGCCCCGTCGTCGCATTCAGCCACCATGGCCCGCCCCGACCTGACCGCCCGCCTCCACGCCCAACGCGCCCTGCGCGATGCCCAAGGCCGTCGCCGCCCGCGACGCACGGTCACCCGTCGTGATGGCGTGCGCCTGGAGGTGGACGGCCAGTGGCTGACGGGCTTCTGCAGCAACGACTACCTGGGCCTGGCCCAGCAGTTCAGCGTGGTCAACGCGTTGCAGGACGCCGCGGCGCGTGAGGGTGCCGGTGCCGGTGCCTCGCACCTGGTTTGCGGCCATCACGCCATGCACGAAGCGCTTGAACGCGAAGTGGCCGAGTGGCTGGGCTATCCGCGTGCGCTGCTGTTCGGCAGTGGCTTCGCCGCCAACCTGGCGGTGCAGCAGGCGCTGCTGAGCGAAGAGAACGACGTCTGCGTGCAGGACAAGCTCAACCACGCCAGCCTGCTCGATGCCACGCGGCTGGCCGGTGCACGCCTGCGCCGCTATCCGCATCTGGATGCGGAGGGCGCAATGCGTCAGCTCAAGCACGCGCCGGATGGCGCGGCGATGCTGGCCACCGACGGTGTCTTCAGCATGGATGGCGACATCGCACCGCTGCGCGCGTTGTCGCTTGTGGCACGCCTGCAGCAGGCGCTGTTCTACGTCGATGACGCACACGGTGTAGGCGTGGTCGGTGATGGCCGCGGCGCCGTCGCGGCCGCTGGTCTGGGCGTGGACGATGTGCCGCTGCAGCTGGTCACGCTGGGCAAGGCGCTGGGCGGTTCCGGCGCACTGGTACTGGGCCGCGACGACCTGATCGAGCACCTGGCCGAAACCGCACGCCCCTACATCTACACCACCGCAGTGCCACCGGCGATGGCCGCTGCCGCACTGGAAGCGGTACGCCTGGCGCGCCGTGACCACTGGCGCCGTTCCAAGCTGGCCGACCTGATCGCGCTGTTCCGCAGCGAAGCCCGTCGCCATGGGCTGGACCTGATGGCCTCGGATACACCGATCCAACCGCTGCTGTGCGGTGATGACCACGCGGCCGTGGCGATGTCCACGACGCTGGAACAGGCCGGCTGGTTGGTCGGTGCGATCCGCCCGCCGACGGTGCCGGAAGGCAAGGCGCGGCTGCGCGTCACGCTGTCCGCACTGCATACGCCGGAACAGGTGCGCGGCCTGGTCGAGGCCATCGCCAGCGCGCGCGACCGCGTGACCCTGGCCGCGCGTGAAGCCGCGCCACCGCCGCTGCCCGCTTTTGCCTGAGTTCCGTGTAGTTCCCCATGCATATTGAAGTCACCGGCCGCGGGCCGGACCTGGTTCTGATCCACGGCTGGGCCCTGCAGGGCGGCGTGTTCGCACCGCTGGTGCAGCGCCTGGCGGACCGGTTCACCCTGCACCTGGTCGACCTTCCCGGCCATGGCCACAGCCGCGACGACACCACGCCGCTGCGCCTGCCGTTCGTGGTCAACGCGATTGCTGCGGCCACGCCACCGGCAGTGTGGTGCGGCTGGTCGCTGGGCGGATTGTTCGCGCTGCACGCGGCGGCGACGCTGCCGAAGGTGCGTGGGCTGGCGATGATCGCCGCCACACCGCGCTTCGTACGTGGCGAAGATTGGCCGCACGCGGTGGAACCGGCAGTGTTCGAGCAGTTCGGGCGCGAACTGGCCACCGATTTTGCCGGCACTCTGGAACGCTTCCTGGCGCTGGACGTGATGGGCTCGGCGCATGCCCGCGAGGAGCTGCGCACATTGCGCCAGCGCCTGGTCGAGCGCGGTGCGCCCACCGAACGCGCGCTGCTGGAGGGCCTGCGGCTGCTGGAAAGCGCCGACCTGCGTGGCGCGCTGCCGACGCTGGGCAAGCCCAGCCTGTGGATCGCCGGCCAACGCGACCGGCTGGTGTCGCCGTCGGCGATGCAGGCCGCTGCAGCGCTGGCCCCGGGCGGACAGGCGCTGACCATCGCCCATGGCGGCCACGCTCCCTTCCTCGGCCATGCCGATGAGGTGGCCACCGCGTTGCAACACTTCGTTGCCAGCCTGTCACCGGCCGATGGCGGACAATGAGCGCCTTCCGAATTCCGCAGGACTGACGCATGGATCTGGGTATCAATGGCCGCTGGGCACTGGTCTGCGGCGCAAGCAAGGGGCTGGGTCTGGGCTGCGCGCGTGCGCTGGTGCGCGAGGGCGTCAACGTGGTGATCGTGGCTCGTGGCGAAACGGCGCTGCAGCAGGCTGCCAAGGAACTGCGCGCGCTGTCCGGCGCCGCTGAAGTACGCGCGGTCTCCGCCGACGTCACCACCGAGGCCGGTCGTACCGCGGCGCTGGCCGCCTGCCCGCAGGTGGATATCCTGGTCAACAACGCCGGTGGCCCGCCGCCCGGTGATTTCCGCAATTTCGAACGCGACGACTGGATCGCTGCGCTGGACGCCAACATGCTGGCGCCGATCGCGCTGATCCGCGCCACCGTCGACGCGATGATCGAGCGCAGCTTCGGCCGCATCGTCAACATCACCTCATCGGCGGTGAAAGCCCCGATCGACATCCTGGCGCTGTCCAATGGCGCGCGCAGTGGCCTGACCGGCTTCGTCGCCGGCCTGTCGCGCCGCACCGTGGCCCACAACGTCACCATCAACAACCTGCTGCCCGGCCAGTTCGACACCGACCGCCTGCGTGCCAACTTCGCCCACAGTGCGGGCAAGGACGGCGATGCTGGCGAAGTGGCCGAACGCCGCCGCCAGCAGATCCCCGCCGGCCGCTTCGGCACGCCGGATGAGTTCGGCGCCGCCTGCGCCTTCCTGTGCAGCGCACAGGCCGGTTACCTCACCGGGCAGAACCTGCTGATCGATGGCGGCGCCTACCCCGGTACGTTCTAAGAGACTCCTGCAATGCCGTCCCACTTCGATGCCCGCCATGTCCGCCGCGCGTTCGCCCGCGCCGCCAACAGCTACGATGCCGCCGCCGCCCTGCAGCGCGAGGTGCAGTCGCGGCTGATCGAATCGCTGGACTACCTGGAGGCGCGCAAGCCCGAGGTAGTGCTGGATATCGGCGCCGGTACCGGTCATGCCAGCGCGCTGATGAAGAAGCGCTGGCCGAAGGCGCAGGTGATCGCGCTGGACGTGGCGCTGCCGATGCTGGACCAGGCCAAGCGCCAGGCTGGCTGGTGGAAGCCGTTCCAGCGCCTGTGCGGCGACGCCGCCGCGCTGCCGCTGGCCGACAACAGCGTGGACGTGATCTTCAGCAACCTGTGCCTGCAGTGGGTGGACGACCTGCCGGCGGTGTTCGCCGGGTTCCGCCGCGTACTCAAACCAGGCGGCCTGCTGGTGTGCTCGACCTTCGGCCCGGAAACCCTGATCGAACTCAACGAGGCATTCGCCGCTGCCGATGACCGCCCGCACGTGAGCCGCTTCGCGCAGATCGCCCAGTTCGGCGATGCGCTGATGATGGCCGGCTTCCGCGACCCGGTGCTGGACCGCGACCTGTTCACCCTGACCTACGACGACCTGCCCTCGCTGATGCGCGAACTGCGTGCGATGGGCGCAACGAATGCCCGCGTCGACCGCCGCCACACGCTGACCGGGCGTGGCCGCTTCGCTGCTGCTGCGGCCGCCTACGAGCCGATGCGCCGCGCCGACGGCAAGCTGCCGAGCAGCTGGGAAGTGATCTATGC
This sequence comes from Stenotrophomonas maltophilia, assembly GCF_004920835.1. GTDB lineage: Bacteria > Pseudomonadota > Gammaproteobacteria > Xanthomonadales > Xanthomonadaceae > Stenotrophomonas > Stenotrophomonas maltophilia_AQ. The sequence goes on from NZ_QFHO01000004.1 coordinate 175,687, forward strand.
CCACGCCTGGGCGCCGGACCCGGGCGCGCCGATCCGCGAAGGTGGGCATGACGTGGCATCGGTACCGGTGTCGGCGATTCCGATCCGGCGCAGGCAGACCTGATCGTCCGGTAGTGCCGGCCGCTGGCCGGCAATCTCATGATTCCATGCTGGACATCTGCCGGCCAGCGGCCGGCACTACCGCATTCCACGCCGTACGCGAATCGCACTGGTAGGTGCCAACCTTGGTTGGCACAGCACGTCAGATCGCGTTGCGGCCGGCATTGTGCCAACCAAGGTTGGCACCCACCCAAAACAGGCTTCCGCCTCAGGTATTGGCCGGCGAACTCAGCGGCGGGCGCACCAGATCGCGGTGGAAGAAGTAGATCTCCTGCACCAGGAAGCGCCAGCTGGTGTGGAAGCTGCGGAAGCGCGTGCTGGGCGTGGACGAGGCCAGCGCGTCGATCCCCAGTGCCTTGCTCAGTCGCAGCGCGCGCGCCATGTGCAGCGGGTCACTGACAATGATCACCCGGTGCAGGTCACGCTGCTCCATCAACCGCTTGGCTTCGACCAGGTTCTGGACGGTGTTGCGCGAGGCGGTCTCGATCAGGATCGCATCGTCCGGGATGCCGTGCTTGAGCGCGTAGCGCCGCGCCACCTGTGATTCGGAAAAGCGTGCACCGGTGCCGCCATAGCCACCGGTGAAGATCAGCAGCGGCGCGTAGCGGGCCTCGTACAGGTCCAGGCCGTGGCGGATGCGCTCTTCGAACACCGGTGATGGCTTGGCGTCATAGGCCGCCGCACCAAGCACGATGATGGCGTCGGCCTTGGCGGCCTGGTCGCGTTCACCAACCCACACGATCCACGCGGTCACGCCCAGCAGCCAGATCACCAGCAGGACAAACAGCCGCCACAGCCAGCCCAGCAGGCCGGTGCGATGCCGCTGCCGGTCGCGGCTCACGGCGCCCCCCAGCGCAGCGCTGGCAGGTCGACGTTGCCACCGGACAGCACCAGCCCGACGCGCAGCCCTGCAAAGCGCTCAGGTTGCGCCAGCACTGCGGCCAGCACGGTGGCCGAGGACGGTTCGACCACCTGCTTGAGGACCTCCCACAACAGGCGCATCGCGGCCATTGTCGACGCGTCGTCGACCACGATCACCTCGGCGCCGGCCGCGCGCAGCAGCGCGAAGTTGGGCGCGCCGATCAGCGTGCGCAGGCCATCGCAGATGGTGTCCGGGGTGAACGCGCCCAGACGCTCGCCTGCAGCCAGCGAGCGCGCGGTGTCATCGGCGCCGGCCGGTTCGGCCAGCACCAGCCGGGTCTGCGGGCTGGCGTGCTGCAGGGCCAGCGCAGTGCCGGTGGCCAGGCCGCCGCCGCCCACCGGCACCACCAGCACGTCGAACGGGCCGTCGCTGTGCAGCAGTTCCAGGGCAGCGGTGCCTTGTCCGGCCATCACCGCCGGGTCGGTATAGGGATGGACCAGGGTTGCGCCGGTATCAGCCTGTACCTTGGCGCAGGTGGCTTCACGGTCGGCGATGGTCGGCGGGCAGTGCCAGAGCGTGGCGCCATGCCGGGCAATATTGGCCAGCTTGGCCGCCACCGCGCCTTCCGGCACCACCACATGGCAGGGAATGCCACGGGTGCGCGCGGCCAGCGCCAGCGCGGCGCCATGGTTGCCCGACGAATGGGTCACCACGCCGGCACCGGCGCGGCCGGCATCCAGCGACCACACCGCATTGCAGGCACCGCGGAACTTGAACGCGCCACCGCGCTGCAGGTGCTCGGCCTTGAAGGCCAGCTGTGCCCCGGCCAGCGCATCGAGCGTGTGCGAGCGCAGCACCGGGGTCACGCTGGCATGCGGGGCGATCCTCGCGGCAGCAAGCAGGACGTCGTCGGCGCGGGGCAACAGTGAATCGCTCATGACGCAAGATTAACGTATGCCCCCGCGCTGGCGACCGGGACACAGGTCATGCCAGCATGCGGGCCTTCACCTCCATTCATCCTGGCCGGTGGAATTAAGGGTCGATTCAATGCCCGCGCACGAAGCTGACTGCACACCCGTCCTCTGGGGGGACCCACCATGAAAACGCGCTTGATGCTTGCCGGTGGCCTGATGCTGGCCCTCACCGGCTGCACCACCTACGACTACGTCGGCGGTGGCCGCGGTGGCGGCTACTACCACGGTGCGCCGTCGGTGGAATACCGCTACCCGGCCGGCTATCCCTACAACTCCGGCTACCCGTACTACGGCGGCTATGGCGGTTACTACGGTGGCTACGGCAATCCGTACTACTCGCGCCCGATCTACCGCCCGCCGCACAATCACCGCCCGCCGCCGCGTCCGGGCAATGGCGGCGAGAACCGTCCGCCGCCGTCGCGCCCGTCCTACAACGGGGGTTCGCCGTGGCGGAACATGGATTCGATGCGACGCCCGCCGCAGTCCAACGTGCGGCCGTCGGCGCCCCCGCCGCAGTCCCGTCCGGCGCCGGCGCCAAGCGCACCGAGGATGAACGGTTCCCCCTGGCGCAACATGGATCGTGGGACGCAGCGCACAGTTGAGCGCTGAACCGTCTTGCATTTCACACGGTCTAAGCCGCAATCTACGGGGATGGTGACGGCCCGCGTCACAAAGTGACAAAAACGACACGGGCCGCCGCAAAAAGCTCTACGTCGATATCCGACAGGAACATCTGGATCCCCCCTGTTCCGGCCCTGTCGGATGTCGGCACCTCTGAAGGCAGACGGCCCCGCAATGCGGGGCCGTTTGTTTTGACGGGTCGCCAACCGGCGACAGCCCCGGCTTCAGTAGATCCATGCCATGCGTGGATGGCGCCTTCCCGACAGAGCAAAAAAACAGGGCCGGACAGTCCCCCGACTGCCGGCCCCCTGCTCCCCCACCGTGCGCCTGTACCGGCCCCTGTTCCAATTCCGGTCACGGGCGCCTACGGCGCCAGCCACGGTGGGTGCTATTGGGTTATCTGCAAAAATCCTGCCAACTTTAGGGCTGATTTCGACGCCAGGCGCCTGGCGACGACGTCCCGGCCCGGAATGGCGCTAAAATCGCCACCCCGGCGCCGCCCCCGGCCGCGCCCGCATCCAGCTGAACAGCACCCATGAACCCGTCCTTCCATCGTTACGACGTCATCGTCATCGGCGGTGGCCACGCTGGCACCGAAGCCGCGCTGGCCGCGGCCCGCACCGGCGTGCGCACCCTGCTGCTGACCCACAACATCGAGACGGTGGGCGCGATGAGCTGCAACCCGGCCATCGGCGGCATCGGCAAGGGCCACCTGGTCAAGGAAATCGACGCCCTTGGCGGTGCGATGGCGCATGCCGCCGACCGCGCCGGCATCCAGTGGCGCACGCTCAACGCCTCCAAGGGTCCGGCCGTGCGTGCCACCCGCTGCCAGGCCGACCGCAACCTGTACCGCATGGCGATCCGCGCCATTGTCGAAGGCCAGGCCAACCTGACCGTGTTCCAGGCCGCAGTAGACGATCTGGTGATCGAGGGTGACGCCGTGCGCGGGGTCATCACCCAGACCGGCCTGCGCTTCGACGCCGAAGCGGTGGTGCTGACCGCCGGCACCTTCCTGGCCGGCAAGATCCATGTCGGGCCGACCCAGTACGCCGCCGGCCGCATGGGCGACCCGCCGGCCACCACGCTGGCCGCGCGCCTGCGCGAGCGCCCGTTCCAGGTCGACCGCCTGAAGACCGGTACGCCGCCGCGCATCGATGGCCGCTCGCTGGACTACAGCGTGATGGACGAGCAGCCCGGCGATACGCCGCGGCCGGTGATGTCCTTCCTCGGCTCGGTGGACGAGCATCCGCAGCAGGTCAGCTGCTGGATCACCCACACCACCGAACAGACCCACCAGATCATCCGCGACGCGCTGCATCGCTCGCCGCTGTACAGCGGCCAGATCGAAGGTATCGGCCCGCGCTACTGCCCGTCCATCGAGGACAAGGTGGTGCGCTTCGCCGAGAAGGCCAGCCACCAGATCTTCGTCGAACCCGAAGGCCTGGGCATCGTCGAGATCTACCCCAACGGCATCTCCACCTCGCTGCCGTTCGACGTGCAGCTGGAGATGGTGCGCAGCATCCGCGGGTTCGAGAACGCGCACATCACCCGCCCCGGCTATGCGATCGAGTACGACTTCTTCGATCCGCGCGGCCTGAAGGCGTCGCTGGAAACTAAGCTGGTCAACGGCCTGTTCTTCGCCGGCCAGATCAACGGTACTACCGGCTATGAAGAAGCGGCCGCGCAGGGCCTGCTGGCCGGCCTCAACGCCGCGCGCCAGGTGCGCGGGCTGGAGGGCTGGTGCCCGCGCCGCGACGAGGCGTACCTGGGCGTGCTGGTGGATGACCTGATCACCCACGGCACCAACGAGCCGTACCGCATGTTCACCAGCCGCGCCGAGTACCGGCTGCAGCTGCGCGAAGACAACGCCGACCAGCGCCTGACCCCGGTCGGCCGCGGGATGGGCCTGGTCGATGATCGTCGCTGGAGCGCATTCGAGACCAAGCAGGCGGCGGTGGAGGCCGAGCGCGCGCGACTGGGCGCGCTTTGGGCGACCCCGGCCAATGCGCTGGGCCGCGAAGTGAACGAAACGCTGGGCGTGGCGGTCAGCCGCGAAACCAACGTACTGGACCTGATCAAGCGCCCCGAGCTGGATTACGCCAAGCTGATGCAGGTGCCCTCGCTGGGCCCGGCGGTGACCGACGGCAAGGTGGCCGAGCAGGTGGAGATCGGCGTGAAGTACGCCGGTTACCTGGATCGCCAGCGCGAGGAGATCGAGCGCCAGCAGCGGCATGAGGCCACGCCGATCGCTGAGGCCTTCGATTACGCGACCGTGCGCGGGCTGTCGGCCGAAGCACTGCAGAAGCTGGAGCGCGTTCGGCCGCAGACCATCGGTCAGGCGCAGCGCATCCCGGGCATGACCCCCGCGGCGATCTCGCTGCTGCTGGTGCACCTGGAGCGCGCACGCCGCGGCCGCGTGGCGTAAGCGGTCGCACCTGCTTCTGGTGGCTGCCGACCTTGGTCGGCACATAGCTCTGCCCTAGTGGGTGCCGACCTTGGTCGGCACGAATCATCTGATCGCATGCTTCCGTGCCGACCAAGGTCGGCACCCACCGGAGCGGAAGACGCACACACCCGCGCAAGCGCGTTACCGTGCGTCGGCGCCACCTCCCAGCACCTTGAACAACGTCACCCGGTTGCCCGCCTCCTGCTGCTGCAACGCAATCAGGTCCTGCTGCGCGGCATACAGGCTGCGCTGTGCATCCAGCGCCTGCAGATAGCCGTCCAGCCCGGTGCGGTAACGCACATCGGCCAGCGTGTAGCTGCGCTGGCTGGCGGCGACCAGTGCACGCTGCGCTTCCATTTGCGCAACCAGGTGATCACGCGTGGCCAGCGCATCGGCCACTTCGCTGAAGGCCTGCTGGATTGCCTTCTCGTACTGGGCGATGCCGATGTCCTTGCCGATCTTCGAGGCATCCAGAGAGGCCTTCAACGCGCCGGCGTGGAAGATCGGCGCAGTGATGCTGGGTGCGAACGACCAACCGCGGGTACCGGCCGAGAACAGCGTCGACAACACGGTGGAACTGTGGCCGTAGTTGGCGGTCAGCGTCAGCGTCGGGAAGAACGCGGCGCGCGCAGCGCCGATATCGGCATTGGCCGCCTGCAGTGCGTGCTCGGCGGACAGCACGTCCGGGCGCTGCAGCAGCACGCTTGAGGGAAGGTTGGCCGGCAGCGGTGCCAGCGCCACGGTGCCATCCAGCGCCTGCGCGCTGGGCAGCAACGCCGCGTCAAGCGGAGCGCCCACCAGCAACTGCAGCGCATCGCGATCCTGCGCCTGCTGGGTCTGCAGCCTGGCCAGCGCAGCGCGCGCGGCTTCCACGCTGGTCTGCACCTGCGACAGGTCCAGGCCCGAGGCCAACCCCTGTGCGTGGCGGGCCTCGGTGCGCTGCAGGGTCTGCTGCTGGCTGTCCAGGGTCTGCAGGGTGAACGCCAGCGACTGCTCGTCCGCCGCCAGCGCCAGCCACGCCGTCGCCACTTCGGCCACCAGGCTGGTGCGCGCGGCGCGCTGGTTCTCGGCGCTGGCCAGCCAGTTCTGCAGCGCCTCGTTCTTCAGACTGCGGATGCGCCCGAACAAATCCAGTTCCCAGCTGCTGATACCCACCTGCACCGCATCGGATTCGGTCACCTGAGTGGTACCGGTCTCGCTGTTGGCATCACTCACCCGCGAGCGGGTGACGCTGCCGCTGGCATCCACCGATGGCAGCAGCGCCGCGCGCTGGATGCGGTATTGCGCGCGTTCCTTCTCCACCTGCAGCACCGCCACGCGCAGGTCGCGGTTGTTCTGCAGTGCCAGCGCGATGACCTTCTGCAGGCGCGGCTCCAGGAACACTTCGCGCCAGGCCGGCATCGCCAATGCCGGCCCGGCCTCGCCAGTGGTGGCATTGTCGAACTGTGCCGGCACCGGTGCTTCGGGCAGCTGGTAGTGCGGGGCCATGCTCACGCAGCCGCCCAGCACGGTGGTCATCGTTGCGGCCGCCAGGGCGCGCAGCAGCATCAGCTTCATGGGCTTGCCTCCGTGGCAGTGGCTTCGGCCGGCGCACGGCCCGGGAACATGCGGCGCACCAGCAGATAGAACAACGGCACGAAGAACATGCCCAGCACCATCGAGGCGACCGTACCGCCGGCCACGCCGGTACCCAGCGAACGGCGCGCGGCCGAACCGGCGCCAGTGGCGAATACCAGCGGCAACACGCCCATCAGGAACGCCAGCGAGGTCATCACGATCGGCCGCAACCGCAGATAGACCGCCTGCAGGATCGCTTCGCGGGTGCTCTTGCCCTGCTGTTCGAGGATGCGCGCGAACTCGACGATCAGGATGCCGTTCTTCGCTGCCAGACCAATCGTGGTCAGCAGGCCGACCTGGAAGTACACGTCGTTGTTGAGGCCACGCAGGTTCATCATCAGCACGGCACCGAACACGCCCACCGGCACCGCCAGCATCACCGCGAACGGCACCGCCCAGCTTTCATACAGCGCGGCCAGGCACAGGAACACGAACAGCAGCGAGATGGCGTACAGCATGGGCGCCTGGTTGCCTGACAGCTGCTCCTGGTAGGCCATGTCCGACCAGGCATGGCTGAAGCCTTCCGGCAGTGTGTCGGCCAGGCGCGCGATCTCGGCCATCGCCTCGCCAGAGCTGACGCCGGGCGCCGGCTGGCCGGTGATTTCCATCGCCGATACGCCGTTGTAACGCTGCAGCGCGGCCGGCGCGCTGGTCCAGTGGCTGCTGACCAGCGACGACAGCGGCACCATCTGGCCGGCCTGGTTGCGCACGCTCCAGCGCTCGATGTCCTGCGGCTGCATGCGTGCTTCAGCGGTGCCCTGGATGAACACCTTCTTGATGCGGCCCTTGTAGATGAAGTTGTTGACGAAGTCGCCGCCCAGCGCCGCGTTCAAGGTGTCATTGATGTCCTGCGGATTCACGCCCATGGCCTGCGCCTTGGCGTCGTCCACCTTCACGGCGTACACCGGCGCGTCTTCCAGGCTGGCATAACGCACGTTGACCAGCTTCGGATCCTTGGCGGCCTCCTTCAGCAGCGTGTTGCGCGCGGCCACGGCGGCGGCATGGCCGGCACCGCCTTCGTCCTGCAGTTCCAGGGTGAAACCACCGGCATCGCCCAGGCCGAGGATGGCCGGTGGCGAGGTGATGAACACCTGCGCATCGGGCACGCTGGCCATGGCTGCGGTCAGCCGCGCGGCGATGGTATCGGCATCGTCCTTGCGGTCATCCCAATCCTTGAGCCGGATGAAGGCCTGGCCGACGTTCTGGCCGCTGCCGGTAACACTGAAACCGGCAGTTGCCTGGATCGACAGCACACTGTTGTCCTTCACTGCGGCGGCACTGAGGCGATCCATCACCGCGCGGGTCTGCTCCAGGGTGGAACCGGCCGGCAGCTTCACCAGCGCGTTGAGCATGCCCTGGTCCTCATCGGGCAGGAACGCGCCCGGCAGGTGCCACAGCAGCAGGCCGGTGGCCACGCTCAGCACCAGGTAGAACAGCACGCCCAGCGCGCGCCGGCCGAGGAAACCATCGACGCGATGGCGCAGGCCATTGGAGGTGCGCTCGAAGCGGTGGTTGAACCAGATGAAGAACTTGCCCAGCAGGCTCGGCTCGCCGCCGTGGTCACCATGTGGGTGGCCGCCCTTGGGAATCTGATGCAGGATGCTGCCGCACAGCGCCGGCGTGATGGTCATCGCCACCAGCACCGACAGGATCATCGCAGCAGCGATCGTGACCGAGAACTGGCGATAGATCACGCCGGTGACACCGCTGAAGAACGCCATCGGCAGGAACACCGCGGTGAGCACCAGCACGATGCCGACCAGCGCACCGGTGATCTGGCCCATTGCCTTCAGCGTGGCCGGCTTCGGTGCCAGCCCTTCGAAGGTCATCACCCGCTCCACGTTCTCCACCACCACGATGGCATCGTCCACCAGCAGGCCGATGGCCAGCACCAGCGCGAACATGGTCAGTGTGTTGATCGAATAGCCGAACGCGGCCAGCACGCCGAACGTGCCCAGCAGCACCACCGGCACCGCGATGGTCGGGATCAGCGTGGCCCGCCAGTTCTGCAGGAACAGGTACATCACCAGCACGACCAGTGCGATCGCCTCGATCAGGGTGATCACCACTTCCTTCAGCGAGATGGTCACGAACGGCGTGGTGGTGAATGCCACGTGGGCGGTGTAGCCATGCGGCCAGTACTTCTGCAGCTGCTGAAGCCGTGCATCGATGGCCTTGGAGACTGCGATCGCGTTCGCACCGGCATTGAGTTCAATGCCCAGCGAGGCCGACGGCTTGCCGTTGAAGGTGCTGATGCTGTCGTAGCTCTCCGGGCCCAGGCCGATCGTCGCCACGTCGCCCAGATGCACCACGCTGCCATTGGCATCGGCCTTGAGTACCACCTGCGCGAACTGCTCGGGCGTGTGCAGGCGGCTGCGCGCGGTCACCGTGGCGTCCAGCTGCTGGCCCTTCAGCGCCGGCTGGCCACCCAGTTCACCGGCCGACACGTCGGTATTCTGCGCCTGCAGTGCGGTTTCGATGTCCGACGGCATCAGCGCGTACTGGCGCATCTTCTCCGGGTCCAGCCAGATACGCATCGCGTATTCCTGGCCGATCGGCTGGATGTTGCCGACGCCGCTGACACGGCTGATCTGGTCGTCGATGCGCGCTTCCATGAAGTTGGCGACATCGAAGTTGTCCATGCTGCCGTCTTCGCTGGTGAACGACAGCACCTCGAAGATCGAGCCACTGGACTTGGTGATGGTCAGGCCGTTCTGCTGCACCGCCTGCGGCAGCGTCGCCATAGCCGCCTGCAGCTGGTTCTGCACCTGCACCTGTGCAGTGTCCGGATTGGTACCGGTAGCGAACACCAGGTTGACCTGCGCCGAGCCGTCCGAGGCGCTGGTGGAGGTCATGTACATCAGGTGGTCCAGGCTCTGCTGGGACTGCTCGATGACCTGGGTGACCGCGTTTTCCACGGTCTGTGACGAGGCGCCGGTGTAGGTGGCGCGGATGGTGATGGTGGGCGGGGCGATCTGCGGGTAGCGGTCCACCGGCAGGATCAGGATCGCGAGCAGGCCGAGCAGGCTGACCGCGATGGCGATCACCCATGCAAAGATCGGCCGGTCGATGAAGAAGCGAACCATGCGCGGCGGGCCTCAGTGCGACTTTTCGTCGGTGTTGCCGTTCGGGTCGATCGCCGGCATGGCGGCCAGCTGCGCGGTGGTGGCTGCGACCGCCTTCACCTGCTGGCCGAGCGCTACCGCACTGCCGTTGCTGACGATTACCCGCTCACCGGCTTTCAGCCCCTGCATGATCTGCCACTGGTTGCCCACCACCTGGCCGGTACTGACCCGGCGCTCGACCACGTGGTCCTTGGCATCGAGCAGGCGCAGCAGCGGCTCGCCGCGTTCATTGCGCAGCACCGCCTTCTGCGGCACCAGCAGGGCACGCGCATCGGTGGCCATCGGCAGCACCGCCTTCAGGTACATGCCCGGCAGCAGCAGACCGTCCGGGTTCGGAATGACCGCGCGCAACACCACATTGCCGGTACCCGGATCGACCGCGCTACCGACAAACTCCAGCGTGCCTTCATGGGCATAGGTGCTGCCGTCCTCCAGCAGCACCTTCACCTGCGCCTTGCCGTCGATGGCCTTCACCAGGCCGGCATCAAGCTGCTTGCGCAGTGCCAGCATCTGCGTGCTGGACTGAGTGACATCCAGGTACACCGGGTCCAACCGCTGGATGGTCGCCAGCGCCGCTTCCTGTCCTGCAGCGACCAGCGCGCCGGCAGTGACGCTGGAGGTGCCGATGCGGCCCGCGATCGGTGCGGTCACCCGGGTGTAGTCGAGGTTGATGCGGGCGGCCTGCAGCGCAGCGCGCGCGGCGATCACATTGGCCTGTGCCTGCTTCAGCGCCGAGGTGGCATCGTCGGCGTCCTGCTTGCTGGCCGCATCCAGGCCCAGCAGCGTGCGGGTGCGCTCGGCCTTCGGCTGCGCCGACAGCACGGTGGCCTCGGCCTGCGCCAGCTGGCCACGCGCGGTATCGAAGGCGGCCTGGTACGGCGCCGGATCGACCTGGTACAGCAGCTGGCCGGCCTTGACCTGCTGGCCTTCGGTGAACAAACGCTGGCGGATCAACCCGCCGATCTGTGGCCGCACCTCGGACACCTCGAACGGCACCGCGCGACCGGGCAGGCTCTGCTGCAGCGCCAGCGGCTGCGCGCTGGCGGTAATGACGCCCACTTCAGGCGTGGCCGGGGCGTCGGTCCTGCCCGCCGTACAGGCCGCCAGGGACATCAGCAGGGGCAACAACAATGGATGGGGAGATCGGGACAGCAGGCGCGGGAGTGACATGGGGGGCGTGGGGGCCTTGCGTTGACCCGTGCACGCTGCCGTGGAACTGTGCAGAGAATATGGAGAATCTGCGACCAGCTCAGCTGGCGCTTGCTTTCAGCGCCACATGCGCCGCTAATGGCCCCGCGATGGTGAAGATTCGACTCAAATTCGGCCTGACCGCGAAGACCTTCCTCGCGATCTTCACCGCCTGCCTGCTGGTGCTGGCAGTGAACGGCATTGCCAGCCGCGTGGCATTCCAGACCGGCTTCCTGGACTACCTCAACGACCAGGGCGACCTGCGCATGCAGCGCCTGATGCCACACCTGCAGCGCGAGTACAGCGCGCACGGTGGCTGGGAGCATCTGCGCGGTGACAGTGATCGCTGGGCGCGGCTGCTGCGTCCGGATCTGGCCCATGGGCATGAGGGCCCGGTGCCGCCGCTGTCCGACCAGACCGGCGTACCGTCGCGGCTGGGCCTGTTCGATGCGCAGCACCGGTTCGTGGCCGGCAACCCCGATGCCACCAGTGATGACGAGCCGCATCCGGTGCAGCTGGACGGGCACACCGTCGGCTGGCTGGGCATGGTGCCATTCCAGACGGTCATCGCCACCAACGATCTGAACTTCTACAACACCCAGGTGCGCGCCTGGTGGGTGATCGGCGTCGCCCTGCTGCTGGTGACGGTGCTGCTGGCCTGGTTGGTGTCGCGTGCGCTGCGCCAGCGCCTGGCCAAGCTGGCTGCGGCCACCCATCGGCTCGCTGCAGGCGACTATGCCACCCGCATCGAGCGCACCAGCGATGACGAGCTGGACGCACTGGTCAACGACTTCAACCGGATGGCACAGGCGCTGGACGATACCGAGCGCAACCGCCGCGCGTTCATCGCCGACATCTCGCACGAGCTGCGCACACCACTGGCGGTGGTGCGCGCCGAGCTGGAGGCGATCGAGGACGGCATCCGCCCGCTGGACCGCGCCAACCTCGGTGGCCTGCAGAGCGAGATCCGCCAGCTGGGCAAGCTGGTCGACGACCTGCACGATCTGTCGATGACCCAGTCTGGCGGCCTCGCCTACCGCTTCGCGCCGCTGGATCTGGTGGCGCTGCTGCGCAGCGAACTCAATGGCATGCGCGTGCGCTTCGCCAACGCAGGCCTGTCGCTGGAAGAAGATCTACCCGCCACACCGCTGCAGGTGTCCGGCGACGAGCGACGCCTGCAGCAGGTACTGGCCAACCTGCTGGAGAACGCGCTGCGCTACACCCATACCGGCGGCCGCGTGCATGTGCAGGCCGCGCGCGTGCCTGCAGGCGTGCAGCTGATCGTGGAAGACACCGCTCCGGGCGTACCGGCTGACAAGTGCGCGCTGCTGTTCGAGCGCTTCTACCGGGTGGAAAGCTCGCGCAACCGTGCCAGCGGTGGCAGCGGGTTGGGCCTGGCCATCAGCCACAACATCATCCTCGCCCACCACGGCCACATCCACGCCGAGCCCTCGCCACTGGGCGGCCTGCGCGTGGCCATCACCCTGCCGGAGCCTGCATGAGCACGTCCCCCGTCGCGCCCGCGAAGATACTGATCGTCGAGGACGAGCCGCGGTTGGCCTCGGTACTGCGCGACTACCTGGCCGCTGCCGGCATGGACAGCGAATGGGTGGATGACGGCGGCCAGGTGATCGAGGCGTTTGCGCGCTACCAGCCCGACCTGGTGCTGCTGGACCTGATGCTGCCGCAGCGCGATGGCGTGGATCTGTGCCGCGAACTGCGCGCCAGCAGCGACGTACCGGTGATCATGGTCACCGCACGGGTGGAAGAGATCGACCGCCTGCTGGGCCTGGAGATCGGCGCCGACGACTACATCTGCAAGCCGTTCAGTCCGCGCGAAGTCGTCGCGCGGGTGGTAGCGGTGCTGCGCCGCTACCGCCCGGACCCGGGTGCACGCGCCAACGGCGGCCTGCATATCGACGAACCGGCGGCACGCGCCACCTGGAACGGCAAGGGCCTGGACCTGACGCCGGTGGAGTACCGCCTGCTGCGTACCCTGCTGGCCACGCCGGGCCGGATCTGGGCCCGCGACGAACTGCTCGACCGGCTGTACCTGGACCACCGCGTGGTGGTCGACCGTACCGTCGACAGCCACGTGCGCAACCTGCGCCGCAAGCTGGCCGATGCCGGCATGGAAGGCGAGCCGATCCGTTCGGTGTATGGCATGGGCTACAGCTACGAACCCTGAGCTCCCTGTGGAGCCGAGCATGGGCTCGGCTCTACAACACACCACGCAGGTATCATCGTCGTGAACGCCCTGATTTCCGGAGACACCGATGAACCCGCTGCGCCCTTTCCGCGACAAGATGCCCGTCCTCGGCGAGCGCGTGTACATCGATCCGGCCTGCACCCTCATCGGTGACGTGGAACTGGCCGACGACGTGTCGGTGTGGCCGGGCACGGTCATCCGCGGCGACGTCAACCATGTGCGCATCGGTGCACGCACCAACGTGCAGGACGGCACCATCATCCACGTCAGCCACCACAGCCCGTACAACAAGGCCGGCTACCCGACCCTGATCGGCGAAGGCGTGACGGTCGGCCACGGCTGCATCATCCACGCCTGCACGATCGGCGATTACAGCCTGATCGGCATGGGTGCCTGCATCCTCGATGGCGCCCGCGTGGAGCGCCATGGCTTCGTCGGTGCCGGTGCGGTGGTCGGCCCGGGCAAGGTGGTGGGTGAAGGTGAGCTGTGGGTGGGCAATCCGGCCCGGCCGGCACGCACGCTGAGCGACAAGGAGATCGAAGCGCTGCATTACTCAGCCGACCACTACGTGCGGCTGAAGGATGAATACCTGGGCTGAGCGGCCAACGCCGCCATGCGGCTCTGTTAAAGTCTGGGCCCGACCAGGACCTGTCGAGAACCCCATGCCTGTGGCTGCCTGCTGGAGAGGACTCCGGCGCCCACAACGAAGGCCATCGCGCTGATGGCCGCACCGATGCTCGATACCTACCGCGAGGTGGTGACGCCGGAGGGTGTGCCGCTGCAGTTGCCGGCGGCCGGCCCGGTGCCTCGGGCGATGGCCTGGCTGGTCGATCTCGGCGTGCGCATCGCGGTGCTGGTGCTGATGTCGTTCCCGCTGGCGCTGCTGGACAAGTTCGGCACCGGGCTCTACCTGGCGCTGATGTTCCTGGTCTACTGGGCCTACCCGATCATCTGCGAAGCGCTGTGGGGCCGTACCCTGGGCAAGCGTGCGCTGGGCCTGCGCGTGCTCGCCCGCGATGGCGCGCCAGTGGGCTGGATGGCCGCGGTCACCCGCAACCTGCTGCGCACCGTGGACATGCTGCCGTTCGGCTATGCACTGGGCCTGATCAGCAGCCTGTTCGATCCGCATGGCCGTCGCCTCGGTGACCTGGTGGCAGGCACCGTAGTGGTGCACGCACCGGCGCTGTACCTGCCGCCACCGCCGACCATCGACAGCGTGCTGGCTCCGCCACAACCGTTGCGGCCGGAAGAGCAGGCGGCACTGATGGCCTTCGCCGAGCGCGCACCTCGACTGTCACCGGCGCGCCAGCAGGAACTGGCCGGCATCGTCGAACCGCTGACCGGTACCCACGGCCAGATCGGTGTGCTGCGCCTGTACGCGATGGCCAACTGGCTGCTGGGCCGGCGATGAAGCAGGAACAGTTCGTCGCCCGCTACCAGCAGGAATGGCAGGACCTGGAGCAATGGTTGCTGCTGCGCGCTGGCGTGTCGCGCCGCATGCGCCGGAAGGCCAGTGGTCTGTCGCTGCACGACACCGCCTTCCCGCAGCGCTACCGGCGCCTGTGCCAGCAGCTGGCGCTGGCCCGTGAGCGCGGCTACAGCCCCCAGCTGGTGCAGCGCCTGCAGCAGTTGATGCAGCAGGGCCACAGCGTGCTCTACCGCACACCGCCGACGCGCTGGCGCGCGGCGCTGGAATTCCTGGTGGCCGACTTCCCGCTGCTGGTGCGCAGCCAGGCACGCAGCATGTGGGTGGCGCTGGCGATGTTCGCGCTGCCAGCGCTGGCCTGCTTCGTGCTGGCGCAGGTCTACCCGGACCTGATCCACATGCTGATGGACAACCGCCAGATCGCCGCGATGGAGCGCATGTACGACCCGGCCGCCGAACGCCTGGGCCGCGACAGCGGCACCGACTGGATGATGTTCGGCCACTACATCATGAACAACATCAGCATCGCCCTGCGCACCTTTGCCAGCGGCCTGCTGGCCGGGCTGGGCACGCTGCTGGTGCTGCTGTTCAACGGCGTGACCATTGGTGCGGTGGCCGGCCACCTGCAGCACATCGGCCATGGTGGCCCGTTCTGGCGCTTCGTGGTCGGCCATGGCGCGTTCGAGCTGACCGCGATCGTGATTGCCGGCGGCGCCGGCCTGCAGCTGGGCATGAAGCTGCTGGCACCGGGCCGGCGCAGCCGCCTGGATGCACTGGTCGACGGCGGCCGCATCGGCGCCCGGCTATGCCTCGGCGTCGCCTTCATGCTGCTGGTCGCGGCCTTCATTGAAGCGTTCTGGTCATCGATCGCCGAAGTGCCGGCGTGGGGCAAGTTCAGCGTGGCCGGCGTGCTGTGGGCCGGCGTGCTGCTGTGGCTGTGGCGCGGCGGACGCGGAGGCAGCGATGCGCATTGACCACTTGGACGTGGTGTTGCGGGCGCGCAGCGGCTGGGAAGCCATGGAGCTGGGCAACGCCCTCGCCCGCCGGCACGCGCGTGCGGTGTGGGGCAGCTGGCTGCTGGCCAGCGCACCGCTGTTCGTGATCTTCAACGCGCTGGGCTGGTGGCTGGATGCGTTCGGCTGGGCCTGGCTGGCGATGTGGTGGTGCAAACCGCTGTTCGAACGCGCACCGCTGTACGTGCTGTCGCGCGGCATCTTCGGCGAGCCGGTCGGTGCGCTGTCAGCGCTGCGCGTCCAGCGTCACTGGGGCAACAACGGTTTCTGGGGCTATCTGGGATGGCGCCGCTTCAGCGTGCTGCGCAGCCTGTGCCTGCCGGTGAACCTGCTGGAGGGCAACGCCCCCGACCAGCGTGGTCCACGTCGGCGCGCAGTGGCGGCCGGTGCCGCTGGCGCAGCACTGGTACTGACCGTGGCCTGCATGGCCTTCGAAGCGGCGCTGGTATCGGGTGCGATCGGCGCAGTGTTCATGTTCATGCCGCTGGAGCTGATGTCCGAATCCTGGCGCGCAGCGTGGGACATGATCGGCCGGGATACACCGGCGTGGGCGCGGCTGGGTTTCAACCTGGCGTGCTGGCTGGCCTCGGTGATGATCGGCCCGTTCTTCGTCGGTGGCGGCTTCGGCCTGTATCTGAACCGGCGCACGCAGATGGAAGCCTGGGACGTGGAAATCGCCCTGCGCCGCCTGCGCGATCGTCTGCTGCCGGCCGCATCGACGCTGGCCCTGCTGCTGTGCCTGGCGCTGCCAGTGGTCTCCGCATCGGTGCATGCGCAGGACGCAGATGCCGGGCCGGAGCGTGTGCTGGGCAAACCCAGCGACGTCGGCGCCGATACGGACGACGACGAAGCCACGATCGACCCGGCCAACACCCCGGCAACGATCTTCGGCACCTTGCCGGTGGACACCGCCGGTTTCCGCCAGGCGGTGAACCGTGCCTATGAGGATCCGCTGCAGCGCCCGACCCGTCAGGTCACGCACTGGAAGCCGATCGAAAAGGCCGAGGAAAAGAAGAAGGAAGACAAATCGCTGCAGAGCGACAGCAGCAACAAGGGCGAGCGCAAGCCGCGCAAGGACGGCATCGCCTGGCTGGCACGGTTGGCCGAATGGGGCCTGTGGGGCCTGCTCGGCGTCCTGCTGCTGGTGCTGCTGCTGACCGCACGTCTGTGGCTGCCGTGGCTGCGCGGCAGCGGGCGGCGCAAGGCCGAGGCGGCACCGCAGGTGGTGGAGGAACAGGTGACGTTGCCGGTGGTGCTGCCGCCGGACGTCGCCACCCAGGCCGGCCTGTTGTGGGACCAGGGCCGGCCACGCCAGGCGCTGGCGCTGCTGTACCGTGCCAGCGTGCGTACCGTCGGCGAGCGCAGCGGCATCGCGTTGCCACCCGGCGCTACCGAAGCACAATGCCTGCGCGCATCGCGGCGCATGCCCGAAGCAGCCGACCGTGATCTTTTCGCGCGCATCGTGCGCATGTGGCAGTACGCCGCCTATGGTGGACGCCTGCCCAGCCGCAGCGATTTCGACGCGCTGGCCGAGACCCTGCGCCAGCAGTACCGGTGGCAGGCATGAGCCCGCGCCTGTTCTGGTCGTTGCTGCTGGGCGTGCTGGTGCTGTTCGGCGTGCCGCTGACCATCCTCTACCTGCGCACGCACGAGCGGGTCACCGAAACGCTTCCGCTGCCGCCGCAGGGCGAAGCCGCCTACAACCCGCTGTACGTGCTGGGCCAGGCGCTGCGCGCCGACGGTATCGACGTGCACGCGCGGCCGCGGCTTGAGCTGCAGCAGATGGCGCTGGCGCCGCACGACACCGTGGTGCTGTTGCAGGACAGCAGCGAGCTGCCGGCACCCACCGTGAAGCAGCTGCTGGACTGGGTCGACCGTGGCGGCCATCTGCTGGTGCGCACGCCGCCGCCGGCCGAAGACGATGCCAGCAGCACGCAGGGGCCGCTGCTGGACCAGCTGGGCGTGGACAGCCTGTTCCAGCGCAGCGACTGCCAGCCGTTCCACATCGACGACGACACCGGTCACAGCGAATTCTGCGGTGGCCGCCGCTTCACGCTTGGCTTTGCCGCCAAAGCGCAGGCCGAGCGACGCTGGGGTGGTGATCGCGATCTGGTGTTCGCGCGCCTGCGCCACGGACAGGGCAGGGTCAGCGTACTGGCCGACATGGAGTTCATGCGCGGCGATGTCGACTCGCCTGCAGCGCGCCTGGCGGCTACTGCCGGCAAGGCCAGCGACGGCCTGCATGATCCCGCCCACCGCGACCTGACCCGCTACCTGCTCGATCCGAACTACGGCAAGGGGGCGGTCTGGCTGGTCTATGCCAGTCAACCGCCATCGCTGTGGGCGCGCCTGTTCTACCAGGGCTGGCCGTTGTGGGTGCCTCTGCTGCTGGCTTTGCTGGGCTGGTTGTGGGGCCGCTCGCAGCGCTTCGGCAGCCTGCTGCCGTCGCCCGTGCTGGAACGCCGCTCGCTGCTGGAGCACGTGCGTGCCAGTGGCGAACTGCTGCTGCGCTTCGGTCACGGCACGCGCCTGTACGAGGCCGTGCTCGCGCTGTTCCTGCACCGCCTGCGCCTGCGCGCGCCGGTTGCCGCCGCACTCGACGGCGCGCCGCGCGATCAGGCCATCGCCGAGCTGCTGAAGTGGCCGCAAAGCCGCGTCGCCAGCGCGCTCTCCCCCCCTCCGCCGCACGATTCCTCCGCCCTGCGCGAGCGCATCCGCTTGCTGCTCCAGATGAGATCCCTGCTATGACCGAAGTCCCCGAGCTGCCGGCGGCCGCGAACGCCCGCCTGATCGAACGCGTCGATGCCATCCGCGACGCTATCGGCCACGCCTTCATCGGCCAGGCCGAGGTGCTTGACCAGATCCTGGTGGCCCTGCTCGCCGGCGGTCACGTGTTGATCGAGGGCGTACCCGGGCTGGGCAAGACCCTGCTGGTGCGCGCACTGGCACAGGCCCTGGAACTGGACTATGGCCGCGTGCAGTTCACCCCCGACCTGATGCCCAGCGACGTCAGCGGCCACGCCGTGTACGACCCGAAGAGCGAAAGCTTCAAGATCCGTCGCGGTCCGGTGTTCACCAACCTGCTGCTGGCCGACGAGATCAACCGCGCACCGGCCAAGACCCAGTCGGCGCTGCTGGAAGTGATGCAGGAAGGCCAGGTGACCATCGAAGGCAAGGCCTTCACCCTGGCGCCGCCGTTCATGGCACTGGCCACGCAGAACCCGCTGGAGCAGGAAGGCACCTACCCGCTGCCGGAAGCACAGCTGGACCGCTTCCTGCTGAAGGTCCTGATCGACTATCCGCAGCTGGAGGACGAGAAGCGCATGGTGACCGCGATCACCAGCGGCCGCGCCGCCAGCGATTTCGACCTGAGCCAGGTGCAGCGCGTGCTCGGTGCTGGTGAGCTGCTGGAACTGCAGCGTGCCACCGCCGCGATCACGGTTGACGACGAAGTGATCGACTACGCGGTGCGGATCGTGGCGGCGACGAGGCAGTGGCCGGGTATCGCGGTCGGCGCCGGCCCGCGCGGCAGCATCGCGCTGGTGCGTGCCTCGCGTGCACAGGCGGTGCTGGCCGGTCGTGATTTCGTCACTCCGGATGATGTGCGCGACATCGCGCGCCCTGCGCTGCGCCATCGCATCGCGCTGGCACCGGAACTGCAGATCGAAGGCCAGGACGCCGACGACGTGCTGGGCGCACTGCTGGCCAAGGTGGAAGCGCCGCGCCGATGAGACCGGCACCGCTGCTGCTGTTGCTGCTGCTGGCCTGGGCCGCGCTTGGCGGCCTGGTGCTGGGCGGCGTGCTGCCGCGCTGGAGCTGGGCGCTGGCGGCGTTGGCGATTGCCGTGCCGGCGTTGATGGATCTGTGGCGGCAGTCGCGGCGTCCGTCGCCGCAGGTGCAACGCGAGCTGCCCGAGGCGCTGGCACTGGGCGTGCGTCGCGAAGCCGCGCTGCGCCTGCAGGCCGGACAATCGATGACGGTGCAGGTGTTCGACCTGGTGCCCGGCGGCTGGCCGCTGGAATCACTGCCGCAGCGCGTACGCCTGCAGGGCGGCAGTGCCTCCACCCTGCACTACCACCTGCAGCCGCTGCAGCGTGGGCATTTCCGCTTCGAAGGCGTGCGCCTGCGCATGCGCTCGCCGTGGCGCCTGTGGTGGCAGCAACGCACGCTGCCGCCGGCGCTGGAGGTGCGGGTCTATCCGAACTTCGTGCCACTCACCCGCTTCGCCCTGTTCAGTGCCGACCAGGCCTCGCGGCTGGTCGGTGCGCACGTGAAGCGCCGCCGGGGTGAAGGCACCGACTTCCACCAGATGCGGGAGTACCGCATCGGCGACAGCCTGCGCCAGCTCGACTGGAAGGCCACCGCACGTGCGCGCAAGCTGATCTCGCGCGAGTACCAGGACGAGAAGAACCAGCAGCTGTTGCTGATGCTCGACAGTGGCCGGCGCATGCTGGCCAGCGAAGGCGGGCTCTCGCACTTCGACCACGCGTTGAACGCCTCGCTGGTGGTGGCCTACCTGGCGCTGCGCCAGGGCGATGCCGCCGGCCTGTTCGCTGCCGGTGGCGAACGCCGCTGGGTGGCGCCGCAGCGTGGCATGGGCACGGTCGAGCACCTGCTGCGCGCCAGCTACGACCTGCAGCCGCGCGCGGTGGCTACCGACTACCTGGCCGCCGCCACTGAGGTGTCGCTGCGTCAGCGCCGGCGGGCGCTGGTGATGCTGGTCAGCAACGTGCGCGACGAGGATATCGAGGACCTGCTGGCGGCGGTGCGCCTGCTGCAGCGCCGCCATCTGGTGTGCGTGGCCAGCCTGCGCGAACGCGAACTGGACGCTGCGCTGGAAGGTGACGTGCAGACCCTGGAGGACGCGACCCAGGCCGGTGCCGCTGCACTGTACCTGCAGCAGCGCGCGAAGGCGCATGAGGCACTGCGCAGCGAGAAGGTGATGGTGCTGGACGTGACTGCCGATGCCCTGCCTGCCGCACTGGTCGAGCGCTACCTGGCAGTGAAGCGCGAAGGGCTGCTCTGATCGATGGCGCCGGGCATGGCCCGGCGCTACCGACGCATTGCGCTGGTTCGCGGCCGCTCTGGTAGGTGCCAACCTTGGTTGGCACGAAATCCAAACCGCCGACCAAGGTCGGCCACTACCTACAGCGGTTGTTCTACGACCGGCGTCGGTTGCCCACGCCGGCCCGGGGGCGCCGCACCGCCATCAGACGTAGATCCGCGTTGGCGCCTCATCGACGATTGCGTGCGGCACGAAGCGCGCACTGTCGCGGGTGATCGCGCTGTCGTCCTCGCGGATGCCGATACCGCAGGCGTGGTCGCCGATCACCCAGCTGCCGATCAGCGGGTAACCGCCTTCGAAGCGGGTGAGCGGATGCGCACGCTGAAGGATCGCCGGACCGTCGTACGGACCGTCGCTGCGCTGCGTGCTGCCGTCGGCCAGGTGCATCTCGATGTTCGCGCCTTCGCGCGAGAACAGCGGCTTGCGCACCCAGCCCGAGGCCAGCGTGCTGCCGTCGTCGAAGTGGGCTTCCAGCAGGTTCGGATGGCCCACGTTGCGCTGCCACAGCAGCGGCAGGATGCCCTTGTTGCTCAGTACCGCCTTCCACGCCGGTTCCAGCAGCTGCACGCCCGAGCCCGGCAGCGCGCGACCGAATTCCTCGGCCATCAGGTCTTCCAGCGGGTACAGCTTGAACAGCGTGCCGATCACCGAATCGTCCAGCGCGGTGAAGCGCCCGTCCTCGGACAGGCCGATATCCTCCACGGCGATCGCCTGCCCGTGCAGGCCGGCCTGCGAGGCGCAGTCGCGCAGATAATCGACGGTGCCGCGGTCTTCTTCCGAACTGCCCACGGCGCTGAAATACAGCGGCGGCGGCAGCTGCGTGGCCAGTTCGCCGAAGCGCTCGACCAGCGCCTCATGGATCGCGTTGAACTGGTCGGCATGCTGCGGCAGGCGACCGGCATTGCGCTGGTCTTCCAGCCACTGCCACTGGAAGAAGCTGGCCTCGAACAGCGAGGTCGGCGTGTCGTAGTTCAGTTCGTACAGCTTGGCCGGACCGGTGCCGTCATAGGCCAGGTCCAGGCGCCCGTACAGGTGTGGCTGGCGCTGGCGCCAGCTGTCGGCGATCCAGTCGCGGTAATGCGACGGAATCGACAGCTGGTCCATCAGGCGTTCGCTGCCGATGACATCACCGACCAGGTCCAGCGCCATCTGGTGCAGCTCGGCGCTGGGATCTTCGATGTCCTGCTCGATCTGGCGCAGGGTGAACGCGTAATACGCGCTCTCATCCCAATACGGCTGGCCATCGATGGTGTGGAAGCGGAAACCCGCCTCTTCCGCGCGTGCCCGCCACTGGGCACGCTCGGCAATCCGGATACGCTGCATGGGTCGATCAGCCGCCGTAGCTGCCGCTGGTGCTGCGGCGCGCGCTGGTGTTGCCGAAGCCACCACGGCTGGCAGTGACCGCACGGTTCGGCTCGCTGGTGACCGGGGCCAGGCCCGCCTTGCCTGCGCCGATGCCGCTGGCGGTATTCAGGCCACCGCTGCCGCCCGGTGCCGGACGCGCCCAGCCGGCGCTCTTGTCCTGGTAGGCCGGCGACGCCGCGGGCGCCTGCGGAGCGAGACCACCGCGGTTGCTCAGCATCTGCGACATGAAGAAGCCCATCATCATCGGGCCGATGAACGAGGTGCCGGCCGAGGTGTGCTGCTGCACGCACTGTTCCGGCTTGTAGTCCTTCTCGCAAGCTTCCTTGCTGGCGTACTTCGGCGCGGCATCGGCGGCCTGCTTCTGCGCTTCCGCGAAGGCATTGCGGCACGACGACGGATCGCCGGTGGCCTCGGTGCAGGCCTCGACCGAGGTGTACAGGCCTTCCTGCACCTTCACCTCCGGCTCCTTCTGGCAGGCGGTGAACAGCAGCGGCGCAGCGCTCATCAGCAGCAGCGCGGTGGTGCGGGAACGTTTCATGGCCTCATGCCCTGTCGACGGATCAATGCCCCAATGATGCCAAATCCGGACCAGCAACCGGAATCGGCAAAGTCCGAAAGATGAACGGACTTTCATTTTCGTCGTTCCAATCAGGAATCGGGGTCGGATCCCGTCAGATCGCGGCCAACTGTCAAAGGCGGGGTGGGTCCGGTGGCAGGGGCGTGAGCGCCATGGGCGCGAGGCATGCCTCGGGCGGGTTGGGCAGGACGCTCAACCCCGGTCTTGCCGCGTGCGCAGGGAAGCGCACACGAGCAAGGCGCGACCGAGGCTACATGGACGTACTTGCGCCGTCCCCTGCAACCGGACCCACCCCGCCATCCCACGGATAGCCCAGCTGTTGCTGTTGAGGTTGCCGGCCAGCGGCCGGCACTACCGCGGGTGCCGGGCGCAGCCCGGCCCGACCACCTCCGGTGGTTGCAGCAGCAACCGAAAAAATTGTCCATGATCGGGCGACCCCCACGTCGTACGGCCCGCCCGTTCCGCCAGCCATGCCCGAATACCGTTCCCGTACCTCCACCGCCGGCCGCAACATGGCCGGCGCCCGCGCCCTGTGGCGCGCCACCGGCATGAAGGACGGCGACTTCCACAAGCCGATCATCGCCATCGCCAACTCCTTCACCCAGTTCGTGCCCGGCCACGTACACCTGAAGGACCTCGGCCAGCTGGTCGCGCGCGAGATCGAAAAAGTCGGCGGCGTCGCCAAGGAATTCAACACGATCGCCGTGGACGATGGCATCGCCATGGGTCACGACGGCATGCTGTATTCGCTGCCCAGCCGCGAAATCATCGCCGACTCGGTGGAGTACATGGCCAACGCGCACTGCGCCGATGCGCTGGTGTGCATTTCCAACTGCGACAAGATCACCCCCGGCATGCTGATGGCCGCACTGCGCCTCAACATCCCGGTGGTGTTCGTCTCCGGCGGACCAATGGAAGCGGGCAAGACCAAACTGTCCGAGCACAAGCTGGACCTGGTCGATGCGATGGTGATCGCCGCGGACGAAACCGCCAGCGACGAAAAAGTGGCCGAGTTCGAGCGCAGTGCCTGCCCGACCTGCGGGTCGTGCTCGGGCATGTTCACCGCCAACTCGATGAACTGCCTGACCGAAGCGCTGGGCCTGTCGCTGCCCGGCAACGGCTCCACGCTGGCCACCCACGCCGACCGCGAACAACTGTTCCTGCGCGCCGGCCGCCTGATCGTCGAGCTGTGCCACCGCTGGTATGGCGGCGAAGACCCGACTGCGCTGCCGCGTGGCATCGCCACCCAGGCCGCGTTCGCCAATGCGATGACCCTGGACATCGCCATGGGCGGGTCCACCAATACCATCCTGCACCTGCTGGCCGCCGCGCAGGAAGCGGAAGTGGACTTTGACCTGACCCACATCGATGCACTGTCGCGGCGCGTGCCGCAGCTGTGCAAGGTGGCGCCGAACACGCCCAGGTACCACATGGAAGACGTGCACCGCGCCGGGGGCGTGTACGGCATCCTTGGTGAACTGGCGCGCGGTGGACTGCTGGATACCAGCGTACCGACCGTACATAGCCGCAGCCTGGCCGACGCCATCGCACGCTGGGACGTGGCGGTCAGCAGCGACTCGAACGTGCAGGACTTCTTCCGTGCCGGCCCGGCCGGCATCCCCACCCAGGTGGCCTTCAGCCAGGCCACACGCTGGCCGACGCTGGACGTGGACCGTGCCGAGGGCTGCATCCGCAGCGTCGAGCACGCCTATTCGGCCGAAGGCGGCCTGGCCGTGCTGCGTGGCAATCTGGCGGTGGACGGCTGCGTGGTGAAGACCGCCGGCGTGGACGAATCGATCCACGTGTTCGAAGGCAACGCGCGCGTCTACGAAAGCCAGGACGCGGCCGTGGCCGGCATCCTCGCCGACGAGGTGAAGGCCGGCGACGTGGTGGTCATCCGCTACGAAGGCCCGAAGGGTGGCCCCGGCATGCAGGAAATGCTGTACCCGACCAGCTACCTGAAATCGAAGGGACTGGGCAAGCAGTGCGCACTGCTCACCGATGGGCGTTTCTCCGGCGGTACCTCGGGCCTGTCGATCGGCCACGTGTCGCCGGAAGCCGCCAGCGGCGGCACGATCGGCCTGGTGGAAGATGGCGACCGCATCCGCATCGACATCCCCGCCCGCCGCATCGATCTGCTGCTGGACGAAGCCACGCTGGCCCAGCGCCGCGCCGACGCCGATGCACGCGGCTGGAAACCGCGTGCGCCGCGCCCGCGCAAGGTCACCAGCGCGTTGAAGGCCTACGCCCTGCTCGCGACCAGCGCCGACAAGGGCGCCGTACGCAACACCGCCCTGCTCGGCGACTGATCTGTGTGCGGTAATGCCGGCCGCTGGCCGGCATCTGCACGATGCATCCGCGTACCAATGAGGTTGCCGGCCAGCGGCCGGCACTACCCATCCTGATCCGTTATGGTGTTCCAGGAAGTCACCAACACGGAGGTTGCGATGATGTTGCTTTCCTTTGCGCTGGCCGCTGCCATGGGCACGTCAGCCGAACCGCCCAAAGCCCCGGACTGCAGCTACGACCGCGATGCGATGCTGGCGATGGAACCGGATGCGTTCGATCAGGACATGGAAGGCGGCTGGCGCACGCTGGCCGACCGTGGCTGCCACCGCGAAGCCGCTGACCTTCTCGCCGCCTATGCTGCGTTGCCGAAGGCTGCAGGCAACTCCATGATTCTGTGGCATGAAGGCCAGATGCGTGCGGAGGCGGGCCAGTACCCGCAGGCGGTGGCGCTGATGCAGCGCACCTACAAGCCCACCGACACCGATCCCGGTTACTGGAACGCCTACGTGGACGGCACGATCGCGTTCCTGCAGCGCGATCGTGCGGCGCTGGAGAAAGCGCGTGCAAGGTTGATCGCGATTCCTGCCCCGGCGCAGATTGCCAGGGCGCTGAAGGATGGGCGCTATCACTTCACGACCGCCGGCGGGCAGAAGGTGGATGCGCCGTGGCCGCCGAACCTGGACGTGCTCGATGGCTTCCTGCGCTGCTTTGATCGCGATTACCACAATGCGATGGGCAACCAGTCCTGCCGGAATCCGGAGGGCGGTTGAGCGACAGAGTGCGTGGTGGGATCAGAGCCCTTCCTGCGGAAGGGATCCGACCCTGTGTCAGCCGATCACGCGCTTGAACGGCGGCAGCGCGTCGATGATGCGCTTGCCGTAGCGGCGGGTCAGCAGCCGCGAATCGAGAATGACCACGCGGCCGGTGTCGGTGGAGGTGCGGATCAGTCGGCCGGCGAACTGGGTCAACGTGCGCAGCGCATGCGGAATGGCGATCAGGTTGAACGCGTTAAGCCCGCGCCCCTCGAACCACTCGCTGAGCGTGGCGGTCTGCGGATCGGTCGGCACCGCGAACGGCACCTGGGTGATCACCACCGTGGTGCAGGCTTCGCCGGGCAGGTCGAGGCCTTCGCCGAACGAATTCAGCCCGAACAGCACCGAGCCTTCGCCCGCCGCCACGCGACGCAGGTGCTCGTCGATCAGCCGGGTCTTGGACATCTCGCCCTGCACCAGCACCCGCTTGCGGCGCGCGGCCGACATCAGCCCGGCCACCTTCTCCATCTTCCAGCGCGAGGTGAACAGCACCATCGAGCCCTTGGCCCAGTCCAGTTCGGTGTCGAGGTAACGCGCCACTTCGCGCGGGTGGCCTTCGCGGTCGTCCGGCGTGACCGGGAACTTCGGCACGATCAGCTCGGCCTGGTTGGGCAGGTCGAACGGCGACGACAGCGAGACCATCTCCGCCTCTTCGGGAATGCCGTTGTCGATCGCCAGCGACTGGAAGTCGCCGCCGCCGGTCAACGTCGCCGAGGTCATCACCACCGAGTCCACTTCATCCCACAGCAGTTTGCGCAGCACGTGCGCGGCCGACACCGGCGAGCCGTGCAGCACCAGGTCGCCATCGCGGGTGGCAGTCACCCAGCGCGCCATCGGCGGCGCGCCATCCTTGTCCTCGCGGCGCCACGCCTGCCACAGGTTGTACTGCTGCTCGATCATTTCCAGCGCCATGCCCAGGTTGCGCTGCAGGCGCTCGCGCGCGGCATCGTCCTGCTTGCCCTTGGCCACCTGCGCGGTGGCGGCATGCGCCCAGTTGTAGAGGCTGCGGGTGTCGTCGGCCAGCGCTTCGATCGGCTCGCGCCAGGCCTCGGGCAGGCGGCCGTTGGCGGCGCGCCACATCGGTTCCTCGTCGGCCGGTGCCGGCATCCATACCCGTTCGATGTGGTCGCGGAACGCACGCAGCTGCTTGGCCACGTTGCTGGCGACGTCGATCGCTTCGTTGGGCAGCAGGTTGCCCAGGCGGTCCTTGTCGACCGCGCGGTAGGCACCGGCAATCAGGATCTGCAGGCGGCCTGTGCGCTTGGCCATCTCGTCCAGCGCCAGGCTGGCCGCGCCCTGGTCGATCGCCACGTTGCCGATGTGATGACCTTCGTCCAGCACCAGCAGCATGTCCGACGGCGGTGCGATCAACGGCTGGCCGTTGTCGCTGTCGCCGATCGACAGCGCTGACAGCAGCAGCGCGTGGTTGGTGACCACGATCTGCGCGTCGCGCACCGTGTTGCGCGAACGCAGCACCGCGCATTGCGCCGAATAGGCGCAGCGGCGCCCGGCGCAACCCGAAGCCGGCGTGGTGATGCGACTGCGCAGGCCGGGGCTGATGGTCTCCGGCGCGTTGTCGATGTCGCCATCCCAGCTGCCACCGGTGAAGGCATCGGTCAGGCGCTTGGCGATATCCATCTCGATCGGCGCCAGTGGCCGGTCGAACAAGGGTGCGTCATCCTCGAACATGCCGCCCTGCGAGCCCTCGCCCTGCGCTTCGGCAGCATTGCGCGTGCACAGGTAGCGGGTACGGCCCTTGGCCAGCGCGACAGTCGCTTCCAGGCCGGTGGCCTTGAGGAAATTCGGGATATCGCGCTCGACCAGCTGCGACTGCAGCGCCACGGTGCCGGTGCTGATCACCAGCTTCTTCTTGCTGGCCAGCGCGATCGGTACGCCTGCGGTGAGGTAGCCCAGGCTCTTGCCGACGCCGGTGGGCGCTTCGACCACGCCGACGCCACCGCTTTTCGACAGCGCACGCGACACCACGCCGATCATCTGGCTCTGCGAGCGGCGGGTGGAGAAGCCGGGCGTATTGGCCTGCAGCGTCGTGTACGCCTTGCGGATCGCGTCCTTCAAGGGGTCATCGAGCGTGCGCGGAGCGGCGACGGTTTCGGTCACGCCGGGAAGTACCGTGGCTGGATCGGGCCGGTCATTGTCGCATGGCCGGCCACGTTCACCGCCGCTGGCACCCTGAACGGGCCAGCGACGACGCCAGGCGGCGGTCACGGTCCGATGGCCGGACCGCTCAAGGGCCAGATACGCCGGGCATGGCCCGGCGCGACCGGTCAGGCCGCCGGGATCGGGCGGGTACGCAGCAGGCGCACCAGCGCCCATACCAGCAGCACCACGCCGATGGCCTCGACCATCGCCAGCGCGAAGTGCAGCACGCCAAGGATGGCACTCATGCCCGAGATGGCGTCGAAGTTGCCGCTCTTGATCAACCACATCGGCAGGATGCCGGCGGCCATGCCGCCGAGGCTGGACAGCAGCAACAGCACCAGACCGACCAGGGCACCTGTGCGGGTGGCATCGCGTGGTGCGCCGACCACCCAGACCAGGCCCACGCACAGTGCGATCAGCACCGGCAGGCGCACGCCCACGATGCTCAGCACCGTCACCATCAGGGTCGTGTTGTCCATCGATCAGTCCTCGCCGGCAAGCACGGCGGCACCCTGCCGCAACGTCTGGTAGACCTCGTCGGTCTGCGGGCGCACACCGTGCCACTGCAGGAAGCTCTCGGCGGCCTGCTCGACCAGCATGCCCAGGCCGTCCACGGTATTGCGGCAGTTCGCTGCGCGCGCCCAGGCCAGGAAGGCGATGGCGGCCTCGCCGTAGTTCAGGTCGACGGCGGTGGTCATCGAGTTGACCAGCGACAGTGGCAGCTTGAACTCAACGTCGCGGTCGCGGCCGGCCGAGGTGGCGTTGACGATCAGCTCGAAGTCGCCCAGCTCGCGCAGGTCTTCCCAGTAGCGGCTGATCGCGCGGCCCGGCTCGCCCATGGCGTCGATCAGTTCATCGGCGCGTTCCGGCGTGCGGTTGACCACCACCAGTTCGGTGATTCCAGCATCGAGGAAGGCCGGAGCGACGCTGCGCGCGGAGCCACCGGCACCGATCAGCAGCATGCGGCGGCCACGCAGGTCCAGGCCGTGGCGGTCGGTCAGGTCGCGCACCAGGCCGATGCCATCGGTGGTGTCACCATGCCAGCGGTCGCCCTTGCGCAGCAGCGTGTTGACCGAGCCGGCGCGGCGCGCGCGCGCGGTCAACGTGGTGCACACCGAGAACGCGGCTTCCTTGTGCGGCGAGGTGACGTTGGCGCCGACACCACCGTCGGCGGCGAAGGCTTCCAGGCCGGCCAGAAACGCATCCGGGGCCAGGTCGATCGCGCGGTAATCCACCGCGATGCCTTCCTGGCGACCGAACGTGGCATGGATCTGCGGCGACTTCGAGTGGGCAACGGGGTGTCCGAAGACGGCGTAACGGTCGGTCATGGAATCCTCAAGCTGGCTAGACTGGTGCTCTTTCGTGCACGGACCCGGATGATGCGCATCACCCCGCCCCTGCTGGTGCTTGCCGCCAGTCTACTCTCTGCCCCCGTGGCGATGGCGTTGAACGAGTACGGCATCGAAGGCATGGGCGTGGTCTCGACCCGCGCCGACGAGGGCCGCGCCACGATCAGCGCCGATGGCCAGCGCATCGTCTTCGCCCGCCGTGGCGAGGCCGGTTGGGGCCTGTGGGAGGCGCGCGTGGTCGACGGCCGCTGGCAGCAGGCGCAGGCCTTGCCGGTAGGCGTGGCCGGTGAGGCCCGTGATCCCTACTTCAGCCGTGACGGCCGCTGGCTGCTGTTCGCGGCCGGCCGCGAGGGCAAGCTGGCGCTGTACCGGGCCGCGCTGGCTGCCGATGGCCGGCTGGGCAGCGCGCAGGCCCTGGCCGGTGATGGCGGGCGCCGGGAAGAACGCGGGCCGGCCCTGAGCGCGGATGGCCAGCGGCTGTTGTTTGCTCGGCAGCAGGGCGGTAGCGCGGGCTGGGACCTGTTCGTGACCACGTTGGATGCCCAGGGCAGGCGTGGCCCTGCAACGGCGTTGACCGCGTTGAACAGCGCCGATGACGAGACCGATGGCGACTGGCTGGGCCATGACGGCGCAGTGGTGTTCAGCCGCGGCAGCGGCAGCACCGCGCAGGTGTGGAGCAGCGGCTGTGCGTGGACCGGTGCGGCGCTGCAGCCATTGGGGCTGTCGTTCAACCAGGCCGGCGGCTGGACCGGCGCGCCGGTGATCGACAACGCCAAGCCCGGCGAGATGATGGTCGCCAGCAGTGCGGCGAAGGCACCGCGTGCCGGTGGCGTGGACGTATACCGGTTGGCCGTGCCGAAGGTGGCGGCGGTGGCCGGGTGCATGCCGTAGATCCACGCAACGGATGGATGATCGTTTGGTAGATGCCAACCTTGGTTGGCATGCGGGAAAGCGCCAACCAAGGTTGGCGGCTACCAGAACGTGAGGGTCAGCGCGACAGCACCTTGGCGCGCTGCTGCTCGTATTCCAGCTCGCTCAGCTGGCCGTTGTCCTTGCGCTGGTTCAGCGCGGCCAGCTCGGCCTGCACGCTGTCCGGCAGGGCCTGCTCACGGGCCACGTGACGGGCGGCGGAGAGCTGCTCCGGCGGGCGCTTGCCGGCCCGCCAGGCGGCGATGAAGACACCGACGATGATGGCGCCGAACACCAGCGTACCGATGCCCCAGATCAGCCATTGCATCCATCCCAGTTCGGGTCCCATCGCGTAGTCCTCTGTCTATCGTGGCGCT
This sequence comes from Stenotrophomonas maltophilia, assembly GCF_004920835.1. Classification (GTDB taxonomy): domain Bacteria; phylum Pseudomonadota; class Gammaproteobacteria; order Xanthomonadales; family Xanthomonadaceae; genus Stenotrophomonas; species Stenotrophomonas maltophilia_AQ. The sequence continues at coordinate 206,170 of NZ_QFHO01000004.1, forward strand.
ATTGTCAGCGCTCGCGCAGCCATCGCGCCACCTGCGGCGCGAAATAGGTCAGCACGCCGTCGGCACCGGCCCGCTTGAAGCCCAGCAGCGACTCCAGCACGCAGGCGCGCTCGTCCAACCAGCCATTGGCGAAGGCGGCCTTCATCATCGCGTACTCGCCGCTCACCTGGTAGGCGAAGGTCGGTACGCCGAACGTCTCCTTCACCCGGCGCACCAGGTCCAGGTACGGCATGCCCGGCTTGACCATCACCATGTCGGCGCCCTCTTCCAGGTCCAGCGCAATCTCGCGCAGCGCCTCGTCGCCGTTGGCCGGGTCCATCTGGTAGGTCTTCTTGTCGGCCTTGCCGAGGCTGGCCGCGCTGCCCACCGCATCGCGGAACGGACCGTAGAACGCCGAGGCGTACTTGGCCGAGTAGGCCATGATGCGCACGTTGATGTGGTTGTCGGCATCCAGCGCACGACGGATCGCGCCGATGCGGCCGTCCATCATGTCCGACGGCGAGACGATGTCGACACCGGCTTCGGCGTGCGATACCGACTGCTTGACCAGCGCCTCGACGGTGATGTCGTTCAGCACATAGCCCTTGTCGTCGATGATGCCGTCCTGGCCGTGCGTGGTGTACGGGTCCAGCGCCACGTCGGTCATCACCCCCAGCTCCGGGAAGCGTGACTTCAGCGCGCGGATCGCACGCTGTGCCAGGCCGTCCTCGGCCCACGCCGCCGACGCGTCCAGCGACTTCAGCGACGGGTCGATCACCGGGAACAGGTCGATCACCGGGATGCCCAGCTCCAGCGCCTCTTCGGCCACCTTCAGCAGCTCTTCGATCGACAGCCGCTCCACGCCCGGCATCGACGGTACTGCGGTGCGGCCGGCCAGTTCGTGCACGAACACCGGGTAGATCAGGTCGTCGGTAGTCAGCGTGTTCTCACGCATCAGGCGGCGCGAGAACTCGTCGTGACGCATGCGGCGCGGGCGGTAAAGCGGGTGGGACATGGCAGGCTCCGAGGAGTGGCTATTGCAACAGGTAACCCTGCGGCAGCAGGGGTTCAGGCAAGGGGCGTTCGCCGAGCGCGTCGAGCTGGTCGATCTCGATCGTGCGCACCAGCGCGTCCAGCGGCAGGTCGTTCGGCTCCAGGCCGAACGGGTCTTCCATTTCTTCGCCCAGCTGGTCCAGGCCGAAGAAGGCATAGGCCAGCACCGCCGACAGCACCGGCGTGCCCCAGCCCAGCGAACTTGCCAGGCCGAACGGCAGCAGCACGCAGAACATCCATGCACAGCGGTGCAGCAGCAGGGTGTAGGCAAACGGCAGCGGTGTGGTGAGAATGCGCTCGCAGCCGGCCTGGATCGACGACATCGCGTGCAGGCGTTCTTCCAGCTGGGTGTAGAGGATCGGGTCCAGCTCACCGCTGCGCAGTGCCTGCGCCAGTTCGGCGGCGATCATTGACAACAGCGCGTCGGGCACGTTCTCGCGCTGGCCCAGCTGTTCGCGCTGGCGCTTGTCCAGCCATGGCAAGGCCACCAGGGCGACGATACGCCCGCGCAGGCGACCGGCCAGGGCATGGGCGAAGGCGGTGGTGAGGTAGGCGATGCGGCGACGACGGCCGGTGTCATCGGCCAGCAGCAGGTTTACCTGGCGGGCCAGCGATCGCGATTCGTAGACCAGCTGGCCCCACAGCTTGCGGCCTTCCCACCAGCGCTCGTAGCAGGCGCTGTTGCGGAAGCTGAGGAAGATCGACAGCACCAGGCCGAGCAGGGTGAACGGCGTGACCGAGACGCGCTCGATGCCGGTCGGCGGTGCCAGTTCCACCACTGCGGCCACGGCGATGGACAGGATCAGGATGGCCAGCACCTTCGGCGCGATCGCTTTTACGATCGAGCCGCGCAGGATGTACAGCAGTTGCCAGCCGTGGGGACGGGGTCGGATGATCATGGGGCAGCCGCGCCGGGCGCGGATTCACAGGCACGCGGGGGGCTCGCGCAGCCATTCATTGTACGCCCCTGCCCGGCCACGGGCCGTGCGCCTGCGACGCCCTGTCGCACCCCGGCCCGGGATCAGATCACGCCGCCGCCCAGGCCCAGGCGCAGGATGCCAACCACCACCACGATGCCGTTCAGCACCAGCCCGGCCCAGGCCCGCCCACGCTTGGTCGGATGGGTGAACAGGATGCCCAGCGCGGCGATCACCGCACCGACGGCGGCGAACGGGATCAGGAACCAGTTGCCCCAGCCCAGCAGCGGAATCAGCGCCAGGATCATCCACAACAGCGCCAGTACGCCCCACAACAGACTGATTACACCCATTCCGCTCTCCCGCAGTTGGTTCCTGCCCCAACCATAGACGTTCCCGCTGCCGCCGCCTACTGCCATTGGCGGGGCTGTCACCCGCGCCGTGCTAGCGTACTGCCGTGCGTGCCCTGGCCCGGGTGTTGGCGCCGATTCAGAGTGGCCCGCCGATGATCGCAACCAGTCCTACAGGGGTCGTGCCATGAACATCCGTTGGGCCGCGTTGGCGGCCATCCTGCTGGTCGCCGCGGGCTGTGCCAGCACCTCCAAGGTGATGCTGGGCCGCGCCCGCGCACCGATCGATCCGGCACTGGTGCAGATCTATTCGACGCCGCCAGCCGGCTCGCAGGAAATCGCCCAGCTGGAATCAGCGTCTGCGGTGGGCTTCGGCACCCAGGGCCAGACCGATGCCGCCGTGGCCCGCCTGAAGCGAGAGGCCGCGGCGCTGGGCGCCAATGGCGTGGTGCTGGTGGGCGTGGGCAGCAGTGGCTCGCCGGTGGGCATGTCCGTCGGCGCCGGTTCGTTTGGCTCGCATGTCGGTGGCGGGGTAGGCATTGGTATTCCGACCACGCAGAAGCGCGCCGCCGGCGTCGCGATCTGGGTGCCGAATCCGGCACCGCCCGCGCGGTTGCCGACACAGGTGATCACACCGCAACCGCAGCGGTGACCCTCTCGGGTCACCGCCGGTAGTGCCGGCCGCTGGCCGGCAACCTCAGGAATGCTTCCTGCGCCAAGGGAATGCCGGCCAGCGGCCGGCACTACCTGATGGGATGGGGTAATGCCGGCCAGCGGCCGGCACTACCGGGCAACGTTCAGCGCTTGTACTTCGGCACGAACACCTTGTTCACCGCATCGGCCAGCTGGTCCGGCGGCAGCAGGCCCTGGTCGAGCAGGAAGTTGTTGAACGCCAGGCGGTCGAACTTCGCGCCCAGTGCCAGCTCGGTCTGCATGCGCAGTTCCAGGATGCGGGTGTAGCCGTAGAAGTAGCTTCCGGCCTGGCCCGGCATGCGCACCATGTAGCGGTCCAGTTCCTGGGTGGCCATCGCCTTGGACAGGCCAACCTGCTCCATCAGCACGCGCTCGCCATTGGCACGATCGGTCAGGCCAAGGTTGAGCATCGGGTCGAGCATCGCGCGCGCGGCACGCAGCAGGCGGAACTGCAGGGCGATCATCTGACCGTCCAGCGGCTCGTACGGCACCATCTCGGCTTCGGCGTACAACGCCCAGCCTTCCACGTTCACCGAATTGAACGCGAACATGGTGCGCGCCAGCGAAATGCCGCGCTCGACCATCGCGGTGAACTGCAGTTCGTGGCCGGGACGCCCTTCATGCGCGCTCAGCGTCCACGCCGCCGCGCCGAAGTTGAAGTCGTCGTACTGCGCACCCGGACCGGCGGCCGGATTGCCCAGCGGCAGCACGAAGGTGCCCTGCTGCCCGGTGTTGTTGACCAGCGGCGCCGGCAGGAAGTGCGGCGCCGGGCTGGCGGCGCTCTCGGCGGCCGAACCCAGGCGCATCTGCATGGCACGCTTGGGCACGTCGACGATGGCGTGCTCGCGGATCAGCGGATCGATCGCGTCGATCACCTTGCGGTAGTGGCCTTCCAGATGATCGTCGGCGATCTTGTCAGCCTTCAGCGCACGGATCACCGCCACCGGGTCGCTCGGGTCGGCTACCTTCAGGCCCTTGTCCTTCACCACCAGCGGCGCCAGCTGCTGCATCGCCGAGCGGGTTTCCATGAATTCCAACTGCGCGCGCTGCATCAGCAGCTTCGGGTCGATGTCGATGCCGACCTGCTTGAGCTGGTACGCGTACAACGGTGCCGGCAGGCGTGCATCAGTGCGCGCCTTCGGCAGCACGGTCGAGCGCGTCCAGCTGGCGTAGTCCTTCATCTGCCCGGCCAGGGCCTTCATCGCTTCATCGGCACCGGCGATCTGGTACTTCTTCAGCAGCGACTCGATGCCGGTGATGTAGGTCTCGACGTTGTCCAGCGACTGCTGCACTTCGATCTTCGTCGGCTGCAGCAGGCTGCTGTCCTTCAATCGCTCTTCATAGCGCTGGCGCGCCAGCGTGGTGAACGCGGTGCCACCCGGCTGCAGGCCGGCATAGGCCTTGAGGCGCTCGATCGCCTTGGCCCGGCGCTCGGCCGGCACCTGATCGGACAGCAGCAGGTTGAGGCCGCTGAACACCGTCTGCGGCGCATCGCTCCACGGCAGCAGGTACTTCTCGTTGAGCTCGCTGCCTTCGATGTTCTGGTTGGCGGCGTGGATCATGATCTCCAGGTCCTGGCGGACATTGGGATCCTTCTCGGTGGCCAGCTTCGCCTTCAGTTCGTCGCGTGCCTTGGCCATGGCGGCGCGGTAGCGCGCATCATTGTCCGGGCCTAGGTCGGCCACCTTGTCGTCATAACCGGGAACGCCGAAGAAGCCGGTTTCCTCTGGCTGGAACGGGCCCTGCGCATCGAGCAGGATCTGCGCCAGCGCATTGCTGCGGGCGACCCAGGCCGGGCTGGCCGGAGTGGCGGCCTTGGCGGCGGGTGCCGCCAGCGCCGGTGGCGCGGACAGCAGCGGGGCGGCAGTCAGGGCCAGGGCAACGGCCAGCGCAATCGGCTTCATGGGACACTCCAGCAAAGGGTTGCCCGCAAGTTACGCGCTCAGGGCGGCGGCGACAATCGGCTGGAGGTCACGGCGCGGCTTATGGGTAGAGTCGACTGTCAGTCGACTATCGCGCGCAGCGCGGGGTTTTCAGGCGTCTTGTGGAGAGCAGTCGACCAACAGCCGACTCTACATGGTCGCCCTTACCCGGTCGCGTGACCGAAGGTCACAACGCGGCAGTGAGTGGGCAGTCGCCACGCTCGCGGCAGGCCTGCAGTTCGCACTCCTGTGCGGCCTCGTCATCATCCAGCGCGGTCAGGTCGAAGGTCTGCTTGTCCTCGCCCAGCACGTACATCACCGGGTAATCCCAGACTTCATCACTGCGGGTGCCCTTCACGAACAGGCGACCATGCGCGTGCGGGCCTTCCAGGGCCACGGTCAGGCCGACATCGCGCTGGCCGTTGATCGCGGTCTGCATGCTGCCCAGCGGCATCGATTCGGTGCGCAGCGGCTCGCCGAAGGCTTCCACCAGTTCGATGCTGCAACCGGCGCGGCGCAGTGCTTCGCGCATCGGTGGGCTCTCGCGTGCCGCCTCGCTCCAGCGCAGCACGCTCCAGGCCACCACACCGCCTACGCCGCCCAGCACCAGCACGACCATCAACGGCATCGCCCAGCGCCAGTGACGGCACCACCAACCGGTGGAGGTCTGTCCAGGGGTGGGAATCGGCGGTGGCAGGGTCATGACGGGCTCCTTCCCGGCTGGTGATCAGGGTTTCAGGCAACGTCCCAGGAAGGCTTCGGCGACGCGGTAGCGATGCAGCGCATCGGCACCGGACAGGCCATGCTTGGCACCCGGATAGGTCATCAGTTCGAACGGCTGTGCACGCTTCTGCAGCGCACTCATCAGGCTGGTCGAGTTGGTGAACAGCACGTTGTCATCTGCCATGCCGTGGATCAGCAGCAGCGGCGAGCGCAGGCCGTCGATATGGGTCAGCACGCGCGCTTCGCGGTAACCCGCTTCGTTGCGCGCCGGCAGATCCATGTAGCGTTCGGTGTAGTGGCTGTCGTACAGGCCCCAGTCGGTCACCGGCGCACCGGCCACGCCACAGGCGTACTGGTTCGAGGCCTTGGCCAGCAGCATCAGGGTCATGTAACCGCCGTTGGACCAGCCCTGCACGCCGATGCGCGCCGGGTCCACCCATGGCTGCTGCTTCAGCCAGGCCACGCCACGCAGCTGGTCGGTCACTTCCACCGTACCCTGCTTGCCGTACAGCGCGCCACCGAAGTCGCGACCACGGCGCGGGGTGCCACGGTTGTCCAGCGAGAACACCACGTAGCCCTGCTGGGCCAGGTACTGGTTGAACAGGTGATCACCACGGCCGGGCCAGCTGTCGGTCACGGTCTGGCTGGCCGGGCCGCCATACACGTATACCGCCACCGGGTAGCGCTTGGATGGATCGAAGCCGGCTGGCTTGATCAGGCTGTAGTTGAGCGGGGTCTTGCCGTCGGCAGCCATCAACGTGCCGAACTCGATCGGGCGCTGCGCATCGCGGTAACGCGCATACGGATGCTTGGGATCGGCCAGGTCGTTCTCGAGCAGGGTGGCGATCTTCTCGCCGTTGGCGCGGAACAGCTCGATCTGCGGCGGCGTGGTGCTGTTGGACCAGCTGTCGACATAGACGCTGGCGTTGCGGGCGAAGCTGGCGCTGTGCATGCCCGGTGCCCTGGACAGGCGCTGCGGCTCGCCGCCCTGCAGCGACACCGCGTAGATCTGGCTTTCGCGCGAGGTCTCGATGCCGGCACGGAAGTAGGCCTTGCCGGCATTCTCATCAACCGCCAGCAGTTCGTCTACCGGCCAGTTGCCGTGGGTCAGCGCGGTGGCCTTGCCCTTGCTGTCGATGCGGTACAGGTGCTGGAAACCGGTGCGCTCGGACGACCACAGCACGCTCCCGTCGTCGAGGAAACGCAGGCTGTTGTGCAGCGGCACCCAGGTCGGGCTGGTTTCGTGGGCAAGCACGCGCTGGTGGTTGGACTCGAGTGCCACTTCCACCAGGTCCAGCTGCCTCTGGTCGCGCGACTGGCGTTGGAAGCTCAGGTGCTGCGCATCGCGCCAATCGACGCGGGCCAGGTAGATGTCCTGTTCCTTGCCCAGGTCGACCCAGCGCGGCTGCGCATCGGCGGCCGGCGCGATCACGCCCAGCTGCACGCGCACGTTGGCGTCGCCGGCGGCCGGGTAGCGCTGCTCGATCACATCGGTGCGGTCGGCATAGACCTCGTAGCGCTTCTGCACCGGCACCGGCGATTCATCGATGCGGGCAAAGGCAATCGCCGAATCATCCGGCGCCCACCAGTAACCGGTGTGGCGGTCCATCTCCTCGTCAGCGACGAACTCGGCGACGCCGTTGCCGATGATGGCGCTGCCATCACGGGTCAGCTGCAGCTGCTTGCCGCTGGCCAGATCGATCACCCACAGGTTGCGGCCACGAATGAAGCTGACGAAACCTCCCTTGGGCGACAGCTTGGCGTCGGTGGCGAAGCCCTCGCCATGGGTCAGCTGGCGTACTGCAGCCTGGCCCTGCTGCTTGAGGTCGTACAGGTACAGCTCGCCGCCCAGCGGGAACAGCAGGCGCTGCGCGTCCGGCGACCACTGGTAATCGACGATGCCGGTCATCGCGGCGATGCGCTGGCGCTCGCGGCGGGCCTTTTCCTCATCGCTGAGGGTCTCGGTGCCGGGCAGCACCACCTTCGAATCCACCAGCAGGCGGGTCTGGCCGCTGCTGATGTCGTAGGTCCACAGGTCCAGTTGGTTGCGGTCGCTGTCCTTGCCGCGCAGGAAGCTGACCTGCGAACCGTCGGGAGCGACCTTCGGCTTCATCAGGGTCGGGCCGGACAACGGCAACGGGCCGGTGATGGCTTCCAGGGTCAGCTTTTCAGCATGGGCGGCAGTACTGGTGGCGAGCATGAGGGCGAGCGAAGCGAACAGGTGGCGCATGGAGGATCCCGGCAAACGGCAGGTCCGCCCCCGGTGGGTGCGGGGCGGTCGTCCCCCATCCTAACCAAGCCCGTGCGGGAAGGCAGCATGACCTTCTGCCCATGCCGCGGTGCTGGGGTCAGAGCCCTTTGCGCTGCAAAGGGATCCGCCCCCGCGGCGGGTCAGCGCTGGCCGAACAGATGCTTGCGCTCTTCGTCGCTCAGCGGCTTGCCCGCGTTCGGGTTCACCTGCTCACGCAGGGCATAGGCGCGCTGGGTGGCCGGACGCGCAGCAATCGTTTCATGCCAGCGCTTCAGGTTCGGGAACGCGGCGAAATCCACCGGCAGCTTGTCGTAGGCACCGATCCACGGGTAGCTGGCCATGTCGGCAATGGTGTAGTCATCGCCGGCCAGGAAGGCGTGCTGGGCCAGGCGCTTGTCCATCACCCCGTGCAGGCGGCGTACTTCGTTGTCGTAGCGCTCGATCGCGTAGGGGATCTTTTCCGGCGCGTACACATTGAAGTGGCCCATTTGGCCGCTCATCGGGCCCAGGCCGGCCATCTGCCAGAACAGCCACTCCAGGGTGGTGACGCGGCCGCGCGGGTCGCTGGGCAGGAACTGACCGGTCTTCTCGGCCAGATACAGCAGGATCGCGCCGGACTCGAACACGCTCTGCGGGGCGCCGCCGTCGGCCGGGGCATGGTCGACGATGGCCGGCATCTTGTTGTTGGGCGAGATGGCCAGGAACTCCGGCTTGAACTGGTCGCCCGAGCCGATGTTGACCGGGTGGATGCGGTACTCCAGGCCGGCTTCTTCCAGCAGCAGGGTCACTTTGTGGCCGTTCGGGGTGGGCCAGTAATACAGGTCGATCATGGCGGCGGCTCGGGGTGCGGAAAGGAACCTGAAGTCTAGTGCGTGAGTTGGGTTGGCACCGTCACGGCAGGTCGGTAACCTCGCCACTCCCCCGCAACGCAGCATCCTCCGCATGAGTGCAAACCGCCCGCCGCTCTCCCCGCTGTCCACGCTGATCTTCGCCTCGCGCTGGCTGCAGCTGCCGCTGTACCTGGGCCTGATCGTGGCGCAGTGCGTCTACGTGTTCCTGTTCGGCAAGGAACTGTGGCACCTGATCTCGCATTCGGCCTCGATGGGTGAACAGCAGATCATGCTGATCGTGCTGGGCCTGATCGACGTGGTGATGATCTCCAACCTGCTGGTGATGGTGATCGTCGGCGGCTACGAGACCTTCGTCTCGCGCCTGCGCCTGGAAGGCCATCCGGACCAGCCGGAATGGCTGAGCCACGTCAATGCCAGCGTGCTGAAGGTGAAGCTGGCGATGGCGATCATCGGCATCTCCTCGATCCACCTGTTGAAGACCTTCATCGCCAGTGGTGCACTGGGTGGCATTCCGCTGTGCACCCCGGAGCAGATGAGCGTGGCCGCGGCCAACATCGGTGTCGCCCGCTGCTCGATGCTGACCCAGGAAGGCGTGCTGTGGCAGACCATCATCCACTGCGTGTTCATCCTGTCGGCGATCGGCATCGCCTGGACCGACAAGCTGATGTCCAACAGCCACAGCAAGGCGCACGACAAGGCGCACGACCACTGATGTAGCGACCACCAGCGGCGCATTGCCGCTGCCCTGTTCCGGCCATCGCCCTTGTACGCGGCGGTGGCCGGGATGCTAGATTGCTCCCTCGCCGTTGCCGGCGGTGGCGTCGGGAAACGTCACCCTGCCGCGCCCGGACCGCTGGTCCCGGCCATGCATATCAATGATTTACGTCACGTCGTCTTCTAGAGGGGAGCAGGATGTCGCACGTCTCAACGATCACCGCCGCGCGCCGGTGGCTGCCGGTTGCCCTGGCACTGGCGCTGGCCGCCTGCTCGGGCAAGGAAGAAACCCCGGCACCCGCACCCGCCACTACGCCCGCCGCGGCTGCATCAACAGCACCGGTGGTCGCCGCCAAGGTGCAGTCGATGGGCACCGAACAGCTGCGCGAATCGGCCAGCCAGGCGCTGCGTGAGAACCGCATGTATGCGCCGGCCGGCGACAACGCCATCGAGTACTACCTGGCGCTGCGCGACAAGACGCCGGACGACGCTTCGGTGAAGAGCGCGCTGACCGATCTGCTGCCCTACACCCTGATCGCCGCCGAGCAGCACCTGGGCCGTGAGGACTACCCCGAGGCGCAGCGCCTGGTAGCGCTGATCGAAAAGGTGGACGCCTCCGCCCCCGCCCTGCCGCGCCTGAAGGAAGGCCTGGCCAAGGGCGTGGAGAACGCGGCCAAGCGCACCGAGACCGAAGCTGAAAAGGCGAAGAAGGACGCCGAAGACCGGACCAAGCAGCAGGCCGAACAGCAGCGCCTGACCGAGCAGCGCGCCAAGGAGGCCGATGCGGCCAAGCAGATCGCCGCGCAACAGGACGCCGCGCGCCGCGACAGCGAGCGTCAGGAAGCCGAGCGCCAGGCCACCGCCCGCCGCGAGGCCGAGCAGAAGCAGCAGCAGGCGGCCGCCCAGCAGGCCAGTGCCGCACGCCAGGCCACGGCAGCGGCGGCACCGAGCCTGCGCCCGGTCAGTACGCCGGCACCGCGCTATCCGGCCGAGGCACTGCGCGCCGGTACCTCCGGCGAAGTGCTGGTGGAAATCACCGTCGGCACCGACGGATCAGTGATCAATGCCCGCGTGCTGCGCGCAACGCCGTCGCGCGTCTTCGACCGGGAAGCGATGAACGCAGTGAAGCGTTGGCGTTTCGAACCGGTCAGCGCACCGGTCACCACCCGCCGCACGCTGGTGTTCGCACCGGGCGGCTGAGCGGGTAACGCCGGGCCACGCCCGGCGGCAGTTGTTGCCCACAGGGCCCGGAGCGTTCCGGGCCTTGTCCGTTTCAGCAGACGCTGTCGATCAGGCGTTGCAGCGCCGGATCACGCGCAGCCAGCACCTGGAACAGGCCCAGTGCGTGCAGGCCCGGCAACAGTGCGCGCAGGTCGGCCTCGGCAGTGGTGCGGAGGGTAGGATCACTGGCCGGGTCCTGCCAGTCGCGGACGCTGGCAAGAAAGGCGCCAACACTGCCCTTGCGCACAGTGAGGCCGTTCACCTGCACGTCGTTCTGGTGATCGGGGAGGATGTCCTGTGGCTGCATGGTGTCGGTGCTCCATTGAGGGGAGCCCAGTGTCAGGCTTGCCGTTCGACTGTTCTGCCGTATAACTGCCACACGATATGGCAGAACAGACATCCTCCGCATTGATTGACCCGGCGCTGGCCGATGCCGCCGGCGGCCCGGTGTTGCTGGGGGCGCAGCTGCGCCTTCCGGGTCCGCGCCGCACGGCACGCCACCAGCACGCCCGCGGGCAGCTGCTGGGTGCACATCAGGGCCTGCTGCGGATCGAGGTCGGCGACCTGCACTGGCTGCTGCCGGCGGGTCATGTCGCCTGGATACCACCTTCACTGCCCCACGCACTGGCCAGCACCAGTGCGTTCGACGGCTGGAGCCTGTACTTCAGCGCGCAGGCCTGCACCGACCTGCCTGCAGCCCCTCGCATCTTCCAGCCCGTGCCGCTGCTGCAGACCGCGGTGATCCGGGCGTTGCAGTGGCCGCATGTTCCGCTGGATGCCACACAGGTGCGACTGGCCGGGGTGATCGCCGATGAGATCGCCGCCAGCTCGCCATTGCCGCTGGCCCTGCCGCAACCGCGCGACCGTCGCCTGCGCCGGATCGCTGCCGCACTTGCACGTTCACCGAACGACCTTCGCAGCGTCGAGGACTGGGCGGCCGCGATTGGACTGTCCAGCCGCAGCCTGGCGCGCCATTGGCTGGCCGAGACCCACATGACGCTGAGCCAATGGCGGCAACGCCTGCGGGTGCTGCTGGCACTGCCACGCCTGCTGGCGGGAGAACCGGTGATCAGCGTCGCGCTGTCGATGGGCTACGACACACCCAGTGCCTTCATCACCGTGTTCAAGCGCGAGATGGGGGTGACGCCTTCGCGGTATGCCGGCGGATGACGCATTCAACGCTCCCGCTGTCTGTACTCGCGACCTAAGCTGTTTTCCAAATTCAGGAGGAGAACAGATGAAGTACGACGACGCCAGCTGGCATTCCGGGGGTGACTTCCCTTCGGATCTTCCGGCCGAAGCCAGCGCCACCCACATCGGCATGTACCTGGCATGGCTGCTGTCACAGGGCATGGCAAGCGAAGAGCTCGCCGAGGACGCAGAAGAAGACCTGCAGGCGCTGCGGGAACGTAGTACGACGCCCGGCCTGTTCCTGCTTCGATGCAGCGACGGCAAATTCGTCGATGACCTGATCAGTGATGAAGCCAACACGTTCACTGCTGTGTATTACGACCTCGAGAATGGCCAGTATCTCGAAGACTATGAGGAACAGCTGGGGGCCGACGTCCTTTCGCTGTACCACGTCGCTGATACCTGGGAGAACTTTGATCGATTGGCACCGGTGATCGCCCAACGCTTCGCCGCTTGGCAGGCAACGCAATCCTGAAAACAACGAGGCCCGGAATGACCGGGCCTCGTTCCAAATCCGCCGGGCATGGCCCGGCGCTACCAGTGGCGGTCAGCCCGAGATGGCCAGACGCTCGTTGTGGTAGCGACGCACGGCAGCGAACCACAGCACCGCGGCCAGGCCAAGGCTGGCGCCCAGGTAGATCGCCCACACCGCCGGCGTGATCGTCTCGTGGCGGATCACCTTCAGCAGCATCTGGTTCTGCGACAGGAACGGCACGGCGTACTGCCACAGCTCGCTCTTCAGCGGGTACGCCACCAGTGCGTAACCGGGCATCATCGGCAGCAGCATCAGCCAGGTCATGTGGCTCTGCGCTTCCTTCATGCTCTTGGCCGCCGCCGACAGGAAGGTCAGCAGCGAGGTACCGATCATCAGCATCGGCAGCATCACCAGCAGCATCTGCAGCATCGAAGCGACGTTCATGTTGAACTGGCGGCCGATGTTGCCGGGCGCGATCTGTGCGCTCACCTTGAACGCCACCAGGGTCAGCAGCAGTGACACAAAGCCGACCACGCAGGCAGCCGCGATCTTGCCGCTGACGATCGCGCTGCGCGAGCCGGGCGTGGCCAGCAGCGGTTCCAGTGACTGCCGCTCGCGCTCGCCGGCGGTGGCATCCATCACCAGATAGGCGCCGCCGATGAACGAGGTCAGCGTGAGCAGCACCGGCAGCAGCATCGAGAGGATCATGCCGCGCTTGGCCTCGGCACTGGCCAGGTCCTGGCGTGCCACATCCAGCGGCCGCGCCACCTGCGCGTCAACGCCACGCGCCATCAACCGCAGCGCACCGACCTGGCCGTTGTAGGTGGCCAGCGCCGCTTCCAGCCGCGCACTGGGTACCTCAGCAGCACGGCGGGTACTGTCCTTGATCACTTCCACCAGCGCCGGCTTGCCGTCGGCCCAGTCCTTGCCGAAGTCATCGCTGATGCGCAGCGCCACGTCGATGTCCTGGCTGCGGATGGCCTCGGCCAGGTCCTTCGGCGCCGGTGCGGTATTGAGCCCCTGTGCGGCGAGGAAGCGCACCAGGTTCGGTGCATTCTCCGCACCGATGGTTGGAATCTGCAGCGGCTGTTCGATCTGGGTGCGTACCCGGCTCTCGGCCAGCTTGCCCATGCCCAGCAGCAGCACCGGGTACAGCAGCGGCCCGAACAGCAGGGTCAGCAGCAGCGTGCGGCGATCACGGGAAAGATCGCGCAGTTCCTTGCGCATTACCGTCATCAGGGTCGACATCATGCTCATGCGTGCAGGCCCTCTTCGCTGCCGATCAGTTTCACGAACGCGTCTTCCAGGTTGGGTTCGCCGGCCTGCGCGCGCAGTTCATCGGCGCTGCCGTCCGCCATCACCGTGCCCTTGGCGATGATCACGATGTGGTCACACAGTGCGCCCACCTCCTGCATGATGTGGCTGGACAGGATCACGCAACGGCCCTCTTCGCGCAGGCCCAGCAGGAAACGGCGCAGCGCGCGCGTGGTCATCACGTCCAGGCCGTTGGTGGGTTCATCAAGAATGACGTTGCGCGGGTCGTGCACCAGCGCGCGGGCGATCGCGGTCTTGGTGCGCTGGCCCTGCGAGAAGCCATCGGTCTGGCGATCGAGGATGTCACCCATGTCCAAGGCATGCGACAGCACTTCGATGCGTTCGCGGATGCGCTCGGCCGACAGGCCATGCAGCTCGCCGAAGTAGGCGATGTTCTCGCGCGCGGTCAGGCGCTTGTAGACACCGCGCGCATCGGGCAGGACGCCAAGGTGGCGGCGTACTTCCACCGGATTGCGCGCCGCGTCGATGCCATCGACGCTGATGCTGCCCTGATCCGGAGTCATCAGTGTGTACAGCATGCGCATGGTGGTGGTCTTGCCGGCACCATTGGGGCCGAGCAGGCCGGTGATGCGGCCATCCTCGGCACGGAAGCCGACGTTGGCGACCGCCTGGATGCGCCCGGTACGGGTGTCGAAAGCCTTGTGCAGGTTGTCGGCGACGATCATGGTTCCCATCCGTTGAACGAGGTGAACGCCGGCACGTAGCTCAGCGTGTCCAGGCAGCCGGCATCCAGCGCCTTGGCATCGGTCTTGTCGATGAACTGGCCGAGCAGGCGCGGCATGCAGCCGGCACTCAGCGTGCCGTGGCCCTGGCCACGAGCGACCAGTGCACGGCCATTCGGCAGGCCCTTGAGTACCTGCTCGGCGTAGCGCGGGGGTGTCACCGGATCCAGTTCACCGGACAGCAGCAGCGCGGGTACCTCGCTGCGCAGCGGCACGGCATTGGCGGCTGGCGCCGGCTGGTGCGGCCATACCGGGCACGCGGCGAAGAACGCGCTGGCCACCTCGTTGCCGAACAGTCGCTCCGGGTCCTCGGCAGGCGCCCTGTAGCGCGGCGCATCCTCGCTGCAGATCACCGACCACTGCATGCCGCGGTTGATCTGGAAATCCATGCTGCGGTTCGCACCACGCGCGAGCGAGGCCAGGGGCGCGTAGCGTCCCTGCGCGGCCTCATCGAGCACCAGCGGCAACAGCGAGGCGTACTGCGGAACGTAGGAGAAAGCGAAGGCCAGACCCACCACGCTGTCCGGATTCAGCACATCCTTGCGGGTCTGATAGGTGCCAGGATCGCGGTACTCGACCGAAACCGGGGCACGGCGCAGTGTCTCGACCACGCTGCGCAGCTGCGCGCGGGTGTCGGTCGGGAAGCGCTTGCTGCAGGCGGCATCCTTGCGGCACTGCGCCGACTGCAGGGCGATCGCATCCTCGAACGTTGTGGCGAAGTCGCCACCCACCACCAGTTCATTGGGCACTACGCCATCGATGACGATGCTGCGGGTGTGCTGCGGGTAAGCGCCGGCATAGCGCTGGGCCACGCGGGTCCCGTAGGAGCCGCCAACCAGGTTGATCCGGTCCACGCCCAAGGCCTGGCGCACGGCGTCCAGGTCGGCGATGGCCTCGGTGGTGGTGTAGAAGCGTGCATCGGCACGCCCCTGCAGCGAGGCCGCGCAGCGCTGTGCGTAGTCGCGCAGCGACGCCTCTGTGGGGGCGGCGTCCTCGTCCATCTGCAGTTCCTTGCCGTCCGTGCCGTGGCAGCTGAGCGGATTGGAGCCGCCGGTGCCGCGCTGGTCGATCAGGAACACGTCACGCTGTTTGCGCACCTGGCGCAGCGCGGTATCGACGATGACGGCCACTTCGCTGGCCGCCTGGCCGGGGCCACCGGCCAGGAAGAACACCGGGTCGGGCTGGCTGGAGCCGCTGCTGCCCGATTCCAGCCAGGCGATGCGCAGGCCGATGCGTCGGCCATCGGGCTGTGCACGGTTCTCCGGCACCTGCAGGGTGGCGCACTGCGCCTCGACGTTGGCGCTGGCACCTTCGGTGGACAGCGTACAGGGCTGGAAATCGATCGTGCCGAAGCGGCGGCTTGGTGCGTCGCTGGCGCCTTCGGCGCCGGGTGACGGTAACTGGCTGCAACCGGCAAGCATCAGGCTGGCCAACGCTGCGGCCAACGCGAGGTGGTGTCTTTGCATCGTGCTCGTTTCCCCTGGAGGACGTTCCTGGCAACCACGACGGGCTGCCGCGGAAGATGTGACTCAACTTACACGGGCACGGCGTCGTCGGCGATGGGCAAGGCCGAAATCGTCGCCGGAACGGCGCAGACCAGGCGATCGCGGCCCTCGGCTTTGGCCCGGTACAACGCGGCGTCAGCCGCTGCCAGCAGCGTCGACAGATCACCTTGGCCCTCGTCCATGGCCAGGCCGATGCTGGCGGTGACCGTCACCGGCCCACCGGCCAGCAATGCAGGGTACTGCTGCAGGTGGGTGCGGATCAGCGCTGCCAACGCCACTGCGTCGCTCGACGTACCGTCGGCCAGGACCAGCACGAATTCCTCGCCCCCATAGCGACCCAACAGGTGTGTCCGCCCCTGCGTGCTGTGCTGCAGCACCGAAGCAAAGTGACGTAGTACCTGGTCACCGGCCAGGTGGCCCCAGCGATCATTGATCCGTTTGAAGTGGTCGACGTCGACCAGCAGCAGGGCCAGCGGCCGTTGCTGCCGGCGCATCAGCTGCAGCTGTGCCTGGCCGTCGGCCAGCAGCGCGCTACGGTTGAGCAGGCGGGTCAGGCCATCAGTGCGTGCCGCATGCCGCAGATCGACCAACATGCGCTCGACCAGCAGCAGCACCATCGCGAAACAGCGCGCCAGTTCCAGCATCACGCCGGCGATGTAGGTAACGAACATCGGCGAGCCGGTACGCATGATGTCCTCGCCGGCATCGGGTGCCACCGGCAGGAACAAGCGCACGGCGTACAGCGCAGCCTCGGCCAGGAACACCGCCGCCGCGAGCCGGCAGCTGGTGCGCTGCTGCGCCGGTGCATGTCGCAGCAGCAGCCATGCGATCCAGCCATCGACGATCAGCGCGAATACACTGAACACCTGCAGGCGCAGGTGCAGGTTCGGCCAGAGCACCAGGAAGGCGAAGATGCCTGCCATGAACGCGGCCGCGATCAGCAGCGGCCGCCACAACGGCAACGGCTGCTCCAGGTGCAGTGCCACGCCGCGCAGCATCATCAGGCCACAACCGGCCATCGCCGCATTGCCGGCCAGCACGGCCGGGGCCAGCGGCAGGTACGGCCGCAAGGCCAGCAGGGTCACGCCCACGGTCAGCAGCCACAGGCTGATGGTCCACTGGCGCAGCACCGGTTGCCCGCGCAGCACGACCAGCAGCAACGAGAACCCCACCGCAATGCCGATGCAGAGCAGGAAGCCAAGCACGGTGATGGTGGGGAAATCCAGGGACATGCGGCGCTCGTCGACCGGGGCGGCGCGCGCATCTTAGCGCCTTGTGGTGCAGTCCCCATGGCGTTGTCCGGTCCGAGGGTGATGCGGGGTCGGAAAACGGCGAGCAGGACCGGCGACGCATGGGCAGACTCCGCAGGAAATCCAAGGAGACGTCCGTGCACACCTGGTACCTCGGTGGCCTCGACCACCGCCCCTTCCAGCACCTGTTCGAGAAAAGTGAGCGCGAACTCGCCGCGCTGGGCATCCAGCGTCGCTGGGCCGGCGAGAGCGGCGGCCATCCCTGCCGGATCAGCCTGAGCGATCCACCCAGTGGCAGCGAACTGCTGCTGTTGTCGCATGTCCATCTGCCCCTGCACTCTCCCTATCACGCCTCCGGCCCGATCTTCGTGCAGCGCGGGGTGACCCGTTGCGTGCTGCCAGCGGGCGAGGTGCCTCCCTATGTGCAACGGCGGATGATCTCGCTGCGCGCCTATGACCACGCTGCGCTGATGCTGGCTGCGCAGGTCTGCGCCGGCACCGACGTCGCCACGCAGCTGGACACCCTGTTCGCCGACCCAGCGGTGGCCTTCGTCCAGTTGCACAACGCGGCACATGGCTGCTTTTCGTGCCAGGCCGATCGGATCGACCGCGAGATTGGCCAGCACGATCTCCACGACGTGATCGATGCCACGCCTGTCGCGTGACCGCCAACGCATCCGTTCAGCCCCACGTGAAGCTGGCGGGAAGGGCTTCACACCCACAGTCACGGATCGGCGCTTCCGTGGTTCCTCAGCCCGCACCGCGACTCGATACTCGCCGTGGTGCCGCCGAAAGTCCGCCGTGCAGCGCAGCTCCTGCGGTCACCGCTCTCTTTCGACGACCACAAGGAAGCGCCATGTCATTCCGATCCACACCGCTGTTGCTGGCCACTTCATTGGCCGCCGCTGGCCTGCTGGTAGCCAGCGATGCATTTGCCCATGGCACGATGACCACGCCGATCAGCCGCGTCTATGCCTGTTTCCAGGGCAATCCGGAGAACCCGACCAACCCGGCCTGTGCCGCCGCCAAGGCCGTCGGTGGTTCGCAGGCGTTCTACGACTGGAACGGCATCAATCAGGCCAACGCCAACGGCAACCACCAGGCCGTAGTGCCCGACGGCAAGCTGTGCAGCGGCAACAACCCGACCTTCCGCGGGCTGGATGTGAACCGCAGCGACTGGCAGACCACTCCGATCCAGGCAGACGCCAACGGCAAGTTCACCTTCGTGTTCAAGGCAACCGCACCACATGCCACGCGCGACTGGCGCTTCTTCGTCACCCGCGACGGCTGGCAGCCGGGCAGCCCGCTGCGCTGGGCCGACCTGCAGGAGTTCTGCACGCTGGGCAACACGCCGCTGTCGGCCGATGGCACCTACAAGCTGCAGTGCACGCTGCCGCAGCGCAGCGGCCAGCATGTGATCTACAACACCTGGCAGCGCTCGGATTCGACCGAAGCGTTCTACACCTGCATGGACGTGCGCTTTGAAGGAAGCGGCGGCAGCACCCCGCCGGCAGCGCAGTGGCAGGACGCCGGTCCGGTCACCGCGCGCGGCGAGCTGCCGGTCGGCACCACCCTGGCGCTGCGCGTGTTCAATGCCAACGGCAATGATGTCGAACGCGTGGAAGCGATCCTGGCCAGCGGCCAGACCGCGGCCGCGCAATGGCCGTTTGCGCTGGCCCGCAAGGTCAATGCCAGTGCCCAGCATGCGCGCGTGGGCGTGCTGAACAACGGCGTGATCACGCCCTCCGCCTCGGCCACCGACAACCGCGTGTACCTGAAGAACGGCAACCGCTTCCAGCTCGACACCAAGGTGCCGGACCCGGGGACGCCGTCACCGGGCGGCGATTTCGACCACGTATACCCCGCCGGCATCGGCAGTTACGTGCCGGGCCAGACCGTGGTGAAGGGCAGCGATGGCAAGCTGTATGCCTGCCGCCCGTTCCCGGAAGGTGCATGGTGCAACGTCAACGCCGAAGCCTATCGGCCGGGTGCAGGCGCGGCCTGGCGTGATGCGTGGATCGCGTACTGAGGCAGTGATGCGGGAGGCGGTGCACAGTGCACCGCCTTCCGCACGGAAGGCTGCACAGTGAGCATCGTGTTGCAGATCGAACACAGCAGTCATCGATTTCAAACTTGTCCGATGTTGCCGGCCCGCCTGCATATGAAGACTGCGCGAGGTTTCCCACACTTCGCAAAGGAATTCCTGCATGCATCTGTCCCATCGGGCGGTCCTCGCACTGTCCGTCGTCGCCGGCCTGGCCCTGTCCGGCAGCGCCCTCGCCCACGGCACCATGTCCAAGCCGCTCAGCCGCGTGAAGCAGTGCCACGAGGGCAATCCGGAAAACCCGACCAACCCGGCCTGTGCCGCGGCCAAGGCCATCGGCGGCGCGCAGCCGTTCTACGACTGGAGCGCGATCGCGCATGGCAACGCCAATGGCAACCACCGCGACCTGGTGCGCGATGGCGAGCTGTGCAGCGCCAGCATCCCCAAGTACCGCGGCCTCGATCTGAACCGCAGCGACTGGCCGACCACGCCGGTGCGCGCCGACTCGCGTGGCCGCTACACCTTCGAATTCCTGGCGCCGGCGCCGCACGCCACCCGAGAGTGGAAGTTCTACGTCACCCGTGACGGCTGGCAGCCGGGCAGCCCGCTGCGCTGGGCCGACCTGCAGGAATTCTGCACCTTGGGCAACGTGCCGCTGTCCGAAGGCGGTGTCTACAAGCTGGACTGCCCGCTGCCCAAGCGCAGTGGCCAGCACATCATCTACAACACCTGGCAGCGCTCGGATTCGCAGGAAGCGTTCTACACCTGCATGGACGTGCGCTTCGAGGGTGGCGGTGGCGTGGTTCCGCCGCCGCAGTGGCAGGATGCCGGCGCGGTGACCGCCAACGGCGCACTGGACGTTGGCACCACCGTGACCCTGCGCGTGTTCAATGCCAACGGCAACGACCTGGAGCGTGTGGAAACCAAGCTGGCCGCTGGCCAGACCAGCCCGACACAGTGGCCGCTGGCCCTGGCCCGCAAAGTCAACGCCAGCGCGCAGCACGCCCGCGTGGGTGTGATGAAGAACGGCGTGATCACGCCGGTCGCCTCGGCCACCGACAACCGCGTGTACCTGAAGCCGGGCAACCGCTTCCAGCTGGAAACCCAGGTGCCGGGGCCGGGCCCGATCGATCCGGTCGATCCGCCGGGCGGCGACTTCGACTTCGTGTACCCGGCCGGTCTCGGCAGCTACAAGCCGGGCGAGACCGTGGTGAAGGGCACCGACGGCAAGCTCTACGCCTGCCGCCCGTTCCCGGAAGGTGCCTGGTGCAACATCAATGCCGATGCCTACCGCCCGGGCACCGGCTTTGCCTGGCGTGACGCCTGGATCGCGTACTGAGGCAGGGCACCGGGGGCGGCGTGATGCCGCCCCTGGTTCATGGGCTGCCGGCCAGCGGCCGGCACTACCCGGGATTATTTACTGCTGACGTACTTCTCGCGGCGGATCTGCGGGTTGCCGAGGCCGGCGGCCTTGAGCAGTTCGGCACAGGCATCGACCATGTCCGGGTTGCCGCACAGGTAGGCGATGTCGGTGGCCGGGTCCGGGGTGAAGCCGGACAGCGCCTGCTGGACGTAGCCGTGCTGCACGTCCGGGTGCGGATCGGCGGGCAATTCGCGCGACAGGCACGGCACATAGCGGAAGTTCGGATGCTTTTCGGCGAAGCTGTAGAAGTCTTCGCTGTACAGCAACTCACCCGGGCTGCGCGCGCCCTGCAGCAGCACGATCTGCACACCGCGCTCGGCCATGGCCTTCTCCAGCAGCGGCAGCATGGAGCGGTACGGGGTAACGCCGGTACCGGTGGCGATCAGCAGGTAACGGGCGTTGTGGTCACCTGGATTCAGGCAGAAGCGGCCGTAGGGGCCGGACGCGCTGATCTGGCCGCCCTGCTCCAGCGCCTCGAACAGGGCCGTGGCGGCGCCACCGGGTACGAAACTGACCGCGATATCCACCGCCTCGCCCGGGCCCAGCGCGTGGTCGTGGATGGTCGCCAGCGAATAGCTGCGCTTGGTTTCGGTACCGTCGGCGTAGCTGAAATGGACCTG
Source organism: Stenotrophomonas maltophilia (assembly GCF_004920835.1). Lineage (GTDB taxonomy): Bacteria > Pseudomonadota > Gammaproteobacteria > Xanthomonadales > Xanthomonadaceae > Stenotrophomonas > Stenotrophomonas maltophilia_AQ. The sequence continues at coordinate 227,409 of NZ_QFHO01000004.1, forward strand.
GATGAACTGGCCGGGCTGGAAATCCAGTGGCTGTCCATCGTCACGCACGAACTGGTAGTGGCCGACGGTCGGGGCCAGCATGCGGCAGCCGACCAGCTTGAGGGGGAATTGAACAGGCACGACTTTTCGGGACAGTGTGTAGCCGGGGCAAGCCCTCGGGGTCTTCTATAATAGCCCCTCCCCGCCCCTCTCCAGCGCCAGCCCATGGGCGCGAAGGCTTCGAGCTTGGCTTCCCTGAACGATACGGCGCCCGCCCTGCGCGTGCGCGACCTGCGCAAGACCTACGACAACGGCACCCAGGCCCTGAAGGGCGTTTCCCTGGAAGTGGCCCCGGGCGACTTCTTCGCCCTGCTCGGCCCCAACGGTGCCGGCAAGTCGACCCTGATCGGCATCATCAGCTCCCTGGTCAACCTCAGCGAGGGCCAGGTGGAAGTGTTCGGCAGCGACCTGGTGCGCAACCGCAGCGCCACCATGCGCCTGATCGGGCTGGTGCCGCAGGAAATCAACTTCAACCTGTTCGAAAAGCCCTTCGACATCCTGGTGAACTACGCCGGCTTCTACGGCGTGCCGCGCGCCGAAGCCGAGCAGATGGCCGAAGTCGAGCTCAAGCGCGCCCACCTGTGGGAGAAGGCGCAGGTGATGAGCCGCACCCTGTCCGGTGGCATGAAGCGCCGGCTGATGATCGCCCGCGCGATGATGACCCGGCCGCGCCTGCTGATCCTGGACGAACCGACCGCTGGCGTGGACATCGAGATCCGCCGCGACATGTGGCGGGTGCTGAAGGAGATCAACGCCGCCGGCACCACGATCATCCTCACCACCCACTACCTGGAGGAGGCCGAGCACCTGTGCCGCAACCTGGCCATCATCGACCACGGCCAGATCGTCACCCAGGGCCCGATGCGCGAACTGCTGGCCAAGCTTGACGTGGAAGGCTTCCTGCTGGACATCGACGGCACCCTGCCCGCCCAGTTGCCGGTGATCGAGGGGGCAACCCTGACCGCCACCGACGGCCATACGCTGGACATCGACATGCCACGTGCGATGGACCTCAACCGCGTGTTCGAGGCACTGAACGCGGCGGGCATCCGCGTGCGCTCGATGCGTACCAAGAGCAACCGCCTGGAGGAACTGTTCGTGCGCCTCACTGGCAACCAGGAGACGTCCGCATGAGCAGCACCCCGACCCCGGTCCTGACCGACGGCCAGCGCAACCGCGTCGCACTGATGACAATCGTGCGCCGCGAAGTCGCACGCATCATGCGCATCTGGGGCCAGACCCTGGTACCGCCTGCGATCACCATGACCCTGTACTTCCTGATCTTCGGCGGCCTGATCGGCTCGCGCGTTGGCGACATGGGTGGTTACAGCTACATGCAGTTCATCGTGCCTGGCCTGGTGATGATGAGCGTGATCCAGAACAGCTACGGCAACATCAGCTCCTCGTTCTTCGGCGCCAAGTTCGGCCGCCACGTTGAAGAGCTGCTGGTCAGCCCGATGCCGAACTGGGTGATCCTGTGGGGCTATGTGGCCGGTGCGGTGCTGCGCGGCCTGATGGTGGGCGTGATCGTGCTGATCATCGCGATGTTCTTCACCCCGGTGCGCATTCCGCATCCGCTGGTGACACTGACCACGGTGATCCTGGGTGCGACGATCTTCTCGCTGGCCGGCTTCATCAATGCGGTGTATGCGAAGAAATTCGATGACGTGGCGATCGTGCCGACCTTCATCCTGACCCCGCTGACCTACCTGGGTGGCGTGTTCTATTCGGTGAAGCTGCTGCCGGGCTGGGCCGAGGCGGCGACGCATGCGAATCCGATCTTCTACATGGTCAATGCGTTCCGCTATGGCCTGCTGGGCAGCAGCGATGTGCCGGTGCTGGTGGCGTATGCGCTGATGATCGGCTTCGTGGTGGTGCTGACGGCGCTGGCGCTGTGGTTGCTGCGCCGTGGCGTGGGCATGCGTAGCTGAGGGGTACCTGCAGGGCCTGCGGCCCTGCACCCGCCGAATCAACGTCAACGGCAACTTCAACAGCTGACTATCCGTGGGATGGCGGGGTGGGTCCGGTTGCGGGGGACGCTGCAAGTACGTCCATGTAAGCTCGATCGCCGCATCCATGCGGCTCACGCCCCCGCAACCGGACCCACCCCGCCCTCGACAGGTTCCCGCTGCTGTTGGTGGGTGTCGACCTTGGTCGACACGGTAGATC
>NZ_QFHO01000050.1 GCF_004920835.1 Stenotrophomonas maltophilia
GTGTTCGGGGGGCGATCAACCCGGGGCGAGGGTGGTCAGAAGGGCGCGGGCCGCATTGAAGCGGTCTTCCGGCAACGGCAGGGGGTGCTTGATGCGCAGCTTGTCAGGCCCTTCCATGGCGTAGAGGTTCGGTTGTTTCTGGATCAGCTGGATCACCGCCATCGGATCGATGTTCGGCTTAGACTCGAACACGATGCGGCCACCGTTCTCGCCCAGATCCAGCTTGCGGATGCCCAGCGTGTTGGCTTTCAGCTTCAGCTCGGCAATGGCGAACAGGTGCTTGGCCGCATCCGGCAGCAGGCCGAAGCGGTCGATCATCTCCACCTGCAGTTCGCGCAGCGCATCACTGTCGCGCGCGCTGGAGATGCGCTTGTACAGGGTCAGGCGAGTGTGCACGTCCGGCAGGTAGTCTTCCGGAATCAGTGCCGGCACGTGCAGTTCGACCTCGGCACCGCGCACTTCCTCGCCGGCATCCAGGTCGGGGAGCTTGCCCTGCTTGATGCTGCGTACCGCGCGTTCCAGCAGCTCGGTGTAGAGGCTGAAACCGACCTCGGCCATCTGCCCGCTCTGGTCTTCGCCCAGCAGTTCACCGGCACCGCGGATTTCCAGATCGTGCGTGGCCAGGGTGAAGCCGGCGCCGAGTTCGTCCATCGAGGCGATCGCTTCCAGGCGCTTTTCCGCGTCAGGGGTGATCGAACGACGGTCGGGGGCGACCAGGTAGGCGTAGGCACGGTGGTGCGAACGACCGACGCGGCCGCGCAGCTGGTGCAGCTGGGCCAGGCCGAAGCGGTCGGCGCGGTTGATGATGATGGTGTTGGCGTTGGGGATGTCGATGCCCGATTCGATGATCGTGGTCGACAGCAGCACGTTGAAGCGCTGCTTCTGGAAATCCAGCATCACCTTTTCCAGTTCGCGCTCCGGCATCTGTCCGTGGGCAATGCCGATGCGCGCCTCCGGCACCAGCTCGGACAGCTCGCGCTGCATGCGGCCGATGCTTTCCACGTCGTTGTGCAGGAAGTACAGCTGGCCGCCACGCGCCAGCTCGCGCTGGAAGGCTTCGCGCAGCAGCGCGTTGTCCCACTGGGTGATGAAGGTCTGCACCGCCAGCCGGTTCGGCGGCGGCGTGGCGATGATCGACAGGTCGCGCAGGCCGGCCATGGCCATGTTGAGGGTGCGCGGGATCGGCGTAGCGGTCAGGGTCAGCAGGTGCACGTTGGCGCGTAGCGCCTTCAGGGCTTCCTTCTGGCGCACGCCGAAACGCTGCTCCTCGTCGACGATGACCATGCCCAGGTCCTTGAACTTCACGTCCGGCTGCAGCAGGCGATGGGTGCCGACAATGACGTCGATGGTGCCGGCGGCAACCTTCTCCAGCTCCGCTTTGATTTCCTTGGTGCTCTTGAAACGTGACAGCACCTCGACCTTCATCGGGTAATCGGCGAAGCGGTCGCGGAAGTTGCGATAATGCTGTTCGGCCAGCAGCGTGGTCGGCACCAGCACGGCGACCTGCTTGCCGGCGCTGGCGGCGGCGAACGCGGCGCGCACTGCGACCTCGGTCTTGCCGAAGCCGACATCGCCGCAGACCACGCGGTCCATCGGCTGGCTGCTGGACAGGTCGCGCAGGGTGGCGTCGATCGCAGCCAACTGGTCCGGGGTTTCTTCGAACGGGAAACCGGCGGCGAACGGCTCGTACATCGCGCGGTCCACCTGTAGTGCGAGGCCGGCACGCGCCTGGCGACGGGCCTGGATCTCCAGCAGCTCCGCAGCCACATCGCGCACCTTCTCGGCGGCCTTGCGCTTGGCCTTGCTCCACTGCTCGCCACCGAGCGAATGCAGTGGCGCGGTTTCCGCTGAAGCGCCGGAGTAGCGGCTGATCAGGTGCAGCTGGGCCACCGGCACATACAAGCGGTCGCCCTTGGCGTATTCGATTTCCAGGAATTCGCCGGGCATGCCGCCGACGTCCATCGCGATCAGGCCACGGTAGCGGCCGACGCCATGGTCCTCGTGCACGATCGGCGCACCCTCGGTCAGTTCACCGAGGTCGCGGATGATCGCTTCCGGTTCGCGGCCGGCACGGCGCGTGCGGCGGGTGCTGCCGGCGCGCTCAGGGAACAGCTGGCGCTCGGTCAGTACCGCGATGCGCGGATCGTCCAGCGCAAAGCCATCCTCCAGCGGCGCCACCGCGATCGCGAAGCGCGCGTCGTCGGCGAGGAAGCTGGGCAGGTCGGCCACTACCGGTGGTTTCAGTTCGGCGGCCTGCAGCACTTCCAGCAATGCCTCACGGCGGCCGGGTGAATCGGCAGCGATCAGCACGCGGCCCGGGTAGTGGCCGAGGAAGGACTTCAGCGCATCGCCGGCCGGTGCTTCGCGCGCGGCCACCGGCAGCGGCGGCAGCGGCTGGTCACCCAGCGCATGGGCATCTGCGATGCGCGCGTGGTCAGCCGACCATACCTCGATGCGAGGAGTGTCGTTCAGTCGCTCGCGCAGCAGCTCCGGCGACAGGTACAGCGCCGATGGCGGCAGCAGCGGCCGTTCGACGTCGTGGCGGCGCTGCTCGTAGCGCTCGCCGGTCTGCGCCCAGAACGCCTCGGCAGCTTCGCCGGCCCCGGCGCAGACCACCGGCAGGCTGCCGTCGGGCAGGTAGTCGAACAGGGTCGCGGTGCGCTCGAAGAACAGCGGCAGGTAGTACTCGACACCGGCCGGGGCCAGCCCGGACTTCAGGTCCTGGTACAGCGCACTGCGCCGGGTATCGACATCGAAGCGCTCGCGCAGCGTGGCCAGCACGCGGGCGATGCTGGCTTCGTCCATCGGCACTTCGCGGCCCGGCAGCATGTGCACCGCCTCGACCCTGTCCAGCGAGCGCTGGCTTTCCGGATCGAAGGCACGGATCGAGTCGATGTCCTCGTCCAGCAACTCCACGCGCAGCGGTTCGTCGGCGCCCATCGGGAACACGTCGAGCAGACCACCGCGCACGGCGAAATCACCCGGATCCATCACCTGCGGCACGTTGCGGTAGCCGGCGCTTTCCAGGCGGCGCTTCTCGGCTTCCAGGTCCAGGCGCTGGCCGACCTTCAGGTCGAAGCTGCCACCGATCACGTAGCTGCGCGGGGCCAGCTGCTGCAGCAGGGTCTGCACCGGCACGATCACCAGGCCGCGCTTCAGCGCGGGCAGGCGGTGCAGGGCGGACAGGCGCTGCGAGATGATGTCCGGATGCGGGCTGAAGCGGTCGTAGGGCAGGGTTTCCCAGTCCGGGAAGGCAACCACCGGCAGGGCAGGGTCGCCGCCGAGCAGGGTGTGCAGGTCGGCTTCCAGCTGGTTGGCGCCGTGGTTGTCACGGGCGATCACCAGCAGCGGGGCGTCGTGCGCACGCGCGGCCTGGGCCAGATACCAGGCCAGGGCGGTCGGCGAGGCGGGGGCGCGCCACCAGGCGCGGAGCTGGCCGGCGCGCGGCAGCGGCGGGGCGGGGTATGAGGTACGCGACATGGACCCCGGATTTTAGCAGAAGCCCGATCGAAGCCCGGTGGGTCGCGCCGGCCGATGGCCGGCAGCCTCATGTGCCGTTGGGGGAACGCAATGCCGGCCAGCGGCCGGCACTACCGGAATGCATCGCCGGGCACGCCCGGCGCATCCTTCAGTTGTCCAGTTCCAGCACCATCCGCACCAGGCCCTCGGCGCCGGTCGGGTGCGGGACCGGCTTGAAGCCCAGCGAGGCGGCCAGCTGCTTCATCGGCTCGTTCTCGGCGGCAACGTCGCCGTACAGGCGGTCCAGATACTTGCCACGGGCCCATTTCACCAGCTTGCGCATCAGCTGCCGGCCCAGGCCCTGGCCGATCAGGAAGCGACTGATCAGGATCGCGTACTCGGCTTCACGGGTACCGGGGATGATCGAGGCCCGGGCGACCGCGCCGACTACCGCCTCACCGGCGGGCAGGGATTCGGCAGCGACCAGGGTGATCTCGGTCTTCGGATTCGGGTGGGTCAGGCGCTGGGTGGTTTCCGGCGAGAGCTCGGTCACCGCCTGCAGGAAACGATCACGGATTTCTTCCGGCCCGAACAGGCTGAACGCTGCTTGCAGCGGCGCGCCATCTTCCGGGCGGATGGGGCGGATCAGCAGCTCGTGGCCGCTGGGAGCCTTGAAGATCTCATGCCAGGGCGGCATGCGGTTGCGAGTGGCCATACCGGGTGATTCCTTGGTGGTCCATCGATTGTGGCATCACCGGGGCTGCATTCCGTGAACGAAAGGCTCACGGCGGTACAGCCTCGTGAAGGCCGTTATTCGGGTGCTTTGAGCCAATCCAGGCGGGTGCTGGCACCGGGCTCGCCCAGGTGCTGGCGCAAGGCCGGCAGGGCCGGGCCGACCACCCGGTCGAACTGCCAGGGTGGGTTGAGCAGCAACATCCCACTGCCGTTGAGGCGCAGCGGTGAGTCGTCCGGGCGCACCAGGAATTCGATCGTCATCGCCGATTTCACCGGCAGCGCGCTGGCCTTGCGCAGGAAATGCAGGATGGTGCGGCGCTGCTTGATCGGGAACCAGACCGCACAGGTGGCCTGCGGCCAGCGCGCCAGGGTCTCGGCCAGGGCGGCCAGGACCGCCTGGTATTCGGCATCCTGGGCCTCGTAGGGCGGATCGATCAGCACCAGGCCGCGGCCGATCTTGCTGCCGTTGAACTTCGGCGGCAACAGCGAGCGCAGCAGCGCGTAACCGTCGCCCGGATGCACACCGACCCGGCTGTCATGGGCGAACAGCGCTTTCAGCGTGGCCGTTTCGGCTTCCTGCAGCTCACAGACCGCCATGCGGTCCTGTGCGCGCATCGCCTGCGCGCTCAGCAGCGGCGAGCCCGGATAGGTGGTCATCGCGCCGACCGGATTGCCGGCCTGTACCGCCTTCAGGTAGCGCTCGACCACCTCCGGCAGCTTGGGCTGGGCCATCAACCGCATGATCCCGGACTCGGCCTCCAGGGTCTTGCGGCTCTCTTCGCTGGCCAGCAGGTAGCGGCCGGCACCGCCGTGGGTGTCGAGCACGAAGAACGGGCTGTCCTTGCGCTTGAAGCTGTCGATCAGGGCCAGCTGCACGATGTGCTTGAGCACATCGGCGTGGTTGCCGGCATGGAAGGCGTGGCGATAGTTCATGGGCGGCAGTGTACGGGGCGGCGGCCGCAGCGGCTATGCTGCGCGCCATGACAGCTCCCGTTGCCCATGTCCTGCTGGTCGAGGACGAAGCCGCCATTGCCGAAACCGTGCTCTATGCGCTGCGCAGCGAAGGCTATGCTGCCAGCCACTGCCTGCTCGGCGGTGAGGCTCTGCTGCGGCTGCAGGCCGGCGGCATCGACGTGGTGGTGCTGGATGTCGGCCTGCCCGACCTCGGCGGTTTCGAGGTCTGCCGCCGGCTGCGCGCCTTGCCGGGCCCCGTGGCGCAGCTGCCGGTGATCTTCCTGACTGCCCGCAACGACGAGGTGGATCGCGTACTCGGCCTGGAGCTGGGCGCCGATGACTACATGACCAAGCCGTTCTCGCCGCGCGAGCTGGTGGCGCGGGTGCGCGCGCGCCTGCGCCGTGCGCTGCGAGCGGCATCGGCCACAGCCAGCACCGAAGGTGGCTGGCAGGAGCGGGGCACCTTCGCCATCGACCGCGAGGGCCGGCGTATCCGCTTCCGTGGCCAGGCATTGGACCTGACCCGCTACGAATATGCGCTGCTGGAGGCGCTGCTGCAGCGTCCCGGCGCCATCCTCAGCCGCGCCCAGCTGATGGACCGGGGCTGGGACAGCAGCGCCGACAGTGCCGACCGCACCGTCGATACCCATGTCAAGACGCTGCGCGCCAAGCTGCGTGCGGCCGGTGCCAGCGACGATCCGATCCGTACCCACCGTGGCCTCGGCTACGCGCTGGAGGTCTAGCGATGCGCCTGGTGCTGAAGCTGTTCCTCGGCTTCTTCCTGATCACCGGCATCGCCGCGTTCTTCGTGATGCGCGTGTTCGTCAACGAAGTGAAGCCCGGTGTGCGCCAGGCGATGGAATCGACCCTGGTCGACGCGGCCAACGTGCTGGCCGAGATGGCTGCCGCCGACGTCAAGGACGGCACCATCCGCAGCGGCAGCTTCACCCGCAATCTGGCCAAGGCGCGGCAGCGCGACCTGAAGGCGATGGTCTGGCGCTTCCCGAAGCGCTCGCTCGACTACCGGGTGACCATCACCGATGCCAAGGGCATCGTCATCTACGACTCGCTGGGCCGTGACCTGGGCCGCGACAACTCGCGCTGGAACGATGTCTACCGCACCCTGCGTGGCGAGTACGGCGCCCGTTCCAGCCCCGAGATTGCCGGTGAAGAGGGCGATACGGTGATGCACGTGGCTGCACCGGTATACGACCCGGTGGATGGCCGTACGCTGATCGGCGTGCTCAGCCTGGCCCAGCCCAACCGCAGCATCGATCCGTTCATCGCCGCCAGCCAGCGCGCCATCATCGAGCGTGGTGCGTGGCTGATCGGGTTGTCGGCGCTGGTCGGTGTGCTGGTGACGATGTGGCTGACCACCGGTCTCGGCCAGCTCAGCCGCTATGCGCGCGCGGTCACTGCCGGTGAACCGGTGCCACCGCCACGCCGCCGCCGCGACGAGATCGGCGATCTCGGCCAGGCGCTGGAAACCATGCGCCGCAAGCTGGAAGGCAAGGCCTACGTCGAGCAGTACGTGCAGTCACTGACGCACGAGATGAAGAGCCCGCTGGCAGCGATCCGTGGTGCCGCCGAGCTGCTGCAGGAGCCGCTGCCCGAGGCCGACCGCATGCACTTCGCACGCAGCATCGTCGACCAGCAGGAACGCCTGACCGAGACCATCGACAAGCTGCTGGCGCTGGCCGAGGTAGAGCAGCACGGCTGGCTGCAGACCCGCGACCCGATCGCGGTGCCGGTGCTGCTGGCCGATGCTGCTGCGGCGGCGCAGGTGCGCGCACAGGCGGCCGGGGTGCAGGTCCGCATCGGCAGCGTGCCCGACCTGCGCGTGCAGGGCGATACCTATCTGCTGCGGCAGGCGCTGCACAACCTGATCGACAACGCAATTGCGTTTTCTCCGGCCGGCGCGGAGATCGCGCTGCAGGCCGAGGTGGACGGGCAGGGCGTGCGCCTGCAGGTGGCGGACCGCGGTGCCGGCATTCCCGACTATGCGCGCGAACGCGTATTCGAACGCTTCTACTCGCTGGCCCGCCCCGGCAGTGGCCGGCGCAGCTCCGGGCTGGGGCTGCCGTTCGTGCAGGAGGTTGCGCGCCTGCATGACGGCCGCGCGAGCGTCGACGACCGCGAGGGTGGCGGCACCGTGGCCAGCCTGTGGTTGCCGCTGGCCGTGCCGGGCCAGCGCCCGCGGCGCTGACTTCACACTCGCTTCAAATTCGCCACAAACCCTGCTCACCGCAGCGGTCCATCCTGCAGCCCTCTCCAACGAGGATGGACCATGAAATCCCTGAAGATGCTGCTGAGGTTTGCCATTGTCGGCGGGCTGATCCTGCTGCTGCTGATCCCGCTGATGATGATCCGCGGGGTCATCAACGAGCGCAGCCAGTACCGCGATGAGGCGTTTGCGCGGGTGGCCGACAGCCGCGCCGGCGTGCAGCGCCTGGTGGGTCCGGTGCGTGTGGTGCCGTGGGTGGAACGCAAGGAAGTTGAACTGGTCGACCCGCTGGGAGTCAAGAAGACCGAGGTGCAGGTCACCGAGGGCCATTGGCTGCAGATGCCGGCGTCGCTGGAGGTCGGCGGCGAGATGCTGCCGAGCCAGCGCGAGGTGGGCCTGTTCAAGGTGCCGGTATACAGCTGGAACGGCCAGATGAAGGCCACCTTCGCCGCTGACGACTATCCGGTGAAGGCCGGCCGCAGTTATGGCCAGCCGTACGTGGCGCTGGGCATTTCCGATGTGCGTGGCCTGGTTGGCACACCGAACCTGCGCGTGGATGGCAAGCAGCTGCGCCTGTTGCCGGGTGTGGGCGCGGCCAGTGAGGTGGGTCGTGGCCTGCATGCAGCGGTAGCCGGTTTCGCCGAGGATCACGGCGGTACCCTGGCCGGCAGTGAGGTTGAACTGGAGCTGCGCCTGGACGGCAGCCGCATGCTGTCGGTGGTGCCGGTGGGTGATGACACCAAGATCGCATTGCGCTCCAGCTGGCCGCACCCGTCATTCAGCGGTGCCTTCCTGCCCAACGAGCGTCGTGTCGATGCACAGGGCTTCGATGCACGCTGGGCGGTGTCCTCGCTGGCCTCCGATGCCCAGCGGCAGCTGCGCAGCGACGGTGCGATCGATTCGCAGGCGGTGACGGTGTCGCTGGTTGATCCGGTCGATGCCTATACCCAGGCTGATCGTGCTTCGAAGTACGGCGTTCTGTTCGTGGTGCTGACCTTCGTCGGCTTCATCCTGTTCGAGCTGATCAAGTCGCTGCGCATCCATCCGCTGCAGTACCTGATGGTCGGCCTCGCACTGGCGATCTTCTTCCTGCTGCTGATCAGTCTGTCCGAGCACATTGCGTTCTGGAAGGCCTATCTGGTCTCTGCGGTGGCCTGTATCGGCCTGCAGGCGGTGTACCTGGCCAACGTGCTGGGTCACTGGAAGCGCGGCCTTGGCTTCGCTGCGCTGCTGACCGTGTTGTATGGCGCGCTGTATGGCCTGCTGGTATCGGAAAACAACGCGCTGCTGATGGGCTCGCTGCTGCTGTTCGTGATCCTGGCGCTGGCGATGTGGGTGACCCGCCGGGTCGACTGGTACGCGCTTGGCGCGGACCTGAAGTAAGGAGCAGGCCATGAGCTGGCTCCAGGGATTGCGGCAACGGGCACGGCAGGGCATTCCGGCCCTGCTGGAAGTGGATGCGCTGCTGCAGGCACATGGCGTGCTGGCGGCCCTGCCGGGGGCACGGATCGCCCCTGGCCTGGTCCGCTTCCAGCTGGCAGCGGTGACCTGCGAGGGATTGCAGGGCCAGGGACTGGCCTGGCTGCAGGGCGCGCGGCAGGGACGCGGCGCGCTGGCAGGCAGGGTGCCGCGCTACCGGCCATGGAAGGCCGGGGCACAGGCGCTGGCCGAGATCGGTATCGGTGGCCTGCCAGGTGACTGGCCCGCACATGCGGCGGTGTATGGCTGCAGCAGCATCGACCGGCGGCACTGGTTGCTGCTGCTGCCGGAACGGGCGCAGTTGTGGCTGGGATGGAGTGGGTGAGGTGGATTGGCAGGTGCGAACCAACCGCTCTCTTGTGGGGCCACTCTCCCGTGGGGGCGAACCTTGGTTCGCACGCTTCCATGCTGCCCATGACCGATGGGACGGTGTCGCCGCGCCCCTGCTGGCTAGACTCGATGGGTTGATGATCGAGCCGAAGGGCAGGGGTGTGGCGTGTTGAAGTGGAGCGGGCTGAAGTGGGGCATGCTGGCCGCAGCGCTGGCAATGGGTGGCAATGCAGGCGCGCAGCAGCGCGAGACGGTGGACCTGGACATGGTCAGCCGCATCCGCCAGGAGGCCTTCCATCGTTCGCAGGTGATGGACACCTTCAGCTACCTCACCGAACGCATCGGCCCGCGCCTGACCAACTCGCCGGCGATGGGGCGCGCCAACGCCTGGACCCGCGGCAAGTTCAACGAATGGAAGCTGGACAACGTCCACGACGAAGCCTTCGATGACTTCGGCCGTGGCTGGGAGTTCACTTCAGCCAGCGTAGAGATGCTCGGTGACCGCGTGCAGCCGCTGCATGCGCTGCCCAAGGCCTGGACCCCCGGTACCAAGGGCCCGGTCGAAGGCGAGCTGGTGCAGGTCGAAATCAAGAAACCCGAAGACATCGAGAAGTACCGCGGCAAGCTGCGCGGCAAGATCCTGCTGCTGGGCGAGGCGCGCGAGTACAAGCGTGGAACCGAGGCGGATTCGCATCGCCACGATGCCACCTCGCTGGAGGGCCTGCAGGAGTTCACCCTGCCCAAGGACAAGGACGCCACCGCCGAGCGTGCGAAGCGGGTCAAGGAGTACCAGGAGCGCCAGCAGCTGGCGACCAAGGTCAATGCGTTCTTCGTGGAAGAGGGCGCGCTGGCCTCGATCAGCATCAGCAGCTGGGACAATGGCATCATCCGTGTCGCCGGTGGTGGTTCGCGAAAGGCCAATGAGTCGGTGGGCATCCCCGAGCTGGCGATGATCGCCGAGCACTTCAATCCGCTGGTGCGCGCACTGGAGGCCAAGCAGACCGTGCGCCTGCGCGTGGACGTGGCCGCGCGCTTCACCGATGAGGCCGACCAGCCCGGCTACAACACGCTGGCCGAGATCCGTGGCAGCAGCAAACCCGATGAGGTGGTGATGATCGGTGCGCACCTGGATTCCTGGCACAGCGGTACCGGTGCGGCCGACAACGCGGCCGGTGTGGCGGTGATGATGGAGGCGATGCGCATCCTCAAGGCCACCGGCGCCAAGCCCAAGCGCACCATCCGGGTGGCGCTGTGGAGCGGTGAGGAACAGGGCCTGATCGGCTCGCAGGCCTATGTGGCCAAGCACTTCGGCCGGTTCCCGGAACCCACCGACCCGGCACAGAAGGCGCTGCCGGCCTCGCTGCGCGAACCGACCGGCGCGCTGCAGAAGACCCGCGACTACAGCAGGTTCCAGGTCTACTTCAACATGGACAACGGCTCGGGTCGCTTCCGTGGCATCTATGCGCAGGAAAACCTGGCGGCGATGCCGATCTTCGAAGCGTGGCTGGCGCCGTTCCATGACGTCGGCGCCACCACCGTGGCCACTCGCAACACCGGCAGCACCGACCACATCAGCTTCGACCGCATCGGCCTGCCGGGCTTCCAGTTCATCCAGGACCGGCTGGACTACTTCACCAACGTCCACCACAGCCACCTGGACACCTGGGATCACGCCGAGCCGGAAGACCTGAAGCAGGCCGCCGCCATCGTCGCCTCGTTCGCCTACAACGCCGCGACGCGCGAGCAGTCCTTCCCACGCAAGCCCGAACCGCAGCCGTGACAAAAAAAGGGGACGGAGGGGATTAAGTCGTTTCTCCCCTCCGTTTCCCGGCCGCAGCCCCAGGAACTGGGCAGTCGCGACTTAATCCCCTCCGTCCCCTTTTTCCGTAGGCGGCGGTGGGCTGGTAAAATCGGGGAATTCCCGTTCCTCGAGCCGTCCATGACCTGCCGCACCCGCTTCGCCCCCAGTCCCACCGGCTACCTGCACATCGGTGGTGCCCGCACTGCGCTGTACTGCTGGCTGGAGGCCCGCCACCGTGGCGGCGAGTTCGTGCTGCGCATCGAGGACACCGACCGTGAACGCAGCACCCAGGGCGCGATCGACGCCATCCTGGAGGCGATGGAATGGCTGGGCCTGGACTATGACGAAGGCCCGATCTACCAGACCGACCGTGTTGCCCGTTACCTGGAAGTGGCCGAGCAGCTGGTGGCCGACGGCAAGGCCTACTACGCCTACGAGACCCGCGAAGAGCTGGACGCGATGCGCGAGGCGGCCATGGCCAAGCAGGAAAAACCGCGCTACAACGGCGCCGCGCGCGAGCTGGGCCTGCCGCGCAAGGACGACCCGAACCGCGTCATCCGCTTCAAGAACCCGCTGCAAGGCACCGTGGTGTTCGACGACCTGATCAAGGGCCGCATCGAGATCGCCAACAGCGAGCTGGACGACATGGTCATCTTCCGCCCGGACGGCTACCCCACCTACAACTTCGCGGTGGTGGTGGATGACTGGGACATGGGCATCACCGAGGTCATCCGCGGCGACGACCACATCAACAACACCCCGCGCCAGATCAACCTGTACGAAGGCATCGGCGCGCCGGTGCCGAAGTTCGGCCACATGCCGATGATCCTGGACGAGCAGGGCGCCAAGCTGTCCAAGCGCACCGGCGCGGCCGACGTGATGCAGTACAAGGACGCCGGCTACCTGCCTGATGCGCTGCTGAGCTACCTGGCCCGCCTGGGCTGGTCGCACGGTGACCAGGAGCTGTTCAGCCGCCAGGAGCTGATCGAGCTGTTCGACGTGAAGGACTGCAATTCCAAGGCCTCGCGCCTGGACATGGCCAAGCTGGGCTGGGTCAACCAGCACTTCCTGAAGACCGAGGAGCCGGCCAGCATCGCGCCGCACCTGGTCTACCAGCTGCAGAAGCTGGGCCTGGACGTGGCCGCTGGACCGGCACCGGTGGACGTGGTGATCGCCCTGCGTGAACGCGTACAGACCCTGAAGGAAATGGCCGAGAAGGCCGTGGTCTGGTACCAGCCGCTGAACGAGTACGACGAAGCAGCGGTGGCCAAGCACTTCAAGGCCGGTGCCGAGGTGGCGCTGGGCAAGGCCCGCGAGCTGCTGGCGGCCCTGCCGGAATGGACCGCCGAGGCGGTGGGCGTGGCCCTGCACGACACCGCCGCCGCGCTGGAGATGGGCATGGGCAAGGTCGCCCAGCCGTTGCGCGTGGCCATCACCGGCACCCAGGTCAGCCCTGACATTTCCCATACTGTGTATCTGGCCGGACGCGATCAGGCCTTGAAACGCATTGATGTGGCCATCACCAAGGTAGCAACGGCCTGAGGCATCCTTGCCAGGCCCGAACCGGAGAACACGCATGCCCGCCAAGACCGCCACTGCTTGTACCGCCCCGCACCATCACGTCCACGACGCATCGGATTTCGTGGCGGTGGTCGAGCGTGTCTCGCGCGAACGCGGGCTGCGCCTGACCCCGATCCGCGCCAATGTGCTGAAGCTGATTGCCGAGGCCGGCAAGCCGGTCAAGGCCTACGAGCTGCTGGAATGGGTGCGCAACGGCAAGGGCGTGGGCGCTGATGCCCCGCCTACCGTGTACCGCGCGCTGGACTTCCTGATGGCCAATGGCTTCGTGCACAAGCTGGAATCGGTGAATGCCTTCGTGGCCTGCCACCACCCCAGCAGTGCCGCGCACTCGGTGCCGTTCCTGATCTGCAACAGCTGCCACAGCGCGGTGGAACTGGAAGACCGCGAGATCGTCACCCAGCTGGAAAAGCGCGCCAAGGAGCTGGGCTTCCAGCCGCAGGCGCAGACGTTGGAAGTGCACGGCCTCTGCGCGCGCTGCGCCGGGTGACGCAACGGTAGTGCCGGCCGCTGGCCGGCATGAGGAGCGGGGGTCAGATCCCTTTGCCATTGGCAAAGGGATCTGACCCCGTTTCATGACAAGGCTAGTCCATCGGCTTGCTCGCCGTATCCACCCGCACGATCACCGACATGCCAGGCCGCAGCTGTGCTGCCAGCTTCTGCTCCCCGTCGATTGAAATGCGCACCGGTAGCCGTTGCACCACCTTGGTGAAGTTGCCGCTGGCGTTGTCCGGGCGCAGCACGCTGAATTCCGAGCCGGTGGCTGGCGCGATCTCCTGCACGCGGCCGCGCAGCACCTGGCCCTGGAACGCGTCCACCGAGAACGAGGCAGGCTGGCCGATCGCCATCCCCCAGGTCTGGCCTTCCTTGTAGTTGGCCACCACCCACAGCGTGTCAGGCACCAGGAACAGCAGCTGCGAACCGGCTGCGACGTACTGGCCCACGCGCACGCTGGCTTCGCTGATCTGGCCGTCGCGCGGCGCGTGGATCACCGTGTTGGCCAGATCGATGCGCGCCAGTTCCAGCTGCGCCTGCGCGCTTTCCACCTGGGCCTCCAGGCTCTTGCGCGCCACCTGGGTCGATACCAGCGTTTCCTCGGCGATGCGGATCTGCGCCTGCGACTGCTGCACGCTGGCTTGTGCCGAGGCCTGGGTGGTGCGGAACTTGTCTCGGTCGTTGATCGATACGAGCTGCTGCGCGGCCAGCTCCTCGTAGCGCTTCAGCTCGTTGCGCGAGCGTTGCAGCTCCGCCTGGCCGGCTGACAACGTGGCCTGCGCGGAGGCGATCTGCGCACGGTTCTGCGCCTGAGACTGGTCCGAGTTGGCCAATGCTGCGCGTGCGCTGTCCAGCGTCGCCTGCGCCTGGGCGACACGTTGCGTGTAGATGCGGTCATCGATGCGCAGCAGCGGCTCGCCCTCCCTCACGTGCTGGAAGTCCTTCACCAGCACTTCGGTCACGTAACCGTTCACCTGTGGCGCCATCACCGTGATCTGTCCGCGTACATAAGCGTTGTCGGTCACCATCACGCTGCTGGTGAACGGCCACAGGTGCCAGGCGCGCAGGATCAACGCGATGCCCAGCAGCGCCACTACCACCATCACCACCACGCTGCGCGCGCTGGGCTTGAGATATTTCGGCGCGGCAGCCGGTGCCGCCGGCGTGGGCGCAGGCGCCGCATCGGTCGGCGGCGGTGGAGTGACGTTGTCGGCGTCGATGTCGTCGGGGCGGGGCGGGACGGGAGGCATGGAGGAGGAC
>NZ_QFHO01000051.1 GCF_004920835.1 Stenotrophomonas maltophilia
GCGGATCAGGGAGAAACCGGCGCGGAGATCCTTGCTACAGAGCGATCGAGAAGACCTAGAGCCGAACGGTCGCCCGCGCCGGGCTCTCGGCACCTAAGGTGCCAGAGTCGCAAGAGATAAGAGCCGAGCCCACGCTCGGCTTTTTCTTGCGCGGTGCGGCTGCTTCGACATGCTTCTCGTAGAGTCGAGCTTGCTCGAATGCCTCCACATGTGCAGGCGAGCAAGTTCGACTCTACGCACCCACACACCAACAAAAAAAAGGCCCGGCAATGCCGGGCCTTTCTCGCTCCTGCAAACCGATGAGGCTTACAGGTTCGCTTCGGTGGTCTGGATCACGAACTTCTTGCGCATCGCCTCGATGTAGGCCTTGGCTGCGGCCATGCCGTCGATCTGGCTCAGCTGGTCCTTCAGCTGCTTCTGCTGCTCGGCGGTCACTTCCTTGATGTCGCCCGGATTGACCTTGTTCACTGCGAACAGCAGCGCGTGGCCGTTGACGTCAACCTTGCCGTAGCTCGGCTTGCCTTCGGCCGGGACCGGTGCGCTGAAGATCGCGCGATTGATTTCCGGGGTCGGCACCGGCTGGCTGCGCGGCAGGCCCGGCATCGGGCTCAGCTGCAGCTTCTCGCTGGCGGCCAGCGACTGCAGGGTGGCGCCGGCCTTCAGCTTGGCCAGCACGGCGTCGGCCGCCTTGTCGCTGGCCTGGCGCTGGCGGTCGGCGCGGATCGCGGCGATTACCTGCTCGCGGGCCTTGTCCAGCGGCATCGCTTGTTCCGGGGTGTGTGCAGCCACGCGGATGACCACGCTGTGGTTGGTGGCGCCACCCAGGGCGATCGGGTCGCTGGCGGTGCCGTCCTGCACCAGCACGTCGGAGAACGCGGCACGCAGCACGGCCGGATCGGTGGCAATACCGCTGGCGGTGGCACGGGTGATCGGGCCCAGAGTCTGCAGCGGCAGGTTCACTTCCTTGGCCGCAGCGGCCAGATCGCTCGGGCTCTTGTTGATGGCGTCGACCAGGCGACCAGCCAGCTCGTTGAAACCGCGCTCGCCGTCGGCCTTCAGCTGCTCTGCGGCGAGCGTGTCACGCACTTCCTCGAACGACTTGCCTTCGCCACCGCGCACGGCGGCGACCTTGATGACGTGGTAACCGAAGTCGGTCTTCACCGGGCCGATAACGTCACCCGCCTTGGCGGCGAACAGGGCGTCTTCGAACGGCTTGACCATTGCGCCACGCTCGACCCAGCCCAGGTCACCGCCCTGGTCCTTCGAACCCGGATCTTCCGAGTTGGCCTTGGCCAACGCGGCGAAGTCGGCGCCGGCAGCCTTGGCCTCGGCAGCGATCTTGTTCGCCTTGGCTTCGGCACCGTCACCGGTCAGCAGGATGTGCGAGGCCTGGCGCTGTTCCGGCGAGGTGAACTTCGCCTTCTCGTCTTCATAGCGCTTGCGCAGGGTGGCTTCGTCGGCCGCGGTCGGCGCCGGCAGGTTGCCACCGTTGATCTCGACGTACTCCAGCGACACGCTCTCGGCCTGGCGGAAATCCTTGCCATGGCTGTCGTACCACTGCTTGATCTGCGCGTCGGTGACCGGCGCGGTATCGGCCGGCACTTCCGGCAGCGCAGCCAGCTCGACGTCGCGGGTTTCACCCAGCAGCTTCAGCAGGCGCTCGGTTTCGGCCTGGGTAACGAAGCCGGAGTTCTGCAGGCCGGAAGGAATCACTGACTGCTGCAGGCTCTCACGCACCAGTTCCTGGAACTGGGTGGGGGTACGCGGCGGATTGCCGCCGGCCAGGGCCAGGCGGTAGTTGTTCTCGCTGAACTTGCCGTTCGAATCGAGGAAGGCCGGAATGGTGGTGATGTACTCACGCACCGCGCCATCGCCGATCACGACACCAGCCTGCTCGCCGACCAGGCGCACGACCTGCTCATCGATCAACTGATCGAGCACGGCCATCTTGCTTTCAGTGCTCTCGAACGCGCGCGGGTCGAAGTTCTCGCCCTGCTGCTGGCGCTCACGCATGCGCTCCTGTTCGAAGCGGGTGCGGAAATCCTGCGCACTGATCTCATGGTGCTGCCACAGCATGCGCACCGGCCACCACGACGGGGCCGAACGCCACCAGGTCGGAGGCGCGGAAACCTTGGCCACGTTCTGTGCGCCAACGCCACCGAGATAGCTGTTGTCGATCACGAACAGGAACGGAATCATCAGCAGCCCCAGGATCACAGTGACGATCCAGCCTGAGGTCTTGTCGCGGAGTTTCTGCAGCATGGTGAGGAATCACAAGGCCTGATTGGCGAGCCCGGCAGTGTAACCCGCTTCGTCGCAGGGACCAAAAGCAGCCCCGGCGCGGCCTGCGCCGCATCCTCGCAGCAGCCCGCCACTGGCAGATGCATGCCTCGCGTCCGACCGCGCGAACAACACAAAGAAAAAGCCCCCGGCTTGCGCCGAGGGCTTTTAAAGTTGGCGGAGCGGACGGGACTCGAACCCGCGACCTCCGGCGTGACAGGCCAGCATTCTAACCAGCTGAACTACCGCTCCGCGCTTGAACTTTGCAGGCGCCCAGTATATCCGAAGACACCCTGGAAACCCAGCCCGATGAACACTTTTTTCAAAGTTTTTTCACGGGGACTTAAGAATTCTGCAATGGCGGAGCGGACGGGACTCGAACCCGCGACCTCCGGCGTGACAGGCCAGCATTCTAACCAGCTGAACTACCGCTCCGTTCTTGCAAAAAACGTTTCGTCTTCCTCCCGGACCTGCCGGGGAGAAGACAAGGCCCCCAGCTTTCGACCGGGGGCCTCGATGTAATGGCGGAGCGGACGGGACTCGAACCCGCGACCTCCGGCGTGACAGGCCAGCATTCTAACCAGCTGAACTACCGCTCCGCATTGTTACCTTTTTTGTTTTCTGCCGATCTGGACCGGGAAGAAAACAAAGCCTCCAGCTTTTGGCCGGAGGCCTCGTTGAATGGCGGAGCGGACGGGACTCGAACCCGCGACCTCCGGCGTGACAGGCCAGCATTCTAACCAGCTGAACTACCGCTCCACACTCAAACTTTTACCGCGGTGCTGTGGTGGGTGCTGAGGGTTTCGAACCCCCGACCCTCTCCGTGTAAAGGAGACGCTCTACCGCTGAGCTAAGCACCCCAGCGAGCCGCTTAGTTTACAGCATCCTTCAGGGCCTTACCAGCCTTGAACGACGGATTCTTCGAAGCAGCGATCTTGATGGTGTCGCCGGTCTTCGGGTTGCGGCCGGTGCGGGCAGCACGGTCGCGGACCTGGAAGGTACCGAAGCCAACCAGGGTGACCGCATCGCCGTCCTTCAGCGCCTTGGTGACGGCAGCAACGACGGCATCGACAGCGCGGCTGGACTCGGCCTTGGTCAGGTCGGCAGCTTCAGCAACGGCATCGATCAATTCGGTCTTGTTCATTCTTTACAACTCCTTTGGCGGTGGGTTCCGCAGATTCGACAGGGAAGCAACCGCACGCCTTCTGCATGCGGCCGCCATGTGGAAACGGTTCGCTGATTCAGTCATCGCCGACAGCGATCACTCATTCGCGAGTGCTGCTTTTATACCAGTGGCCCTACCCCCACGCAAGCTGGAAAGCCAGCAACGACGCGGGTTTCAAGCCATTGGACAGCGCGCGTCAATGCTTGACGCGCGCGCTTCCACTCGGTTTGGCCTTGCTGCGCACCGTGACGCGTTGCGCACTCTTGCGCGCCTTCTTCGGTGCCAGCGGACGCTCCAGCGCCAGGTCCAGGACTTCTTCGATGTACTTCACCGGCACGATCTGCAGATCGCGGGTGACGCTGGCCGGGATGTCGGCCAGGTCCTTGCGGTTCTCTTCGGGGATGATGACGGTGCGGATACCGCCACGCAGTGCGGCCAGCAGCTTCTCCTTCAGGCCACCGATGGCAGTGACGCGACCACGCAGGGTGATCTCGCCGGTCATCGCCACATCGGCACGCACCGGCACCTTGGTCAGCATCGACACCAGCGAGGTGACCATCGCGGCACCGGCGCTGGGGCCGTCCTTCGGCGTGGCGCCATCGGGCACGTGCACGTGCACGTCGTGCTTCTGCAGGAAGTCGCTGTCGATGCCAAAGCCCACCGCACGCGAACGCACCACCGACAGTGCCGCCGACGCCGATTCCTTCATCACGTTGCCGAGCTGGCCGGTCAGGATCAGCTGGCCCTTGCCCGGCACCAGTGTCGATTCGATCTGCAGCAGATCGCCGCCCACCTCGGTCCAGGCCAGGCCGGTGACCAGGCCGATCTCGTTCTCTTCCTCGGCGCGACCGAAGTCGAAGCGACGCACGCCCAGGTACTTGTCCAGGTTCTTGCCGGTCACGCTGACCAGCGCCTTGGACTTCTTCGCACCCTTCTTCGCCTTCACCGGCTGCGGGCCGGCCAGCGCGATCTCCTTCACCACCTTGCGGCAGATCTTGGCGATCTCGCGCTCCAGGTTGCGCACGCCCGATTCGCGCGTGTAGTAACGCACGATGTCCTGGATGGCATCGGCGCCGATTTCCAGCTCTTCCGGCTTCAGGCCGTTGGCCTTGATCTGCTTGGGCGACAGGTAACGGGTGGCGATGTTGAGCTTCTCATCCTCGGTGTAGCCGGGGATGCGGATCACTTCCATGCGGTCCAGCAGCGGGCCCGGAATGTTGAGTGAGTTCGAGGTGGCCACGAACATCACTTCGGACAGGTCCAGGTCCACTTCCAGGTAGTGGTCGTTGAAGGCGTTGTTCTGCTCCGGATCGAGCACTTCCAGCAGCGCTGACGACGGATCGCCACGGAAGTCCATCGACATCTTGTCGATCTCATCCAGCACGAACAGCGGGTTCTTGCTGCCCACCTTGTTGAGGTTCTGCACGATGCGGCCCGGCATCGAACCGACGTAGGTTCGGCGATGGCCACGGATCTCAGCCTCGTCGCGTACGCCGCCCAGCGACATGCGCACGAACTTGCGGTTGGTGGCCTTGGCGATGGACTGGCCCAGCGAGGTCTTGCCCACGCCCGGCGGACCAACCAGGCACAGGATCGGCCCCTTCATCTGCTTCACCCGCGACTGCACTGCCAGGTACTCAAGGATGCGTTCCTTGACCTTCTCCAGGCCGTAGTGATCGGCGTCCAGGGTGTCCTGCGCGGCCTTCAGGTCCTTGCGCACCTTGCTGCGCTTCTTCCACGGCACGCCCAGCAACCACTCAAGGTAGTTGCGCACCACCGCCGCTTCGGCGGACATCGGCGACATCTGCTTGAGCTTGTTCAGTTCGTTGCGTGCCTTGGCTTCAACAGCCTTCGGCATGCCGGCTTCGGCGATCTTGCGGGCCAGCTCTTCCAGCTCGCCCGGTGCGTCGTCGAGGTCACCCAGTTCCTTCTGGATGGCCTTCATCTGTTCGTTGAGGTAGTACTCGCGCTGGCTCTTCTCCATCTGCGACTTCACGCGGCCGCGGATGCGCTTTTCCATCTGCTGCACGTCGATCTCGCCGTCGACCAGGCCGACCAGCATCTCCAGGCGGTCGCCCACCGCCAGCGTTTCCAGCAGGCGCTGCTTGTCGGACAGGCGCACGCTGATGTGCGCGGCAATGGTGTCGGCCAGACGCGCCGGCTCATCGATGCCGGACAGGGTCTGCAGCAACTCCGGCGGCAGCTTGCGGTTGGTCTTCACGTACTGCTCGAACAACGACATCAGCGAGCGGGCGATCGCCTCGACCTCGCGTGCTTCGCGTTCGTCGGTGGCGTCGATCTCCACGGCCTGGCCATGCAGCGAGCCGTTGCGCTCGTCGACGTGGGTCACCTGCACGCGCGACAGGCCTTCGACCAGCACCTTGATGGTGCCGTCAGGCAGCTTCAGCAGCTGCAGCACCTGCGCCAGCGTACCGACCTGGTAGAGGTCGGCCGCATGCGGGTCATCGGTCTCGGCCGACTTCTGCGCCAGCAGCAGGATGCGCTTGTCCGCTTCCATTGCCTGTTCGAGCGCGTGCATGGACTTGTCACGGCCGACGAACAGCGGGATGACCATGTGCGGGAACACCACTACGTCGCGCAGCGGCAGGACCGGCAGGTCGAGGGTTTCACTTGGGGAACGGGCCATGGGGGCTCCAGGGAAGGGGAAAACCGCCTCCGGGAGGGCATCTTCCGGAGACAAAAAAAGCCGATGGCCCCGTTATGGGGCCATCGGCTTTCAGATGCAAGGCGTTCGTTTAAAATCCTTTCAAATCAAAAACTTGAAAGGATCACTCGGCGCCTGCGGCCTTCTGTTCGGGGGCCGCCGGGGTCTGGTAGATCAGGTACGGCTCGGACTTGTGCTCGATCACCGACTCGTCCACCACCACCTTGCTGACGTTTTCCTGCGACGGCAGGTCGTACATGGTGTCCAGCAGGACCGATTCGACGATGGTGCGCAGGCCACGGGCGCCGGTCTTGCGCTTGAGCGCCTTCCTGGCAATGGCCGACAACGCGTCCGGACGGAACTCCAGCTCGACGTTCTCCATCTCGAACAGCTTCTTGAACTGCTTGGTGATGGCGTTCTTCGGCTCGGTCAGGATCTTGATCAGGGCCGGCTCGTCCAGCTCCTCCAGGGTCGCCACCACCGGCAGGCGGCCGACGAACTCGGGGATCAGGCCGAACTTGATCAGGTCTTCCGGCTCGACTTCAGCCAGCACCTTGCCCACTTCCTGCTTGCGCTCGGCGCTCTTCACCTTGGCGCCGAAGCCGATGCTGCCGACGTCGGTGGAACGGGCCTGGATCACCTTGTCCAGCCCGGCGAACGCGCCGCCGCAGATGAACAGGATGTTCTTGGTGTCCACCTGCAGGAATTCCTGCTGCGGGTGCTTGCGGCCGCCCTGCGGCGGAACGCTGGCCACGGTGCCTTCGATCAGCTTCAACAGGGCCTGCTGCACGCCTTCGCCGGACACATCGCGGGTGATGGACGGGTTCTCGCTCTTGCGCGAGATCTTGTCGATTTCATCGATGTAGACGATGCCCTGCTGTGCCTTCTCGACGTCGTAGTCGCACTTCTGCAGCAGCTTCTGGATGATGTTCTCCACGTCCTCGCCCACGTAACCGGCTTCGGTCAGCGTGGTGGCGTCGGCCATGGTGAACGGCACGTTGAGCAGGCGGGCCAGGGTCTCGGCCAGCAGCGTCTTGCCCGAACCGGTCGGGCCGACCAGCAGGATGTTCGACTTGGCCAGTTCGACCTCGTCGTTCTTCTGCCGGCTTTCGATGCGCTTGTAGTGGTTGTACACAGCCACGGCCAGGGTACGCTTGGCACGGTTCTGGCCGATCACGTACTGGTCGAGGACCTCGAGGATCTCGCGCGGCTTGGGCAGCGAGCTGCGCGCCGACTGCGCCTTTTCCTCAAGTTCCTCACGGATGATGTCGTTGCACAGCTCCACGCATTCATCGCAGATGAACACGCTCGGACCCGCAATCAGCTTGCGCACTTCATGCTGGCTCTTGCCGCAGAAAGAGCAGTAGAGGATCTTGCCGGTGTCCGTGGAACGACCTTGGCGGTCTTCGCTCATGCTTCGCTTACCCAGTTACCCCACCCGCTGAACGGGGGTTCGATTCGAGAATAGCACAGGGCCGGAGGGACACCAGTCCCGCCCGACCCTGCAGGAACGGGACCTCCAGGGCCCCGTGATGATGGCTCAGCCGGCCTGGATCGACTCATCCGGACGACGCTCCAGAACCTGGTCGACCAGACCATAGGCCTGTGCCTCGAACGCGCTCTTGAAGTTGTCGCGCTCGGTGTCGCGGGCGATCGTCTCCAGCGACTGGCCGGTGTGCTTGGCCAGCACTTCGTTCAGGCGCGAACGCAGGGTCAGGATCTCACGCGCGTGAATGTCGATGTCGGTGGCCTGGCCCTGGTAGCCACCCAGCGGCTGGTGGATCATCACGCGCGAGTTCGGCAGCGCATAGCGCTTGCCGGCTTCGCCCGCGGCCAGCAGCAGGGCGCCCATCGAGGCGGCCTGGCCGATGCAGGTGGTGCTCACATTCGGCTTGATGTACTGCATGGTGTCGTAGATCGCCATACCGGCGGTGACCACGCCACCCGGCGAGTTGATGTAGATGTTGATGTCCTTTTCCGGGTTTTCCGATTCCAGGAACAGCAACTGCGCCACCACCACGTTGGCCATGTGATCGTCAATCGGGCCCACCAGGAAGATCAGGCGCTCCTTCAACAGGCGCGAATAGATGTCGTAGGCACGCTCGCCGCGGCTGGTCTGCTCGACCACCATCGGAACCAGGTTCAGGGCTTTGGTTCGGTTGTCCATTACGTGAGGTACCTATCTTGGGGGAAAACAACCCCGCGCCGGGACAGGCGCGGGGCATCCGGTGATCCGCCCGGACTTACTGGCGGATCGCGTCCTGGAACGACAGCTTTTCTTCAGTGTGCTGGGCACGCTCGGCGATCCAGTCGATCACCTGCTCTTCCATCACGCGGTTCTGCAGGCCAGACATCAGCTGGGGGTCGTTGCGGTACATCTCAATGACCTGTTCCGGCTCCTCATAGGTCGAAGCGATCAGGCGCATCGTTTCGTTCAGGCGCTTGGCTTCCAGGCGCAGATCGTTGACGCGGGCCACTTCACCGACCAGCAGACCGACCAGCACGCGCTTGGCGGCAGCATCCTTGAAGCCTTCATGGGCATCGGCCGGGATCTCACCGACGTTCTGGCCATTGCGGCGGATCTGCTCGACCTGCTGGGCCAGCATGGCGCGGGCTTCGTTCTCGACCAGGCGCGGCGGCATCTCCACCGAGGCATAGGCGGCGATCAACTGCTCGCCCACTTCACGGCGCAGGCGGTTCATCAGGGCGCCCTTCAGCTCGCGCTCCAGGTTGGCGCGGATGTCGCTGCGGAACTGCTCGACGTCGCCGCCCTTCACGCCGAAGCTCTTGATGAAGGCTTCGTCGACCGCCGGCACGACCGGCTCGGACACTTCGGCGACCTTGACGGTGACCTGCACGGTTTTGCCAGCCAGCACCGGCACGCGCCAGTCCGCCGGGAACTCGACGTCCAGCGTCTTTTCTTCACCCTTGGCCAGGCCGACCAGGCCCTTTTCGATGGTTTCGAACATCATGCCCTGGCCGAGCACGATCGAACCCTTCTCGGTGCCCTCGGCCGGCAGGCGCTCTTCGCCGGCCTGCGACCAGGTTTCCACCGCCACCAGGTCACCGTCCTGCGCGCCACGGCTGACCGGGGCCCAGGTGCGACGCTGGTTCTGCAGGTTCTCGATCATCTGGTCGATGTCGGCATCGGTGATCTCGGCGCTGTGGCGCACGACGGTCAGCTTGCTGACGTCGATGTCGCCGAAGTCCGGCACCACTTCCACGGTGGCGACGAAGGAGAATTCACCTTCGTCACCCTTGTCGATGCGCGGGCTGCCGACGATGCGCAGGTCGTGCTCGCGCACGGCCGCGTCGAAGGTCTCGCGCAGCAGGCCATCCAGCGCCTCGCCACGGACCTGCGCGCCGAAGCGCTGCTCGATCACCTTGGCCGGCACCTTGCCCGGACGGAAACCCTTGATGCGGGTGGTACGGGCGATTTCGCCCAGGCGGCCGACGATGTGGCTCTGCAGACGGTCTTCCGGCAGCGAGAAGCTCAGGCGGCGTTCCAGGTTGCCGGTGGATTCGATCGAAGCTTGCATGTTGACTCCTGCCACCGGTGGCCCAGGCCCCCGGCTCGATGATTGGGATGAAACGGTTGTAAGGACACGACGTCTGGGACGCGCCTGCTTGCCGCAGCCCTTTAGTTTCGCCCAATTTGGCCTGCACTGCCAGCGCGTGCCGGTCAAGGGGCGCAGATGGCCCAATCAGGGCGGGGACAGGCCGGCACTGGTGCGAAAGGGGGGACTCGAACCCCCACGCCTTGCGACACTGGAACCTAAATCCAGGGCGTCTACCAATTCCGCCACTTTCGCGTGGCCGGCACAGGGATTCATTGTCGCAGGCGGGGCTGGAAAGCGAAAGGCATGACAAAGATGAATGTGCGCCCGTCCCGCAATCCAAGCGCGCAAGGCAGGCCGTGCGACAGCCAGAGGGCCCGGAGGACCGGGGCCATTCCGGGCCCGGCAGGTTACTTCACCGGCGCGACCAGCTCCGCGCCCGCCTTGTCCACTTTGTGTACCTCGACGCCCTGCCCATCGGTCGAATGGCGAATCTCCACATCGGCCGCCGCCGGATCGGCGGGCGTCGCACCCGTTTCACCGGCATGCATGCCAGTTCCGGCCTGCTGCGTGGGAATCGAATCGGTACCGGCCGGCCGCTCGACCGTGCGGGAGGGATCCTGCTCCGGCGTTTCGCTTCTGCCGCAGGCCGACAATGCCATCACCAACAGGCCCGCTCCAACCAGCTTCGTGCTTCGGTTCACTCGCAACATCGACGTGCTCTCCAACATGCGCTTTGCGCGGAACATCCATTGGGAGTGATGCAGCGCGCGCCCGGTGAGATGCAGAGCACAGCATTGAAAACACTGATGACGCATGCAACCCGGTTTCAGGCATCCCTGGTGGATCCACGTCATGCGTGGATGTGCGACTACAGCTGATCGCCCGAGCGCAGGCAAGAAAAAAGCCACTTGGCGGACCAAGTGGCTTTTGTCTGGTGGGCTGTCAAGGATTCGAACCTTGGACCTATTGATTAAGAGTCAACTGCTCTACCAACTGAGCTAACAGCCCGAAATCGGGGCGCGAATTATGACCCGATCCGCTCGGTGGGCGCAAGCACTTTTTTCAACAGCGTTGAAAGCAGCACTACGATCCCGCTCCCGCAGAAGACCCGCACCAGGCGGGACTCCGCAGCGTGTCCGCCATCGAATCGAAGGGGTCACACTTATAAGAAAAAAGCCACCTGGCATGCCAGGTGGCTTCTGTCTTGGTGGGCCGTCAAGGATTCGAACCTTGGACCTATTGATTAAGAGTCAACTGCTCTACCAACTGAGCTAACGGCCCGTGAAACTCAGACGCACATTGTAGCGTGCCTTCTGTTTATTGCAATACCGTGTCGGCTGCGCCGATGCGGTTGAATCAGTGGGGTGGCTGAGGGGATTCGAACCCCCGACCACCGGAATCACAATCCGGTACTCTAACCAACTGAGCTACAGCCACCACTGAAACTTTCGTCCCTGCATCGATACCACTGACACCTGGACTTGATGCGTTGCGACCGGGTGGAACCAGAAGTCCGTCCCCCGAAGCGAGTCCGGCATTTTCCGGGAGCCGCGAGGGAATTGCAAGCACTTCTTCACATTGATGTGCAGGGGCAGGGCCAAGGCTTGCCGTTCTCCCCCACCCCTTGTTCAACCCAACGTTGCCACTGCTGCGTCGGCAGTCACCACACCACACCTGGTGGACGGTGGATCAGAGGGCGGCTGCCCATTTGGAGCATCGCGTTGAACGATTCCGCATTGCCGGGAAACGCGGCAAGTGACCGACGACGCACCTCATTGCTCGGGCGTTGATCTTCGACAGAGAAGATGAGGCACCGCGATCCATCGGCGACATCAAACCGCCAACAAGCCGCATGCGCCTGGTAATGACCAGATGCCGCGTGCCATCGCGGTCCTCGATGTTGAGGCCCTACGCATCGATCGCGTCGAACAACGCCTGGAAGCAGCCCAGCCACCCGCTTCGCCTGACTCGCGCCTGCCCGTCTCGCCCGCTTTCGCCGAGTGAACAAAAAGTGAATGAATCGTGAACAAATCCGGAATGGGAATGGGGGAGATCTGTTCATGCAACGTTAGCTGCTGACATGGAACGCGGCGCTCGCGTTTGCAACCATGCCGGTTCCTGCAACGAAGGTGAGATCAGTAAATGAGAAAGCGGCTAATCGGATTCGTCACGCTGGCAGCGGCACTGGCAGTGGCAGCCGTTGCAGTGTCCAGCTATCGGCAGCAGGAGACGGCTGGCACCACACCGCAGGAATCCGACAGCAGCGGAAGCCATCAAGGCACGCCTGCTCATGGAAAGCAGCTTCCTGCATCACGCGCAACGGCCGCACAGACGCTTGAAAGCGAGAACAAGATTCCTCGGGGCTCGTACAAGGCAGTGGGACCCAAAGCCTACGAAATCGTCAGGGGAAATGAATTCCGCCCTCCTGGTGACGCGCTCGCCCACGTCAAGCAACTGATGCAGCGCTCCGAATCTGGAGATGCCACGGCGACCTACGAAATCTATCGGACCGTCGAGCAATGCCAGACCTTCATCTCCGATCGCGCTGACAACCTGGCCGATTCAGCTGCCAGCGTCGGGGCAGGCAACTGGTTCCTGGAAAGATCCGAGCGAATCCTCAAGGAGTGCGAGTCGCTCGCTCTGGATCAGGACATCTATCACGCCGATTGGCTCTCGAAAGCCGCCGCCATGGGCTCGCAGGAAGCAATGCGCGCCTACTCACTCTCTCCAGAGAAGGCCATCGGTTCGCTTGATGACGCCATCCGTGACCCGGCGAAGCTTGAGGCATGGAAGGAGACAGCCACCGGGTATCTGCGCGAGCTGGAAGCACAGGGGAACGTCAACGTCATCAGCGACATGGCAATGGCCTACACCTACGGCGGCATCGTTCCTGCAGATCCTGTCGCCGCCCTGGCTTACACCCGCGTCCTCAACAGACTGGATCCGCGATTCGCCACAACCAATGACATTGCAACCCGTGAGAAAAACCTGAGCAGCCAACAGAAAGAAACAGCCCGCCTGTCATCCAACGAGATCTTCAAGAACTGTTGCATCCCACGATAAGGACATATTGTGAAAGCTAGACTGATTGGGATTATCCCTTCGCTTGGTAGAAGCTCCATCCCCGCCGTTGCAGGCGTCCTGCTGTTCATGGCGGCAGGGAGTGTTCAAGCGAAAAAGCTTCCTGGCGTCATCAACTGCACCGCCGGGTGCACGCTGGCAACTCCCTATCCGGACCCGGTGACCAACCAGCAGCTTTCCCAAGAGGTTGCAAAGCTCAACGACGGGCGGACAACCGTGTGGACAGCCCAGACCCGAGTCCAGTCAGGCGACGTCCTGACCGTCTGTAACGGCATTTCCTGCGTCAACTACACCTGGCGAAACGGGAAATTCGATTCCGGTGAAGTCATCTCGACCGTTCTTCCGCCCAACTCCCAGGGTGGCGGCGGCGGCGGCGGCGGTGGTGGCAGCGGTGGTGG
>NZ_QFHO01000052.1 GCF_004920835.1 Stenotrophomonas maltophilia
GTCAAGCAGGGCAAGCCGGGCAAGGTGGCTTTGGTCGCGGTGATGCGCAAGATGCTGGTGATCCTCAACGCCCGCAAAAGGGATGCGGAGGCCCAGATGGCCTCCGCCTGACAAGACAGTTGCTACAAGGTCCCAGCATCAACTGTAGAGCCGAGCCCATGCTCGGCTCAGCACAGTCCTGAACCCTTCAGGCGCCCGTCGCAGCCATTGAGACGGCCGCAGCCTACGCTTCCGCAATGGGTATTGCGATCAAGGGCCGAGGTTCCACGTCCCGCCTTGCCGGGCGCTTTGAAAGCACCGTCAGCGAGGCGGTGGACGACGGCTGGGCGGTCGACGAGAGCGAAGAATTCCTTGCTCCGCGCCTGCGTACCGAAGTGCGTGCCGAAACCGCGCGCAGCATCATCACCCGCAACAACTCACCGGACGTTGGCTTCAGCCAATCGGTCAATCCGTATCGCGGCTGCGAGCACGGTTGCTCGTACTGCTTTGCACGTCCCTCGCATGCCTATCTGAACCTGTCGCCGGGCCTGGACTTCGAAACCAAGCTGTTCGCCAAGACCAATGCGCCGCAACTGCTGCGCAAGGAACTTTCGAAACCGGGCTACGTGCCGCAACCGATTGCGCTGGGCATCAACACCGATGCGTACCAACCGATCGAGCGCAAGTTCAAACTGACCCGCCAGCTGATTGAAGTGATGCTGGAGACGAAGCATCCATTCTCGCTGATCACCAAGAACGCGCTGGTCGAGCGCGATATCGATCTGCTTGAGCCGCTGGCGGCGGAGAACCTGGTCAGCGTGCACTTCTCGGTGACCTCGCTGGATCCGCATCTTTCCGCAAAGCTGGAGCCACGTGCGTCTGCACCGCATGCACGGCTGCGCGCGATGAAGCGCCTGCATGAGGCAGGTATTCCGGTTGGGGTGATGGTGGCGCCGGTGATTCCGTGGATCAACGACAGCGAACTGGAAGCCGTGCTGGAGGCCGCACACGATGCGGGCGCCAGCACCGCCGGCTACGTGCTGCTGCGCCTGCCGCTGGAAGTGGCACCGCTGTTCCGCGACTGGCTGGATACCCATCATCCCGATCGCGCCGCACATGTGATGAGCACCATCCAGCAGCTGCGCGGGGGCAAGGACTACGACAGCCAGTTCGGCACTCGCATGCGTGGCCAGGGCGTATATGCCGATCTGTTGAACAACCGCTTCAAGCTGGCACGCAAGCGACTGGGTTTCAATGCGCAGAACAGCCATTGGCCGAAGCTGGATTGCAGCCGGTTCCAGAAGCCGCTGCCGCCGCGCAAGGAATCGCCGCAGGGCTCGTTGTTCTGAGGCAGCGCTGTGTCTGAAGGACGCCATCGCGTTCCGTGAGACGCACTGCGCACTGTTCAATCTGTCGGATATCGGACTACCATTCTCTCCCTGAACGCGCTGCGCTTGCGCGGGGGGACGTGGATTGAAGAGAGGCTCAGTCCCTCAAGGATCGCCTGCGATGACAGGCTGAGGAGTGCGGCGAATGGACAAGTTGCCTCTTGCCACAATGGTAGCCCTGTTGCTGGCCAGTTGCAGCACCGTGGGGGGGGACATCATCATCCGTATTTCAGGGACAGTGCCGGCATCCTCAGTCATCGCCGAGCGCCAGGACACATGCCAGCTGCAGATGGTCTCCATCGAGACCGGGGAACATCTGAATACCAGGGAAGTTGAGGGTGAGTTCTCCTTGACGATGATGGTTGTCTCAGGCCCTGCGCCGACACACTACTTCTTTGTTGCCGACTGCAGCGATGGTCGCAGGTTGAACTCCAGGAAAATCAGCATCAGCAGTCGCCGCTCACAGAGCAGGACCTTCAATCTTGGAACGCTCAGTGAAGGCGACCTCTGACGCTTCGAACCGTTGTTCTGGATCATCTCCAGGTGCAGTGGAAGATGGAAATGCACCTGATCAGCACCGCAATGATCGACCGGGACAGCAGCGTTGTATGCGCGCGATCATGGGGACATTCAGAGCCTTGATGCCGCTGCTCATTGCGATGGTGCTGAGTGTCTGCGCCTTCCTGCCAACAAGAACAAGCAGTAAGTTCTATGTCGCAGCTGCGGACTCAGGTCGTGACGGATGCTCAATGGTTGCCTACAGGGAGCTGGCGTTGGCCTGCGGAGGGCCACTGCGGCGCCCGTGCATTCAATAGGCACATCAAGGCGGTGTGGCTTCCGGTTGAACGCTTGCCTGCGTGGGAGGGTGTCCCGGGCAAGGGGGACTCAATCATCGAGGAGAGTCTACCGCCGGCGTGAGGGAGCAATGCCGGCGAAGCCTGTGTGGTCGCCGCAGCTTACGCACTTCAGCCTGTAGCGATCCATATGCTCTCGGCGGAGTTGTAGAGGTTGCAACCGTCCGCTACGGTAGCAGGGGGAGCGATTCGGTCGACTATAGGATGACCGGTCAATCGCGGAAGCTTGCCGTGGGGAAGTCGAGGCAAAAGGGTGAATAAAGAACAGTTGAGAACGATGGCTCTTCCAGTCGGACGAGCCCTCTGCGTCGGTGCGGTGGTCTATTTCTACAGCAGAGCATCGTCCCTGTATCGCCTCGTCAGAGAGTGCCTCGATCATGTGGACGACACCCCTGCGTTCGAGTACTGCAAGGGATACCCGGATTCCATCCAGTTCCAGCTTATCGGTATGACGATCGCGTTCTTCATGCTTCTTCTGATAAATCACAGGATGGGAGCTTCCAATACGAACAGACCGGGGCGAACCTCCGGGTAATCATGTGGCGACAGGTGAATCTTCTCCAACCGATGGTAGACAGCTTTCAATATGGAGCTGGAATCCAAGAATGAAGTTGTCGGTCCAAGTACTCTGCCTCCTCATTCCTCTTGTGTTCGGTACGCAGCCTGCACAGGCGGAGAAAGTGCATGAATGTATCGTCGTTCCGCAGGCCACGGTCGTCACTGACATGCCGGCTGGCCTGGACGAGTTCGAACAACGACTATGGGCGGCAAGTACAGGTCAGAGAGTGCGCAAGGGCACGGACACCCTTCTTCTGCTGCGCCTCTTTTCGGAGTCGCCGGGCGTGATCGATTCCCAGCAGTACACCAAGATCACAGGCAACCTGAAGCGAAACACGCCTTCGACGGAAGGGACGCCGGAGGTAGTGGATGCGCGCTTGACAAGTGGCGGCGCGGGCTTCGCGCACAAGGGAGACTTCTGGCTGTCCGATTCAGCGGACGTCGAACTACATCAGCCGCACAAGGGCGATAGTCGGTTCGAAGTCAAAGTGTCGGCTGTTGGGTGGAACAGCTATCGAAAAGAAGACCGTTCCTTTTATCTCCAGTTCACCTGTCAACTCAAGGAAATCCCTGTCGAGAAGCTCAGTGCCTGGCAAGGAGGCAACGACGATCTCTGGGGATCCTTTGGACCTGCCAGATAACTGTGCGACCTCGGCCCATACCCGGCAGCTATTGATCAGGCGGCGTGGATCGGGCCAGCTTGAGAGCTCGTCTTGCTATGCCAACACGATGGAAACGACATGGAACAACTACGAGAGCCGGAGATGGAAGAACTCAAGTCGTGGACGCAGAACAGATCTGCCTGCTGGTTAGGGGCAATGTATCCGGAACAACGCGATAGCTGAAATGAAGATCATCTATTGGCTGGGTATCGCGTTCCTGTGGATGCTCCCATTGAATTTTCTTCTGCTGACGGCGGCCAAATTGCTGTCAGCGGATGCGCTAGGCATCGAAGAGCTCGTCGGCCTCGGCATGGCCGTATTTGGTGGGGTAGCGGGAGGGATCCTGTATCGCCGTCGTCCTCGCAAGCGCACCGATCAGCCGAGCATCAATGCTTCGGTTCTCGGGACAAACGATTGAACCCTTGCGGGATTCAAGTTGCGGCGAACAACGGCAGTCGGGGAATGGGCCATGAGAACGGTACCGTTGCGCCATCTGCTTCTATGCGCTGTCGTTGTTGCCTTGATAGGAGGGAATTACCTTTCAATGTTCGGATCCATCGGAGGTGGGGATTGGACCGGAAAGCCAACAGAAGCAGAACTGCGCGCTGCTACCGAGACTTTTGAACTCCCTTCAGGGATCCGTCCTACGAATGTGAGGTTCTTACCGAAGGTCACATTCATGGGTGTCGTTTTCGACGCCGAACTCGAATCTGATCCAGAGCAGAGCGCTGCCTTCTTCATCAAACAAGCTGCAGAGAAGCACTGGCGACTGCAGAAAGACAAACGGCAGCGCCATTACCGATTGATGGTCTTCTGCGAGGATCGCCTGGCGCACTCGGTAGAGCTGACGACAAGAGGCAGTACGGTGAAGCTCTATGGAGGAACCTATTGGGACTCGGGCAGGGACGGTGACTACTACTGCTCTACGAGCACCCGGTAATCCACCGAAGGAACAACGAGCTTCCATGGATACTGGCTCCAATGGGGAGGGGCACGGTGACCTCACCCACCCCCAAACAACTTCTATGCGCCCTGGAACAGGATCCAGCTGGTCGCGATGAACTTATCCCCGTCCTGCGGCCGGTTGCCACGATGCAAGGAGCCTATGACGCCGCAAAAGCCGGGAAAGAGATGGTAGATGGCCAGTCGTCCGGCACCGATCCGTGCAATTGCAAGTGAGAGAATGATGAAGGTTCTACTTTGGGCACCAGTAGTTATATTTTCTTTGCTGTCATTGAGAGCAGTGGCTTTCGTCGTATACCAAGGGCTAAATGGATCTCCCTTCGAGGAGGAGGAGATCATTGTCGCTGGGATCGGCTTGATCTGTGGCTGGATCGCCTGGGTTATGTATAAGACCCTGATCAGACCATGGAGGAAGCCGAAGTCCTAGTCTTGAGCTGGAGATTGTGAGTCCCCCAGTCGCTGGATGGACTTTGCGCGCAGCCCGTCGCGCTGGGCTGCTGGTCAGCGCAACGGACGCAAGGCGACCGATAGCGCGCATCGTAAGCAAGAGATCACTGGTCAAATTGTCTCTGTACCTTGTCATGGCTCTCTTGATCGGAATGAAGACCGTCCTTCTATCTTCAGTTCAACTTTCAAATCAAGGATATCTCCGTCGAGAAGGTCAGTGCCTGGCAACACGGCAACGACAATTTCTGGCTGTTCTTTGGACCCACGAAATAGTTGGGTAGCCCTCCCCGTCCCCCCTCCCCCTAACAACTTCAGCGCGCCCTGGAACAGGATCCAGCCGGTCGCGATGAACTTATCCCCGTCCTGCGGCCGGTTGCCACGATGGTTGGGGGTAATGCAGTCGGCGCGATCAGCCGGCTGCCGGTGCGCGGCGCGATCTTCCGCTCCTGCTACAGGAACTCGGTTTCCGAGACAGTACTACGATGGCGAGAGCGGGCTCTGGTACAACGGCTTCCGCGACTACGACGCGAGTGCGGGGCGGTATGTGCAGAGTGATCCGATTGGGTTGGCGGGGGGGATGAACACTTACTCCTACGTATCAGGCAACCCAGTAAGTTACATCGACCCTCTTGGATTGACTCAGGCTGACATTGATTGCCTCTATGCTCGTGCAAAAAGCGTCGAGCGTGACCTTAAGTTCCCAAAAAGTGATCCGACGGTCAAAGATCTCGGTGGCGATGTCGCTGGGGTTTACAATCATTTTACAAGGAGGATAACCCTCGACGACCGGTATATTAAAGTACTCACTCCGGTAAATATGCTGGATCTGTACGACACCATTGTTCATGAACTAGGACACAAGACGGTTGGTATCAAGTCCGGCTTGGGATCGGCCAATGAGGGGCCACATGCGCAGATTTACAGGGATGCGGCGGCACGCACAGAGAGGCAGAAGGAATGGATCAGCGGAGGCGGTTGTGATTGTACTCAGTAGATTGCACGCGCAATCCATTGTGTTGGCGATGCTGGCTTGGCTTCCGATGACAGCAGCCGCAGCGGACCGATCTGCGTTCTTTGTGAACCATGCGTCATCGATTGAAGACAAGTGCCTTGAAGTTGATACGAGAAGCTTGCCCTTCTCGTGCCACAGAATTTCCGATGGCGCGCAAACCGTAGTCGCTGTGAGGGAGTTCAAGCGTGCCTGGAATGCCGACAGGTCGAGTTTCTCAAAGCTGACGGTAGTACTTCCTGGAGTGCTCCGCGCTGGGCAAGTCCTCGCTATTGGAGATGAGGGAGTACGTGTGTTCTTCAGCAAGGGTGCGAGTGCTTTTGCAGGTAAGAGTGGCTGTTACAGTACAGCCGCTTCCGGCCAGATCATCATCGACGCAGTCGAGCGCAATTGGATTGAGGTTTCGTTGGAGGCGACTTTCACACTCGCAAGCCCTCTGGATTGGCCGGAAGACTGTGACGCTCCTGTCAGCATCCATCGCGCAATCAAGGCCGACAGCGCGGACATCGCCGAACTGCGAGCGTGGGAGGGGAGACCGGGTGGCGACGATTCCCCTTTTGAAGAGGCGAATCCCCCCAAAAGGCAATTGGAGTCAGGCTGATAGCTTCCGTCGTAGTCGCCGCTCCGATCCCTACATCAAGGACATCTGGACAGCGGCATTTCAGCTTGACCATCCGGACCGCGCCGCACCGCGCCGTCATGCGCGCCGCCGGGCGGGGGTCCCCGGTCCACTAGGCGATCGAGAGGAAGACTCGTACGCGATGCAACATCTGTGGTGTGGAGGTTGTCTCGGAACGGGATCAGGTGGTGTACGCCATCGGGTACGTGCTCACGATGGCCGATGTGACACCCGGGGGATAGTTCTTCCTGTAGGCGTCCTGGCCTCGATAGCCCTGGGTGGTCGCTGCGATGATTGCGGAAGAGATCCTCATCTGGGTACCCGCCATGTACTTCCATTCGCGGAACGCCAAGCTGCCTACCGTGCGGGAGCGACCGGAGCGATATGGGCGGAAGCAGATTGCGTAGCGTCGAGCAGACCTGACGTTCACCCCCCAAACAGCTTCTGCGCGCTCTGGAACAGGATCCAGCTGGTCGCGATGAACTTGTCGCCGCCCTGCGGCCTGTTGCCACGATGGGTATGAGTAAACGCAGTCGGCGCAATCAGCAGACTGCCGGTGCGCGGCGCGATCTTCCGCCCCTGGAACAGGAACTCGGTTTCGCCCTCTTCGAAGTCGTCGTTGAGGTACAGCGTCCACAGCACATGCCGGTGCAGGGTCTCGGCCTGCGCGTCCTTCGGGTACAGCTCGCAGTGCCAGTACGGATAGCCGCCCTCGCCCGCCGCATACCACTGCAGGTTGATCGCGCCCGGGCGCAGGCAGGTGCGGGCCAGATCGGCCAGCTGCTGCTGCGGCATGTCGGGGAAGTCCTCGGCAGACAGGCGTCGCGGTTGGCCGTTGCTGTCCTGGATCTGCAACATCAGCGGCGCGATCAACGCCTGTGGATAACGGCGTAGATAAGTCAGCAGGCCATTGAACACTGCGATCTGCAGCTGCTGATCGACATCCTGCCAGCCGTCCAGCCCACTGATGCGCAGATCCTTGCTGTGCTTGAGTTCCGGGAACACGCCACTGCCTACGGCACCGGGTTGCAGGCCACGCGTGGCGCGCAGGCGCTCAACGATCGCCGCGCAGACCTCGCTGGGGACGGCGTTGTGGATGACTTCGATGAAATCGACCGGGCCCTGCTCGTGCATGCGTGCATTCCTTAGGCGGCAATGGCTTGATGGTGCCGTTTGCCGCCCTCGGTGTCACCCCACGGTCATGTCATCGTTCTGCCATGACCGTTGTCGGGAGACTTGCTTCAGCCCTGCGCGTCGTCGTGCGCGTGGTGGTAGCGCACGGCTTCGGCCACTTCCTCGCGCGAACCGAGGAACACCGGCACGCGCTGGTGCAGCTGGTCGGGCTGGATGTCGAGGATGCGCTCGCGGCCGGTCCAGGCGGCGCCGCCGGCCTGTTCGACCAGCAGGCCCATTGGGTTGGCTTCGTACATCAAGCGCAGCTTGCCGGCCTTGGACGGATCCTTCTTGTCCCACGGATAGATGAAGATGCCGCCGCGGGTCAGGATGCGATGCACGTCGGCCACCATGCTGGCGATCCAGCGCATGTTGAAGTTCTTGCCGCGCGCGCCTTCCTTGCCGGCCAGCAGGTCGCCGACGTACGCCTGCATCGGCGCTTCCCAGTGACGCTGGTTGGACATGTTGATGGCGAATTCCTGCGTGGCCGCCGGAATCTGCATGTTCTCGGTGGTCAGCACGAACTCACCCTTCTCGCGGTCCAGGGTGAAGGCGTGGGTACCGTGGCCGACGGTCAGCACCAGCTGGGTGCTCGGCCCATAGATGCAGTAGCCGGCGGCGATCTGCTTGCTGCCCGGCTGCAGGAAGGCATCATCGCCCGGCAGTTCGACATTGGTCGGGCAGCGCAGCACCGAGAAGATGGTGCCGACGGAAACGTTGACGTCAATGTTGGAGCTGCCATCGAGGGGATCGAACAGCAGCAGGAAGTCGCCACGCGGATAGATGTCCGGCACCGGCTGGCTGTGGTCCATTTCTTCCGAAGCACAAGCGGCGAGATGACCGCCCCAGGCGTTGGCTTCGAGCAGGATCTCGTTGCTGATGACGTCCAGCTTCTTCTGCGCTTCGCCCTGCACGTTGCCGGTACCGGCGTCGCCGAGCACGCCACCGAGGGCGCCCTTGCTGACGGCAATGGAGATGCTGGTGCAGGCGCGGGCGACGACCGCGATCAGCTGGCGCAGGTCGGCGTTGATGCGGCCGGCGTGCTGTTCCTGGATCAGGAAGCGGGTCAACGAAGTACGGGACATGAGCGGGCAGGTCTCGGCAGCGGGAAAACGCCTATTGTCGCCCGTATGGCGGGGCCGTGCGTGAGCGCGGGAAGGCGTAATCGTTTCCAGATGCGTTGCGCTCGTGGCGCCTTCCTTTTGTCGAGGCTCGTGGGAGGGGGAGGCGATGCAGGACACGCTGCAAGTACGTCCATGTAAGCTCGATGGCGCCATCCATGGCGCCAACGGTCCTGCATCGCCTCCCCCTCCCACGCGCTTCAGGGTTCGCCGCGAGCGCGGTGGGTGTGGCAAAGGCAGGGGCAAATGCAAAAAAACAAAGGCGCCGAAAGGCGCCTTTGTTTTCAAGCACGTGCAACGTTTTTTCAGCTCTTGGCGACGGTGGCCACGGCCTTGGCGACGTATTCCAGGTTGTTCTGGTTCAGCGCGGCCACGCAGATGCGGCCGGTGCCGACGGCGTAGATGCCGAACTCGTCGCGCAGGCGCTCGACCTGCTCACGGCTCAGGCCGGAGTAGGAGAACATGCCGGCCTGTTCGTTGATGAAGGCGAACTGCGGCGCACCGGCGGCGGCCAGCTTCTCGACCAGGCCCTGGCGCAGGGCATGGATGCGCTCGCGCATCTCGGTCAGCTCCTGCTCCCACATCGCGCGCAGTTCCGGGTTGGTCAGCACGCCGGCCACCAGCGCGGCACCGTGGGTGGACGGGCTGGAGTAGATGGTGCGGATCACGCGCTTGACCTGCGACTGCACGGCCTTGGCGTCAGCAGCGGTCGGCGCCACCATCGACAGCGCACCCACGCGCTCGCCGTACAGCGAGAACGACTTGGAGTACGAGTTGGCGACGATGAAGCTGTCGATGCCGGCTTCGGCGATGATGCGCACGGCGGCGCCGTCCTGCTCGATGCCCTTGTCGAAGCCCTGGTAGGCCATGTCGATGAAGGGGAACAGCTGGCGGTCCTTCAGCAGCTGCGCGACCTGCTTCCACTGGCTGACGGTGAGGTCGGCGCCGGTGGGGTTATGGCAGCAGGCGTGCAGCAGCACCACGGTGCCGGCTTCCAGCTTGCCGAGGTCGGCCAGCAGGCCATCGAAGTTCACGCCATGAGTGGTCGGGTCGAAGTAGGTGTAATCCACAACTTCGAAACCGGCCGCACTGAACACCGCGCGATGGTTTTCCCAGCTCGGGTTGCTCAGTGCAACGGTGGCGTGCGGCAGCAGCTTCTTCAGCACATCGGCGCCGACACGCAGCGCACCGCTGCCACCGACGGTCTGTGCGGTGGTGACGCGGCCGGCGGCCAGCAGCGGCGAGTCCTTGCCGAACACCAGCTCACGCGTTGCCTGCGTGTACGCCGGCAGGCCATCGATCGGCAGGTAGCCGCGCGGTTTGGCCTCGTTGGCGAGCTGCTGCTCGATCTGCTTGACGGCGCGCAGCAGCGGAATGCGGCCGCTCTCGTCGTAGTAGATGCCCACACCCAGGTTGACCTTGGTCGGGCGGCTGTCGGCGTTGTACGCCTCGGTCAGGCCCAGGATCGGGTCGCCTGGGACCAGTTCCACGTTTGCAAAGAAGGACACGGCGGTACTCGTTCGGTAGACGGAAAGGGGGAGGAATTGCGCCACGCGGTCTGCGGCTTTTCGGCCGGAAACAGCCCATCGTAACAAAGCCTGCCGGGGCTGGCCGCCGCCATCGTCATCCGTGTCCCCGTACCATGGCGTGCGTTGCCGCCCGATCCATCAACCTGAATCATGAATCCCGCCGCACGACGCCACTGCCTGCCGTTGTCCGCCCTGCTGCTGTCGCCACTGGCGGCCATGGCCGAGCCTGCGCCCACCGCCCTGCCCGCCGTGCAGGTGCAGGCGGCGCGGGTGCCGGGTATCGACCCGTTCGCGCTGCCGGCCAGCCAGGACACGGTCTGGATCGACACCGGCCGGGCCGGCAACAGCGTGCAGTTGTCCGAGGCACTGGCCGGGGTGCCGGGACTGCTGGCGCGCGACCGGCAGAACTTCGCCCAGGACACGCAGCTGTCGATCCGAGGCTTCGGCGCGCGCTCGACCTTCGGTGTGCGCGGGGTGCGGGTGTTGATCGACGGGGTGCCCGCGACCATGCCCGATGGCCAGGGCCAGCTGTCGCATGCCAGCCTGCTGGGTGCCGAACGCATCGAGGTGCTGCGCGGGCCGTTCTCGGCGCTGTACGGCAACTCCTCCGGCGGCGTGCTGCAGGTGTGGAGCGCGCAGGGCCA
This sequence comes from Stenotrophomonas maltophilia, assembly GCF_004920835.1. Classification (GTDB taxonomy): domain Bacteria; phylum Pseudomonadota; class Gammaproteobacteria; order Xanthomonadales; family Xanthomonadaceae; genus Stenotrophomonas; species Stenotrophomonas maltophilia_AQ. The sequence goes on from NZ_QFHO01000052.1 coordinate 10,947, forward strand.
GGCTGGCGACCCGTGGCGGTTGCGCCTCAACTCAGGTGCCGACAACACGCTCAGCGTCGGCACGCAGCTGAAGGGAGCCAGCCACGGGCTGGACTACAACATCGCCGCCAATCACTTCCGCACCGATGGCTGGCGCGAACACAGCCGCGCGCGCCGCGAATCGCTCACTGCGCGCATTGGCGGCGATCTGGGCGGTGGGCGACTGGAGCTGCTGCTCAACGCGCTGGATGCGCCGGACGCACAGGATCCACTGGGCCTGACCCGCGCGCAGGTCGCTGCGGATCCACGCCAGGCTACTGCGGTGGCGCACCAGTACAACACCCGCAAATCGGTGCGCCAGCAGCAGGCTGGGTTGCGTTGGACCCGCGAAACCGACACCCAACGCTGGCAGCTGATGGGCTATGCCGGGCAGCGTGAGGTCACCCAGTACCTGCCGATTCCGCCGACCGCGCAGGCCAACCCGTTGCATGCGGGCGGCGTGATCGATCTGGACGCGGGCTATGGCGGGCTGGACGCGCGCTGGGGCTGGCACGGCGATCTCGCCGGCCGCCCGTTGGATCTGGTGGCCGGGCTCAGCGCCGACCGCCAGCGCCAGCACCGTACCGGCTACGAGAACTTCATCGGCAGCACCCTGGGCGTGCGTGGGCGCCTGCGCCGAGACCAGATCGACACCGTGCAGAACGTCGACCAGTTCGCCCAGGCCTGGTGGCAGTGGAGCCCGCGCTGGTCGCTGCTGGCCGGGCTGCGCCACAGCGCGGTGCGTTTCGAATCCGATGACCGCTACGTCACCGGGCGCAATCCGGACGACAGCGGCCGCCGCCGCTACCAAGCAACCACGCCGGTGGCAGGGGTCAGCTTCGAGGCCAGCCCGCAGTGGCGGCTTCACGCCGCCCTGGGGCGGGGCTTCGAGACGCCTACCTTCAACGAGCTGGGTTATCGCGCCGACGGCCAGGCGGGATTGGCGCTGGATCTGGCGGCCGCGCGCAGCCGCAATCTGGAGATTGGCAGCAAGTGGCGCGCACAGGATGGAACCCAGCTCGATATCAGCCTGTTCCGCGCAGATACCGACGATGAGCTGGCAGTTGCCAGCAATATCGGAGGACGCAGCACCTATCGCAACATCGGCCGCACCCGTCGCCAGGGCGTGGAGCTGCAGTACCGACAGCCGCTGGCCGAACAGCTGGAACTGCAGCTGGCCTGGACCTGGCTGCAGGCGCAGGTGCGCTCGCCGTACCTGACCTCGAACACCGGCGTCGCCGTGGGTAGCCGTCTGCCCGGCGTGCCACGCCAGCAGGCCTTCGCCCGCCTGCAGTGGAGCCCCGCCGACTGGCAGTGGGCGCTGGAGGCCTCGGCCAGCACCGATACCGTGGTCAATGACGTGGCTACGGCGCGCGCACCCGGTTTCGCTCTGCTGCACCTGGAAGGCGGGCGCCGATGGACCCTGCCGGGCGGTGAGCTGCGTGCCTTCGCGCGGTTGGAGAACGTGCTGGACCAGGCCTACATCGGCTCGGTGATCGTCAACGATGGCAACGGCCGCTTCTACGAGCCGGGACCGGGCCGACGGGCCAGCCTCGGGCTGCAGTGGTCGTGGCGATGAAGTGGTAGTGCCGGCTGGCCGGCATGGCGCTGTGCAGGACGTCAGGAGGTTGCTGGCCAGCGGCCGACACTACCGGTCAATCGGGGGCCTTGGCCGGTACAAACGGCGAGGTCGGGTCGCTGGCCGGGAAGGTCTCCTCCAGCGCCTCGTCCTGGTTGTCGCTGGCATGCTGCTTGCGCTCGCGGCGCTTGAGCGGGCTTTCCTGGCCCCCACGATGGCGGTCGCCGCCGTCCTTGCGGTCCTGTGCGGCCTGTTCAGACTCGTGCTTCACCGGCAGATGCTCGCCACCGTGTTCGGCGTCAAAGAACGGTGCGCCGGTGCCGCGGTAGTCGGCGTTGTCGGCATCGCGCTTACCGCGCTGCTCGCCGGGAATGGGCGGGTGGTTTTCCCGCAGCGGGTCACGGGAGGTCTCTCGGCTCATGATCTGGCTACCTGCGCTCGGGGGCTCCCACTACACCCCTCACAAGGTAAAGCCGCCGCGAACCTGGCGTCATGAACATCTCGCTCACCCCCCGGTAACGGGATCGCGCGTATTCCTGCCCACCCGCCCCCGCTGCAGGAGCCGGCCA
>NZ_QFHO01000053.1 GCF_004920835.1 Stenotrophomonas maltophilia
CGCTGCAGGAGCCGGCCATGCCCCGTCTTGAACGACCCGCACCGTCCGTGTTCAACGCCCTGCTCGATCCGCTCGGCCAGCGTACAGCTCAGCGCCGCACGCGTCGCCATGAGGACCCGCAGGCGGTGGCGCAGGACTACCTGCAGTACATGCTGAGCGATTACGAAGAGCGCCGTGGCCAGAGCCATCGCAATTGGCGTGACCTCTGCCCGGTCTACGCCTTCGCGCTGACCACGCATGCCGCCGACTGGCCGCGCGGTGACGCCGCCGATACCTGCGAGGAGCTGGCCGAGCACTGGGAACAGATGCGTGGGCACTCGCGCTTGAGCTGGTCGCAGGCGCGGCCGGTGGTGGAAGATGCGTGGCGCGCACTGGACCATATCCCGGCGGCAGCGGTGAGGCCGTTGCTGCAGTAGCGCAGGGGTTCTGCGTACACGCTCAGGTGTGCTTTGGTTGCCGGCCAGCGGCCGGCACTACCGTGTTCCGTAGAACCCACGTGCACGGCACGGACACGGCTGGTTTACGCCCTCCGGCCCACGCTGGGCTCCCTGCCCCGCCAAAGGTGCACCCATGGCTCGCCCGATCTGGACCGGCACGCTGTCGTTTGGCCTGCTCAACGTGCCGGTGTCGCTGATGTCCGGCGAACGCAAGGTCGATCTGCAGTTCCGCATGCTCGACTCCCGTGACCGCAAGCCGATCCGCTTCGAGCGGGTCAACGCCGATACCGGCGAGGAGGTGCCGTGGAAGGACATCGTCAAAGCCTACGAGTACGACAAGGGCAGCTACGTCGTGCTGGAGGAAGGCGATATCCGTTCGGCGGCGCCGGAAAGCCACGAAGCGGTGGAAGTGGAATCGTTCGTGGATGCGGCGCAGATCGACCCACGCTACTACGAGAAACCGTATCTGCTGGTACCCGGCAAGAAGGCCGAAAAGGGCTATGTGCTGCTGCGCGAAACGCTGCGCAGTACCGGCAAGGTAGGCATCGCGCGGGTGGTGGTGCGCACGCGCGAGTACCTGTGCGCGGTAATGCCGCAGCAGGACGCGCTGGTGCTGATGATCCTGCGCTATCCGCAGGAGCTGGTGGATCCCGAGGACTACAAGCTGCCCACCGGAAAACTGTCCGACTATCGCATCACCAGCAAGGAAACGGCGATGGCCGAACAGCTGATCGAGTCAATGGCCGGTGACTGGGATCCCTCGCAGTATCACGATGAGTTCCGCGAGCGTCTGCAGCTGGTATTGAACAAGCGCATCAAATCCAAGGGCGGCACTACCCGGGTGGAAGACGAGCCCGCACCGCGCGAAGATGCCACCACCAATGTGGTGGATTTCATGGCGTTGCTGCAGAAGAGCCTGGACGCGAACAAGCGCACGCCGGCGAAGAAGACGGCAACGCGCAAGGCACCGGCGAAGAAGGTGGCAAAGAAGGCCACCAAAAAGGCCGCAAAGAAGACCACACGGCGCAAGGCAGGTTGAACCATGTCGCTGCACCAGTACCGGCGCAAGCGCAGACTGGGTGGTGGCGCCGGACAGACGCCGGAGCCTGACGACACGCCCGCACGCGGTGATCCGAAGCGGCGGCCGACCTTCGTCATCCAGCTGCATCATGCAAGCTCGCGTCACTATGACTTCCGCCTGGAAATGGACGGTGTACTGAAGAGCTGGGCCGTGCCGAAGGGGCCTTCGCTGCGCGTCGGTGAGAAGCGGCTGGCCGTGGAAGTGGAAGATCACCCGTTGTCCTACGCCGGCTTCGAGGGAAACATTCCTGAAGGTCACTATGGTGCTGGCCACGTGGATGTCTTCGATCACGGCACCTGGGCCTGTGAAGGTGATCCACTGCAGGCGCTGGCGGCTGGAAAGATCGACTTCGTGCTGCACGGGCAACGCCTGGCCGGTGGCTGGAAGCTGGTGCGTACGGCAATGAAAGGGCGTCAGGTGCAGTGGCTGCTGATCAAGCGCGGTGACGAGGAAGCGCGCGATGCCGAAGCGGATGACCTGCTGACGGCACCGATGCCGAAACGAGCGCCTGCGGCGAAGAAGCGTTCCGCAGAGAAGGCGACGCGTGCTGCACCTGCCGCACGCACGACCACACGCAAGGCTGATGCGCGCTGGCATGCGCGCGCGCTGAAACTGGACGGTGCACGCGATACGCCCTATCCACGCGCGTTCAAACCGCAGTTGACCGATCATCGCGACAGCGCGCCGGACGGCGCGCGCTGGCTGCACGAGATCAAGTGGGATGGTTATCGCCTGCTGGCCGATCTGCACGATGGCGAGGTGAAGCTCCGCTCCCGCAACGGCCTGGACTGGACGGCGGATTTTCCCGAGGTCGTGCAGGCCGTGCAGGCGCTGCCGCTGCGCGATGCGCGCCTGGATGGCGAGCTGGTGGTGTTGGACAAGGAAGGACGCAGTGACTTTGCGGCATTGCAGCGGGTGATCGACGGTAGTTCGAAACAACCGCTGCGCTACATCGTGTTCGATCTTCCGGGTGTGGCCGGTGCGGATATCAGCCGTTCGTCCTTGCTCGAACGCAAGGCATTGCTGAAGGATCTGATCGGGCCAGCGCCCGGCACCCTGGCCTTCAGCGAGCACGTGATCGACCACGGACCGCAGGTATTCGATGCCAGCGGTGAGGCCGGCTTCGAGGGCATCGTCAGCAAGCAGGTGGATGCTCCCTACGTGAACACGCGTGCGCGCAGCTGGGTGAAGGTGAAGCACCAAGACACCGACGAGTTCGTGATTGTCGGCCACACGGCACCCAAGGGTTCCCGGGTGGGATTTGGTTCGCTGCTTCTGGCCACGCCGGACAAGGCTGGCCTGCGCTATGTGGGCCGCGTTGGCACCGGCTTCGACGACGATAGCCTGCGCGCGCTGCTCAAGGCACTGCAGCCGTTGGCAGTGAATGCACCGGTGCTGCAGCTGCCAGCGCATGTGCCGTTCCGTGCCGCCAGCGTGCGCTGGGTGAAACCGGTGACGGTGGCGGAGGTGGCATTCCGTGGCTGGGGCAAGGAAGGCCTGCTGCGCCAGGCCAGTTTCAAGCGGCTGCGCAGCGACAAGCAGAAGGAGGATCTGGGTATGAGCACAGCCGATATCGAAGCCGGAGGCGAGGTCCTGATCACTCATCCAGAGCGGGTGGTGTTTCCAAAGGAGAAGCTGAGCAAGGGCGACGTGGCCGACTACTACCAGCGCATGGCGCGTTGGATCCTGCCCGAACTTGCCGGACGTCCGCTGTCACTGCTCCGGTGCCCGGACGGCGTGGGCAAGGCCTGCTTCTTCCAGAAGCACCACGGTCCCGGCCTGGGCGATGCCGTGCACGCGGTTCCGCTGCAACAGAAGAGCGGCCGCGAGGACTATGTCTATATCGACGATGCACGGGGCCTGTTGCAGCTGGTGCAGATGAACACCCTGGAGCTGCATCCGTGGGGCGCGACCGTGATCGATCCAGAGCATCCGGATCGCCTGGTGTTCGATCTCGATCCCGGCGAAGGCGTGAGCTGGGCACAGGTGAAAGCCGGTGCACGCGATGTGCGTGACCGCCTGCAGCAGGTGGGCCTGAAGAGCTTCGTACGCCTGTCCGGTGGCAAGGGCGTGCACGTGGTGGTGCCGCTGCAGCCCAAGGCAGGCTGGGACGAGGCGAAGGCGTTCTGCGAGGCGTTCGCGCAGGCAATGGCGCTGGAGCAGCCTGATCGCTACGTGGCGACGATGAGCAAGGCCAAGCGCAATGGCGTCATCTTCATCGACTGGTTGCGCAATACGCGGGGGGCCACCAGCGTCTGTTCGTGGTCGCTGCGCGCGCGCGATGGTGCGGGCGTGGCGGTGCCGCTGCGCTGGGAAGAGCTGGCCCGGGTGAGCGCGGCTGACGCGTTTCCGATGGCCAAGGCGCTGGCGCGTGCCAAGCGGCTGAAGGGTGACCCATGGCAGGGCATTGAACGGTTGAAGCAGACGCTGCCGTCGCTGAAGCGGTAGTGCCGGCCGCTGGCCGGCAACTGTAGGATGGCCGAGGTTGCCGGCCAGCGGCCGGCACTACCTGGATGCGCTCAGCGCGGATCGCGCGACGCGCGGCGACCGAACCACCAGCCGGCCAACAGCTGCAGCGGCAGTGACGCCAGCAGCGAAATGACGAACCAGAGTGGGAAATCCGCGCCGGCGGTCCACATCGCGTAACCGCATCCGAGTGCGATCAGCGACCAGATCGAGAAGCCATGCGAACGCGGCCAGCACGGCGCGTAGTAGGTGGCGAAGGAAATGCCGGCAACGCCACCGAGCACGCTGAAGGCCAGGTCCCATCCCAGCTGCACGCTGTTGCTGTCCGGTGACAGGCCCAACAATGGGGGCAGCCAGCTGGCGACGCTGCTGACCAGCGCAAGCGACAGCACGCCGCCGATCAGGGCGATGAGGGACAGGAACAGAGTCTTGAGCAGGCCGGGCATGCGCGCATTGTACGGCTGCGCGAAGTGCCTGGGGATGCCGGCCAGCGGCCGGCCCTACCGATGGATAGGCATGGCCGCCGCGTCCGTGGGAGAGGGGAACGGAGCGACGACGGCCATGCACAGGCGGTCAGGCGGCGAAGTCGAGCACCACGCGGCCTTCGATGGTGCCCGCGTGCATGCGCGCGAACACCTCGTTGATGTTTTCCAGGCGGTCGGTGCTGACCGTGGCCGCGACCTTGCCCTCGGCGGCGAACTGCAGCGATTCCTGCAGGTCCAGCCGGGTGCCGACGATCGAGCCACGCACGGTAATGCCGTTGAGCACCATGCCGAAAATGTCCAGCGGGAAATTGCCGGGTGGCAGGCCATTGAGCGAGACGGTGCCGCCACGGCGGACCATGCCCAGTGCCTGCTCGAACGCCTTCGGCGAAACCGCGGTGACCAGCGCACCGTGCGCGCCGCCGATTTCCTTCTTCAGGAAGGCGGCGGGATCGGTGGTGCGCGCGTTGACAGTGATCTGCGCGCCGAGCTGCCGGGCCAATGCCAGCTTGCTGTCGTCCACATCCACCGCAGCCACGTTCAGGCCCATCGCGCGGGCGTACTGCACCGCCATGTGGCCGAGGCCACCAATGCCGGAAATCACCACCCAGTCCCCTGGCTTGGTATCGGTAACCTTCAGGCCCTTGTAGACGGTCACGCCGGCGCACAGCACCGGCGCGATCTCGACGAAGCCCACTTCCTTCGGAAGCAGGCCGACATAGTTGGCATCGGCCAGTGCGTACTCGGCGAAGCCGCCGTTGACCGAGTAGCCGGTATTGCGCTGCGTTTCGCACAGCGTCTCCCAGCCACCCAGGCAGTGCTCGCAATGGCCACACGCCGAGTACAACCAGGGGATGCCGACCCTGTCGCCTTCCTTGACGTGCCCTACCCCGCCTCCCACGGCCACGATGTGCCCCACGCCCTCGTGACCGGGGATGAACGGCGGGTTCGGTTTCACCGGCCAGTCGCCCTCGGCGGCGTGCAGGTCGGTGTGGCAGACGCCACAGGCCTCGATCTTGACCAGTACCTCGCCCGCCCCCGGGCGTGGTACCGAGACTTCCTCGATCACCAGTGGCTTGCCGAACTCGCGCACGACAGCGGCCTTCATGGTCGAATTCATGTTCGGATCTCCGTAGTGCGCTTGCCCACAGAATGACGCCGGCGCGAGGCCGGCGCTTTGATCACGATCAAACCTTTGAAGATTCCTGCAGCAGGTTCAGCCGGCCAGTACCGAAGCCTCGCGGGCGAGGCGCTCGATCGCATCCCAGTCGCGGGTCTGCAGCAGCGCCGGGGTGGTCAGCCACGAACCGCCCACGCACAGCACGTTGGGCAGGTGCAGGAACTGCGGCGCGGTCTGCGCGCTGATGCCGCCGGTCGGGCAGAAGCGCACATCGGCGAACGGGCCATGCCAGGCGGCCAGCAGTGCGGCGCCACCGGCCTGCACTGCCGGGAAGAACTTGAAGGTGTCCTGGCCGTGCTCCAGGCCCAGGATCAGGTCCGAGGCGGTGGCGGCACCGGGCAGGTACGGCAGGTCGGCATCGCGCGCGGCGGCATACAGCGCCGGCGTGGCACCGGGGGAAACGGCAAAACGCGCACCGGCCTGCTTTGCCGCCTGCATCTGTGCGGCGTTGAGCACGGTGCCGGCGCCGATCACGGCATCGGGCACGGCCTCGACCATGGCCTTGATTGCATCCAGTGCCTGCGGCGTGCGCAGCGTCACTTCGATCACCGGCAGGCCACCGCGGAACAGTGCCTGGGCCACTTCGACCGCTTCATTCACATTTTCGGGGGTGTACACCGGAATCACCGGTGCCAGCTTCAACAGCGCGCGCAGGCGCGGATCAGCGCTGGACATGGTCTTGCTCCTTGCCCGACGGGGCATCGCGGATCGCCGCCGGGTCCGGCAGCGCAGCGGCGCATGATGCCACGTGGCTCACGAGGGTGCTGGTGGTGCCCCGCCCTGCCCCCCGCTCAGGCCGGGTCGGCCTGCAGTGCCTGGATGCGACGCTGGTACCAGTCACCACCGAGCGGATCGAACACCGCGGCCCGCTCCATCGGTGCCTCATACACATGCACCGAGATTGCCAGGGCCGCGTCGCTGGCATTGCGCAGGGTGTGGTACTCATGCGGTGGAATCAGGCTGCCAGCACTGCCGCAGCCCCCGCGCAGCGCGGCATGCCGTCGGAAGCGGCAGCGCTCGCCGTTGCGCTCCAGCAGTTCATAGCGGGTGATCTCCAGTTCGCCCAACCACACTCCCTCCACACACCACATGGCATCGTGGTCGTGCAGCGGCGTGCCCTGCCCTGGGCCCCAGCTCATGGCAATCACGCTGTAGCCGTGTTCGCGGCTGTGGTAGAGCGGGCGTCGCGCGTAATGATCACCGACCGGACGATGCACGCACTCGGGAAGTTCGATGCGGCTGTCTGCGATGGCGTCCTGCAGTGCCAACTGCAGATCGGCGGTGATGCGCCCGGCATCACCGGAGGTCATCGCCGCGTCGACGGCGGCGATCAACCGATCGCGGCCACGGAACGCCGGAAACGGAGAAGTCTGCAGGTCCATGCCCCGACTGTAGCGGAGCCTGGTTAAGGGAATGTTGGCGTTCGCGCGCGTCGCGCCCGCATTCATGGTGAACACGCGCGGAAGAACGGTTCAGATGCACATCAAGTAGAGCGATCACAATGGAACCTCGCGGAGCAGAAGCGGTCGAACACGACGCGATCCATCTTCGCTGCGACATTCCGCAACTTCGCGCCCCAACGGCGCAAGGCTAGAATTCTCCGACTTACCTGGTTCTATACATGTCAGTGCGAATTATTAGCGATGCCGCGTTGCCGGCATCGAAGGGCAAGGCTGCCACGATCAACGACATCGCACGACTGTCGGGAGTTTCCAAGAAAACGGTTTCAAGAATCATCAACAACTCGCCGCTGGTGCGCAAAGACACCCGCGACAAGGTCGAGGCGTTGATGCGCGAGGTCGGTTACGTGCCCGACCCCCTGGCGCGCGGGCTCGCGTTCCGCCGCTCCTTCCTGATCGGCCTGGTGTATGACGACCCGGGCGCCCAATGCATCGTCGACCTGCAGCAGGGCGCACTGGAAGCGCTGCGCGGCACCGGCTATGAGCTGGTGGTGCATCCCTGCGACAGCCAGTCCGCGGACTGCGCGCAGGGTGTGCGGCGCTTCGTGCAGCAGCAGAAACTGCATGGCGTGATCCTTGGCCCCCGCGCCTCCGAGTCGGTGGCGCTGACTGGAATGCTCGACGAGATCGAATGCCGCTACATCCGCATCAACGCGCATGCCTCTGACGACGAAGCACAGGTGGTGGTCACCCACGATCGCGACGGTGCAGCCGCTGCGGCGGGCTACCTGCTCTCGCTCGGCCACCGCGACATTGCGGTGATTACCGGTCCGGGCGACCGCCGTACCGCACGCGAGCGTACCCATGGTTTCCTTGATCGGCTGGCCCAGGTGGGGCTGACCCTGCCGGGTGAGCGTGTGCTGGAAGCAGGCGATACGTTCGAGTCGGGCGTGCATGCCGCCGAGCGCCTGCTGATGGGCGAAGGACGGCCCAGTGCGATCTTCGCCGGCAACGATGAAATGGCGGCTGGCGTGTACCAGGTGGCGTTGCGTGCGGGCATCGCGGTGCCGCAGCAGTTGTCGATCGTCAGCTACGACGACAGCCCGCTGGCGTCGCGGTTGTGGCCGCCGCTGACCTCGGTGCGCCGCCACGTCTCCGACATCGGCCGCATGGCCGCTGCGATGCTGGTGCAGACCGACGTGCCGGATGCGCCGGCTGCGGCCAGTGTGCATCCACAGCTGATGGTGCGCGGTTCCTGCCGGGCGGTGGACGGCTGACTGCCCTGCCCTCGCCTGCACCGCAGCAGCAGTGCAGGCAAGCATCAATGAAAACGGCGCACCGGAGTGCGCCGTTTTCATTGGCAGGTTGCGCGTGCTTACACGTCGCCGCCGTCGGCCCAGCCTTCGCCGCTGCCCTTCTGGAACACGCGGTCATCTTCCTGCACGTCACCCGCCGGCAGATGCGACTGATCGGCCAGCGCGGCGTAGATCGGGGTGAAGTCCGGCGAGGTCGCCTGCATCAGCTGTTCGAAGCTGTCGATGACGAAGTAGGTCTTCTGGAAGGTGTCGATGCGGTACTTCGTGCGCATGATCCGCTGCAGGTCGAAACCGATGCGGTTGGGCGCGGCCGATTCCAGCGAGTACAGCGATTCGCCCTTCGACGACACGATGCCGGCGCCGTAGATGCGCAGGCCGTCGGGCGTATCGATCAGGCCGAACTCCACCGTGTACCAGTACAGGCGGGTCAGGTTCTGCAGCGCGTCCGGACCGATCGCGTGTGCTTTGACGCCGCCACGGCCGTACGCCTCCATGTAATTGGCGAACACCGGATTCATCAGCAGCGGCACATGGCCGAACAGATCGTGGAACAGGTCCGGTTCGGCGATGTAGTCGATCTGGTCCGGACGACGGATCCACCAGGTCACCGGGAAACGACGGTTGGCCAGGTGGTCGAAGAAATCCAGTTCCGGCAACAGGCCTTCGACACCGACCAGGGTCCAGCCGGTGGCGGCACCGAGCACTTCGTTGAGCTGGTCGAAGCGCGGAATCATGTGCGCGCTCATGCCCATCTCGTCCTGCGCATCCAGGAATTCCTGGCAGGCGCGGCCGACCAGCAGTTCGCGCTGGCGCTGGTACAGCGTGCTCCAGGTGGCGTGGTCGTCGGCGCTGTAGGTGTCCCACGGTTGCTCGACGAGCGCGGTGGTATACACCGGCACGTAGCCCTTGTCGGTCTGCTGGTGTTCGACGCGGCGGGGTTGGGCGAGGTCCATGGGGCACTCCGGGATGAGATACCCACGATGCTAGGGCAGGGCGCGCGCAACAGGGTTGCAAAAGTTGCGTCGATTGGCCTTGTTGGCGCAATATCCTTGCGTACTCACCATGTTGCGGGGCAACAATGGCCGGAGAAGTCCAGTTCGATCGCACGGATATACGTCTGCTGGCTGAAATCCAGCGGGATGGGCGCGCCACCAACGCCGAGCTGGCAACGCGGGTGAATCTCTCGCCCTCGGCCTGCCTGCGGCGCCTGCAGCGGCTGGAAAGCGAGGGCGTCATCGTCGGCTATGGCGCGCGGCTGGAACCACGGCAGCTGCGCCTGGGCCTGCAGGCCTTCGTGCGCGTGCAGCTGGAAAAGCACGACCAGGCCGCGATCGGGCACTTCGTCGACAGCGTGCAGGCCTGGGATGAAGTGGTGGCCTGCCATGCGCTGACCGGCGACATGGACTACCTGCTGCACGTCTACGTGCGCGACCTGGAGCACTTCTCGCGCTTCCTGCTGGACCGCCTGCTCAATGCCGGTGGCGTGGCCGATGCCAACTCCAGCTTCGTGCTGCGCACGGTGAAGGGCTTCCAGGCACTGCCGCTCTCGCAGCTGGAGCCCTGAGCGACCACCGGGCGAACCCGGTGGCCAGGCATCACGCCGTCAGCATTTGTCCTTGCGGCCCATCAGCTTGCCCAGGCGCGAGGCTTCCTCGCACTTCGGCGCGGCCACCGGCGCCGGTGCCGCCGCGGCGGCGCGTGCGCGCTGCAGCTGCTGGATCTTGGCGCGGATCTGCGGCATCGCCGCCATTGCGGCCTTTTCGCCTTCCAGGATGGCGGTGCCGCGCTGGCTGAAATCGGCAGCGCCGATGTCCAGCACCTTCGGGCGGATGACGATGTCGGCGCGCGCCAGTTCCTGCTCGCCCAGGCGTTGGCCCATGATCGAGATGGACTGGTTGACGATGCCCAGCATATCGGTCGGCGCTTTGCCGCTTGCCTTGCTGGAGATGTCCACGGCGATCACGAAGTCGGCGCCGAGCTGGCGCGCGGCATCCACCGGCACCGGGCTGACCACGCCGCCGTCGATGTAGTTGCGACCGCCGATCTTCACTGGCTCGAACACGCCGGGAATGCTGCTCGACGCGCGCACGGCCTGGCCGACATTGCCGCGCACGAAGATCGCGCGTTCGCCGGTTTCCAGCTGGGTGGCGACCGCGGCGAACGGTTTCTTCAGGCGCTCGGCAGGACGGTTGGCGACCTGCTCGTTGACGTAGTCCTGCAGCTTCTGGCCCTGCACCAGGCCGCCGGAGAACAGGCGCACGTCGCGGATGCTGGCTTCGTCCAGCGCGACCGCCTTGCTCTGCATCTGGAACGCGTCCATGCCGCTGGCATACAGCGCGCCAACGACGCTGCCGGCGCTGGTGCCGGACACCACGGCCGGCTCGAAGCCGTTGGCCTCCAGCATCTTGATCACGCCGATGTGGGCGAAGCCCTTGGCTGCGCCACCGCCGAGGGCGATACCGATCTTCACCGGCTTGGCCTGCGGCACCACGGTCGGCGCCGGCGGCGGCGTGGGGCGGACCGGGTCGCCACCGCAGCCGGCCAGCAGGCCGATCAGGGCGACGGACAGCAGCATGCGGGGGCGGAACAGGCTCATCGGCAGTGCGCTCGCGGCGACGGATTCAGGAAAGGGCGCCAGCATACCGAAG
>NZ_QFHO01000054.1 GCF_004920835.1 Stenotrophomonas maltophilia
GGAGGGGGTCGTCGGCAGCGTCAGATGGGTATAAGGGACAGGCATGGAGGAGGACTCAGCGGGGCGCGGCCGGCGTGGCCGCAGCGAGGGAGGTGGGGTGGCGCTTGCGCCATTGCTTGAGCACGGCGGTGCGCAGTGACAGCAGCAGCAACCAGCACAGGAAGCCGATCGCCAGCCAGCCGCTGAGGGTGAACACGTCGTTGAAGCCGCGCACGTTGGCTTCGCGGCGCGTGGTCTGCGCCAGCTGCGCGCTGCCCTGCGCACTGCGCAGCACCGGGTCGGTGATCTGTGCGCTGTACAGCTGTTGCTGGATGCGCAGGCGCTGCGCCACCACCGGGTCGGCCGGGTCGAGTTGGCTGGTCAACGCGCTGGAGTACAGCTGCTCGCGGTGCAGCTGGAAGGTGCCCAGCACCGCTGAACCGGCCAAGCCGCCCAGGGTCTGGGTGATCGACAGCGTCACCAGGAAGGTGATCATGTGATCCACACCCTGCTTCAGCGCAGCGGAAATGCCGAGCATGATCAGCGGACCCATGAACATGCCAGCGCCCACCGAAGCCAGGAACTGGCTGACGTAGAAATCGTGCGGCCGATCCATGCTGGTGCGGTGCTGATCGAAGAAGGCGGCAGCGCCCAGCAGCAGGATCGCCATCAGCAGCTGGGCGATCAGCCGCTTCGGGCCGAAGGTCAGCGATGCACCGGCGATGCCTGTGACCACGCCCGCGAGGATCACCACGAACAGCGGGCGCATCTGGTCCGGGCCCATGCCCAGCGTGCGCATCAGGTTGACCACGCCATAGGACTGTTCGGTGGTCAGGAAGCGGATCAGGAACGCGCCGACGATGAAGTGCAGCACCGGCAACTTCGATAACCAGCGGATCTGCAGCAGCGGATTGCGCCGGTAATGTTCGATGATGAAGGCGGTGGTGGACAGCGCGATCGAGGCGACCAGCGCCCAGCCCAGCCACGGTGTGTTGAGCCACCAGCGGGTGTAGCCCTGCGCCAGCACGATCACCAGCAGGGCGACGGCGGGGGCGAGCAGGGCGAAGGTGAGGAAGTCCAGCGGCTCGAAGGCCTTCACCTGGATGCCGGGCGGCAGCTTCAGCACCACAACTGCCGCGAACGCGCACAGGGCGAGCCCGGCTTCGAACGAGTACAGCTGGTGCCACTGGCCGGTATCGACCAGGCCTGGCGAGACGATCCAGGCAATCGGCACCGCCAGCTGCGACAGGCCCACGCCAACCACCAGCAGGTTGCCGGTGAAGCGGCGCGGCAGCGCCTGCAGCATGTACAGCGTGCCCAGTGTCGAACAGGCAGCGCCGGCGAAGCCACTGGCAGCACGGGTCAGCATCGTGGTCTCGAAGCTGCCGACGAACAGATGCAGGACGGCCAGGGCTGCGTACAGGCCCAGCCCGATCTCGGCGAACAGGCGGATGCCGTACTGCTGGCGGAACTTGAAGGCCAGCAGGTTGGCCGTGACGTTGACCATTGCATAGGCAGCCACCAGCCAGCTGCCCTGGGTCGGGGTCAGTGCCAGCTGGCCCTGCAGGAATGGCAGGTTGGCGGTGACCAGCGCATTGCCGAGGCCACCGGTGATCGCCACCAGCAGCGACACCAGTGCATAGGCCACACGTCGATACGGTGGGTGCCAGGGCATTGAAGCCGAGCCCGGCATGGTCGGCTTCTCGTGCTCCTCCCAATCCGGAACCGGCTTCAGATACGGCTGGACCATCAGCGGGCCTCGCTGGTTGCTCCCTGGAGACCCCCGCGCAGCAGCTGCAGGGCACGCCCGGCCAGGTCGGCGCGCTCGTCGCGGGTCTTGCCGCGCAGGGCTGCGCCCAGCATGCCCGAGATCAGTGAAATGTCCGTCTTCTCCAGGTCGGCACGGCACAGGCCGGCGGCCTTGGCGCGGGCGATCGGTGCTTCCAGCAGATCGCGCACGGTCTCGCGCGCGGTGCGCATGGCTGGCACATCCGAATCGACTGCACGCCAGTAATCGGCCAGTGCCGGCGAATCGATGATGCGCTGGGCCATACCCTCGAACACTTCGAACAGGGCATCGTCGCGGTCGCCGAGCTGTTCGACCTGGCGCCGGATGCGGTCGACCGTACGCTGCAGCAGCGCCTGGATCAGCGCGGTTCGGTCGGGGAAGTTGCGGTACAGGGTGGCGCGGCCCACCTGGGCGCGTTCGACCACCAGGTCCAGCGGGGCGGTGACACCGTGTTGGCCGAACACATGATCGGCGGCGTCGAGGATGAGGGCACGGCGGGCAGCAGCATCGGCACGTTGGGCAGTCATGGAATTATTTTCGGACAAAAATGTCCGATTGGCGAGACTTTGAGTGACGGGATTGTCCGCTTGTTGTGGTACGCACATCTTTGTGACGGGTGCGTGATGGAGTCGGCCGAAACAAAACCGGGGGCCCGAAGGCCCCCGTGGGATGGCGTGGGGTCAGAGCCCCTTCCTTCGGAAAGGGATCGGACCCCGCCGTGCGCGATCAGAAGAACGCGCGGATGCCGAATGCGACGCCACGGCCCGGCAGCGGCGAGTAGTCGCGCAGCAGCGAGGTATGCGGGCGCACTTCGCGGTTGGTCAGGTTGCTGCCATCCAGGAACACCTCGTAGCTGTTGCTGGCGTTGCGATCCCAGCGGTAGGCCAGGTGCGCGTCGACCAGGGTGTAGCCGTCGCTCGGTGCTTCGTTCTGGGCGACATCCTTCTGGCGGCTGTAGCGCATCGCACCGACCGAGGCGCGCCAGCCGTCCTTCGACCAGCGCAGGTCGGCGCCGACGCGGGCCGGGGCGATGCGTGGCAGGTAGCCGGTGTTGGCCAGCTCCACGCTGTAGTTGTGGTTGTGGTCGCCATGCGGCACGGCAATGTCGAGGTTGCGGCTGCCGCTGCCATCCAGCTTGGCCTTCACGTAGTCGCCGAACACGCGCAGATCCCAGTCCCCAGCGCCGCCCTCGAACAGGTGCACCAGCGCCTCGGCTTCGGCACCGCGGAACACCGCGTCCTGCTGGGTCCACGCACGAACCGGCAGCCCCTCGGTAACGCCGGTGTCGGCCAGGTAGATGAAGTCCTTGAACTTCGTCTGGTAGACCGAGGCGGAGAAGTCCAGGCGTTCACTGTGGGTGTGGATGCCCAGTTCCACGCGCTGGCCGCGCTCGGTCTTCAGGTTGGCGTCGCCGATTTCCAGCGAGCGGGTGGCAATGTGCGCGCCGGCGGCATACAGCTCTTCGTTGGTCGGTGCACGCTCGGAGCTGTCCACGCCGATGCGCAGGTCAACGGCATCGTTGAGCTTCCAGATGCCGGCGGCAGACAGGTTGGTGGCGCCGAAGGTGCGGCGGCGATAGTCACCGGTCGGGTCCAGCTTGACCTGGTCGTGGCGGCCGCCCAGTTCCAGCTTGAACGGGCCGAACTGCTTTTCCTGCAGCACGAACAGGCCGATGTTCTTCGTGCCGGTATCCGGAACGAACGCCTCTTCGCCCTTGGCACCGAAATCACTGTTGCCGAACTGCAGGCCGAAGGCGCCGTCCCAGCCGCCGATCTGCTGCTGCACGGCTTCCAGGCGCGCCTCGATGCCGCGGTTGGTGAAGCGGGTGGACGGCGTGCCGGCCTCCAGCTCCACGTGCTCGTAGTCGGTGTAGGCCACGCGTGCATTGATGTTCTTCAGGAACGAGACCGGGTTGTAGATGCCGGCCTTGGTCTCGAAGCGGTTCTGCACCATGTCGATGCGCACGTCATGCTCGTCGCCGCCTTCCTCTTCATCGCCATGGTCGTGACCGTGGTCATGGCCATGATCATCACCATCGGCGTGCACGTGCGCGCCGTTGGGAATGCCGTAATTGGTGCGGTAGGTGCTGGCCGACGCACCGAAGTAGCCGCCTTCGCCCAGCCACGTTGCGCCGACGCCACCGGCGCGGGTACGGATCGAGCTGTTGTCGAGGCGGCCGCGACGCGGCTCTTCGCCTTCCTCGCCCGCGTGGTCATGGTCGTGATCGTGATGGTCTTCAAGGCTGTCGATCACTGCATAGCCGGGAATGCGGTAGTCGTCGCCATTGCGCACCAGGCCGTCCACATGCAGCACGACATTGCCGCTGACGCCATCGAGGCGGAACATGCCGCTGCGCTCGTTGTTCACCGAATTGCCGCGCAGTTCGGCGCGGCCGCTGAGCGGGCGCTCCGGCAGCTCGCGCGCGATACGGCCATCCACCACATTGACCGCACCACCGATGGCGCCGCTGCCGAACAGCAGCGTGGCCGGGCCCTTCAGTACTTCGATCTGGTCGGCCAGGAACGGCTCGATGCTGGTGGCATGGTCGGCACTGACGGTGGAGGCATCCATGTTGCCCATGCCATTGGACAGCACGGCCACGCGCGGGCCTTCCTGGCCACGGATGATCGGGCGGCCGACGCCAGGGCCGAAGAAGGTGCTCTGCACGCCGGGCAGCTTGGCTACGGTATCGCCGAGGGTGCCGGCCTTCTGCTCGTCCAGTCGTTCACCGGCCAGCACATCGACCGGGCGCGCCAGCGATTCGGCATCGCCCTGCAGCGGCGAGGCAGTCACCTGCACCGACGACAGTTCGGTCAGGTGGCGGTCACGATGAGCGCTGTCATCGCCGGCGGCAAAGGCAACCGAAGGCAGCAGGGCGGCGAGGGCCAGAGCGAGGGAATGCGGCTTCAACCGCGGGGTGTGGGCGGGCATGGAACGGGTCCTTTGTTACAGTGTATCAATCGCTGGGCGCACGTATCCCGTCGGCGGGACAGGGGGAGGGAAACCGTGCGGGTCGGGAACGGATGTTATATTATTCCATAACGATTCGCCGACCCTGCTGGAAGTCATGTCCCTGTCCTCACGCCTGCGCCACCTGCTTGACCGTTTCGGCGCCACCGGTTCGATGCTGTGCGCGGTGCACTGCGCAGTGATCCCCGTGCTTCTGGCCGCAGCGCCTTCGTTGGGTCTGTCGTTCTGGCTGAGCGACGGCGTGGAACAGGCGCTGGTGGTGTTCGTGACCCTGCTGGGGCTGTTCAGTCTGGTCTGGGGTTATCGCCGGCATGGCGCGCTGCGTGCGCTGGGCTTCCTGATCCCTGGCCTGGTCGCGTTGTGGGCTGGCGTGCTGTACGACCCGCTGCACCACAGCGCGGTGCCGCATGCGGTGGTGATGACCATCGGCGGCCTGCTGGTCGGCGTCGCGCACCTGGTCAACCTGCGCCTCAACCACGGCCACGTGCACGACGCCAGCTGCGCGCACTAGGCGCTCCGTGATAGGCTCTCCGATCGTGCGCGGGGGCGCCCAGCAAGGCGGCCCCGCCGAACCCGTGTCAGTACGGGGTAACCAGATTTCACATTTGAGGAGTTGAAGACATGGGTAAGGGTGACCGCAAGACCGCCAAGGGCAAGCGCTACAACGCCAGCTACGGCAACGCCCGTTCGCACACCGCGAGCAAGGTCGCCGTAGGCGCCGCCGCCCCGGTTGCCAAGAAGACCGTGGCCAAGGCTCCGGCGAAGAAGGCTGTGGCGAAGAAGGCCGTCGCCAAGGCCTGATCCGGCCGGTCGACTGCTTCGAAGAAAAACGCGGCGCTTGGCGCCGCGTTTTTTTATGCCCGTCGTTCCGGTTGCTGCGTTCGCCGGGCATGGCCCGGCGCTACCCATTGCTGGCACGGTAGCGCCGGGCCATGCCCGGCGGATGACGCTCGATCAGCGCAGCGTCTTCTTCAGCGTTTCCGCATTGCCGTCGTTCGGCGCCGCCGGTACCTGCAGCAGGTGGGCCAGCAGCGGGTAGACGTCGATATTGTCGAAGCCGTCGATCACCAGGCCCTGGCGGAACGACGGGCCGCTGGCCACGAACACTGCACGCATCGACGGCAGGGCATTGTCATAGCCGTGCGAGCCACGATCCTGATGGTCGCGCTTGGCGATCTTCTCCTGATGCAGGGCATCCCAGCCTTCATCCATCACGCAGACGATGGCGGGAATGCGCGGGTGAGTGCCGTAGTGCAGGCGCGCCGGCAGGTTCTCTTTCTTCCAGCACTCGTACCGGTCGTGACGACCGAGCAGGGCGCGCTCGGCGGCGGCTTCGTGACCGGCCAACGGCGCAAAACCCACCGACTGGCCCTGGCTGACATTGCGCGCGATGGCCGGGTCGACCATTGATTCGGTGGAGATCACCTGGCCGACCGGGACGCTGGCCATGCCATGGTCGGAGACCACGATGACGTTGGTGGTCGCGGCCAGGCCTCGTTGCAGCAGGCCGTCGAGTACCTGCCCGATGATCTGGTCGGCGCGCACGATGGCGTCGGCGTACTGCTTCGATTCGGGGCCGTGATTGTGGCCGGCCTTGTCCACGTGCTCCATGTACAGCGTGGTCAGGCGCGGTGCGTCGGCATCGGTCTGTGCAAGCCAGTCCAGCACGGTGCCCGCGCGTTGTTCCAGCGGTTCCTTGCCGTCGTACACGCGCCACTGGCTCGGGCGCACGCCACGGATTTCCGATTCGCTGCCCGGCCACGAGGTGGTGGCCGAACGTACGCCGGCGTTTTCGGCGCCGACCCAGATCGGTTCACCGCCCCACCAGCCGCTGGTGGTGACCGCCTCACGGTTGCTCAGCTCGAACCTGCCCAGCGTTGCATCGTCCATGCTGTTGTTGACGATGCCGTGGTGGTCCGGGCGCAGGCCGGTGACGATGGTGTAGTGGTTGGGGAAGGTCAGCGACGGATAGGACGGGGTCATCCAGCGAGCACGCACACCGCCATCGATCAGTCGCTGCAGGTTCGGGGTCAGGCCGCGGTCCAGCGCATCGGCGCGCAGGCCGTCGATGGAGATCAGCAGCAGCTTCGGCGGCACAGCCGCAGCGACGGAAGTGGAAGCGGAGGCGGAGGCGGAGGCGGAAGGGGCGGGCGCGGTGGTGGTGCAGGCGGCCAATGGCAGCAGCAGCGCCAGCGCGCAGGTCAGGCGTACGGAAGTCATCCGCCCATGATAAGCCGGTGCAATGACGCGCCCAAGACACGGCGCGCTATCGCGCGCCGTGTCCGCGCATTTTTCCTTGTCCCCGCGCCTGTCTGCGCGCCGTCCTCAACAAGAAGGGGCTTTTCCTCAGACATGTTCCTGATGCTTCCATCCACGCATGGCGTGGATCTGTCGTGTCGACCAAGGTCGACACCTACCCACAGCCGCGGGAATCTGTCGAAGGTGGGGCGGTATGGGGAGGCAGGACCGTTGGCGCCATGGATGGCGCCATCGAGCCCCCATGGACGGGTTTACGGCGTGTCCTGCCCACCCATACCGCCCCGCCCAACGCGTAGAAAATCGGAGCTGTATTGGCTATTGACCTTGCCCTTGCCTCTGCGGGTGCCGGGCGCAGCCCTGCCAGCCCTCTCAGGCGAACAGTGGAGCCTGGCGTTGTTCCAGTCGCAGCAGTGCGGCCTTGGTTTCCAGTCCGCCACCGAAGCCGGTCAGCGCGCCGTTGCTGCCTATCACACGATGGCAGGGCAGGATGATCGGCAGCGGGTTGCGTCCATTGGCGGCGCCGACGGCACGGGTCGCGCTGGGCTGCCCCAGATGCTGCGCCAACTGCAGGTAGCTCCAGGTCTGGCCGAACGGGATCAGCGCCAGCGCCTGCCACACGCGCAGCTGGAACGGCGTACCGCGTGGCGCCAGTTCAAGGTCGAAGCTGCTGCGTTCGCCGTGCAGGAACTGCAGCAGCTGCTCGCGTGCTTCCGGTAGCGCATCCGGCGCGTAGTGCCAGTCGTCGCGGCCGCGTGCCGGGTGACGGTTTTCCGGGAACAGCACGTGCGACAGACCACGCTCGTCACCGGCGATGGTCAGCACGCCGATCGGGCTGTCGAAACGGTCGAACAACAGGGTCATGTCGGTTCTCCAACGAATGTGCCGGACAGGTGCCAAAGATGCAGCACGGCATAGGCGCGCCAAGGGCGCCACGGTTGCGAGCGTGCTTCGGTGGCACGTTCGCTCAGGCGCTGGCCCTGCGCATGGCCGAGCACCTGCTGCAGTACGAGGTCGCCGGCGGGGAAGGCATCGGGCTGGCCGAGCCCGCGCAGGGCGATGTACTGCGCAGTCCACGGTCCGATGCCAGGCAGTGCCACACAGCGGGAAACGAACTCTTCCAGCGCCTGGCCCGGGCCGAAGTCGAGCGCGCCACTGGCACAGGCGGCGGCAAGCGCACGTACGGTGGCGGCGCGGCTGCGTGGCAGGCCGATCGATTCCAGCGGCGCTTCGGCCAGAAGCTCGGGGGCCGGGAACTGGCGATCGAATTCCGGCGGCATGCCCGGCAGGTGCGCGCCATAGGCATCCACCAGCCGCCGCGCGAAGGTAGTGGCCGCAGCCACGCTGACCTGTTGGCCGAGCACTGCGCGCACGCCTACTTCGAAACCATCCCAGCCGCCGGGCACGCGCAGCCCGGGGCGTTCGGCAATGCCGCGCGCCAGCAGCGGCTCTTCGCCGAGCGCGGTGTGTACCTGCTGCAGGTCGGCGTCCAGATCGAACACGCGACGTACGCGGCGCACGATGTCCGGGATCAGTCGCGGATCGACCGCGCCCAGCTGCAGCCGCAGTTCCGGGCGTTTCGGGTCGGCGGTGACGCGCAGCAGGGTGGGGCGCTCCGGTGTGCCGAGCACGCGCTGGTAGTTGTCTTCGCCGATCAGCTCGATGCCGGGCAGGCTGCGCTTGCGCAGGAAAGCCAGCATGCGCGGGAAATCCAGTGGTGGCCGGTATGCCAGACGCAGCACCAGGCAGCCATCGTCGGTGGCCAGCGGCTGGTGCTGGCGACGCAGTGCGGTCGGCGCCATGCCGCAGCCTTGCAGGAACGCGGTATTGAAACGGCGCAGGCTGTTGTAGCCGGCGGCCAGTGCGACATCGGTCACCGGAAGCGTGGTTTCGGTCAGCAGCTGCTTGGCCAGCAGCAGTCGATGGGTGGCGTGGATCTGCCCTGGCGTTGCGCCCAGATGTTCGACGAACAGGCGCTGCAGCTGGCGCGCGCTGAGTCCGATCTTCTCTGCGAGGTCGGCTACTGGCTGTTCCTGCAGGAAGCCGCCATGGATCAGGGCCAGTGCGCGCTGCACGGTCTGCCCGGCCAATGCCTGCTGCGCCTGCGGTGCCAGCTCGGGGCGACAGCGCAGGCACGGGCGGTAACCGGCTGCCGCAGCAGCGGCCGCCGTCGGGTAGTAGGTGATGTTGCGCGGCTTCGGTGGCGGTGCCGGGCACACAGGGCGGCAATAGATGCCGGTGCTGCGCACGGCGGTGAAGAACACGCCGTCGAAGCGTGCGTCGCGGGCCAGGCGGGCGCGGTCGCAGGCGGCGGTGTCGAGGGCGAGGGCGGTGTCCATGGCGCCAGTCTAGGCGCGTGCGGGCGGGGATACTCGCCGGATTCGGACATGGATGCTGGAGGGGGGTTCTGGCAGGGCCGCGCCCTGCACCCGCCGAGGCCAGAGCAACAGCAACAGCAGGCTTCCTGCAGGCTGTCTCTTATACACATCT
>NZ_QFHO01000055.1 GCF_004920835.1 Stenotrophomonas maltophilia
CCCAACCCGCCCCGCCAAGCACGGCATAACCCAGAGCCGCCTTTGACGTTGCAGTTGCTGTTGCCGTTGCAGTAAAGCCTGCCGCAGGCAGCGCCCGCGGCCGCCGCCGCAAGGAAACCCCTTAAATCTTCTTCGCCAGCGACTCGGCCAGACCGGTGTAGCTGCCCGGGGTCATCTCCAGCAGGCGCTGCTTCGCATCCGCCGGCAGCTCCAGCCCCTGCACGAACGCACGCATCGACTCGGCGGTGATGCCCTGGCCGCGGGTCAGTGCCTTCAGCTGCTCGTACGGGTTCGGCAGGCCATGACGGCGCATCACCGTCTGCACGGCCTCGGCCAGCACTTCCCACGCCGCATCCAGATCGGCGTCCAGGCGCTGCGGGTTCACTTCCAGCTTGCCCAGGCCCTTGGCCAGCGAATCCAGTGCCACCTGGCTGTGGCCGAATGCGGTGCCCAGCGCGCGCAGCACGGTGGAATCGGTCAGGTCACGCTGCCAGCGGCTGATCGGCAGCTTTGCGCTGAAATGCTCGAACAGCGCGTTGGCGATGCCGAAGTTGCCTTCGGCGTTCTCGAAATCGATCGGGTTGACCTTGTGCGGCATCGTCGACGAACCGACTTCGCCTTCCTTCAGGCGCTGCTTGAAATAGCCCAGCGAGACGTAGCCCCAGATGTCGCGGGAAAGGTCGATCAGGATGATGTTGGCGCGGCGTGCGGCGTCGCCGATCTCGGCGATGTTGTCGTGCGGCTCGATCTGGGTGGTGTACGGGTTGAACACCAGGCCCAGCCCAGTCACGAAGCGCTCGGCGAAGGCCGGCCAGTCCACATCCGGGTAGCTGGCGATGTGCGCGTTGTAGTTGCCGACGGCGCCGTTGATCTTGCCGGTCAGTTCAACCGCGGCGATCTGCTTGCGCTGGCGCTCCAGGCGGGCGACCACGTTGGCCAGTTCCTTGCCCAGGGTGGTCGGCGAGGCGGTCTGGCCGTGGGTGCGCGACAGCATCGGCTGGCCGGCCTGGGCGTGGGCCAGGCTGCGCAGGGTGCTGGCGATGCCGTCCAGGGTCGGCAGCAGCACCTCGCGGCGCGCCTGTTCCAGCATCAGGCCGTAGCTGAGGTTGTTGATGTCTTCGCTGGTGCAGGCGAAATGCACGAATTCGAGGGCTGGGGCCAGTTCGGCGTCGTCCTTCAGCTGTTCCTTGATGAAGTACTCCACCGCCTTGACGTCATGGTTGGTGGTGCGCTCGATCTCCTTCACCCGCGCGGCCTGGGCCGGGCTGAAGCTGCTGGCCAGGGCGCGCAGGCGTGCGATGGCGGCGTCGGAGAACGGCGCCAGTTCGACGATGCCCGGCTCGGCGGCCAGGGCCAGCAGCCATTCCACCTCGACCGTGATGCGGGCCTTGATCAGGCCGTACTCGGAGAAGATCGGGCGCAGGGCGTCGACCTTGCCGGCATAGCGGCCATCAAGCGGGGACAGGGCGAGCAGGGCGGAATCGGACATGTCGGCAGGGCTGGGACGAGCGGCGGGGGCCATATTCTACGACGTGCCGGTCAGGTAATGCCGGCCGCTGGCCGGCAACCACGCCCGGTCCACGCTTCCATGGATTGCCGGCCAGCGGCCGGCACTACCCTTGCGCACGCACAACGGCCCTGCGGATGAAACGATCTGGCCCGTCCCCGTCATCCCGTGTCACCGGCAAGGGAGTATCGTTGGCGCAGCCGCCAGCCCGGGAAGCAACACCCTGCCAGCCGCCGCTTCCCTTTCCCCAACTGAAGTAGTGCGGAGTTGATGCAATGAGCAAAGCTGCAAGCAAGGGTTTCAGAATCGAACACGACAGCATGGGCGAGCTGCAGGTGCCTGCGGACGCCCTGTGGGGCGCACAGACCCAGCGTGCCGTGCAGAATTTCCCGGTGTCGGGTCAGCGCATGCCGCGCGGTTTCATCCGCGCGCTGGGCCTGGTCAAGGGCGCCGCCGCGGGCGTCAACGCAGAGCTGGGCCATCTGCCGAAGAACGTGGCCAAGGCCATCCAGTCCGCTGCCGCCGAAGTGGCCGCCGGCAACTGGGACGCGCATTTCCCGATCGACGTCTACCAGACCGGCTCGGGCACGTCGTCGAACATGAATGCCAATGAGGTCATTGCCACCCTGGCCAACCGTGCCGGCAAGGCGGGCAAGACCGCCGTGCACCCTAATGACCACGTCAACCAGGGGCAGAGCTCCAACGACGTGATCCCGACCGCACTGCGCGTGTCGGCGGTGCTTGCGACGCACGAGCAGCTGCTGCCGGCGCTGGTACATCTGCGCAGGACCCTGGACAAGAAGGGCCGCAGCCTGCGCAAGGTGGTCAAGACCGGCCGTACCCACCTGATGGATGCGATGCCGCTCACCTTCGAGCAGGAATTCGGTGCATGGTCGGCGCAGCTGGCCTCGGCCCAGGAGCGCATCGAAGACAGTCTCAAGCGCGTGCGCCGGCTGCCGCTGGGTGGCACCGCCATCGGCACCGGTATCAACGCCGACCCGCGTTTCGGCGCGCAGGTGGCCAAGGCGCTGAAGCAGCAGACGGGCTTCAAGTTCGACAGCGCCGAGAACAAGTTTGAAGGCCTGGCCGCGCAGGACGATGCAGTGGAGCTGTCCGGCCAGCTCAATGCGCTGGCGGTGGCACTGATCAAGATCGCCAATGACCTGCGCTGGATGAACGCCGGTCCGCTGGCCGGGTTGGGCGAGATTGAACTGCCGGCGCTGCAGCCGGGCAGCTCGATCATGCCGGGCAAGGTCAATCCGGTCATTCCGGAAGCGACGGTGATGGCCTGTGCACAGGTGATCGGCCACCACACTGCAATTACCGTGGCCGGCCAGACCGGCAACTTCCAGCTCAATGTCACCCTGCCGCTGATCGCGGTGAACCTGCTCGATGGCATCGGCCTGCTGGCCAATGTGTCCACGCTGCTGGCCGACAGCGCGATTGCCGGACTGAAGGTGCGCGAGGACCGCGTGGCCGAGGCGCTGGCACGCAATCCGATCCTGGTCACCGCACTGAACCCGATCATCGGCTATGAGAAGGCTGCGGCGATCGCCAAGCGCGCCTACAAGGAACAGCGCCCGGTGCTGGACGTGGCGCTGGAAGACAGCGGCCTGGCCGAAGCCGAACTGCGCCGCCTGCTGGATCCGACCGCGCTGACTGCCGGTGGCATCCAGGCCGGTGGTGGTGGCGCGGGCGGTTGATCTACCGGTGCTACCGGGTCAATGAGAAACGCCGCCCTCGGGCGGCGTTTTTTTCAGCGACGGTCGGCGACGATGTTGCCGAAGGTGTCGGTGTAGTCCTTGAACTCGGGGATACGCTGGATCAGATCGGACGGAATCACTTCCATGCCTTCGGGCGGCTGGATCTTCACTGGCTGCATGTTGGGATCGGCCGGGGCCGCCACCAGAGTGTTCTGGCGCAGTACCTGCAGTTTGCCGAACATGGTCTGCAGCATCTGCTTCTGCGCGTCGTCCAGCGGAATCTGGATTTCGTCCATCTTCATCGTGCCATCGGCGAGGATGATGATGTTCGGCGCGGGTGGGCGACGCACGGTGACCATGCCTTCGCTCACGGAAATCTTGGGCTTGCCGCGCTCGGCGCGGTGGTTGCGGTAATCCTTGTCACAGCCAACCAGGCCCAGGCAGAGCAGGGCGGCCAGCAGCAGGAACAGTTTCTTCATGGCGGTTTGATCGGGTGCATCCGGGGCCGCCATTGTAAGCCCGCGCAGGCAGCGTCGGCCGGCAACGCTTGCGCGCTGCCGGCCGGGTGCGCTCATTTGCCGCAGTCAGAGATTGACGGTGTGGCCCTTGCCGGTGTCCTTGCCGCAGTCGTCCACGTCGCTCTGGTCCATCGTCGCGTAGGGCTTGAATGCCGGCAGTTCGCGCGCCAGCGCCTGCTGGCTGGCCAGCATCGCGGGCAGGCGGTCGCAGATGCGCTTGGCCTGGGCCTCGATCTTGGCGGCTTCGGCGTTGATGCGCTTCTCGACGCCTTCGCTGTCACCGCTGAAGATGCCCTTCAGCGCCTCGCCGGCGGCACTGGCACCAAGCTTGGCACCGGCCAGGCCGACGTCCATGCCGTCCATCGCGATGGCGACCACGTGGCCGCGGTACTCCAGCAACTGGCGGCGCTGCGCGTCATTGGCGGCGACGTCCTTGCCCGCGATCAGCAGGTGGCCGTCCGGGGTGATTTCTGCGCGCGGCTGCTTGTCGGCGGAGATCTTGATGTTGCCCTGGGCGATGTCCTTGCGGGCATCGTTCATGGCGTCCTTGACGGTCTCGCCGACGCCGCTGGTGGCCTCGGCAACACTCTTGCCGACGGTCTTGTCAGGCGAGGAAGAGGTGCCGCCACAGGCGATCAGCGGCAGGCACAACAGGGTGGCAGGCAGCAGGCGCAACAGGTTCATGGTATTCCCCTGGGATCGGTTGGCTGGAAGTTACTTGTTGCGCGGCAGGGTGACCTTGCCGCTGACATTGCGGTGGCCGACGTCACCGCTGCCGCTGTGGTCGACGGTCAGGCTGCCGCGCACGCCATCGACCTGGATGTCGCCCGAGCCATGGCTGCGGACGTGCACATTGCCGCCGATGTCGGTGAGGTCGACGCCGCCGGAGCCGACCACGCCCACCTCGACATTGCCCTGCACGCGCTTGAACTCGATGTCGCCCGAGCCGACGGTGTCCAGCCGCGCGTTGCCACGCACGTCGGTGATCTTCAGGTCACCGGAGCCGACCGTGCCAGTGCTGGCATCGCCGCCGATGTTGCGCGCCGTAACGTCGCCCGAGCCGAGCGACAGCAGGTTCAGCGAGCTGCCACCGTCGATGTCGAGGTCGCCCGAACCCACTGCGGCATGGATGCTGCCCCGGGTGCCGCGGGCGGCGGCGTCACCGGAACCAACGTCCACGCTCAACGACTGCGCGTTTTCAACGCTGGCGTCGCCCGAGCCGACCTTGACCTGCAGCGGCAGGTTGTCCGGCACGCTGCCGCGGATATCCAGCCAGGCATAGCTGTTGCCCAGGCTGATGTTGCTGATGCGGCCCTCGCGACGCAGGCTGACCACCAGCTTGTCGCCCACCTTGCGCTGGTCCAGCACCAGCTGGTCCAGCCATTCCTGGTTGGAGGCACAGGCGCGGCCGTCGAGCTGGCCACCACCGGCGCTGGCAACGACCTTCAGGTCGTGCTGGTTGACCTCGAACACCACCGCCTTGGCACCGGCCACGTCCAGCTTCAACGTGCGGGCAGCAGTGAACTTGCAGTTCTGTGCATCGGTCGCAAGGGCCGACAGCGGCAACAGCAACAACGCGGTACAGGCGATCAGGGAACGCATGGGTGGTGCCTCCGGGTGGATGGAATCAGATCTCGCCGGCGCGCTTGCGCAGGCGGATGGCGAGGAAGATGAAGAACGCACCGACGGCGGCCCCGATCCACAGTTCCGGCATCGCCAGTGACTTCAGCTGCGAAGCCGGGGACATCAGGCTGACCACCGAATCCAGGTCACGGCGCGAACCGGCGCTGAGGCGGTACACCAGGTCCATGCCCGGCACGCCGCCCAGCAGCAGGCGGCCGACGATGTTCTGCCAGAACCAGCCGGTGCTCAGGCCGAACAGCGGCATGATCTTGGTGGTGCTGACGATGACGCCGGCAAACAGCGGCAGCATCACCGCCCACAGGAACGGCTTGCTCTTGGCCCAGGCCGAGCACAGCAGCAGCCAGCCGGCGGTAGGCAATGCCCACAGGGCATAGACTGGAATCCAGGACAGGTGGCCGGCGGCCAGGGTCAGCGGGCTGGCCGGACCCCAGATCAGGGTCATCGGGCTGCCACCATGCATCAGGGCCACGATGCTGATGATCAGCATGAAGCCGAACATGGTGATGATGCCGGCGATCACCGCGATCAGCGGTGCCACCACCAGTGCACTGATCACCTTGGACAACACGGTCTGCGTGTCCGACAGCGGCAAGGACTTCCAGAACAGGATGCTGCGGTCGCGGCGGTCGTCGTACAGGGCGCCCAGGCAGTAGAAGAACACCACGAAGGCCAGCACCAGGAACGGCCATGCCGAGCTGAGCACCAGGGTCAGGTCGAGGCCGTTGCCGAGGTCGGTGAGGTCCTTGCTGTCGATGTTGCGGGTCAGCAGTGCCAGGTCCAGGCCGTTGACGTTCACGCTTTCGCCATCGACATGCAGCGCGCCGTTACGCGCCGCACGGTTCAGCGCGAACAGGCCGAAGGCGATGCCGACGGTACTCATCACCAGCGAAATCAGGCCGGCGATCAGCGGGGCATACAGGAATCCGCCGCGGTTTTCCCAGTACTCGCGCTTGAGCAGCCAGCGCAGCGTACCCAGTGGGCTGACGGGGTGGTTGACGGCATTCATGCGTAGGTCCCCTTCATGATGGCGACGAACAGGTCGGCCAGGCCCGGGCTGCGGGTCTCGCCAAGGGTGGAAAGCTGGGAGCGCGGCACGCCATCGAACAGCATCACGGTCTTGCCGAACGTCAGGCTGCGTTCGTCGATCGGCTTCAGGGCGCGCGCGGTGTCCAGCTGGTCGGCGTTGACCAGCAGTTCGGTGTAGCGCCGCCCGACTTCGTCCATTTCCGCATCAAGCACGATGCGGCCGTCACGGATGAACATCACGTCGCTGAGGATGTGTTCGATCTCTTCCACCTGGTGGGTGGTGACGATGATGGTCTTCTGCTCGTCGAAGTAGTCTTCCAGCAGGCGCTGGTAGAACTCCTTGCGGTACAGGATGTCCAGGCCCAGGGTGGGCTCGTCCAGCACCAGGATACGGGCGTCGATGGCCATCACCAGCGCCAGGTGCAGCTGTACGATCATGCCCTTGGACAGTTCGCGCACGCGCTGCTTCGGCTGCAGCTTGGTGTTGGCCAGGAAGCGCTCACAGCGGGCGCGGTCAAAGCGCGGATGGACGCCGGCAACGAAATCGATCGCCTCGCGGACCTTCAGCCAGCGCGGCAGCACGGCCACGTCGGCGATGAAACAGATGTCGTTCATCAGCTCATCGCGGTGCAGCCGCGGATCGCGGCCGAGCACGCTCAGCTCGCCTTCCACCGAGGTCAGGCCGAGGATGGCCTTCAGGGCGGTGGTCTTGCCGGCGCCGTTGGGACCGATCAGGCCGATGATGCGCCCGCTCGGAATGCTGAAGCTGGCGTTGTCGAGGGCGACGGTGGTCTTGTAGGCCTTGCGCAGGCCTTTGGCGGTGATGACGGCATCGCCGGGTGCAGCAGTAGTGGGACTGGCATTCATCAGAATTTCCCCTGGGGCAGCAATTCGTCGAGGCTCAGGCCCAGGCGCTGGATGCGCTCCAGGACCGCTGGCCATTCTTCATTGAGAAAGCGTTCGCGTTCGCTGCTGCGCAGCTGCGTGGCCGCCTGTTCGGTCATGAACATGCCCAGCCCGCGGCGCTTTTCGACCAAGCCTTCGTCGGCCAGTTCCTGGTAAGCGCGCGAAACGGTGATGGGGTTGAGCTGGTAGTCGGCGGCCACCTGGCGCACCGAAGGCAGGGCATCGCCCGGCTTGAGGATTCCGTCGAGCATCATGGCGATCACGCGCTCCTTCAACTGACGGTAGATGGGAGCACCGTCGCTCCACTGGATGTCGCTCATATTCAGCTCCGTGGGGTCAGCGGCTGGGCGAACGAGAAGTACGGCATGGACAGGGAGCTGTGC
>NZ_QFHO01000056.1:0-2500 GCF_004920835.1 Stenotrophomonas maltophilia
GGGTATAAACCCTGGCGATGACCTACTCTCGCATGGCTTAGGCCACACTACCATCGGCGCAGCTACGTTTCACTTCCGAGTTCGGGATGGGATCGGGTGGTTCCATAGCGCTAATTTCACCAGGGAGGCTTTTGGAGAGTCGCACTCGTCCCGGGGGGACAAGGCGCCAGCCTCGCATAGTTCTTGTGACGTAGCGTGCACTTGGATGCTCTTACGACGCTGTCGTAAAGCCAAGGCAACTTGAGGTTATATGGTCAAGCCACACGGATCATTAGTATCAGTTAGCTCAATACATTGCTGTACTTACACACCTGACCTATCAACCACATAGTCTATATGGTTCCTTCAGGGGGCTTGTGCCCCGGGAGATCTCATCTTGAGGCGCGCTTCCCGCTTAGATGCTTTCAGCGGTTATCGCTTCCGAACATAGCTACCCGGCAATGCCACTGGCGTGACAACCGGAACACCAGAGGTTCGTCCACTCCGGTCCTCTCGTACTAGGAGCAGCCCCTCTCAAATCTCCAACGCCCATGGCAGATAGGGACCGAACTGTCTCACGACGTTCTGAACCCAGCTCGCGTACCACTTTAAATGGCGAACAGCCATACCCTTGGGACCGACTACAGCCCCAGGATGTGATGAGCCGACATCGAGGTGCCAAACACCGCCGTCGATATGAACTCTTGGGCGGTATCAGCCTGTTATCCCCGGAGTACCTTTTATCCGTTGAGCGATGGCCCTTCCATACAGAACCACCGGATCACTAAGTCCTAGTTTCCTACCTGCTTGATCCGTCGATCTTGCAGTCAAGCACGCTTATGCCTTTGCACACAGTGCGCGATGTCCGACCGCGCTGAGCGTACCTTCGAGCTCCTCCGTTACTCTTTAGGAGGAGACCGCCCCAGTCAAACTACCCACCATACACGGTCCCCGACCCAGATAATGGGCCCAGGTTAGAACGTCAAGCACGACAGGGTGGTATTTCAAGGATGGCTCCACTGCAGCTAGCGCCACAGTTTCATAGCCTCCCACCTATCCTACACAGACGAACTCAACGTTCAGTGTAAAGCTATAGTAAAGGTTCACGGGGTCTTTCCGTCTTGCCACGGGAACGCTGCATCTTCACAGCGATTTCAATTTCACTGAGTCTCGGGTGGAGACAGCGCCGCTGTCGTTACGCCATTCGTGCAGGTCGGAACTTACCCGACAAGGAATTTCGCTACCTTAGGACCGTTATAGTTACGGCCGCCGTTTACTGGGGCTTCGATCAAGAGCTTCGCCTTGCGGCTGACCCCATCAATTAACCTTCCAGCACCGGGCAGGCGTCACACCCTATACGTCCACTTTCGTGTTTGCAGAGTGCTGTGTTTTTGATAAACAGTCGCAGCGGCCTGGTTACTGCGACCCTCTTCAGCTATAGCTCGCACGAGCCACCAAAAAGGGTGCACCTTCTCCCGAAGTTACGGTGCCATGTTGCCTAGTTCCTTCACCCGAGTTCTCTCAAGCGCCTGAGAATTCTCATCCTACCCACCTGTGTCGGTTTACGGTACGGTCTGCGTAAGCTGAAGCTTAGGAGCTTTTCCTGGAAGCGTGGTATCAGTGACTTCGCCATAAAGGCTCGTCTCGGTGCTCGGTCTTAAAGGATCCCGGATTTGCCAAAGATCCAAACCTACCGCCTTTCCCCAGGACAACCAACGCCTGGTACACCTAACCTTCTCCGTCCCTCCATCGCACTTACGCGAGGTGCAGGAATATTAACCTGCTTTCCATCGACTACGACTTTCGTCCTCGCCTTAGGGGCCGACTCACCCTGCGCCGATTAACGTTGCGCAAGGAAACCTTGGGCTTTCGGCGTGCGGGTTTTTCACCCGCATTATCGTTACTCATGTCAGCATTCGCACTTCCGATACCTCCAGCAGACTTCTCAATCCACCTTCAACGGCTTACGGAACGCTCCTCTACCGCGCATAACAAAGTTATGCACCCCAAGCTTCGGTTTTGTGCTTAGCCCCGTTAAATCTTCCCCGCAGACCGACTCGACCAGTGAGCTATTACGCTTTCTTTAAAGGGTGGCTGCTTCTAAGCCAACCTCCTGGCTGTCTGTGCCTTTCCACATGGTTTTCCACTTAGCACAAAATTTGGGACCTTAGCTGTGGGTCTGGGTTGTTTCCCTTTTCACGACGGACGTTAGCACCCGCCGTGTGTCTCCCATACAGTCCGTCTCGGTATTCGGAGTTTGCAATGGTTTGGTAAGTCGCGATGACCCCCTAGCCATAACAGTGCTCTACCCCCGAGAGGATACATATGAGGCGCTACCTAAATAGCTTTCGAGGAGAACCAGCTATCTCCGGGTTCGATTAGCTTTTCACTCCTAATCACAGCTCATCCCCGTCTTTTGCAACAGACGTGGGTTCGGGCCTCCAGTACCTGTTACGGCACCTTCACCCTGGCCATGACTAGATCACCCGGTTTCGGGTCTACTGCCCGCGACTATGCGCCC
>NZ_QFHO01000057.1 GCF_004920835.1 Stenotrophomonas maltophilia
GCCGAAGCCGTCGCCGGTTCCGCCGCCGCCGCAGGCGCCGGTCGTGGACGTGCCGGAGCCGCGCCCAAGCGACATCGTCACCCCTCCGTCGCCGCCGTCGCCGCCGGCTCCGCCGACCTCGATCGAGGCCAGCGTGGACATCTCGTCGAAGGCCATGAACCCGCCGCGCTACCCGCCGGCAGCCTTCCGCGCTGGTATCCAGGGCGAAGTGATCCTGATCATTGATGTCGATGCCAGCGGCAACGTCACCAATGTCACGGTGGAAAAGTCCAGCCGTAACCGCGACCTGGACCGTGCTGCGATGGAAGCTGCCCGGAAGTGGCGTTTCAACGCCGCCGAAGCTGGCGGTAAGAAGGCTGCTGGCCGCGTCCGCGTCCCGGTCAACTTTGCACTGAACTGATGCGGCCCGGGTGGCCAGCTGGCCACCCTCGCCCCTGGTTCGATTGTTTAGCTTAGCTACACCCTTTATCACCACACACAACAAAGGTAAGCGTCATGCTGCAGGAAATTTTCATCGCCGCTGCTGCCGGGGGCAATCCGTCCAACGCCCTGTCGCAGATGGGCTTCGAGCATCTGATCCACGAAATGACCACCAAGCCGGGTGATTTCGCGGTCTCCTGGGTCGTGCTGCTGACCCTGGTCGTGATGTCGGCCATGTCCTGGTACTGGACCGTCATCAACATCTTCCGTGCTACCCGCCTGAAGAGCGCCGCTGATCGCGTCGTCAGCCTGTTCTGGGATACCCCGAACGCGCAGGACGCCATCCGTGCGATGGAAGAGCAGCCGGCTTCGGAGCCGTTCTCGAAGATCGCTCTGGACGCTGCCCAGGCAGCTGCCCACCACCAGCGCGCTGAAGGCGGCGCCACCGGTGGCGTGGGTGAGAACCTGAGCCGCTCGGAGTTCGTCGACCGCGCCCTGCGCCAGGCCGTGACCCGCGAAAGCAACAAGCTGCAGTCGGGCATGACCCTGCTGGCCACCGTCGGTGCGACCGCTCCGTTCGTCGGTCTGCTGGGTACCGTGTGGGGCATCTACGGCGCGCTGATCAAGATCGGTGCCACCGGCTCCGCTTCGATCGACGCCGTTGCCGGCCCGGTGGGTGAAGCGCTGATCATGACCGCGATCGGTCTGTTCGTCGCGATCCCGGCCGTGTTCGCCTTCAACTTCTTCAGCAAGATCAACAGCGCGACCATCAGCAAGTTCGATACCTTCGCGCACGACCTGCACGACTTCTTCGCCACCGGTTCGCGCGTCCGCTAATTGCGACGCGCTGTACCTGCGACGAAGTAAGTAGTCACCAAGATCTAGACGGAGCCCGTTATGGCTTTCAGTAGTGGTAACAGCGGCGGCCCCATGGCCGACATCAACGTTACGCCCCTCGTGGACGTGATGCTGGTGCTGCTGATCATCTTCATCATCACGGCGCCCCTGATGTCCCACAAGGTCAAGGTGGATCTGCCGGAGGCCAACCTGGTCCAGAAGCCGGACGACACCAACGACCGCAAGGGTCCCATCACCCTGGCAGTCAAGGAAGATGGCTCGATCTACTGGAACGACGAAGAAATCAACAAGCAGACTCTCGAGTCGCGCTTGGCGACCGCCGCCCAGCAGACCCCGCAGCCGCCGCTGAACCTGCGTGGTGACCGCACCACCAAGATGCGCGTCATCAACGAGATGACCAAGATCGCGCAGGAACAGGGCATGCTGGACGTCGGCTTCGTTGCGACCAAAGAAAAGGGGCAATAAGCCATGGCATTCAGTAGTGGTGGTGGCAAGGGCCCCATGGCAGACATCAACGTCACGCCCCTCGTGGACGTGATGCTGGTGCTGCTGATCATCTTCATCGTGACCGCGCCGATCATGACGTACCCGATCGCCGTGGACCTGCCGCAGCGCGTGCTCAACCCACCGCCGCAGCTGGTCGAACCGCCGCCGCCGATCGAGTTGAAGATCGACGCCAGCAACCAGGTCTCGTGGAACAACAGCCCGATCAATGCGAGCGAGCTGCAGCAGCGGATGGAGCAGGAGGTCCAGCGTGACCCGACCAACCAGCCGGAACTGCGTATCGACGCCAGCCCGGATTCCGAGTACGACGTGATGGCCAAGGTCCTGGCCGCCGCGAAGAACGCTCAGATGAAGAAGATCGGTTTTGTGCAGCAGTAAACGCAACACCGCAATACAACAGTCATGACGCGACTGCAGACGCCCCTGGAAACAGGGGCGTCTTTTTTTGCCCGTTGGGGTCAGATTCCTTTTCAACAGGAAGAGGGATCTGACCCCATCAGGCTGCACGCGCCCGTTATGATCGGCGGATGCTCGCCCTCTTCGACTCCCTGCGCCACTGGCTGGATGGCATCGCCCACCTCGGGACGATCCTGGCGGTGGCCTATCTGCTGTACCTGTTCGCGCTGGCGGGCTGGATCATGCTGCAGAAGCGCGAGCCGGTCGCCACGCTGAGCTGGATCCTGTCGCTGGCGCTGCTGCCGTACCTCGGCCTCTTCATCTACTACCTGCTGGGCCCGCAGAAGGTGAAGCGGCAGCGCCTGCGTCGCGGGCGTGCGCGCTCGGGCATGGAGCATTACAGCGACGTCTGCCCGCCCGATGCCGACTGCACCGAGCTGGCCAAGATCGCGCAGGCCACCACCGGGCTGGCACCGAGCAGTGCCACCGAAGTGACCTGGCTGGTGGACGGCGCAGCCACCTACGCCGCGCTGCTTGAAGCTGTCGCGCAGGCACGCGATCACGTGCATCTGGAGTACTACATCTTCAACCCGGACCATGCCGGCACCGCGCTGCGCGACGCGCTGGTGGAACGTGCGCGGGCCGGCGTGCAGGTGCGCCTGCTGCTCGATGCGGTGGGCTCATCCGCCCTGCCGCGGCGCTTCCTGCAACCCCTGCTCGATGCCGGTGGCGAAGCGATCTGGTTCCACCCACGGCAGCTGTTGAAGCCGTTCAAGCGCCCATGGTTGAACCTGCGTACCCATCGCAAGCTGGTGATCGTCGATGGCCGCCTGGCCTTCACCGGTGGCATCAACATCACCGACGACGAGGACGAAAGCCGCAGGACCGATGCATACCGTGATCTGCACATGCGCATCCGTGGCCACGTGGTGCGAAGCCTGCAGCTGGTGTTCGCCGAGGACTGGCTCTACGCCAGTGGACAGGATCCATCGCGGATGGATATCGCGCGCCTGTGGCCAGCCGACATGCCCCTGCGGGGCGAAGGCCCGATCAATGCCCAGGTACTGGTGTCCGGCCCGGATTCGGGCTGGGAGACCATCCATCGCCTGCACGTGGCGGCCATCCAGGAAGCGCACGAACGGGTATGGCTGGTCACGCCCTACTTCGTCCCGGGCGAAGCGGCGCGGATGGCGTTGACCTCGGCCGCGCTGGGCGGGCTGGACGTGCGCCTGCTGGTGCCGAAGATGAGCGACTCCTGGTTCGTCACCCAGGCCGCGCGCTCCTACTTTGACGAACTGCTGCATGCTGGCGTGAAGATCTACGAGTACGGCCCGCGCATGCTGCATACCAAGGCCTTCATCGCCGATGACGACGTCTGCATCGTCGGCAGCGCCAATTTCGACCACCGCAGCTTTCGGCTGAACTTCGAACTATCGATGATGATCAGCGATCGAGGTCGTGTTGCCGCACTGGCCGAGCTGCTGCAGGGCGAATTCGACCGTGCCACCCGGGTGAATGACCAGGCCGGCCGTTCGCTGTGGCTGCATCGCCTGCCGGAGGCGTTCGCACGGCTGGCCTCGCCGCTGCTCTGACGCAGCGCTACACTGCGGCGATCATCCGGGGAGCCCGACTATGTACTGGTTGTACCTGCTGCTGGCGCTGGGCTGTTTCGCCTTCGCCCTGAAGACGCCCAATGCCGGGTTGATGACCCTGTGCCTGCTGGCCGCCCTCGCCTTCCTGCTGGCCTGGGTACGCGGCCGCTACGTGGCCCGCTTTGGCGATCTGCAGCGCGACCCCGCTACCCTGGTCGATGCCGAGGAACTGCGCCGCCTGCGCGAACAGGCCCAGGCCCGTCGCAATGCCGCCCCCGACGAACACGATCCGTCCCCTCTTTCCAAGTAGTTCCGTTCCATGACCCAGCTCAGCGTCAACGTCAACAAGATCGCCGTCCTGCGCAACTCGCGCGGCGGTGCCGAACCGGACGTGGTGCGTGCCGCCCAGGCCTGCCTGGATGCCGGCGCGCATGGCATCACCGTGCACCCGCGGCCGGACCGCCGCCACATCACCGCCGAGGACGTGCTGGCCCTGTCCACGCTGACCCGTGCCCGTGGCGTCGAATTCAACATCGAAGGCAATCCGTTTGCACCGCCGCGCGAGGGCTACCCCGGCCTGCTGCCCTTGTGCGCACAGACCCGTCCAGCGCAGGCCACCCTGGTACCGGATGGCGACGGCCAGATCACCTCCGATCATGGCTTCGACTTCGAGCGCGATGCCGAGCGCCTGCGCCCGCTGATCGCGGAACTGAAGGCGATGGGCTGCCGGGTCAGCCTGTTCGTCGATGCCGGCAACCCGTTGCTGGAGCAGGCGGCCGAGGTCGGTGCCGACCGCATCGAGCTGTACACCGGGCCCTACGCCGAAGCGCATGCGGCCGGCGATGCCGATGCGATGCTGGCGCTGTTCGCCACCGCTGCACGCCGCGCGCAGGCCGCTGGCCTGGGCGTCAATGCTGGGCACGATCTGTCGCAGGACAACCTGCGCGATTTCCTGGCCAACGTGCCGGACGTGCTGGAGGTGTC
This sequence comes from Stenotrophomonas maltophilia, assembly GCF_004920835.1. Lineage (GTDB taxonomy): Bacteria > Pseudomonadota > Gammaproteobacteria > Xanthomonadales > Xanthomonadaceae > Stenotrophomonas > Stenotrophomonas maltophilia_AQ. The sequence continues at coordinate 4,755 of NZ_QFHO01000057.1, forward strand.
GATCGGGCACGCGCTGATCGGTGAGGCCCTGTACGACGGGCTGGATGCCACCGTGCGCGGGTATCTGGCGCTGCTTTGATGCATTGCAGCCGAGCGTAGGCTCGGCTCTTATCTCTTGCGACTCTGGCACCTTAGGTGCCGAGAGCCCGGCGCGGGCGACCGTTCGGCTCTAGGTCTTCTCGATCGCTCTGTAGCAAGGATCTCCGCGCCGGTTTCTCCCTGATCCGC
>NZ_QFHO01000058.1 GCF_004920835.1 Stenotrophomonas maltophilia
GGGTGGGGAGTCTCGCCCATTCAGGAAAGGGGGCCGGTAGGTGCCGACCTTGGTCGGCACGCGCAGATTCCAGTGCCGACCAAGGTCGGCACCCACCGAGATCCTGTGGTCAGAACCGGTTGTCGCCGTCCAGCATCCGGCCCAGGCCGCCCAGCACCGAACCCTCGCCGCGGTTCTGGCCACCGCCCTGCGGTGCGGCCATCCACATGCGGCCGGCCAGGCGCGAGAACGGCAGCGACTGCAGCCAGACCTTGCCGGGACCGGTCAGCGTGGCCAGGAACACGCCTTCGCCACCGAACAGCATGCTCTTGATGCCGGCCACCCGGCGCACGTCCATGTCCACGGTCGGGTGGTAGGCCACCACGCAGCCGGTATCCACATCCAGCCGCTCGCCGGCCGCCAGCTCGCGCTCGACCACGCAGCCACCGGCGTGGATGAACACCCAGCCGTCGCCCTCCAGCTTCTGCATGATGAAACCTTCGCCGCCGAACAGGCCGGTCATGATCTTGCGCTGGAACTGCACGCCGATCTGCACACCGCGCGCGCCGGCCAGGAAGCTGTCCTTCTGGCAGATCAGGCGGCCGCCATGCTGGTCCAGCTTCATTGCCAGCACGGTGCCGGGGTAGGGCGCGGCGAAGGCGACCTTGCCCTTGCCGTGGCCGCCCTGGGTGTAGACGGTGGCGAACAGGCTCTCGCCGGTCAGCACGCGCTTGCCGGCGGCCATCACCTTGCCCATCAAACCGCCGCCCTGGTCGCCGGTGGCGGCACCGAACACCGTGTCCATCTGCACCGTTGCGTCCTTGAACATCAGTGCGCCGGCTTCGGCAATGGCGCTCTCGCCGGGATCAAGCTCGATTTCGACGAACTGCATTTCATGGCCGACGATGCGGAATTCGATGTCGTCGGCACGGCCGCTGGCGGCGGCGGGAACTGGCGGTGGGGTGTTGGGCATGCCCGGGGCCGCGGACTGCAGTTCGGGCACCTCGGCAATCGAGGTCCACCCGCTCATGCCCTGGCACCAGGCCAGGGCGCGCGGGTTGGCCTGCGCATAACGGCGCGCGGCGTCGTCATCAAGCGGGCCGATACGCTCGGCCTGGGCGGAGGCATGGAAGTACCACTGGGTCATCGCGGTGGCTCCGCAGGGTTGGAAAACCCCGAGTCTAGCGAGCGACCCGGCCGCCGGGCGACGCGGCCATGAACGGCCGGCATTTGCGGGGCAGGTGCTGTATTGCAACAATTATCTGGTAGCGCCGTTTTACCACCCCTCCAAACACAGCCTACCGCCATGTCTCCGACCCGCACTTCCCGTGGCCGCCTTCCGGTCGCGCGCCCCCTCGTTGCTGCTCTTTCCGCCCTGCTGCCGCTGGTAGCAGCCGCCCAGGAAACCCCCGCCGCCAAGGATCCGGTTGCCCTCGATGCCCTGCAGGTGACCGCGCAGCGCCGTGTCGAGAACGCCAAGGACGTGCCGGTTGCGATCAGCGCGATCCAGGGCGAGAAGCTCGATGTGCTGGGTTCGGCGGGTGATGACATCCGCTTCCTGGCCGCACGCGTGCCCAGCCTCAACATCGAGTCCTCCTACGGCCGTGCCTTCCCGCGCTTCTACATCCGCGGCCTCGGCAACACCGACTTCGACCTCAACGCTTCGCAGCCGGTGTCGCTGGTGTACGACGACGTGGTGCAGGAAAGCCCGCTGCTGAAGGGCTTCCCGCTGTTCGACCTGGCCAACGTGGAAGTGCTGCGCGGCCCGCAGGGCACGCTGTTCGGCCGCAACACCCCGGCCGGCGTGGTCAAGTTCGATTCGGCGCGCCCGTCGCAGGATGCCGACGGCTACGTGCGCGTGGGCTATGGCAGCTACAACAGCTGGAACGTGCAGGGTGCCTACGGCGGCCCGCTGACCGATCGCTGGTCGGCGCGCGTGTCGGCCATCTACCAGCGCCGTGACGACTGGGTCGACAACACCCGTGCCGGTGCGCCCAACAGCGGCTTCGAAGGCTATGACGAAGCTGCCGGCCGCGTGCAGTTCCTGTACGAAGGCGACGACTTCGAAGCACTGTTCAACCTGCACAAGCGCAAGCTCAACGGCACCGCTCGCCTGTTCCGCGCCAACATCATCGAAAAGGGCGGCAATTCACTGGTCGAGAACTTCGACCGCGACAAGGTCGCCAACGACGGCGTCAACTTCTCCGACCTGAAAACCTGGGGCGGCAGCGCGCGCCTGCAGTGGAACCTCGGCTCGGTGACCCTGCATTCGATCACCGGCTACGAGACCGCCGAATCGCTCAACCGCGGCGACATCGACGGTGGCTACGGCGCGGCGTTCCTGGGTGCGGGCAACTCCGGCCCAGGCCTCATCCCGTTCTCGTCCGAGTCGGCCGACGGCCTGCCGCACCACCGCCAGTGGACCCAGGAATTCCGCGTTGAATCCAACGAATGGGGTCGCTTCGACTGGCAGGCCGGCGTTTTCTACTTCGATGAAGACGTGACCATCAACAACTTCAACTACGACTCGCTGACTCCGGGCAACCCGCAGACCGGCCACGTGGTGCAGAACCAGCGCAACAAGGCGTGGGCGGTGTTCGCCTCGGGTGACTTCGATGTCACCGACCGCTTCAAGCTGCGTGCCGGCGTGCGCTATACGCAGGACAAGAAGGACTTCAGCGCCAGCGTGCTGCAGGCCGTGCCGTTCGGTACCCCGGTCAGTGGCCCGTATCTGGCCAACACCGACGTCAACGACGTCAGCTGGGATGTCAGCGGCGTGTACAAGCTGACCGACAACGTGAATGCCTACGCCCGCGTGGCCAAGGGCTTCCGTGCGCCGTCGATCCAGGGCCGCCTGGCCTTCGCGCCGGGCCTGTCTCAGGCCGATTCGGAGAAGGTGATCTCGTACGAAGCCGGCATCAAGGCCGACCTGTTCGAGCGTCGCGCGCGCCTGGGCTTGAGCGTGTTCCGCTACAACGTCGATGGCCAGCAGCTGATCGCGGTGGGCGGCACCAACAACACCGCCACCCTGCTCAACGCCGACAAGACCATCGGCCAGGGCGTGGAGCTGGACCTGGAAGCCTACCTGGCTGACAACGTCCTGTTGACCTTCGGCAGCAGCTACAACGACACCGAGATCAAGGACAAGGATCTGGCGGTGGCGATCTGCGGCGGTGGCTGCACCATCAACGATCCGACCACCGTCATCAACGGTGGCACCTATGCGCTGGTCAACGGCAACCCGCTGCCGCAGGCGCCGAAGTGGATCCACAACGCGACCCTGCGCGTCGGCTTCCCGCTCAGCGATGGCAGCGAGCTGTATGCCTACACCGACTGGGCCTACCGCAGCGCGGTGAACTTCTTCATCTACGAGTCGCCGGAGTTCCGCGGCCGTAGTTCACTGGAAGGTGGCCTGCGCCTGGGTTACAACTGGGATTACGGCCAGTACGATGTGGCGGTGTTCGGCCGCAACCTGACCAACCAGACCCGTGTGGTCGGCGCGATCGACTTCAACAACCTGACCGGCTTCCTCAACGAGCCGCGTACCTGGGGCGTGGAGTTCACCGCGAAGTTCTGATGCGGTCGATCGTGATGCAATGAAGAAGGGCCGGCGCAATGCCGGCCCTTCTGCTGTATGGGGTCAGAGCCCTTTCCTGCGGAAAGGGATCCGACCCCGGATCGCCGCTTACAGCGCGCTCTGCGGGCGCACCTTCAGCACCGCATTCTCGGTAGCGCAGTCGCGGCTGGAGTGCAGGCCGGCCTTGCGCGCGGCAGCGATCTCCTTGCGTGCGGCCAGCAGATCCTTGTTGAACGCGGCGTTGTCGTGCAGGCGGGCCACGGCGGCGGCGCCCATGAAACGGCCTTCCAGGATGTCGCTCTGCCAGTGCACGTTGCACACCAGGCGGCTCTCGCCGTAGTTGCGGCCACGCGCCTGGATGGCATCGGCGCGGTCCGGTGCGATCTCCGACAGGATCAGTGCCCAGGCCCAGCCGATCGAGGTGTGGCCGGACGGGTAGGAGCCGTTCTTGCGCAGGCCTTCCTCGTCCTTCGGCGAGCAGGTCGGCTCACCGTTGACCATGAACGGGCGCGGGCGCTGGTAGTGGTTCTTGGCCGCCTTGGTGGCGGCGCTGGCGTCGATCCGGCTGCGCTCGAGCAGGCGGTACAGCGCCGGGGTCTTCACTGCATCGACGTCGATGTCGGCGGCGCAGGAGAAGTGGTTGGCGCCTTCGGGGAAGCCGAGTTCGGCATCGACGCCGGCCTGGGCGAAGCGCGGGCTGCCACGCAGCGCGCGGGCTTCACGGCTGACCTGTTCGTCCAGCGCGAGGGCGGCCGAACCGGCCACCGGCGGTGCCGGCACCAGGTCGAGGCTGGCCGGAACCGCACTCTTGTCCAGATAGCCCACCGCCTTGGTGGTGATGTTGGCTTCGACGGCGGTCGGCTTGGCGGCGGTGGCGGCACAACCAGCCAGGGCCACGGCAACGGCGAGGCCGAGCAGGGGGCGGGCG
>NZ_QFHO01000059.1 GCF_004920835.1 Stenotrophomonas maltophilia
CCCTCCCGGCCCGCCATACATCGCGCGGGCCGCAGGCAAGAACAAAATCAAAATCAAAAGCGGGTCGCGCGCTGCGCGCACTCGCTGCGGGGTCGGATCCGTTTTCCGCAGGAAAACGGATCCGACCCCTTCCACTTTCTCCGTTACACCAACCGCATCTGCTCTGCCTTTGCATTCCGTCACCGGGAAACTGTCGAAGGCGGGGGACTGTGGGTTTGCGGGGTGTCCGCGGCATGGATGCCGCGGCCAAGCCCCCAAGGACGGGTTTACGGCGTCCCCGCAAACCCACAGTCCCCCGCCAGTCCCCAGTACAACCCAGAGCCATGAACAGCGCTGTTGCCGTTGCTTGTGCCCCGGCTTGAAACGGGTGCCGGGCAGCGCCCGGCCGGGTATCCTTTCCCTCTGATGTCCGACCTTGTCCATGCCAGCCGCGAAGCCCTCAGCGACGGCGGCGCGCTCGCCTTGCACCTGGATGCCTTCGTCCCGCGTCCCGCACAGCTGCGCCTGACCGAAGCCATCGCCGACGCGTTGCAGCAGCGTGATCTGTTGCTGGCCGAGGCCGGTACCGGCACCGGCAAGACCTTCGCCTATCTGGTGCCGGTGCTGCTGTCCGGGCTGCGTACCATCATCTCCACCGGCACCCGTGCGCTGCAGGACCAGCTCTACCACCGCGATCTGCCGCGCGTGCGCCAGGCGCTGGGCGTCGGCCTGCGCAGTGCGCTGCTGAAGGGGCGTGCGAATTACCTGTGCCGCTATCGCCTGCAGCAGGCGCGCGGCGAGCCGCGTTTTTCCAGCCCCGAACAGGCGGCGCAGTTCCAGCGCATCCTGGCCTGGTCCGGTCGCTCGGAGTTCGGCGACATCGCCGAGCTCGACGGGTTGGCCGACGACTCCCCATTGCTGCCGATGGTCACATCTACCGTCGACAACTGCCTGGGCACCGATTGCCCGTTCTGGGATGACTGCTTCGTGGTGCGCGCGCGGCAACGCGCGCAGGCCGCCGACGTGGTGGTGGTCAACCATCACCTGCTGCTGGCCGACCTGGCACTGAAGCAGGAGGGATTCGGTGAACTGCTGCCGGGGGCGCAGGCCTTTGTCATCGACGAGGCACACCAGTTGCCCGAACTGGCCGCGCAGTTCTTCGGTGAAGGTTTCGGCATGCGCCCATGGCAGGAACTGGGCCGCGATTGCCTGGCGGAGGCTCGTGGTGTGGGTGGCGCGCAGTCGGCGCTGCAGGGGCCGGTCGATCAGCTGCAGCAGGCGCTGCTGGCGTTGCGTTCGGCGATGGAAGGGCTGCCATTACGTGGCACGCAGTGGCGCGCATTGGCAATGCCGCAGGTGCGTGACGGCTTCGATACGGTGATGTCCGGCCTGATGATGCTGGAGCAGTCGCTGCAGCCATTGCGCGAAGCGGCGGCCGGCCTGGATGCCTGCCATGCACGGGCGCGCGAGGCGGTCTCGCGGCTCAGCCGCTGGTTGGGCGATGACGAACCCACTCTCGATTTCGACACCGATCCGTCTGAAGCGAGCAGTGCGGCCGACGTGCTCTGGTACGAGCTTACGCCGCGTGGTTTCCGCTGCCAGCGCACGCCGATGGATGTGTCCGGCCCGTTACGTGAGCATCGCGAGCGCAGCCGAGCTGCGTGGATCTTCACTTCGGCGACGCTGACCGTTGGCGGTGGTTTCGATCACATCGCCTCCCGCCTGGGTCTGGACGATCCGCACACGCTGGTGCAGCCGAGTCCGTTCAACTGGCCCGAGCAGGCACTGTGTTATCTGCCCGAGGGCCTGCCCGATCCGGCCGCGCGCGGTTTTGGTACCGCGCTGATCCAGACCCTGCGGCCGGTGTTGCAGGCGTCGGAGGGCCGGGCCTTCCTGCTATTCGCTTCGCATCGCGCCCTGCGTGAGGCGGCCGAGGCGTTGCGCGACGGGCCATGGCCGTTGTTCGTGCAGGGCGAGGCACCACGCGCGACGCTGCTGCAGCGCTTCCGCGAATCCGGCAACGGCGTGCTGCTCGGCTCGGCCAGCTTCCGCGAGGGCGTGGACGTGGTAGGCGAAGCGCTGAGCGTGGTGATGATCGACAAGTTGCCGTTCGCGGCGCCCGACGACCCAGTGTACGAGGCGCGGCTGGAGGCGATCCGCAGCCAGGGTGGCAACCCGTTCCGCGACGAGCAGTTGCCACAGGCCGTGATCGCACTGAAGCAGGGCGTCGGCCGCCTGATCCGCAGCGAGAGCGACCGTGGCGTGCTGGTGCTGTGCGACCCGCGCCTGCTCAACCGGGGCTATGGCCGGGTTTTCCTCGATTCGCTGCCGCCGTTCCGGCGTACCCGCAGCCTGGCCGATGTGCAGGCCTTCTTTACGCCACAATGGGCACCCGTGGCCGATGATGCTGCTGCTCCGTCCGCTGTTGCGGCAGGCCCGCACCCGGCACCCGGCGCCACGTTCCCCCTGTTCTGACCTGATCCGATGAAACTGCTCGCCTTTGAAACCGCCACCGAAGCCTGTTCCGTAGCCCTGCATGTGGATGGGCAGGTGCTGGAACGTTTCGAGATCGCCCCGCGCCGGCATGCCGAACTGAGCCTTCCATGGGCCGAGGCGCTGCTGGCCGAAGCCGGCATCAGCCGCCGCCAGCTTGATGGCATCGCGCTCAGCCGTGGCCCCGGTGCGTTCACCGGCGTGCGTCTGGCGATTGCCATTGCGCAGGGCATCGCGCTGGCGCTGGACCGGCCGCTGCTGCCGGTCTCGACGCTGCAGGTGCTGGCGCTGCGTGCGCCGGCCGAAGAGATCCAGATCCTGTCGGCAATTGATGCGCGCATGGGCGAGCTGTATGTCGGGCGCTTCGAGCGCGTGGACGGCCTGCCGGTGGCACGCGATGCCGAACGCGTGTGCGCACCCGATGCGGTGGCATTGCCGGAAGGGCTGGCTGCCTACGGTGTCGGCACCGGTTTCGGTGCGGCCGAGGGCGCACTGGTGGCGCAGCTCGGTGCTGGCCTGCGCGGATTCGATGCCACTGCACTGCCGCGCGCGTCGGATCTGCTGACGCTGGCGGTGCCGGCCTTCGCACGTGGCGAAGCCATTGCGCCGGAGAAGGTGGAGCCGGCATACCTTCGCGACAACGTGGCATTGACCCTGGTCGAGCAGCAGGCCGCGCGCGAGGCGAAGGCGAAGGCCAACGGCTGAGCCCCTCGTGGCGGGGTTGGCCGCGTAAATCAAAAGCCGTGGTTTGGCCGGGCGGGTGGGCTGCGC
>NZ_QFHO01000005.1 GCF_004920835.1 Stenotrophomonas maltophilia
GGGTGGCACCGGTCGCTCGCAGGAGGGGGAGGACAGGCATTCCAGCAGCGATCAGTGTTTGTTTCATTCTCGGTGTTTTCCCGGTACGTTAGGTTTTGCCTAATGAAGCGTCGCCCATGGAACGTCGTCACCTGGAGTACTTCGTCACCTTGGCCGAGGAGTTGCACTTCGGCCGTGCGGCGTTGCGCCTGGGGATCGCCACGCCGACCCTGAGCGTGCAGATCCAGGACATCGAGCGCCGGCTCGGGACCCGCCTGTTCGAGCGCGGACGCCGGGAGGCGGCGCTGACCTCGGCCGGCGAGGTGTTCCTGGCCGAAGCACGTGACGTGCTGCGCCGGTTCGAGCAGGCCGAAACCGTGGGCCGGCGGGCTGGCCGCGGCGAGATCGGCAAGATCGAGATCGGTTATGTGGGTTCGGCGTTGTATGCCGGTGCGCTGCAGGACCAGCTGAGCCGGTTCCGCGACCGCTATCCCGGCGTTGACCTGCAGGTGAGCGAATGGCCGATGAGCGTGCTGCCGGAGCTGCTGCAGCAAGGCCGGGTGGACGTGGTGTTCTGCCGGCCGCCGATGGATGTGCCCGACAGTTTCGGTGAACACACCCTGGTCGAGGACCAGTTCTGCGTGGCCCTGCCGGAAATCCATCCGCTGGCGCAGGCGCGGAGTCCGGTGCAACCGGCGGCGCTGGCCAGGGAAGGGTTCGTGATGCCGGAACAGCCGGCAGGCGCGATGGAGGTCGCGCGACGGGGCGGCTTCATTCCACGCATCCGTTCGCAGCCCGGCCATCTGGCAGCGGTGCTGGCCGAGGTTTCCGTCGGCGTCGGTTCGGTGGCGATCGTGCCATCGGTGCTGCAACGCACGCTGGTGCTGCCGGGCATGGTCTATCTGCCGCTGGCCGGCCCGACCATCGTTTCGACCATTGCCGTGCAGTACCGCCAGGCCGAGAGCTCGCCGGTGGTGCGGCGCCTGATCGAACAGGTGAAACAGACACCATGCAGGCGCATCGACATGCTGCCGCTGGGCTGACCGCTGCTGCCGCTTGCCGGTGGTTGCTACACTTGCGCCACCTGTACAGGTATTCGATGGCGCCATGAACAACGGGAACGGTCCGCAGACAGTTCGCTGAGCCGCAACAACGATGCAGACGTTGTTGCGGTGATCATCCCTGCGATGCACGCGAAGTGGATGGATCACCGCCGGATTCACTCTGGGCGGAGACTCCCCATGTTCAATCGACAGGCCCCACGTTGGGCCCATTCCCTGCCGTCGGCCATCGTGCTGATGGCCCCCTTCGATCTCCTGGCCTCGCTGGCCATGGATATCTACCTGCCTGTGGTTCCTGCAATGCCACGCGCGCTGGGCACCTCGCCGGTGCTGGTGCAGCTGACGCTCGGTGCCTACCTGCTGGTGCTCGGCGTGGGCCAGCTGGTGTTCGGTCCACTGTCCGATCGCATCGGGCGACGGCCGGTGTTGTTACTGGGCGCGTTGCTGTTCACCGCCGCGTCGTTGGCGCTGGCGGCGTCCAGCAGCGGCGCGGCGTTCCTGGCCTGGCGAACCGTGCAGGCGGTCGGTGCATCGGCGGCGCTGGTGGCGACCTTCGCCACCGTGCGTGATGTATATGCCGATACGCCGGAGGGTGCTTCCCTGTATGGGTTGTTCGCCTCGATGCTGGCCTTCGTGCCCGCGCTCGGTCCGATCCTTGGTGCGTTGGTGGCAGGCGCATTCGGCTGGCGTGCAATCTTCGCATTGCTGGGCGTGCTCGGCCTGATCGCGGGCCTGCGCGCGCAACGCCATTGGCAGGAGACCCGCCCGCCGCGCAGCGACGCGCCAGGCCCGGTGCTGCAGCGCATCCTCCGCAGCGGTGGATTCTGGGTGTACACGCTGGGTTTCAGTGCGGGCATGGGCACCTTCTTCGTGTTCTTCTCGATCGCTCCCCGCATCCTGGTTGGACGCATGCAGTACTCGCCACTGTCCTTCAGCCTGGCGTTCGCAACGGTGGCGCTGATGATGATTTTCAGCGCGCGCCTGGCGAAGAGGCTGATCGCTCGCTGGCAGGTGCGCGGGACCTTCCTGCGTGGGCTGTGGGTGATGATCGGCGGGGCGTTGCTGATGGCACTGGCGACGCTATGGCCACCGTCATTCGCCAGCGTGGTGCTGCCGATGTGGGCCATCGCGGTGGGCCTGGTGATGGTGGTATCGGTGGCTGCCAACGGTGCATTGCGTGATTTCGCCGATGCCTCCGGGATGGCGGTGGCGCTCTACTATGCCCTGCAGAGCGTGATCGTCGCCGGCGCAGGGACGTTGGCTACCGTGCTGCTGCCGGGAGACACGGTGTGGCCGCTGGTGGCCTATGGGCTGCTGTTGCCACTGGCCAGCCTGCTGGCTGCAAGCTGCCTGCCGTGTGGTACATAGCGGCTGGCGGCGGACAAAAAAAGGGGCGGCCGCGAGGCCGCCCCAACCTGTCAAGAGAACACGTGCCTGTAACTAGAAGCGGACCGACCAGCGTGCGTTGGCGCCATGGTCGCGGCTTTCACTGCCGAACTGGCCGCTGTAACCCAGCTCCAGCTGCTGCCGCGGGGTCAGCCATGCCGACAGGCCCAGCTCGGCCACCACGGCGTTGTCGGCGATCGGTGCGCCCTGGACCGCGAAGGTGCTGCTGCTGTTGGCGAAGGCCAGATTGGCCACCTGGCTGCGGTCGCCAGATGCGCGGCGGTAGCCTACGCCACCGCGCAGGTGCAGCCAGCTGTCCTGCTGGAACGAGGCCTTCAGTCCCTTGTCGAAGCGCACACCGGCGGTGGCGATCGTGGTTGCGGTGTCATCCACCTTGCCCTGAAGGGAGGCCGCACCACCGCGTTCGTTGATGCGCTTGAGGTCCACTTCCACGCGCGCCACCTGCAGGTACGGCTCCAGTCCGGCTTCCGGACCACCGAAGCGGTAACCGGCTTCGATGAAGGCCTGGCGGGTGCGGGCGTCGTAGCGTGCGCTCAGGCTGTCGCTGAAGCCAGCGAACGCCACGTCGCGCGTGCTCTTCACCTCGTGCTTGCTCCAGGCCACACCACCGCGCAGGCCGAATCCACCCCAGTTGTGGCTGGCGTAGGCGCCGAAGTGCGTGTTGTCGATCTTCGACTTGGCACGACGCTCCTGCTGCTTCACGTCGGTACGGCCGGTACCGGCCAGCACACCGACCTGCCAGCCGGAAAACTCGCGATCGATGCCGACCAGCAGGCCGTTGCTGTTGGCTTCGGTGCGGGCGGTGTTGCTGTTGCCATCCAGCTTGCTGTTGCCGCCGAGTGCCTGCACCCAGGCGCCGGTGGCATCGCCCGCGTCGGCACCTGGTGCGGTGGTACCGGCACGGCGCGACAGCGCGGCATCACGCACGTAGCGGCTGCCCTCGACCAGGGCCAGTGCCGTGGCCGGATGCAGTTCGCCGCTGAGGCCGTCAAGCACGCCACCGACCTGTTGCGGGAACAGCTGGGTCAGCGGCTTGGGCAGGCCCTGGTTGATCGCCAGGCCATCGGCGCTGGTCGCCACCGCGCGTTGGTTCGGCGTGGTGGCTGCACTGGCCAGCGAGGCGCCGCGTGCCACGTCGATGCGGGCGCCGTTGGCAGCATAGGCCAGGCTGAACTGCAGGAACGGCGAGAACGCGCTGAAGTCGGTTTTCGCGAACTGGCCGCTGACGCCACCGTCGGCGCGGATGAAGTTGAACTGCTCACCCAGGTAGTAGGTGCCAGGCTCCGGCAGTGCGACCAGGGTGCCGCCAAGGGTGGCGCTGCCGGTGACGTGCAGCTGGTCGCTGCGGCCGCCGGGGGCAAGCTCGGCGGCATAGACGCCGGTCGCGCCCTGCACGTAGTTGCCATTGATGGTCAGCGTGCCGATCGAGTTGCCCGGGGCGATGGTGCCGTCCACATGTGTGTTGCCCAGCGTGCCGATGCCCTTCAACAGGCCGTTCGCACCGACCGTGGTGGTGCCGCCGGTCTGGGCGCCGTTGAAGGACACCACGCCACCGTTGACGGTCAGGTTGCTGTCCTTCAGGACGCCACTGGCACTGACGGTGCTGACGCCGCCGGTGGTGGTCAGTGCGGTGGAGACCAGGCTGCCGTTGAGCAGGAACTGGCCACCCTGTACTTCGACAGCCGAGGTGAGCGTGTTGGCACCGTTCAACTCCAGCGTGCCTTCACGCAGCACCGCGCCGTTGAAGCTGTTGTCGCCGCTCAGGCGCAGCCAGCCGATGCCGGACTTGGTCAGCTTGCCGGCGCCGCCGATGTCGTTGGTCCAGTCATCCCAGGCGTCGCCTTCCCACACCTTCAGGCCACCGGCCTTCTGGTTCATCACCACGTTGGTATCCACGCGCAGCGAGCCGTAGCCTTCGATGGCCTTGCGCAGGTCGACCATGCCCCAGCCGTAGACATCGTCCACTCCCGGCGCGCCGAGATCACGTGCCGTTGTCAGCAGCACGTCGCGGACCTGCGCGTTATCCAGGTAGGGGAATCGCTCGAACAGTAGGCCCAATGCACCGGTGATGTGTGGAGCGGCCATCGAGGTTCCGCTCTTCTTGACGTAGTCGTAGTCTGGCAGCAGGCTCAACGTGTCAATTGTGACGTTGCCGGCGCTGTCCTTGGACAGCGTGGCGTCCAGCTTGGTCTTGGCGCCATAAGTTGTGGAAAGAATTGCCGTGCCAGGTGCTGCCAGGCACCAGTTTGCGGCGAGGCCGCAGCGCATGGAGCGATTGCTCAGCTCCAGAGCTTCATTGACGTTCACGACAGCCAGCCAGTACGGCTCAACATCCTTCTGAGCACGTGGCAGCGTGGCGTACATGCCTGCAATCGGCGCCTGTTGTGGGGATGGATTGGTAGCGTCGGTATTGCCAGCAGCCCATACTTGAATGAGGCCGGTCCTGCGCGAAGCGGTTGCCATCACCGCCAGCCGGTCGGCGAAAACCGTATGGGACAGATACACATCCATCTGCTGGGCTGAGTTCGGCTCTGTAGCAAGCCCCCAGCTGTGGTTGATGGCTCGGATCTCCTGTTGTTCGAGCTGTTCGTACAACTGGCTGAACGCTGCCGTTGGGGCGCCAACGGATTTAGAGCTTCGATCGAGCGTCATCCGTGGCGAGACACTAAGGTGCGCCACACTGTTGGAGAACAGGCGGGCGACGCTGAGGTCGGCACCGAAGGCTACGCCGTGCATGCCGGTGCCATCCCGATTGGCAGCGATCGTCCCGGACACATGGGTGCCATGTGTCCCATAGGTGACCCCTTCAAAATATCCATTTCGATTGAGCAATGCGGCGTACTGCGGATCGAGGGTCTGATAGGTGAGCTGGACCTGATCGCCATCGGTCCTGAAACAGCTGTTGGGGCCTTGGATCACCTCTGCCGGACACAAGCTGCCATCGGCAAGAACCCCCGCCAGCCGGATGCTGCGATGGTTCTTACCAGCGAACTCTGGATGCCCTAGGCCGGTGCCGTCGTCGAAAACGCCCAGTCTGACGCCCTTGGCAGTCAGGCCCCGTGCATAGGCGTAGTCGGCCCCCATCGCGGCCAGCCCCCAGTCGGCATTGAATTCATCGCTGCGCCAGCTGGCCGCATCGCCCGGGTTGCCGAGGATCGACGTGCTGCTGGTTGCGGCGGACGACACCGGCGCCGACAGGTTCGCGGTGCTGGCCGTGCTGGCCGTGCTGGCCGGTTGCGCCCAGGCCGCCTGCAACTGGCGCTGTTGCTGCCAGGCATCGAGTGACTCGTTGGCCATGGCGGGCGATGCAGTGGCCAGCAGCAGGGAACTGGCCACGGCAAGGGTGAGGCGGCTGTGCAGCGGGTGATTCATCGGACAACTTCCTTGGTTGACGGTCAACCAAGCTGTTAACGGATTCATAGCGCGATCACCCCCAGTGCTTCGAGGAGGAGACAGTGAAGGTGTCAGAGAAGCGAAGTGCCAGACCGGAGCGCGCTTGTAGCTGCAGATCTTTCTGTGGATGGGCAGGTACCTATCGCTGCATGGCGACGTCCTGCAGAGTGTCGATCACGTGAATAAAAACATGTTCCGGATAACGTCCTGGCGTGCATGAAGCGTGGGCGGTGAAAATACTGTTTGTGACATTAAACGCATTGTTATTCATGTCATAACTGCATGATTTTAAAGGAAAAAATAGACTCACGTCACAGATTCTGATTACCATGCGTGGGTCGGCGCGATGCTTGCGTCCGGCGTATTAGAACCGGGCCTCCGTGCCTGCCCATCATTCATAGGTAAATATCACCATGCGCAATCTGATCATCGCCAAGCTCACCGCCGTTGCAGTCACCGGTCTGCTGTCGCAGAGCGCCTTCGCTGCCGACGGCACTGTCAACTTCATCGGCGAAATCGTGGACGCGCCGTGCTCGATCGCTCCCCAGAGCCAGAACCTGACCGTGCCGCTGGGCAAGGTCTCCCGTACCACGCTGGACGGCGCTGCCGGCAAGGTGTCGGCCCCCGCCAAGTTCGCCATCGACCTGCTGGGTTGTGGCGCCACCGCCAAGGGCGCGACGGTGACCTTTGCGGCCCCGGCCGACGCCCTCAACAAGAACCTGCTGCGCGTGGGCGTGGGTGAAGTGGACGGCAGCTTTGCCACCGGCGTGGGCATCCAGGTAGCCGACTCGTCGGGCAAGCAGATCCCGGTCGGCCAGGCGTCGGGCAACTACACCCTGGCACAGGGCGACAACGCTCTGCAGTTCCAGGCCAATTACATGTCCACCGGCCCGGCTGTCACCGTGGGCCGTGGTAACGCGATGGCACAGTTCACCGTCGCCTACAAGTAATCGCCGGCTGTCGGTACCCGGTCCAGGCCGGGTACCGGCATCGAGTACGGGATCGGGCGCCTTGCTGCAACAGCGGCCTGCCCGCCACCCGACCTTCACTACACATTTTTCCGTTCAGGCGGTGCCCTCGCGGTGCTGCCCTGGCCGCTGCATTTCCGAACATCCGAGAGACCTCCATGTTTTCCAAGCGTCTATTCCCGCAACTCAGCGGCCTGGTGCTGGCCGCCTGTCTATTCGCTGTTGCAGTACCGGCCTCTGCAGCGATCATGCTGGGCGGTACGCGCGTCATCATCAACGAAGGCAGCCGCGAGGCGTCGATCTCGATGAAGAACGAAGCCAACGCGCCGTTCGTGGTGCAGGCATGGATCGACGCGGGCGAGGGCAGGAACAAGACGCCTTTCCTGGTGACCCCGCCATTGTCGCGGCTCGATCCGGGTATGGAGAACATTCTGCGCATCGTACGTACGGGCGATCAGCTGCCGTCGGATCGCGAATCGGTGTTCTGGTTGAACGTCAAGGAAATTCCCGAACGCGCCGAGGAAGAGAACGTCCTGCAGGTGGCCGTCCGCAGCCGCATCAAGGTGTTCTACCGGCCGGCCGCACTGCGCGGTGGTGACGCGTCGCAGGCGCGCAGCAAGCTCAAGTGGGCCGTGTCGACGGCCGCGGGTGGTGGCGCTGTACTGAAGATTGCCAATCCGACGCCGTACAACGTCACCTTCACTCTGCTCAAGGTGGGAGAGGGGAAGGAAGAGATCAATCCGGACATGGTTCCGCCCCTGGGTGAACTGGTGGTTCCGTTGAAGTCCATCCGTGTCGCCCAGGCGCTTGGCCTGCGCTTTACCACGATCAACGACTACGGCGGCGAAACCGTCGAAGAGGCCGTCACCGCGCCGGCTTCCGATGTTCCGGTGGCGGTGCTGCCGCAGCCGGTGCCGGTTTCTTCCACGCCCTGATTCTCCGAAGGTGAACGCCGTGAGTCGTGTCTCCATTCCGTCGCGCATGAGCGGGCAGGCGATGTCCATCCTGGCGCTGGCGCTGTCCTCGCAGCTGAGTCATGCCCAGTCGCCTCCGCCCAGTGTCTTCAACGAAGGCTTTCTGGAAATCGGTGGTGACCAGCAGGGTGCTGATCTGTCGCTGTTCTCGTTCGGCAACCAAGTGCTCCCCGGTGATTACCTGGTGGATGTGATGCGCAACGACGTCCGCCTGGGGCAATCGCAACTGCGGTTCAATACCGTGGAAGGCAAGCGTGATGCCGTGCCTTGCCTGACCGCGGGCATGCTGTCGTCCTGGGGCGTGAATGTCGCCGCCTTCCCGGGTATCGCTGCGCAATCGGAAGGTGGCTGCGTCGATCTGGGGGCGGTGATTCCCGAGGCTGCGGTGAACTACGATGCAGGTCGCCAGCAACTGACTGTGAGCATTCCGCAGGCAGCGCTGGTCAGGTCGGCGCGCGGTGCGGTGGATCCCTCGAAATGGGATCGTGGTATCAACGCCGCGATGCTGGATTACCAGCTCAACGTCGCAAACAACTCGGGATCCAACCCCCGCGATGGCGACCGCAGGAGCTTCATGGCCGGCGCATTCGGCGAGCCCTACGAAGAGAAGAAGCCACGCCGTGACGCTGTATTTGGCAGTCTGCGCGGAGGCTTCAACCTGGGCGACTGGCGGTTCCGCAACTACACGACCTACAACCGCGACGTGATGGGGGAGAGCCGCTGGGAAGCGGTTCAGACCTTCGCCCAGCGCGACCTGAAATCGATCAACGGGCAGCTGCTGCTGGGCGACGGATTCACCCCCGGTGACCTGTTCGACGGCTTCCAGTTCCGCGGCGCGCAGATCTCATCGGATGAATCCATGCTGCCCGACAGCCTGCGTGGCTACGCACCGACCGTGCGTGGCGTCGCGCAGACCAATGCGCGCGTCACCGTGCACCAGAACGGCTACATCATCTACAACACATACGTGGCGCCAGGTGCCTTCGTGCTGGATGACCTGTATCCGACCTCGTCCGGTGGAGACCTGCAGGTCACCATTACCGAAGCCGATGGCAGGGAAACGAAGTACACCCAAGCCTATTCCGCCGTGCCCACGCTGCTGCGCGAGGGAACATGGCGCTACAGCGCCACCGGCGGCCAGTATCGCCAGGGGTACGGCCGCTTCGAAGGCAGCCAGCCGCAACCCTACTTCTTCCAGGGCACGCTGGCCCGGGGCCTGGCCAACGAGTTCTCGCTGTATGGCGGTACCACGCTGGCGGGCAAGTACCAGGCAGCCATGGTCGGGTTCGGCAAGAACATGCGGGGCTTCGGCGCTGTGTCGGTGGACCTGACCCACGCGCGAAGCCGGGGCGACAGCGGCCACTCCTTCAATGGACAGTCGTTGCGTTTCCTGTATGCGAAGTCGCTGGAGGAAACCGGCACCACCTTCCGCATGGCGGGCTATCGCTACTCCACCAGCGGCTACCGTACCTTCCCCGAAGCGGTGGGCATGCTGTACGCGCAGGAGAATGGATTGCCCTTCGCCAACCGCCGCAACGAGCTGCGCCTGGAGGTTTCGCAGTCACTGGGCCGGTGGGGAACCCTCTACGGTTCGGCGCGGCAGCAGACCTACTGGGGCAGTGACCGCAAGGAGCGGCTGATCCAGGTGGGATACTCGGGAAGCTACCAGCGCCTGACCTACAACCTGTTCTACAACCAGTATTCGAACCTGTATGGCTCGGCCAACAGGCAGGTGATGCTGACCCTCTCGCTTCCATTGGGGCGCAGCAGCAGTTCGGCGATGTATACGGCTTCGCACGACAGCAGCGGCAGGACCGCGCACCAGGCCAGCGTGTTCGGCAGTGCCTTCGACGATCACCGGATGACCTATGGCGTGACCCTGGACCGGGCCAACCAGGGCGGTACCAGTGGCAGCGGCAATCTCAGCTACAAGGGCCAGTACGGGCGCGTCGACCTCGGCCACAGCCAGGGCAACGGCTATGGCCAGACCAACCTGGGCGTGGCCGGTGGCTTGGTCATGCATGGCGAGGGCATCACCCTGTCGCAGCCCTTGGGCGAAACCATCGCACTGGTACGTGCGCCGCAGGCCGAGGGTGTGGGCATCGAGTCCCAGTCTGGTGTGCGCACCGATGGCAAGGGCAGTGCTGTGCTGCCCAATGTCACGCCCTATCGAACCAATCGCGTGGCGCTGAACACGCAGGATCTGGGCGACAAGGTCGAGGTGCGCAATGCAGCGATGGATGTTGTTCCCACGCGCGGAGCGGTGGTGCGGGCGCACTTCGAAACCGCGGTTGGCTATCGACTGATGCTGGTACTCAAGGGCGCCGACGGTCGACCACTGCCGTTCGGATCGCGTATCGAGAACGAAGCTGGACAGGAAGTCGGAGTCGTTGGACCAGAGGGCCAGGCCTACGTGACCGGCGCGCCGGAGGCCGGCACGCTGAAGGTGATCTGGGGCAGAAGTGAATCTGCGCAGTGCACGTTGAAGTATGCGTTGCCGCAGCAAGAGCAACCGTCGCCGATCCGAAACCATGAGGGGAGCTGCCTGTGATGCCGAAGATCAGCTCCAGTACCCGCCCCGGATGGGATAAGGCTGTTCTGCAAATGAAGGCGATCGGCGCAGCAGCAGTGGTGTTTGTCAACGAACCCTTGGATCTCGCATATGAAATCTAGTACTTACTCCGTCGTCGTTGCTTCACTGCTGACGCTCGGCACTGCGGCCCCGGGTGTGGCGCTGGCTGACTGCATCTACCGACCGAAATCCAACATTGGGACGAAAACTGTCAACGCGGGCACGGTGATCGTCTATCAGAGTGCCGCGGTTGGAAGCACCGTCTATTCGAGCTCTTTCATTGCTGGATGGCCGGAAGTTGTCTACTGCACGCCGCCGGGTGGCACCATGACGTATTGGAATCAGATCCTCTGGGGAAGTCCAGTGGTGGGTATGAGTGGGGTCTACTCCACCAATGTTCCGGGTATCGGCTATCGGGTTTCTCTGGCGGGAACCTACAATCCAGGGTTCCCGGGCACATACACGCGCGACTTCACGGTATCGTCCGGCAACGCATCCTGGGCGGCATCGCAACGCTGGGCGGTCCAGTTTTCTCTCGTCAAGACTGCTACCAGGGTTGGCAACGGTCCTCTCGATCCAGTGCCATTCGCGCGCGCTGATTCCGGCGCCGGCGCCTCACAGCCTTACATGGTCCTGCAGATTGGCGACATCCGCATTCTTGCCCCTTCGTGCCAGGTAGCCGTTGGCTCTCGCAACCAGACCGTCAATCTCGGGCAGGAATTCCGCAATCGATTCCGTGGCGTGGGCAGTACCACGGCCGGCAAGGACTTCCAGGTCGTAGTCAATTGCCAGGCATCGCCCAATGGCATCGAGAACATGGTTTCACTGACCATGGATGCGACGCCGGATGCGTCCAGCACGCCAGGTGTTCTGGGCATCGACACCGGCACGGGAACGGCGTCGGGCGTAGGCATCCAGGTGCTCGACAGTGCTGGCCAGCCTGTGGCGTTCGGCCAGCCAAAGCAGTTGGGCCAGTCGAAGGATGGCGATTACGTGGTGCCGTTCAAGGCACGCTACTACCAGGTCGCGAGCGCCGTTGGCGGTGGCCAGGCCAATGGCCGGGCCACCGTCACGTTGAGTTACAAGTAACGCTCGCTTGGAGACGGCCTGGGCAGCGCCGAAGTTACAGGTACGCTAGGGTCACCTCGTATCCCTGTACGTCGCGCCTGCCGGGCACGTCGGTCTTCAATACGACCGGACGTGTCTGGACCCTCACGTGCCGAGCGCTGAGACGAAAGCGATCAGCAGGCTTGCCCGCAGCCTGGGCGCGTTCCGCATCGCACCAGATGCGGAATGGGGCCATCCTTGGTTGAAGCTGCGGCAGGCAGGACGCGGGCTCGACGATGGCGCCCTGGAAGTGGATGATCCCATCTGCGGCGTGTCCCGCCGATGCTGGTCCCAAAGCGCACAACAGAAGCGTGGAAAACCGGGCCTTGTACATGGCTGCGACTCGCTGGAAGAGGTGGGATTGCGTCTTGCCTGAGATTCCTGACAGCGAACGTCGGGCAGGGCTGTTTCGCACGTATTCGTGATCGGGCTGATGTATCGAGGGCTATTTCTACTTCTGCTTTTGGGGCAACGCACTGTGCATGTACATCCCGTCGCGGGCCTCCCTGCGGCAGGAAGCTCCCCCGCTGGACCGGCGTTGGGGATTCCGCCCAGCCCCGATCCAAGGCGGCGCAATTATCCGGCGGCGCCTGCGCCAAATCTGCGCGCACGATCACGCTCTGGAATCAACGGCGGCTGTTCAGCAGCTCTGACCGGATGGGCTCGTTGGAGCCAGGAGCGTTGACCGAAAAGCTGCATCGGCGCAGATGTCAGGCAACCGCGATGCAGGGGTCCCCGAATGAGCTTCGCTCAGCCCATGGCCAGGGTTGAGGCTGCCAGGGAAAGCAGGGTCGCCAGCAGTGTGATCAATGCGGTGCCGATCCTGTGAAGCCGACTGATGCGTGCGACCAGCAGTACGACAGCGGTGCTGATGACTGTAGTGGCGAGCGCGCCCGGGCGCAGCAGGTGCGCCTGATGCACAGTGACCACGTGAA
Organism: Stenotrophomonas maltophilia; assembly: GCF_004920835.1. Taxonomy (GTDB): domain Bacteria; phylum Pseudomonadota; class Gammaproteobacteria; order Xanthomonadales; family Xanthomonadaceae; genus Stenotrophomonas; species Stenotrophomonas maltophilia_AQ. Next base: position 12,397 of record NZ_QFHO01000005.1, read on the forward strand.
CAGTGAAGTGCGGTTCCGGCGGCAAGGGGAACTGGGCGTCGAGCGTATAGACGAGCGCGGCCATGCCGACGGCGCTGATCAGGCCGGGGAGATAGGGACGTACCCGCAGGACGCGGTCGCCTGCTGGAGAGGGGGAGGACGGCATGATGATGCAGAAGGAAGGATTCAGGGAGAGCTCTGCTCAGTCAGCTGGTGAGGTGCGAGGACCGAGTGCCTGATCGAGGCGGCGCATGCCTTCGACGTCGCGATGCAGATACGCAAGGAGAGCATCCAGGCGGCGTACCCGGTCTTCGCTGCGCAGTAGACGTGCTTCGATCTGCCTGCGTTCTGCTCCGTTGAGCGCGGTGTCACACAGGAAGTGGGTGTGCATGGCGATGAACTCTCGGCTGGTGGCCAAGGCAGCCTCGACTTCGGTGATTTCCTGCAGTCGCGCCTTGCCGATACGATCGCAGACATCGCCGAAGCTCTCCTCCAGTCGCGCGATGATCTCTGAATTCAGTGATCGACCGCCGCTGCGTGCGGCGAAGTCGAGGCGATCACGAAGATCGGAAGGGAACCGGAGAGTGAAGGGAATCATGTATTTCTTCATGGGAACGGATGGTGCAGGGTGCGCAGCCATGCCGGCCCGCTGGGAGGAACCGGCATGGCGGATGGGTTGATCTGGTACTGACTGCACCAGCTATGGCTGGCCATGTCTCGTGCTGGCATCCCGTGACGATGATGGGACATGTACGTGGGGCACGCCGTGCAGGGATTCTGCTGGAGCCCGAGGCATGTTTCCAATCGTGCGGTCGTTGTTGTGGATGTCACAAAGTGCCTGTTGCGATGGATGCAGCGTGCGGGCAAGGCAGCTCAGTGATGGCGGCGCCGGCCTTCGCCAACAAACTCGGCCCGGCAGCCCCCGGTCACCCATACGCCATTTCGGCCCTTGCCCCATGTTTTGCCTTCCTCGCACGGTGTATTCGACAGTTGGCGGATCAGGCGCGCGCGTCCGTTGACGCGGCAATCCTGGCTGCGCCCCTTGATGGATTCGCAACGGACCACGCCCGAACCATCTTCGATCGGCACCGTAGCCGGAGCCGGCACATAGTAGTCATCGCGGCTATGGCCGTAGCCACTCTGGTCGTAGCTCGGGTCGTAGCCCGGAATGGCGGCGCACGCTGAGAGCAGCAGGGCGCTGGAGAGAGCGCAGATGATCGCGGGAAGGGACTTTGTACGGGACATGTCGTGATTCCAGTGAGGTGGCCTGGATTATTCGCATAGATGCGGGCGCCCATTCATAGCGGGCATCCATCCATAAAGTCGGGATTCAAGGACATGGATATGAAAGTAGAAAAATCCACTTTGTGACATGGGGTTTCCTGTGCTGAAGAACGGGATCCAGGCTGGCTTCGGTTACAGTGGTTGCGCATTCAATCCTTGGAGGCGCCATGCCCGAGTTGCTCGCTGTACTCACCATTGCCCTCCTGGCGACGATCAGCCCGGGCCCGGATTTTGCGATGGTGTCGCGCAACAGCCTGCTGCTGTCACGCCGGGCAGGTGTCATCACGGCGCTGGGTATCGGCCTGGCCGTGCTTGTGCATGTGAGTTACACGCTTCTGGGGGTCGGGGTGCTGATCCGCCAGTCCATCTGGTTGTTCAATGCAATCAAGCTGGCCGGCGCGGTGTATCTGATCTACCTGGGTATCAGGATGCTTCGTGCGAAGCCTGCAGGTGATCTGGCGGCCGCACAGGTCGCGCCGCTCTCGGACCTGGGCGCACTACGGGTCGGCTTCCTGACCAACCTGCTGAATCCGAAGACGACGATTCTCATCGTCAGCCTGTTCATGCAGGTGATCCGGCAGGACACGCCGCTGCATGTGCAGATCGGCTATGGCGTGTTCATCGCCGCACTGCACATCGCTTGGTTCTCGGCGGTGGCGTTGTTCTTTTCCACGCGGCGGGTGCGTGATCGATTGCTGGCGGTACGCCACTGGATCGATCGCGTATTTGGCGGCCTGCTGGTGGCCTTCGGCCTGGTGCTGGCGACAGCACGCGGGCAGCGCTAGAAGCGCTGTGTGGCGCTGAACTGGAGGTAGCGGCCAATGGGATCGTCGTCGGCCACGGTATAGCCCAACGGGCTGCCGTTGTAGTTCTTCGGCGTGCGATCGGTCGCATTGAACATCTGCAATGCCAGGGTCAATCGCTCGCTGGGCTCGTAGCCGATGCCCAGATCGAGGGTGGTCATGGCAGGAAGATCACGTTGGAGCTTGCGGGCCAGTACCAGCTCTGGCGAGTCTTCAACGTAGGTCCATGGCGCCGTCAAGCCGCTGCGATGGCGCACGGTCAGGCGCAGGTTCCATGCGGCCCTGCGCCAATCGAGCTCCATGGATGCGTGTAATCGTGGCGTTTTGTCACCGGCCAGGTTGCCACGTGGCGGTGCCGACGGTTTGTCACGCCGGAGCGTCTCGAGATAGTCCGCCTGCAGGCGGATCTGCCATTGGTTCGTGGCTGGGCCATCCAGGCGCCAGGTGCCCTGGCCCTGCCAGCCGCTCACCCGTGATCGGCCCTGATTGGCGAGGTAGACAGGGATTCCGGTGAGGATCCCGTTGGCATCGCGGATCAGCGAGGCCGTATCACTCGCGTCAAAGTAGGGAATGATCTCATCGCGTCGGTGTATCCGGTAGTGATTGATCTCCAGATCCAGGGCTGTCGACGGTGACCATTGCAGGCCGAGTGTCAGGCTGCGCGAGCGCTCCGGGCGCAGTGAAGTGCTGCGGGTGGGCTGGAACGCCAGAATGCAGGTCGGCACCGTACTGGTGTCGAGCTTGCAGGGTTCCAGCCCAGGCGTGGCGGGCAGGCCCAGTGCGTTGCCGGCCAACGGGGGAAGCACGCTGGGTGCACGCTCCTCATACAGAGTGGGAACGCGATACCCGGCGCCATAGGAGGCGCGCAGGGTCAATTCCTCCAGCGGCGCCCACGTGATGCCGGCACGCGGCGTGAACGAGGTGCCGAAGCGGGGATCGCGGTCCACGCGCCAAGCCAGGTCCAGCACCGCACCGCGCGTAAAGGGGATGGCGAGTTCGCCAAACTGGGACAAGCGGAGCGCCTGGATGTTGAAAGGAGCCGGGTTGCCGCCCAGATATGCCGCGTAGCTTGAGTAGCCGGTGCGGTTGGCGGACAGGTCCGTAGCGAATCCAAGATGTTCGTGGCGTAGTTCGATACCCGTGCGTGCCTCGACCGGGCCATGGGCGAGCTGCAGGAGCGGACCGCCGATATCGGCGCTGAGACCTTCGGCACGATAGCGGCCACGAAGCAGGTTTTCCGCACCGAAACCGGGCAGGGGAGCGGTGTGGGGTCCGCCGCCGAGGGCGTAGCCCAGGTCGATCAGCTGTTGCTCCTCATAGCCGGCCACCGGCAGGTCGACGATGCCGCTGGCACGATTGATCACGGTATTGCTGTGGTGGAAGACGGCACTGTTCCAGCTCCAGCGGGATCCGCCACCGTGCAGGGTCACCAGGAGATCGGCATCGTGCATGTCCGAATCGAGGCGGACCGGGCCGGCATCGAAGAATACGTGCTGCCGCCGCATCTGCGGGCCATTGACCAGAAGGACCGCCGCCGGCGCGTACTGTGCGAAGGAGCGTGCCTCGGCCAGGCGCAGCGTCGCACCCAGTTCAGCACGCTCGCCCAGAGGTTGCCGGTAGGTGGCCATCGCGGCTGTCGACTCACTGGCGGGAATCAGGCGGGTGTAGCGGGGGGGATCCAGGCTGCAGATCTGGCCGCTGGGGCTGACATCATTCCCGACGCAATCTGCGGGCCGTTTTACACCGGAGCTGTTGATCGCCGCCAATGCGAATCGTTGGTCATCCAGGCCAGCTGCACGCTGGTCTACCGTGGCCCAGCTACGCCTGCTGCCAAGCAGGCCGTCGTCGCGCCTACGATCGAATGCCAATGTCCACTGCGCCCCGCTGTCCATCGTCCCACCGAGGCTGGCGGCGAGGCCATGGCGTGCGGCATCACCGCGGGAGGACATGCCGGCGTACGTGCTGATTTCCGCGCCCTGATAGTCACGCTTTAGCACGATGTTGATCACACCGGCCATCGCATCGGAGCCGTAGACCGCTGATGCACTGCCGCTGACGATCTCGATGCGATCAATCATCCCCAGCGGAATGCTGTCGAGCGGGACGATGCTGCCGAAGCCCGCGGTGGTCAGGCCGAAGCTGGTCGTGCGCATGCCATCGATCAGGAACAGGGTGGCCTGCGGGCCAAGGGCCAGCAGGCCGGTGGTCGAAGACAGTGCAAGCGGGGTCGTCGTTGAAGTGCCGAAGTTGGTGGATACATCCCAGGGGTGATAGGGGTTCATGCCCGGCCAGCGGCGCAGTACGTCGAATACCGAAGTGCTGCCACTGGCCCGGATCTGTTCGGCGGTGATGACTGACAGCGGTGCACTGCTCTGCAGCGATGTTCGCGGGATGCGGCTGCCGGTGACCTGTACGGCATCGAGTTCGGAGGTGCGAGGCGTTGCCTCGGCTTCCTGCTGGCGCGGCAATTGTGCGACTCGCAGCAGATAGGTGTTGGGGCTGATTTCCAGTGCGGTGAGGCCGCTGCCGCCGAGCAGCTGGGCCAGTCCCTCACGGGGAGAAGCATCGGCTGCCACGCCGTTGCTGCGCCGATGCGCGAGCAGTGCCGGCGAGTACAGCAGGTTCAACTTCACCGAGCTGCGGGCGAGGAACTCCTGCAACGCCGCTTCCAATGGTCCGGGGGCAATGGCCAGTGATGCGGTGGTGGTCGCCGTAGCCGCCAGCGCATGCATGGGCACGCTACAGGCGAGCAACGGCAGGCCGAGCAGCAGGGGGAGCCGGTGCAGGGGCAGGGTCATGGGCGGGTGTGGAGGGCTGGCGTCGCGCGAGGCGGGCTGGGCACAGAATGCATGGAGGGCTAGTTGGACTGGCGGCGTCGGTACAGGACGATCTCGTTGTGGTCGCCAGGGCGGGACGTCAGTGACCAGCCTGCGTCCAGTGCGGCGAGGAAAGCCTGCTGGTCCTGTACGTTGAACCGCCCGCTGATCAGTAGCGTGCCGTCGGCAGTGTCGGCCAGGCGCAGTGGCTGGGTGCGATAGCGGTTCATCTCGGCCAACACCCGGTCAAGGCGCTGCCGCTCGACCAGCAGGGTCCCCTGCGTCCAGGCATGCAGGGCATCGATGTTGGTATTGCCGATCTGGATTCGTCCCTGTGGATCGACGCGCGCCTGCTGCCCGGGGGTGAGCGACGCCTGGGCGGTGGAGCTCCCTTTGTGGCCGATGTCGACTTTGCCATCGAGCAATGCCACGTCCACGCCATCGGGGGCGCGTCGGACCTGGAAAGTAGTACCGATATCGCGGATCCAGACGTCGTCGGTAGTCACGACCAGCGGGCGTCGCGGATCGGCGCCGACCGTGAACTGGGCTTGCCCGCGCAGCAGTTGCAGCTGCCGCTCGCTGTGCGTGAAACGCACACTGATCTCGGTGTCGGTGTCGAGTACCAAGCGACTGCCGTCCTCAAGGGTAACGTCGCGTCGCTCGCCGATCGCAGTGGCGAAATGCTCGGGGGATGGGCGCCAGGGCTGCAGGACCAGCAGCGGTACCAGCAGTACCGCAAGTGCCGCAGCAATGCCGGCGGGCCAGCGCCAGCGAGCCTGCCTGACTGGTGCGCGACGGGCGCTGTGCAGCTCGGCGCGCAACAGTTCATCACCTGCCAGTGCCTGGGCCAGCAGGTGGCTGCGTTGAGCGCGCGCGAACTGTGCTGGATGCAGGGTCGACTGCTGCAACCAGTGTTCGAAGGATGCCCGATCCTCTGCGCTGGCGTCGTCGGCTTCAAGCCGGATCACCCAGGCGGCAGCGGCAGCGATGACATCGTCGTCGTCGCGTTCGTCGCGTTCGTCGCGTTCGTCGCGGGCGGAATGAATGGAGGTCATGGGGAGCGTACCGTTTCTGCGCCGCGTGCCTTCAGGTGGCGATCGATGAGGGTCAAGGCCTTGGACATCTGCTTTTCGACTGCTTTCACGCTGACACCATGGTGCATTGCGATCTGCGGGTAGGACAGGCCATCGAGCCGGTTGAGCAGATAGGTGCGGCGGCACAGCTCCGGCAGCCGCCCGATTGCCTCGCGCACCATCAGCAGTTCCTGCTGTTGGGACGCGTACTGGTCGGGCATCGCGCTGGCCGGTGCCACCTCTTCACCGAGCTCGGCCATCAGCTGCCCCGACTGGGCCTGCGCCACCAGCTCGCGCCGGCCACGGTCAGCCAGGATGTTCAACGCGATGCGGAACAGCAGCTGCTTCAGCGCCGCAGCGGGTTGCCCACGGTACCGCATCAGCCGCTCGAAGCTCTCCTGGGTGATGTCCTCGGCCTCGTCGGAAGCCTGCATGCGTCGCCGCAGATAGCCCAGCAGCAAGGGGTAGTGCCGGTCGAGAAACCCCGGGAAGTCATCGTCATCAGGCGATGTTCCTGGCGGCGCGGGGGAGGAGTCCTGACGCATCGACGTAACCGGTCTCCGCACAACTCGGTGGCCTACGTTAGATCAGCTGCTGTGATGACGTCCAGAAGGGGGCGAAGGCATGGGGATTGGGCATTCATCTTGGGGCCGGATTGGACACGACTGTCCATATCCGGCCGCTGGAAATGGATCGGGTATGGCCGATGAAAGAGCGGTAGGGGGAGTGTGCCTTGAGTCGTTATAGGTACCAGGTCGCATTTCTACGTGGCCGTGAACTACGACGAATGCAACAGTCCAGATGGAAGAGTGCAATGACGATGCAACTGAGATTGAGTGATGAACAGTGGCAGCAGGTGATGAGGCAGCTGCCAGGAATCCTTGGGGTTCGCGCGCAGCGCGACGTGCAGCGCTATCGCACTTTCATCGACGAAGTGCTGTGGGTGGTCGGCAACGATCTGGTGTGGCATGAGCTGCAGCCGGCCACCTGTGGCTGGCGCAGCGTCTACATGCGCTTCCAGCGCTGGGGCGATGCCGGCGTATGGGCGATCGTCCTGCGCGTCATCGAAGATAATCCGATGCTGTGTGAGGCGCTGCAGCGGCGCCTGGACGAGCAGCAACGCTCCCGCGAGCGGCGATTGCGCCGAGCACCTGCCTTCGTGCCATCCCCGACGGCGGCGATGACGCCAGCCGACGTGCAGCCAGTGCCCCTGCGCGCGCAGAGCGATGATGACGATGCTGCTGTCCGCCCGTTGCCGGGGGGGCCGAAGCTTACGTTGGGCAGTGCCGGATCCTGGGCCCGTGGCGCGGAGCTCGACGTGATGCGCCGTCGTGCGTGAACTGCCGGCTCCCTCGCTGGACTGGGAAACGTGCGTGCCGGCTGCGGATGCGCCTGCAGGCCGTGTGCTGTTGCTGGTGGCACGGACCGAGCTGCACATGCGCAGCTATCTGCGCAATCACGGTTTCTCCGTGCAGGTCGTGCATGAGAGGGCGCACCTGGAGCGCCTTCTGCAGCGCTCAGCGCATGACTTCGTGTTGATCGATTCCGATGAGGTGGGCGCCGAAGGCCTGATGATCTGCCATCGATTGCGTACCCATGGGCACCTGGTACCGATCCTGCTGCTCAGCACGAGAGGAGAAGCAACGGATCGCATCATGGGTCTGGAGATGGGCGCCGACGATATCCTTGGAAAACCGTTCGAACCGCGTGAGGTCGTGGCGCGATTGCGTTCGCTGCAGCGGCGGCAGCGCATGACGCTGGCTACGGCGCTGTGGAGCGCGACAGGCAGTACATCGTTCGGACCGTTTGTTCTCAACGGCGCAACCATGGAGCTGCGTCGCAATGAACAGCCGGTGATGCTGACAAGTACCGAACTGCAGCTGTTGCGAATCTTCCTGCGCCATCCTGGCCGCCCGTTGGGACGTGACTATCTGCTGGAGAGTCTGAAGGGCGCAGGTGCTGATGTGGCGGACCGCAGCATCGATGTGCAGGTGTCGCGCTTGCGCCGCAAGCTGGGTGAGGATACTGCGGCGCCCCGTTTTCTGCGGACCGTCTGGGGTATCGGCTACGTCTTCCTGCCAGGCGTGTAGATGGAACCGGTGCGGCTGTCACGCCCCGACACATCTTCGAGGCGTACGGCAATACTCTGCAACCCGTGCATGGATAGCATCGGTCATGTCGGAACTGGCGATCGCCACAGGATTTGAAGGAAATGGATCGTGGCGCACCCCGGATTGCCTGGACCGACCCCGGCAGGGCGGTATCGGATCGTCGCTGTACATGGCTCCCCGGCCCCGATGCCGCCTTGCCACCTTTGAGTTGACCAATCAAGGCGACGTCGGCGCCGGGCAGCACGCAGATGGCAGGTGATGAAGCGATGGGTAGAACACCATGTGCAGACCCTCAGGCGACGGAAGTCGGCATGCACAGGCTGACGGATGTGCAGTGGTCGCAGCTGCTTGAGCGCCTGCCGGGCAGTGTGGGTACGAGGGCCCGTGGCAACCAGGGGCATTACCGCCGTTTCGTGGAGCAGGTGCTGTGGGTGGTCGACAACGATGTTGTCTGGCATGAGCTCAAGCCTGACAGAGGAAGTTGGCGCAGTGTCTATGTCCGGTTCCTGCGCTGGAGCGACAACGGCATATGGCCAGGCGTCATCGACGCGCTGGCAGCGGATGAACCGCTGGCACAAGCATTGCGGGACCGGATAGAGGAGCATCGAAGCTATCGGCACCGTTGCGCGAACAGCCACGTCCCGGCGCCCGACGGTGTTCCTGCATCGCGCCGTTTCGGGCGTTGAGGCGAAGCGGCGTCGCTGCCATCTTCACCTGTTATCCTTGCAGCGACGCTAAGGTGAGCCGGCCTGGGCTCACCAGGCTTATCAGGGAGTGATGTCGATGCGTATTCTCAGGAAAATGATCGTGGGTGCCGTGTTCGCATTGGCCTGCAGCGGCTCTGTTGCCGTGGCCGGGCCGATTCCGCCCTGCGATCTGCCCTGCTGGAAGGCCTATCAGGCATGTCTGTCCGGTGGCGGTGATGCCATGGAATGCCAGTACGAGTACGACCGTTGCATCATGGAGCGCTGTGGCGCCGTCTAAGCCCAGCCATGATGGGCTGTTGGCGAGCCCCGTCTCCGACGGGGCTCTTCTGTTTACGCGCAAGGTCGGGCAGTCTCGACGTGTCCTTTCCAACGGAAGCGTGCCATGGCCGTCAAACGCGTCGTCGCCAACATCGCCACGTCCGATCCGTCGCGCGCCGCCGCGTTCTATGGCGACCTGCTCGACATGGCCGTGCTGATGGACCACGGCTGGATCGTCACCCATGGCGGCCAGGGCAGTGCGCTGGCACAGGTCAGCTTCGCCAGCGAAGGCGGTGCCGGAACCCCGGTGCCGGACCTGTCGATCGAAGTGGACAACCTGCAGGAGGTGCTGGAGCGCATGCGCGCGGCCGGCATTACGCTGGAGTACGGCCCCGCCGATGAGCCCTGGGGCGTGCGCCGCTTCTTCGTGCGCGACCCGTTCGGGCGGTTGTTGAACATCCTGGCCCACGCCTGAGCGAAGGGGCTGCCTCTCAGCGGCGTTTGCCACCACGCGCCGAGGCGGGCGAGATGCCGACCATGCGGAGGCAATCGGCCACCACCGCCGCGATGAAGGCGTCTGCATCCTGGGCCGGTGCCGCGATCAGGTCGTCGGTGGCGCCGTGTACGCCAGCATAGATCAACGATGCGGTGACCTGCGGTGCCGGCAACTGCCACAGGCCGGCGGCGATGCCCGCCTCGAGGATCTCCCGCAGCTGCTTCTGGATCGCATTGCGTTCGGCATTGCCGCGCTGGTGATGGTGGTGGTTGGCGAACACCACGTCGTGCAGCGCATGGGTACGCACGTAGAGCTCGATGTTGGCGCGGATCCAGGCGCGCAGGCGTGCCACGCCATCATGGGCGGGCTGCTGCTGCACGGCGAGATCCACCCCATCCATGAACTGCCGCGTATAGCGCTGCGCCAGCGCCTGCAGGATTTCGGTGCGCGAGGCGAAGTAGGTATAGAAGGTGCCCTTGGCCACGTCGGCGGCAGCGACGATGTCGCTGATGGTGGTCGCTTCCACGCCCTGCGACAGGAACAGCGCCTGTGCGGCGTCCATCAGTTCTTCCTGGCGGGTTTCGGCGGGCTTGGTGCGGGGCCTGGCGACAGCTGGGGTCTGCATGGTGGGCGTGGTCCGGGTGCGGCGGCCACCATTCTAGCTGCCCTGTGCAGACGACTGACCGTCAGTCATTGACCGACGGTCAGTCAGTGGCTACGATGCGCGCATGTCCTCCGCGGGATCCGTTCATGCATCGCTTCCAACGGCCGGCCCTGGTGCTGGCGGCTTATCTCGGCACGTTCCTCGCCTCGCTGGACATCAGCATCGTCAACGTCGCCCTGCCGGCCCTGCAGCAGGCACTGCGGACCGACATGGCCGGCCTGCAGTGGGTGATCAATGCCTATGCGATCGCGCTGTCAGCGCTGATGCTGTCGGCCGGTCCGCTCGGGGACCGCTATGGCCATCGGCGGATGTGGCTGCTCAGCGTGGCGACCTTCACTCTCGGCTCGTTGCTCTGCGCCTGTGCCGGCAACCTGTCGATGCTGGTGGCCGGGCGCGCGGTGCAGGGCGTCGCTGGTGCGCTGTTGATTCCCAGCGCGATGCCGATCCTCAGTCATGCGTTTCCTGATCCGCGCCAGCGTGCACGTGCGATCGGCGGCTGGTCGGCGTTCAGTGCCCTGGCCCTGGTGCTTGGACCGCTGCTGGGCGGGGTGCTGGTACAGCGTGCCGGTTGGCCGAGCATCTTCCTGATCAACCTGCCGTTGGGCCTGCTGGCGCTCATACTCGGTGCCTGGGGTATTGCCGAACGCCTGCATCCAGAGCATGCCGCGCTGGATCCTGCCGGGCAGCTGCTCAGCATCGTCGCACTGGGTGCGCTGAGCTACGGCCTGATCGCGATCGGCGAGCATGGTCTGCTGGCCCCGTTGACGCTGCTGGCGTTGGGCGTCGCAGCCGCCGGGTTGATCCTGTTCGGCATCGTCGAACGCGTGGTGGCACGACCACTGCTGCCCCTGGACCTGTTTGCCAGCCGCCGCTTCGGCATGCTCAACCTGGCTTCGTTCGTGCTGGGCTTCACCGCCTATGCCAGCCTCTTCTTCCTGTCGCTGTTCTTCCAGCAGGCACAGGGCCATGGTGTGGCACTGGCGGGAACGCAGCTGGTCCCGCAGTTCCTGTTGATGGGCGCGCTGTCGCTGCTGTTCGGCCGGCTGGTTACCCATATCGGCCTGCCGACCGCACTGGTGTTGGGCTATGCCCTGACCGGGGTGTCGCTGTTGGCGATGACCACGTTCGAACCGGATACGTCGCGCTGGCACGCCAATGCACTGCTGATGCTGCTTGGCGTTGGAATGGGCCTGGCGGTGCCGGCCACCGGCATGGCGGTCATGGCCAGCGTACCCCCCGAGCGCGCGGGTAGTGCCTCGGCCACGATGAACGCATTGCGCCAGGCTGGCATGAGTCTGGGTATCGCCTTGCTGGGCAGCCTGATGAGCATGCGTGCGGTGCAACAGTTCGCCAGCTCCGCACAGGTTGCCGGGCAGTCAGGCGTGGCCGAGCAGGCGCGCGCGCTGGTTCTGCGGCACACCTCGATGGTGTCCACACCGCAGATGCTGGCCTGGTACCGCAGCGCGATGGCCAGTGGCTTTGGCTGGGCGATGGCCGTGGCGGGCGCAATGGCTCTGCTGGCGGCCATCGGCCTGCAGCGGCAGCGGTTGCGGGACTGACTACGGGCTACTCATCCCTGCTGGCGCTTCGGGTCGTCCGCCAGGGTCGTGGACTGGCCCTGCTGCTGCCGCGTATTGGCGTGGCGCGCATGCCCGCCTTCGCGACCGATCGCAGCCATGTGCTGTCGATCACGGCTGATCGCTTCGCCGCCTTTGCGACCCGCGACGCGCGCTTCAGCAGGACTGAACTCATGTGCGTTGCCGGACGCATGCGCAGCGCGTCCACCCTTGGCAGCGATCTCGCGCTGCTTGCCCTGGTCCATCGAGGCGAAACCCCGATTGGAGGTGCCGCGTTGCTGGTCAGCCATGTGAAATCTCCCGTTGCGTGGGTGTCGCCGCGTTCGACGACGGCGACCATCGTTGGCCATGGCACGCTAAGTCCAGGTCGCCATCTTCAGGGTCGCTTTCACCTGGCCTGCGCATCCGGTTGACGGTGATGCCCATTCAGGCTGGCGCCGCGCGTGCTGCCGCCAAGGCCATGCCGCCGACGATGGCTGCGATCGTCTCAACTTCGGCTGCCGCTGCTGTTGCTCCAAGCCGTGTCTGCAGGGCGCCGTGCGAGACAGCGAAGACGATTGCCTGACCGAGCAGGGCGTGGGTGCGCAGCAGCGTCTCAGTGCTGGATGCATCGGTGCCTCGCAGACGGGCCACGCACTCGGCCAACGCGCCATGCAGCGGCCCGAACAGCTCACGGTGGGCGCTGGCGAATGCAGCCGTCGGCTGGATCTGCTCCCGGGCCAGCAACAGGGTCCGTGGGCCTGCATCGGATGCAGCCAGCAGCGCGTGCACGAATGCCCGCATCAGCCGCTGCAACTGCTGTGCGGCCTGGCGTGGACTGGAGGGTGGCACGCTGGGCAAAGGCAGCTGTTCGGCGATGGCCTGTGCGGCGCGCTTGAGCACGGCGGCATACAGTTCCAGCTTGCCGCCGAAGTGGTAGGGAATGGCTGATTGGCTGCAGCCCGCTATGTCCACCAGCTGGCGAGTGCGCACGCCCTCCACGCCGAACGCGCTGAACAGCTGAAGCCCGGCCTGCAGCAGTCGGGCTCGGGTCTGCTCGCTGCGCGTCTCGGCTGCCCGCTGTCGCGCCGGTGTCTGCAGGTGGGCGATGAACTCAGGCATCGGCCCGCATCAACCAGGTGGAGTTTTCGTTGAGGGCTACGCCGGCGTTCTCGCCGACGATGACCGTACCGCCGATGTTGGCCATGTGCCGGCCGAACGCGCAGTTTGGTTCGAAGGCGAAGCACATGCCGGCCTGCAGGGGCAGTTCGCGCCCGACGGTCGGCAGCGGCGCGATATGCGCATATCGCGTGGCCTCCGGCAGCGCTTCGATGCCCGGTGCACGGCCGAAGCCAACCGGTCCATAGGGGTTGAGGCTGTGGACCAGCGGGTGCACATGCCAGCCACGGGCCTCCAGCAGGGGGGCTTCCATCGCGTCGACGACATCGCCGAAGGTATTGCCCACGCGCAGTGCGGACAGGCCTGCCTCGTAGCTGCTGCGGGCAACGGTGGCGGCGCGATGGATGTCGTCGTGCACCTCGCCGATCGCAACCGCAGCCTGGTGCTGGGTTTCCATCAGCCCGTACAGGGCGAAGATCTCCGACAACACCAGATCACCATCGCGCAGGACGCGCGGCGGCTGCGCACGGTACTGCCAGGCGGGTGGCCCCCAGCCTACATACTCTGGACCCGAGCCGAGCAGCACTTCGGCGGTATAGCCCCCCAACGAGAAACAGGTGGCGGTTACTGCGGCAACCAGTTCGGCTTCGGAAACACCAGGGCGAGCAGTGGCACGCAGCGCCTCGCTCATCGATTCACCGATCCAGGCGGCGTGCGCGATCAGCGCCAGTTCCTCCTGGCTCTTCACCGAGGCACGCTGGAAGAACGCCCGAAACACCGGTACGAATTCCGCGCCCGGTACCGCCGCCTGCATGCCCTGCAGGGTGCGTGCGGGCATCGCACCGTCGAAGTAGAACGGCGGATAGGGCTCCAGCCCCAGCACGCCGATGCGCGCCGAGTACAGGCCGCACTGCTGCAGCCAGCGGCCGACTTCCTGACCGGATTTCCCTACCCAGAGTTGCTCGGGTGCGATCCATTGCAGGTCGCCGCGCAGGCCGGCCTGGAGGTGGTCGGCGATCATCAACGAGGCGAAGGTGAATACCCGTGGCGGCTCGTCGCCGACGAATACCACGATCGAGCCCGGGCGATCGTTGGTGAAATAGCAGTCCGGGGAAAAGCCAGCCGGGGCGGCAGCCTCCCGATCGCCATGCACGACCAGTGCATCGAGCTGCTCACTGGCCATGAGGTCGCGGGCCAGGGCCCAGCGGCGATTGCGTTCGTCCAGGCTTAGTGGTGCCGGTGGCGTGCGCATGAGAAGAACTCCAAGGGGAAGGTGCGCGCAGGCTCGATCACGCAGATGAATGAATCAACCGCTTGAAATGGGTTCGAGTGTGCTCTGCCGCGGGTGCAGCGGAAGTGGGCGATTGCGCAGCCGTACCGGTGATCGCGGCGTGGTGCCGGCCGATGTTGCTAGGACGGGCGACGACGCCACTCACCCGGCCTCGACAGGGACGTAGAAAATGAACAGGATTGGATTGATCGTGGTGCTGGCATGTGCCGCGCCGGCCCACGCCGCCAGCAGCCTATTGACCGGCAGCTTCGTCCACGTTGGCTATTCGGCCAACGATGAGCAACTGCCCGCTGCGCAGTTGCCGCTGTTCCTGGACGAGCTGCAGGACCTGGGCAACGATACGATCATCCTCGGCCAGACCCGTGCCACGCGCGCTGGCGTGGGATGCGCCAGCGGCGTGCAGGACTTCGAATGGATCGCCGGTTTCCCCGGCAAGCTTGGCACGGTGCTTGATGCTGCGGCGGCGCGCGGCATGAAGGTCGTGGTCGGCACCACCTACAGTTCGGGACAATGCGGCGCCTTCTGGCAGGGCCGGAACGCGACGGCGGTGGCGCAGGATGCAGCGCAGGCGTTGGCCCAGCTCGGCCAGCAGTACGGTTCGCATCCGGCCTTTGCGGGCTGGTACATCACCGATGAGCCGGCACAGGCGTCGGCTGATCGTGCGCCCTTCTATCGTGCGATCGTGACGGCGCTCAAAGGCAGCACGCCTTCGCGGCCGGTGATGGTCGCGCCCTACCTGGCGTCATCCAGCGTCGATCCGGCCAGTGTGGCCAACGCTGCAGCGGCGTTCCGCACGGCCACCGGCGTGGACGTGCAGATCTGGCAGGATGGCATCGGCGCGGCCTCGCATGCCAGGTTGTTCCAGTGGGACCGCCCGGGACATTCCACCGAGGAGTATTTCCAGGCGCTGTCGGCAACGCTGGGTGCTGACGGCCTGTGGGCCGACATCGAACTGTTCAACCATGGCAGCCCGTTGTTCATGGATACCGGCAACGGGCTGTCCGGCGCCTACCGGCCGGCCTCGGTACAGCGCATCAACCAGCAGTTGTGGAGTGCACGTTCGGCTGGCAAACGCGTTGCCTGGCTCAACCAGTACCACATGTCCGAGGTGGTCGGCCCTGGCCAGGGCCATGTCGAAGCGCCACGGATGATGAACACCTACCGCGGGTTGTATGGCCTGGGTGCCTCATACATCGTTGATCCGGTGCAGACCACCTACAGCTACGGCGTGGCGCCGGATGCGAACTATCCCGACGGCACAGGCCACGAGCTGTTCGACCGCCGGGTGGGCGATCCGCGCAACCCGATGGATGCCGGCTGGGTGGGCGTGCATGGCAACGTCGCCGTCACCATCGATCTCGGCCAGCGCCGGCAGGTGGACTGGATTGGCCTGCACACGATGACACGCCCCGCCTGGGGCATTCTCACTCCCACCTCTGTGGAAGTGATGTGTGCCGAGCCGGGCACGCCTGCCGTAAAGATCGGCGCGCTGTCAGCGCCCTTCACCCAGGCCGGGCTGAGCGCTTCAACCGAAGAGGAATACGTGCTGGGCAACGTGGCGCCGCTGGCCGCGCAGTGCCGCACACTGGAGCTACGCGTGGCCAATGGCAGCTGGACCTTCCTCAGTGAAATCGAGATGGCGGCGGAGCAGTAAGGGCGTCAGCGCACGCGCCCATCGCGCAGTCGCTGCGCGAAGGGTCGCTGCTCAAGCGCTTGCAGCGTGTCGCGCAGCACCTGCTCCAACGACTGCCCGAGATCGACGTCCAGGCTGCGTGCCGCGCGCGCCGTCGCCTGCCACTGCGCCTGCAGCGCCGGCAGCGACTGCAGTGCATGCGGGCTCAGTTGCAGGATGCGCTCGCGACTGTCTTCGCCGACGGCGGTGTGCAGCCAGCCGTCGCGCACCATCGCTGAAACCGTCTGGCTGA
This sequence comes from Stenotrophomonas maltophilia, assembly GCF_004920835.1. GTDB lineage: Bacteria > Pseudomonadota > Gammaproteobacteria > Xanthomonadales > Xanthomonadaceae > Stenotrophomonas > Stenotrophomonas maltophilia_AQ. The sequence continues at coordinate 28,479 of NZ_QFHO01000005.1, forward strand.
GCGCCGAATGGCTGAGCCCGCAGGCCAGCGCCAGGTCCTTGATACGGCAGGGCCCCTGCGCCATCAGCGTGCGCAGCACCGGCGTGTAACGCGGCCGGTAGTCCAGTTGCAGATCGCGATAGGCCTGCTCGACGGCCGGGTCGAGCTGATCAAGAAGAGCACGTAGCAGGGTGCCCAGGGTGGCATGTTGGAGATCCATGGTCGTGATGATATATAAGCACTTACATATCATCAATGCGGGGTGGGGCATGGCGGTTTCGTGGATGCTTGGCGCGCTGCTGGCAGCCTCCTGCCCTGCACAGGAGGCGGTGCTGCAGGCGGCGGCCACGGCCATACAGGCGCAGTACCTGGACGCGGCGGAAGGTGCCCGCATCGCCGATGCCCTGCGTGGTTGGTCGAACGAACAGCGCTACGCCGATGCGTGTGCGGATCCGAAGGCCTTCAGCTTGCGCCTGAACCAGGACCTGGACGTATTCGATGGCCATTTCCACGTCGAGCGGGTGGATGCCAGCGCCGGACAGGACGATTGGCTGATGGCCTGGCGCGCCGACGCCCGCAGCAACGGTGCAGGCGTGCGCGAGGTAAAGGTGCTGGAGGGCAATATCGGTTACCTGCGGCTGAGCACTTTCTATCCGCTCGACCTGGCCAGGCCGAAGCTGTCTGCTGCCTTCACCCTGCTGGCCGACACCGATGGGCTGGTGCTGGATCTGCGCCAGAACGGCGGCGGTGATGACGGCAGCGCCGACCTGCTGGTGCGTACCTTGCTGGATGCGAACATCACCCAGGTGCAGGCACTGGAGCAGCGTGGCCGACGTACCCCGGTGCCGTTGCCACCGGCGAGCCTGCCGGCGTACCTGAAGCCGCTGGTGGTACTGATCGACCGCCGCACCGGCTCGGCTGCCGAATATGTCGCCTTTTCGTTGCAGGCGCTGGGTCGCGCGCGCATCGTTGGCAGCCGCAGTGGCGGTGCCGCACATATGTTCGATGATCCTGTGCTGCTGCCGGATGGCTATCAGATCAGCATTCCGGACCGGCAACCGATCAATCTCCGCACCGGTGGCAACTGGGAGCGCACCGGTGTCAGGCCCGACGTCGCCGGTGGTGACGATCCACTGTTCGTCGCCCGTCAGTTGTTGGCCATGCCGGCGTCGTCAAGATGAACGCACAATTGCAACCATGCCCTATCGCAGACGACATGCAGCGTGCCTAGAATCGATGCATCCCGGTAGTTCCCGGGCGCTTCGAGTGAATGGACTCAATGAAGATTCTGTTGACCGGCAGTTCCGGGCGGATCGGGCGCGCGATCTTCGGCGCGTTGGCGGCGGCCCATGAAGTGATGGGGCTGGATCGCAGTCCGTTCGCCACTACGCGCATCATTGCCGATGTCACCGATCGTCAAGCGGTCACGCGGGCGGTGCAGGGTGTCGACGCGGTCATCCATACCGCGGCGCTGCATGCCCCGCACGTCGGGCTGGTGCCGGATGCGGTGTTCCAGCAGATCAACGTGGACGCCACCGCACACCTGCTGCAGGCCGCGCGCGAGGCCGGTGCACGGCGCTTCGTGCTGACCAGCACCACCGCCCTGTACGGTCACGCGGTGGTGGCCGGCGGCTGCCGCTGGATCGACGAGGACACCGAGCCCCTGCCGCGCACCATCTACCATCGCACCAAGCTGCAGGCAGAGGCCCTGGCCGAAGCTGCAACCGCGCCGGATTTCAGTGTGCGCGTGCTGCGCATGGGCCGTTGCTTCCCGGAACCGCCCGAGCGCATGGCGATGTTCCGCCTGCACCGTGGCATCGACGCACGCGACGTGGCCAGCGCGCACGCCGCGCTGCTGCTGGATGAAGGCGCTGCCTTCGCCCGCTATCTCGCCTGTGCACCAACCCCGTTCCGGCGCGAGGACTGCCTGGAGCTGGCCACCCAGCCGCGCAACGTGCTGGCCCGGCGCGCGCCACAGCTGCTGGCCGAGTTCGAACGCCGCCGTTGGCCGTTGCCGCTGAGCATCGATCGCGTCTACGACAGTGCCCGTATGCGGCGGGCGTTGGGGTGGCAGCCGCGCTTCGGCCCGGACGATGTCTTGCAGCAGTACGCGGCTGGCAGCATCGAAGTGCTGCCGCGGGCGGAATGGATCAAGGACCGCGTGGCCGAATAGGGCGGCAGCAGGGCGGGTTCCTGACCCGACCCTGAGTACGTTCAGCAATGTGCAGGACGGCCGCCTCAACCTCGTTGGCGGGCGGCCGCTAACCCGGTGCGCTTCCTGTGCTGGGCCCGGCCCGGCGACCGGTGGCCTGCGCGATGGATCGCGCGCCTGCGCGGTGCCCTCGCGGTGCCGGTCGTCCTGAACTGCCTTGCGGATCCTTCCATGCCTTCTTCCCGCTCCGTCGCCGCCCGCCGCCCGGGCAGCATCGCCCACAAGCTGATGCTCGGCACCGCCGTGATCGCGCTGCTGTGCTTCGGCCTGACCGCGTTCCTGATCTATCGCCAGGCCAGCGCCAGCCTGGTCAATGCCTCGCGCCAGACCATGGCCAGCGAAGCCACCGCCGAGGCACGCCAGGTCGCGGCCGACCTCGGCACGGCTTTCGCCAGCAACGATGCCATGGTTGAAAGCGTGCTGGCCCAGCGTGCCCGTGGCGACGTGCCCGATCGCGCCAGCCTGGCGGCGGTGCTCGGCGAACAGCTGCGTACCCATCCGGAATGGCTGGGCAAGAGCACCATGTGGGAAGCTGATGCCTTCGATGGCAAGGATGCCGAGTTCGTCAACACCGAGGCGCACGATGCCACAGGTCGCTACATGAGCTACTGGGCCTGGCACGATGGCACGCCGCAGCAGTCGACGATGACCGACTACACCGAGACCGCCAGCGGCTCCGGCGACTGGTACATGGTACCCAGCCGCGACAAGCTGGCGAAGGTGAGCGAGCCCTACGCCTATGACATCGGCGGCCAGCAGGTGCTGATGAGCACGCTGAGTACGCCGATCGTCGAAAACGGTACGTTCCTCGGCGTGTTTACCGTCGACTTCTCGCTGGCCGCGCTGCAGAAGCACCTGGCCACGCTGAAGCCGATGGGCGCCGGCCGCGTCGAGCTGCTCTCGCCCAATGGCGTGGTGCTGGCTTCGGCCAATCCCGCTGAAATCGGCAAGCCGCGCAGCGATGCACTGACCCGCAGCATGCTGGCCGACATCGCCGCCGACCGCCGCTTCGAAGCCTTCACCCCGGATGCGGCCGGCAACGTGCGTGTGTACGTACCGCTGCGCGTGGGCGATGCCCCGCAGCGCTTCGCACTGGGCGTGGTGATGCCGCATGCGGTGATCGTGGCAGAGGCGCGCCAGCTGCTGTGGCTGACCTTGCTGGTCGGTGTGGTGGCCGCCTTGACCCTCAGTGCGGGTGTCTACGTGCTGCTGCGCCGCCTGGCGATCCGGCCGCTGGCCGAAGCGGTGCGCGTAGCCGGCGATGTCGCCGCGGGCAAGCTGGACAGTGCGCTGCCGACGCGCAGCAATGACGAAGTGGGGCGCCTGCTGGAGGCGATGCAGGGCATGCGCGGCCAGCTGCAGTCGGTGATGGCCGCGCAGTCCGAAATGGCGCGTCGCCACGATGCCGGCGAGCTCAGCTACCGCATGGACGCCACTGTATTCCCCGGCGAGTACGGCCGCATGGTGGCCGACAGCAACCAGCTGGTGGCCTCCAGCAATGCGGTCACCCAGCGCCTGGTCGAGGTGATGCAGCGCTACGCAGTGGGGGACCTCAGCGTGGACATGGAAGCATTGCCGGGCGAGAAGGCAGTGTTCAGCGCCGCGATGGCCACCACCAAGAGCAATCTGGCGGCGATCAACGATCAGATCCAGCAGCTGGCTGCTGCAGCCGCTGCCGGTGACTTCGCGGTGCGTGGCGACGCCCTGCGCTTCGACCACGATTTCCGCCGCATGGTCGAAACCCTCAATACCATGATGGAGGTCAGCGACCACAACCTGGCCGAGCTGTCGACGCTGCTGCGCGCGATCGCCGCCGGCGATCTGAGCGCGCGCATGCAGGGTGACTTCCATGGGGTGTTCGCGGTGATGCGCGACGATGCCAACAGCACCGTGCAGCAGCTGACCCGGATCGTTGGCCAGATCCAGCAGTCGGCCGCCAGCATCCGCCTGGCCGCCGGTGAGATTGCCGCAGGCAACAGTGACCTGTCACGCCGCACCGAGCAGCAGGCCGCGAATCTGGAAGAAACCGCCGCTTCGATGGAAGAACTGACCTCCACCGTGCGTCAGAACGCCGACCACGCGCTGCAGGCCAATACCCTGGCGGGCTCCGCTGCAGGTGTCGCCAGTGAAGGTGGCCAGGTGGTCAGCCAGGTGGTGCAGACCATGGAGCAGATCGAGGCCTCCTCGCAGCGCATTGCCGAGATCATTTCGGTGATCGATGGCATCGCCTTCCAGACCAACATCCTGGCACTGAACGCGGCAGTGGAGGCAGCACGCGCCGGTGAGCAGGGCCGTGGCTTCGCTGTGGTCGCCAGTGAAGTGCGCGCGCTGGCCCAGCGTTCGGCGGGTGCTGCCAAGGAGATCAAGGGGCTGATCGACGCATCGGTGGCACAGGTCGGTGCTGGAGCGCAGCTGGTACACGGCGCTGGACGCACCATGCAGGAGATCGTTGGCCAGGTCGGCCGGGTCAACGAGATCATGGCCGAGATCTCGGCGGCGTCGCGCGAGCAGTCGGCGGGCATCGAGCAGGTCAACCAGACCGTGGTGCAGATGGACGAGACCACCCAGCAGAACGCTGCGCTGGTGGAGGAAGCCAGCGCCGCAGCGCGGGCGATGGAAGAACAGGCCGAGCAGCTGGCGGTGGCGGTATCGCGCTTCCGGCTGCAGGCCGAGCCGGTAGCCGCGGCACGCTACGCGGCCTGAGCCGCGGCTGGCACAAATGAAGACGCCCGGCAAAAGCCGGGCGTCCTTGTTTCAGCTTGCTGGCACGCCGGAACCGGGTCCGGCAATCGCAATCGTTCAGAACATGCCTTCGAAGGGGTTCCAGCTGGCTTTGCCCTTCACCTGCTCCAGGTAGTAGCTGTAGTTGGTGCTGGCGGCGACCAGGAAGTTCATGGCAATGAACAGTGGACGCGCAACGACATCCGGCAGGAACAGGGAGACGATGCCCAGCACGATGCCGATGCCGATCACCACCAGCGCCTTGCGCCACATCCCCAGGATGAGCAGGTAGATGAAGCCGAAGAAGAACGCGAAGAAGTTGATGTTGATCTTCAGGCGGTCGCCGAAGGACAGCGCCTTCCAGGCGTGTTTGAATCCCGGCTCCTTGGGAGCACCGTGCTGCTGGAAGAAGTTGAAGCGGAACTGCCACTTCGGGCTGAAGCGGGTGAGGTCGACTGCGTTCATTGACGATTACGTCCTTGTAGGAAAACGATTACATGATACGAGGCCGCCGGTTCAGGAAACTACCCTCAACCGTCAAAAATGTGACGCGCCCAGCATGTGCAGGTCTGCGGCGGGGCGCCGCACCGTCACCCATCCGCCTTGTTTTTAGGATAGGGTGCGCAGTTCCGCCGCCGCCCCAGCTGATTCCGGGCAGCGGCGGGATGTCCATGGAGGTTGCATGACCACACCTGCTACACCGGAAAACGCACCGGGACCGGTGCTCCTGCCGACACCTGAAGTGGTGCAGGCACAACAACTGCTCGCACGCCAGCAACTGGCGGTGGCAATGGACCGTGCGCGCACGGCGGCCACGCAGAACGCGGCACCGGCCGCGCTGGAAAGCGAGTAACCCGCAACACCGCCGATCGCGCTGGCCAGCCGCCAGCGCGATCGCGGCGCGCGTCGCCGGTCAGAAGCGCGCGGTCATGCTCAGGAAGTAACTGCGCCCGGCCACGAAGTAGTCGGTGGAGCCTTCCGCGTACAGCTTCTTGTCGGCCAGGTTGCTGACGCCACCACGCAGGGTCAGTACCTCGTTGACGTTCCAGGCGGCGGTCAGGTCATACAGGGTGTAGGCCTTGAGGAAGGTCGTCGCCGTGCCGGTCTGCTTGCCGGTGTACTGCGCCGACAGGCTGCTGGAGAACGTCGTGTTGGGCGTCCAGTCCAGCGACGAGTAGCCCGAGAACTCCGGGGTATCGATCAGGTTCCTGCCGGTGGTCAGGTTCTTGGCTTCCTTCATCCAGGTCGCCGAGGTGCGCCAGCGCCAGTGCTCGCCGAAGCGGAAGTTCAGGTTGCCTTCCATGCCGCTGGTACGCGCGCGCTGCACGTTGCTCATGCGCGTCCACCAGATGCCGTTGAACTTGCCCAGCGGTGCGTATTCGATCTTGTTCCTGAAGTCGGTATGGAAATAGGTCAGGCCGGCATCGACCAGGTCGTTGTCGAAGCTGATGCCGATCTCGCGGTTGGTGCTGGTTTCCGGATCCAGGTCCGGATTGCCGGCCATGTAGCAGCCGCCACGGGTATAGCCCAGCGGGATCAGCGAGGTGCAGCCACGGCCGCCGGACTGGGTGGCAGCGCTGGGCGAGTTCTCGGTCAGGCTGGGCGCACGGAAGCCCTTGGAGACGCCACCGCGGACCGTCCACTGTTCGGCCGGATGCCAGACCAGGTACGCACGCGGGCTGACGTGGCCGCCGAACTTCTCATGGTGGTCCAGGCGCGCGCCCAGGGTCAGGGCCAGCGTGCGGTGCAGCTTCAGCTCGTCCTCGACGAACAGCGCCCAGGTATCCACCTGCAGGTCGGAGCCGTTGACCGCGTTGCCTGCGTAGTCGATCGGCGCGCGGCCGATGGTGTCGGTGTTGGTCAGTTGCTGGCGCTTCCACTGGCCACCCACGGCGAACTGGTGTTCAACACCCAGGGTGAACGGCGTGGTCAGGCTGCCCTCGATGATCGTATCGGTAGCCTCGGAGCGGCCGGTGGCGCCGATGTCATTCTTGTACTCGGTCCAGTACGCGCTGATCTTCGAGTTGCCGAAGCTCCACTTTCCATCGTGGTTGAGCGCCAGCGAACTGCGCTTGAGTTCACTGGCACCCCAGGCGCCTTCGTCCTGCTTTTCCAGCGAGGCATCGATGAAGGCCTGCTGCACGCCATGGCCGGCTTCCAGCGACAGTTCCTGCGCATCGCTGAGCTTCCATTGCAGCAGTGCGTCGACGTTGCGGTCCTTCTCGCCGGCATAGGCATTGCCGTAGACGCCGCCGTTGGACTGGTCCGAATCGCGGCGCATGCTGTTGGCACCGATGCGCAGGCCGAAACGTTCGCCGAGCGGGCCGGAGAAGGTCGCGCCGATCTGCTGGGTGTCACCGCGCTTGCCGTCACCGGGGCGGGTGTAGCTGTGGGTGGCGCTGCCGTTCCATTCGTCGCCGATGCGGCGGGTGATGATGTTGATCACGCCGCCCATGGCGTCGGAGCCGTACAGCGACGACATCGGCCCGCGGACCACTTCGATGCGCTCGATCTGGTCGGGCGAGATCCAGTTCAGATCCTGGCGGCCAAGGTCGGGTCGATAGTTGGTCGAGGCCGAACTGCCCATGCGCTTGCCGTCCACCAGCACCAGCGTGTAGTTGGACGGCATGCCGCGCAGCTTGATCTTGGACTGCTCGCCAACGGCGCTGAGGCCGCCTGTCACGCCCGGAACGCGGCTGAGCAGGGTGGCCAGGTCATGCACCGGCTGGCGCGCGATGTCCTCGCGGCTGATCACGCTGATGCTGGCCGGGGCATCCTTGATCCATTGCTGGTTGCCCGAGGCGGTGACCACCACGGTATCCAGGTCCTTGGTGGAGGCATCGGCACTGGCTTCGGCGGCGGCCAGGCCGGGGAGGGCAAGCAGGCAGGCGGCAGACAGGGCGGTGGCCAGGCGGGTGCGCGGCAGGCGCGCACTACGGAGGTGGGACGACAGGGACATGACGGCTTCCATCGGAGGAGGGAGACCCGGTGGAAGCAACAGGCGCAAGCAGTCAGCAGGCAGCCCCTTCCATGGGTCGTTGGGCGCGCGGCTCGAACCGGCGCAGCTGGGTGGGTCTCGGCCGCACGAAGACGGTGACCTGCCTGGTTAATGAAATGATAACCGTTCGCGTTTGTTACGATCCAGTACCTGGGGCGATGAAGCGACATCCACCTGGCCCGCCCGGAGATCGCCTGCTGTTTGCTGAATGGGGGTAAATCCCGGCGTAGACCTTCGCGCGCGGCTTACATCCAGCGCCCTAGACTGGCGCCGCATTTTCGATTCCGCCCCGTTGGAGATCGTGTGGGTTCCGGTAGTGACAGACATCGACTGTGCGGCCACAGGCCGGCACAGCCAGGACAAGTGCGGGCGCCGGGAAGGCGCGCCGGGAACCTTCGTGCATGCAGCCCGGCCGGGATGGCCGGCCGTGCCGACTGCGCGGAGTAGGCGGCGATGGGGGGGCAAACCATCCACGCGGAAGCGGATACGCCCCGGCTTGACGCCGGCTGGGCGCTGCTGCCTGCTGAATCGCCACTGCAGATGCCCGAGCAGACCCTTCGCGACGGCCAGCTGAAGGTCCGCAGGCATCGCACATCGCCGCGCATGATCGGCCTGCGTCGGCTGTACATCTTCGGCGGCACCTTCGCCATGACCGCCATCGCCACCCGGATGATGTGGCGGGTGCTGTCGGCCAATGGCATCAGTGTGCTCGAGGCCTGCCTGCTGGTGCTGTTCGTGGGGCTGTTCGCGTGGATCGCACTGTCCTTTGCCAGCGCCGTGGCCGGCTTCCTGACCGCGGTGTTCGACCGTGGCTACCGCCTCGGCATCGACCCGGACAAACCGCTGCCGACCGTGCACAGCCGCACCGCGCTGCTGATGCCGACCTACAACGAAGACCCGCGACGGCTGCTGGCCGGCCTGCAGGCGATCTACGAATCGGTGGCCGCCACCGGGCAGCTGGAACGTTTCGACTTCTTCGTGCTCAGCGATACCCGCCGCGAAGACATTGCACGGGCCGAGGAGCAAGTATTCGCCGAGCTGCGCGAGCGCGTGCCCGACGGCCAACGACGGCTGTTCTACCGCCGCCGCGGTGACAACGGCGCGCGCAAGGCCGGCAACATCGCCGACTGGGTGCGCCGCTTCGGCGGAGCCTACCCGCAGATGCTGATCCTGGATGCCGACAGCCTGATGACCGGTGACAGCATCGTGCGCCTGGTTGCCGGCATGGAACACAACGCCGACGTTGGCCTGATCCAGACCCTGCCCTCGGTGATCGGCGGCCGCACCCTGTTTGCCCGCATGCAGCAGTTCGGTGGCCGCGTGTACGGTCCGGTGATCGCCCGCGGCGTGGCCTGGTGGCACGGTGCCGAGAGCAACTACTGGGGCCACAACGCGATCATCCGCACGCGCGCCTTCGCCGATCAGGCCGGCCTGCCGGCGCTGCCGGGCCGCAAGCCGTTCGGGGGCCATGTGCTCAGCCACGACTTCGTCGAAGCGGCGCTGATGCGTCGGGGTGGCTGGGCCGCGCACATGGTGCCGTACCTGGGCGGCAGCTATGAGGAAGGTCCGCCGACCCTGACCGACATGCTGGTGCGCGACCGCCGCTGGTGCCAGGGCAACCTGCAGCACGGCAAGGTGGTGGGCAGCCGCGGCCTGCATTGGATCAGCCGCGTGCACATGCTGATCGGCATCGGCCATTACTTCACCGCGCCGATGTGGGCGATGCTGATGCTGATCGGCATCGCCATCCCGTTGTTCCAGGAGGGCATCGACTTCAACGCCCTGCTGCACCTGTCGCCCAGCGTGTACTGGCGCGCCCAGGACGAGGAACAGGTGGTACGCCTGTTCGCTGCGACCATGGCGGTGCTGCTGATGCCCAAGGTCCTGGGGTACCTGGCGATGCTGCTGGACCCGGTCGACCGTCGCGGCTGCGGCGGCGCGATCCGCGCATTCGTGTCGATGCTGGTGGAGACCGTGCTGGCCGCACTGATGGCGCCGGTGGTGATGTACGTGCAGTCGCGTGGCGTGGCCGAAGTGCTGTCCGGCCGCGATTCGGGCTGGGACGCCCAGCAGCGCGACGACGGCGGCATTTCCTGGATGGCGCTGATCCGCGGTTACGGTGGCCTGGGCGTGTTCGGCGCCTTCATGGGCGTGCTGGCGTGGGCGGTGTCGCCGTCGCTGGCGGCGTGGATGGCACCGGTGGTGATCGGCATGGTGCTGGCCATTCCGGTGGTGGCACTTACGTCCTCGCGGGGCCCGGGCGCCTTCCTGCATCGCCTTGGCCTGCTCGATATCCCCGAGGAGAACATCCCGCCACCGGTACTGGTGCGCGCCGCCCAGCTGCGCCGGGAAGCGGCCGAGCAACCGCCGCTGTACTGATTCCCCTGTGCCAGCGGCATAATGCGGCTCGAACTTGAAGGAGCCGCATCATGCTGCAAACGGTGGAACAGGAAACCGGCGCTTCGCCGCAGTGGTCGGTGATCTGGCTGCACGGCCTTGGTGCCGATGGCCATGACTTCGCGCCGATCGTGCCGGAACTGGTACGCCCACACTGGCCGGCGCTACGTTTCGTGTTCCCGCATGCACCGGTGCGGCCGATCACGATCAACAACGGCGTGCCGATGCGCGGTTGGTATGACATCGTTGGCATGGACTTCCGTTCGCGTGCCGACATGACCGGCGTGCAGGAATCGGTACTGCAGCTGGATGCGCTGATCGCCCGTGAGATCGAACGCGGCATCGCGCCGGAAAAGATCTTCCTGGCCGGTTTCTCGCAGGGCGGTGCCATCATCCTCACCGCCGCGCTGTCGCGTACCGCGCCGCTGGCCGGCCTGATCGCGCTGTCCACCTACCTGCCCGAAGCCGAGGCGGCCAAGCGTATTGAAGGTGCAGTGCAGGTGCCGGTGTTCATGGCCCACGGCAGCGCCGATCCGGTGATTCCGCAGGCAGTGGCCGCGCACAGCGCGCAGGCACTGCAGTCGCTGGGCCTGGCGGTGGAATGGCATAGCTACCCGATGGCCCACCAGGTCTGCGCTGAAGAGATCCAGGCGCTGGGTGACTGGCTGCAGGAACGCCTGGGCGTCGCCTGAGCCATGCCCCCGGCCAGCACACCGCCGTGGATGCCGGAACTGTGCCGCCTGCCACGGCTGGCGGCGATGCTCGGCCTGGCCGAGCTGGTCGTGGTGGTGCTGGCCCTGGCGCCCGACGGCAGCCGCCACTGGACCTTTGGCGAACTGCTGTCGGCCAGTGGCTTTGCGCTGTGGCTGGCGCTGGCGGTGACCGCCAGCCTGTGCCTGCTGCGGCAAGCGCTGTCGAAGCTGCCGCAGATGCTGGGCGCGGCCGCGGCGATTGCGTTGGCGGCGCTGATCGCGGTGGTCTGCGCCGGCATCGTCCACGCCCTGTATGCGGTGCTGGGGGACAACTTCGCCAGCGGCATCAGCTTCTGGCGCTTCACCCTCGGCAGTGCCGCAACCACCGCACTTATCACCGCACTGGCCCTGCGCTACTTCTATGTGAGTGATCGCTGGGCCGCACAGGTGCAGGCCAACGCGCGCGCGCAGGCCGATGCGCTGCAGGCACGGATCCGCCCGCATTTCCTGTTCAACAGCATGAACCTGATCGCCAGCCTGCTGCATCGCGACCCGGCAGTGGCCGAGCGCGCGGTGCTCGACCTGTCCGATCTGTTCCGCGCAGCCTTGGGTGCGGGCGAGGGCGATTCCACCCTGCGCGACGAATGCGAGCTGGCCGAGCGCTACCTGTCGATCGAATCGCTGCGCCTGGGCGAACGCCTGCAGGTGCGCTGGCAGCGCGACGAACCGCTGCCATGGGACCTGCCATTGCCGAGGCTGGTACTGCAGCCACTGGTGGAGAATGCCGTGCTGCACGGCATCTCGCGCCTGCCCGGGGGCGGCACCATCGAACTGCAGCTCGTCCGCGAGGGCAATGAGCTGCAGATCCGCGTACGCAATCCGGCGCCCGATCCGCAGGCCCCGGGGCTGGCCCTGGCGCGGGGCGCGGGTCATGCCCAGCACAACATCGGCCATCGCCTGGCCTGGCGCTTCGGCAGCACCGCGCGGATGACGGCCGGCTGGAGCGAGGGCTACTATGCCTGCCAGGTGACAGTGCCGATCCAGTGAGGGGACGATCGTGAGGGTAGTCATCGCCGATGACGAACCGCTGGCACGCGAGCGGCTGCGCAGCTTGCTGGCAGCGCAGGAAGGCGTGGATGTAGTGGCCGAGGCCGGCAACGGCGAGCAGGCCCTGCACGCGTGCGCGGAACTACAACCTGACCTGGTCCTGCTGGATATCGCGATGCCCGGACTGGATGGCCTGGAAGCCGCCCGCCACCTGGCCAGCTTCGAGCCGCGTCCGGCGGTGGTGTTCTGCACCGCCTACGACGCGCATGCGCTGTCGGCGTTCGAGGCGGCCGCGATTGATTACCTGATGAAGCCGGTACGTGCCGAGCGGTTGGCGGCAGCGATCGCACGTGCACGCACGTTCCTGGCCGGCCGTGACGGCCAGCCGCAGGACCACCGCGGGCAGCAGGCCCGCAGCATGTTGTGCGCGCGCCTGCGCGGCAGCCTGCGCCTGATTCCGCTGGACGACATCCATTACCTGCAGGCCGAAGAGAAGTACGTGGTGGTGCACCACGCGCGCGGCGAGGATCTGATCGAGGAGTCGTTGAAGTCGCTGGAAGAAGAGTTCGCCAGCCGCTTCATCCGCATCCATCGCAACTGCCTGGTGGCGCGCCACGAACTGGTCGAGCTGCGCCGTGGCACGGGTGGGCAGGTGCAGGCGGTGCTGCGGCATGGCAAGCAACCGCTGGAAGTCAGCCGCCGCTGCGTGGCGACACTGAAGCAGGAACTGCGGCATCTGTAGGTTTTCCGCGCGGCCTGCGGCCGCGACTGCTTCGAAATCAACAGCAACAGCAACAGCAACAGCGGGTTGGTCGGCTCTGTATTGCTGCGCGTATGGCGCAACGGTGTGGACATGCAGGGGACGCCGTGAACCCATCCATGGGGGCTTGGTCGCCGCATCCATGCGGCTCACACCCCTGCATGCCCACACCGTTCCGCCTTCGACAGATTTCAGCGTCGGACGGCAAAGGCATTGTTGTTATCGGGCGGGGAAAGAGGGGTCAGATCCCTTTTCCTGCGGAAAACGGATCTGACCCCGGACGCCGCCGGCTGTTGCTTCTGCTTCTGCTCTTTCTTTTTTCTTTTGATCTTCCGTGGCTGACGCACACGGAAACTGTCAGAGGCCGGGCGGGGTGGGTGCGCGGGGGTGTCCGCGGCATGGATGCCGCGGCCAAGCCCCCAAGGATGGGTTTACGGCGTCCCCCGCGCACCCACCCCGCCCGGCCAAGCACAGCTGTTGCTTGCACGACCACACCAGCCACGAGGGGCTCCGCCGTTGGCCGTATCCCGCCGATAGGCGCGATAATGACCGGATGGAAACCGTCCGCATCGCCACCCGCAAGAGCCCGCTCGCCCTCTGGCAGAGCGAACACGTCGCCGACCGCCTGCGCCAGGCACATCCCGATCTGCACGTGGAACTGGTGCCGATGAGCACCCGCGGCGATGAAGTGCTTGACCGCTCGCTGGCGGCCATCGGTGGCAAGGGCCTGTTCCTCAAGGAACTGGAACTGGCCATGCTGCGTGGCGAGGCCGACTGCGCGGTGCACTCGTTGAAGGATGTGCCGATGGAACTGGATGCGCCGTTCGCGCTGCCGGCGATGCTGACTCGCCACGATCCGGCCGATGGCTTTGTTTCCAACTTGTATGCCTCGCTGGATGCGCTGCCGATCGGTGCGCGCGTCGGCACATCGTCGCTGCGTCGGCAGGCGCAGCTGCGCGCGCTGCGACCGGACCTGCAGCTGCTGGACCTGCGCGGCAACGTCAACACCCGCCTGGCCAAGCTCGACAACGGCGGCTACGACGCCATCGTGCTTGCGGTGGCCGGGCTGGAGCGGCTGGGGCTGGGCGAGCGCATCGTCGCCCGCCTGCAACCGCCGCAGTGGCTGCCGGCACCGGCACAGGGCGCGGTTGCGGTGGAATGTGATGGCAGCAATGCGCGCTTGATGGCGCTGTTCGCCGGCCTGGATGACGCGGCTACCCGTGCCTGCGTCGAGGCCGAGCGGGCGATGAACCGTGCGCTGCATGGCAGCTGCCACGTGCCGGTAGCGGCGATCGCGCAGTGGCAGGGGCAGGATCTGCACCTGCAGGGGCTGGTCGGCAGTGCCAGTGATGGCCGCGCGGTGCGCGCCGAGGCGATCGGCCCGGCCAGTGACCCGGAAGCACTGGGCCAGCGCGTGGCGAAGATGCTGCTGGATGCCGGTGCCGGCGAACTGCTGAACGTCTGAGGCATCGCAGGTAGTGCCGGCCGCTGGCCGGCAACCTCGTGCCCCGATTGAATGAAGTTGCCGGCCAGCGGCCGGCACTACCGAAAGAAGAACGGGCGCCTTTGGCGCCCGTTTCTTATTTGAATTTGTAGACCACGTTCATCGTGGTCAGCGTATCGGTCTTGCGCTTGTCTTCGGCCACGTCACTGTTGTAACGCGCCTGCCAGCCGGCCTTCAGCGCCAGGTGCTCGTTCATGCTGACCGAGACGCCGAAGTCGTTCTGGCCGAAGGTGTTGTACGAACCCGATTCGACCAGGAGGGTGTTGACCAGGTCGGTGTTGTCGGTCAGCGAGTACTTCAGGTCGAACAGGCCACGACCAATCATGCCGGTGCGGGTGCGGTCGTCTTCGGTGCTGTGGGTGCGGCGCACACCGGGGCCGATCTGCGCGTCGAACGAGAAACGCTCGGTGTTCCACAGGCGGGTGCCGTAACCCAGGCCGAACGAGCTCTGGCGGTCGTAGGTGGCGAAGTCGTCACGCTCGGTACGTACCGTCGCGGTCAGCTGGCGGTGCTCGCCCAGCTGCAGCGCGCTGCCGGCACTGCCGGTGTAGCGGTTGGCGGTGGTGTTGTTGCGGCGGGTGGTGGTGCCGTCGTCGTTGGTCTCGGTCACCTTGGAGCTGGAGCGCAGGCCGAACAGGTCCATGCTGTGCACCCAGTCGCCGTCGGTGTAGCGCAGGCGCAGGCGACCGTTGAAGCTCTCGGTGCTGCTGTTGCCGCGTGCCGAGGCGAAGCCGAGCTCGCCGCCGCTGCCGCTCCACGGCGAAGACATCGCCGCCAGTTCGGAGGCGTCCTGCGCATACGCAAGCGGCGCGCACAGCAGCAGGGGGATCAGCAGGGACACACGCAGGGACATCGGGGCTTCTCCGAAGCGGTTGACAGCCGGTGATGATACTGGAAGCGTGATGGCGGTCCGAATCGATCCAAAACGCGCTTCAGGAAACGTTCCTGCCGCCAGCCCATTCAGGGTAGATCGACGCGCAATGCCGGGTCGTTGAAGCGCGAATAGCGCAGGCGCAGCTGGAAGCTGCGGCCGTTGCTGCTGCCACTGCGTACGATCTGCCGAGGCAGGCCCTGCGCGTCCACCCAGTACTCCATGCGTTCGCCGGGCTGGGCGCCGCGCAACCGGTAGTGGCGGGTTTCGACCCCATCCAGGGACTGGCTGCCGAGGTCTTCGGCCCGCAGGTCGGCGGGCAGGGCATCGGCCGGCAGCGGGTTGCGCCATTGCTCAAGCAGGCCCGGCGGGGTCGGGACCTGGCGGACCCCGCCGTCGGCCTGCAGGAACATGGTGTCGCCGATGATCGTCTGCGGTCCGGCCGCGGTCTGCAGCCGGAATCGATCGGGGGCGACGAAGTCCATGGCGCTGCGCACAGGTTCCGGCGCACCCAGCACCTCCAGCTCGGCATGGAAGCTGCGCAGGGTGGCGAAGCGTTGGCTGGCCGCCAGCACTGCCTGCGCCGGATCGGCGGCAGGGACGGCGGCCTCAGTGCCGGCCGGAGCCGGTGCGCGATCACAGGCGGCCAGCAGCAGGCAGGCCAGCAGGGGCAGGGCAGGCAACCGGCGCATCGGGTGTTCCATGGGGCGGGGGGCGCCCACGATAGCCCAAACGTCCCACACAAGACCCGCGACTCGGACATAATCGGGGGTATGGACCGATACGAACGCATCACCGCCCTGCATCGTCTGCTCAAGTCCGCGCGCTATCCGGTGACGGTGGCGACCCTGCAGGACAAGCTCGGTTGTTCCCGCGCCACCGTCTACCGCGACCTGGCCTTCCTGCGCGATGCGCTGATGGCACCGATCGAGGGCGACGGCGAGGCCGGCTTCCGTTACCAGGCCGACGAGAGTGACCGCTTCGAGCTGCCCGGCCTGTGGCTGAGCTCGGAGGAGCTGCACGCCCTGCTGGCCTCGCAGCACCTGCTGGCACGGACCGGCGGCGGCGTGCTGTCCTCGGTGCTGGCACCGCTGCAACAGCGCATCGAGAGCCTGCTGGCGGCCCAGGCCGGCGTCTCCAACTGGCCGGTGGACCGTGTGCGGGTGATCCCGCACCGTGGCCGCAAGTTCGACGAGGGCAGCTTCCGCAGCGTGGCCTCGGCCGTGCTGGAGCGCCGCCAGCTGGCGTTCGAGTACCGCGCACGCTCCACCGACGAGCCGACCAAGCGCACGGTCTCGCCGCAGCGCCTGACCCATTACCGTGACAACTGGTACCTGGATGCCTGGGACCACGACCGCGAGGCCCTGCGCAGTTTCGCCGTGGACCGCATCCACAAGGCGCGGGTGGTCGACAGCACCGCCCGCGACGTGGCCGACAGCGAGCTCGACGAACAGCTGGGCGCCAGCTACGGCATCTTCTCCGGTGCACCGAAGGGCTGGGCGACCATCCTGTTCAGCGCCAAGGCCGCGCGCTGGGTGGCCGACGAACACTGGCACTCCAAGCAGCAGGGCCGTTTCCTGGCCGACGGCCGCTACGAACTGAAGGTACCGTACAGCGTCTCCCGCGAACTGCTGATGGACGTGCTGCACTACGGCTCGGATGCCGAGATCGTCGAACCGGTGATGCTGCGCGAGCAGGCCAAGGCGCTGCTTGAGCTTGCCCTGAGCAACTACGACAACTCCTGACCCTCCCCCCGAGAACCCTTTCGCCCATGAAGAAGACCCTGTTGCTGCCCCTGCTCGCCGCTGCGTTGGCCCTGACCGCCTGCGGCAAGTCCGGCGAGCCCTCGCAGAAGCTGGTGGTGGCCGCCACGGCCGTGCCGCATGCCGAGATCCTGGAAGTGGTCAAGCCGATCCTCAAGCAGGAAGGCGTGGACCTGGATGTGCGCGTGTTCAATGACTACGTGCAGCCCAACGATCAGCTGGTGCAGAAGCAGGTGGATGCCAACTACTTCCAGACCGAGCCGTACCTGGATGCGTACAACCGCGATCGCAAGAGCGATCTGGTGAAGGTGATCGGCGTGCACATCGAGCCGTTCGGCGCGTACTCGCGCAAGATCAAGTCGCTGGCCGAGCTGCGCGAAGGCGCCGACGTGGTGATCCCGAACGACCCGAGCAACAACAGCCGCGCGCTGATCCTGCTGCACAAGGCCGGTGTGATCGAGCTGAAGGACCCGACCAACGCGCTGTCGACCCAGCGCGACATTGCTGCCAACCCGAAGAAGCTGAAGTTCCGCGAGCTGGATTCGGCGATGCTGCCGCGCGTGCTGGACCAGGTCGATCTGGCCCTGATCAACACCAACTACGCGCTGGATGCCGGCCTCAACCCGACCAGGGATGCACTGGCGATCGAGAGCAAGGATTCGCCGTACGTGAACTTCCTGGTCGCACGCCCGGACAACAAGGACGATGCCCGCGTGCAGAAGCTGGCCAAGGCCCTGACCAGCCCGCAGGTGAAGGCCTTCATCGAGACCAAGTACAAGGGCGCGGTGCTGCCGGCGTTCTGACCGGCGCCGCGGACGTTCTGGCCATGCGGTAGTGCCGGCCGCTGGCCGGCAATCTGCAAATGCTGCCAAGGATCATGGGGTTGCCGGCCAGCGGCCGGCACTACCGTCAGTCGACGTGGAAGGCGAGGGTGGCAGCCACCGCCTGTTGCCACCCCGCATACAGCTTCTCGCGCCGGGCCACCTCCATCTGCGGCTCGAAGCGCCGGTCCAGGCCCCACTGCGCGGCGATCTGCTCGCGGCTTGACCAGAAGCCCACGGCCAGCCCGGCCAGATAGGCCGCGCCCAGTGCGGTGGTTTCGGTCAGCCGAGGCCGCAGCAGCGGTACGCCGAGGATGTCGGCCTGGAATCCGGCCAGGAAGTCATTGCCGATCGCACCGCCGTCGGCGCGCAGTTCGGTCAGCGCGATGCCGGCATCGGACTGCATCGCATCAAGCACGTCGCGGGTCTGGTAGGCCATGGCCTCCAGTGCCGCGCGCACGAAGTGGGCCTTGCGGGTGCCACGGGTCAGGCCGAACATCGCCCCGCGTACGTCACTGCGCCAGTAGGGCGCGCCCAGGCCGACGAAAGCCGGCACCAGGTACACGCCACCACTATCGGGAACCTGCGCGGCCAGCGCCTGGCTGTCGCTGGCGCGCTCGATCATGCGCAGTCCATCGCGCAACCACTGCACCACGGAACCGGCGACGAAGATCGACCCCTCCAACGCGTACTCCACGCGCCCGTCCAGGCCCCAGGCGATGGTGGTCAGCAGGCCATTGCGCGAGCGCACCGCCTGCGCGCCGGTATGCATCAGCATGAAGCAGCCGGTGCCATAGGTATTCTTGACCATGCCCGGCTGGAAACAGGCCTGGCCGAACAGCGCTGCCTGCTGGTCACCGGCGATGCCGGCGATCGGAATCGGATGGTCGAAGAAGAACTGCGGCCGGGTGTGCGCGTATACCGAACTGGAGTCGCGTACCTGCGGCAGCATCGCGCGCGGGATGTCCAGCAGCGCCAGCAGGTCGTCGTCCCAGTCCAGCGTGTGGATGTTGAACAGCAGGGTGCGCGCGGCATTGCTGTAGTCGGTCACGTGCGCCTGGCCACCACTCAGGTTCCACACCAGCCAGCTGTCGATGGTGCCGAACAGCAGCTCGCTGCGTTCGGCGCGTTGCTGCGCGCCCTCCACATGGTCGAGGATCCAACGGATCTTGGTGGCCGAGAAATAGGCATCGATCAACAGGCCGGTACGCTCGCGAACCAGCGCTTCATGGCCTTCGGACTTCAACCGTTCGCAGATGGCGTGGCTCTGCCGCGACTGCCAGACGATGGCATTGTGGATCGGCTGGCCGGTCGAGCGGTCCCAGACCACGGTGGTTTCGCGCTGGTTGGTGATGCCCAGTGCGGCGATGTGGCGCGGGTCGATCTGCCCGCGGCTGAGCAGTTCGGTCAGCGTGGCATAGACACTGGTGAGGATCTCGCGGGGGTCATGCTCGACCCAGCCCGGCTGCGGGAAAATCTGCGCGAACTCGCGTTGCGCGCTGCCGACGATGTCGCCGGCATGGTCGAACAGGATCGCGCGCGAACTGGTGGTGCCCTGGTCGATGGCCAGCACGTAGCGGGGCGTCATGCAGCGTCTCCGGTAGCGACGGTGTTGGTAGAGTCGAGCTTGCTCGACTGCTTTCATGTCAGTCGAGCAAGCTCGACTCTACCGTCTATCGATCCATTCCTGCAGCCGTGCCACCTGCGCGGTAACCAGCCGCAGGCCCAGCTTGCTCCGCCGCCACAGCACGTCCTCGGCACTGCGCGCCCACTCGTGCTCGCACAGGAACGCCACCTCGCGCGCATGCAGTCCAGCGCCGAACGCATCGCCCAGATCGGCCATGCTCTGTGCGCCTTCCAGCAACGCCAGGCTTCGGCTGCCGTAGGCTTCGGCCCAGCGCCGCGCGATGTCCGCTGGCAACCACGGCGCCAAAGCCAGCAAGCGTGAGCACGCCTGAGCGGCGTCGCCCCAGTTACTGCCCGGCAGTGGTTCTCCCGTTGCCGTCCATGCCGCTCCCATCTGCGACAGGGCGGGGCGCAGCAGCTCCAGCGCTTCCTCGGCCAGCACCCGATAGGTTGTCAGTTTCCCGCCCAGCACGTGCAGCGCCGGTGCCGGATCCACCTGCAGCTGCAGGCGGTAGTCGCGGCTCAGCCTTGCCGCGCGCGGGTCGGGGTCGGCCAGCAGCGGACGCACCCCGGCGAACTGCCAGACCACATCTGTCGCGCTGATCGGTTCGCGCAGATAGCGGTTGGCGGCCTCGCACAGGTAGGCGACCTCCGAAGGCAGCACGCTGCAGCGTGCCGGGTCGCCGCGGTAGTCGGTGTCGGTGGTGCCAACCAGCAGGTGTTCGTGGGCGAACGGCAGCAGGAACACTACGCGGCCATCGGGTTGCTGCAGCAGGCAGGCACTGTCGTCAGGCCAGGCGCGGCGCAGCACGATGTGGCTGCCCTGCACCAGGCGCAGGGCAGGGCCGGCGCTGCGCGGCTGCATCCGATCCAACAGGCCGCCTGCCCACGGACCGGCGGCATTGACCACGGCACGGGCGATCACCGCCTGCTGCTGGCCGTCGGCTGTTTCCAGCGTCACGTGCCAGCGGCCCTGTTCGGCGCGCAGGTCGACGCAGCGGCTGTGGACCCGTACCTGTGCACCACGTTGCGCGGCATCCCGCGCGTTGAGGATGACCAGACGCGCATCATCGACCTGTGCGTCGGCATAGCTGAACGCCTGTCGCAGCGATGGCGAGAGCTGTGCACCCAGCGGGTCCTGGTGCAGATCCAGTGCACCCGATGCAGGGAAGGCGGGGCTGCGCGGCCCCAGGTGGTCGTACAGCCACAAGCCCGTGCGCAGCAGCCAGCGTGGGCGCAGGTGAGGTTCCCAGGGCAGCACGAAACGCAGCGGCCGGACCAGGTAAGGGGCCTGGCGGCGAACGACCTCGCGTTCGCCCAATGCCTTGCGTACCAGGCCGAACTCGCGCTGCTCCAGGTAGCGCAGGCCACCGTGGATCAGCTTGCTGCTGGCGCTGGAGGTATGCGCAGCAAGGTCATGCTGCTCGCACAGCAGCACGCGCAGGCCACGACCGCTGGCATCACGGGCGATGCCGGCACCGTTGATGCCGCCACCGATCACCAGCAGGTCGACTTCATGCATCGCGCCTCCGCATCCTGTTTGTGTGTAGAGCCGACTGTCAGTCGACTGCTTTTTCGATAGTCGAGCATGGACTCTGCTCTACAAGAGCAGTCGACTGACAGTCGACTCTACAGACAGCGGGTGACGGAAACGACGACGGGCCCCGAAGGGCCCGTCGCGTTACATCAGTGAAGCAGGTACAGCCTGGATCAGAAGCGGGCGCCGATGCCGAAGCCGACGGTCCACGGATCCATCTTGGCTTCGCCGATCTTCTCGCCGCCGATCTTCACGTCCGGGCGCGAGCGCATGTAGCGGGCGTCGGCACGGGCGAACCAGGTGGAGTTGATGTTCATGTCCACACCGACGGTGCCGATCACGCCCTTGGCATCCTTGAAGCGGATGTCGCTGTCAGCGCCGTTGCCCAGCTTCTCGTTGCTGAAGCTCGACTGGTAGTAGCCCACGCCCACGAACGGACGGAACACGTTGTCAGCCTGGCCGAAGTGGTACTGGCCGCTCAGCGCGATCGGCTGCTGCTCGACCGAGCCCAGGCGGGCGTTGTCCGGACCCTTGAACTTGTTGTCGAACTTGTCGGCAGCGCCCCACAGTTCAACGGCCCAGTTGTCGTTGATGTAGTAGCTGAAGCTGACGGTCGGCGCCGGGCCGCCATCGGTCTTCTTCACGCCGGTGATCGGATCGTTCTTTGGTTCCAGCAGCGAGATGCCGCCAACAACGGCAAAATGCTTGCCCGAAGCGGTATCGGTGGTGCTGCTGTCCTGGGCGAAAGCGGCCGGCGCGAACGCGGCGGAGGTCAGCAGGGCGAGACTCAGGATACGGATGGAGCGCATGGGGGTATCTCCTAATGTTTCTTGTTTTGGGCCCCCGGTTGCGGGGCGAGCACACCGTAGTCGCCCCAACATGAATCGAATCCGACGCGCGTTAAAAAATAGTTTTCCTTGTTCAGCGACTGGAGCGGAAAGCCTGTTTTCATGGGCTTTTCGGCCATCGGTGGCATTCATGCAGTTGGAGAAGATGTGAGCGAAGCAACGTTGTGCATCGGCCTGCAAGCGCAGGTGAACGTGGATTGCAGGGTGCTGCTGCTGGGCTCGATGCCCGGCGTTGCGTCATTGCAGGAGCAGCGCTACTACGCCCATCCGCGCAATCGTTTCTGGCCGTTGCTGGCCGATATCTGCGGCTTCGACGCAGGACTGGCCTACCAACAACGGCTGCAGGCACTGATGGCGGCAAAGGTCGGCCTGTGGGATGTGATTGGCCAGTGCGAGCGGCGCGGCAGCTTGGATGCCGACATCGTGCGTGGCACGGAAGTGCCCAATGCGCTGCCGGCACTGATCGCTTCGCTTCCTGAGCTGGAGCTGATCGGTTGCAACGGCGGTGCGTCGCTGCAGGCGTTCCAGCGCTGGGTGTTGCCCCGTCTGGAGGCCCCTCCGACGCTGCTGGCGCTGCCATCCACCAGCCCGGCCAATGCCGCGTGGTCGTTGCCGCGCCTGCGCCTGGCCTGGCAGCCGGTGGCCGACGCACTGGCGACATGAAGCGGACATCGTCCGGACAATACGCTACCGACTGGATGCAGCCGCAGCCCATGGGCAACAGCGTGTCCCGGCTGCGTGCGTACTGAAAACACCTGTAACGGTTGGCGCTGGCCCCCGCTGGCCGCACAATAGACGTTTCCCTACACCAGATTGCCGGAGTTATCCCCATGGCCGAAATCAAGGAAGCACTTGTCCCCGATATCGGTGACTACAGCGATATCCCGGTAATCGAGGTGCTTGTCGCCGTCGGCGACACGGTCAAGAAGGACCAGGGCCTGGTGACGCTGGAAAGCGACAAGGCCACCATGGAAGTGCCGTCGGCCGTCGCCGGCGTGGTCAAGGAGATCAAGGTCAAGGTCGGTGACACCCTGTCCGAAGGCAAGGTCGTGGCGCTGATCGAAGTGGCTGAAGGCGAGGCTGCCAAGCCGGCAGCTGCCGCCCCGGCACCGGCCAAGGCAGCGGCTCCGGCTGCCGCCACCCAGAGCGCACCGGCCCCCGCCGCTGCTGCGCCGGCTGCCCCGGCCGCCAGCGGTGGTGCGGTTGAAGCGCTGGTGCCGGATATCGGCGACTACTCCGGAATTCCGGTCATCGAAGTGCTGGTCGCCGTCGGCGACACGGTCAAGAAGGACCAGGGCCTGGTCACGCTGGAAAGCGACAAGGCCACCATGGAAGTGCCGTCTTCGGTGGCTGGCGTGGTCAAGGAGCTGAAGGTCAAGGTTGGCGACAATCTGTCGCAGGGCAATGTGGTCGCCATCATCGAGGCCGAGGGCGATGCTGCGCCGGCACCGAGCAATGCAGCGGCTGCCGCTGCTCCGGTTGCCGCAGAGACCGCCACCAAGGTGGAGCCGGTCGCCGTGCCGGCTCAGCCGGACAAGCTGGCTGCTCGCGAGATCGCCTCGGCGGGTACACCATCCAGCCCGCCGGTGCAGTTCAACGCCGATGGCGTGCTGCCGGCCAAGGTGCCGT
The DNA here is from genome assembly GCF_004920835.1 of Stenotrophomonas maltophilia. Taxonomy (GTDB): domain Bacteria; phylum Pseudomonadota; class Gammaproteobacteria; order Xanthomonadales; family Xanthomonadaceae; genus Stenotrophomonas; species Stenotrophomonas maltophilia_AQ. The sequence continues at coordinate 51,884 of NZ_QFHO01000005.1, forward strand.
ATGCCACTCCGGCCGTGCGCGTGTTCGCTCGCGAGCTGGGCGTGGACCTGCTGCAGATCAATGGTACCGAGAAGGGTGGCCGCATCACCAAGGGTGACGTGCAGAAGTTCGTCAAGGCCGCGCTCAGCGGCGGCGTACCGGCGGCTGCCGGTGGTGCCGTTGCCGCCGGTGGCGGCCTGAACCTGCTGCCGTGGCCGAAGGTCGACTTCAGCAAGTTCGGCGACGTTGAAGTGCAGCCGCTGTCGCGCATCAAGAAGATTTCCGGCGCGAACCTGGCCCGCAACTGGGCCATGATTCCGCACGTCACCCAGTTCGAACAGGCCGACATCACCGACCTGGAAGGCCTGCGCGTGGCGCTGAACAAGGAAAACGAGAAGGCCGGCATCAAGCTGACCATGCTCGCCTTCCTGATCAAGGCCAGTGCCGCGGCGCTGAAGAAATTCCCGGAGTTCAACGCCTCGCTCGATGCCAGCGGCGAGAACCTGACCCTGAAGAAGTACTTCAACATCGGCTTTGCCGCCGACACTCCGAACGGCCTGGTCGTGCCGGTCATCCGCGACGTGGACAAGAAGGGCGTGGTGCAGATCGCGCAGGAAACCGGCGAACTGGCCAAGAAGGCGCGCGACGGCAAGCTGGGCCCGGCCGACATGAGCGGCGGCTGCTTCTCGATCAGCTCGCTGGGCGGCATCGGCGGCACCGCGTTCACCCCGATCGTCAATGCACCGGAAGTGGCCATCCTCGGCGTCTCCAAGTCGTCCATCCAGCCGGTCTGGAATGGCAAGGAGTTCGCACCGAAGCTGATGCTGCCGCTGTCGCTGAGCTACGACCACCGCGTCATCGATGGCGCCCTGGCCGCACGCTTCACCACGTACCTGTCGCAGGTACTGGCCGACATGCGCCGCGTGCTGCTGTAAGGCATCCGCTTCGCCCCCATCGTGCGGCCGCTGCCCCTGGCGCGGCCGCCTGTCGAAACGCAGTGACAGCCCGCCGGCCACGCCGGGCGGGCCCGAGGAAAACCCACCATGGCCACGATTGAAATCAAGGTTCCCGACATCGGCGATTACAGCGATGTACCGGTGATCGAAGTGCTGGTCGCCGTCGGCGACACGGTGAAGAAGGACCAGGGTCTGGTGACCCTGGAATCGGACAAGGCCACCCTGGAAGTGCCGTCCTCGGCTGCCGGCGTGGTCAAGGAAATCAAGGTCAAGCTCGGCGACACCCTGTCCGAAGGCGCCGTGGTCGTGGTGCTGGACGCTGAAGGTGCCGCCGAAGCCCCGGCCAAGGCTGCCGCGCCGGCCCCGGCAGCGGCCGCTCCGGCCAGCAAGCCGCCGGTGACCCCGTCGCACCGCGCCCCGGCTGAACCTGCTGCGCCGAAGCCGGCGCTGTCCAGCGGCAAGCAGGCCGACATCGAATGCGAAATGGTCGTGCTGGGCTCCGGCCCGGGCGGCTACACCGCCGCCTTCCGCGCCGCCGACGTCGGCCTGGATACGGTCCTGGTCGAGCGCTACGCCAGCCTCGGCGGTGTCTGCCTCAACGTGGGCTGCATCCCGTCCAAGGCCCTGCTGCACGCCGCAGCGGTCATCGACGAAGTGGCCCACGCCGGCGATTTCGGCGTCGAGTTCGGCAAGCCGACCATCACCCTGGACAAGCTGCGCCAGTACAAGGAAAAGGTCGTCAACCAGCTGACCAAGGGCCTGGCCGGCATGGCCAAGCAGCGCAAGGTCCGCAGCGTGCAGGGCGTTGGCAAGTTTGTCTCGGCCAACGAACTGGAAATCACCGCGGCTGACGGCAGCACCCAGCTGCTGCGCTTCCAGAAGTGCATCATCGCCGCCGGTTCGCAGGCGGTGAAGCTGCCGAACTTCCCGTGGGACGACAAGCGCGTGATGGACTCCACCGACGCGCTGGAACTGGCCGAAGTGCCGGGTTCGCTGCTGGTCGTCGGCGGCGGCATCATCGGCCTGGAAATGGCCACCGTGTACGGTGCGCTTGGCAGCAAGGTGACCGTGGTCGAGTTCATGGACCAGCTGATGCCGGGCGCCGACAAGGACCTGGTCAAGCCGCTGGCCGACCGCCTGAAGAAGCAGGGCATCGACGTGCACCTGAAGACCAAGGCCTCCGGCGTGACCGCCGATGCCAAGGGCATCACCGTCACCTTCGAAGCCGCCGAGGAAGGCCAGGCGCCTGCGCTGGCGCAGGGCACCTTCGACCGCGTGCTGGTGGCCGTGGGTCGCTCGCCGAACGGCAAGAAGATCGATGCCGAGAAGGCTGGCGTGCAGGTGACCGACCGCGGGTTCATCCCGGTCGACCGCCAGATGCGCACCAACGTGCCGCACATCTTTGCCATCGGCGACATCGTCGGCAACCCGATGCTGGCCCACAAGGCCACGCACGAGGGCAAGCTGGCCGCCGAAGTGGCTGCCGGCCACAAGAAGGAGTGGGTGGCCCGCGTGATTCCGTCGGTGGCTTACACCAACCCGGAAATCGCCTGGGTCGGCGTCACCGAGACCGAAGCCAAGGCCAAGGGCCTGAAGGTTGGCGTGGCCAAGTTCCCGTGGGCCGCCAGCGGCCGCGCGATCGGCATCGGTCGCACCGAGGGCTTCACCAAGCTGATCTTCGACGAGGAGACCCACCGCATCATCGGTGGTGCGATCGTCGGCGTGCATGCCGGTGACCTGCTGGCCGAGATCGGCCTGGCCATCGAGATGGGTGCCGAAGCCGAGGACATCGGCCACACCATCCATGCGCACCCGACGCTGAGCGAATCGGTGGCGATGGCCTCGGAAATCTACGACGGCACGATCACCGATCTGTACATGCCGAAGAAGAAGTAAGTCGTCCACGCCGTTCCGAACAAAAAGCCCCGGCCTCTGCCGGGGTTTTTTGTTGGTTGCAGGAATGTCTCCGGCTGTTGTCATCGCGAGGGTCCGGGCCACTGCGCGGGTGGCAGGCATTTCGACAAATGTCCCCCGTCGCCCGCCTGCGGCGGTCGCCTCCTCCTTTACTTTGTCTAAACGCCTGCCACTCGCGCAGCGGCTCGGCTTGCGGACAGTCGAGAGCCACTGCCTAGGCCGCCTGGATGCCCTCTCCCTCAAGCGCTCGACCAACCCGCTTCTGCTCTTCTGTCAGAAGCCACAAAAAACGCGGCCCCGATGTTCCGGAGGCCGCGCCAGGAGAGAGGATGCCGTGGAAGGGGCGGGGGATCAGAACACGAAGCTGACGCCGGCCACCGGGCCCTTGAATTCCTGCTTCAGGCCGATGGTGCCATCGCTGCCCTTCTTGTCCGCGTCGAGCTTGAACCAGTCGTAGCCGGCGAACACACCGAAGTTCTTCGTGAAGCGGTAATCGACGATGGCGTTGGCGCGGCTCAGGTCGCCCTTGTAGTCATCGAAGCTGCCCCAGCGCGTATTGAGGTACTGGCCCTGCAGCGTGATCATCCACTTTTCCGACGGGGTGAAGCTCAGGCGCGCACCGACCACTGGCGCGACGCCGTCGGTCTTCTCGTTGAGGAACTGGCCCTCATAAACGGTACCCAGATCGGCGTAGGCCTTGGTGCTGACCTTGGCGTACTCGGCACCCAGCTGCAGGCCGAGGTCGAAGGTATCGGTGTCCACCACCGAGTAGTCATAGACCAGGCTGGCGACCTGGTATTTCAGCTCACCCTTGACGAAGCTGCCGGACGGCACGTTGACGTCACCGAAGGAGATGTCCTGGCCGAGGGTCTCGCGGCGGTCCTTGTCGTACTTGAAGTAGTTGAACAGCAGGCGTTGGCGGTTGCTGATGCGGAACATACCGTCGATGCGCGGCTCCCATTCCTTGCCACCCAGCTTGAAGTCCTCGGAGAAGCCGATGTCCTGGCCGGCGACGTTGGTCTTGCCGCGAAGGGTGTTGTCCGAGTCGATGTTCATCGCACCCAGGCGCAGGGCGAAGCGGTCATCGCCTTCAGCGGCGTGGGCGGCTGTGGCGAACGAAGCGCCGGCGGCGAGCAGGGAAAGGGCGAGCAGGGTGGGTACAGGGCGCATCGAAGAGTCCTTGCAGTGGTTCATCAGAATGAAGACCACTGTGCCGGACGGCGCCGTCCACCATCCGTGAACGTATGATCCACGGCATGTGCACGGTTCAGCGCTGTCGCGACGATGCAAAAAAGATGGCCCCGGAGCGGGGCTTCGGGGCCATCGTGGGACCTGCGGGGCGAAGCGTCGACGAGGTTGCTGCAGGCAGGTCGAAAGATCGGACCGGCACCCTGCGGCGAAAGTTCCGTGGCCTGCGACCAAAGTTCAATACTGCGCTGCAACATCGCGCGGACGTCATTGTCCCCCGGGTGGCACGCAAAAATGTAAGCGCTACCGCAACTTGCGGCTTCCCGGGATGAACAGGCAGCGGTTGTCTCGCAAATTGTCCCATTGCTATAATTTGGCGGCTCGATGAGGCCCCCCTTGCTGTAGCCGCCTCAGCCTTCCACTTGCAACCACGCGGGACGTCCTGTGCTGAACTCCGTTGATGCGGGTCGGCGACTGATGCTGCGCGCCGCGGTCTACCCGCTGGCCGCAGTGGCTGTCCTGGCCCTGGCCTTCCTGCTGGTTGGTCCGAAGTATGCCCTCGGCGCGCTGGCGTCCGGTGTGGCCATTTCGGCCGGTGGCTGGGTTGCGGCACGGATGGCACTGGGCGGGGGGGCACTGGGCGCAGGATCGGCGATGGCTCGCCTGATCATTGCGATCGTCGCCAAGTGGGTAGTGGTATTCGGCGTCCTGCTGGTGGGGTTCCTGGTCTTCAAGCTGCCTGCACTGGCGCTGTTGGCCGGTATCGCCGTCGGTCTGATGTTCCAGGTCCTGGCCATGGCCAGGCGTTGACAGAATTCAATTAACTAAGGTTCCGGACACATGGCGGGCGAGGCTCTAACCCCTACCAGCTACATCCAGCATCACCTGCACAACCTGACCGCGCCGGTCGGCAAGGGTGAGGGTATGTTCTGGCACATCCACGTCGACACCTTCCTCACCGCGGTCCTGATGGGCCTGGTGATTGTTGTCGCGTTCTGGCTGGGAACCCGCAAGGCCACCGCCGGCGTTCCGGGCAAGTGGCAGGCTTTCGTGGAAATCTGCCTGGAGTTCGTCGATCGCCAGGCCAAGGACACCTACCACGGCAAGAGCAAGCTGGTGACGCCGATCGCCATCACGATCTTCTTCTGGATCCTGATGATGAATCTGCTGAAGATGATCCCGGCCGATTTCATCGCCAAGCCGCTGGAATGGGCGGGCGTCCACTACTGGAAGCCGGTGCCGACCGCTGACGTCAATGCCACCCTGGGCATGGCCTTCAGCGTGTTCTTCCTGATGCTTTTCTTCGCGCTGAAGTCCAAGGGCCTGCTCGGCTTCATCAAGGAATTCCTGACGGCGCCGTTCGGCAAGTGGATGATGCCGTTCAACCTGATCCTCAACATCGTCGAGTGGCTGAGCAAGCCGATCTCGCTGGCGATGCGACTGTTCGGCAACATGTTCGGCGGCGAAATCGTGTTCCTGCTGATCTGGGTGCTGGGTGGTGCCGGTTTCTTCGGTGCCATTGCCGGTGGTGCGTTCGGCCTCGGCTGGATGCTGTTCCACCTGCTGGTGATCCCGCTGCAGGCCTTCATCTTCATGATGCTGTCGATCGTGTACCTGAGCCTGTCGGAAGACGCTCACTGAGTTTCAAGCTTCAACGCGTTTCAACCTTCATCCGTTTCATCACCCTTAGCAACTTAAGTTCCTGGAGATAACCATGTACTTCGCCGTCCTGACCAACTTCGCGCAGATTCAGAGCTCCACCGCCCTTGCCGTCGGCATCATGATCGGCCTGGCCGCGCTGGGCGCCGGTCTGGGTCTGGCCATCATGGCTGGTAAGTTCCTGGAGTCGGCCGCCCGCCAGCCGGAACTGATCCCGGTCCTGCAGGTGCGCATGTTCATCACCGCTGGCCTGATCGACGCCGCGTTCATCATCTCGGTTGCCGTCGGCCTGCTGCTGGCCTTCGCCAACCCGCTGTCGGCTGCCTTTGCTGGCGCCGTCACCAAGGCTCTGGCCGGCTGATACAGCGGTTTGAGACGACCGGGTGCTGATGCACCCGGTTTCGGATGAAGGCCGGATGCGCCGCTTCGGCGGCGCGTCCACCCCGAAACCAGCGATCGAGCTAACCATGAATATCAATTTCACCCTTCTTGCGCAGGCGCTCGCCTTCGCTGGTCTCATCTGGATCATCGCGACCAAGATCTGGCCGCCGCTGATGAACGCGATCGAAGAGCGCCAGCAGAAGATTGCTGAAGGCCTCGCTGCTGCCGACCGCAGCCAGAAAGATCTGGCCCAGGCGCAGGAGAAGGTCAACGAAGCGCTGAAGGAAGCCCGCACCAAGGCCAACGAGATCATCGATCAGGCCCACGCGCGTGCCAACCAGATCGTTGATGCTGCCCGTACCGAAGCGATCACCGAAGCCACCCGTCAGAAGGATCTGGCCCAGGCCGAGATCGACGCCGCCGCCAACCGTGCCCGTGAAGATCTGCGCAAGCAGGTGTCCGCGCTGGCCGTGACCGGTGCCGAAAAGCTGCTCAAGCGCGAAATCGACGCCAACGCCCACAAGGCGCTGCTCGACGAGCTGGCCTCGGAGATCTAAGGATGAGCCAGGCCCTCACGCTTGCCCGCCCGTACGCCCGCGCCGCGTTCGCGACCGCGCGCGACGAAGGCGCGTTCGCGCCGTGGTCGGATGCCCTCGCGTTCTCCGCCCACGTCGCCGCCGACCCGCGCGTGGCGGCCCTGCTCGCCAACCCGGAGCTGGGCCGTGACGACGCCGTCGCCCTGCTGGCGCCGGTGACCCACGGCGAGACCTACTCGCGCTTCCTGGCCATCCTGGCCGAATCGCATCGTCTGCCGCTGCTGCCGGAAATCTCCGGCATGTTCGACGCCCTGCGCGCCGATGCCGAGCACGTGATCAAGGCCAACGTGACCTCTGCCGCCGAACTCTCGGCCGGTGAACTGGACGCGATCAAGGTCGCGCTGCGCAAGCGCTTCAACCGCGAGGTCGAAGTGACCACCGCGGTCGACGCCTCGCTGATCGGTGGCGCCGTGATCGACGCCGGTGACGTGGTCATCGATGGTTCGCTGAAGGGCAAGCTGGCCCGTCTGCAGACCGCGCTCGCTAACTGAATTCATTTAACGTCCGGCCCCGCTGCCGGCACTAGGACTTGACGATGGCAACCACGCTCAACCCCTCCGAAATCAGCGAACTGATCAAGAACCGCATCGAGAAGGTCAAGCTGGCCGCGGAATCGCGCAACGAAGGCACCGTGACCAGCGTGTCCGACGGCATCGTGCGCATCTTCGGTCTGGCCGACGTGATGCAGGGCGAAATGATCGAACTGCCGAACAACAGCTTCGCCCTGGCCCTGAACCTGGAGCGCGACTCGGTCGGCGCCGTGGTCCTGGGCGGCTACGAGCACCTGCGCGAAGGCGACGTTGCCAAGACCACCGGCCGCATCCTGGAAGTGCCGGTCGGTCCGGAACTGCTGGGCCGCGTCGTCAACGCCCTGGGCGAGCCGATCGATGGCAAGGGCCCGCTGGGTACCGACCTGACCGCTCCGGTGGAGCGCGTTGCACCGGGCGTGATCTGGCGCAAGTCGGTCGACCAGCCGGTGCAGACCGGTTACAAGTCAGTCGACTCGATGATTCCGATCGGCCGTGGCCAGCGCGAGCTGATCATCGGTGACCGCCAGACCGGCAAGACCGCGATGGCCATCGATGCGGTGATCAACCAGAAGGGCACCGGCATCAAGTGCGTGTACGTTGCGATCGGCCAGAAGGCTTCGACCATCGCCAACATCGTGCGCAAGCTGGAAGAGAACGGCGCGCTGGCGCACACCGTCGTGGTCGCCGCCACTGCCTCCGAATCGGCTGCCATGCAGTACATCAGCGCCTACTCGGGCTGCACCATGGGTGAGTACTTCATGGACCGCGGCGAAGACGCGCTGATCGTGTACGACGATCTGTCCAAGCAGGCCGTGGCCTACCGCCAGATCTCGCTGCTGCTGAAGCGCCCGCCGGGCCGTGAAGCCTACCCGGGTGACGTGTTCTACCTGCACTCCCGTCTGCTCGAGCGCGCTGCCCGCGTGTCCGAGGAGTACGTCGAGAAGTTCACCGAAGGCAAGGTCACCGGCAAGACCGGTTCGCTGACCGCGCTGCCGATCATCGAAACCCAGGCGGGCGACGTTTCCGCGTTCGTTCCGACCAACGTGATCTCGATCACCGACGGTCAGATCTTCCTGGAAACCGACCTGTTCAACGCCGGCATCCGCCCGGCCGTGAACGCCGGTATCTCGGTGTCGCGCGTCGGTGGCTCGGCCCAGACCAAGATCATCAAGAAGCTGTCGGGCGGCATCCGTATCTCGCTGGCCCAGTACCGTGAGCTGGCTGCGTTCGCGCAGTTCGCCTCGGACCTGGACGAAGCGACCCGCAAGCAGCTGGAGCGTGGCCAGCGCGTCACCGAGCTGATGAAGCAGAAGCAGTACGCGCCGATGTCGATCGCCAACCAGGCGCTGTCGATCTACGCCGTCAATGAGGGCTACCTCGACGACGTGCCGGTCAACAAGCTGCTGGCGTTTGAAGAAGGCCTGCACGCCCACTTCGCCAACACCCAGGGCGAGCTGATCGGCAAGGTCAACGCCACCGGCGGTTGGGACAACGACATCGAAGGTGCCTTCAAGAAGGGCATCGCCGAGTTCAAGACCACCGGCAGCTGGTAAGACGGACGTGTGGCGGGGCCTGGCCCCGCTACACCGTTGATTGCAGCGGGGCATCGCCCCGCTCTACGGGAATCAAAGATGGCAAGCGGACGCGAAATCAAAACCAAGATCAAGAGCGTGCAGAACACCCGCAAGGTGACGCGCGCCCTGGAAATGGTCTCGGCCTCCAAGATCCGCAAGGCGCAGGATCGGATGAAGACCTCGCGTCCGTACGCGCAGGCGATGAAGCAGGTGATCGGCCACCTGGCGCAGGCCAGCACCGATTACCAGCATCCGTTCCTGGTCGAGCGCGAGCAGGTCAAGCGGGTCGGTTTCATCGTGATCTCCTCTGATCGCGGCCTGGCTGGCGGCCTCAACAACAACCTGTTCCGCAAGCTCCTGGGTGAAGCCAAGGCCTGGCAGGACAAGGGTGCCGAAGTGGACATGGTGACCATCGGCCAGAAGGCGTCGACCTTCTTCCGCCGGGTCAAGGTCAACATGGTCGGCAGCGTGACCCACATTGGTGACGTACCGAAGCTGGAATCGCTGATCGGCGTGATCAAGGTCATGCTCGATGCCTTCACCGAAGGCAAGATCGATCGCGTGTACCTGGTCTACAACCGCTTCATCAACACGATGACGCAGAAGGCCAGCTTCGATCAGCTGTTGCCGTTGCCGGCCGCCGAGAAGCAGGTCGCCCATCACGACTGGGACTACCTGTACGAACCCGATGCCGCGACCGTGCTCGAGCACGTGATGACGCGTTACATCGAATCGCTGGTGTACCAGGCGCTGCTGGAAAACGTCGCGTCCGAACATGCCGCGCGCATGGTCGCGATGAAGTCGGCCAGCGACAACGCCAACAAGCTGATCGGCGATCTGCAGCTCGTCTACAACAAGGCGCGCCAGGCAGCGATCACCCAGGAAATTTCCGAAATCGTCGGCGGCGCGGCAGCAGTCTGACCGCGTTCGTTCAAAGCACACATTTAGAGGATGCAGCAATGAGTCAGGGCAAGATCGTTCAGATCATCGGCGCCGTCGTCGACGTCGAATTCCCGCGTGAGTCGGTGCCGAAGGTGTATGACGCACTGAAGGTGGAAAACACCGAGATCACCCTTGAAGTCCAGCAGCAGCTGGGCGACGGCGTGGTCCGTTGCATCGCGCTGGGTTCCACCGACGGCCTGAAGCGCAACCTGGTTGCGATCAACACCGGTCGCGGCATCTCGGTGCCGGTCGGCGCCGGTACCCTGGGCCGCATCATGGACGTGCTTGGCCGTCCGATCGACGAAGCCGGCCCAGTGGCCGCCAGCGACAGCTGGGAAATCCACCGCGACGCGCCGTCGTACGAAGACCAGTCCCCGGCCACCGAGCTGCTGGAAACCGGCATCAAGGTCATCGACCTGATGTGCCCGTTCGCCAAGGGCGGCAAGGTCGGCCTGTTCGGCGGCGCCGGCGTCGGCAAGACCGTCAACATGATGGAACTGATCAACAACATCGCCAAGGCGCACAGCGGTCTGTCCGTGTTCGCCGGCGTGGGTGAGCGTACCCGTGAGGGCAACGACTTCTACCACGAAATGAAGGACTCCAACGTCCTGGACAAGGTCGCGATGGTGTACGGCCAGATGAACGAGCCGCCGGGCAACCGTCTGCGCGTCGCCCTGACCGGCCTGACCATGGCCGAGTACTTCCGCGACGAGAAGGACGAAAACGGCAAGGGTAAGGACGTCCTGCTGTTCGTCGACAACATCTACCGCTACACCCTGGCCGGTACCGAAGTGTCGGCACTGCTGGGTCGTATGCCGTCGGCGGTGGGTTACCAGCCGACCCTGGCCGAGGAGATGGGTGTCCTGCAGGAGCGCATCACCTCGACCAAGAACGGTTCGATCACCTCGATCCAGGCCGTCTACGTTCCCGCGGATGACTTGACCGATCCGTCGCCGGCGACCACCTTCGCCCACCTTGACTCGACCGTGACCCTGTCGCGTTCGATCGCCTCGCTGGGTATCTACCCGGCAGTCGATCCGCTGGATTCCACCAGCCGCCAGATGGACCCGCTGGTCATCGGCCACGAGCACTACGACACCGCCCAGCGCGTCCAGCAGACCCTGCAGAAGTACAAGGAACTGAAGGACATCATCGCCATCCTGGGCATGGACGAACTGTCCGAAGAAGACAAGCAGGCCGTGTCGCGCGCCCGCAAGATCGAGCGCTTCTTCAGCCAGCCGTTCCACGTGGCCGAAGTGTTCACCGGCTCGCCGGGCAAGTACGTGTCGCTGAAGGACACCATCCGTGGCTTCAAGGCCATCGTCGATGGCGAGTACGACCACCTGCCGGAACAGGCGTTCTACATGGTCGGCAGCATCGAAGAAGCGGTCGAGAAGGCCAAGAAGATGGCCGAAAAGGCCTGATGCGGCGGGGACGGGTTTCGGCCTGTCCCATCCGTGAAACGGGGTGGGCCTGCGCCCACCGCTGCGGAAACCCCTGCGGTGGGTAACACCCGCCCCCTAGCGAAGAGAGTTCCATGAGCACCATCCGTTGCGACATCGTCAGCGCCGAGCAGGAAATCTTCCGTGGTGAAGCGACCCTGGTCGTGGCCACCGGTGAGCTGGGCGAACTGGGCATCGCGCCCAAGCACGCGCCGCTGATCACCCGCCTGAAGCCGGGCAAGGTGGTGGTGACCACGCCGAACGGCGAGCAGCTGGATTTCGCCATTTCCGGCGGCATCCTGGAAGTGCAGCCGCAGGTCGTGACCGTGCTGGCCGACACCGCGATCCGCGCGCAGGACATCGACGAAGCCTCGGTCCGCAAGGCCAAGGAAGAAGCTGAGCGCATCCTGGCCAACCGCGGCGAAGCGATGGAAGTGGCCGAAGCCCAGCAGAAGCTGGCTGAGGCCGTTGTCCAGCTGCAGGCGCTGGAGCGCCTGCGCAAGACCCTCAAGCACTGAAACGTGCTCGGGAGCCATCGGCAGCAATGCCGGTAGTGATGGAAGATCGCCGGCGCAATGCCGGCGATTTTCGTTCAGGAGAAGGGAGACATGCACGGAATGCAGTACGCATCGACCATGAGCATGGGCGCCACCGATGTAGCCCTCCCCCGATGGGCCCGACCTGAAACCCTGTGGGTGGCAAGCTGGCTGGTGCTGTGCCTGCCGTGGCTGATCGGTACCAAGGTCATCCCATACGATGCCGTGCAGCAGTTCTTCCCGGCGGTCAGTTTCAGTGCCGAGCAGCTTCTGAACCTGCAGGCCCCTTGGTGGAACCCCTACCTGTTCGGCGGCTATCCGCAGATCGCCGATCCGCAGATGATGACGCTGCAGCCGACCATGGTCCTGCCGATGCTGCTGGCGCCCGCTTCGTTGCATCTGTTCACCGTGGTGGTGCTGCTGCATGTGCTGGCGGGTGGCTTCGGCGCGCTGCGCCTGGCGCGTTCATTCGGTCTTTCTGCAGCCGCACAGTGGTTCTTTGCGATGGTGCTGATGTTCGGTGCGGTGGCAGCCTCCCGCTTGCAGCACACGCCGATGATCGTCAGCTACAGCCTGCTTCCCTGGATCTGGCTGGGACTGTCGAACGTTCGGAACCAGGGCCGCACGCGTGACGTGCTGCTGGCGGGAATTGCAGGAGGGCTGTGTGCGCTGCAGCTGACCCAGGTGACCTACTTCATCATCCTGGCGTGTGCTGTGTACGCCGTGGGCGCAGTGCTGTTGGCCAGGGGCAAGCGCTTCCGCCTGGCATTGCAGCTGACCGCCGTCGCCCTGATCGCCGCCGCAGTGAGCGCCCCCCAGTGGCTTTCCACGTTGGCATGGCTGGGTGACACCAACCGTGACGGCATGATGCTGGAGACGGCGTTGGCCGGTGCGATGCACTGGCAGGGACTGGTGACACTGCTCTCGGGAAATGTGTTCTCGCAGGTGCGTGGGACCAGTTGGTCCTTCGGCGATATCACCACGGACTACCTCTATTTCGGCGCGGTGCCACTGGCGCTCTGGCTGGCTTGGGGCGGCAGCGTTGTGCACAGGCAGCGACGCGCCACCTGTTTGGCGCTGGGTGTACTGCTGTTGACGACGCTGGTCGCCCTGGGGAACGTCACTCCGCTGTTTGCGTGGCTCTTCAGCGGGTTGCCGGGTCTTGATCTGTTCCGACGGCCCTCCGATGCGCTGTTCCTTGCCGTGCCGGCAGCGGCCTGGCTGGGTGCACAGGCGTTGCAGGTTGCGTTGGAAAAGCGCGCACTGCACCCGCACCGGGTGTCGTTGGCGTTGGTCGTTGTACTCGTGCCAGTTGCTTCCTGGCTGGCCGTGAGCCACGGGCATCTGGAAGCCTTTGCGTGGCTGGCGGCCAGTGCCGGCATCGGCATTGCCGCAGTGCAGCTGCTGCGTCGGCACCCGGCTCCGATGCGCTGGCTGATCGCACTGGTCGTGTTCGACATGCTGCTGTTCAACGTGGGAGCACGCTTCAATACGTCGGGCGCCCGTCCGCCGGTAATGACGGCCGAGCGCAATGGCGCCACGCAGCGCGCGTATGCGCTGCTTGCCGCCGAGCGGCGCGCAGGCCTGCCCGAGCGCGCCATCGTCTTCGGCATCGGCGTGCTGACCAATGGCGCCGCTGTGCACGCGATTCCACTGGCCAATGGCTACAACCCGCTGCTGTCCAGTGACTACCAGCAGATGGTTGGAATGCCGACGGAACCCGTGGCTGCCTTCCAGCAGAAGGCGACAACCCCTTGGGCGCCAGACATGGATGCCCCCGTGTACGACCTGCTGGGGGTCCGCTGGCTGCTGTCACCGGAGCCATTTGCCGGGTCCGATGACCAAGGCAGCGACGTGCAGTTGGCGCTACGCGGAAGCGTGCTGCCGCGTACGCTCAATCCGCAACGGGTGCAGCGGCACAGTGAACGCCTGCCACCGGCTGCCGAGTTCAACCAGACGGACTTCAGCCAGGTGGTCTGGCTGCCCACCGGGCAGCAGACCGCCTGCCCTGAACGTGAGGCAGGCCGACTGCACGTGCTCTCACAGGCCTATCAGCCTGGCAGAATCGTCCTTGACGTGGACGCTGAGCATCCGGCGTGGCTGGTGATCAATGAGGTGACCGCCCAGGGTTGGCAGGCCCGACTCGATGGCGGAGCGCCGTTGCCGCTGATGCGTGCCAATGGCCTCTTCCACGCGGTGTGCGTGCCTGCGGGGCGGCATCGCGTAGAACTCGGGTACAGCCCCCTGCAGCTGTGGCGGGGTGGGCTGCGGCAGCGGTTTGCGATGGGCGTAGCAGGCTGAAGGTCTCAGCGGAAGACAACATGGCGCAACAGCAGGAAGGAGATCAGGGCGATTCCACCTTCGATCAGCGGCTTGGCCAGCCAGGCCCAATCCAATCCAAGATGGCGGCTGGTCAAAGCGACCAGCACCGTGCTGGCAGCGGTAAGTGCGGCCCAGATCCCCAGGAAACGTGAAAATCGACGCCAGCCAAGGCGCGCGCTGCCTGCGCTGGCAAAGGTGTAACGGCCGTTGAGCCAGAAGCCCAGCAGCATCCCGGCCAGGCGACCGGCAATGTTTGCTGGCACCACGGGCAGGCCCAGCGCGGTCGCGGCGACGAACACCAGCCAGTCGAGCAGCAGCTGCACGAGCCCGATGATGAGATAGGTGCTTCCCTGGCGAACGAGGCCCATCGGTACGGTGAAGGAGGTGGGATGCACATGTTAACGGCCCACGCTCTAGAATCATCGGCAACGAACCACGGACTGCCGTTTCCATGACCCAACCCCTGCACGTCATCATCCTCGCCGCTGGCGCGGGCAAGCGCATGAAGTCGGTGCTGCCGAAGGTGCTGCAGCCGATCGCCGGCCAGCCGATGCTGGCACACGTGATCGCGGCCGCCCGCGAACTGGAACCGGCGGCGATCCATGTGGTCTATGGCCATGGTGGTGAAGCGGTGCGCCAGCACTTCGCTGACCAGCCCGACCTGCAATGGGCTGAACAGGCACAGCAGCTGGGCACCGGCCATGCGGTGGCCCAGGCGATGCCGCAGGTTCCGGATGCGGCCCAGGTGCTTGTGCTGTATGGCGACGTGCCGCTGATCCGAGCGCAGACCCTGCGCGACCTGCTGGCGCAGCCGGGCCGGCTGGCCGTGCTGGTCGCCGATGTCGAAGACCCGACCGGTTACGGCCGCGTGCTGCGCGACGCCGAGGGCAAGGTCGGCTCGATCGTTGAGCAGAAGGACGCTACCGACGACCAGCTGCGTGTGCGCACGATCAATACCGGCATCATTGCCGCCGAGTCGACCGCGCTGCGGCGCTGGCTGTCGCAGTTGTCCAACAGCAACGCGCAGGGCGAGTACTACCTGACCGACGTGTTCGCCTTTGCCGCGCACGAGTACACCCCGGCCGAAATGGCACTGGTGGCCGACGCGCAGGAAGCCGAAGGGGCAAACGATCCCTGGCAGCTTTCGCAGCTGGAGCGTGCCTGGCAGCGCCGCGCGGTACGGGCCCTGTGCGCGCAGGGCGCGCGCGTGCGTGACCCGGCACGACTGGATATCCGTGGCACCGTCACCGTGGGCAGCGATGTGCTGATCGATGTCGACGTCGTTCTGGAAGGCCACATCGTGCTCGGCGACGGCGTCACCGTGGGCCCGTTCAACCGGCTGAAGGACGTCAATCTTGGCCCGGGCACCGAAGTGCGCGCGCATTGTGATCTTGAAGGCGTGGTCACCGAAGGTGCTGCGCTGGTGGGACCGTTCGCGCGGCTGCGTCCGGGGACCGTGCTCGCAGACGGCGTGCACGTGGGCAACTTCGTCGAGACCAAGAAGGTCACCCTCGGTGTTGGCAGCAAGGCCAACCACCTGACCTACCTGGGCGATGCGGTGATCGGCAGCAAGGTGAACATCGGTGCCGGCACCATCACCTGCAACTACGACGGCGTGAACAAGTCGACCACCACCATCGGCGACAACGCCTTCATTGGTTCCAACAGTTCGCTGGTAGCACCGGTGACCATTGGCGACAGTGCGACGATTGCCGCCGGTTCGGTCATCACCCGCGACGCCCCGGATGGCAAGCTGACACTGGCACGTGCACGACAGGAAACCATCGATGGCTGGAAGCGCCCGCTCAAGAAGTCCTGAGCCACGCATCCCGCATGCCGACGAACTCGGCATGCTGCCGGCAATTGAACAACGTGCCGGTGAACTGCTGAAGGGTCACCAGGCCTACCCGGTGTTTGCCGGGCATGGTCTGGACCTGCCGACGCTGCAGGATGGCCTTCAACGTGGCCAGTTGTGGGTGGTGGATGCGGCTGACGGTGGTATCGCGGGTTACCTGCTGGCCGGCGAACTCTGCGGTGAATTCCATGTGCTGCAGATGGACGTGGATCCCGCACACGCGCGGCGTGGCCACGGCCGCGCTTTGCTGCGCCATGCCTTGGCGCAGGCGAGGGCGGGAGGCTACGCGGCCGCGGTGCTGACCACGCTGTCCGATGTGCCGTGGAATGCGGCCTTCTATGCCAGCGAAGGATTCGACATAGTGCCCGAGGCGCAGTGGAACGATGGCCTGCGCGCGGTGATGGCCGAAGAGGCTGCGCTCGGGTTCCCGATGCACCTGCGGGTGGCGATGCGGCAGGTTTGGTAGGTGCCGACCTTGGTCGGCACATCCGCGCATGGCGTGGACCTACCCGCTCAACCCACCGGCAACAGGATCGACACGCACAACCCGCCATCGCCGCGATTCTGCAGTGATACCCGGCCGCCATGCGCTTCCACGATCTCGCGGGTCAAGGCCAAGCCCAGCCCGGTGCCATTGCGCTTGGTCGAATAGAACGGCATCAGCGCATTCTGCAGCACCTGCTCGTTCATGCCCTTGCCGCGATCCAGTACGTCCAGGCGCAGCCACTGCGGCAGCCGCGTGAGTTGCACTTGTACGTCATCGTTGGGCGGCTCTGCTTCGGCGCAGGCTTCGTGCGCGTTCTTCAACAGGTTCAGCAGTGCCTGCCCGAACTGGGCGATGTCGATGCGGCTGCTCAGTTCCTCGTCCGGCTCACGTTCCATGCCGAACGGGATCTGCTGGCGCAGGCTGGACAGGAAGGGGGCCCAGTGCACGGTCTGCAACTGCGGTTGCGGCAGCTTGGCAAAGCGCGCATAGCCGCGGATGAAGCCTTCCAGGTGGCGTGCACGATCCTCGATGGTGCTAAAGATCTCCGGCAGCCGGTCAAAGCGCTCACGCTGCACCAGTACACCGCCGGAGTGGGCCAGCGAGGCAATCGGTGCCAGCGAGTTGTTGAGCTCGTGGCTGATCACCCGGATCACCTTCTTCCAGGTCTGTACTTCCTGGCGGCGCAGCTCGGCGGTCAGCAGGCGCACCAGCAGCAGGTCGTGCGGACGACCATTGAGCTGGAAGGCCCGGCGCGAGAGGTGGTAGACCTGCTCGTCGTCCTCATCGCCGTCCTCGCCCTCGGCATGCACCGCGAACAGGCTGTCACCGCCACGGGCGATGGCATCGCGCAGCTCCACCGGCACCTGTTCCAGCACGTCCTCCAGGCGCTGGCCTTCCAGCTTCCAGCCGCCATGCAGCAGCTTGCGCGCAGCCAGATTGGAGAACACCACGCGGGCGATGCCATCACCGCCCGAGGCGATCAGCAGCATCGCCACCGGCGTGTTCTGCACCATCGTGTCCAGCAGAAGTTCGCGTTGCACCAGGCCCTGCCGCTGTGCACGCAGCACATCGCCCAGTTCGCGGTGTGCCTGCACCAGGTCGCCGAGCTCGTCATTGCCGGGCCAGTGCACGCCGAAGTTGTATTCGCCGTCGCGATAGCTGCTGGTGGTGCCCGCCAGGGCCCGCATCAGTGACCGCACCGGGGCGGTAGCGCGACGCAGGGTCCACCACATCAGCGACAGCAGGATCAACGCCGACACCGTGGTCACCACCCAGCCATGGTCCATCCAGTAGGCCAGCAGCCACGGCAACGCGGCGGCCAGCGCCAGCACCGGCAGCAGGCGCAGGAACAGGCGGAAAGTGAACGAGCGCCGTTTCATTCGCGCGGGATACCGTGGCGGTCCATGCGCCGGTACAGCGCCTGGCGGCTCAGGCCGAGTTCGGCGGCGGCCTGGGCGATGACGCCATGGTTGCGCGCCAGTACCTCCTCGATGCGCGCGCGGTCGGGGTCATTGCCCGCACTGGGGGCCGGGCGCGGTGCGGCGGCTGCGCGCGGCAGGTTGAGATCGGCCACTTCAATACGGTTGCCGGTAGCCAGCAGTTCGGCGCGCTGGATCACGTTGCGCAGTTCGCGCACGTTGCCTGGCCACGGGTGCCGCTGCAGGGCGGCGGTGGCGGCGCTGGACAGGGGCTTGCCAGCGGTCAGGAAGCGCTCGGCCAGCGGCACGATGTCGCCCGGGCGATCGGCCAGCGGCGGCAGCACCAGTTCCACCGTGTTGAGGCGGTAATAGAGGTCTTCGCGGAAGGTGCCGTCGCGGATCATCGCCGGCAGGTCGGCATTGGTCGCGCTGACCACGCGGACCTTGACCTGGCGTTCGCGGTTGGAGCCCAGGCGCTCGAAGCGGCCGGTTTCCAGCACACGCAGCAGCTTCATCTGCCCGCCCAGCGACAGGTTGCCGATCTCATCCAGGAACAGGGTGCCACCATCGGCGGCCTCGAACTTGCCTTCGCGCGCCTTGTTGGCGCCGGTATACGCACCGGCCTCGGCACCGAACAGTTCGGCCTCGATCAGTTCCGAAGGCAGCGCGCCACAGTTGACCGCCACGAATGGACCCTTGGCCACCAGGGAATTGGCCTGGATGATCTGCGCGATCTTCTCCTTGCCGGCACCGTTCGCGCCGGTGATCAGTACCGGCAGTTCCGAGCGTGCGACTTGGCAGGCGAGTGCGATGACGCGCTCGCTGGCAGGGTCGGCGAAGACCGCGCCGCACAGGTCATACTTCTCTTCCAGCGCATTGCGCTGGCGCAGTTCACGGCTGCGGCGCCGGTCCAGTTCGCGGCGCGCCTCGGACAGTTCCAGCAGGTTGTTGACCGTGGTCATCAGCTTGCGGTCGTCCCAGGGCTTGGCCAGGTAGTCGGCCGCACCGGCCTTGACCAGATCCACCGCGCTGCTGAGGTGGGTCCAGGCGGTCAGCAGGATCACCGGCAGATCGGGATGGCGCGCGCGGATCTGCGCGAACAGGGCCTCGCCTTCTTCGCCGGAGGTGGTGTCCTCGCTGAAGTTCATGTCCTGGATCACCAGGTCGACCGGCTGCGACTCCAGCAGGGCCAGCCCTTCGGACGGGCTCTGCGCCTGCAGGGTGTCGATGTCGTGCAGGGAGAACAGCACGTCCAGCGCGGTACCCACGCTGGCGTTGTCGTCGATGATCAGGATCGCAGGCATCAAGCGGTTCTGCAGAAAGGGATGGGCGGCGCCGTTGGAGCCGTTCGTGTCCACGCACCGGGAGAGCCCGGCGCCACCCATCAAGCATAGCCAAACCCGTGGCTGTGCAGGAGCGGCCCTCGCTCAGCGCCGGGGAGGCGCCGGGGGCCGTGGCGGCGCAGGTGGCGGCGGCACCTCCAGCGCCTGGCGCCAGGCTGCGGCGTCGACCGCCACCGTCAGTTCGCGCTTGTCGCGGCGCAGCAACAGATAGGCGGTGGCTGCGTTGGCATGACGCAGGGCCTCGGCAAGGTGTTCGACCCGGCGCACCGCCGTGTCGTCCACGCGCAGGATGCGATCGCCACTGCGCACGCCGAAGCGCATTTCCGGGCTGGCGGCCTCCACGCGCACCTGGCCCTCCGTTGAGCGCAATGACAACCGCGCGGCATCCTGGCGCCACTCCAGTGTCTGCGCACTGCCACCGCCGGCCAGCGCCGGCAATGGCAGGAGCAGCATCAGGCACATCGCGCAGGCGCGCATCTCACGCGCCCCGCGTGGCGACCGCAGGCGGCACCGCCGCCGCACGCCGCGCCGGCCCGAACACCGCGATCTGGCCCAGCACCCACAGCAGCAGTGCACCCAGCGGCAGGTAGTACAGCGGCATGCGCGGCAGCTCGTACAGGTTCATCAGCGCCAGGTTGATGGCGTAGGCCGCCAGCATGCCCAGCACGATGCCCAGCGTGGCCAGCAGGAAGTTCTCGGTCTGGAAGTAGCGCAGGATCTGCCCGCGGGTCGCGCCCAGCGCACGGCGGATGCCGATCTGCTTGCTGCGCTGCTGCACCCAGAAGCTGGCCAGGCCGATGATGCCCAGCGCGGTTACCACCAGCAGCGAGATGCTGACGGTGATCAGCAGGCCGACCATCGCGCGGTCGTTCTTGAAGAAGTCCTTGCGCTGGTCTTCATAGGTCAGCTTGTCGCGCATCAGCCGGTTGGGGTCGTTGCGTTCCAGCGCGGCGGCACCGGCATCGAGTACTTCCTTGCGGCGTTCCGGCGAAGTGCGCAGCACATACGTGCCACCTTCGTCGAAGGTGCGCCGCATGGGCAGCAGCATCGAGTTGGTCCAGTTGTCATTCCAGCCGTTGGGCGTGCTGAGCGTGTCGACGATGCCGACCACATGCAGCGGCTGCTTGCCCATGTAGTAGGTCTTGCCCAGCGCACTGCCATTGGGTTCCATCTTGGCGGCGGTGGCCTGGGTGAGGATGACCGGGACTGCGTTCTCCTTTGCGCCGCCCTTGCTGGCGTCTTCGAAGTTCTGGTACTCGTCGGGCAGGAAATCGCGGCCTGCGATCAGGTTGATGCCCATCGTGGCCAGCCCGTTCTCGGACAGGGTGTACATCGAGGCGTTGGTGGTCGGCCGTTCCTGGTCGATCACACGCGAAATGCTGCTGCTGGAGGAGCCGTTGCGGAAGGGGACCTGGTTGATGATGGTGACGTTGCTGACGCCGGGAATCGCGCGCAGCGATGCCAGGTCCTCGCGGGTGCGGGCCATGGCGTCGGTCTGCTTGCCGATGCCGCTGACGCGCAGCATGACCAGTTCGCTCTCGGCGATGCCGCTGGGCATGCTGATCTTCTCCACGCGCTGGCTGACCAGGAACAGCGCGTTGCAGACGATGGCGCAGGTCAGTGCGACTTCCAGCACGATCAGGGCAGCGGCGGTCTTGTGCCGGCGCAGCGTGCTGAGGATGGGGCGGATGTCCATGGGAGTCCTCGTTCGGGTGCTTACTGCGACTTGAGCTGGATGGCCGGGGTGACCTGCATGGCGCGCCAGGCGGGCAGGAACCCTGCGGCAAGGCTGGCGAGCAGGGTCAGGCCCAGCGCGAGCAGCAGCATGTTGCCGTCCAGGTGGGCCAGCTTTGCGTATTCCACCGGTTGCTGGCGCACCGCGAACAGGCCAAGCAGGGCCAGGCCGATACCCAGCACGCCACCGACCACGCCGACCGCACCGGCTTCCACCAGGCACTGCAGGAAGATCTGGCCACGGCTGGCACCGAGGGCGCGGCGCACGCCGATCTCTCCACTGCGGCGCAGGAACTTGGCCAGCAGCAGGCCCACCGTGTTGACCAGGCAGACACCCAGGAAGCCCAGCGCCAGCCACAGCTGCAGGCGCACATCGCTGGGGACTGCGCCATTGAAGTCCAGCCATTCCATCACGGTGCGCAGGCGCACGTTCGGCGGATGCTTGAAGCGGCCGGCCTCGCGCTGCTGGGTCGAATAGTTCTCCAGGTAGCGGCGGTAGTCGGCGGCCTTGGCCGGGTCCATCTCCACCCAGTACTGCAGCCACGCGCACGGTGCGTTGAGCGAGTAGCTGTTGCCGTCGGGATTCTCGCCGAAGCAGTTCATGTTGCCGTTGTTGCCCAGCTTCAGGTCGAAGGAGGTGGAGATCGGCAGCAGCAGGTCCTCGTTCTTGCCGTAGCTGCCCGTGGTCAGGTCGTAGAAGTGCGGCTCCGGACTCCATTCCTTCATCACGCCGACGATGCGGTAGCTCTGACCTTCCATGCGCAGGTCGCGGCCCACGCTGTTGGCGCCCTGGTACAGCTTGTCATTGAGCGCCTTGGAGATGACCACCACGCGTGCACGGCCTTCATCGTCCTCGCGCGTCCAGGCGCGGCCGTACTGCATGGGCACCTCGAACATCGGGAAGAAGTCGGCCGAGGTCCAGCGGGTGTCGATGCTGAAGGGCTTGAGAGTGCTGTTGTCCGGTTCGATGGTACCGCCGCCGCCGCTCATCAGTGCCTGTCGCTCGCCCTTGGCTTCGCGCAGCAGGGCTTCACCGTCGAAGCGGGTCAGCTGGGTTTCCGGTTCCTCGCCAGCGACATAGGCGCCGGTCGCGGCATCAAGCTGCACATAGAACAGGCGGTCGCTCTTGCCGGGAATCGGGTCGCCGGACAGTACATGGAACACAGTCAAAGTGGTCATCGAGGCGCCGATGCCCAGCGCGATGGCAACCACCATCAGCGCGGTCAGTACCTTGTTGCGGCGGAAGCTGCGCACCGCCAGTCGGGAGTAGTAGGCGAACATGGTCGGGCCCTCACTCGTTGACGGCGACGATGTGACGCGGCGGGGTGGCCAGCACCGGCTCGCGCACCAGGTCGGTCACCTGGCCATCGACGATGTGCACGTTGCGCTGCGCGCGGGCGGCCAGTTCCGGATCATGGGTGACCATCACGATGGTGGTGCCAGCGGCGTTGATCTCTTCCAGCAGTTCCATCACGCCGCGGGCCATCTGCGTGTCCAGGTTGCCGGTCGGTTCGTCGGCCAGCAACAGGCGCGGGCTGCCGGCCAGGGCGCGTGCGATGGCCGCGCGCTGCTGCTGGCCGCCCGACAGTTCATTCGGATAGTGCTTCATGCGCGAGCCGAGGCCGACCTGGCTCAGCGCCTTCTCGATACGTTCGCGGCGCTCGTTGGCGCTCATCTTCCGATAGCGCAGCGGCACGTCGACGTTGTCGAACAGGTTCAGGTCGGGGATCAGGTTGAAGCCCTGGAAGATGAAGCCGATCTTCTGGTTGCGCAGGCGGCTGCGCGCATCGTCGCCGAGCTTGCTCACGTCCTGGCCGTCGAGCATGTAGGTGCCGCTGGTGAAGGTTTCCAGCAGACCGGCGATGTTGAGGAAGGTGGTCTTGCCGGAGCCGGACGGGCCGGTGACAGCGACGAACTCGCCTTCCTTGACCTGCAGTTCCAGCGAGCGCAACGCATGGGTTTCCACCTGTTCGGTGCGGAAGACCTTGGCGACCGAACGCATTTCGAGCATGTACATGGGGTGTCCTCTCTCCAGGATTCAGGTATCAGGTATCAGTTGACGGAGACGCGTTCGGCGTCCTTGAACAGGTCGCTGCCGGAGACCACGATGCGGTCCCCCGGCTGCACACCCGACTTGATTTCCACTTCGCCCAGGCTGCTGACGCCCAGCTCCACCGGGCGGCGCACCGCGGTGCGGCCATCCATCACGTAGGCGATGCCGTTGCCCTGTTCGACGAACGGGCCGCGCTCGACCTTCAGCACGTCCTTGCGGGTATCGAGCAGCACGCGCACCGACATCCGCTGGCTCTGGCGCAGGCCTTCCGGCTGCGCGCTGGCGAAGCGCACGCGGGCGTTGACCTCGCCGTTGACCACTTCCGGCGACACCGCACTGATCTCGCCCGGGAACGGCTTGCCGTTGCCGCCGGTCAGCTGCGCCGGCATGCCGATCGCCAGGTCGCGCGCGAAGCTCTCCGGCACCTTGATCTCGACTTCGAACTTGGACAGGTCAACCACGCCCAGCACCGGCGCGTTGGCGGCCAGGTTGGTGGACTGGATGGCCTGCACTTGGCCGACCTGGCCGTCGAACGGTGCGCGCAGGGTCAGCGCGTCGACCTGGCGCTGCACCTCGGCCACCACCGCCTTCTGGCGATCGGCCAGCAGACGCTTGTTGCGGGCATCCAGGTCCGCGCCCTGGCTCTGCAGGCGGGCATCGATGGTGGCGTTGGCCAGGGTGATGTCGGCTTTCTTCAGCGAGTCCTTGGCCTTGGCCAGGTCGATCTGCGGCACCGCGCCGCCGTCATAGCCGCGCTGGTAGCGCTGCAGGTCACGGTCGGCGGCCTGCCGTTCGATGGTGGCCTGATCGGTTTCCTTGCGCGACTTGGCGCGGGCCAGGGTGGCGTCCAGTGCGGCCCGGCTCGATTCAGCCTCCAGGCCGGCCAGGGTGGCCTGTTCCTGGGCCAGCTTGCTGCGCAGTTCCGGGCTGTCGATGACCGCCAGTTCCTGTCCCTTCTTGACCACGTCGCCGGCGACCACCTTCAGGTCCACCGTACCGGCCGAGATGGCATACAGAATCGGGCTGTTGGCAGCGATCACGCGGCCGTCGGCAGCAATGTCGCGGACCAGGTCGCCGCGCTTCACTTCGGCGATGCGCACGCGGCTGCTGTCGAAGGAGCGGCTGGCATTGGACCAGGCATGTACCGCCCAGCCAATGCCGGCCAGCAGTGCGATGGCGGCAAGCGCCGGCCAGCGGTAGCGCTGCCAGGAGGCGCGGGTGGTGCCTGCCGGGGCGGAGGAAACGATCTGGTCCTGTGCGGAGGTGTCGCGGATCATCGATGCGTGCCTGTCGGTGGTGCCTGGGTGGTACCCGATACAAGCACGATGCATGCCAACTTTATTTCCTTTCAGTTCAATGATTTGGATGGGTGCGAAAAGTGTCCGTGTGTCCGCGGACACCTTTCCGGACACTTTCATTAAGCGGACAGGAGGGCGACGCCGGACGCGCAGGCTAGAATGCGCCGATCGTCTTCAAGGAAACGCCTGACATGTGTGGAATCGTAGGTGCGATCGCTGATCGCGACGTAGTGCCGGTGCTGATCGAAGGCCTGAAGCGGCTTGAGTACCGTGGTTACGATTCCTCCGGTATCGCGGTGATCGACCAGGGTGAGCGCCGGGATGTACGCCGCGTGCGTCGCACCGGTCGCGTTTCGGAAATGGCCACTGCGGCCGAGGCCGAGGGCTTCAATGCAGTGCTGGGTATCGGCCATACGCGCTGGGCCACCCATGGCGGTGTCACCGAGGCCAACGCGCATCCGCACATCAGCCACGGCGTGGCGCTGGTGCACAACGGCATCATCGAGAACCACGAAGAGCAGCGCGAGAAGCTGCGTGCGCTGGGCTACAGCTTCGAGTCGCAGACCGATACCGAAGTCATCGCGCACCTGATCCACCATCACCTGAAGGACGGCGATGACCTGCTGGTGGCGCTGCAGCGCACCGTGAAGGAACTGACCGGTGCCTACGCTCTGGCCGTGGTCAGCCGCGCCGAACCGGAGCGCTTCGTGTGCGCGCGGATGGGTTGCCCGTTGCTGATCGGTCTGGGCGAGGGCGAGAACTTCGTCGCGTCCGACGTTTCGGCGGTGCTGTCGGCCACCCGCAAGGTGATCTTCCTGGAGGAGGGCGACACCGCCGAAATCCGCCGCGACGGCGTGCGCATCTTCGATGAGCATGACCAGCCGGTCGAGCGCGACGTGCACCTGTCCGACGTGTCGCTGGCGTCGTTGGAGCTGGGCCCGTACCGCCACTTCATGCAGAAGGAAATCCACGAACAGCCGCGTGCGCTGGGCGATACCATCGAGGCGGCAATCGACGCCGGTGGTTTCCCGGCCGAGCTGTTCGGCAAGAATGCCGAGGCCGTGCTGTCGGGCATCGAAGGCGTGCAGATCATCGCCTGCGGCACCAGCTACTACGCCGGCCTGACCGCGCGTTACTGGATCGAAGCCATTGCCGGCCTGCCGTGCAGCGTGGAGATTGCCAGCGAGTACCGCTATCGCGCCGCCTATGCGAACCCGAAGCACCTGATCGTCACCATTTCCCAGTCCGGCGAAACGCTGGATACGATGGAGGCGCTGAAGTACGCCAAGTCGCTGGGCCACAAGCACACGCTGTCGATCTGCAACGTGCCGGAGAGTGCGATCCCGCGCGCCAGCGAACTGGTCTGCTACACCCGCGCCGGCGCCGAGATCGGCGTGGCCTCGACCAAGGCCTTCACCACCCAGCTGGCCGCGCTGTTCCAGCTGACCGTAGTGCTGGGCAAGCTGCATGGCCGCATCGACGCGGCGCAGGAAGCGGACTACCTGGAGCAGTTGCGCTTCCTGCCGGGCAGCGTGCAGCACGCGCTGAACATGGAGCCGCAGATCGCTGCCTGGGCCGAGCGTTTCGCGCGCAAGAGCAGTGCGCTGTTCCTGGGCCGTGGCCTGCATTACCCGATCGCGCTGGAAGGCGCGCTCAAGCTGAAGGAAATCTCCTATATCCACGCTGAGGCCTATCCGGCGGGTGAGCTGAAGCATGGCCCGCTGGCGCTGGTGGACGAAGACATGCCGGTGGTGGTGATCGCGCCCAACGACAGCCTTCTGGAAAAGGTGAAGTCGAACATGCAGGAGGTGCGCGCCCGTGGTGGCGAGCTGTTCGTGTTTGCCGACCAGGACAGCAACTTCAACGAGTCCGAGGGCGTGCATGTGATCCGCACGCCGCGCCATGCTGGCGTGCTCAGCCCGATCGTGCACACCATCCCGGTGCAGCTGCTGGCGTACCACACCGCACTGGCGCGTGGCACCGACGTGGACAAGCCGCGCAACCTCGCCAAGAGCGTGACGGTGGAGTAACCCCGCCGGATCCATTGGATACTGCATGCGAAGGGGCCCCACGTGGGCCCCTTTCGTTTGCGCCGGTAACCGTGGCAAGTGGGACAGCCGCCGGGTGTTCTGTCCGCTGTCGGCAGCCGGCAATCAATCTTTAATGCGCGACATCGCCTGTATTCAGCGGCGGTTTCAGCCACGGTGCCATTCTCTGGATCGTCAGTTGGTTCCCACGACGAACTGTCCTATCGATGCCGGTAGTGACCGATGGTCGCAGTCGTAGAATCACTTTGACCGAGGGTCGGGTTGAGCCGTTGAGCCCACCTCGTTCGCGTTGCAGCACGACGTCTGCCGATTCATTCCAAGCGGCAGGCGGGTGCGCCAGACGTGCGCTGAAAGGTCTGTTCCCGGGGAGGGGGCGTATCGGAAGAGCACACTTTTTTGACTTCAGTGACCTGCACCAGGAAACAAGAATGAACGTCCGCGAACTCCTGCAATCCAAGAAAGAAGCTGTCATCACCATCGACGCCGAAGACACCATCGGTGCCGCCGCCCACAAGATGAGCGCGAACAGGATCGCTGCGCTGGTGGTGATGAAGGACGATGCCCCGGTTGGCATCATTTCCGAAAAGGACATCGTGCGTACCCTGGCCGACGACGGCCCGCAGGCCGGCCGCCGGGTGATTTCCAGCCTGCCGTCCACTGGCCTGGAAGGTATTGCGCCGGAAGCGACCCTGAAGCAGGCCATGTCGTTGATGACGTACTCGCGGCGCCGTCATCTGATGGTCACCGAAGGCACGCTCCTGGTGGGCATCCTCAGCCTGGGCGACATCGTGAAGAACCTGCTGGGCGAGCTGGAGCTGGAAAAGGCCGTGCTGCAGGACATCTACATGGCGGCCCACTGAGGACTCCATTGTCGGAACGAGAGAAGCCGGGCATTGCCCGGCTTCTTCGTTCACGGCTTCGGTGAAATCAGAAAGTGACCTTCACCGAGTCGGCGCTGTAGTTCGCCGGGCCGTGGTAGACCACTTCGATGTTGTTGCCATCCGGATCAATCACGAACGCGCCGTAGTAACCGGGGTGGTAGGGGCGCTCGCCGGGTGCGCCGTTGTCCTTGCCTCCGGCAGCGATGGCCGCAGTGTGGAAGGCATCGACGGTGGCGCTGTCGCGGGCCTGGAACGCCAGGTGGTGGCGGCCGGTCAGCTGGCCGGCGGCGGCTTCGCTGCTGGCGCTGGAAATGAACAGCTCGTCGGCCCAGAAGTAATCATCGCCTTCGCCGGCGATCGGGATGCCGATCGTATCGAACACCGCCTGGTAGAAACGCCGGCTGGCGGCCAGGTCGCGTACGACCAGCTGGATGTGGTCGATCAGTCGCCCGCGGTGCAGTTCCATCGTTTCCATACCAACCTCGCAAAAAAAGGGGACGGAGGGGATCAGGTCGCTTCCGGCCAATAGTGCCAGAAACGACTTGATCCCCTCCGTCCCCTTTTGGGGTCAGTTGGAGATGATCTCGACCCAGTAGCCGTCCGGGTCCTTGATGAAGGCCAGGTTCTTCATGCGGCCGTCGGTGAGGCGCTTCTGGAAGGTCACGCCCAGGTCCTCGAAGCGCTGGCAGGCGGCCTCGATATCCGGCACTGACACGCAGATGTGGCCGAAGCCGCGCGGGTCGCTGTTGCCGTCGTGGTAGACCGCGCCGTCCTGGCTCTCGGTGCCGTGGTTGTGGGTCAGCTCCAGCACGCCCGGCAGGCCGGCCATCCACACGCGACGGGCGTCGTCATCCTCGGGTACCACGGCGCCGGCCGGTACGTAGGCCAGGAAGTACAGGCTGAACTGGGCTTCGGCGAAGTCGCGCTTGTCGATCAGCTGGTAGCCGAGCACGCGGGTGTAGAAGTCCAGCGAGGCGGTGATGTCCTTCACCCGCAGCATGGTGTGGTTGAACACGAAGCCGGTGGTTTCGGCCGGAGCCTGGGCGGCGACGCCGGGGACATCGCGCAGGGCGGGAATGGTCATGGGGGAGGTCCTTCAGACAGGGCCGTTGCCGGCCGGATAGCTTCATTCTACCGGCCAGCACCTGACGGCACCGCGACGTACAATGGCTGGATCGCACCGTTCCGTCCTGATGACCATTGCCCGCCATGTCGCAGCGTGAATGGGTGGCCGCCGCCATCCGCAAGATCGAAGCCGATTTCAACCGTTCCGCCGATACCCACCTGATCCCGTTGGCGCTGCCCGGGTTCGAGGGCATCGATGTGTACCTGAAGGATGAATCGAGCCATCCCACCGGCAGCCTCAAGCACCGGCTGGCCCGCTCGCTGTTCCTGTATGCGTTGACCAACGGCTGGTTGCGCGAGGGGCGGCCGGTGATCGAGGCATCCAGCGGTTCGACCGCGGTGTCCGAAGCCTATTTCGCGCGTCTGCTGGGCCTGCCGTTCATCGCGGTGATTCCGGCCACGACCTCGCCGGAAAAGATCGCAGCGATCGAGTTCCATGGTGGCCGCTGCCACCTGGTCGAGCGCGCCTGCGATCTCAACTGTGATTCGGAGAAGCTGGCCCGCGAGACCGGCGGCCACTTCATGGATCAGTTCACCTACGCCGAGCGTGCCACCGACTGGCGCGCCAACAACAACATCGCCGAATCCATCTTCAAGCAGATGGCCGAAGAGCCCAGCCCGGTTCCGGAATGGATCGTGTGCAGCCCCGGTACCGGCGGTACCGCGGCCACGCTGGGCCGCTATGTCAGCTACCGCCGGCATGACACCCGCATCCTCTGCGCGGACCCGGAAGTGTCGGTGTTCTTCGATGGCTATCAGGCTGCCGTGGCCGGCCAGCAGGACTGGCGCGGCCTGACCTGCAGCGGCGGTTCGCGCGTGGAAGGTATCGGCCGGCCGCGGGTGGAACCGAGCTTCATTCCGACCAGTGTGGATGCGATGGTGAAGGTGCCCGATGCACTGAGCCTGGCCGCGATGCGCCATGTCAGCCGCCAGCTCGGCCGACGCGTGGGTGGCTCCACCGGTACCAATTTCATCGGCGTGCTGCAGGCTGCGCAGTGGATGCGCGAGGCCGGCCACCAGGGCAGCATCGTCAGCATCCTGTGCGACAGCGGTGAGCGCTACGCGCAGAGCTACTACGACCCGGCGTGGTATGCACGGCAGGGTATCGATGTGCAGGGGGCCGACGCGCAGCTGGCTGCTGCGGTAGCCGGGCAGGGCCTGCCGCAACTGCCGTGGTGCAGCCTGGAAGCGCTGTAGCCGGCCGGCATTCCGCCGGGCATGGCCCGGCGCTACCGATCGTGCTGGGAGGGTAGCGCCGGGCCATGCCCGGCGAGCGCAGCGGTGTGTCGCACCCCGATCAATACCCCGCTGCGGTGAACGCATCCAGCACTGCATCGCGCAGCGCATCGGGCAATGCCTCGATGTCCATCGCGCGATCATCCAGGTGCAGGCTCGGGTCCAGGCCGCTGGCCCGGCCCTGGGCCAGTGCCTGCAGCCACAGCAGCACGCAGATCACAAACTCGCGCTCATGGCCCAGCCGCAGCTGGCTGGCGCCGCGTTCGATCACCTCGAACGGGTACCACTCCTGGGCATCGTTGAAGGTGCCGCCCTGCTGAAGCACGGCCTGCAACTGCTGCAGGTGGCGCGGGGCGTCGTCGCCGGCATCGCACAGCGCGGCGATCCAGGTCAGCTCGGCCGCGCTGGCGGACAACGCCAGCGACCGCGCCGATGAGACGGATGCAACTGCAGCCAGACCTTCCATGTGGGCCCTCGTTGGGTACCTACCGCTGCGGACTCCCCCGCAGCCAGAGCTTCGAACCGCGACCGTAAGGCCGACGTGAATACCGGGCAGCGCCCCCTTGTCAGCCACGCCCGGCAGCGCCATATCTACCGTGCTGCCCGCCTGTCGGGCCCGTACCCTGGAGATCTGCCGTGACCGTTGCCAACCCCCTGCTCGATTTTTCCGGCCTGCCGCGCTTCGAGGCGATCCGCCCCGAGCACGTGGCGCCGGCGCTGGACGTGCTGCTGGCCGAGGCCGAAGCCGCCGTCAGCGCAGCCGAGCAGGTGCAGCCGGTGCGCTGGGAGACCTTCGTTGCCCCGCTGGACGATGCCACCGAACGCCTGTGGCGCGCTTGGGGCCTGGTCGGCCACCTGCAGGGCGTGGTCAACACCCCGGAACTGCGCGAGGTCTACAACAGCAACCTGCCACGGGTGACCCGTTTCGCCAGTGCGCTGGGCCAGAACCTGGCGTTGTACCGGCAGTACCAGACCCTGGCTGCCAGCGCCGAGGCGGCGCACTTTGACGAGGCCCAGCGCAAGGTGCTGGACAACACGTTGCGCGATTTCCGCTTGGGTGGCGCTGAGCTGGCACCCGAGGCGCAGCAGCGTTTCGCGGCAATCAAGGAAGAGCTGTCGGCGCTGTCGGCGAAGTTCTCGCAGAACGTGCTCGACGCCACTGATGCGTGGTCGCTGATCATCGAGGACGAAGCGCGACTGAAGGGCCTGCCGGAAGACGTGAAGGCTGCCGCGCATGCTGCAGCAGAGAAGGACGGCAAGACCGGCTGGAAACTGACCTTGCAGATGCCGTGCTACCTGCCGGTGCAGACCTGGGGTGAGGACCGCGACCTGCGCGAGATCCTTTACCGCGCCAGCGCACAGCGTGCGTCCGAGTTCGGCGACGATGCATTGGACAACAGCGGTAACATCGACCGCATCCTGGCCTTGCGCGCTGAACTGGCCGCGCTGCTCGGTTTCGGCTCGTATGGCGATTATTCGGTGGCGACCAAGATGGCGCAGGACCCGGCCGAGGTGCTCGGTTTCCTGCGTGACCTGGCCGCGCGCGCCAAGCCGTTCGCCGCCAAGGACCGCGCCGAGCTGGAGCAGTTCGCCCGCGAGCATCTCGGTATCGACAGCCTGCAGGCCTGGGATCTGGCGTTCGCCGCCGACCGCCTGAAGCAGGCGCGTTACAGCTACTCCGAGCAGGAAGTGAAGCAGTATTTCACCGAACCGAAGGTACTCGGCGGCCTGTTCTCGGTGATCGAGCAGCTGTACGGCCTGCGCGTGCAGGAAGACAGCGCGCCGGTCTGGCATGAGGACGTGCGCTTCTTCCGCCTGGTGGATGCGCAGGGCGCCCTGGTGGGCCAGTTCTACCTGGACCTGTACGCCCGCGAGGGCAAGCGTGGCGGCGCGTGGATGGATGACTGCCGCAACCGTCGCGAGCGTACCGACGGCAGCGTGCAGACGCCGCTGGTCTACCTGGTGTGCAACTTTGGTCGCGGTGCCAACGGTAAGCCGGCTACCTTCAGCCACAATGAAGTGACCACCCTGTTCCATGAGATGGGCCACGGCCTGCATCAGCTGCTGACCCGCATCGGCGAACTGGGCGTGGCCGGCATCAACGGCGTGGAATGGGACGCGGTGGAGCTGCCCAGCCAGTTCATGGAGAACTTCTGCTGGGAATGGGACCACCTGCAGGGCATGACCGGGCATGTGGAAACGGGTGAGCCGCTGCCGCGCGCGCTGTACGAGCGCATGCTGGCCGCACGCAACTTCCATAGCGGCATGGCCACCGTTCGCCAGCTGGAGTTCGGCCTGTTCGACATGCTGCTGCACAGCCAGTTCGAGCCGGCGCAGGACAGCGTGCTGGCACTGCTCGACCGCGTGCGCGCGGAAGTGGCGGTGAACCATCCGCCGGTCTGGAACCGCTTCCCGCATCAGTTCAGCCACATCTTTGCCGGCGGCTACGCAGCCGGTTACTACAGCTACAAGTGGGCCGAGGTGCTGAGCGCCGATGCCTATGCGGCGTTCGAGGAGGCGCCGCAGGCGCTGGCTGAAACCGGCGCGCGCTTCCGCGAAGAGATCCTTTCTCGTGGTGGCAGTCGCCCGGCGGCGGAGAACTTCAAGGCCTTCCGTGGCCGCGCGCCGCAGATCGATGCGCTGCTGCGCCATTCGGGCATGGCGTAAGGCCAACGATCATCCACGCATGGCGTGGATCTACCGGAATGTTCGGACATGGCGTAACGCCTTGGTAGGCGCCAACCTTGGTTGGCGAAAAGCCCAGGCCAACCAAGGTTGGCCTCTACCGGGCGTCGCGCCGTGGGATCATTCGACGTAGATCATCTTCCGGGTCATGCCGCCGTCCACGATGAAGTCCTGGCCGGTGGTGAAACCGGACAGCGACGACAGCAGGTACACCGCCAGTGCACCGATGTCTTCGGGGCGGCCGACCCGGCCCACCGGGTGTTGCGCATGGTCGATGGCTGAGTATTCCGGCGCGTGGCGCCGTGAGGGTGCCTGCCACGCAGTGGTGCCGATCCAGCCGGGGCTGATGCTGTTCACCCGCACCGCCGGCCCGCTGCTGATCGCCAGCGCGTGGGTGAAGGCGACCAGTCCACCCTTGGCTGCGGCATAGGCTTCGCTGTGTGATTCGGATTGCCACGCGCGGGTCGAGGCGATGTTGATGATCGCGCCGGCAGCATTCGCCGAGAGTGCCGGCAGCGCATGCTTGCTGCACAGGAATGCACCATGCAGCGAGGACAGACGGCGCTGCCATTCGTTCCAGTCCATGTCCTGCAGCAACGTCCCGTGCGGTCCAGCGATGCCCGCGTTGTTGACCAGCCCATCGATGCGACCGAAATGCTGCAGGGCTACGGCGATGAAAGCGCGCACGCTGGCTTCATCGGTGATGTCCAACGGTTGGAACGCGGCATCGTCGCCGCGCCGCCATTCCGCCAGGCACGCTTCGCCAGCCTCGGCGTCCAGATCGCCGATCAGCACGCGTCCACCGGCACCGAGCACGGCCTGGGCAATGCCACGGCCGATGCCGTTGGCGCCGCCGGTGACCAGCACGACCTTGCCCGACAGTGGCGCGGCCGGCCATGCAGCAATCGGCGGCACCGTGCTCACGTCAGGTCTTCGCCGCGCAGGCGGCGGTGCCAGCCGTCCACACCGATGCGGTCCAGGGTCTGGATGTTGCGCTCGACGATCACGTCCGGGTCCGGATAGACATCCACCGCGCGTGCCACGCTGTCTTCGCGCAGCAGGTGCAGGGTGGGGAAGGGCGCGCGATTGGTGTAGTTGCTGGCGTCGTCTGCGGCCACGCCATCGAACTGGTAGTCCGGGTGGAAGCTGGCCACCTGCAGGATGCCCTGCAGGTCCAGCGCTTCGATGGCCGCGTCGGCGTTGTCGAGGAAATCGTTGTAGTCGAGGAAGTCGGTCAACACCTGCGGATGCACGATCAGGGTGGTGTCGATCTGCTCGGCCGGGGTATCGCGCAGCAGCACCAGCTCCTCGGCCAGCTGTTCAACCAGGGCTTCCGGCGTGGTCGCATCGCTGAGCACGATGCGGACCTGGTCCTTCACGTACACCGCCTTGGCGAACGGGCACAGGTTCAGGCCGATGACGATGCGCTCCAGCCACAGGCGGGTGGCGGCGATCGGGTCATCGGTGGGCAGGTGGGAATCGGTCATGGCGGGCACGTGGCTGGCGGGGCCGCCATTGTAGGCAGTGTGCCGGTGCTGCGCTGTCCACTGTGCAGGAACTGGACAGTGGCGAAGCTGGAAATCCCCGAAGATTCAAACCGTTGCGCGCTACCGATGGATGGCCGATTGCCAGCCCGGGGCGACGGGCGTGGAATGGATGCACGACACAGGAGGACACCCATGACTGCATCTTCCCCGTGGCTGCCGGACGCTCTCTGGGCCGGCGCCTTCTTCGATGGGCACTGGCAGGCTGCTGTGCAGCGGCAGCCGGTGATCGAACCGGCTACCGGCCAGTCGCTCGGCGAGATCGGCCTGGCGGAACCGGCGCAGGTGGCGCGTTCGGCAGCTACCGCTGCGCAGGCACAACGGGCGTGGGCCGCCGCACCGTATGAACAGCGCGCCGAGGTGCTGCGCAAGGCTGCGCGGCTGGCCGAGGAGAACATCGATACCCTCATCGACTGGCTGGTCCGCGAAAGCGGCTCGACCCGCCTCAAGGCTGGCTTCGAGGCCAAGGTGACGATCAAGGCGCTGCAGGAGGCCGCCGCACTGCCGTCGCGCAGCGTGGGCGAGATCCTGCCCTCTGAACCGGGGCGGCTGAACCTGGCACGGCGCCGGCCGCTGGGCGTGGTGGGGATCATTTCGCCGTTCAATTTCCCGCTGTACCTGGCAATGCGCGCGGTGGCCCCGGCGATTGCACTCGGCAATGCAGTGGTACTCAAGCCCGATCCGCGCACGGCGGTGTGTGGTGGCGCGGTGATCGCGCGTTTGTTCGAGCAGGCCGACCTGCCGGCGGGCGTGCTGCACATGCTGCCGGGTGACGGTGCGGCCGGTGCTGCACTGACCAGCGATCCGAACGTGGCGATGATCCAGTTCACAGGCTCCACGGCGGCCGGGCGCAAGGTGGGCGAGGCCGCGGGCAAGCACCTGAAAAAGGTCTCGCTGGAGCTGGGGGGCAAGAATTCGCTGATCATTCTCGACGATGCCGACCTCGATCTGGCGGTGGCCAACACTGCGTGGGGTGTCTACCTGCACCAGGGCCAGATCTGCATGGCGACCGGCCGCGTGCTGGTGCACCGGAAGATCCACGCCGCGTTCCTGCAGAAGCTGGTGGCGAAGGCCAACGCGCTCAAGGTGGGCGATC
The DNA here is from genome assembly GCF_004920835.1 of Stenotrophomonas maltophilia. Lineage (GTDB taxonomy): Bacteria > Pseudomonadota > Gammaproteobacteria > Xanthomonadales > Xanthomonadaceae > Stenotrophomonas > Stenotrophomonas maltophilia_AQ. Next base: position 86,706 of record NZ_QFHO01000005.1, read on the forward strand.
CTGCACGCGAGGACGTAGCGATAGGCCCGCTGATCAACGCCGGTCAGCGCGACCACGCCGTGCGCGTGGTCGAGCAGGCGGTACAGGCCGGCGCCACGCTGGAAGCGGGCGGTACGCACCGGGACCTGTTCTTCGCACCGACCGTGCTTGGCAACGTCGCGGCCGACAATCCGGCATTCAACGAAGAAATCTTCGCGCCGGTGGCGGTGGTGGTGCCGTTCGACGATGACGACGAAGCCGTGCGTTTGGCCAACGACAGCGAGTACGGACTGTCGATGGCGATCATTTCCAGCAATGTCGGCCGCGCGCTGAAGATCGGCGAACGCCTGCGCACCGGCCTGCTGCACATCAACGATCAGACCGTGAACGACGAGGTGATCAATCCTTTCGGTGGCGTCGGCGCATCCGGCAACGGCACCAGTATCGGTGGCCCGGCCAACGGCGAAGAATTCACCCAGTGGCAGTGGCTGACCGTCAAGGGCGAAGCGCCCGCCTATCCGATCTGATCCAGGAGGATCCACGTATGAACATTGACACTGCAACCCGTGAGATCACCGCCGCCGTGGTACGCGGCAAGGAACAACCTTTCGTCATCGAGCAGGCCACGCTGCGCGGCCCACAGGACGACGAAGTGCTGGTGAAGGTGGTGGCCACGGGCCTGTGCCATACCGACCTGATCGTGCGCGACCAGTACTATCCGGTGCCGTTGCCGGCGGTGCTTGGCCATGAAGGCGCCGGCATCGTTGAAGCGGTCGGGCCCAACGTCAAGGAACTGAAGGCCGGCGATCATGTGGTGCTGACCTACGGTGCCTGTGGCCACTGCAATCCCTGCCGTGGCGGCCACGGCGCGTATTGCCGCGATTTCTTTGCGCTCAACTTCGGTGGCGACGATGGTCACGGCCATACCGCGATCACCGATGCGCAGGGCCAGTCGTTGCACGACCACTTCTTCGCACAGTCCTCGTTCGCCACCTACGCACTCGCACGCGAGATCAATGCAATCAAGGTGCCGGACGATGCACCGCTGGAACTGCTCGGCCCGTTGGGCTGTGGCATCCAGACCGGCGCGGGCGCGGTGCTCAACTCGCTGCAGGTGCGGTCCGGCAGCAGCTTCGCCAGTTACGGTGCCGGTGCAGTCGGCCTGAGCGCGGTGATGGCGGCCAAGGTGGCTGGCGCCACCACCATCATCGCCATCGATGTGGTGCCGTCGCGCCTGGAATTGGCGCTGGAGCTGGGGGCCACCCACGTGATCAACAGCCGCGAGACCGATGTGGTCGAGGCCGTGCGTGCGATCACCGGCGGCGGCGCTGATTTTGCGCTGGAATCGACCGGTCGCCCGGAAGTGCTCTCCGCCGGCATCGAAGCGCTCGGCGGGCTTGGCATGATGGGCGTGGTCGGTGCGCCGAAGCTGGGCACCACCGCCAGTTTCGATGTGAACAACCTGCTGCTCGGCGGTCGCAGCATCCGCGGCATCGTCGAGGGTGACAGCGTGCCGCAGGTGTTCATTCCGCAGCTGGTGACACTGTTCCAGCAGGGCCGTTTCCCGTTCGACAAGCTGGTGAAGTTCTATCCGCTGGAACAGATCAACCAGGCCGCCGAAGACAGCACCCGTGGCATCACGTTGAAGCCGATCCTGCGCATCGCGGCGTAAGTGCAGGGGGGCACGGCTGGGTGCGGCCCCCCGCCTTGGACAGGTCTCCGCGATCTGTTGGACATGCGATGGGGTCGGAGCCGATTTCCTCCGGAAAGCGGCTCCGACCCCTTGATTGATTGGGTAAGGAATCCCTGGCGGAAACGTTCCGTTGCCGTGGCGTAACACGGGCATGGCGAACGCGGGTGTACTCTGCCTCCATGATGGCTTCCGCACTGGGACAACAACAGTTGGTGGCCGCCCGGGCGGCCTTCGCCGAGGGGGATGCGCGGTCATTGGGCCTCCTGCCCTTGCCGCTGCAGCAGTCGTGGCAGCGCTCACGTGCGGCCGGTCTGCAGCCGGGGCAGGAGCCGGACTACCGGCCGCTGCTGGGCGATGGCCGCCATCTGTCCCATCCCGATGACAGACGCCTGGCGCGCTGCGTGCAGCCGGAGCTGCAACAACTCTGGGCGGCCTTCGGTGGGCGTGGCTGGACGATGTTCTGCGCCAACCGCGACGGCATGGTGGTCGCGCAGCAGGCGCATGGCCTGGAAGACGCGCCCCTGTTAAGGCCGATCCAGGTTGGCCGACGGCTGGGCGAGAGCGAAATCGGCACCACGGCACCGGCGGTCAGCCTGGCCGACGACCTGCCGGCACTGGTGCGTGGCAACGAGCACTACCTGCAGCGTTTCGCCCCGGTGTTCTGCCTCAGCGAGCCGCTGCACGATCTCGACGGCAAGGTCTTCGGGGTGATCGACATCACCGGCCTGGGTGAGCGCGATCCGTCCTTGCTGCAGGGCTATTTCCGGCAGGCGGCACTGGCCAGCGAGAACCGCCTGTTCCATGCCCTCACCGACGTGCACCTGCTGGCCGTGCAGCATGATCCACGCTGGCTGGCGTCGCCGCTGCAGGGGCTGCTGGCGGTGCAGGAGGACGGCCAGCTGCGCGCGGCCAACCGCGTTGCAAGGCGCCTGTTGGGTCTGCCACGGCGCGGGCCGCTGCCGTTGCTGAGTCTGGAGGCGCTGTTTGCCGGTGCCAGTGCGGCGCAACGGCGTCGCCTGCTGCAACCGGGTGCGCCGCATCGGGTCCGTCTGGGCGAGGGCAGTGCGGTCTACCTGCAGCATCTGCAGGCACCGCGAGGTGCATTGCGGCGCGGCGCGCGGCGGAGTGCGCCGACAAACCCGGGTGCGCCGCAGCTGCGTGACCAGCAACGAGAGGCGGCACGGCGTGCGGCACAGGCCGCAGACGGCAATCTCAGTCTGGCCGCACGCCAGCTGGGTATCTCGCGCACCACGCTGTACAAGCTGCTGCGCGATTGACCGGAAGGTCGCCGGGCATGGCCCGGCGGCATCCATCAGTCGCGGAAGTTGTTGAACTGCAGCGGCAGCTCGAACTTGCCGGCCTTCAGCACGGCGATGGCGTCCTGCAGGTCGTCGCGCTTCTTGCCCTGCACGCGCAGCTTGTCGCCGTTGATCTGGCTCTCCACCTTCAGCTTGGCATCCTTCAGTGCCGCGGCGATCTTCTTGGCGATCTTCTGCTCGATGCCCTGCTTGACGGTGATCTTCTGCCGGGCCTGCGCCAGGTTGGTTTCGATATCGCCGAATTCCAGGCTGAGCACGTCGATGCCGCGCGCGGCCAGGCGTGCACGCAGGATGTCGTTCATCTGCTTGAGCTGGAACTCGGTCGGCGCAGTCTGGTTGATGACATCGCCATCGCGTTCGAACTTGGCATCCACGCCCTTGAAATCGAAGCGGGTGGCGAGCTCGCGGTTGGCCTGGTCGATGGCGTTGGTCAGCTCGTGGGTGTCGACTTCGGACACGACGTCGAAGGAAGGCATGGGCGGTACTCCGCAGAATTCAGTGGCGGCCATTCTATCGCGCCGGCCTGCATGCCCGCTTTCTGTAGCCATGCTCGGCTGCTTTGTGAAGAGCAGCCGAGCATGGCTCGACTCTACAAGACGGCCAGCCAGGCTTGGCTCGGCGCTACATAAGAGCAACAGGCGGGCGATAATGGGCCATGAACCTGCAACGCTCTCCCTCGCGCGCGGTGACCTGGATGGTTGCGGCGGTCGCCTGTTTCTCGCTGATGGACGCTGGCATGAAACAGCTGTCGGCCAGCTATCCCACCCTGGAAGTGACCTTCCTGCGTGGCGCGGCCTCGCTGCCGTTCGTGCTGGTCTGGGTACTGGTCAGCGCCGGCCCGCGCTCGCTGATCCCGCGTCGCTGGGGGTTGCACCTGCTGCGTGGCGCGCTGGGCATGGCGATGATCGGCTGCTTCGTGTTCGCCCTGCGCGATCTGCCGCTGTCCACCGCCTACACCATCTATTTTGTCGCCCCGCTGCTGATCGCCGCGTTGTCGGTGCCGCTGCTGGGTGAACGGGTCGGCCCGCGGCGCTGGGTGGCCATCGGCATCGGCCTGATCGGCGTGCTGGTGGTACTGCGGCCGGGCGTGGACGGCTTCATCTCGGTGCCAGGGTTGATGGTGCTGGCGGCGGCCACCGCCTATGCCATCGCCGCGATCACGGTCAGCCTGCTGACCCGCACCGATACCTCGCAGTCGATGGTGGTCTGGTTCCTGGTGATCATGGCCATCGGCGCCGGCCTGCTGGCGATTCCGGGCTGGGTGCCGCTGCAGCTGGCGCATGCGCCGCTGATCGCCGGTATGGGGCTGGCCGGAGCGCTGGGCCAGATTGCCCTGACCAAGGCGTTCCAGCTGGGCGAGGCCTCGATGATCGCGCCGCTGGAGTACAGCGGCCTGGTCTGGGTGATCGGCTGGGATCTGGCCTTCTGGGGCCAGCTGCCGGATGGCTATACCTGGGTGGGAGCGGCGATCATTGTCGCCTCCGGCCTGTACCTGCTGCACCGCGAGCGGGTGAACCGGCAGGAGCCGCCGAAGCCGCTGGATCATCCCTGAGTCGGTTGGGCCGGGGAATGGGGTTAGAGCCCCTGCGGGGATCCGGCCCCGGGGTCGGATCCCGCAGGGGCTCTGACCCCAGCCAACGCTCCGGTTTGGGTGACTTAGAACCAAAAGGAATAACATTCTGGCCCATGGCGCGGGCGCGCAAGCCCCCACGCTGGTAGGCTGCACGCCCCCTTCCCCCACCCAGCCGGTGAGTCACGCCCGTGATCGAGTTCCAGCGCCTGCACAAATCCTATGCCGTTGCCGGCCGCGAAGTCAGCGCGCTGCAACCGCTGGACCTGACCATCGAGGCCGGTGAGGTGTTCGGCATCATCGGCCATTCCGGCGCCGGCAAGTCGACCCTGATCCGCATGATCAACCGCCTGGAAGAGCCCAGCGGTGGACGGCTGTTGATCGGCGGCGAGGATGTCACCGCGCTGGACCCGGACGGCCTGCGCGCGCTGCGTCGGCGCATCGGCATGATCTTCCAGCACTTCAACCTGCTGTCTTCGCGCACGGTGGCGGGCAACGTCGCCTTCCCGCTGGAGCTGGCCGGTACGCCGAAGACGGAGATCGACGCGCGCGTGGCCGAGCTGCTGCAGACCGTCGGCCTGGAAGCGCATGCGCAGAAATACCCGGCCCAGTTGTCCGGTGGCCAGAAGCAGCGCGTCGGCATCGCCCGTGCGCTGGCGACCCGCCCGCAGATCCTGCTGTGCGACGAGGCGACCAGTGCGCTCGACCCGCAGACCACCGCCTCGGTGTTGTCACTGCTGTCGAAGATCAACCGCGAGCTGGGCCTCACCATCGTGCTGATCACCCACGAGATGGACGTGATCCGCCGCGTCTGCGACCGCGTCGCTGTGCTTGATGCCGGCCAGATGGTCGAGACCGGCCCGGTCACTCGGGTGTTCCTGCACCCGAAGCATCCGACCACGCGCCGTTTCGTCAGCGAATCGGAGCACGTGGATGAAGGCGCGCTGCACCGCGATTTCGACGTCGTCGGCGGTCGCATCGTGCGCCTGACCTTCCTCGGCGGCGACACCTATGAACCCCTGCTCGGCAGCGTCGCCCGCCAGACTGGGGTCGATTACAACATCTTGTCCGGCCGCATCGATCGGATCAAGGACACCCCGTATGGCCAGCTGGTGGTCGCCCTGGTGGGCGGTGACCAGTCCGCCGCGCAGGCCGCATTCGTGGCCGCCGGCGTGCACGTTGAGGAACTGCGTCGATGATCGCCGCCACTGCTGAAGGTTTCTTCCGCCACCTGGATGCGGACAAATGGGTGGATATCGGCAAGGCGACCATCGAGACGCTGCTGATGATGGCCGGTTCGCTGCCACTGACTCTGGCCATTGGTTTGCCGATGGGCGTGTTGTTGTACGTGTTCGGGGCGCCGCAGCTGAAGCGCCGGCCCTTCGCCTACGGCGTGCTGGCGTTGGTGGTGAACCTGCTGCGCTCGGTACCGTTCATCATCCTGATGGTGGTGCTGATCCCGGTGTCGCTGTGGCTGATGGGCCAGTCGATCGGTGTGCTCGGCACGCTGCCCGCACTGGTCATCGGTGCGGCACCGTTCTACGCGCGGCTGGTCGAGACTGCTCTGCGTGAAGTAGACCGCGGTGTGGTCGAGGCGGCACAGGCGATGGGCGCCACCACCTGGCAACTGGTCAGCCGGGTACTGTTGCCCGAAGCTCGCCCGGGCCTGATTGCAGCCGCGACCGTGACCACGGTGGCGCTGGTCGGGTTCACGGCAATGGGCGGTGCGATTGGTTCCGGTGGCCTGGGCGACCTGGCACTTCGCGAAGGCTACCAGCGCAACCGTACCGACGTGGCCCTGGTCACCGTGGTGGTATTGCTGGTGCTGGTGCAGCTGCTGCAGATGCTCGGCGACCGCCTGGTCACGCATTACAGCCGCAAATAATCGGTTCGTCCGCCGGGCCATGCCCGGCGGCGCCACCTCAACGCACGTTCGGCACTTCGTAGCCCAGCTTGCCGACCTGCTCGGGGTGCTGCGGCACCCGCTTGAGCTTGTCGGTGTTGACGCCGTACTCGTCACGCAGGCGCTCGGCCAGCTCCTTGTACAGGGCTTTGTCCATGTCCGGAGTGCGCGAGAAGATCCAGGCCATCTCGCGACCCGGGTAGCCGATCAGCGCCCATGAGTAGTCCGGGGCCACTTCCAGCACGCGCGAATGCGTAGGCACCACGCGATAGAACCAGGTGCGCCAGCCATGGTTGCCGCTGTCCGGGTCGACGCTGGCGCGGGCGCGGACTTCCTGCAGGGGTTCGCCGAAGCCATCGCGGTAGCGGTAGGTGATGCCGACCTTGTGTTCGTCGCGCAGTTCGTACTGGTTGACGCTGGCGACATGGCCGCGTTCGATGAAGTTCGGTACGCGGCCGATCACGTACCAGGTGCCCATGAAGCGCTTCAGGTCGATCGGTTCGTCCAGGGCGGGAGCGCGCGTTGCGCTGGCACGGGGCGACGGCGGCTCACTGGCGGCCATGGCGGGGCCCGCCAGGGACAGGGCCAGCAGCACGGCGCAGAGCGGGCGGATCGAGGTCATGCGGGAGCGTGCTCCAGTGGGCTTGCACGCGCATGGTCGACTGTGTGCACGCGATCCGTCAATGGTGTCGCAACCTGTGAGAAGGGGCTTGCCCAAGCTGTGTTGCATTGTCTACCGGAGAAGCCCCATGAACGCACGTTCCGCCCTTCGCCCTGCAACTGAACGCGTCATCCTCGAGCGTGCCGACCCGCGCCTGCTGCGCAGCGTGCAGCAGTTGGCCCTGGCCGGCCTGGCGCTGGTACTGGTCTGGCCGGCCGCGCGCGGCAGCAGCACCTGGCTGGGCTGGCTGCCGATGTGGCTGGTGGGCATGCCGCTGGTGGCCTGGTGGGCACTGCTGCGCTTCCCGTTGCCACGCCTGTCGTGGTTGCGGCTGGCACGTCGTACCGGTGGACAGGCGCGACGTCGCAGCGGCGGGACGCCTCGAGGCCGGCGCGGCTCGACGGCCACGGCCTGACCTTCGACACGGGGGCGGCCGCGACGTTCCGTGCTAGCGTTCCTGGGCTTATGACTGCCTGGAGCTGCAATGTCACGACTCGCTTCCGCCTGCCTGTTGGCCGGCATGATGACCGCTGCCTCGGTGGGGACCGCCGTGGCCGCTGAAGAAACCGATCACTACGCCTGGCTGGAGGACGTCACCGGCGACAAGCCGCTGTCCTGGGTCAAGGAACAGAACGCCAAGTCCGAAGGGCGCCTGGCGCAGACCCCGGCCTTCAAGCAGATGGAGACCAGCATCCGTGAGGTGCTCGACTCCGATGCCAAGATCCCCGGCGTGCAGAAGATCGGCGACTACTACTACAACTTCTGGAAGGACAAGCAGCACGAGCGCGGCCTGTGGCGGCGCACCACGCTGGCCGAATACCGCAAGGCCTCGCCGCAGTGGGAAACCGTGCTCGACCTGGACGCGTTGAACAAGGCCGAGGGCGAGAACTGGGTCTGGCACGGTGCCGACTGCCTGCGCCCGGACTACAGCCGCTGCCTGATCGCGCTGTCGCGCGGCGGCGCCGATGCCGATGTCACCCGTGAGTTCGACCTGTCCAACAAGTCCTGGATCAAGGACGGCTTCTTCCGTCCGGAATCGAAGGGCGGCCTGAACTGGATCGACCGCGACACCGTATTCGTCTACACCGACTTCGGTGCCGGCTCGATGACCACCTCCGGCTACCCACGCGTGGCCAAGCTGTGGAAGCGTGGTACGCCGATGGCCTCGGCCAGCGTGGTGTACGAAGGCAAGCCGGAAGACATGTACATCGCGGCGATGCACGATGACACTCCGGGCTTCGAGCGCAACCTGGTCAGCCGCACCCTGGCCTTCTACAACAACGAGCTGTACCTGCGTGCCGACAACGGCACGCTGACCAAGATCGACGCGCCGAACTCGGCGGAGAAGGGCCTGCACAAGCAGTGGCTGACCCTGGAGCTGCGTGACGCCTGGACCGTAGGTGGCAAAACCTACGCCTCCGGCTCGCTGCTGGCGACCAAGCTCGACGATTTCCTGGCCGGCAAGCGTGATTTCGAAGTCCTGTTCACCCCGACCGCGACCACCTCGCTGGCCGGTGCGACCTGGACCAAGAGCCACCTGGTGCTGAACGTGCTCGACGACGTCAAGAACCGCCTGTCGGTGCTGACCCCGGGTGCCAGCGGCTGGCAGAAGAGTGAGTTCGTCGGTGCGCCGGCCTTCGGCACCCTGGCCGTGGGCGCGGTGGACAGCAACGACAGCGACGCCGTCTGGCTGACCGCCACGGACTACCTGACCCCGACCACGCTGGCACTGGCCGAGATCGGGAAGGCGCCGGAAGTGCTCAAGACCATGCCGGCCTTCTTCGATGCCAAGGACAAGGTGATCGAACAGCACTTCGCCACCAGCAAGGACGGCACCCGCGTGCCGTACTTCGTGGTGCACGACAAGGCGATGAAGCTGGACGGTTCCAACCCGACCCTGCTGTACGGCTACGGTGGCTTCGAGATCTCGCTGACCCCGAGCTACTCCGGTGGCATGGGTCGCGCCTGGCTGGAAAAGGGCGGCGTGTACGTGGTCGCCAACATCCGTGGCGGTGGTGAGTACGGCCCGCGCTGGCACCAGGCGGCGCTGAAGCAGAACCGTCACAAGGCTTATGAAGACATGGCCGCCGTGGCGCAGGACCTGGTCACCCGCAAGATCACCTCGGCCAAGCACCTGGGCGTGCAGGGCGGCAGCAACGGTGGCCTGCTCACCGGCAACATGCTCACCCAGTACCCGGAACTGTTCGGTGCAGTGGTGGTGCAGGTACCGCTGCTGGACATGAAGCGCTACAGCCACCTGCTGGCGGGTGCCTCGTGGATGGCCGAGTACGGCAACCCGGACACCAGCGACTGGGAGTTCATCAAGACCTTCTCGCCGTACCATCTGTTCGACGCGAAGAAGACCTACCCGCCGGTGCTGTTCACCACCTCCACCCGCGATGATCGCGTGCACCCGGGCCACGCCCGCAAGATGGCGGCGAAGATGATCGACGCCGGCAAGGACGTGACCTACTACGAGAACATCGAAGGTGGCCACGGCGGTGCGGCCAACAATGCGCAGGCCGCGCACATGGCTGCACTGGCCTACAGCTTCCTGTGGGAGCGGTTGGGCGGCAAGTAAGCAGAACGGAATAAGCAGAACGGAAAACGCCGCCCCAGGGCGGCGTTTTTCGTTCTCGGGTGGCGCCGGGCCATGCCCGGCGAGCGCGGAGCGCGGCAATATGCCGCCGGGCATGGCCCGGCGCTACCGGAATCGCTTCAACCCGCGTGCGATCCGCGCCACCGCTTCCTGCAACCGCGGCACTTCCTGGGTGTAGGCCAGCCGCACGTGCTGGTTGGCGCGGTGGAAGCCGAAATCCAGGCCCGGGGTGAACGCCACGTGTTCGGTTTCCAGGAAGTGCGCACAGAACGCCTGCGCGTCGTCGGTAAACGCGCTGACGTCGGCGTACAGGTAGAACGCACCCTGCGGTTCCACTTCGATGCGGAAACCAAGCTCGCGCAGGGCGGGCAACAGATAATCGCGACGCTCGCGGAACGCTTCGCGGCGCTGCTCGAAGATCGCCATCGATTCCGCGCTGAAGCAGGCCAGCGCAGCGTGCTGGGCGATGCTGGAGGCGCTGATGTACAGGTTCTGTGCCAGCTTCTCCAGGTCCGGCACCGCCGCCGGCGGCGCCACCAGCCAACCCAGCCGCCAGCCGGTCATGCCGAAATATTTGGAGAAGCTGTTCAGCACGAACGCGCTGTCATCCACCTGCAGCACGCTGGCTGCGTCCAGGCCGTAGGTCAGGCCGTGATAGATCTCGTCCACCACCAGGTGGCCGCCACGCGCCTGCAGGGCCTTCGATAGTGCGGCCAGTTCGTCGGCGGAGAGCACGGTGCCGGTCGGGTTGGCGGGTGAGGCCACCAGCGCGCCGACACTGTCGGCATTCCAGTGCTGTTCCACCAGCGAGGGAGTGAGCTGGTATGCGGTGTCCGGGCCGACCGGCACCAGCTGCGCGCCGCCTTCCACAAGGCGTAGGAAGTGGCGGTTGCAGGGGTAGCCGGGGTCGGCCAGCAGCCAGTGGCGGCCGGGATCGACCAGCAGGCTGCTGGCCAGCAGCAGCGCCCCGGAACCGCCGGGCGTGACCAGGATGCGTTCGGGATCGATGTCCAGCCCATAGTGGCTGCGATAGAAGCCACTGATCGCCTGGCGCAGGGCCGGCAGGCCGCGCGCGGCGGTATATCGGGTGTGGCCGGCGGCCAGCGCAGCCTGGCCGGCGCGTACGACCGGTTCGGCGGTGGTGAAGTCCGGTTCGCCGATCTCCAGGTGGATCACATCATGGCCGGCCTGTTCCAGCGCCTGTGCGCGGGCCAGCAGGGACATCACGTGGAACGGGGCGATTTCATGGCTGCGCCGGCTGTAGCCCGGCATGTGGGGCAGGGTGCTCATGCAGCCATGGTACGCGGCGTGCCGGGGTCGGATCCCATTTGCGTGCAAAAGGGCTCTGACCCGGAGGAGGGGCGCGCGCGATCCATGACGATCCGCAGGGTTGCCGCATTGCCGGGATTGGGGTCAGATCCCTTTTCGGGAAAAGGGATCTGACCCCGTCGAAGACCATTGCATTGATGCACCAGGAGCCTTATCTCATGAAATCCACCCTCTGCCTGTTGCTTGCCAGCCTGATGACCACCACCGCTACCGCCGCCACTCCGCCCGTTCCGCCGGATGCCGCCAAGCATCCGCACGTGGTCAAGGCGCCGTTCGGCGCGACCCGCAACGATGACTATTACTGGCTGCGCGACGACAAACGCGAGAACAAGGACATGCTGGCCTACCTGCAGGCCGAGAATGCCTATGCCGACCAGCTGCTGGCACCGCTGAAGCCACTGGAAGACACCCTGTACAAGGAGATCGTCGGCCGCATCAAGCAGGACGATTCCAGTGTGCCGGCGCGTGAGCGCGGCTACTGGTACTACAGCCGCTACGAGACCGGCCAGGACTACCCCATCCATGCGCGCCGCAAGGGTGCGATGGAAGCGCCCGAGGAGATCCTGCTCGACGTCAATGCACTGGCCGCCGGCAAGGGTTACTTCAGTGTCGGCTCGATGGAGGTCAGCCAGGACAACCAGCTGTTGGCCTGGGCAGATGATGACGTCGGCCGCCGCCAGTACACCATCCGCTTCAAGGACCTGCGCACCGGCCAGGTGCTGCCCGATGTGATCAGCGGCAGCTCCGGTGATCTGGTCTGGGCCGACGACAACCGCACCGTGCTGTACGTCGAGAACGATCCGGAAACGCTGTTGACCGTGCGCGTGAAGAAGCACGTGCTGGGCACACCGGCCAGTGCCGACACCGTCGTCTACGAAGAGAAGGACGACAGTTTCTACATGGGCATCGGCCGCACCCGCGACGACCGCTTCATCACCATCGGCGTGCACAGCACCGTGTCCTCGGAGGAGCGCTACGCGCCGGCCAGTGATCCGACCACCTTCACCGTGCTTGCGCCGCGCCAGCGCGATGTCGAGTATGACGCTGACCACTACGATGGCCGCTGGGTGATCCGCACCAACGACGGTGCGAAGAACTTCAAGCTGGTCAACGCGCCTACCGATGCCACCTCGCGCTCGCAGTGGCAGGACTGGATCGCGCACGACGCTGCGGTGTTCATCGAAGGCTTCGAGCTGTTCGACAGCTATACCGCCATCGCCGAACGTTCCGAGGGCCTGGAGCGCATCCGCCTGCTGTTCAAGGATGGCCGCAGCGATTACGTGAAGGCTGATGAGCCGGCGTATTCGATGGGCCTGGGCGACAACACCGAGGCCGATACGCCGTGGTTGCGTTACGTCTACACCTCGATGACCACCCCGACCACGGTGTTCGAGCTGAACACTGCCACGGGCGAGCGCCGTCAGCTGAAGCAGCAGCCGGTGATCGGCTATGACGTATCGAAGTACGAAACCGACCGCGTGTGGATCACCGCCCGCGACGGGGTCAAGGTGCCGGTGTCGCTGGTCTACCGCAAGGGCTACCAGAAGGATGGCAAGGGCGCGCTGTTCCAGTACGCCTACGGCAGCTACGGCATGTCGATGGACCCGTACTTCAACCAGACCGCGGTGAGCCTGCTCGATCGCGGCGTGGTGTATGCCATTGCGCATATCCGCGGCGGCCAGGAAATGGGCCGTGACTGGTACGAGAACGGCAAGCTGCTGCACAAGCAGAACACCTTCAACGATTTCATCGACGTCACCCGTGGCCTGGTGGCACAGGGATGGGCGGCGAAAGATCGCGTGGCCGCCTCCGGTGGCAGCGCCGGCGGCCTGCTGATGGGCGCGGTGGCCAACCAAGCGCCGCAGGACTATCGGGTGATGGTGGCGCAGGTGCCGTTCGTCGACGTGGTCACCACCATGCTCGACCCGACCATTCCGCTGACCACCAACGAATACGACGAGTGGGGCAACCCGGAGCAGAAGCCGTACTACGACTACATGCTGTCCTACTCGCCCTATGACAACGTGAAGAAGCAGGCCTACCCGGCGCTGTTCGTGGGCACCGGCCTGTGGGATTCGCAGGTGCAGTACTGGGAGCCGGCCAAGTGGGTGGCCAAGCTGCGTGACGACAACACCGGTCATCTTCCGATCCTGTTCCGCACCAACATGGAAGCTGGTCACGGTGGCAAGTCGGGGCGCTTCCAGCGCTACCGTGAGCTGTCCGAGTCATACGCCTTCGTGCTGCAGCAGCTGGGTATCCAGGACCCGGCCGGCGCCGCTGCGGCGGAATGAGGCACGGTGGCGGCGGTGATATCGCCGCCGCCACCGCTCTGGGTATCCTTGTGCGATGAGCCAGCCCGACCCACCCGTTGCCAAAGCATCGTCCGCGCCGGTCCGGCCGGTACGTTTCCGCTGGGCCTGGTGGCTGCTGGCGTACGTCAGCCTCGGCACCGGCATCGTCGGCATCTTCGTGCCGGGCCTGCCGACCACCGTATTCATCCTGATCTCGGCCTGGGCCGCTTCGCGCGGTTCCGAGCGCCTGCACAACTGGTTGCTGCAACACCCGCGTTTCGGCCCGGCCATCGCCAACTGGCAGGCGCATGGCGCGGTCAGCCGTTATGGCAAGTGGATGGCCACGGTCACCATGGCGGTGTGCGCCGGCATCATGCTGTGGTGCGTGCCGATCGCCTGGGTGAAGTGGTTCTCGATCGGAAGCATGACCGTGGTGGCGATCTGGTTGTGGACCCGGCCGTTGCCGCCACCCGAGTAACGTCCCCCGCCGGGCATGACCCGGCGCTACCAGGGGGCCCGGTTGCGGTAGCGCCGGGCCATGCCCGGCGGATGCGCGGCACGGCACCCTGCACCAACCGCTCAGCCGCCAATGGCTATACTCGGGGCATGAAGATCCCCCATCGAAACGCCATCCTGATTCCGCTGGCAGCGGCTTCGCTGCTGCTCCTCGCCGCCTGCGGCAACAAGGGCCCGCTGGTACTGCCGCAGAAGCCGGTGCCGGTGGAAGAACTGGTCGAACCGGTTGCCGAGCCCGCCAACGAAGCGACTCCGGCGGAGACCCAGGGCACCGGCACCCCGGCCACGACCGTGGACCCGGCCGCGCCGACGACCCAGCCGGCGCCTGCGCCCGCGAAGAAGGTGGGCAGCGGGAATGAGTGAGGCCGGTTCCAAGGCGCTGCGTTTCAGCAAGATGCACGGCGCGGGCAATGATTTCGTAGTGATCGACCTGCGTGACGGCACCGTGCCGCCTACGCCCGAGCTGGCCGCGCGCCTGGCCGATCGCCACACCGGTGTCGGCTGCGATCAGATCCTGACCATCGAAGCGCCGCGTGCGGAAGGCTCGGTGGCTTCGTACCGGATCTGGAATGCCGATGGTTCCAATTCCGAACAGTGCGGCAACGGTGCGCGCTGCATCGCCGCCTGGCTGGTGCGCGAGGGCAGTGCACAGGGCGATGCGTTCGTCATCGACAGCCCGCTGGCCAGCCACGAAGTGAAGGTGCTGGGCGATGGCCAGTACGCGGTAACCATGGGCGTGCCCGCGTTCGAGCCGGCCAACGTGCCGCTGGTGGGCTTCGCCCATCCGCGCGAGGAATACCTGCTGCCGCTGCAGGGCGAGACCGTGCGTTTTGCCGCAGTGTCGATGGGCAATCCGCACGCGGTGATTGAAGTCGGCCTGATCGATGCCGCACCGGTCGAGCGCGTCGGTTCGCTGCTGCAGCAGCATGCGTCGTTCCCGCGTTCGGTGAACGTGGGCTTCGCCCAGGTGATGAGCCCCGCGCATGCACGCCTGCGCGTGTTCGAGCGCGGCGTCGGCGAAACCCTGGCCTGCGGCAGCGGTGCCTGTGCCGCTGCGGTGACCCTGATGCAGCGTGGCCGCTTGCAGCGCGATGCGCGCATCAGCCTGCCCGGTGGTGACCTCCGCATCCAGTGGCCGGGTGATGGCCAGCCGGTGGTAATGGCCGGCCCGACTGCATTCGTCTTCGAAGGGGAGTGGATCGCATGACCGAAACCGTCGACAAGCTCGGGGCCCACGAAGTTGCTGCCTGGTTGCGGCGTCATCCCGGCTTCCTCAAGCAGTTCCCGGACCTGGCCCTGACCCTGGTGGTGCCCCGCGATGACGGCCCGACCGCATCGCTGGCCAGCTACCAGCTGGAAGTGCTGCGTGAGAAGAACCGCGAGCTCGCGCGACGCTTGGCCGATCTGGGCGCCACCGCACAGGTCAACGAGCGTCTGGCGGTGCGTACGCACCAGCTGACCCTGGCGCTGATGAAGCAGGACAACGCCGCCGACACCCTGCGTGCGATGGCCGCCTCGCTGCAGGAAGACTTCGCCGGCGACCTGGTGCGGTTGGTGGTGCACACGCCGGTGGCGGGACTGGAACAGGCCGACTGGCTGCAGGTGATCGCCGCCGATGATGCGCAGCTCGGTCCGTTCCGCGATTGCCTGAAGGACGGCGAGCCGATCTGTGGCCGCCTGCAGCCGGAAAAGAACGCCGTGCTGTATGGCGTACGCAGCGAAGAAGTGCAGACCACCGCATTGCTGCCACTGCCGGGCGTAGGCCTGATCGCGGTCGGCAGCCATGACCCGAACCGCTTCTACCCGGGCATGGGCACGCTGTTCCTGCGCATGATGGGCGATGCGCTGGTCACCGGCCTGAAGCGCTTCCCGGGCTGAGCAGGACACGACGATGAGCGCGGTACAGGCCTTCCTGCAGCACCTGCAGGTGGAGCGTCGGATGTCGGCGCATACGCTTGATGCCTATCGCCGCGACCTGGACGCTCTGTCGGTGTGGGCCGAGCCGCGGGGCGTGGCGGTGGAAGCACTCGATGCCGAAACGCTGCGCCAGTTCGTCGCCGATGAACACCGCCGCGGACTGTCGGCCAAGAGCCTGCAGCGCCGCTTGTCTGCCTGCCGCAGCTTCTACGCCTGGCTGCTCAAGCACGACCGTATCGAGGTCAACCCGGCGGCGACGCTGAAGGCGCCGCGCGCGCCACGCCGGCTGCCGCAGGTGCTCGATGCCGATGAAGCCGTGCAGCTGGTTGAACTGGAGCCCGAGGGTGAACTCGGCCGTCGTGATCGCGCGTTGCTGGAACTGTTCTATTCCTCCGGCCTGCGCCTGAGCGAAGTGTGTGCGTTGACCTGGCGCGATCTTGATTTTGCCAGCGGCCTGGTCAACGTGATGGGCAAGGGCAATCGCCAGCGCCGGGTGCCGTTCGGCCGACCAGCGCGCGAAGCGCTGCAGGCATGGCGTGCGGAAAGTGGTGGTGGCCCGGCAATGCCGGTGTTTCCCGGTCGCAACGGGTCGATCAGCCAACGCGCGGTGCAGATCCGCATCCGCCAGCTGGCGCAGCGCCAGGGCCTGTTCAAGCACGTGCATCCGCACATGCTGCGGCATAGTTTCGCCAGCCATATCCTGGAATCCTCCGGCGACCTGCGCGGCGTGCAGGAGTTGCTCGGCCATGCCGACATCGCCACCACGCAGATCTATACCCACCTCGATTTCCAGCATCTGGCCAAGGTCTACGACGCCGCGCATCCACGTGCGAAGCGTCGCAGCAAGGACGACAAGGCTGAATAGACCGCCCTTGATCTGGATCAGGGCTGGGCGGATGCAACCGGCGCACCGTGGCCGCAGGCCACGAGGAAACTGCCTGCCATGGCGAAGCCCATTCCGCTGCACCCCAGGCATCCCGAGCGCATCTGCTGGGGCTGCGACCGCTACTGCGCGGCTGACGCGCTGGCCTGCGGCAATGGTTCCGGCCGGACCCAGCATCCGATCGAGACGCAGGGGGAGGACTGGTACATTGCCTGGGGCATCGAGCCCAATCCGGAGCGGCCGTCGCAGGCAAAACTTTGAACGACAGGCGTTCCACGTTCGGGCGGCGGGGTCCGCGGGCATTGCGATGCGCTCGTTGAAAAGGCGCCGGCCTGCCAATGGCGCGCCGCCAAGCGCTGAACGGCAGCCATCCGCTCAGGCTTGATCGCACCCGGCGCTGTCCCCATCTCCCGGGAACAGCTATCGGAGGCCGCATGGACCCCAGTCAGAATCCCAACGTTTTCCACGCCACCACCATCGTCTGCGTCCGTCGCGGCGAGCACGTGGCCATTGCCGGCGACGGCCAGGTCACGCTGGGCCACACCGTGATGAAGGGCAATGCGCGCAAGGTGCGCCGCCTTGGCCGTGACGGCCAGGTGCTGGCCGGCTTCGCCGGTGCCGCTGCCGATGCCTTCACCCTGTTCGAGCTGTTCGAGGCCAAGCTGGAAAAACACGGCCAGCTGCAGCGCGCTGCGGTCGAGCTGGCCAAGGATTGGCGCACCGAGCGCCGTCTGGGCAAGCTCGAAGCCCTGCTGGCCGTGGCCGACAAGGAAACCTCGCTGATCATCAGCGGCACCGGTGATGTGATCGAGCCGGAGGACGGCATCATCGCCATCGGTTCCGGTGGTTCCTATGCACTGTCGGCCGCCCGCGCGCTGATGGCGCACACCGAACTGGATGCGCGCACCATCGCCAGTGAAGCGATCGGCATCGCCGGCGACATCTGCATCTATACCAACCGCAACGTGGTGGTCGAGGAGCTGTAACGCTCCCCGATCCGCCGGGCATGGCCCGGCGCTACCGACAACGAATTCGTGAGCACATCCATGTCGAAGATCGAAGTTTCCTCCGCCACCATGACCCCGCGCGAGATCGTGCAGGAGCTGGACCGGCATATCGTGGGCCAGCACGACGCCAAGCGCGCGGTGGCCATCGCCCTGCGCAACCGCTGGCGTCGCATGCAGCTGGTGCCTGAGCTGCGCAATGAGGTGATGCCGAAGAACATCCTGATGATCGGCCCGACCGGCGTCGGCAAGACCGAGATCGCACGCCGCCTGGCCACGCTGGCCAACGCGCCGTTCGTCAAGGTCGAAGCAACCCGCTTCACCGAAGTCGGCTACGTCGGCAAGGACGTCGAGCAGATCATCCGTGACCTGGCCGATACCGCAGTGAAGCTTTACCGCGAACAGGCCAAGGTGCGCGTGCGTATCCAGGCCGAAGAGCGCGCCGAAGACCGCATCCTTGATGCGCTGCTGCCGCGACGTAGTGGCGGCATCGGTTTCGATCCGGAGGTGGCGCGCAACGAGCCGTCGGCACAGGACAACGAGACCCGCATCAAGTTCCGCAAGATGCTGCGCAATGGTGAGTTGGACGACCGCGAGATCGAGCTCGACCTGGCCGCCAACGTCAGCATGGACATCATGACCCCGCCGGGCATGGAGGAAATGGGCCAGCAGCTGAAGTCGATGTTCGCCAACCTCGGTGGTGGCGCCAAGGCGCACAAGCGCACGCTGACCATCAAGGCCGCGCGTCCGCTGCTGATCGAAGAAGAAGCCGGCAAGCTGGTCAACGAGGACGACATCCGTACCGCGGCGATCGAAGCCTGCGAGCAGCACGGCATCGTTTTCATCGACGAGATCGACAAGGTCGCCAAGCGTGGTGACAACGTGGGTGGTGGCGACGTCTCGCGCGAAGGCGTGCAGCGCGACCTGCTGCCGCTGGTGGAAGGCTCCAACGTGTCCACCAAGTACGGCACGATCAAGACCGACCACATCCTGTTCATTGCCTCCGGCGCATTCCACCTGGCCAAGCCCAGCGACCTGATTCCCGAGCTGCAGGGTCGTTTCCCGATCCGTGTCGAGCTGGGTGCGCTGAGCAAGAACGATTTCGTGCGCATCCTGACCGAACCGAAGGCCGCGCTGACCAAGCAGTACGAGGCGCTGCTGGCCACCGAGGGCGTCAAGGTCAGCTTCACCGCCGATGCCATCGATCGCCTGGCCGAGATCGCCTTCCAGGTGAACGAGCGCCAGGAGAACATCGGTGCGCGCCGCCTGCACACCGTGCTGGAGCGGTTGCTGGATTCGCTCAGCTACGAAGCACCGGACCGTGATGGCGAGACCCTTGCAATCGACAGCGCCTACGTCGATACGCACCTGGGCGAGCTGGTGCAGGATCCGGACCTCAGCCGCTACATCCTGTAACGCAGAAGGCCGCTATCCGATGGGGGCGGATCCCTCGCCGTGGCGAGGGCTCTGACCCCGGCCGCTGCAACATGGAAGGCTGCCGCAAGGCGGCCTTCTTCGTTGATGGTCAGCGCGATTGCCGTGTGCGGTAGGCCTGCAGCACCTGATCCATCACCGCATTGGTGCGGGCGGCGCTGACGCCGGTTGACGGCGAGTGGCCGTTGCCGCGCAGCTCATCGACCAGAGTGGCGATCAACGGCTGCTGGATCGACGGCGGGTTCTGGATGTCGAACGCCTGCACGCCGGCCTCGGTCTCCAGTACTACCGGAACATCATCGAAGGTGGCAAAGCGCAGCTGACCGTGGTCGCCGGTGATCTCGACTTCATCCTGGCGGCGGAACGCGCAGAAACTCCACTGCGCGATGCCATGCACCCCCCGACCGGCACGAAAGCACATCGAGACGCTGTCCTCGGCGGCATACGCGCCTGCCTGCGAACTGGCCAGGCCACGCACATCGGTCAAAGGCCCGAGCAGGTGATCGAGCAGGTCCAGGGTGTGCGAGCCCAGATCAACGAACAGGCCGCCGCCGGAGATTGCCGGGTTGGTCCGCCAGAAGTCCGGCGACGCGGCATTCGCCGAGTGCGGTCGATGCAGGGTGGCGCGCACGCTGCGCGGTTCACCGATCGCGCCGCTGTCCAGCAGCTGCTTCACCTTCTCGAAGCGGGGCAGGGCGCGGCGGTAATAGGCTACGAACACCGGTACGCCGCTGCGTGCGCTGGCCTCCATGATGCGTTGGCACTGGTCATGGTCCATGGCCATCGGCTTTTCGATGTAGACCGGCTTGCCCGCGGCAATCGCCTTCAATGCGTAGTGCATGTGCGTGGAAGGCGGCGTCGCAACGTAGATCGCGTTCACTTCCGGATCGGCGATGAGCGCATCGGCATCGCCGTACCAGCGGGGAATCGCACGGCGCCGTGCGTAGTCTTCGGCCAGTGCCGCATTGCGGCGCATCACCGCGGCCACCCGTGAGCCGGGCGCGCCGGCCAGAGCCGGGCCGCTTTTCTTCTCGGTGACACTGCCGCAACCGATGAAGCCCCACGCCACATTGTCCAGGATCATGGGGCCGTCCTCACATGGGGCCGTCGTGGCGGCAGCAATGCCGCTCACGCCTCCGGCAGCGGCTCGGGTACGGTGCCCGGCACGAACACACCTTCCTTCACGTAGGCGGCCAGGGTCATGTCCAGCGCCAGCATGCCATCGCGCTTGAGGTCCATCAGGTCCGGTTCGACCATCGCCCCGTGCAGCACGCCCAGTACCGTGGCATGCAGCATGCGTGCGGCGATCTTCGGGTCCGCACCCTCGCGCAGCTGGCCCAGGTCCTGTGCGCGGCGCAGGGCGCGCTCCATCCGGTCCAGCGCATCGCGGAAACCGCTCTGCTGCAGTTCGGTCAGCACCCTGGTGTCGGCCGAGGCATCGCTGCGCAGCATGATCTCCATGGTCTTGCGCAGGCGCTCGTCCTCGGACAGCTCGATGAACGAGTGGATCATCACCGCGCGCAGGTCATGCACCGGGGTGTCGCGCTGGTCGGTGGAGGTGCGCTCCAGTTCCTGCATGAAAGGCAGGTGCACGCGCTCGACGATCGCGGTCAGCACCTCGCTCTTGTTCTTGAAGTGCCAGTAGACCGCGCCGCGGGTATAGCCGGCACGGGCACCGATCATCTCCAGCGTGGTACGGGCCACGCCGTGTTCATGGAAGCAGGCTTCGGCGGCGTCAAGGATGCCTTCCCGGGTTGCCTGGGTGTCCTCTTTGGTCTTGCGGGCCATGGGTAGGTACGAGTGCGGGTGAAACGTGGCTGAATTGTACCTGTTTACAAACAAACACGCATGTATGTATATTTCGTTCCCATCATTCCCGTCGTGTGCGTGGCAGGCCGGCCCGGCCCCCACGCCGCATCGGGTGGGCGCTGTTTGCACGGTCTTCACTGTTTCTGGTGGAGGGTCCGCCGTATCAGTGCTCGCTGAGACCCTTTCCTTCAAGAGCCCTTCCGTCATGTTGCTGAGCCGAATCCGACCCTTTGCACTGTCGCTGGCGATCGCCGCGACCGTGGCTGCCTGTGGCGGCCAACCCCAGGCCCCCGAACAGGGCCCGGGCGATGTCACCGTGGTCACGTTGAAGTCCGAAACCGTGGGCCTGACCCGCGAACTGCCGGGCCGCACCAACGCCTTCCTGGTGGCCGAAGTGCGCCCGCAGGTCAACGGCATCGTCGCCAAGCGCCTGTTCACCGAGGGTGGAATGGTCAAGGCCGGCGAGCCGCTGTACCAGATCGAGGATGCGAGCTATCGCGCCCAGGCCAACAGCGCCCGTGCCCAGCTGGCCCGCGCCGAAGCCACCGCCAATGCGGCGCGGCTGAGCGCCAAGCGCATCACCGAACTGGCCAAGGTCGACGCGGTCAGCCAGCAGGATCTGGAAAACGCCGTGGCCGCGCAGAAGCAGGCCGAAGCAGACGTCGGCGCCGCCAAGGCAACGCTGGATGCAGCCAACGTCACCCTTGGCTATGCGCGCATCACTGCGCCGATCAGCGGCCGTATCGGCAAGTCCAGTGTTACCCAGGGTGCGCTGGTCAGCGCCGGCCAGGCCACGGCGCTGGCTACCGTGCAGCAGCTGGACCCGATCTATGTCGACCTGACCCAGTCCTCGGCCGAGCTGCTGCAGCTGCGCCGCGAACTGGCCGCCGGCCGCCTGCAGGACAACCAGCAGACCCCGGTCAGCATCCTGATGGAAGACGGTAGCGAATTCGCCCACAAGGGCACGCTGGAGTTCTCCGAAGTCAGCGTCGATCCGGCCACTGGCAGCTTCGCGCTGCGGGTCAAGGTCGAAAATCCCGATGGCCTGCTGATGCCGGGCATGTACGTGCGCGCGGTGATCGGCGGCGGCGTGCGCAGCGATGCGGTGCTGGTGCCGATGCAGGGCATCGCCCGTGACCCGAAGGGCGATACCAGTGCGATGGTGGTCGGCAAGGACAACAAGGTCGAAGTGCGCCCGGTCAAGGTCAGCCGCACCGTCGGCGACAAGTGGCTGGTCGAGGACGGCTTGAAGCCCGGCGACAAGGTCATCGTCGAGGGCCTGCAGAAGATCGGCCCGGGCATGCCCGTGAACGTCACCGAACAGGGCGCCGCTCCGGCCAAGCCGGCCGCCGCCCAACCTGCAGCTGCGGCCGCAGGCGCGAAGTAAGCGGAGAACCCCATGGCACGTTTCTTCATCGATCGACCCATCTTCGCGTGGGTCATCGCGATCATCATCATGCTCGCCGGCGGCCTGGCCCTGTTCAAGCTGCCGATCTCGATGTATCCCAACGTCGCGCCGCCGGCGGTGGAAATCAGCGCCAGCTATCCGGGTGCGTCGGCCAAGGTGGTCGAAGACTCGGTGACGCAGATCATCGAGCAGAACATGAAAGGCCTTGATGGCCTGATCTACTTCTCCTCCAACAGTTCGTCCAACGGCCAGGCCACCATCACCCTGACCTTCGAGAGCGGCACCAACCCGGACATCGCCCAGGTGCAGGTGCAGAACAAGCTGCAGCTGGCCATGCCGCTGCTGCCGCAGGAAGTACAGCGGCAGGGCATCAACGTGGCCAAGTCCAGCTCGGGCTTCCTCAACGTCATCGCCTTCGTGTCCGAAGACGGCAGCATGGATGCCAACGACATCGCCGACTACGTCGGCTCCAATGTCGTCGACCGTCTCAGCCGCGTGCCGGGCGTGGGCAACATCCAGGTATTCGGTGGCAAGTACGCCATGCGCATCTGGCTGGACCCGAACAAGCTGCACACCTATGGCCTGTCGGTTCCGGAAGTGACCGCCGCGATCAAGGCGCAGAACGCACAGGTGGCGATCGGCCAGCTGGGTGGTGCGCCGTCGGTGAAGGGCCAGCAGCTCAACGCCACCATCAATGCGCAGTCGCGCCTGCAGACTCCGGAACAGTTCCGCAACATCATCGTGCGCGGTGCGCAGGACGGTGCCGAACTGCGTCTGGGCGATGTCGCCCGCGTCGAGCTGGGCGCCGAGTCCTACGACTTCGTCACCCGCTACAACGGGCAGCCGGCCAGCGGCCTGGCGGTCACTCTGGCCACCGGCGCCAACGCACTGGATACCGCTGCCGGTGTCGATGAGACCCTGAAGGAGCTGGAAGGCTTCTTCCCGGCCGGCCTGAAGGCCGAGATCCCGTACGACACCACTCCGTTCGTGCGCGTGTCGATCAAGGGCGTGGTGCAGACCCTGCTCGAAGCGATCGTGCTGGTGTTCGTGGTGATGTACCTGTTCCTGCAGAACTTCCGCGCCACCCTGATCCCGACCATCGCCGTGCCGGTGGTGCTGCTGGGTACCTTCGGCGTGCTGTTGGTGCTGGGCTTCTCGGTGAACATGCTGACCATGTTCGCGATGGTGCTGGCCATCGGCCTGCTGGTGGACGATGCCATCGTGGTGGTGGAGAACGTCGAGCGCATCATGTCCGAAGAAGGACTATCGCCGCTGGAGGCCACCCGCAAGTCGATGGGCCAGATCACCGGCGCACTGGTGGGTATCGGTCTCGTGTTGTCGGCGGTGTTCGTGCCGATGGCCTTCATGAGCGGCTCCACTGGCGTGATCTATCGGCAGTTCTCGGCCACGATCGTTTCGGCGATGGCATTGTCGGTGCTGGTGGCGATCGTTCTGACCCCGGCACTGTGCGCCACCATGCTCAAGCCGCTGAAGAAGGGCGAGCACCACGTCGCGCACAAGGGCTGGTCGGGCCGCTTCTTCAATGGCTTCAACCGCGGCTTCGACCGCACCAGCGAAAGCTACCAGCGTGGCGTGCGCGGCATCCTGCACCGCCCGTGGCGGTTCATGGGCATCGTCGCCGCACTGTTCCTGCTGATGGGTGTGCTGTTCGTGCGCCTGCCCAGCTCGTTCCTGCCCAATGAAGACCAGGGCGTGCTGATGGCGCTGGTGCAGGCACCGGTCGGTGCTACCCAGGAGCGCACGCTGGAGTCGATCGCCGCGCTTGAAAAGCACTTCATGGAAAACGAGAAGGACGCGGTCGAGTCGGTGTTCTCGGTGCAGGGCTTCAGCTTCGCCGGCATGGGCCAGAACGCGGGCATGGCCTTCGTCAAGCTGAAGGACTGGAAGGACCGTGATGCCGACAACGGCGTGATGCCGATCACCGGCCGCGCGATGGCAGCACTGGGCCAGATCAAGGATGCCTTCATCTTTGCCTTCCCGCCGCCGGCCATCCCAGAACTGGGCACCGCCTCGGGCTACACCTTCTTCCTGAAGGACAACAGCGGTCAGGGCCATGAAGCCTTGGTGGCGGCGCGCAACCAGCTGCTGGGCCTGGCGGCCCAGAGCAGCAAGCTGGCCAACGTGCGTCCGAACGGCCAGGAAGACACGCCGCAGTTCCGCATCGATATCGATGTGGCCAAGGCGACGTCGCTGGGGCTGTCGATCGACCAGATCAACACCACCCTGGCCACTGCGTGGGGCAGCTCGTACATCGATGACTTCGTCGATCGCGGCCGCGTCAAGCGCGTATTCGTGCAGGCCGACCAGGCGTTCCGCATGGTGCCGGAGGACTTTGATCTCTGGTCGGTGAAGAACGACAAGGGCGAGATGGTTCCGTTCAGCGCCTTCGCCAGCAAGCGCTGGGACTACGGTTCGCCACGCCTGGAGCGTTACAACGGCGTGTCGGCCACCGAGATCCAGGGTGAGCCGGCGCCGGGCGTGGCCTCCGGTGATGCGATGGCCGAGATCGAACAGCTGGCCAAGCAGCTGCCGCAGGGCTTCGGTGTCGAGTGGACGGCGATGTCCTACCAGGAACGCCAGGCCGGTTCGCAGACACCGCTGCTGTACACGCTGTCGCTGATGATCGTGTTCCTGTGCCTTGCGGCCCTGTATGAAAGCTGGAGCGTGCCGACCTCGGTGCTGCTGGTTGCGCCGCTGGGCATCCTCGGTGCAGTGCTGGCCAATACCTTCCGCGGCATGGAACGCGACATCTACTTCCAGGTGGCGATGCTGACCACGGTGGGCCTGACCAGCAAGAACGCGATCCTGATCGTCGAATTCGCCAAGGAAAATCTGGAGAAGGGCGCGGGGCTGATCGAAGCGACGATGCACGCGGTCCGCGACCGCCTGCGTCCGATCATCATGACCTCGCTGGCCTTCGGCATGGGCGTGCTGCCGCTGGCGATCTCCAGCGGTGCCGGCTCCGGCGCCAAGCAGGCGATCGGCACCGGCGTGCTCGGCGGCATGGTCGTCGGCACGGTGCTCGGCGTGTTCTTCGTGCCGCTGTTCTTCGTCGTGGTGCAGCGCGTGTTCAAGCGCAAAACCGCCGAATGATGAAATCAGGCAGCGCCGGGCCATGCCCGGCGGATGTCTCACCGCGTAGCCGCCGGGTACGGCCCGGCGCTACCACCGTGATCCCCAAGGTGTTGCCATGAAGCTTCATTCCATTGCTGTTTCCATCGCCGCCGCGCTCGTGCTGGCCGGCTGCTCCACCCTGGTGCCGAAGGACACCGCCGTCGCTCCGGCCATTCCGGCGCAGTGGCCGGCCGAGGCCGCGCAGGGCCAGGTGGCTGACGTCGCCGCCGTCGGCTGGCGCGACTTCTTCACCGATGCGCGCCTGCAGCAGGTGATCGACCAGTCCCTGCAGAACAACCGCGACCTGCGTGTGGCGGTGCTCAATGTTGAACGTGCGCGTGGCCAGTACCGCGTGCAGCGCGCTGATCGCGTGCCGGGCGTGGCCGTTACCGGCCAGATGGATCGCCGTGGTACGGACGCTGGCGTCACCGAGCAGTTCACTGCCGGTGTTGGTGTGGCGGAGTTCGAGCTGGACCTGTTCGGTCGCGTGCGCAATCTCAGCGAGGCCGCCCTGCAGCAGTACTTCGCCGTGGCTGCGAACCGTCGCAACGCGCAGCTGAGCCTGGTCGCCGAGACCGCCACCGCGTGGTTGACCTACGGTGCGGACGCGCAGCGATTGAAGATCGCCGAAGCGACGCTGAAGACCTACGAGGATTCACTGCGACTGGCCGAGGCCCGCCACGAACGCGGTGGCAGTTCGGCACTGGAGCTGACCCAGACCCGCACCCTGGTCGAAACCGCACGCACCGACGCCGCACGCCTGCGTGGCCAGCTGGCCCAGGACCGCAACGCGCTGGCGCTGCTGGCCGGTGGCCAGCTCGACCCGGCGCTGCTGCCCGACGCTGTGGCGCCGAGCCTGCTGGCACTGGCGCCGCCGCCGGCCGGGCTGCCCAGCGACGTGCTGCTGCAACGCCCGGACATCATGTCCGCCGAGCATCAGCTGTTGGCCGCCAACGCCAGCATCGGTGCGGCGCGCGCGGCGTTCTTCCCGAGCATCTCGCTGACCGGCAGCATCGGCAGCGGTTCGAACGAACTGTCCAACCTGTTCGATAGTGGCACCCGCGTATGGAGCTTCCTGCCGAAGATCACGCTGCCGATCTTCCAGGGCGGCAAGCTGCGCGCGAACCTGGCCATCGCCAATGCCGATCGTGACATTGCATTGGCGCAGTACGAGAAGGCGATCCAGGTGGGCTTCCGCGAGACCGCCGACGCACTGGCGCTGAATGTCAGCCTGGATGAACAGGTCGCCTCGCAGCAGCGCCTGGTCGAGGCTGCCGAGCAGGCCAACCGCCTGTCGCAGGCACGCTATGACGCCGGCCTGGACAGCTTCGTGACCCTGCTCGACGCACGTCGTACCGCCTACAACGCGCAGCAGACGCAGCTGCAGGCGCAGCTGGCCCAGCAATCCAACCGCATCACCCTGTACAAGGTGCTGGGCGGCGGCTGGCACGAGCGCGGATAAGCAGCGCTTCTGGTAGGTGCCAACCTTGTTTGGCACGGATGCGTCAGCGCAGGCGGCCGGCATTGTGCCAACCAAGGTTGGCACCTACCAGAGCAGGTAGCGCTACCTTCAGACCGCTTCATCATCCCGGCGCACGCCATGGCAGGCGCGCACGCGCGCCAGCGCGTCACCGGCCTCGCGGGCCATCTGCTCGTACTCGGCGCGGATCTCCTCCAGGCGCTCTTCATCCAGTTCTTCCAGGTCCAGAAGCTCGTTGTTGGCTTCGGCTGTCGCCCGGATCAGCTCGTCCAGCTTGATCTGCATCGCCGCGGTATCGGCGTTCTGCGTGTGCTGGATCAGGAACACCATCAGGAAGGTGATGATCGTGGTGCCGGTGTTGATCACCAGCTGCCAGGTGTCGTTGAAGCCAAACACGGGCCCGCTGATGCCCCATATCACCACGATCATCACCGCAGCCAGGAAGGTCCACGGCGAACCGGTGGCGGCCGCAGCCTTCTTGGCGATCGTATTGAACAGGTTTCTTGCTTTCATCGTCGTCGTCCCACTCAGGTGACGAGGATGATCGGCAGTGGCCCGTGCAGGGGCCGTGCAGCCGTAGTTCGGCTCAGGCGCGCAGGCGCGGAGCGTCCTGCAGCCGCACCGGGCTGGTCTGGTAGACATGCTGCCAGCAGCGGTCTACGAACTCGCGGGCCTGGGACTCGCTCAGCCTCGGCATGATCTGCAGCGCGTACTGGGTCTGGAACATCTCGTCGCGCTGGGCATTGCTTGCGCGCGGTTGGGTGATCAGCGAATCGCAGGCGAACTTGATCCACGGCACGTAGGAACCGAACGAGTTGTGCGGCAGTGCGCCGTCGGCATGCTGGCGGCGCCAGTGATCAAGCTCGGCATCGACATTGATGACCGGGGGAATGGTGGGGACTTCAGCGTGCATGTCGATCCAATCGGTTGAGGTGGATGGGAGTGGGGGTTCATCGCAGTGTGGCGTATGCGCCGGTGCATGCCGCGTCAGCGCGGCGTGCAGCCGGTGTTGCCATCGAGCAGCTGCGCGCGGGTCACGGCACCGAGGTCTTCGGCGATGTCGGCCATGGCATTGCACAGCCGCACATGATCACGCGGATGGGCGCGGATCACTTCCTGCTGCAGTCCCTGGTAAACGGTCCAGAACGGCGCGGTGCGTCGATGCAACGCGAACTGCTGCGTCAATCGGTCGCGGATGCCGGCAAGGGCCGGGTCTGATGCAGGGCGTAGGGCGAGCGCGCACATGGCTGGCTCCGCCGGGGAAAGGGGCCCCGGTCATTCCACCCTAGGTGCGATGGCGGGCTCGGGTGTTACCGGCGCGTGTGCATGCCAGGCAACTGACTGTGCACTGGTTCACGGTGATGGCTGCAAACGCTGCCGGCACAAGGATGTGCCGGCACTGAAGCGTTCATTAAGCGGGTTCAACAGGAGGCTGCGCGGTGTTCATTCACCGATGTCTTCGTTCCAGATCTCCGGGTGCTGCGCAATGAAGCCGCCCAGCAGGTCCACGCATTCCTGGCTGTCCAGGTCGATCACCTTGACGCCGTTTTCGCGCAGCCAGTCGATGCCGCCCTGGAAGGTGCGCGATTCGCCGACCACCACGGTGCCGATGTTGAACTGGCGCACCAGGCCCGAGCAGTACCAGCACGGCGCCAGGGTGGTGACCATGATGGTGTCCTGATAACGGCGCTGGCGGCCGGCCTTGCGGAAGGCATCGGTCTCGCCATGCACTGACGGGTCGCCTTCCTGCACGCGGCGGTTGTGGCCGCAGCCGAGCAGACGGCCGTCGTTGTGGTACAGCGCCGCGCCGATCGGCACGCCACCCTCGGCCAGGCCCTGGCGGGCTTCGGCGATGGCGGTCTGCAGCAGGGCCTGGTAGTCGGGCGTGGTGATCATGCGGGGCTCCGGTAAGTCATGGCCCGCCATGATACGGGCAGGGGGTGCCGATGGCCCCCGGCGGTGCGATAATCGGGGCATGAGCGAATCCCCCTACAAATCCGGTACCACCCATTTCGGGTTCCGCGACGTCGCCGCCAAGGACAAGCAGAAGCTGGTCGGCCAGGTGTTCACGTCGGTCGCGCGCAACTACGACCTGATGAACGACCTGATGAGCATGGGCGTGCACCGGGCGTGGAAGCGCTACTACGTCGCCACTGCGCAGGTGAAGCCGGGTGACCGCGTGCTCGATCTGGCCGGCGGCACAGGTGACATCGCCGCGCTGCTGAAAGAGCGCGTCGGCGCCGAAGGTTCGGTGGTGCTGGGCGACATCAACGCCGGCATGCTGTCGGTCGGCCGCGACCGCCTGACCAACCGCGGCCTGGTGCTCGGCCTGGACTACGTGCAGTGCAATGCCGAAGCCCTGCCGTTCCCGGACAACAGCTTCGACCTGGTGACCATTGCCTTTGGCCTGCGCAACGTGACCGACAAGGACGCCGGCCTGCGCGAGATGTACCGCGTGCTGAAGGTCGGCGGCCAGGCCCGCGTGCTGGAGTTCTCCGAAGTCACCGCCGACTGGTTCAAGCCGATCTACGACTTCCACTCGTTCAAGATCCTGCCGAAGCTGGGCAAGCTGTTCGCCAACGATTCGGACAGCTACCAGTACCTGGCCGAGAGCATCCGCAAGCACCCGCCGCAGGAAGAGCTGAAGGCGATGATGGGGCAGGCCGGTTTCGAGCGCTGCCACTACAAGAACCTGACCGGCGGCATCGTCTCGATCCATTCCGGCTACAAGCTGTAAGCCCCGCTTTGGTAGGTGCCAACTTTGGTTGGCACACGCCCGTCCGCGAGCGATGACAGATCCGTGCCAACCAAGGTTGGCACCTACCGGTAGAGGCCAACCTAGGTTGGCATGCGCCCGAGGCGCAGCGCAGCCCCGGCCGCCCGTACCGCGTCCGTCGCCATTCCGGTAGAGGCCAACCTCGGTCGGCATGCGCCGGAGGCGCAGGATCGGCCCCCCCGCCATTACCCCGCAGCGCGCAACGCCTGCGGGGCCGGACGGAGGTACCATTGGGGTTTGTTCCCCGTAACGGTCCCGATTCATGCGTAATCCGCTGATGCTCCTTCCGCTGGCCGTGGCCCTGGCCGCCGGCTGCTCCCAGGAGGCGGCCGCGCCCGCCGCCGCCCCGACTGCCGAAAAGGCTCCCGCCGCCCCCGTGAACGCCGAAAACCGCAGCCACGATGAAAGCTCGTACGCCGAGCCGGACAAGGTCGTCGTCAAGGACATCGCGCTGGACCTGAAGCTGGACTTCGACCAGAAGCAGATCGGCGGCACCGCCACCTACACCCTGGAATGGAAGCAGAAGGACGCCAAGCAGCTGGTGCTGGACACCCGCGAGCTGAGCATCGCCAAGGTCGAAGCGATCGCCGCTGACGGCGCGCGCAGCCCGCTGCAGTTCGTGCTGGCCCCGGCCGACAAGGTGTTCGGCAGCAAGCTGACCATCGAAACCCCGGAACAGCCGGCCAAGGTCGAAGTGACCTACCACACCGCACCGACCGCTTCGGGCCTGCAGTGGCTGGCGCCGTCGATGACCGAGGGCAAGCAGCTGCCCTTCATGTTCAGCCAGTCGCAGGCGATCCACGCCCGTTCCTGGGTACCGCTGCAGGACACCCCCAGCGTGCGCTTCACCTACAGCGCGCACGTGGTCTCGCGCCCGGACGTAATGGTGCTGATGAGCGCCGACAACGATCCCAAGGCCGCGCGTGACGGTGACTACACCTTCAAGATGCCGCAGCCGATTCCGTCCTACCTGCTGGCCATCGCCGCCGGCGACCTGGTGTTCGAGCCGATCTCCGGCCGCTCCGGCGTCTGGGCCGAGCCGACCATGGTCAACAAGGCCGCCAAGGAATTCGAAGACACCGAGAAGATGATCGGTGCCGCCGAGAAGCTGTACGGCGAATACCGCTGGGGCCGCTACGACATGCTGGTGCTGCCGCCGTCGTTCCCGTTCGGCGGCATGGAAAACCCGCGCCTGACCTTCGCCACGCCGACCGTGATCGTCGGCGACAAGTCGCTGGTCTCGCTGGTCGCCCATGAACTGGCACACAGCTGGTCGGGCAACCTGGTGACCAACGCCAGCTGGAAGGACATCTGGCTCAACGAAGGCTTCACCACCTACGTCCAGGGCCGCATCACCGAAGCCCTGTACGGCAAGGAGATGGCCGAGATGGAAAAGCAGATCGACCAGACCGATCTGCTGGCCGAAGTGAAGGACATGAGCCCGGCCGACCAGGCGCTGGCGCTGCCGCCGCTGAACGAGCGTGACCCGGACGAAGCCCTGAGCCAGGTGGCCTACGTCAAGGGTTCGTGGTTCCTGGAGTTCCTGGAACAGCGCTTCGGCCGCGAAACCTTCGACCCCTTCCTGCGCGGCTGGTTCGATGACCACGCCTTCCAGAGCGCCAACACCGACCAGTTCGTCGAGTACCTGAAGAAGAACCTGCTGCCGAAGAATCCGTCGGCGGTGACCGAGGCCGAACTGAAGGCGTGGCTGGACGAGCCGGGCATTCCGGCGTTCGCAGCCAAGGCGCAGTCGCGCAATTTCAGCAGCGTCGATACCGCGCGCATCGCCTTCGCCAGCGCCGGCACCGTGCCGAGCAGCCAGGTGATTGCTGAGTGGAGCACCCAGGAGTGGGTCCGCTTCATCGATGGCCTGGGCGCCACCCAGCCGCTGGACAAGCTGGCCACGCTGGACAAGGCGTTCCACTTCACCGGCACCCCGAATGGCGAGATCGCCATGCGCTGGTACCCGTTGGCGATCCGCAGTGGCTACGAGCAGGCCAATGAAGGCGCAGCCGCGTTCATCGAGCGCGTCGGTCGTCGCAAGCTGATCATGCCGATCTACGCCGAACTGGTGAAGACCCCGAAGGGTCTTGAGCTGGCCAAGCAGGCCTTCGAAAAGGCCAAGCCGGGCTACCACCCGATCACCACCGCCTCGGTGCAGGATCTGCTGGATAAGGCAAGCGCCGGCAAATAATCGTCGGCGTTGGTGCGAAACAAAAAAACGGCAGGGAAACCTGCCGTTTTTTGTGGTTGCAACCATCGGTCGCGGTGTCACGTTCATGATGGCGGAAGGAGGCGTTGGGTCTGCGTGATGGGTGTCTGCAAGGGTTTTTGAAGATTGTTGTATGGATTTCCCTGGACCTGAGCTTGAACATTCTCTCTTGCATCAACGGGGCTGGTTGCCAGCCGCTGGATGCAGTGCAGTCCATTGCATATCCGACAGGTATGCAATCTTCAATTCCATCAGGCCGGTTTCCGCAGCGTTGCGGGCGAGGGGCATTTCCATGAAAACGTCAATGCAAAGATACATGCGGCCCGCCACGTTTCCGGTTCTGAGCGGTCTGGCTCTCGCAGCTCTTCTCCTTGCCACACCCGCAGTCTCTACCGCATCGCCTGCAGAAGCGATGCTGTTCAAGTCCGCAAATCTCATCAAGTACTCCACTGGGGAGTCCATCCCCACTTTCAGTGGCAGTTTGCGTCTCTATCAAAATGGTGACCAGACGGCCTGGATTGGAGAAAGGGGGATTGTGGCCATCGTGCTTTGCGGGCAAGAGCCTTGGTTCAACCCGGTTAGGACGGGGTTGCCCAGTAGGGGCGACGACCCGGAGGCTTTGGCTGCCGTAACATGGATGTACGCCGAGCTGAGCCGCAGAATCTCGATGGTAGCCAGCGCAGCCGCTGAAGTGCGGGGTGATAACGGCGTTGGCAAGGTGCGTAAAACCGAAGTCGAGGTGCCATGGGCGTACGGCATCGAAAGATACGAGGTCTCCAGCGATCGGACCCCTGAAGGTCATGAGCGTATCCGACTCTGGAAACTGGGCACCATCCACTCGACCCCTTCAGCAGGAGGGGGCCCCACTGAGGTTACGTCTGCGGAGAAGAAGGCGCGCGAAGCCTCCCTGGAAAGTAATGGCACATGGCATGAACTGGTGATCATTCCGGGGATGCGACCCTTCCGGCTTCCTCCTGGGGTGTCCTTTCAAGGCTGGCGTTCAGCCAGTGGCTCCGGTTTCCGCACTGTGTCCGCTGCGCGGAAGGCAGGTCATGGTTGCGGCCTCCAGCGATGAGATGCTTGCCTGACGTCGCGATGGGCAGAAGCGGCAGGTGAATGTCACCGATGGGGAGGTGTTCGCAGAAAAGAGTGAGCTTGCACCGGTGGGTTCCTGGAACAGGATGGTGATCAGCGGGGATAGGCAACGTGCCTGGTTGTCGGCCACTCCCATTCACGGTCATGCGTCCATCCACCACGGGTTGCTAAAGTATCCCGGTCACGCCGGCAGGCGTCTTCACCGATTGGGAGCACGCAATGAAAAGACTGATCCTGGCCGCTGCATGTGCCTTCGCGCTGGCCGCCTGCAGCAACCCGGAAGAGGAACGCAAGGCGCAGGAAGCCGCCGCGGC
Organism: Stenotrophomonas maltophilia; assembly: GCF_004920835.1. Classification (GTDB taxonomy): domain Bacteria; phylum Pseudomonadota; class Gammaproteobacteria; order Xanthomonadales; family Xanthomonadaceae; genus Stenotrophomonas; species Stenotrophomonas maltophilia_AQ. The sequence goes on from NZ_QFHO01000005.1 coordinate 120,033, forward strand.
CGCCGTGCAGGCGCAGAAGGAGGCCAAGGCCGAAGACGTGGCCAAGCAGTACGACATGGCCGTGGCCGCGCAGGACTGGGAGCGTGCGCGCCTGCATGGCGCCTCGCTGCTGGACCAGTACAAGGACACCGCCGCCGCCGAGCGCATCGCCGCCGGCTTCGACGAGGTCAAGGCCAAGGGCGATGCCGCGCGCGACCTGCGCCGCATGCAGGCGCTGTGGCAGTACAACCAGATTCCGGTTGGCAGCAAGGGCAACCAGGTGTCGGCGCAGATCTTCAGCAAGGAGCGGGTGGATGTGGATGGCAGCGGCGCCAAGCCGGTGCAGCTGGTGTTCCGCGACCACCCCGAATGGAAGCGTCATGCCTACCTGGTGCTGCAGGCCGGCGATTTCCGTTGCCCGCAGTGTACGGTGAAGGTCACGGTGGACGGCGGCAAGCCGGTGTCGATGGCCGCGTGGCGCCCGAAGACCGATGAAGCCATCGCCCTGTTCATCACCGACCAGAAGGCGCTGTGGAAGCTGGCAGCCAAGGGCAAGTCCATCAGCATCGAGTTCCCGGTCAAGGCCGGTGGCACCCGTACTGCGGTGTTCGAGACCGGCGGCGTCGATGCCAGCCGCATGCCAGCGTGGTGGCGATGACCCAGGCGGTACCCGTGGTGGCACCCGCGGCAGTACCGGCGTTGTCGGCAATCCGGCACTGGGTGTTCGACATGGATGGCACGTTGACCGTGGCGATGCATGATTTCGCGCGGATCAAGCGCGAACTGGCGATTCCGGCGCAGGACGACATCCTCACCCACCTGGCCGCTCTGCCCGCTGCAGAGGCCAGTGCCAAGCATGCTTGGCTGCTGGCCCACGAGCGTGAACTGGCCGCGGCCTCCGTGCCGGCGATGGGCGCGGTGGCGCTGGTGCGTGCGCTGCAGGGCGCCGGTTGCCGGCTGGGCATCCTCACCCGCAACGTGCGCAGCCTGGCCCAGGTCACGCTGCAGGCGATCGGGCTGGGCGATGTGTTTGCCGAAGAGGACATCATCGGCCGCGACGAAGCCGAGCCCAAGCCCTCGCCGGACGGCCTGCAGTACTTCCTGCGGCGCTGGCAGGTAGATCCAGCACAGGTGGTGATGGTGGGCGATTACCGCTTCGACCTGGAATGCGGCCGGGCCGCGGGCACGCGCACCCTGCTGGTCAATGCTCCGGACAACCCGTGGCCGGACATGGCCTGCTGGCACCTGGCCGATTGTGCGGCGGTGCTGGAGCATTGGCAGCGCTAGCGGGGCACCCTCTGCGCCCCATGGCGGGCAGGAGGAAAGAGTCCAGATGTCGAAAGCCGTCGAAGTAGACGGTCATCACAGTGTATTGTGCGCGGTCACCGCGCTGGACCTTGTCTGGCGGGATGGCCGGCCGGAGCTGAGGCCGGGGCGGTTGGGGAACCGCTGCCGACGACTGTCGTGGCCTGGTCGGGCGCTGGCGACGGTGTCAGGTAACACGTTGGTCGATGTGGCCCGCTGCCAGGGAGGTGGCAAGGGTCTCCGTTGTTCCATTCCTGGATTTCTTTCATGCCTCGAGCTGTGTTGCTGTCGCTGTGCCGGCGTCTGTGTCCGATCGCCGCCTTCTTCCTGTTTGGCCTGGTGGCCCTGTCGCTGTCGCGGCTGGGGTTGGCGCTGTGGCATGCCGCGCGGGTCAGTGCTGCCGACGGTTGGTCCACGATCTTCCTGCAGGGACTGCGTGTGGACGTGTCCACGCTGTGCCTGCTCTTTGGCATCCCTGCGGTGCTGGCGCTGCTGTTGCCGGTCGAAGGACGGTTGGGCCGCGCCTGGCGGCATGTCCTGCGCGGGTGGCTGATCGTGGCCAGCGTGCTGCTGGTGTTCATGGAGCTGGCTACGCCAAGCTTCATGGCCGAGTACGGCCTGCGGCCCAATCGTTTGTTCCTTGAATATCTGATCTACCCCGAAGAAGTTGGAATGACGCTGCTGCGGGGGCATCTGCTGGCGGTGGTGATCGAAGTGGTCGCCGTGATCGTGCTGTGCTGGGCGCTGCTGCGCGGCTCGCGTCGCTGGGTGGAAATCCGCCCGGCGACCGTGGTCGAAGCCGGGTGGCTGTGGCGATTGCCGCTGGCGGTGCTGGTGCTCCTGCTGGCGGCGATGGGTGTGCGTTCGAGCCTCGGCCATCGGCCGTTGAATCCGGCGCTGGTGGCGTTCTCCACCGACCCCACCATCAACGTGCTGCCACTCAACTCGCTGTACACCGTCGGCTATGCGGCGCGCCAGCTGGCTGCCCGCAGCGAGACCTCGCGCATCTATGGCGAGCTGCCGTTGGGGCAGGTGGTCGACGAGCTTCACGCGACCAGTGGCCTGCCTGCCACGGCGTACGTGTCCGAGGCGCTGCCGAGCCTGGCACTGCGTCCGCCGCTGCACCAGGGCAAGCCGCGCAACCTGGTGATCGTGCTGGAAGAAAGCCTCGGTGCACAGTTCATCGGCAGCCTCGGCGGGCGGCCGCTGTCGCCCAACTTCGACCGCCTGAGCAAGCAGGGCTGGGCGTTCGAGCGCCTGTATGCCACCGGTACGCGTTCGGTGCGCGGGATCGAGGCGGTACTGACAGGGTTCCCACCGACCCCGGCCGAAGCGGTGGTCAAGCTGCCCGCCAGCCGCCAACGCTTCTTCACCCTGGCCGATGTACTGGGCCGGCATGGCTACGACACCGGCTTCTACTACGGCGGTGAAAGCCATTTCGACAACATGCGCGAGTTCTTCCTCGCCAATGGCTTCACCCGCATCGTGGATCGCAAGGACTACCGCACGCCGACGTTCGTCGGATCATGGGGGGCATCGGACGAGGATCTGTTCAACCGCGCCGATGAGCAGTTCCAGCAGTTGAATGCGCAGGGCAAGCCGTTCTTCGGCCTGGTGTTCACCTCCAGCAACCATGATCCGTTCGAGTTCCCGGACGGCCGCATCGAGCTGTACGAGCAGCCCAAGCAGACCCGCGACAATGCCGCCAAGTATGCCGATCACGCGCTGGGAGAATTCTTCCGCAAGGCGATGGCCTCACCGTACTGGGAAAATACCGTGTTCCTGGTGGTGGCCGACCATGACTCGCGCGTGTTCGGCAAGGACATGGTGCCCATCGCCAACTTCCATATCCCGGGCTTGATCCTTGGCGGCGGCATCGAACCGCGGCGGGATACCCGCATCGTCAGCCAGATCGATCTGGCGCCGACGCTGCTGTCGCTGCTGGGCATCGCCGACCCCACGCCGCTGGTAGGCCAGGACCTGACCGACTTGCGGCGGCTGCAACCGGGTCGCGCGCTGATGCAGTACGACCGCAACCTGGCATGGATGGAGGGCAACGACGTCGCCATCCTGCAGCCGGACAAGCCGGCGCAGGGATTCCGCTACGACCCGGCGACCGATCAGCTGCAGCCACACCCACTACGGCCGGAGCTGGCACGGCGCGCACATGCCTATGCCATGTGGGGCACGTTGGCTTACGAGAAAGAGCTGTACCGGTTGCCGGAGAAACCCAAGCCCTGAGCCGGAAGGGCAGGGCGGCGTTGCGGTCCTGAGCCGGCCGCTGGCCGGCAGTGTCGACCAAGGTCGACACCTACCAGACGCATTCCCGATAGCGCGTCGGGTGGAAAGCCCCCTTGTTGTTCAAGGGGGCGCGCCAACGGCGCGGGGATAAGGCGGAATGCGCGGGCAATTCGCTTACGCGTTCAACGCGTAACCGAACTGCTGCTTGAACTGTTCGTTGAACTCTTCGAAGGTGAAGCGCTGGTTCTGGGTGCCCGGGTGCTCCACCTTCAGCGCGCCCATCAGGTTGCCCATGCGGCCGATGGTCAGCCAGTCGTAGCCCTTCTGGATGCCGTAGATCAGGCCGGCGCGGAAGGCGTCGCCACAACCGGTCGGGTCGACCACGCGGCGTTCGTGCGCCGGCGGGATGTCGTAGCTCTTTTCCGGGGTGTGGATGACCGCGCCCTTCGGGCCACGGGTGGTGATGTAGGCCTTGACCCGGCTGACGATCTCCTTCTCGTCCCAGCCGGTGCGTTCCTGCAGCAGGTTCGACTCGTAGTCGTTGACCACCACGTAGTCGGCCTGCTCGATGAACTCGCGCAGCTCCGGGCCGTTGAACAGCGGCATGGCCTGGCCCGGGTCGAAGATGAACGGGATGCCGTCTTCGTGGAATTCCTGCGCGTTCTGGATCATGCCTTCGCGACCGTCCGGGCCGACCAGGCCCAGGGTCACGCCCGGCACGCCACGCACGTGGTTCTCGTAGGAACGCATCATCGCGCCCGGGTGGAAGGCGGTGATCTGGTTGTTGTCGTGGTCGGTGGTGATGAACGCCTGCGGGGTGAACAGCTCATCGATCACGCGCACGCGGGTCAGGTCGATGCCCAGGCCTTCGAAATACTCGCGGTACGGGCCGAAGTCCGAACCGACGGTGCCCATCGGGATCGGCTGGCCGCCCAGCAGGTGCAGGTTGTAGGCGATGTTGCCGGCGCAGCCACCGAACTCGCGGCGCATGCGCGGCACCAGGAACGACACGTTCAGGATGTGCACCTTGTCCGGCAGGATGTGATTCTTGAACTGGTCCGGGAACACCATGATGGTGTCGAAGGCAAGAGAACCACAGATCAGAGCGGACATCGATGTAAGCCTATGCGGTGAATTTTGGGGTGGGCCGGCCCGGTTCAGCAGGCAAGCAAACGGCGCCCTTGGGCGCCCGACGGCGCAAAGGTTACCCGCTGGTGCCGCTCAGGGCCAGAACCGGGTGATGCCCGATCGGGCCGAAAGCCTGTCAAGGCGCGGGTTCAGCTAGTTTTTTCCTTGCTCGGCGGCAGGCGGGTTGCTAGGCTTGTCGGCCTCGATTTCTGCCCATTTTTTCGCCATCCCGCGGCGGGCACGACACCCCTCAGGACTCCTTCCTCAGATGTTCAAGAAACTCCGTGGCATGTTCTCCAACGACCTGTCCATCGACCTGGGCACGGCCAACACCCTCATCTACGTGCGCGGGCAGGGGATCGTGCTGAACGAGCCGTCGGTGGTCGCAGTGCGTCAGGATCGCGCCATCGGTGGTACCCGCTCGGTGGCAGCCGTCGGCGCCGAGGCCAAGCAGATGCTGGGCCGTACCCCGGGCCACATCACCACCATCCGCCCGATGAAGGACGGCGTTATCGCCGATTTCACCTACACCGAGGCGATGCTCAAGCACTTCATCAAGAAGGTGCACAAGTCGCGCGTGCTGCGCCCGAGCCCGCGCGTGCTGGTCTGCGTGCCGGCCGGCTCGACCCAGGTCGAGCGCCGTGCGATCAAGGAATCGGCCGAGGAAGCCGGCGCCCGTGACGTGTTCCTGATCGAAGAGCCGATGGCCGCCGCGATCGGCGCCGGCATGCCGGTCACCGAGGCCCGTGGCTCGATGGTCATCGACATCGGCGGCGGTACCACCGAAGTGGCGGTGATCTCGCTCAACGGCATCGTCTATTCGGCCTCGGTCCGTATCGGCGGCGACCGCTTCGACGAGTCGATCACCAACTACGTGCGCCGCAACCACGGCATGCTGATCGGTGAAGCCACCGCCGAACGCATCAAGGTCGAACTGGGCTGCGCCTATCCGCAGGCGGAAGTGATCGAGATGGAAATTTCCGGCCGCAACCTCGCCGAGGGCGTGCCGAAGATGATCAAGATCAGCTCCAATGAAGTGCTCGAGGCTCTGCACGAGCCCCTGTCGGGCATCGTCAGCGCGGTCAAGCTGGCGCTGGAGCAGACCCCGCCGGAACTGTGCGCCGACGTCGCCGAGCGCGGCATCGTGCTGACCGGTGGTGGTGCCCTGCTGCGTGACCTGGACCGCCTGATCTCCGAGGAAACCGGCCTGCACGTGCAGGTGGCCGATGACCCGCTGACCTGCGTGGCCCGCGGTGGTGGCCGTGCACTGGAGCTGGTCGACATGCACGGCAACGAGTTCTTTGCGCCGGAGTAAGCCGACCCGGCTGCCTGCGCCCGCAGCGCCCCTCCGGGGTGCGGCCCGCCATCATGGCGGGTCGGCACCGGCGGGGCGTCCGCGTGTTTCCCCTCCGCCTTCTGCCAGTTGAATCGTTGCCGTGCCGCCCTACGCCGGACCTCCCGTCGCTTCCCGATCCGGTGATGCCGCCAGCCCGCTGCGGCTGCTGGCTTACCTCGCACTGGCCATCACCCTGATCGTGCTTGACGACCAGGCCGGCTGGCTGGCGCGCCTGCGCGGGCAGGCCAACAGCCTGGTGCAGCCGGTGTGGGCACTGGCCGGCCTGCCAGGCAAGCTCGGCAACCAGGTCAAGGATTCTGCGGCCAGCCACAGCCAGCTGGTGACCGAGAACCGCGAACTGCGCAACCAGCTGCTGCTGGCCAACGCTCGCCTGACCCGGCTGCAGACCGCCGCGCTGGACAACGCACAGCTGCGCGAGCTGCTGAACGTGGCCGAGCGCAGTGGCCTGGACGTGCAGCTGGCGCCGATCCTGGACATCGACCTGGACCCGGTGAAGCAGCGCCTGGTGCTGGATGCCGGCAGCCGCGAGGGCGTGCACGTCGGCCAGGCAGTGATCGATGTCGGCGGTCTGATGGGCCAGGTGATCAGCGTCACCGGGAGCACCTCCACGGTGCTGCTGCTGACCGACCCTGACCACGCGGTGCCGGTCACCGTGGCCCGCAACGGCGTGCGCCTGATCGTCTATGGCCGCGGTGACAAACTGGAACTGCGCGACATCCCGCTCAGCGCCGGCGTGGAAGTGGGCGACGAGATAGTCACCTCCGGCCTCGGCGGTCGATTCCCGGCGGGCTTCCCGGTCGGCACCATCACCGGCCTGCGCCCGGACGACACCCATGCCTTCCTGGTCGGCGAACTGAAGCCGGCGGCCCAGCTCGACCGTGGCCGCGACGTGCTGCTGCTGCGCCCGGGTGCGGCGATCCGCATTCCGCCGGAACTGCGCCTGCAGCTGGAAGAGACCGCCCCGGGTGGCCCGGCCGCGGGCGGAACTGTGCCGGCGGCAACCGCACCGGCCACAGCCACCCCGACACCCGCACCTGCAACGCCCGCACCGGCTGTGGGCCGGTCGCCGGCTCCGTCTGCGACGCCGACGGTGGCCCCGGCGTCGTCGCTTGATCCTGCTGCTCCGGTAGTGCCGGCCGCTGGCCGGCAACCGCAACCCACCCAGCCGCAGCCGGAGGCCCAGCGATGAGCCGCCTGCGCGACAACCCCTGGGTGCTTCCGGCCAGCCTGGTAGTGGCCCTGCTGCTCGGCCTGTTGCCGTTGCCGACACTGCTGCAGCCGCTGCGCCCTTACTGGCTGGCGCTGGTGCTGGCCTACTGGGTGATCGAAGCGCCCGAGCGTGTCGGCCTGGGCATTGCCTTCGCCAGTGGCGTCATCGCCGATCTGCTGTACGGCGGCGTGCTGGGAGAACAGGCGCTGCGGCTGGTGATGCTGGCCTTCATCCTGCAGCGCTTCCGTGCCCGCATCCGCTTCTTCCCGATGTCGCAGCAGATGCTGGCCATCGGCGGCCTGCTGTTCAACGACCGCATCGTCAGTGCGCTGGTCCACATCCTGGTGGGTGAGCCGACCCTGCCGTGGTCGTACTGGTGGGCGCCGTTGCTGGGCATGGGCCTGTGGCCGCTGGTGTTCGTGCTGCTGGACGCGGTGCGCTTCGGCAAGCGCGGGCGCTGAGCCATGATCCCGCGCCGCCAGGTCAAGAATCCGCACGCCGAAGCCGAGCAGTTCCGCCGTCGCGCGGCGCTGGGTTTCCTCGGCGTGCTGGTCTGCCTGCTGGGCCTGGGCGGCTGGTATTTCAAGCTGCAGGTGCTGGACCACGACGTCTACGCCACCCGCTCGGAAGCCAACCGCATCAAGCCGCGGCCGGTGGTGCCCGGGCGCGGGATGATCTACGACCGCAACGGCCGCCTGCTGGCGGAGAACGTGCCAGCCTTCCGCCTGGACGTGACCCCGGACAAGGTCAAGGACATGGATGCCACCCTGGAAGGGCTGGCGAAGATCATCAGCATCAGCCCAGAAGAGCTGGAAGCGTTCGACAAGTCGCGCAAGGCGCGCCGCAAGTTCCTGCCGGTCACGCTGAAGCTGCGCATGAGCGACGAGGAGATGGCGCGCTTCGCGGTCGATCGCTGGCGTTTCCCCGGCGTCGAGCTGGAACCCTATCTGACCCGGCGCTACCCGTACGGTGACCTGTTCGCGCACATCATCGGCTACGTTGGCCGCGTCGATGAAAAGGATCTGGAGATCCTCGGCGAGGGCAATGCAGCCCTGACCCACATCGGCAAGTCCGGGCTGGAGCGCTATTACGAGCAGCAGCTGCGCGGCAAGGTCGGCTACGAACAGGTCGAGACCAACGTACAGGGCCGTGCGATCCGTACGATCGGCCGCGTCGCCGCGCAGTCCGGCGCCGACCTGCGGTTGTCGATCGATGCCGACCTGCAGCGCGCAATGGTGGCCGCCTTCGGCGAACAGGAAGGCTCGGCCGTGGCGATGGACCCGCGCACCGGAGAGGTGCTGGCAATGGTCAGCCTGCCGTCCTACGACCCCAACCTGTTCGTCAACGGTATTTCCCATGCCGACTTCAAGGCGCTGAACGACAACCCGTCGCGGCCGCAGTTCAACCGCCTGGTGCTCGGTGGCGTCGCGCCCGGTTCCACGCTGAAGCCGCTGATCGGGCTGGCCGGCCTCGATTCGGGCGTGCGCCGGCCGGAAGACAAAGTGCTTTCCACCGGCATGTTCTACCTGCCCGGCACCTCGCGTGGCTGGGGTGACTCGCATCGCGGCGGCCATGGCTGGACCGACCTGCGCAAATCCATCGCGCAGTCGGTCAACACCTACTACTACAAGCTCGCGCTGGACCTGGGCATCGAGCGCTTCGACCATTACATGGAGTACTACGGCTTCGGCCAGCCGACCGGCATCGACCTGACCGGCGAGATCGGCGGCATCCTGCCGTCGCCGGCCTACAAGCGGAAGAGCCGCAAGGAAGCCTGGTACCCCGGCGACACGGTCAACATCAGCATCGGCCAGGGCGACTGGAAGGTTACTCCGCTGCAGCTGGCGCGGGGTGTCAGTGGGCTGGCCAACGGGCAGCTGCGCACGCCGCACCTGGTGATCCAGCAACGTGCAGGTTTCGACCATGACTGGATGGCCACCGACCCGGGCGAGAGCAAGCCGGTCAGCCCGAACCCGAACAACCTGCAGGCGGTGCGCGAAGGCATGATGGCCACCATGCTGCCAGGCGGCAGCGCTGCGCGGATGGCGGCCGGCGCCCCCTATACGATGGCAGGCAAGACCGGTACCGCGCAGGTCGTCAGCCGCAAGGGCACCGCCGCAGTGAACCCGAAGAGTCTGCCGATGCACCTGCGCCACCGCGCGCTGTTCGTTGGCTTTGCGCCGGTCGATCAGCCGGTGATTGCGCTGGCGATCGCGGTGGAAGGCGGTGGTTACGGCGGTGCGGCCGCCGCACCGATCGCCCGCAAGGTGTTTGATGCCTACCTGCTGGGCAAGATGCCTGAAGGCATGCAGCCGCTGGACAGCGAGCGCGGTACCACCGCCATCGGCGCCACCGCGTTCGACAACGAAGACGTGGGGGCGCGTCAGGCGGGCGACCTCGCCGCCGGACAGATGGGTGAGCACCCGGTGCTGGTCGGCGTGCCTGCGCCGGAACCGGTACCTGCACCACAGCCGGGTACGCCGGCTGCCGCCGCACTGCCGGTCACACCACGCCCGACCGCCGCGGAGCCCGCGCGATGAAAGTATTCCTGCGCTGGGCCGGCGACATGCTGCGCCGCTTCTTCAGCACGCTGGACTGGGTGCTGTGCCTGGCGCTGGGCGCGTTGATGGTGATCGGTCTGGCGACACTCAAGAGCGCAGGCGGCGACAGCCTGGTGATGGCCCAGGGCGCGCGTTTCGCGGTGGGCATGGCCGCGCTGTGGGGCATCTCGCGGGTGCCGATCCTGCGCATCCGCTCGGCCACGCCGATGATCTATGCGATCTCGATGATTCCGCTGCTGGCAGTGTTCGTGCTTGGTACCGGCAAGTACGGTCGGCAGTGGCTGGACCTGAAATTCTTCTACCTGCAGCCGGCCGAACTGCTGAAGGTCAGCCTGCCGATGATGGTGGCCTGGTACCTGCACAAGATGCCGCTGCCGCCGCGCTTCAACACGGTGCTGGTTGCCCTGGTCATCATTGGTGTGCCGACCGGCCTGGTGATGCTGCAGCCCGACTTCGGCACCGGCGTGCTGATCGCTGCCAGTGGCGTGTTCGTGCTGCTGCTGGCCGGCTTGCCGTGGTGGTGGGTTGGCCTGGGCGTGGGTGGCGTGGCAGCGGTCGCACCGGTGGCCTGGTTCTGGCTGCTGCGGCCCTACCAGAAGGACCGCATCATGATGTTCCTGGATCCGGAGATGGATGCACTGGGCGCAGGCTGGAACATCATCCAGTCGAAGATCGCGATCGGCTCCGGCGGCTTCGATGGCAAGGGCTGGGGCGAAGGCTCGCAGTCGCACCTCAACTTCATTCCCGAGCAGACCACCGACTTCGCGTTCTCGGTACTGAGCGAGGAATTCGGCTGGATCGGCGTGGCCACCGTGCTGGCGCTGTACCTGGTGGTGATCGGTCGCTGCCTGTGGATTGCCAGCCAGTCACGCGACTCCTATTCGCGCCTGCTGGCCGGTGCCACCGGGCTGGCGTTCTTCGTCTACGTGCTGGTCAACGGCGGGATGATTTCCGGCCTGCTGCCGGTGGTGGGCGTGCCAATGCCGCTGATCAGCTACGGCGGCACCTCGGCGGTTTCGCTGCTGGCCGGCTTCGGGCTGGTGATGGCCGTGCGCAGTCACAACCCGGTGCACGGCGGCTACGGTTGAGTCCGGCTGTGGGGTCAGATCCCTTTTTCCACAAGAAAAAGGGATCTGACCCCACAGCTCGGAAGCAGTCGAGCATGGCTCGACGCTACAAACGCAGAAGCACCATGACAGCTTCACGCAAGCGCCCGTTGCTACCGTGGCCGCGTGGAATGGAAACGTATGCTTGGCGGCTGCCGTGAGGCGGTGCGCACGATCGATCTGCCGTTGCTGGTCGCGCTGTTGATCCTGATGGCCGCCGGCCTGGCGGTGCTGCACAGCGTGTCCGGTCCGGTGGCCGGGCAGGCGGCGCGCTTCGCCGGTGGTCTGTTGGCAATGTGGCTGCTGTCGCGTGTCTCGCTGCTGCGTCTGCGCGCATGGACGCCTGCGTTGTATGCACTGTCGATGCTGCCGCTGATGGCGGTGTATGTGATCGGCACCGGCAAGTACGGGCAGCGCTGGCTCAACCTGGGCGTGTTCTATCTGCAGCCGTCCGAACTGCTCAAGCTCAGCCTGCCGTTGATGATGGCCTGGTACCTGCATCGGCAGCCGTTGCCGCCGTCGCCACGCACGGTACTCACCGCAGTGGTGCTGATTGGCGTGCCAGCGGTTCTGATCCTGATGCAGCCCAACCTCGGCACCGCCACGCTGGTGACCGCCAGCGGCGTGTTTGCGTTGTTGCTGGCCGGCCTGCACTGGGGCTGGGTGGCGACGGGTGCGGCGGGGCTGGCGGTGGCCGCGCCACTGGCGTGGTTCGGACTGCTGCGGCAGTACCAGAAGGATCGCGTGCTGACCTTCCTTGACCCAGCGGCGGACCCGCTCGGCACCGGCTGGAACATCCTGCAGTCTCGCATCGCCATCGGCTCCGGAGGCTGGCAGGGCCGTGGCTGGGGGCAGGGTACGCAGGCGACACTGGATTTCCTGCCCGAGTACACGACCGACTTCGCATTTTCAGTGCTCGCCGAGGAGTTCGGTTGGATCGGCGTGGCGACAGTGTTCGCGCTCTACCTATTTGTGGTCGGGCGCTGCCTGTGGATCGCGGTGCAGGCACGCGACACCCATGCACGGTTGCTGGCCGGCAGCCTGGGGCTGGCGTTCTTCGTCTATGTACTGGTGAACGGTGGAATGATTTCCGGCCTGCTGCCGGTGGTGGGCATTCCGATGCCGTTGATCAGCTACGGCGGGACATCGGCGGTCTCGCTGCTGGCCGGTATCGGATTGGTGATGGCGGTACGTGGGCACCGGCCGGTGCACGGGGGATAGGGTTTCCAGCCAACGGCGCAGCCCCTCGTGGGTGGTCGCGTAACGCGGGTCATGTGTGGGGCGGGCGCGTTCACCCACGGAGAAGAAAAAGAAGATCAAAAGCAAAAAGCGGCCTGGCGGATCGCTTCATTGCCTCGCGTAGAGCCCAGCCATGCTCGGCTCACGAGCAAGCGCAGCGCGCGACCCGCTTTTGATCTTCTTTTTCTTCTCCGTGGGTGGCAGGCCTCCGAAATCTGTCAGAGGGCGGTCGGGTTGGGTACGCGGGGGTGTCAGCCGCATGGATGCGGCTGCCAAGCCTCCAGGGACGGATTCACGGCGTCCCCCGCGCACCCAGCCCGACCGGCCCACCCACGGCTTCTGCTTTCCACGACCCAAACACCACCCACGAGGGGCTGCGCCGTTGGATGGAAACTTCCTGACTCTGCGCAACGCCCGTTGTGGAAGCGTTCTCACGACGATGCACGGCAGCACGCCCGCCGACCAAAGTCCGTAAAAAACGTTATCTGGTTCACACTTTTACAGCGCGTTGATCCTGATCAATGGACTTGTCGTAATCGGCCTGCACAATGGCGGCCCGTTCGGCACGGCGCGCCGTCAATCGTTGCAGCGCGAGGGGGCGTCGGGCGGGAAGCAGTACTGGTCCAACGGGTACAGGGAGCGCGGGGTACTGCCACTGGGGAGCGGCAGCCGCGCAGGTACCGACCGGATCCGGTCGCCGGTTGCGTCTGCGGGGATGGGGACGCAACCGGCAACCTCTATCTGAATGGGGAAGCGGGATCACGAGGTCTTCACATTTCCCGCTGCTCGCAGGCAAATCGTTGTGATTCATGGTGTTAGGGGTTTTAATTCATCCATGACCTGCTAACCTGCGACGATGATTCGACGCACTCTGGCCTGCATGCTCACCCTCGGCCTGGTCGCCTGCGCGACCCAGCCGAAGTCCCCACCGTCTTCGCCCCAGGCCAGCAGTACGCCGCGCCAACCTGCCGCCAAGGCCCATGGCCCGGCCGAGGCCGCGCCTGAAGCCACCGCTGCCACCGCGCCGCCGGTCGACCTCACCCCGGTCCCGTTCGAGACTGCGCGGGCACGGTTCATTGCCGATACCGCCAAGCGCTACGGCCTGAAGCCGGAGCAGATCAGCAGCGTGCTCGACCAGGCGCAGGTGCGCCAGCCGATCATCGCCGCCATGTCGCGCCCGGCCGAACGGGTCAAGCCGTGGAACGAATACCGGCCGATGTTCATCAGCAAGGCACGCATCGATGGCGGTCGCGCGTTCCTGGCCCAGCACCGTGCCGAACTGGATCGCGTGCAGCAGCGCACCGGGGTGCCGGCTGAAGTGATCGTGGCGATCATCGGCGTGGAAACCAGTTACGGCAAGAACGCCGGCAGCCATCGCGTGCTCGATGCGCTGTACACGCTGGCGTTCTATTACCCGCGCAGTGGCGACCCGGCCAAGCTGGAGCGCGAAGTGCGCCGCGAACTGTTCTTCCGCGATGAGCTGGCCAAGCTGTTCGAGCTGGGCCGCGAAGAAAACCTGGACATCACTACGCTCAAGGGCAGCTATGCCGGTGCGATGGGCATGGGCCAGTTCATGCCGTCCAGCTATCTGGATTACGCCGTTGACGGCAACGGCGATGGTCGCCGCGACCTGTTCACCAGCTATGACGACGTGTTCTCGTCCATCGCCAATTACTTCGTGAAGAAGGGCGGCTGGGTACGTGGTGGCCAGGTCGCCGTGCCAGCAACGCTGGCTGCTGGCCGCGAGGAATTCAACCCGACCGAGTGGATGCCCACCTGGTCGCTGGCCGATCTGGCGCAGCGCGGCTACCAGCCGAACGCAGCGGTACAGCCGGGCGCCACCGCTACCCCGATCACCCTTGAAGGCAGCGCCGGCAAGCAGTACTGGCTGGGCTTCCAGAACTACTACGCGATCACCCGCTACAACCTCTCGAAGATGTACGCGATGGCCGTGTTCCAGTTGTCCCAGGCCATCGCCGGACAGGAGCTGCCCCCGGCATGAACATCAGATGGCTGGTCCCAGGCTTGATCGTCCTCGCGCTGGCTGCCTGCAGCAGCGCGCCGAAGAAGCCGGCCACGGCCGGCCATGGCGGCAAGTCCGGCGGTACGCTGGTGCAGGGCCGCGGCTCACGCCCGGCGCATTGCCCGGAGGGCTCGCCGTATGCGGCCGCTAAGGAAGACCTCAATACCCGCGGCAACTACACTGCCGGTGGCCTGTACAAGCCGGGCGTGCGTGACAGCACGCCAGACTACATTCCCAACGTGGCCTGCATCCCCGAGCCGGAAGTAACCGCGGAAGAACGCTCGGCGATCGGCAACAAGACCCCGTACGTGGTGCTGGGTAAGTCCTACAAGGTGCTCGACGACACCCGCAACTATGTCGAGCGCGGTACCGCGTCGTACTACGGTGCCAAGTTCCATGGCCGCCTGACCTCCAACCGCGAGGTCTACGACATGTACCAGTTCACCGCCGCGCACAAGACGCTGCCGCTGCCCAGCTTCGCCCGCGTGACAAACCTGGACAACGGCGAATCGGTGATCGTGCGCGTCAATGACCGTGGCCCGTTCCACGACGGCCGCGTGGTCGATCTCAGCTATGCGGCCGCCGTGCGCCTGGGCATTACCCAGCGCGGCACCGGCAACGTCGAAGTGCGCGCGCTGCAGCCGGGCGAAAGCAACCTGATGGCGCAGAAGCCGTCTCGTCGCGAACGCCGGGCTGCGGAAGCCGCCGCTGCGGCAACTGCGGTGGCCAGTGCGCGGCCGGTACCGGGCGCACGTGCCGCCGCCGACAGTGACATCGATCGCCTGGTCAAGGGCCTGCCTGCCGAGGGCATGCCGGCGCGCGGCCAGCCGGCCACCACCCAGGGCGTGGCCAGCACCGTGCCGGACGTGGCGGTCAGCAGCCTGCCGCCGAGTGCGCCGCCGGTACGCGGCACCGCGCCGGCACAGGCGGTCGTTGCCAGCACCACGCCGCGCGCTGTTGCGCCGGCGCCGGTCCGCACCACGCCAGCGGCACCCAGCCTGTCGCAGCAGGTAGTGGGCGCGGTGATGGTGCAGGTCGCCAGTTTCTCAAGCCGCGACAACGCCAACCGCGCGATGGGCCAGCTCAACGCCGCCGGTATCGTCGGCGCGACCATCAGCGACATCGCTGCCGGTGGCCGCACCCTGTTCCGCCTGCGCGTTCCCGCCAGCGACCATGCCAGTGCCGCGGAACTTGCCGGCCGCATCGCCGGTCTGGGCCTGGGTTCGCCGCAGATCGTCAAGGATTGATCCGCCCGGGCCGGTGCTGCCGGCCCATGCTCCCCCGGCCTTACAATGGCCGTTACGTTCCACCCTCCATTCCCGGCCGTCCCCTGGAGCCTGCTGTCCAATGAATTTCCGTTCCGCCGCCACCGCCCTGGCCGCCACCCTGGTGGTGGGCCTGGCCTCCGCCCAGACGCCGCTGCCGACCCCGGCCACGCCGGCGCCTGCCGCCGCTGCCCCGGCCACCGTCGCCACCCCGCCGGCACCCGCGCCCAGCGTGTCCAAAGCCTGGGTGCTGATGGATTACGCAACCGGCCAGGTGCTGGCTGGTGAAAACATCAACGAACAGCTGGCCCCGGCCAGCATTACCAAGGTGATGACGTCCTACGTGATCGCCGCCGAGGTCAAGAACGGCAAGGTCCGTCCGGACGACCAGGTGATGATGAGCGAGCGCGCCTGGCGCGAAGGTGGCGCGGGTACCGATGGCAGCTACAGCGGCTTCCCGGTCAACCAGACTGCACGCCTGGAAGACATGGAAAAGGGCATGGCGATCCAGTCCGGCAATGACGCCGCGATCGCCCTGGCCGAGCACGTGGCCGGCAGCGAAGAAGCCTTCGCTTCGCTGATGAACAGCTACGCTGCCAAGATCGGCATGAAGAACTCGCACTTCGTGAACGCCCACGGCCTGACCGCCCCGGGCCATCACAGCAGCGCCTACGACCTGGCCCTGCTGGGCCGCGCGATGGTGCGCGACTACCCGGAAACCTACGCGTACAACAAGATCAAGGAATTCCAGGTCGGCAACATCAAGCAGCCGAACCGCAACCTGCTGCTGTGGCGCGATGGCAGCGTGGACGGCATCAAGACCGGCCACACCTCGGAAGCCGGTTACTGCCTGATGAGCTCTGCCCAGCGCGGCGACCAGCGCCTGGTGGCCGTGGTGCTGGGTGGCGCTTCGGAAAAGCAGCGTGCCGACGACAGCCTGGCGCTGCTGAACTGGGGCTTCCGCTTCTTCGAGACCCACCGCCTGTATGAGCCGGGCAAGGCCGTGGCCGAGCACAAGGTCTGGAAGGGCACCACCGACAAGGTGCAGCTGGGCGTGGCCCAGCCGATGCTGGTGAGCGTGCCGCGCGGTCGCTACAACGACCTGAAGCCGAGCATCGACGTACCCAAGACCCTGGAAGCACCGTTCACCGCCGGCCAGCAGATCGGCACCGTGAAGGTGATGCTGGATGGCAAGCTGGTGGCCGAAGCGCCGCTGGTGGCGGTCGCTGCCGTTGAGCAGGCCGGCTTCTTCAAGCGCCTGTGGGACAGCTTCTGGATGTGGTGGGAATCGGAATGATCCACGCCTTGGCGTGGTGAACGGAAAAGGCCGGCGAATGCCGGCCTTTTTCGTTGGAATCGGTGTGCCGACCAACGGTCGGCAACTACCTTACAGCGACCGGCTGATGGTGAAGCTGCCGAACACGGGCGACTGGCGCTGGCCATCGAATTCGCGGGTGCTGTGGTAGCGCGCCACCGCGAACTTCCAACGGCCGCGCATCACTGCAATGCCATAACCGCCCTGTGCGACCACGTGGCGCTTGTCCACACTGTGGCTGCTGCGGAACGTGTTGCCGTCCAGCGTAATGTCGCGGATCACCCACGCCGCGTCGGTGGTCAAGAACATGTGCCACGACCAGCCGCTGGCACGTCCACCACGTGTCGGCGCGGTGTTTTCGCCGGCCGGGCGCAACGGCGTGCTGCCGAAGTCGTCGGGCAGCTTCCAGCCGAAGCGCACTTCGCCACCGGCGTTGGCCTTGGTTTCCAGGTTGCCGATCGCGCCGCCGTAGTGGCTGATCGCATCCCAGCCCCAGCCGCCGGCATTGACGCTGGCATCGGCCGGCCAGCGCCGCATGCGCTCGTGGGTCAGCATGAACACCGGCTCGTTGTGCAGCTGGTTGTCCCAGCCTTCGAACTTCTTGTCGTTGAGGATGTTGTGCACCGCATCCTGCACCTGCTTGCCCTGCGCCCACGGGCCGACCACGCCCAGCGCCAGCTGGGTGGTCTGCAGGCGGTCGCCGCTGCGCGCGTTGAAGCCGAAACTGGCCAGCAGCACACCGGCATACGGGCGGTCATCCTCGATCAGGTCGCGGCGCGTCGGGTCGGTCGGGGTGAAGATGCCCTGGCCGATGCTGAAGATCATGTTCTGTTGTTCGAACTTTCCCGGGTGCAGGCCTTCCAGGTACTGGTTCACCCAACGCGCCATACGCGGCAGGCACGGGTCATCGGTGTAGTCGACCAGATTCGGCGAGACCAGGGTCAGCTGCGCGCCGTTGGTATAGCCCTGGTCCTGGTGGCGGCCGCCAAACAGGTCGTTGTCGACGCGGAAGTTGATCTGCGGCGGATGGTCGCGCATCGCGTCCGGACCACATTGTTCAGCTGCCTGGGCAGCAAGGGGGAGGGCGGTGGCCAGCAGGCCAGACAGCCCGAAGGCTGCGAAACAGCGTTTGGAAGGGGGGCTCATGGGGGGCGGATTCTATTTGTCGTTTTCAGCCGCGACACGGTACCCCCAGGCGGTCCGTGAAACGACCACACGGCGCTCACTTGTCTGTTCCGAAAACAACATTGTCCATCCGACACGATGTGATACGGAATGTGGGGGACTGCGGGCAGGGACGGGTGCCGGTGGACCCGTGCTCGGGACCGGTCGCGCGCCCCGGCGGGGGCCAAACCGCACGTCCAGTCAGCTGCGGTTGTGGTTGGGGGCACCTTGCCCTATTCTCTGCGCCGACGCCTGGGGGGCGTCGCAAAGGATTCAGGTCCCAGACCCTTTCTCAACCCATGGATTGTGCTTCGCCGTCGGCGAGGTGCTGGATGACTCAAATGAACAAATCGAATTCGCTCGCCCATGCGCTGGCCTGCGCGCTGCTGGGTGTCGGTCTGGTGGCCATCAGTGCCCCGGCTTCGGCTGGCCTGCGTGACAGTTTTGCCAACAGCCGTACCTCTGCCCAGGAGCAGAGCAAGAAGGGCCAGGCCGAGATTCCGGTGTGCACCAAGCCGCTGGGCTCCATCTCGGTGATCGAGCCGGAAGACGTTGTGAACTGGTGGACCGGCCAGCAGCTGCCGGCGCCTTCGAAGCTGATCAAGGTGTTCGTCAACAAGTCCAAGTGCTTCACGCTGGTGGACCGTGGGGTCGGCATGGCGGCGGCCCAGGCTGAGCGCGCGCTGGCCAGCGAAGGCCAGTTGCGCGGCCGCTCCAACATCGGCAAGGGCCAGATCCGTGCCGCCGACTACGTGCTGGTGCCCGACCTGATCTCGCAGAACAGCAACTCCGGCGGCAACGCCATCGGTGGCCTGCTGGGTGGCCTGATCGGCGGCAAGGCCGGCGCCGTGGTCGGCGGGCTGAACTTCCGCAGCAAGACCGCCGACGTGACCCTGACCCTGACCGACGTGCGCTCCTCCGAGCAGGTGGCCATTGTCGAGGGCAACTCCAAGAAGACCGACCTGGGCTGGGGCGCTGGTGGCGGCCTGTTCGGCGGCGGCGGCATCGGGGCCATGGGCGTGGGCGGCTATGCCAATACCGAAATCGGCCAGGTGATCACCCTGGCCTACCTGCAGGCCTACACCAACATGGTGGCCGAGCTGGGTGGCCTTCCGGCCAATGCGTCGGCCGCCAACGCCGGCCAGGCCGTGACCATGCTCAAGGCCGGTCGCCTGCTGGCCAATGCCAAGGGCACCGGCGCGCCGGTACGCTCGCTGGAGCCGGGCATGCTGCTGTACCCCACCGGTGTCAAGGAAGGCACGATGTGGGAAGTGGAAGACGAAATGGGCAACAAGGGCTGGGTCAACTCCACCCTGATGGAAACGGCCAAGTAAGCGGCCTGCATACCGGCCGCGTGCGGTATGTGTCCTGCCAGGGGCCGGCCTTCACGGGCCGGCCTTTTCCATGTGTAGGCCCCCTTGCAACGCAGCGGCCCGCAGATGCCGCGTTTGACGTTGATGAATACTCTTGGGTTTGTTGCCCTGCGGCCCGATAATGGGGGCATGGAAATCAAGTCCGACAACCCCGACCACGGCTTCCAGTTCCCCGGCCAGTTCGAGCTCAGCGCGATGGGCCCGGCCAACCGCGGCCTGGAACATGAGCTTCCCCGCCTGCTGCTGGCTGCCGGTATCGATGTGGTCAATGAACGCATCAGCTGGAAGCACTCGACCAACGGCAAGTACGTGTCTGTGCGCATGGTGTTCAAGGCCGAGAGCCGCGAACAGTACGATCTGGCGCACCAGGCACTGCGTGACCATCCGGAAGTGAAGTGGACGCTGTAGCCGACAGCTGCCCGGCCGAAGCCGCCCCTGAGCACCGCGCGCCGCGTCCGGCGCTGGTCCGTGATCTCGGTCGCCAGGCCTATGAGCCGGTGTGGCGTGCCATGCAGCGCTTCACCGACCAGCGTGGCGACGCCGATGCCGACGAGCTGTGGGTGGTCGAGCACGATCCGGTGTTCACTCTCGGCCAGGCTGGCAAGGATGAGCACGTGCTGGCGCCGGGTGAGATCCCGGTGCTGCACGTGGATCGTGGTGGCCAGGTGACCTACCACGGCCCCGGCCAGATCGTGGTCTATCCGCTGCTGCGCCTGCCGCGGCTGGGTATCGGCGTGCGCGACTACGTGTGCCGCATCGAACAGGCGATCATCGACACGCTCGCCGAATGGAACATCGGCGCTGAGCGCCGCGAGGGCGCCCCCGGCGTCTATGTCGGTAACGCCAAGATCGCCGCGCTCGGCATCCGCGTGCGCCGTGGCTGCACCTTCCACGGCCTGGCCTTCAACGTGGCCATGGACCTGGAACCCTTCCACCGTATCAACCCCTGTGGCTATCAGGGGTTGCAGGTGACCTCGGTGGTAGACTTGGGTGGCCCCTCCGGGATGGATGCCGTCAAGCCGGTGCTGCTGGACCACCTGGCCCGCCAGTTCGGCCTGCTGCTGCAGCACACGCCCGAACTGCCTGATTTTTCTGCGGCCGCCTGACCGCCACCCGGAACTGCCATGACTGAATCCACCGCCCGTTCCATTCCCCTGCAGATCGTGCAGGGCGATTCTCCGTCCGCCGCGCCGTTGCAGGCCGGGGTCAAGCAGCTGGGCGGTGACAAGATCAACCGCTCGCCGGTGCAGTTCGCCGACGCGCCGGTGCTGCGCAAGCCGTCCTGGATCCGCGTGCGCATTCCCTCGGGCAATGCGGTGCAGAACCTGAAGGCCAAGCTGCGCGAGAACCGCCTGGTGACGGTGTGCGAGGAAGCCAGCTGCCCGAACATCCACGAGTGCTTCGGCCACGGCACGGCAACGTTCATGATCCTCGGCGAAGTCTGCACCCGCCGCTGCTCGTTCTGCGACGTCGCCCATGGCCGCCCGAAGCCACCGGATGCCAACGAGCCGGCCAGCCTCGGCCAGACCGTGGCCGACATGGGCTTGAAGTACGTGGTGGTGACCAGCGTCGACCGCGATGACCTGCGCGACGGCGGTGCCCAGCACTTCGTCGACTGCATCACCGCCATCCGCGAGAAGTCGCCGGGCACCCGCATCGAAGTGCTGACCCCGGACTTCCGTGGCAAGGGCCGCATGGAGCGCGCGCTGGAGATCCTGGCGCAGAACCCGCCCGATGTGTTCAACCACAACATCGAAACCGTGCCGGACCTGTACCGCAACGTGCGTCCGGGTGCGGACTACCAGTGGTCGCTGAACCTGCTGAAGAACTTCAAGGCGCAGCATCCGGAGGTGCCGACCAAGAGCGGCATCATGCTGGGCCTGGGCGAAGAGTTCGAACAGATCAAGGCCACCATGCGCGACCTGCGCGCGCATGACGTGGACATGATCACCATCGGCCAGTACCTGCAGCCGACCGCGCACCACCATCCGGTGCTGAAGTACTGGACGCCGGAAGACTACAAGGCGCTGGAAGACTACGGCTACGAGCTGGGCTTCAGCCACGTGGCCTCCGGCCCGATGGTGCGCTCGTCGTACCACGCCGACGTCCAGGCCAAGGGCGCAGGGGTCTCCTGAGGCCCCGGGCGGGCGCGGCCCGCCACCTTCGGTGGGTGCGAACCGTCCCGGTGGGTGCGAACCTTGGTTCGCACGCCTTTGCCTGCTATAGAGCCGAGCCCATGCTCGGCTGCTTGCTGGCGGCCTGCCGAGCAAGGGCTCGGCCGTGCCTTCGCCTGCATTCACAATTTGCTACACCGGCCCCGCTAGGCTGGTTTTCCACCGAGCGCGGCCGGGTGACAAACCCGGCAACTTTCGGCACTGTCGTGGTGTCTGAACACCCCGCAGTCTCCCCCTTGGCAAGGCGCCTTCGAGCACGTCAATGAAATTCAAAGCCCCCGCATTCCTGATGGCCCTGGCGCTGGTCGCGCCGCTGGCGCTGGCGGCCAAGGCCGACTCGCCTGCATTGCCCGCAGCGGCAACTGCCGATCAGGTGACCACCTCCAAGCTGGTGTACGGCCTGTTGTCCGACAGCCGCTACGCCTATCGGCCGCGCGCGCTGGACGAGGCAACTTCCAAGGACGTGTTCAAGCGTTACCTGGAAACGTTGGACGGCGGCAAGCAGTACTTCACCCAGGCCGACGTGGCGCGCTTCGCGCCGTTCGAGGCGAACATTTCCTCGGCCATCCGTGGTGGCGAGCTGGAGCCGGCGTTCCAGGTGTTTGCCGTGTACAAGCAGCGGGTCGGCGAACGCGTGGCGTATGCACGCAGGCTGCTCAAGCAGGAGCCGGACTTCACCGCCGACGAGCGCTTCGAATACGACCGCAAGAAGGTGCCGTGGGCGGCCAGCAGCGCCGAACTGGACGAGCTGTGGCGCAAGTCGGTCAAGAACGATTGGCTGCGACTGAAGCTGGCCGGCAAGAAGCCGGACGACATCCGCAAGACGCTGGACAAGCGCTATGCGACGCTGCAGAAATCGGTCAACGAACTGAAGGGCGAAGACGTCTTCCAGTTCTTCATGAATTCGTACACCAGCGCGGTCGATCCGCATACCGACTACTTCACCCCGCGCACCGCCGAGAACTTCAACCAGGCGATGTCGCTGTCGCTGGAAGGTATCGGCGCGCAGCTGCAGCGCCAGGACGACGTGGTGGTGATCCGCGAGATCATCGCCGGTGGTCCGGCGGCGGTGGACGGCACGCTGAAGCCGGGTGACCGCATTGTCGGCGTTGGCCAGGGCAAGTCCGGCCTGGTCGAGGACGTGATCGGCTGGCGCATCGACGATGTCGTGGCCAAGATCCGCGGCGCCAAGGACACCGAGGTCAAGCTGGAGTTCATTCCGGCGGCCGAAGGTGCCGACGGCAAGCACCACACCCTGGTGCTGACCCGGCAGAAGGTGCGCCTGGCCGAACAGGCCGCCAAGGGCGAGACCATGAGCATTCCGGCTGCCAACGGCGAGCCGGCACGCAAGATCGGCGTGATCAAGCTGCCGACCTTCTACCAGGACTTCGAAGGCCGTCGCCGTAATGCCGCCGACTACGCTTCGGCGACCCGCGACGTGGCCAAGCTGCTGGCCGGCTTCAAGAACGACAAGCTGGACGGCGTGGTGCTGGACCTGCGCAACAACGGCGGTGGTTCGCTGGATGAAGCCATTGAACTGACCGGTCTGTTCATCGAGCAGGGCCCGGTGGTGCAGGTGCGTGAATCCGGTGGTCGCATCACCGTCAACAGCGACCGCAACCAGGGCGTGGCCTGGGACGGCCCGCTGGCGGTGCTGATCAACCGCGGTTCGGCCTCTGCCTCCGAGATTTTCGCCGGCGCCATCCAGGACTACGGTCGTGGACTGGTGATCGGTGAGACCAGCTTCGGCAAGGGCACCGTGCAGAACATCGTCGACCTCGACCGTTGGCCGAGTGGCGAAACCCAGCGCTTCGGCCAGGTCAAGCTGACCATCGCCCAGTTCTTCCGCATCAGCGGCAGCAGCACCCAGCACAAGGGTGTGGTGCCGGACCTGGCGTTCCCGGCCAGCGTCGATGCAACCGAATTCGGCGAGAGCACCTACGACAACGCGCTGCCGTGGACCCGCATCGCCGCCGTGCCGCACACCCAGTACGGCAACTTCGCGCCGCTGCTGCCGAAGCTGGAAACCCGCCATGACGCGCGCATTGCCGCCGACAAGGAATTCCAGTGGTGGAACGAGGACGTGCAGCAGTTCCGCACCGAGGCCGCGAAGAAGTACATCTCGCTCAACGAGGCCACCCGTCGCGCAGAGCGTGAGCGCCAGGACACCCAGCGCAAGGAGCGCCAGGTGATGCGCAAGGAACTGGGCCTGGCCCTGGACCCGCTGGCCGATGACAGTAGCGATGACGGTCTGACCGGCAACGAGCGCGACATCGTCAAGGATGCCGCCCGCGAAAAGGCTGCCGAGAAGCGTCCGGACCCGCTGCTGCGCGAGTCCGCGTCGATCCTGTCCGATGCGGTGAACCTGCTGGCCAACGATCGCCCGCTGTCGGCGCAGGTGCTGCCGCAGTCCACTGGTGCCGGTCGCTGGGCTGACTGAGCCGGGGCGACGACGTTAGATACCCGAGGGGCCGGCATTGCCGGCCCCTTTGCGTTTGAGGACCTCATTCCAAGTGGCGCCCGGCCATGCCCGGCGAGCGAAGTGGATCGCGCGCTTCCGCCGGGCATGGCCCGGCGCTACCGGTGCATGAACAGGCCGCAACGACGGGGTCTGGTGGGCGTACTTTCGACCTGCCGCACACGGGCGCGGGACTACCCTTGGCCGTACTGTCCTCGCAGGAGTACCCATGCGGGCCTCCCGTTTTTCCAGTGCTGCCGTGGCGCTCGCCAGCGCCCTGATCCTGTCGGCCTGCGGTGGTCGTGCCGCCGACAGCACCGTGCTGCGCGAATCCTTTGATTCCGGCGATACCTTCTCGCGCACCGTCGATGGCCGCGCGGCTGACGCCTGCGAGGCTGCGCGGCGCACGCTGCTCAGCCAGGGCTACGCAATCGCCCGTTCCGACGACACACAGGTGGAAGGCAACAAGAACTTCCAGCCGCGCGAGGATGACCACGAACAGCTGGTGCTGCGCATCTCCTGCGCGCCGCGTGGCAGCCAGGCGCTGGTGTTCGTCAGCGCGGTGCAGGACCGCTACGCGCTGAAGAAGAGCCCGACCTCAGCCAGTGTCGGTGTCGGTGCGCTGGGCTCGGTGTCGCTGCCGTTCGGCAGCAATGACGACTCGCTGGTGAAAGTGGCCAGCAGCACGGTCACCGATGCCGAGTTCTATCGCCGCTTCTTCCAGCGCCTGCAGCAGTATCTGCCAGCGGCCGCAGCCCCGCCCGCGCCGCCTCCGACCGCACCACCGGAACCCGCACCGGCCAGCCTGGACCAGGGTTGAGCGTGCGCGGCAGGTTCATGTGCGTGGCCCTGTTGCTGGCCCCGCCGCTGGTCACGGCAGCTCCCATCGACTGCACGCAGGGCCTGCTGCAGCGGTTGGGCTGGCAATTCGACGAGGCGACGGTGGCCGCGCCACAGGTGCAGGGTGGTCCGGTGTGCACGCGTGCGTCGCTGGCTGAAGCGCAGGCGGCAGGTGATCTGCGCGTGCGCTGGCCGACGGCATTGCCGACCCAGGCTCGACAGGCGCTGCTGCAGCAACTGCTGGACGATCCGGCCACGGTCTGCGCCTATGCCTTCCAGTTGGGGGCAGCCACGCAACGTACGGCCTCGGCATTGCAGGACAACCCGGCCTTCCGCTTCTCCGGCCCGCAGCTGGGCTGGATCGGCTTCGGACTGGAGGGCGCGCAGGCACAGGGCTGGCAGCGCACGCGTAGTTTCGGCCGTGGCTTCGTGCCCAGCGCGGGCAACAGTCAGGCGCTGCAGGCGTTCTACAGCGGTGCCGTGCGTGCCGAATGCGGGGTCGGCCGCCAGGTCGCGCAGCTGGCCACGCAACGAGAGCTGTATGGCGATGCTGCGTTCGATACTGAGTTCGCAGCGGATGAACTGTCGATCGGCACCTTCCTCGCCCTGCACAAGACCGACAGCATCCTGCTTGGCGCGCATGCCGGCGATTTCTTCGCCGATGGCAAGGCGGTGCGCACGTCGGCGATGGGGCGGCAGGCCTTCGTTGGCGTGCCCGGTTTCATCGAGCATGTGTATGACAAGGGCACGCTGGATGACCTGAGCAACCAGGCCGAGAACTTCGTCGTGGTCGAGGTGGGCGAGGGCGCCGCGCAGGCACTGGCTGAGCATGGCGGCCTGGCCTGGTACGACCAGCGCAATGCCGAACTGTGGACGCTGGCGCAGCGTATTCCGCGCGTCGGCCGGCGCTACTTCGAGCGGCTGCTGTTCGAGCGCGACCCGGACCTTCGTGCACGGCTGGAACCGCGCTACCACGACACGCTCGCGCGAATGGACCAGCTGCTGGACGATCCGTTCTACCAGCAGTTCGTGATCTATGTGCACCCGCGCGGTATACGTCCCATCGGCTACCACATCGCCCGCCTGCTTGATCGCAACCCGCGAACGCCGTTTTCGATCGATCTGGCGGTGCACAATCTGCATACCACGCTCTACCGGCGTTGGCGCGAGGCGCAGCTGCGCCACTGCGCGGCTACCGGCAGGCCAGGCAGCCTGACCCTAGACCCCAACTGAAGGTGAAACAATGGACATTGCAATGATCGGCCTCGGCCGCATGGGCGCCAACATGGCCCAGCGCCTGCATCGCGGCGGCCACCGCGTGGTCGGCTACGACCCGGGCGAGGGCGCCCGCCAGCGCGCTGCCGAGGCCGGCCTGGAAGTGGTTGATTCGCTGGCCGCGGCCGTCGCCGCCCTGCCGGTACCGCGCGTGCTGTGGCTGATGGTGCCGGCCGGCGAAACCGTCGACCAGACCCTGGGCCAGCTGACCCCGCACCTGGCCGAGGGTGACATCGTCATCGATGGCGGCAACTCCAACTACCAGGACTCGATCCGCCGCGCCAAGGCGCTGGCCGAGGACGATCTGGGTTATGTCGACTGCGGCACCAGCGGTGGCGTGTGGGGCCTGCAGGAAGGCTACAGCCTGATGGTCGGTGGTGAAGCGTCGGTGGTGGAGCAGGTCGCACCGCTGCTGCGCACGCTGGCACCGGCCGAAGACCGCGGCTGGGCGCGTGTCGGCCCGTCCGGCGCCGGCCACTTCACCAAGATGGTCCACAACGGCATCGAGTACGGAATGATGCAGGCCTACGCCGAAGGCTTCGCACTGATGGAGCGCAAGCAGGAAATGGAGCTGGACCTGGCCCAGGTGGCCGAGGTGTGGCGCCACGGCAGCGTGGTGCGTTCGTGGCTGCTGGACCTTAGCACCGAGGCGCTCAAGCGCAATCCGTCGCTGGATGGCATTGCACCGTACGTGGAAGACTCCGGCGAAGGTCGCTGGACGGTTGCCGAAGCGATCGCACTGGATGTACCGGCGCCGGTGATCACCTTGTCGCTGCTGGAACGCCTGCGCTCGCGTGAATCGAATTCGTTCACCGACCGCCTGTTGTCGGCGATGCGCAACGAATTCGGCGGCCACGCCATCAAGAAGTCGTAATCACTGCGGTGGGGTCGGATCCCTTTCCGCAGGAAAGGGCTCTGACCCCATGAAGCCAGTCGAGCTGGCTCGACTCTACAAAAGCCGTCTCCGATCGTTCCCACGTCATCCACGCCTGGCGTGGATGTGTCGACCAAGGTCGACACCTACCGTCGGGCGCGGACAACTGTCGAAGGCGGAGTGGGTCCGGTTGCGGGGGCGTGAGCGGCCCCCCCGCCATCCCATGGATAGCCAGCTATTGCTTTGACGTTGACGTTGCCGTTGATTCGGCAGGTGCAGGGCGCAGCCCTGCCGGTCACCCCAACTGAACCCGCCGCCCTTCGCGCGCACTGACCATCCCCGCCTCCAGCAACCGCATCAGCTGCAGCGCCTGCATCGGGCTGACCGTCGCTTCGCCGTCACCATGCATCGCCGCCGCGAACTGCGCATACAACCGCCGGTAGTCACCGGGCAGGTTGTCGACAGTACTGCGCTGCACGTTGTCCTCCGCATCGCAGTGCACCCGCTCACCATGCCGTGGATCGATGCCCCAGCCTGGCGCCCCCGGCGCAACCCCACGCCGCAACTGCGCTTCCTGCACGTCCAGGCCGTGCTTGATCCAACTGGCCTTGCTGCCATGCACGCTGAAGTGTGGTGTCTGCGCCGCAACCAGCGAACCGGCATGCACGATCGCGCGATGCCGTGGGTAGTGCAGCACCGCATGGAAGTAATCGATGCCGCTGCCGCCTTCGCGCTGCACGGCCAGATCGGCATCGATCGACTGTGGCCAGCCGAACAGCTCCAGCATCTGGTCCAGCAGGTGCGGTGCCAGGTCGTACCACAGGCCGCTGCCGGGGCCATCCTGCTCGCGCCAGCGGTCGCGCACCTGCGGCCGGTAACGGTCGAAGTGCGCGTGGCATTCGGCAACATCACCCAGCACGCCTTGCGCCAGCAGTGCCTGCAGGGTGAGGAAGTCGGCGTCGAAGCGCCGGTTCTGGAACACCGTAGCGATGCGCCCGGCGTCGCGCGCCGCAGCCAATACCGTTTCCGCTTCGGCCACGTCCAGCGCGAACGGTTTGTCGACCAGCACGTGCTTGCCCGCGGCCAACGCCGCGATGGCCAGCGGAGCGTGTTGTTCGTTCGGTGTGGCAATCACTACCGCATCCACTGCAGGATCGCCGAACACGTCCTGCGGCGTGGCACGCACGTGCACGTCGCTGAACGCGCGCAGCAGCGTGTCGCGTTGCGAACTGACGATGCTGTGCAGCACCAGGCCGGGCGTGTGCTGGATCAGGGGCGCATGGAAGACGCGGCCGGCGAGGCCGTAGCCGATCAGGGCCAGTTGCAGGTCGGGGCGCATGGCAGAGCTCCGGCAGTGGGGAAGGGCAGGGTAAACGACGGGGGATGGCAGGCCAAAACTGAACCGTTGCCGTTGGAAACGCTTTGATTCACGGCGGCATGACCGTAACGCCACGCCTGCTCTACGCCGGTGTGTCCAGACTGGCAGCACATCCCGAAGGAGTACGACACGATGAGCAATACCACCCGCACGCTGATTGCTTCCGCCCTGACGCTGGGCCTGGCGCTGTCCTCCTCGGCCGCATTCGCCAAGGATCCGGCCGCGAAGAGCCCGCCGACCAGCACTCATCCGGCCACCCACGCCGACCGCCATGATTCCAACGAGCCGGTGACCGACAGCTGGATCACCACCAAGGTGAAGGCCGACCTGCTGGCCAGCAGCAACGTCCCGGGCACCGAAATCAAGGTGGAAACGGTGAATGGCGTGGTCAGCCTGAGCGGTGCCGTGGCCACCCAGGCCGAGAAAGACAAGGCGGTCACAACTGCCAAGGGCATCAAGGGCGTGACCCGCGTCGATGCCGCCGCATTGAAGGTCAGCGCGGCCGCCAAGCGCTGAACCCGGTGGGCGCCCCGCATGGGGCGCCCACTGCCCGGGTAGATTCGAGTTTCCTCGGCTCGCTCCACTGCAGATCAACCCCGAGTCAACCGCCCGAGCAGTCGAGCGACCTCGACTCTACGAAGCAGAGCCGACGGCCCCGCCCGGCCCTACCGTGGGTTTCCGGAGCCCGTTCAGCCAACCAGGCTGGAAACTCCAGAGTTGTGACCGCCTGCGCTATATTGCCCGTTCCGCCGCAGCCGGGCCGGTATCGGCCTACGCTCCGCGGCCGTGCTGACGAGGAACTATGGCGCAGGTTTTCAGTGATGACGTCTGGGATCGCTGGCGATTGCCGGCCCTGGCGCTGGCGGCTGCCGCGATCATCGTGGTGCCGTGGTTGACCCTGCGCAAACTGCAGCAGGACAACGAACAAGCGATGGCCTGGGTCAGCCACACCCAGGCCGTGGGCGTGGCCCTGCAACAGCTGCAGGCCGATGTCCGCGATGTCGAATCGGCTGCGCTGACGCTGTCCAAGGGTGTGGACGCGCCGGGCCTGCGTGAGCGCATGGCCAAAGCGAATGAAATACCGGGCCGGCTGGCCCAGCTCGGCCGCATGACCCGCGACAATCCCGAACAGCTGATCCGCATCGGCCGCATCGAGTCGATGCTGGACGGGCGCTTGGCGGTCGCGCGCGAGCTGGCCAAGTCCGAACCGAACAGCGACCAGCGTGAACTGGTGCAGGACCTGAGCACGCGTTACCCGATCCGTGGCCTGGTCGAGGAGCTGCAGGCCAGCGAGGAAAAGTTGCTGGCTCTGCGCGCCGAGCAGGCCGCACGCCAGCGCAGGCAGACCGAGTTTGTTTCCTGGAGCTCGCTGGTGGTGCAGCTGGCCCTGCTGGGCCTGGTGCTGTGGTTGTTGCAGCGGCAGATCGGCCGCCGCCTGCATGCGGAGCAGCAATCGCAGCGCTCGGCCGCGCGCGCGGCGTCGGTACTGCAGACTGTGCGTGAGCCGATCGTGCTGCTGGATCGTGAGTTGCGCGTACAGCTGCACAATCCTGCATTTGCTGAGCTGTACGGGTTGCAGGATGAGCGTGCCGATGGCCTGCTGCTGGAATCGGTCGGTGATGGCGCCTGGCGGGATCCGGTCATGCGCCAGCGACTGTCCGATGTGCTGCTGCGTGGCCGCGAACTATGGGACTTCGAGCACGAACAGCGCGCCGCCGACGGCATGGTGCGCTACATGCTGCTCAACGCCCGGCGCATGCCGCTGCCCGATACCGATGACGAGGTGGTGCTGATGACCGTCAGTGACGTCACCGTGCAGCGGGCCGTGCAGCTGCGCGTGGAAGAGCTGAACCGCCAGCTGGAGGGCAAGGTGGCGCAGGTATCGGAGGTCAACCGCGAATTGGAGGCGTTCAGCTATTCGGTCTCGCACGACCTGCGTGCGCCGCTGCGCCATGTTGCTGGTTTCTCCGACAAGCTGTCGCGCCATCTGGGCGAGCAGGCCGACGACAAGAGCCGCCATTACCTTGAAGTGATCTCCAGTTCGGCGCGGCGCATGGCAGCCCTGATCGACGACCTGCTGGTCTACTCGCGCCTGGGGCGCGTGGCGATGCGCCAGCAGGCGGTGGACATGCAGTCGCTGGTGGCCGATACCCGTGCCATGCTCGATTCCAACCTGCAGGCCGAGGCCGAAAACAACGGCCATGCGCATCAGGTGGAGTGGAGCATCGCACCGCTGCCGATCGTGGTCGGCGATGAAAACATGATCCGCCAGGTCTGGCTGAACCTGCTCGGCAACGCGGTGAAGTACTCGGGCAACCGCGAGCTGGCAAAGATCCGCGTGGACTACCAGCTGCAGCCCGACGGTGGTCATCAGTTCACGGTCAGCGACAATGGTGCAGGCTTTGACATGGCGTACGCCGCCAAACTGTTCGGTGTGTTCCAGCGCCTGCACAAGGCCAGCGACTACCCGGGTACCGGCATCGGCCTGGCCAGCGTGCGCCGCGTGCTGACCCGCCATGGCGGCCGTATCTGGGCAGAAGCCGAGCCTGACGTCGGCGCCACCTTCCACTTCTACCTGCCTCCCGCGATCGACGCGGACAAACAAGGTCCCTCTGCATGACGACTCTGCGCACCATTCTTCTCGCCGAAGACAGCCCGGCCGATGCCGAAATGGCAATCGACGCTCTGGAAGAGGCGCGTCTGGCCAATCCCATCGTGCACGTCGAAGACGGCGTGGAAGTGATGGACTACCTGCTGCGCCGCGGCGCCTTCGCCAACCGTGAGGAAGGCCTGCCGGCGGTGCTGCTGCTGGACATCAAGATGCCGCGCATGGATGGCCTGGAAGTGCTGCGGCAGATCCGCGAGCACGAAGAACTCAAGCGCCTGCCGGTGGTGATCCTGTCGTCCTCGCGCGAGGAAAGCGACCTCGCCCGCAGCTGGGACATGGGCGTGAACGCCTACGTGGTCAAGCCGGTGGACGTGGACCAGTTCTTTGGCGCGGTGCAGACCCTGGGCAAGTTCTGGGCGTTGATCAACCAGGCACCGGAACTCGAGTGAGCCCATGCCCCTGACCGGTCCCGCCCTGGGGGCGCTGCGCATCCTGCTGGTGGAAGATTCCCCGGAAGATGCCGAGCTGATGTCCGAACAGATGCTCGATGCGGGCCTGGAAGCCCGTTTCGAGCGTGTCGAGAGCGAGGTCGAGCTGCGCCAGGCGCTGGCTGCGTTCGTGCCGGACATCGTGCTGTCCGACCTGAGCATGCCGGGGTTCTCCGGTGACGATGCACTGCGCATCGTGCGTGAGACCTCACCGGAAGTGCCCTTCATCTTCGTCTCCGGCACCATGGGTGAGGAGAACGCAGTGGCGGCACTGCAGAAGGGTGCCAACGACTACATCATCAAGCACCTGCCGGCGCGCCTGCCGTCGGCGGTGGCGCGCGCGATCCGCGAGGCGCGCAGCGCTGTTGAACGCGCACGCGTGGAAACCGAGCTGATGCGCGCACAGCGGCTGGAAAGCCTGTCGCTGCTCGCCGCCGGCCTCAGCCATGACCTGCGCAACATCCTGCAGCCGCTGCTGATCATGCCGGACCTGCTGAAGGCCCGTACCGACGATCCACAGCTGCACCACCTGGCCGACGTCATCGCCGAGTGTGGTCGTCGTGGCCACGAGATGGCCGAATCGATGCTGTCGTTCGTGCGTGGCTCGCGCAAGCCGAGTGAACGCATCGAGATCGATGGCCTGTTCGATGCGGTGGCACTCCTGTTGCGCAGCAACGTGCCCGATGCCGTGCGCCTGGAACTGCAGGTGCAGGACCAGGGCCTGGTGGTCGATGCCAATTACACAGAGCTGCAGCAGGTGATGTTGAACCTGGCGCTCAACGCGATCCAGGCGATGCCCAACGGGGGCCGGCTGAGCCTGACCGCCAGCCATGCCGGCCAACGCGATGGCGTGGACTGGATGCAGATCCGTGTGGTCGATGAGGGCATCGGCATGGATGCGGACACGCTCTCGCACCTGTTCAACCCGTTCTTCACCACCAAGGCCGATGGCACCGGCCTGGGCCTGATTTCCTGCAAGCGCATCGTTGAAGGCGCCGGCGGCAGCATCCACGTCAGCAGCCAGCCGGGGCAGGGCACCTGCTTCGAACTGCGTCTGCCGATGCATGAGGCCATTGATGGCAGCGAGCCGATCGAGCAGCTGGTGGCGCTGGGCAGTGGCCAGTCGATCCTGGTGGTCGATGGCGAAGCCACCCGCCTGTCGCTGCTCGGCAATGCGCTGTCCAGCCAGGGCTATCAGCTGCAACTGGCGTCCGATGGTCCGGCGGCGCTGCGCTGGATGCAGCAGGAGGCGTTGCCGGCACTGGTGATCGCCGACGCCGGTTCCAAGCTGCTGCCGGCCAGCCAGCTGCTGGGCGAGATGGCTGTACTGGGCTATCGCGGCCCGGCGCTGGTGCTGGAAGACGCAACGGTGGATGTATCGGCCGATGCATTCCCCGCTGGCGTGGAAGTGCATGTGCTGCGCAAGCCGCTGCAGATGCAGCAGGTGTTCCGCGCGGTGGCCGAAGCGCTGGGCTGACGCCGCGGTAGTGCTGGCCGCTGGCCGGCGTCTGCGTGTGGTGGGATCATTGCGGTTGCCGGCCAGCGGCCGGCACTACCGTTCGGCGGTTTCCCACGGAAACCGCGGCAGGCTGTCCACCGCCTGTTCCAGCCGCCGCGACCAGTTCTGGTGGATGTCCGCATACAGCGCTGAATCCGCACCCAGCCGCAGCTGCTGGCCGATGCGCAGTTCGCCGTCGCGCAGCAGCGCCAGGTCGATCGGCAGGCCCACCGACAGGTTGGAGCGGATGGTGGAGTCCAGCGAGACGATGGCCGTGCGTGCGGCATCTTCCAGGCGTGTTGCCGGGCTGAGGATGCGGTCGAGGATCGGCTTGCCGTACTTGGATTCGCCGATCTGCAGGTAGGGCGTCTCCGGCGAGGCGGCGATGGCGTTGCCCAAGGGGTAGACCATGTACAGCCCTGGGCGTTCACCGGCAACCTGGCCGCCGAAGATCAGCGTGGCCTGGGTGTTGACCCCGTCATGGCCGTGCTCGCTGTGCTCGGTCTTGACCTGGCTGTCGACCAGCAACTGGCCGACGTAGGCCGCGGCCTCGAACAGGTGGGCCATGTCACGCAGGTTGGGCGTACGCCGCTCGTCGGCGTCGCGGACCAGGCGCGACACCAGCAGCTGGGTGGTGGCCAGGTTGCCAGCCGCCATCAGTACGTAGGCTGCCTGGCCGGGGTACTCGAACACGTGCAGCTTGCGGTGCACGCGCACATCGTCCAGCGAGGCATTGGTCCGGGTGTCGGCGGCGAAGACCAGGCCCTCGTCCACCTCGATTCCAACGCAATAGGTCATGTCGGTGCCCTATCATGTGCGTCCCGGATTGTAGGCAGGCCGCCGTGACGACGGCATGTCCACGCCCCCCCAAGTGCCGTCACCTGAACCGCATGACCACCGTGCTCCTGAGCCTGGGCAGCAACGTCCAGCCCCGCCGCTACCTCCACGCCGCGGTGACGGCCCTGCGCGAGCGCTTCGGCGCGCTGCAGGTGTCACCCGCCTACCGTACCGCTGCGGTCGGCTTCGATGGCCCGGCCTTCCTCAACAATGCGGTGGCGATCGAGACCGACCTGCCACTGCAGGAACTGGACGACTGGCTGCATGCGCTGGAAGACGCGCACGGGCGTGACCGCAGTGGCCCGCGCTTCTCCGACCGGACCCTGGACATCGATGTGGTGTTCTACGGCGACCTGGTGGTGGAGGGCCCTGGCCACCTGCGCATCCCTCGCCCGGAGCTGAAGCATGCCTTCGTACTGAAGCCGCTGGCGGACATTGCGCCGGGCTTCGTCGACCCGGTCAGCGGCCAGGACCTGGCCACGCTGTGGCGTGCGCACAGGCAGTTTGGCGAAGCGTTCGAGGTCGTGGAGCTCGAATGACGGGGTCAGATCCCTTTTCCCGCCGGGAAAAGGGATCTGACCCCATCGTGCATCCCGGCAACGCCTCAGCTGACCGTACGCCCGCCATCCACGCGCAGGGTATGGCCGGTGACGAAGCTGGCATCGGCCACCAGCCAGTACACCGCCTCGGCAATCTCTTCCACGGTGCCGATCCGTGCCAGCGGCGTGCGCGCCAGCAGCGCCTCGCGGGCGAAATCGTCCTTGCCCTGTTCCGGCCACAGGATCGCGCCGGGGGCGACCGCGTTGACCCGCACCTTCGGCGCCAGTTCCAGCGCCAGCGAGCGGGTGGCCATCTCCAGCGCGGCCTTGGCCATCGTGTAGGCGATGTGGTCGCGCATCGGGTCGGTGCCGTGCAGGTCGGTCAGGTTGACGATGCAGCCGTGCTGGCGGCGCAGGTACGGAGCTGCCGCCTGCGACAGCAGCAGGGGCGCCCGTGCATTGACCGCGTAAAGCTCGTCCATCGCCTCGGCGGTGACCTGGCCCAGCGGGGTAGGGAAGAAGTTGGAGGCGTTGTTGACCAGCGCATCCAGGCGGCCGAAGTGGGTCACGGCCTGTTCCACCAGATCGGTCAGCGCGTCGGCGTCACGCAGGTCGGCCTGCAGCGCCAGCACGCTGCCGGGGCGCACGTTGTCAAAATCGAACGCGGCCTGCTGCAGCTCGGCGCTGGAGGTGTTGGCATGCAGCACCACCGACCAGCCACAGGCATGGAACTGGCGGGCAATGGCCGCGCCGATCCGGCGCGCGCTGCCGGTGATCAGGACCACGGGGGTGGTGTCGCTCATCGAGGGTCCTCCAAGGCTCGGCTATCCTGTGCACCATTGTCACCGCATTCGAAGACGCCATGCAGCCCACCTTCCCTCTGCCCGAAGCCGATGCCCTGGCCCACAGCGACCAGCTGGCCGCCGCCCTGCGCGCTGAAATCCTTGCGCAGGGCGGGGCGATGCCGTTCTCGCGGTTCATGGAGCTGTGCCTGTATGCCCCCGGCTGGGGCTATTACAGCGCTGGCGCCAGCAAGTTCGGCGGCAGTGGCGACTTCACCACCGCGCCCGAGCTCGGCAGCCTGTTCGCCGGCAGCGTGGCCAATGCACTGGCCCCGGTGCTCGCCCAGTTGGGCGCGCAGGCGCGCATGCTGGAGCTGGGCGGCGGCACCGGCGCCTTCGCCGAAGCCGTGCTGCTGCGCCTGGCCGAGCTGGACGCACTGCCGGCGCGCTACGCCATCCTCGAACCCAGTGCGGACCTCCGCGAGCGCCAGCAGCAGCGTCTGCAGCAGAACCTGCCGGCCGAGCTGGCCGCGCGCGTCGACTGGGTCGACCGCCCGTTCGAAGAGGATTGGGAGGGCGTGGTGTTCGCCAACGAGGTGATCGATGCGCTGCCGACTCCGCGCTTCCTGATCAGGGACGGCGAGGTGTACGAGGAGACCGTCGAGCTCGATGGCGATGGCAACTTCATCCGCGGAGCGCAGCCGGCCGACATCCTGCTCAACGGTGCGGTGCGCCATCTGGAACGCTACCTGGAAAAGCCCTTTGCCGAGGGCTACCGCTCCGAAGTGCTGCCGCAGCTGCCGTATTGGCTGCAGGCGGTGGCCGGTGGCCTGCAGCGTGGTGCAATGCTGTTCGTCGACTACGGCTACAACCGTGGCGAGTTCTACATGGAAGATCGCGATGACGGCACCGTGCGCGCGTTCTATCGCCAGCACGTGCACAACGAGATCTACCGCTGGCCGGGCCTGCAGGACATCACTGCTTCGGTCGATTTCACCGCGCTGGCCGAAGCCGGCCTGCACGGTGGCTTCGAGCTGGCTGGCTACTGCAGCCAGGCCAGTTTCCTGCTCGGCAACGGCCTGGACCAGGTGCTGCTGCTGGCCGAGGAACGCACCGATGAGGTCGGCCGCATCCAGCTGCGTGACCAGGTGAAGAAGCTGACCCTGCCGACCGAGATGGGCGAGCGCTTCCAGGCTATCGGCCTGCAGCGTGGCGTCGACTTCGAACCGGCGTTCGAGCTGGGTGACCTGAGCTGGCGCCTGTGAGTGACGTGTTGCCGGTGATCAAGCCGCTGCAGCGGCCGCGGCTGTGGGCCGCGCTGTGGGCGCTGGCGGTGCTGTTGGTGATCGTGGTCTGCCTGATCCCGCCGCCGCCGATCCCGCTGCCGGAAAACAGCGACAAGGGCGAGCACTTCCTCGCCTATTTCATCCTCGCCGGCAGCGCGGTGCAGCTGTTCCGTCGCGGCCGCCCGCTGCTGTGGGTGGGCATGGGCCTGGTGCTGATGGGCATCGGCATCGAGTTCGCGCAGGGCGCACTGACCAGCAACCGCATGGCCGACCCGATGGATGCGCTGGCCAACACGATTGGCGTGCTGGCCGGCATGGCCACCGCGCTGACCCCGCTGCGCGACCTGCTGCTGCGCTGGCGGGGGTAAAGGCGTGCCAACCACGGTTGGCACCTACCAGTAGATCCACGCCAAGCGTGGATGGAATTTCAGTAGATCCACGCCAAGCGTGGATGGACTGCCCGAGGTGCCGACCAAGGTCGGCACCCACCAGGACAGACCTGCCGTTACTTGCCCAGCGTGACCTCATCCAGTACCCACATCGCCGGGCGCGTGTCGCCGGTGAAGTTGATGCACAGGTCACCGGTGCCCTGGGTACCCTTCGGCAGCGTCGCACGCAGCGTCACGAAGCCATCGGCATCCGGCTTGGCCGGCAGCGGCACTTCAGCCAGCACCTTGCCGCTGCAGTCGCCGCGACGCACCAGCATCTCGCCATGCGCACGCTTGGCCTTCTCGAAGCGGCGCTTGGGTTCGTCATGGGCCAGCTGGAAGTAGTACGGAATGCGGCCAGCACGTACCTCCACGCTGCCGACGCCCTCCAGCTGCGCCTGCGGCCAGCGCCAGCACGGCTGGAAGATGTCCACGTTGAACACTGCACGCGTTCCCTCGCGCGGGCCATCGTCTTCCAGGCGCAGCACCAGCCCCTTCTTGCCTACGCAGCTGAGCAGTTCATCACTGCGGCGGCTGAGCAGTGACTGCGCGGTGAACGTGGCGATGGTCGGTTTCGCGGCCAGCATCTGGCCCTGGTAGAACGCGGCGGCCTGTACGTTGGCGGGCAGCGGCGTGGTCAGCGGCTGCTGGTACAGCGGCGACTGCGCGGTCACCGGCTGGCCATCGGTGCTGTAACGCACTTCATAGCCCAGCGGATTGGCCAGCGACACGGTCACGGTGTTCCTCGCGCGATCATCGGTGTAGTCCACGCCCACCTCGAACGGGGTCTGCGCGTAGGCCAGGCCCCAGGCGCGGTAACGCTGCAACTGTGCGGGCAGGCGTGCGAGAAAATCGCGGAAGTCACGATGCTCCGGCGTGCTCCAACCGGTCTCGGCCACCGCAGCCAGGCGCGGGAACAGGTTGTGCTGCAGGCGCGCATAGCTGCGCGTGTGCTCGGTGAACATGTTGGCCTGCAAACCGAGGATGTGCCCGCGCTTGTCGGCCGCCAGCTCGGCTGGCACCGGCTCGAAGTTGTAGAGCTTGCCGAGGTTGACCTGGGTCGGTCGGCCCGGCGGTTCGTTCGGCGAGGCGGTCTGCAGGTAGTCCAGGTACAGGTAGCCGACCGGCGACATGATCACGTCATGGCCGGCACTGGCTGCAGCCAGCCCACCTTCGGTGCCCTGCCACGACATCACCGTGGCCTGTGGCGGCAGCCCACCTTCGAGGATCTCGTCCCAGCCGATCAGGCGCCGGTCGTGTTCCTCCAGGAAGGTCTCCAGGCGCTTGATGATGTGGCTCTGCATGGCCATCTCATCTTTGATGCCCAGCGCACGCATGCGCTGCTGCACCTGCTTCGAAGCTTCCCACTGGTCCTTCACTGCCTCGTCGCCACCCACGTGCACGTACTTGGCCGGGAACAGCGCGATCACTTCTTCCAGCACGTTCTCCAGGAAGGTGACGGTACTGTCTTCCACGTTGAACAGGTTCGGGAACACGCCCCATTCGCTGATCGGCTTCAGCGGCGTGCTGATCGAACCCAGCTCCGGATACGCGGCGATCGCGGCGGTGGCATGGCCGGGCACGTCGATTTCCGGAATCACCTGGATATGCAGCTTGGCGGCGTAGGCGATCACTTCGCGGATCTGCTCCTGCGTGTAGAAGCCGCAGTAGGGATGTTCCTGGCCAGTGACCGGATCGATGCCACCGTCGCCGGCCGGCAGGCGGCAACTGCCCACTTCGGTCAGCTTCGGGTAGCGCTTGATCTCCATGCGCCAGCCCTGGTCATCGGTCAGGTGCCAATGGAACGTGTTGAGCTTGTGTGCGGCCATCGCGTCGAGCACGCGCTTGATCTCGTCCAGGCTCTGGAAATGCCGCGCCGAGTCGAGCATGAAGCCGCGCCAGCTGAAGCGCGGCGCGTCCTGGATCTGCACCGCTGGCAGCACCCCATTGCTGCCGCCGGTGGCGAGCTGGGCGAGGGTGGTCGCGCCGTAGAACAGGCCGGTCTCGTTGCCAGCCTGCACCAGCACGCCCGTCGCCGTACTTTCCAGCGTGTAGCCCTCACCGCTGTCGCGGAAGGTCGGGATGATCTGGAAACGGATGCCGCCGTCCTGGGCGGCCGACTTGCCCTTGGCCAGCGCAAGGCGCGGGCCTCCGCTGCGCGCCAGCAGGTCGGCGAACTGGCTGGCGACCCGCTGCGCGGCCTCGCCTTCGGCATGCAGCGGAGTGCCAGCGCGTACGCTGATGCCGCTGCCCTGGCCGGCTTGCACTTGGGTGGGTGCGGGAATCAGCATCAGGCTGCCGGCGCGCAGCTGCGGGCCAGGAGCTTCAGCGACGGGCGTGGGATCGGCGGCGAGTGCCGGCATCGCCGGCAGCATCGCGAACAGGCTGCCCAGCAGCAGTGCGCTGCGCATCCGGGCGCGGGAAGGCTTGACCATCGGAACGACTCCTTGGAACGGTGCGATGAACGCTATACATGAAAAACGCCGGGCCCGGAATGACCCAGGCCCGGCGTGCGTGCACGACTCGGCGATGTTGCCGCCGCTGGATCAGTACTTGAAGCGGAAGTTGAGGTAGTACTGGCGACCGTTGCTGTAGAACGAGGTCGGAATGGCCGCGGTCTGGTAGTACTTGTAGGTCGGGTTGTTGAGGTTCAGCGCATCGAAGCTGATGCTCAGCCAGTCGGTGGCCTTGTAGCTCAGCGATGCCGACAGCGTGCCGAAGTCATCCTGGTAGTAAGGGTTGGCACCGGACAGGCCGATCAGGAACGACGAACGGCGGGTGTAGCTGACGCGTGCACCGAAGGTGTCGTTCTCGAAGTAGGCACCCACGTTGTAGGTGTTCTTCGAGGTGCCCAGCAGGTTGTCGGTGCCATCGGCCCAGGTGTGCTCGGTGCTGCCATCGGCGTAGGTGTAGTTGGCGTTGACGCCGAAGTACTCGCCGATCGGCTGCTCATAGGCCACTTCGATACCGCGTACCTTGCCGTCGGCGTTCTTTGGACGCGAGATGTCGTACTCCTCGAGCCGGTTGGTCAGCTCGCTGAACAGCATCTGCTTCTCGGTGCTGAAGGCCACGTAGTCCTTCAGGCGCATCGAGTACGCACCGACCGACAGCATGCCGCGCGGCATGAAGTACCACTCCAGGTTGGCGTCGAAGTTGGTCGAGATCACCGGCTTCAGCTTCGGGTTGCCGCCGCCGCCCTTGCGGTTCAGATCCGAGCCGTACGAAGACGCACCCAGTGCGGAGTAGTCAGGCAGGGTCTGGGTCTGGGAGGCGGCGAGGCGCAGCACCAGGTCGTCGCGCAGGTCGTACTTGAAGTTGGCGCTCGGCAGCACGCGGTTGTGCTTGTTCTCGAAGGCTTCGCGGGTCCACGCACCGAACAGGCTCTTCACGTCCGGCACGGTCGAGCCCGTGGCGGTGGCGTAGGTATCGATGTCCTGCTTGATGTTGACGTAGCGCAGGCCGACGTTGCCGCTCCAGCGGTCGCCGCTGAAATTGCCCTGCACGTAGGCAGCGAAGTTCTTTTCGGTCACCTTCCATTCGGCGCCGTAGTTGTGGCGGCCATCCGGACCATCATTGCCCGACAGCCATTCGGAATTGTTGGTCACCGCATTGCGCAGCGCTGCCGGGGTGTAGTACCAGATGTTGCGCGGGAAGTTGCCGCCGATGTCGCCGGCGAAGCCACCCGGGTAGTTGGCGGTGGGGCTGCCGCGCAAGGCGTCCCAGATGTTGCCCGGGGTGGCGCCTTCCGGCGACTTCGCTTCACGCGTGTGGTCGGCGTAGCGGGCGCCGAAATCGATCGAGCTCAATACGCCAGCATTGAAGTACTGGCTGAAATCGACGTTGGCCCACTTTTCCTTGTCGATCGCAGTGACCTGCTGGTTACCCCAGGTACCGCCCCAGCTGGCGCCGGCAGGGCTGATATCGCCCCCCACATTCCAGTCCACGGGCGAGCCGTTGCCATGGGTGGTCCAGCTGGCGCCACCACCGTTGGCGGTCAACAGCTCTGCGATGTACTGGCGCGGCGTTTCGCCAGTGCCCTTGGTGGTACCGGCCTGGAACTTCGCAGTCAGGTTTTCGCTGACCTGCCAGTCGGCATCCAGGGTGATGTAGTTGGTCTTGGCCGTCGACTCGCGGTAGATCATGTCGTACACCGCGTAGTTCGTGCCTGGCTTGCCGACGTAGCTGGCCTGGGTCAGCACCCCATCCTTGACCACGTAGCCCGGATCAGGCGCCTGCGACTTGCCGAAGCTGTTGCCGAACATCATGAAGTTGCGGTTGTAGTTGTTCGCTTCCAGCTTGGAGCTGAAGCCGCTGAGTACGAAGCTCAGATCGTCGGTCGGCTTGAACTGCAGCGAAACCAGGCCGCCGGTACGCTTGCGGGTCTGTTCAAACAAGGTCGAACCCAGCAGGCCCGGAACCTGTACGCCGACCAGATCCGGGTTGGTCTTGGCCACCGGATCGTTGGCTTCGATAGTGAAGAAGCCACCCGGAATTTCCTGCGCTTCACGGCGCAGCTCGCGCTTCTGGCTGAAGGCCTGCAGCATCACGCCGAAGGTGCCTTCATCGTTCTTGTAGTTGAACAGGGCAGACAGCTGCGGGTCGTTCGACTTGGCCTGGTCCGAGCGCACCGCGCCGATCGAGCCTTCAGCGGTGAACTGCTTGGAGAATTCCAGCGGCTTGCGGGTGATGATGTTGACGGTACCGGTGGTGCCGCCGTCCTGCAGCTTGGCCTGCGAGGACTTGTTCACTTCCACCGAGCTGACCAGTTCCGACGGCAGCAGCGAGTAGCTGACGCTGCGGCCGACGTTGTTGCCCTGGCTGAGCACGAACCAGTCGGCGGAGCCGACGGTGTGGCCGTTGATCAGGGTCTGGGTCAGGCTCGGGCTGGTGCCGCGAAGGCTGACACGGTCGGCTTCGTCGAAGCCGCCTTCATCGGCGCTGGACGAACTGATGTTGACGCCCGGCAGGCGCTGCAGGGTGTCGGCGACGTTGTGCGCGGGCAGTTTGCCCACGTCTTCGGCAGTGACCACTTCCACGCGCGCATTGGCTTCGCGCTTGGTGTCCAGCGACTTTTCCATCGAACCGCGGATGCCGGTGACGGTGACGGTGTCCAGATCGGTGGCGGTCTGGGGGGCCTGCTGCGCGTGCGCACTGAAGGCGATGCAGCTGACGATGGCGGCCGAAAGCAGGGTCTTGCGGGTGTTCATGATGTCTCTCCTCATCACTCGAATGGATGCCGGCGGCGGTGTTCGATTACGGTTGCGATGACATGCGCGGGGCGGCGGCGAAGTCCCGTGCGTTGGCGTGCCACGTACTGCGTGCTGCGATTGCGTTGAAGCCTGTTGCGGTGTCAGGCGGCGGACTGCTGCTGCAGGTACCAGCTGGCAGCGCCGACCACGCCCAGCTGGCCGTGTTCGACCACCTTCACCGGGATGCGTGCCAGCGCTTCGCCCATCGGACCCTTCTGCAGGTAGCGTTCGACGAAGGTGCTGCCGCGCAGGTATTCGCGGATCTGCGGCAGGATGCCGCCGGCCAGGTAGACGCCGCCATGGGCGCCGTAGAACAGGGCCATGTCGCCGATGGTGCTGCCGAGCAGGCCGCAGAACACATCCAGCGCCTGGCGCGCATGCGCATCGGTATCGGCCATGGCCGCTGCGGTGACCGCGTCGGGGCTGGCCAAGGTCGGTGCCTGGTCCTGCAGCGCACACACTGCGCGGTACAGGTTCATCAGGCCCGGGCCGGAGATTGCGTGTTCGATCGACACGTGGGCGCGGTCACGCTGCATGTGGCGGACAATGGCCATTTCCAGTTCGGTGCTGGCCGCCAGGGTCGGCTGGCCGGCTTCGGTCGGCAGCACCACCGGGCCGTGCGCGGTGGGAATCCACAGCGCCGCGCCAAGCCCGGTGCCGGGGCCGACCACCAGGGTCGGGCCACGGGCAGCGGTGTCCGGCCCGCACAGGTGCAGCACGCCACTGGCGTCAACCTGCGCGGCTGCGTAGGCCACTGCTTCGAAGTCGTTGACGATGTAGACCCGCTGCAGGCCGACGTCGGCTTCCACCTGGCGGGCTGACAGCGGCCACGGCAGGTTGGCGGTGATCACCGTGCCGTCTTCGCGGGCATAGCCGGCGCTGGCGACCACGCAATGGGTAGGACGCACGCCTTCACCCAGGAAATCGGACAGGATCGCGCTGAGGCCAGCATGGTCGGCATTGCGGTACTTGCGGTATTCCAGCACCTGCACCGGATGGGCAGCA
Organism: Stenotrophomonas maltophilia; assembly: GCF_004920835.1. GTDB lineage: Bacteria > Pseudomonadota > Gammaproteobacteria > Xanthomonadales > Xanthomonadaceae > Stenotrophomonas > Stenotrophomonas maltophilia_AQ. The sequence goes on from NZ_QFHO01000005.1 coordinate 163,018, forward strand.
TCACCGCTGGCCTGGACCCGGGCAACGCGCACATGGGTGCCACCGACGTCGGCGGCCAGGAACGAGGGCGCGACTCGGGACAGGACATGGGCCGGGGCGGGGTGGCTGGCGGTCACGCGGGCTCCTGCTGCAGGTGGGGCCGGCCCCGGGATCGGGGGCGGCGATTGGGGCGGAGTCTGTAACCCCGCTGACAACGATGTCAACGAGTTCGTGACACTTTCGTTGCTGCATCGCAACGAATGCGATAGGCAGTAAACGTTTACATGGCGTGAGTGCGGGTTTCACGTTGGAACCATTGCCGCACATGGCCCAAGGCCTCCGGCGCATTCAGCACGAGGCGCCGCGATCGGGTTGCGCAGTGCAGCACGAGGTTCACAGGGCTGCGCGTGGAAGTTGACAAACCGCAGCTGTCCATCGAAAGAATGTGACAACGTTGTTCCCAGCCACTCTCCGACGCCGCGTTCTGCGGCCGTCGCCGCAGGAGCCCTCCTGATGTCCGCCGTCCCCGCTGCAAGCGCGCGCCCGAACGTGGCCACCTCCATCGCCATCGTTGGCGTGTTGTTCTTCCTGATCGGCTTCTTCACCTGGCTCAACGGTCCGCTGATCACCTTCGTCAAGTTGGCCTTCGAACTCAGCGAGGTCGGCGCCTTCCTGGTGCTGATGGTGTTCTACCTGTCCTACTTCTTCCTGGCCTTGCCGGCGTCGTGGATCCTGCGCCGCACCGGCATGAAGAAGGGCCTGAGCCTGAGCCTGCTGGTGATGGCCGGTGGTGCCGCGTTGTTCGGCGAATTCGCCACCCAGCGCTGGTACCCGGGCGCGCTCGGTGGCCTGTTCGTGATCGGCAGCGGCCTGGCGCTGCTGCAGACCGCGATCAACCCCTACATCTCCATCCTCGGCCCGATCGAGACCGCGGCACGCCGCATCGCACTGATGGGCATCTGCAACAAGATCGCCGGCATGCTCGCTCCGGTGTTGATCGGTACCGTGGTGCTGCATGGCATCGGTGACCTGTCGGCCACGGTGGCCGCTGCGGACGAAGCCACCAAGGCGCAGCTGCTCAACGAATTCGCCGCCAAGATCCACGCGCCGTACCTGGCCATGGCCGGCCTGCTGGTGGTGCTGGCGGTGGCCGTGCTGTTCTCGCCGCTGCCGGAAATCAAGTCCTCCGAGGCCAACGCCACGCCGGTGGCTGCCGGTGCCGCCGAGCGCCGCAGCATCTTCCAGTTCCCGCACCTGTGGCTGGGCGTGCTGTGCCTGTTCGTCTACGTGGGCGTTGAGGTGATGGCCGGTGATGCGATCGGCACCTACGGCCATGGTTTCGACCTGCCGCTGGACCAGACCAAGATGTTCACCTCGCTCACCCTCGGCGCGATGCTGGTGGGCTACGTGGTCGGCCTGCTGCTGATCCCCAAGGTCGTGTCGCAGTCGCGCTACCTGACCATTTCGGCGGTGCTGGGCGTGGTGTTCTGCCTCGGTGCCTGGGCCACCCACGGCTATGTGTCGGTGGCCTTCGTGGCCCTGCTGGGCTTCGCCAACGCGATGATGTGGCCGGCGATCTTCCCGCTGGCGATCCGCGGCCTGGGCCGTTTCACCGAGACCGGCTCGGCGCTGCTGGTAATGGGCATTGCCGGTGGCGCGATCATTCCGCAGCTGTTCGCCGTGCTCAAGCAGCACATCGACTTCCAGCTGGTGTTCGTGCTGCTGATGGTGCCCTGCTACCTGTACATCCTGTTCTATTCGGTGATCGGCCATCGCGCCGGCCTGCCGCAGGACAAGGTCTGATCGGCGATGATGGACGGCAGCCAACCCCAGGGGAAACCGATGCGCAGAGCGACCATCAAGGACGTTGCGGAGAAGGCCAAGGTCTCGCTGAAGACGGTCTCGCGGGTGATCAACAACGAGCCTTCGGTGATGCAGGCCACCCGTGCACGGGTGCTGCGTGCCATCGCCGAACTCGATTACGAGCCCGATCCGTCCGCGCGCAACCTGCGCAGTGGCACCACCTTCGTGATCGGGCTGGTCTACGACAACCCGAACCCGTACCACATCATCGGCGTGCAGAACGGCGTGCTGGCCGCGTGCCGCGAGACCGGCTTCGGCCTGCAGATCCATCCCTGCGATTCCAGCTCGCCGCTGCTGGCCGACGAGCTGGCCGATTGGGTGCAGCGTTCGCGCCTGGCCGGTCTGGTACTGACCGCGCCGATGTCCGAGCGTCGTGACCTGATCCAGGCGCTGACCGCGCGCGGCATCAAGCTGGTACGCATCATCGCCGCCACCGAAGACCCGGCCGACGGCGCCTGCGTGTTCGTCGACGACCGTGAGGCCGCCTATGAGATCACCGAGCACCTGATCCAGCTGGGCCACCAGCGCATCGGCTTCCTCTGGGGGGGCATCTCGCACCGTTCCTCGGGCGAGCGCTACGCCGGTTACGAAGCCGCGCTGAAGGACTACGGCATGACCGTGGACAAGCACCTGGTGGTGCAGGGCGACTACACCTTCGACGATGGTTTCCGTGGTGCGCGCCGCCTGCTGGCGCTGCGCGAACCGCCCACGGCCATCTTCGGTTCCAACGACGAAATCGCCGCCGGTGTGCTGGCCGCAGCGAAGTCGGCCGGCATGAACGTGCCGTACGACCTGTCCATCGCCGGCTTCGAGGACAGCCCGTTCTCGCGCCAGTCATGGCCGCCGCTGACCACCGCCAAGCAGGCCACCGAAGACATCGCCCGCCATGCCGCGCGCCTGCTGATCGCACAGCTGCGCAGCGACGCCTACGACGACGCGCCGGCACCGCTGCACAACCAGGGCTTCGTGCCGCAGCTGGTGGTGCGCGGTTCGACCGCGCCGATGCGCCCGGCCGGCGCACGCCCCCTTCCTTCCGATCCTGCCTGAGCCTGCCATGTCGCTGTCAGACCCCACTTCCACCCTGATGTTCGCCGAAGCCGCTGAAGCGGCCGACGTGGTCGCCCGCCAGTTCTCGCGCAACCACGCCACCATGGAGACCCTGGCCGCCAGCCTGCGCGCGGCGCCGCCGCCGTTCGTGGTCACCTGTGCCCGTGGCAGCTCCGACCATGCCGCCACCTACGGCAAGTACCTGCTGGAAACCCAGCTGGGCCTGGTGGTGGCCTCGGCCTCGCCGTCGGTGGGGTCGGTCTATGCCGCACCGCTGCAGCTGCGCGGCGCGCTGTTCATCGTCATCTCGCAGTCGGGCAAGAGCCCGGACCTGCTGCGCAACGCCGAGGCCGCCAAGGCGGCCGGCGCGCGCGTGATCGCGCTGGTCAATGTCGAGGATTCGCCGTTGGCGCAGCTGGCCGACACGGTCATTCCGCTGCATGCCGGTGGCGAGAAGAGCGTGGCAGCGACCAAGAGCTACCTTGCTTCGCTGGCCGCATTGCTGCAGCTGGCCGCGTACTGGAAGCAGGACAGCAGCCTGCGCAATGCGCTGGATCTGCTGCCGGATGCGATGCGCGAGGCCTGGCAGTGCGATTGGACGCCGGTGACCGAGGGCCTGGTCGAGGCGACCAATCTGTTCGTGCTGGGGCGCGGCTTGGGGCTCGGCGCGGCGCAGGAAGCTGCATTGAAGTTCAAGGAAACCTGCAGCCTGCATGCCGAGGCCTACAGCTCGGCCGAAGTGAAGCACGGCCCGATGGCGCTGGTCGATCGCGGTTTCCCGGTGCTGGCTTTTGCCCAGCCCGACGAAACCGGCGCCGGCACTCGTGCTGTCGTCGAAGAATTCACTTCGCGTGGCGCGCAAGTGTGGATGGCCGGTGCCGGTGGCAACCTGCCGGTGGCCGCCGCGCCGCACCCGCTGTGCGCACCGCTGCTGACCGTGCAGAGCTTCTACCGCGCGATCAACGCGCTGGCACTGCGTCGTGGCTTCAACCCGGACCTGCCGCCGCACTTGAACAAGGTCACGGAGACGGTGTGATGGCAACGGTCCTGCGCAACGCTCGCGTCCTTGCCGGCGACGAGTTCCGTGATGATCTGGCGGTGGTGATCGAGCACGGACGCATCAGCGCGCTGCTGCCCGATGCAGCGCCGCAACTGGGCCAGGCTGCCGAGCAGTTTGATCTGGGCGGTGGCTGGCTGCTGCCCGGTTTCATCGATGTGCAGGTCAATGGCGGTGGTGGTGCGCTGTTCAACAACACGCCGGACGTGGCGGCACTGCGCACCATCGCGCAGGCGCACCGCCGCTTCGGTACCACCGCGATGCTGCCGACGCTGATCAGCGATGACGTGGGCGTGATGCGTGAAGCCATCGATGCGATGCGCGAGGCGATCGCGCAGGGTGTGCCAGGCGTGATCGGCATCCATCTGGAAGGACCGTACATCGCGCCGGCGCGCAAGGGCACGCACGATGCCAGCAAGTTCCGCGTACCGGACGAAGATGAGATCGCGCTGGCCGCCTCGCTGGACAACGGCGTGACCCTGCTGACGCTGGCACCGGAACGCGTGCCGCTGGAAACCATTCGTGCGTTGGTCGAGCGCGGTGTGATCGTTGCCGCTGGGCACACCGCAGGCACCTACGAAGAGATCCGTGCCGGCCTGGATGCCGGCGTGCGTGGCTTCACCCATCTGTACAACGCGATGTCGCCGCTGCAGGGGCGTGAGCCCGGCGCGGTTGGCGCTGCGCTGGAAGACCGCGACAGCTGGATCGGCATCATCGTCGATGGCGTGCATGTACATCCGGCCAGCCTGCGCGTGGCGCTGGCAGCCAAGCCGCGCGGCCGCCTGTTGCTGGTCACCGATGCGATGCCACCGGTGGGTGCCGATGAACCCAGCTATGTGCTGTATGGCGAAACCATCACCGCCATCGATGGCGTGGTGCGCAATGCCGCCGGTTCGCTGGCCGGCTCGGCGCTGGACATGGCCACTGCCGTGCGAAACACCGTGCAACTGCTCGGCCAGCCGTTGGCAGAAGCCGCGCGCATGGCCTCGACCTATCCGGCGCAGTTCCTCAACGTTGACGATCGTCTGGGTCACATCGCCGAGGGCTACCAGGCTGACCTGGTGCTGCTGGATGATGCCCTGCAGGTGCGTGGTACCTGGATTGCCGGACAGTACGAGGCTGCCTGATGAACAGTACGCCGCCACGCCGGCTGGGCTCGATCGATGCCCTGCGCGGCATCACCGTGGCGGCGATGCTGCTGGTCAACAACCCGGGTGACTGGAGCGCGGTGTTTGCGCCGCTGCGTCATTCGGAATGGCATGGCTGCACGCCCACCGATCTGGTGTTCCCGTTCTTCCTGTTCCTGGTCGGCGTGTCGATGGCCTTCAGCGTGGCGCCACGCGCGCTGGACACGGCGGCGCGACCCGCGTTGGCGCGCGGCGTTCTGGAGCGCGCACTGCGCATCCTGGTGGCCGGTGCGCTGCTGCATCTGCTGATCTGGTGGGCGCTGCATACCCATCACTTCCGCATCTGGGGCGTGCTGCAACGGATCGCGGTGTGCGCAGCCTTGGTGGGTGTACTGGCGGTGTATGCACGGCCGCGCGTGCAGTCCGGCGTGCTGGTCGCGCTGCTGGTGGGCTATACCGTGTTGCTGCTGGGCATCGGTGATCTGGCGCCATGGACCAACCCGGCCAGCCGCCTGGATACCACGCTGTTCGCACCGTGGATCTACCAGTGGCATGCCGATACCGGGCTCGGACATGACCCGGAAGGATTGCTGAGTACGCTGGGCGCGCTTGCCAGCACGGTGCTCGGCCTGCTTGCCGGTGGCCTGCTGCGCAACGGGCGTTCGGCGGCGTTGGCCGGGCTGGGCGTGGCGACAGCTGTGCTCGGCCTGCTGCTGGCCATCGTGTTGCCGCTGAACAAACAGCTGTGGACGCCCAGCTACGTGCTGTGGGCCGGCGGCCTGGCCGCGCTGGCGCTGTGGCTGGGCCACGTGTTGATCGACCAGAAGGGCTGGCCGGCGCTGGGCCGTCGCTTCGGCGTCAATGCGATCACCGCGTATCTCGGGGCATCGGTGATGTCGGTGGCATTGATGGCGACCGGTGCCTGGGGCTGGATCTGGCAGCAGCTGGCCACCGCGATGCCGCAGGCGCTCGAGCTGGCATCGATGCTGCAGGCGCTGGCGTTCGTCGCAGTGTGGTGGGGCGTGGCGTGGTGGCTGGACCGGCGGAAGATCTATCTGAAGATCTGATGGCACTTCATCCACGCATGGCGTGGATCCACCACATGGGACGGTAGATCCACACCACGCGTGGATGCTCTCCGCCTGGCTCGCTCCCGCCGCCATGATGAACAGTTTCAGCCAGGTAGAGGTGAGGTGATGCCCGATCAAGTTCGCATCTGAACTGTGATGGCTGGCACGTAATTTCACCTATCGGAACCGTTCACCACACGGCAGACTGCCTGCGCAGTAACGCATGTCCGCAGTTCCTGATCCCCTGTCCAGGAGTGCTGTATGACCCATGCCGTCCCGCGCGCATTCCGTCCGCGCCGCCTCACCGTTTCCGTGCTGCAGGCCCTGGCCGTCCCGTCCGTCATGCTGATGACCGCCAGCAGCGCCTGGGCCGGCTGCAACAACTCGGCACCGACCGCCGGCCAGACAGTCACCTGCGATGCCAATGCGCCGAATCCACAGACCGTTCCCATCACCGCCAGTGGCGCGGCCGGCATCATCGTCAACGTCGCCAATGCCGCACAGCTGCAACAGAGCGGCGGCGGAAGTGCGATTTCGCTCGTCGGTGCAGGTGGTCACCTGCTGTCCAATCTGGGGGCGATCAGTTCGACGGGGGGTGTAGCCGTCCAACTTGGTGGCGGTAGCCGCGTCGAGAACAGCGGCAGCATCAGCACGGGCAACAACGTGGCCCTGCAGTTCGTCGGCACTGGTGACAGCGTTCTGGTCAACCGCGGAACGATCAGTGGCCGCACTGGCGTGCAGTTCGGTGCCGGCAACGATCGCCTCGAGATGCAGGCCGGCAGCATTACCGGCGGCGTCCTGCAAGGGGATGGCAACGACGTGTTGCTGCTCAACGACGGAACGATCGACAGTGTCGACCAGGGCGCCGGTGATGATCAGATGACGATCAACGGTGGCACCGTTACTGGCCTGGTGACGCAGGGCAGCGGCCGCGACGATTTCGTCATGACCGGCGGCACCGTCGGGGCCCTGCAGCAGGGTGACAACATCGATACCTTCCGCATGAGTGGCGGCCGCATCGTCGGCGCGTTCGAGGATGGCGATCAGGCCTGGATGACCGGTGGCCGCATCGGCCGGGTCAACATGAAGCTGGACAAGAACCTGTGGGACCAGTCCGGCGGCACGGTGGACGGCAACGTGGTCACCGGCTTCGACACCGATACCATCATCATCTCGGGTACGGCCTACATCGGCGGCAATATCAGCGTCAGCGGCGGCAATGACAGCGTGACCATCACCGATGGCACCGTGCGTGGCCAGGTGCTGCTCAGTACCGGCAATGACACGTTCAACTGGAATGGCGGCGGCATCGTCTACGGCGCGATCGACATGGGCCCGGACAACGATGTAGCCAACCTCAGTAACCTCAACCAGGCCAACATGGGCGCGGTGCCGCTGTTCGACGGTGGCGCAGGCGACGACAGGCTCAGCTTCAACAACGTAAAGACCGCAGGCGTGGGGCGCTTCCAGAACTGGGAAGCGATCAGCCTGGCCAACAGCACCGAGCTGAACTTCGACGGCGATCTGGTGCTGGGCGACAGTGCCAGCGGCACCGGTTCGCTCACCGTGGATGACACCAGCACGGTCTACGCAGGCAGTGGCGGCCATGCCATCCGTCCGTTCAACAGTGGTGCATTGGTGGAGATGGTCAATGCAGGGCGCATCGACCTGACCGGTAGCGGCGCCGGGGATGTGTTCACTGTCCGCGGCAACTATCGCGGTGACGGCGGTGGCCTGTACCTGCGCACCGTGCTGGGCGCGGACAATTCCACCAGCGACCGACTGGTGATCGATGGCGGCACCGCAACCGGCACTACCGGCATCGGCATTCTCAACGCCGGCGGCGGCGGAGCGGCGACGCTGGCAGACGGCATTCTGGTGGTACAGGCCTTGAATGGTGGCAGCACCGCAGCAGGCGCATTCTCCTTGTTCGCGCCGGTGTCTGCGGGTGCCTACGAGTACTTCCTGTTCAAGGGCGGCGTCAGTGCCGGCACCGGCGAGAACTGGTATCTGCGCTCCACGTTGGTCAGCGGGCCGACGCCGGCACCCAACGGCGGCGGCAGCGCGACACCGCCGCCCGTGACGCCGCCGGTGGCGCCACCTCCGCCGATCACCCCAGCGCCGCCACCGCCGCCCGAAGGCGCCACTGATCCGGACCTGACCGCGGGCGAGACCGCACCGCCACCGCCGCCTCCAGAACCCGCGCCGGTGGCCCCACCCAGCGATCCAGCGGTGCCTGACGTGCCGGTGGCCGGCGGTGCATTGCCCGGTACCGGCGCGCCGCCGACACCGGGTGCGCGTCCCGCCGAAGGCGCGGTGGTGCCGCTGTACCGCGTGGAGACCGCCACCTATGCGGTGGTGCCTCCGTTGCTGCGTGAGGCTTCGCTGGCCAGCCTGGGTACCTTCCACGAGCGCCAGGGCGAGCAGCGCCTGCTGTACAACCAGGGTGCGCTGCGTACCGCATGGGGCCGGTTGGTCGGGCAGAGCAGCGAGATCCACTGGAAGGGCGATGCGCAGCCGGGCTTCGACGGCGACGTGATGGGCCTGCAGGCCGGTCTGGATGTGTGGGCCGTGGCCAACGACAACCATCGCAACCAGATCGGCGTGTTTGTCGGACGTACCCGTGCGCAGGGCAAGACCACCGGCCTGGCACTGGGCTGGGAAAACGTGCAGGTGGGCCAGAGCCGTTTGGATGACAAGCACGTCGGCCTGTACTGGACGTTCACCGACAGCAGCGGCGGCTATATCGACGCCGTGGCGATGCAGAGCCGCTACGACGGTCGCGTGCGTTCCTCGCGCGGGCTTGGCTTCGGCGTGAGCGGTGACGGTACCAGCGTGTCGGTGGAAGCCGGAAAGCCGCTGCTGCACTTCGGGCAATCCGCATGGTGGCTGGAGCCGCAGGTGCAGGTGATCTGGCAGCGCACTTCGCTGGACGATCGCCGCGATGAAGTGTCGAGCGTGCGCTTCGACAATGACAATGCCTGGACTGGCCGCATCGGACTGCGCCTTGCCGGCGACTACCAGCTGGCCGACAACGGCTGGCAGCCGTACTTCAAGCTCAACTACTGGCATGGCCGTTCCGGCGAGGATCGCATCCGTTTCGACGACGACGTGATCGTCAATTCGCAGCGTTCGCGTGCACTGGAAGCCGGCGTGGGTGTGGTCGGGCGCTTCAACCGCACCATCAGCGCCTATGCCGTGGCCGACTACACGCGCGAGCTGGGGGGCGACCGCAACGAGAAGCGCCGCATCATCGAAGGCAACATCGGCCTGCGCGCGGATTGGTAGCGCCGGGCCACGCCCGGCGGCGTGGCCCGCTCTGATAGGTGCCGACCTCGGTCGGCACCTATTCCGCCGACGCCATGACCCTGCTCTGGTAGGTGTCGACCTTGGTCGACACGAATCCATCGGTGCCATTACCCCGCGCATTCACCCGGCGCCACCAGCGCGCTGGCATGATCGGCCAACACCACCACCGCGTGCAGCAGGCCTTCCTCCACCTGCGGCGGACACTGCGCCTGCGCATCGTCTGTCTCGCGCGCCGACTGTGCAGCCAGCAGTACCCCGCCGCACGCAGACAATGCTGCCAAGCAGCGCGTCGCCTCCGCCAGTTCCCGGCCACGCACATCGCTGAGTTGCCGTTCGCGCCAGACCTGACCATCGGCGGCGTGGCTTTGCGCGATGCCGTGTAACCGGGCGAAGAAGGCCGGCGGCGGAGCGTGTTCATGGGCTTCTGTGAGCGCATCTTCCAACGCTTCGGCTGCGGCATTGGAGAGCTGCAGGCCGGGCATTGCGGCACCGAGCAGTACATGCAGACGTGGGTAGGTGGGGTAGAGCGTGGTCATGGCAGCAACCTCACAAGGCTGGGCCACCTGCAGGAATGCAAGGTGGCGGGCGGTGCGGGTTGGCGTGCCGGTGAAGCTACCCAAAGGAAACGAAGCCGGCGGATCGGAAGGATCCCCACGCAGCGCCCGCCGCAGAACGACGGACGGTGCAGTATTCGAGCCCGCGACATGGTCGCAAGCCCGACTTCAGGTAGCTTCATTCAGGACGCCAATCCCGGCCAGCGCAGGAGGCGCCGACGGAGGTAACCTTCTCGCGCTCTACGTGGCGATGACATGGGCAAAGTTGCAATTTGCTGATCGCGTGCACGCTGTCTTGCTGCAACCCGCGACCGGGCCAGATACGACAGTTCGCGCATGGTGGAAACCATCACCCGCGAGCTATCCTGCGCGCCTGACCCAACGACAAGGAAACGTCGCATGCAGGTTCGCAAGGGAGTGCGTCGCATCGGCGCGCTGATGCTCGTGTTGCTGGCGACCCGCGCCATGGCCGATACGCCAAGCGCGGTCGAGATACCCTCGCCGGAGGCCCAGGCCGAGATCCTCGCCCTGCTTGAACGCCAGGCGCTGTATAGCGATCGGGTGGACTGGCCCGCCACCCGCGTACGCCTGCAATCGGCGCAGGGCGACCCCGCGCAACGGCTGGCCGTTCTGCGCGAAGCCATTGCGCTCAGCACCGGCCACCATGGTGCGTGGACAACGACCCAGCGCCAGCGCGAATCCCTCGCGCGTGCGCAGCAGGCCGGTGCCGCCGCCGTGGACCGGGCCAGGGCCGCTGATGCGGTGGATGCGCGCATCGGCTGGGTGGTCATCGAGGGCTATGCCTCCACGCCCGGCGCGACGCCGCAGGAAAAATTCCGCCAGGACATCCAGCGTGCCGCGCGCTGGCAGCAGGTCATCCGCAGCAAGGACGACGGCGCGCGCTGTGGCTGGATCGTCGACCTGCGGGACAACGGCGGTGGCGCCATGTGGCCGATGCTGCTGGGCATGGCCCCGCTGCTGCGCACCTCGGTGGTGAACAACGAGGACGTGGGCTCGTTCGAAACCGCGCACGGGCCGCAGCGCTGGACGTTGACGGCGACCGCTGTGCAGCTGGCAGGCAAGCCATTGCTGGATTTCGGCCAGTCCGGTTATGTGCTGCGGCAGCCTGGCGCGCCGGTGGCGGTGCTGTTCGGGACCCGCACCGGCAGCTCGGGCGAGGCTTCGGTGCTGGCGTGGCGTGGCCGCCCGCAGGCGCGGAGTTTCGGCCAGCCGACCGCGGGTGTCTCCACCGGCAATGTCGTGCACACGCTTGCCGATGGCAGTCGCCTGCTGCTGACCACCAGCGTGATGCGCGACCGCAATGATCGTGGCGATGGGTTGAAGATCGAGCCTGACCAGCGCATCGAGGGGGAGGTCGCCACCGTGGCTGCCGCCCAGGCCTGGCTGCTGGCCCAGCCCGCCTGCCAGGGCCACTGAGCCATGATCCTGATCGGCCAACACGAACGGGTGCTGATCGTCGGCCCCATCGAAGCGCATCACTGCCTGCGCTGCCAGACGGAAACCGAGTTCGCCCCGCAGTTGCGCTACAGGATGGCGCGCATCGACCTGCTGTTCGGCTTCACCTACCAGCGCCGTTACGAGCTGGCCTGCACCCGCTGCGGGCACGGTTGGCTGCTGGACACCGACACCCTGGACCAGCAGCTGGGCGGGGTGCCGATCCCGTGGCGGCATCGCTTCGGCCTGCCGCTGATGCTGGTGGTGGTAACCGGGCTGGCCCTGCTGGGCTGGCTGTGGCGGCACGGATTCATCGGTTGAGGGCCGGGGCTGTTAAAGTCTGTCCTGCAATCACGTACCGGAAGCGACCATGGACCACGACACCCCGTTCGAACCCCTCAACGACCTCGAGGTGCGCCTGCTGCAGGCCCAGGACGGCACGCTGACCGCGGCCCAGTTCCTCGATGGCCTGCTGACCTCGACGGCGTTCGTGCTGCTGGACAAAGCCATCGGCGAAGACGGTGCCTGGGATGAAAGCATTTCGCCGCTGGTGCTGACCAGCGAGAACGGCGAGGCGATGTTCGCGGTGTTCACCGCGCCCGAGCGCGCCGGCCTGTGGCACGAGCAGCTGCCGCAGTTTGCGCATGCCATGCCGATCGCGGTGCACGCGCTGCTGGCCGGTATCGGCGATGGCGTGGGCCTGGTGCTGAACCCGGGCCTGGATGTGGGCATGGAGATGATTCCCGATGCCGTGGCCCAGCTGAAGCAGCGTGCGGCGGCGATCACACGTGGCATGGCGCATTGAGATTGATGGCATAGAAATCGAACCGTCCTCTTCGTTCCTTGCTGCTAGGCATTGATATGCCATTCGATTTGGGAATGTAAGAGCAAGAGCATTGGTGAAGAGCTTAAGAGCGAATATGCTATTCAAGGAGAGAGTAGCTATGCGGTCGATAGGTGTTGGTCTAGTTTTCGCTGTTTTCTCTGTAATCTATGCTTTTGAATCCAAAGCGGAAACAGTTACATATATTCATACTGATGCTCTGGGGTCAGTAGTTGCCGAGTCAGATGAGACTGGCCGGGTGACAAAGCGCTATAGCTATGAGCCGTACGGAGCGCAGATTGGAACTGGTATTGAAGATGGAGTGGGTTACGCCGGGCACGTGAGTGATTCGGCGACTGGGCTGAGCTACATGCAGCAGCGCTATTACGATCCAGGCTTGGGGCGTTTCTTGTCAGTGGATCCAGTCACAATGTACGGGAATGGTGATGGGAGACATTTCAATGCCTATGCATATGGATTCAACTCACCCTACACATTCAAAGATCCTGATGGCCGTTGTCCAATCTGCCCAGCCCTGTTTGGAGGCGCCGGTGGCATGGCGGTGGACTATGGGATTCAGAAGTACATGAATCCCGGAAAGCCAATCAACAAGACAGAGCTGGCAATTGCCGGCGTTGCTGGAGTTGTAACTGGTGGTACCGGCGGCCTGGTGGTTGGAGCCCTGGCGAGAGGGACGATTTCGATCGGTCAGGTCGTAGCAATTCAAGCGACGGTGGGTGCCGCGACTGGTGTTGCGGGTACGGCTGCACAGGGCGCAATCGAAGGAACACCAGTGACAAGCGCTCAACTGGGCTTATCGGCTGTCGGCTGTCGGCGGGAGTGTTGGCAGTTTGGCGGGCAGCGGAAGTGGAAAACTCGCTGGTGACTTTTCGCAGGCGTCTACTCAAGGGGCAGTGAGTAATATGATGAAGGCGCCAGTGAGTTCACCTGCTGGCATCGGTGCACATATTGCAGAGGCGACTGCGAGCGCCGGCGCAATTGGAGCAAAGCAAGGGGCGGTACAGGGTGCATTGTCTAATGCGGGCCAACGCGGTGCTGATGCCGCAGTTGGAACTGGACAGAAAATCGCTGAGGACAGGTTGAAGTGATGAGATTTTTTAATCGATCTCTCCTTGTGTACGAGCTTGGGCTTCTAGTCGTATTCATACTGGTCGCATTCTTCATCACCCGGTTCAATCCGGTGGAGACGCTCCGGTTGGGTGGATGGCTGTTCCTCTTGATGCAACCCATCTTGTTGGGTGCTCATGCTGTCGACCATTTTTCGCGCAAGCGCCGTCGATAGACGGGAGATGTGAAGGTGCCGGCCAGCGACCGGCACTACCCGGTGCTTCAGCGGGCGGCGGCGATGGCTTTCACCCGCGCCTTGGCCAGTGCTTCACCGATGGCCGGGCCCTTCAGATGCGTGGTATCCAGATCGCGTGCCTGCACTGACAGCGCCGCCTGGTGCAGGCGCTTGAGCGTTTCGCCCTGTGGGTAGTCGGCATCGTCGAAACCGAGCCGGCCGCGTTTGTCGGCCTCGCAGCACAGTGCGATGCGCGCCACGCGTTCTGGCCGGCGCAGCGCATCGCAGCGGCCCAGCAGTTCCAGCACGGTGGCATCGCGCAGCTCGTCGATGCGGTGCACGTTCAAGTGCTCACGGCAGACGGCCTCGGCCAGCTGCTGGTGTTCGGTGGGAACCTTCAGCCGTGCACACAGTTCCTTCAACGGCTTGATGCCGCGCTGCTCGTGCATGATGTGGCGCGGCCATTCCTCCGGCGGGGTCAAGCCCTTGCCGAGGTCGTGGGTGAGGGCAGCGAAGCCGACCAGGTCATCACCCGGCGCCAGTTTCGCGGCCATGTCGCTGACCATTTCCTGGTGGATGCCGGTGTCGACTTCCGGGTGGAATTCCGCGCGCTGCGGCACGCCGTACAGCGCTTCCAGTTCGGGCAGGATCGGGCCCAGTGCCTGTGCATCGTGCAGCGTGCGCAGGAAGGCGGAGGGCCGTTCACTGACCAGCGCCTTGCGCAGTTCCTGCCAGACGCGTTCCGGCACCAGCGCGTCCAGCTCGCCACTGGCGGCGACCTCGCGCATCAGTGCCATGGTCTCTTCGGCGATGGTGAAGCCCAGCGGCGCGAAGCGCGCCATGAAGCGCGCCGCGCGCAGCACGCGCAGCGGGTCTTCGACAAAGGCCGGACCGACGTGCCGCAGCACACGCTGTTCGATATCGCGTAGGCCGCCGTAAGGATCGACCAGTGAGCCGGTCTCCTCATCGCAGGCGATCGCGTTGATGGTGAAGTCGCGGCGCTGCAGGTCTTCTTCAAGGGTGACCGCCGGATCGGCATCGACCACGAAGCCGCGATAGCCACGGCCGGATTTGCGCTCGGTGCGAGCCAGCGCGTACTCCTCGCCGGTCTTCGGGTGCAGGAACACCGGGAAATCGCGGCCCACCGCAGTAAAGCCCTGCGCTTCCATCTGCGTGGGCGTGGCGCCGACGACGACCCAGTCACGGTCGCCGGCCGGGCGCTGCAGCAGGCGGTCGCGTACGGCGCCGCCGACAAGATAGATCTTCATGGGGGGCATGATGGCATGCCCGACCTGTAGAGCCGAGCCTATGCTCGGCTGATCAGCTGGTAGCGCGACGGGACAGAACGGCAGCCGAGCGTGGGTTCGGCTCCACAGGGGCAAGCGCCAGGCCGTACCCGGCGCTCCGGCATCGGCTCGCGATCAATCCCCGCCCTGGTCCGCGTTGGCGGCGCAACTGAAGCTCTTGCGCTTGTCCACCAGGCGGCCCATCAGGCGGTCGCTCAGCGGCAGCGCATCGCCGTTGAGGCGCCAGTCGTAGATCACGCTGAAGGCCAGCACGCGCGCGACGTACTCGCGGGTTTCCTTGTAGCTGATGGTCTCGATCCACAGGTCCGGATCAAAGCCCGGGCGCTGGCCCTGCCACCGTGCGGTCGGGGTCGGGCCGGCGTTGTACGCGGCGATGGTCACGTACGGCAGGCCGTCGTACTTGTTCATCAGCTGGCGCAGGTAGGCGGTGCCGATGGCGATGTTGGTGTCCGGATCGTACAGGCTGTCGGCGCCGCCGTAGCCGGTCAGGCCGATCGACTTGGCTACGCCGGCACCGGTGGCCGGCAGCACCTGCATCAGGCCCATGGCGTTGGCAGGCGAGCGCGCGCGCGGGGTGAAGGTGCTCTCGGCGCGGATCTCGGCGGCCACCCAGGCCGGATCGATCGCATTGCGCGCCGATTCGCGGCGGATGGTGGCGTCGTGGTGCAGCGGGAAGCGCAGGTCGTACAGACGCTGTTCCTGCGGCTGCTTGCCGAGCGCGAACACGGCGCGGTCGAACCAGCCGTTGTCCTGCGCCACGCGAACGGCGAGGCGGCGCTGGGTGTCATCGAAGCGCGACAGCGCGCTGTTCCATTCGGCCACGGCCCAGCCAGCGCGATCGATCTGGTACAGCGCCATCGCGCGCTGGATGGCCGGGTCGCGCGCGATCACCGCCTGTGCCTGTGCGCTGTCGTTCGGCTTCCACGGGCACAGCGTGTAGCCCTGCTGCAGTTTGTCGGCGGCGAGGAAACCATGGAAGGTCGGTGCACGCGCGGCCTCGCGGAACAGCGGCTGCGCCTGCTGGGCCTGGCCGGTCTTCTCCAGCATGCGGCCTTCGAAATAGCGCCAACGCGGGTCGCTGCGCTGCTTGCTGGCCATCCTGCGGATCGCGGTCAGCGCCGCCGGCCAGTCACCGCGCGACATCGCTTCGCGCACGCGCCATTCGTGCAGGCGTTCGTCATACGCCGATTCGGGCACCGCGTTGAGGCGGCGCGCCGAATCGGGCAGGTAGGAGGCCACCGTCCACAGCGCAATCTGGTACAGCACCTGGCCCTGCTGGTCGGCACTCAGGCCGAGCGCCTGGGCGTACTGCGGCAGCTGCTGTTCGGTGGCGCCGGGATCGGCCTTGGCCAGCTTGGCCAGGCCATCGGTGGCGATGCGCCGGCTGCGCTCGTTGCGCGGCCAGTTCAACGCGCTGGTATTGGGCTTATCGACAAAGGCGGCGTAGTTGTTGGCCAGTGTCAGGTCGGTGGCAGGCAGGCCACGTGCGGCGCTGCGCATCACGGCCGGCTGCTGGGCGTCGGCGGCGGCATCGATGCGTTCCCAGCGCAGCGCGTCGCTCAGACCACCCTGTGCCTGCAGCACGGCGAAAACGGCATCACAGCCGTCCGGCAGCGACTTGCCGTTCTTGCGCCACAGGTCCTGCGCTTCACTGATCCACTGTGGATCGACCTTGCCGGTCACCTGGCGTGCGGTCAGCTGCGCGCAGCGCAGGCCTGCGTTGTCGGTGGGCGCCCAGTTGGCCAGCAGGGTCGGCCAATCCTGGCGGCGTGCGACCGAGGGCAGCCACACACTGCGGAAGGTGTTGGCCACTGCCTGGCCGTCATAGCGCTTGAGGAAGGCCTGTGCCTGCGCGGTATCGACGGTGTCGATGTTGCGGCGCAGGTTGGCGTACTCCAGCCAGCCGTATGCTGGATGGCGGCTGAGTGCGGCGGCTTGGCCGGGATCGAACTGGCCGCGTTCGGCGGCCGCGATCGCGGCCTTCAGCTGCGCGTTCTGGGCATCGAGGGACTGGGCATTGGCGCAGCCGATCAGCAGCGTGGTGGCCAAGGGCAGCAGGGACAGGGCGGTCGAAGAGCGTCGGGTCATGGCGATCAGCATAGCGGGCAGAGGCTGAATTCAGTTTCGCATTGCGTGCACGTCCTTGGCCGGCAACGGCAGCTGAATGTCACAGCGGCGGGCACTGCCCCGCAGGGCTGCGGGAGCCGTACTGTCGACCTTGGGCGAACGGCCCGGCTGCAGGGAGCGGCACATGGCGTTCAGTAGCGCAGGAAGAAGCGGCCCGCTGGCGGACATCAATGTCACGCCACTGGTGGATGTGATGCTGGTGCTGTTGATCATCTTCATCGTGACCGCGCCGATCGTGGCCCGGCCGATTGCCGTGCAGTTGCCACAGGCCACCGATCGCGTGGTCGACCGTCCCGAACCGCCACCGCCGATCGAACTGCGCTTGGATGCGGCGAACCAGCTGAGCTGGGATGGCCAGCCGATGACCATCGGCGATCTGCAGGCGCGTCTGCAGGCACAGGCCGGCGAGCATGCCGGCAACCTGCCGGAGCTGCGCATCGCCACCGATCCGTCGGCCGAGTACGAAGGCATGGCCCGGATCCTGGCCGCCGCCGAGGCCACCGGCATGGAACGTATCGCCTTCGTGCGATAGGGCGTTGTCTCACTGCCGCTCATGCGGTGATTGCTGCATGAGCGGTGCTTGCCCTGCTGACAGCGTCGCATCCAGGATCCGCAGAAAAGCCATTTCAATCTGCGCTGGAACCGGGGTTGGATGTGCTCGCCACCTTCCGGTCCCAGGGTCATGTTCGACGTCGAAAGCAGTCAACTCGGCTCTCTCGAAATCCACCACAACCGTCAATCCCTCTCCTGAGGCCAAGGCCGCATCGGTGGGAGAAGGGCAGTTGTTGCACTCGATCAGGCCGCCTGCTCTCGGTTCGCCCGCTGGGGAAAGAAGCAGCGTCATCACTGTCGTGACGCCCAGCACCGCACTCACTGCTTTCATGATCGACTCTCCCGCGAATGGCTGGAGGTGCGAGTCTGCGCTGGGTCGATTAGCGGTGCCTTCTGAATGAAGGAATTTCAAACTATTCATGAAACGGTCCGGCAAAGACCTTTTCCATGAATGCGGCAGCTCCCGGCGCGCGCTGTCGCAGCCGGCATCAAGGCTGCCTGTCGTGAACAATATCGTCCGGTCATAAACTGCAGCTATCTGACGCAATCACCAGTCAATTGCGTCAATTCCGTGTGAAAGAGTGTCGATCATCACGCCGTGGTTTTTACCACTTGTTTACAAAGGAGACGCTGCCGCCATGCAGGGGGGAGCGCGGCAGCCAATGTCCCGACATTCCTTTGGAGAGAGAGCGAATGATTCACCTGCATCACCGCCCGTTGGCGGTTGCCGTTGCGCTGTGCGTGACGGCCCTGGCACCGCTGGGTGCCGCTGCACAATCCACCACCAACCTCGATGCGGTGGAAGTGACCGGTACCCGCATCAAGCGCGCTGAAGTCGAAGGCCAGGTACCGATCCAGACGCTGACGCGCGGGGACATCGAACGCACCGGCCTGACCTCGATCGGCGAGGTGCTGCAGCAGCTCACCGGGTCCGGTTCGGCGCTCAATGCCAAGTTCAACTCGTCCGGTAACTTCGGCTTTCCCCCCGATGGCAGCGGTGTAGGCGCCGGCTCGGCGCAGGTCGATCTGCGCCATCTGGGTGCCAAGCGCGTGCTGGTGCTGGTCGATGGCATCCGCTGGGTCAATGAGTCGTCCGCGTCCGGCGTGGGCTCGGCCACCGACCTCAACACCATTCCGCTGGCCATCGTCGAACGCATTGAAGTGCTCGAAGATGGTGCGTCGTCGCTGTATGGCTCCGACGCCATTGCGGGCGTGGTCAACATCATCACCCGCCGCGATTTCGACGGCGGGCAGGTGACACTGAACTACGGTGAGTACAGCAAGGGCGACGGCACGCAGAAGGGCGTGGATCTGGCCTGGGGCAAGAGCGGTGACCGCTACAGCCTGTTCCTGGGCGCCAGCTGGACCAAGCAGGATCCGGTGTTCGCCAAGGATCGCGAGCAGTCGCGCTTCCCGATTCCCGGCACTGGCCTGGCCTTCGGCAGCGGCGGCATTCCGCAGGGCCGCTTCGCCTTCGTCGATCCCAACACCGGTGCCGAGCAGGACATCGTGCCCAATACCGGCGTAGGCAACCCGCGTTACGACGGCAGTGCCGGCTGCAACCGCAGTGATGACTACCACTGCTTCACCAGCGCCGACCGCTTCAACTTCGCCGAGTACAACATGGTGCTGACGCCGTCGGAGCGCAAAGGCCTGTTCGGTCAGTTCCGCTTTGACATCACCGACAACGTGCAGTGGTACGTCAAGGCACTGGGCAACCGCCGCGAGTCGACCAACCAGGCCGGGCCGGAGCCGCTGTTCTTCGGCCCCGATGGCGCCACAGGCAACCCGCTGGCCGACAACATCGTGGTGTCGCGCTTGAACCCGTACAACCCGTTCGGCTTCGATCTGGTGTCCGGCGGCAACATGAGCCTGATCGGCCGCCGCCCGGTGGAAGGCGGCGCGCGCGTGTTCGAGCAGAAGGTGGATACCACGTACTTCGCCACCGGTCTGGTCGGTGACTTCCATGCCGCTGATCGCAGCTGGTACTGGGACGTCAACGGCATGTACAGCAAGAACAAGGCCGAGCAGACCAACTACGGCAGCTACAACATCTACAACGTCAACATGGCGCTGGGCGATCCTGCAATCTGTGCGGCGACGCCGGGGTGTGTGCCGCTGAACATCTTCGGCGGCGTCGGCTCGATCACGCCGGACATGCTGAAGTGGATCCAGCCGGTGGTGCGTGACCGCAGCCAGAACGAACTGAGCCTGTTCACCGCCAACCTGTCCAGCGAACTGTTCTCGCTGCCGGCCGGTCCGGTCTCGTTCGCCACCGGTTTCGAGTACCGCAAGTACGAGGGGTCGTACCAGCCGGATCCGTTGACCGTGGCCGGCCATTACAACGGTGTGCCATCGCAGCCGACCTCGGGTTCGTACGACGTCAACGAGGCCTACCTGGAGCTGAGCGTGCCGATCTTCGCCGACTCCTCGTTCGGCAAGAAGCTGGACCTGAGCCTGGCCGGTCGCTACTCGGATTACTCGACTTTCGGCGGCGAGTTCACGCCCAAGTACGGCCTGCGCTGGCAGGTGACCGATGACTTCGTGCTGCGCACGACCTATGCGGAAGGCTTCCGAGCGCCGTCGATCGGCGAACTGTATGGCTCGGCGGCGCGTGCCGACCTGCAGCTGTTCGATCCCTGCTCGGTGGGCCTGGGCGGTACGCCGCCGCGCGGCAGTGCGGCCAACTGCGCTGCGCTGGGCGTGCCGGCCGGCTTCCAGCAGGCCAACTCGCAGATCTCGGTGACCACCGGCGGCAACCGCGAGCTGGACCCGGAGCGTTCGCGCAGCTTCAGTGCCGGCTTCGTCTGGAGCCCGTGGTTCGGCAACAACACCTCGTGGTCGGAACGCTTCGACGTGGAAGTGACCTTCTACCGCCACGCCATCGACGGCGCGATCCAGGCGATCAACGCGCAGACCCAGCTTGACCTGTGCGTGGAGACGCTCGACCCGGTCTACTGTGATGGCATTACCCGGGCCAGCACCGGTGCGGTCAGCAGCTTCAACAATCGCCTGACCAACCTCGGCTCGATCAAGACAGATGGCTGGGACGTGGACCTGTTCTGGACGTTGCCACAGTCCTCCATCGGCCAGTTCAAGCTGGGCTGGAAGAACACCTTCGTCGGCCGCTATGAGGCTACCGGCGCGGCTGGCCAGAAGCAGCCGCAGAAGCCGGGCGTGGAAGTGGCCGACAGCTCGATTCCGGAATGGACCAGCAATGCCAGCATCGGCTGGACACTGGACCGCTGGAGCGCCAACTGGACGGTGCGCCACATCTCCGAGCTGACCGAGAATTGTGGAGATGCCGCTGCGTTCCCGGTGTGCAGCAACCAGGCCGCCGGTACCAATACGCTCTCGGCCACCACCTTCCACGACATGCAGGTGGGCTACAAGATCGACTGGATGAAGGGGCTGCAGCTGACCGCTGGCCTGAACAACGTGTTCGACAAGGATCCGCCGATCTGCCTGTCGTGCTCGTTGAACGGCTACGACGCTTCGACCTATGACATCCCGCGTGGCCGTTACTGGTACCTGCGCGCGGATTTGCGCTTCTGATGTGACGTGGCAGCGCCGGTCAGTTCCGGCGCTGCCTTGCTAGTGTGGAGCCGAGCCCACGCTCGGCTGATTCTCTGATCCGGGCATGGGCTCGGCTCTACAGGAGCGGGGCGGTTGTGCCCCGCAGCTGATCAGAACGCCCAGGTAAACGTCAGCGAGCCGTTGCGGCCATCGCCGTATGCACCGTAACCGGTGATCTGCGAGTAGTACTTCTTGTCCAGCAGGTTGTTGAGGTTGGCCTGCACGCTGAACTCCGGCGAGATGCGGTAGCGCAAGAAGGCACTCACCAGCGCGTAGCCTTCCTGTTCGAAACGGCCCACAACCGGCGCAGCGTAGTAGATGCGGTTCTGCCAGTTGGCGCCGCCGCCGACGGTCAGTGCCTGCAGCGACTGCGGGGTGTAGCTGGTGAACAGCTTCAGTGCGGTCTGCGGCAGGTTGGTGTTGATGTCGGCGTCGTTGATGTCCTTGGCCACATAGCGCGAAGCACCGAAGGTGGCATTCCAGCCCGGTGCCAGTTCGCCGTTCACTTCGAACTCGAAGCCGCGGCTGACGGTGCCGCGTGCAGCGATCGATGCGAACTCGCCTGGACGGCCGATGATCGGTTCGCTGGTGGCCTGGGCCACGTTGTCCTGTTCGATACGGAACACCGCCAGCGAAGCGTTCAGGCGGTTGTCGAACCAGGCACCCTTGACACCCACCTCGTAGCTCTTGCCATCAACCGGATCGAGGTAGCGGTCGTTGCGGTCGCGTGCGGTCTGCGGCTGGAAGATCTCGGTGTAGCTGGCGTAGGCCGAGTAGGTGTCGTTGATGTCATACACCAGGCCGGCATACGGGGTGGTCACCTTGTGCTCGCGGTCGTCGTTCTCGCCTTCGCTCTTCCAGTTGGTGTAACGCGCACCGAGGATCAGCTTCAGCGGATCGGCCAGGGACAGGCGTGCGGCCGCGTAGCCGGCCTTCTGGGTGATGGTGCCCTGGCTGGCGAGCGCCAGCGGATTCCAGTTCGGCTGGGCGATGTTGCCGGTCCAGTTGAGATAGCTGTCGAACGGTTTCCAATTGGGACCGCCCATCTGGAAGTCACCATAGTTGGCGAACTCGCGCTTGTTGTAGCTCAGGCCGGCCATGAACTGGTGTTCGCGTCCGAACAGCTGGAACGGTCCGTCGATGTAGCCATCGATGCCATCGACCTTGCGCTCGGTGTTGTAGAAACCGGCCATCGGTGTGACGCCAGCACCGGTATTCTTGTCGAACGCGGTGTAGGACGGATAGAACAGCTTGTCGTCGGCCTTGGTGCGGTCATGGGTGGCGCCGATCTTGAACTTCCAGCCATTGCTGAAGGCGTGCTGCAGGGTGGCGAACGCACGCTTGCTGGTGGTATCCCAGTAGGTCCAGTCCGGCGACGGATTGAACGAGGTCGGGTAGTTGGTCGGGCTACCGTCGGCGTACCACATCGGGAAGCCACCCCAGGTCGCGCCGTTGGCGCGCTTCTGCTGGTAGTCGTAGCCCACGCTGAGCTGGGTATCCGGGGTCAGGTCGGCGTCGATCACCGCATAGCCCAGCGTCTTGCGCTGGTTGTAGCGGTCCATCTGCCCATCGGTGTCCAGGTAGCTGCCGATCACGCGGCCACGCACCGTGCCGCTGGCATTCAGCGCACTGCCGACGTCCACGGTGGTCCGGGTGCGGCCCCAGCTGCCCACGTTCACCGAGACACTGCCGGTCAGCTCGGCGCTGTCGGCGTGCTTGCGGATCAGGTTCACCGATGCGGATGGATTGCCGGCGCCGCTGAGCAGGCCGGTGGCGCCGCGCACGACTTCCACGCGGTCATAAAGGGCCAGGTCCAGGCCGGAATCGCCGTAGCTCCAGTTCTGCACCATCTGCGTCGGCAGGCCGTCGAACTGGTAGGCATCGATGTAGAAGCCGCGCGCGTAGAACTCGGTGCGCTCGCTGTCGGACTGGGTGCTGGTCACGCCGGTGGTGTTGGCCAGCACGTCGATGATGTCGTCCAGCTTCTGATCTTCGATGCGCTGGTGGCTGATGATGCTGACCGACTGCGGGATCTCGCGCGGTGCCAGATCGAAGCGGGTGCCGGCCGAGGTGCGGCGTACCGAATAGCCTTCGGCACGCTCGCCCTTGACCACCACCTTGTCCAGCGTGGTCGGGTCGGCGGCGGTGTCGGCAAGGGCGGCCGGGGCCACGGTGCAGAGAACAGCGAACACGGCAATGGACAGCCGCTGCGGCTGCAGGGTACGGAAGGCGGGACGGGTCATGGGGAATCCTGGACGAGCACGCGCGTTCGGCCGGCATCCAGGAGGCGAGGCGCTTACGGGTAGGGGAAGGGCGGGCAGGCCGTCCTGGCACCACCGGAAACGAAAGAAATAGTAATGCGAACTATTCCTATTTACAAATCATGAACAGTTCGGCGCGCGGGTGCGCCATGGCGATCAGCGAAGCAACGGCAACGGGTCGCGGGGGCCGTTCGTGCCGTAGATGCCCCAGTGCAGATGCGGCGGCGTGCCCTTGGCATTGCCGCTGTCGCCCACGTGGCCGAGCAGGTCACCGGCCTGCACCACCTGGCCGCGCGCCAGGCCCTCGGCCCAGCCTTCCAGATGCGCGTAGTAGTAGCGTTCCCGCCCGGGCCCGATCACCCAGACCTGGCGACCACCGAGGCCGCGTTCGCTGACATCCGCGATGACGCCGGCAGTGACGCTGCGCACCGGCGTGCCGCGCTTGGCGAAGATGTCGATGCCGGCGTGGGAGCGGTCACGGCCTCGCGGCGCGCCGAAGGTGTCGGCAATCTGCTGGGGGCGTACACCCTCCACCGGCACCGGCAGTTCGGTGGCCGGCGGCATCCGCGAGAGTGCCCACAGCATTTTCGGCGCGGCCGCCCATGGGCTGTTCCACAGCGTCATCGCGGCAACGATGGCAATGCCCAGCCACAGGCCGCGCAGCAGCCAGCGGCGCAGGCGGTGGGCAGGAGAGGGGAATGTGCTCATGGTCTCCGGCTGTAGCGTCGAGCCATGCTCGACGGCTGTTGCTTTGCGGTAGTAAGGCAGTCGTGCATGGCTCGACGCTATGGAACTGGCAGCAGCGGCACTTCGAAACTCCGCTTCAACGTGCCCAGTGCCACCGAGGTGCGGAAGCGCTCGATGTTGTCGTCGCCACCGAACAACCGCTCGGTGATCGTCTCGTACTCCTCCATCGACGCCGCCGAAAGCAGCAGCAGGAAATCGCCGTCACCGGTAATTGAATAGCACTGCTGCACGGCCGGGTCGTCCTGCACGCGGCGCTTGAACGGCGCCACGCGTTCGCGTTGCTCGCTGACCACGCGCACCTCGACAATGATGGTCAGCGGCCGCCCCACCTTGGCCGCGGCAACCACGGCCACATTGGCCGCGATCACGCCACTGTCCTGGAGGCGCTTGATCCGGCGCTGCACCGCAGGAGTGGACAGGTGCACGGCCTCGGCGATCTCGCGCTGCGGCAGGGTGTTGTCCCGCTGCAGCAGGTCGAGGATGGCGCGGTCGAAACTGTCGAGCACGGGGGCGATGGCCATGGTGAGCAGAAATTGCACGAACGGGCTGTCAATTGAGCCAAGTGCTCGGCGCCGGCGCAATAGACTTTGCGCATGCAGACTTCACGATTCGCGCCGATGTTGCCGGCGCTGGCAGTGCTCGGTTCGGTCACCTCGCTGGCCATCGGCACGTCCTACGCCAAACACCTGTTCCCGCTGATCGGCGCGCAGGGCACCAGCGCATTGCGGGTGGGCTTCTCGGCGCTGTTGCTGCTGCTGTTCTGGCGGCCGTGGCGCTGGAAGACCAGCCGCGTGGATGCGATCACCATCCTGCGCTACGGGCTCACCCTGGGCCTGATGAACCTGCTGTTCTACATGGCCCTGCGCACGATCCCCTTCGGCATCGCGGTGGCCATCGAGTTCACCGGCCCGCTGACAGTAGCGATGCTGTCATCACGACGACCGATCGACTTCCTGTGGGTGGGCTGCGCGGCGGTGGGGCTGCTGTTGCTGTTGCCGATCGGTGGCGGCCCGGCGCTGGATCCGGCCGGCGTGCTGTATGCCATGGGTGCGGCGGCGTGCTGGGGCCTGTACATCGTGTTCGGCAAGCGTGCCGGTCACCTGCATGCCGGGCATTCGGTGTCGCTGGGCCTGCTGGCCGCGTCGCTGGTGGTGGTGCCGGTGGGCGTGGTGCATGCCGGCGCCGCGCTGCTCGATCCGAAGATTCTGGCGGCAGGCCTGCTGGTGGCGCTGGTGTCCAGCGCGATCCCGATGTCGCTGGAGATGATGGCGCTCAAACGCCTGCCGAAGGAGACCTTCGGCATCCTGATCAGCATGGAGCCGGCGGTGGCCGCGCTGTGGGCGATGCTGCTGCTGCACGAGCACCTGCATGGACTGCAGTGGCTGGCCATCGGCTGCACGGTGCTGGCCTCGGTGGGCAGCACGATGACGGCAAGGCGGCTGAAGGCGCCGGTGGTGCAGGCGGGGTAGCGCCGGGCCGTGACCGGCGGAGAGCGTGCGGACCAACGGTCCTCACCCACCAGGGCAGCGTGCCAACCAAGGTTGGCACCCACCAGGGCAGTGGTCCGCACCCACCAGAGCGGCGTGCCAACCAAGGTTGGCCCCTACCAGGGTCGGTAGCGCCGGGCCATGCCCGGCGAGCGCAGCGGAAGCGCTCAGCGCAGGGCGTTGGCCGGTACGTCGATCGCCATCGCCAGCGCGAGGTGATCGGAGAACGCCGCCGGTACGGCTTCCACGCTGCGGGTCTGCAGGCCGCTGCTGACCAGGATGTGGTCGATGGCGCGGTCGGGGCGCCAGCTGGGGAAGGTCGGCACGATGCAGCCGGGTGGCTGCAGCCGGGTCTTCTGGTACAGCACCTGCATTTCCGGGCGTTCGGCCAGGCAGTTGAAGTCGCCCATCAGTACGGCGTTGGGGTGGTCGGACAGCAGCTCGGCGATGAAGCCCAGCTGTGACATCCGCGAACCCGCCCCCAGCGACAGATGGGCCACCGCCACCGCCAGGCCGTCCTCGCCATCCCCGAACTTGGCCAGCAGTACGCCGCGCCCGCCGATGCGGCCGGGCAGGGCGTGGTCCTGTACTTCCACCGGTTCCAGTTTGCTCAGCAGGCCATTGGCGCTGGAAGCGACCCCGCCCATGCGCCGGTTCGGCTGGTGGCTCCAGTAGTTGAAGCCGGCGCGCTGGGCCAGGTAGTGGGTCTGGTTGGTGAAGCCCGAGCGCAGGCTGCCCGGGTCGGCCTCCTGCAGGCCGACGATGTCGTGTTCGCGTGCCAAGGTGGCGATCGCGTCAAGACTGCTGCGCTTGCGACCCGCCGGCAGTGCATGTGACCAGCTGCGGGTCACATAGTCACTGTAGCGGCGGGTACTTGAGCCGGCCTGGATGTTGGCCGTCAGCAAGCGCAGGGTCCGTGTGTGGGGGGAAGTCACGGCCGGGAACAGCTTCTCTTGGATCAGTGAGCCTGGGCCGCACCGCGCTCGCGGGCGATCAGGTGGTCGGCGATGCGCAGCATGTCCGGGAAGCTCTTGCCCTTCACCAGGTACTTGCCGTTGACGATGATCGACGGGGTGCCGCTGATCTGGCTGCGCTGGGCGAACTGCTTGGCCGAGTTGGTCTTGGCGTTCACCGCGAAGCTGCCCATGGTGGCGGCGAACTGCTTCGGATCCACGCCATAGGCGCCGTAGAACTTGGCGATGTCGTCCACCGAGTCACGGCCGCGCTCGCCCTTCAGGGTCTTCTGCGAGTGGATGGCGGCGTACAGCGCCTCGTGGGTCTTTTCCTGCACGCCCAGGGTCTGCGCGGCGTAGAAGGCACGGGCGTAGTCATCCCAGGTGCCGCCGAACATGGCCGGCACGTAGACGAAGTTCACATCGCTCGGCAGGCCGGCCTTCCACGGGCCGACCAGCGGCTGGAACGCTGCGCAGGCCGGGCAGACATAGCCGAAGATCTCGGTCACTTCGATCTTGCCGGCGGCCGGCTGGAACGGCTGGCCGTTCGGGATCACCTGGTAGTCGGCGCCTTCCACCGGGGCCGGGCCGGTCAGTGCGGCGGTGGTCGGGGCCGGTGCGGCGGCCGGTGCGGCTTCAGCCGGGGCCTTGTCGCCTTCAGCGGCCGGGGCGGCGCCTTCGCTGCCAGCGGCCGGTGCTGCCGGCTCGGTGGTGGCCGGAGCGGCGGTCGGCTCAGCCGGGGCGGCGGTGGTGTTGGTGCTGCCATCGTCGGCCTTGCAGGCGGCCAGGATCGGCAGCAGCGCTGCGAGTGCGAGGGCGTAACGGATCTTCATGGAAACGTCTCCAGCATCTGGATAGGTGGGGCCGGCAACCAGTGCCGGCCAGAGGGAAATGATGACATGCGGCGGCGACAGCGCCGTGTCGATGGTGTGTATTGGTTCAGCGGCCGCGGGCGGCGCGGGCCTGGGCGATCAGCGCCGAGGCGATGCGCAGCTGGTCGTCGAAACTGTTGCCACGCACCAGGTACTGGCCGTTGATGATGATCGCCGGGGTGCCCGGAATCTTGGTGCGCTGGGCGAAGGCGCGGGCCGCGTCGACCTTCTTCTGCACCGCATCGCTGCGCAGGGCCTGGATGTAGCGGTCCGGGGTCACGCCATAGGCCTTGTAGAAGTTGGCGAGCTCATCGGCCGAGACGTTCTGCATCGGCAGCGAGCCATCCTGATGCAGGGCCTTGAACACGGCCGCGTGGCTGCGCTTGGCCACGCCTACCTGGTCGGCGGCGTAGTAGGCCAGCGCCCAGGCATCCCAGGCGCCACCGAATGCGGCCGGGACCGGGGTGAAGCGCACGTCGGCCGGCAGCTTGGCCGCCCAGGCTTCCAGCTGCGGCTCGAAATGGGCGCAGTGTGGGCAGGTGTAGCCAAAGACTTCGACCACCTCGATCTTGCCGGCCAGCGGCTGGAACGGGCCCGGCTGGGCGATGCGTTCGTAGTCTTTGCCTTCCACCAGCGGCGCGTTGGCAGGGGTGGCGGCGCTGGCGGCCAGCGGCAGCAGGACCAGCAGGGACAACAGCAGGCGGGAAATCAACCTCATCGACACGCATCTCCGTTGAAAAAAGCAACGCCGGCGCAGTCGCCGGCGTGAAGGAAACATACCGCAGGCGCGGGCCGTGGTGGCGGCCCGGGCCGACCAATGGTGGTCAGGGGGCGGCGGCCGGTTGTGCCGGCACAGGCGCGGCAGCCACGTCATCGGCCTTGTTGTGCAGGCCCTGCAGGTAGCTCGACAGCGCCTGCACCTCCTGCTCGCTCAGCTTCTGCGCGACCGCAGCCATGATCTGGAAGTGCGCCTTGTCGGTCTCGTGGGTCTGCCCGGCCTGGTATTCCTGCAGGCGCCGCGCGACGTAGCTGGCGTGCTGACCACCGATATGCGGGTAGGCCGGGCCCGGATTGCCGGCGCCGCTGGGGCCGTGGCAGGCCATGCAGGCCGGCAGGCCACGCTTGGCGTCGCCGCCGCGGTACAGCTGCTGGCCGATCTCATAGAACTTCATGCCCTTGTAGGGGCCTTCGGTGACCGCCGTGTCGTCGGCGATGCCGGCGGTGGCTTTCTGCGTGGCGAAGAACGCGCCGATATCGCGCATGTCCTGCGGGGTGAGGTTCTGCACGAACGGCACCATCGCCACCGCCGCACCGGAACTGCGCTGGCCGTTGGCGATCAGGGCCATCTGCTGGGCCACGTAGCGTTCGCTCTGGCCGGCGATGGACGGGTACATCTCCACCGTGGAGTTGCCGTCGGCGCCATGGCAGGCCGCGCAGGCCGAGGCCTTGGTCTGGCCTGCCTTGGCATCGCCCCAGTGGGTCTTGCTGAAATCCACCTCCAGCGAGGCGGTGTTGATCGGCCCGTTGTCGGGCAGCGGGGTCAACGTGGTCTGCGCGAACGCAGCGGCGGCAACGACTACGGCAGTGGCAAGGGCGGATACGGCAAGAACGCGAGCGTGGCGCATGCTAAAGCTCCGTATGGACCGGGCCGGGCGGCAGCCACGGCATCGCCCGGATTATCAACGCCGTTTCCGCGCACGGTCAACGCAGCAGTGCAGCATTTTCCCGGCAGAGGGCCCCGGGCCGGGCGCGCGGTGCCGCAACATGCGATCCTATGCACATGTCATTGCTCATCGAACGCGCTCAATACCACCTCTCTGCCCACAACATGGGGCAGCTGCCGCCCGATGAGGGGGCCGAAGTGGCCTTTGCGGGCCGCTCCAACGCCGGCAAGTCCAGTGCTCTCAACGCATTGACCCGCCAGAACAGCCTGGCCCGGGTCTCCAAGACCCCCGGCCGCACCCAGCAGCTGGTGTTCTTCCAGGTGACCCCGGAAGCCCATCTGGTCGATCTGCCCGGTTACGGCTACGCCAAGGTGCCGCTGGACCTGCAGGCGCACTGGCAGGCCTTCATCGACCGCTACTTCCGCACCCGCAATGCGCTGAGGGGGCTGGTGGTGGTGATGGATATCCGCCACCCGCTGAAGGACTACGACCGGCAGATGCTGGCCTATGCCGTGCAGCGTGGCCTGCCGGCGCATGCGTTGCTGACCAAGGCCGACAAGCTGAGCCGCAGCCAGCAGATGCAGACCCTGCAGAAGGTGCGCAAGGAACTGCACTCCTCCTTCGGGGATACGGTCAGCGTGCAGGTGTTCTCCGGCGCCGCCCGCACCGGTGTGGACGAAGCCCGCGGCATCATCGGCGGCTGGCTGGGGCTGGAATAAGAACAAGGTGCGCCGGGCGACGCCCGGCGGCATTCCTGTAGAGCCGAGCCCATGCTCGGCTGCCGCGCGCAGCGCGGCGAGACCCCGAAGAACCGAGCATGAGCTCGGCTCTGCAAGGTTTCATTTCAGCGGCGAATACTCCGCCGGCACCCAGGCATAGGCCTGGCCCTCGCTGCGCACATGGCCCAGGCCGGGGAACGGCAGGTGCGCACCTGCCACCCACCAGCGGTTGGCGGTGGCCTGCTGCAGCAGGCTGCGGCGACTGGTGATGGCCGCCTTGCGGTCCGAATCGGCCTCGAACGCGGCCTCCGGGTGCGCGAACTGCACCGCGTGGAAGTGCAGCACATCACCCCACACCAGCAGTGACTGGCCCAGGCTGTCGAACCGGTAGGAGACATGGCCCGGGGTATGGCCATGGGTATCCATCGCCACAGCACCGCCGGGCAGGGCATCGCCGGGGCTGAAGGTACGCAGATGGCCGCTGGCCTGGTACGGCGCTACCGCGTTGCGTGCCAGTGGGAAGGCGAAGCGTACGCCTTGCGGTGCACTGGCCTCGCTGGCCGGGTTGAGCCAGTAACCGGCATCGGCCTTGGACAGCCACACCGTGGCGTTCGGGTAGGCCGGCTTGCCCTGCGCGTCGAGTACGCCGCACAGATGGTCCGGATGGGCATGGGTCAGCAGCACCTCGTCCACCTCGGCCGGGTCGACGCCGGAAGCACGTAGATTGCCCAGCACCTGGCCCAGGCCAGGACCGAAGCACTGCGCGGTACCGGTATCGACCAGGGTCAGGTGATTGCCCTGGCGCACCAGGAAAGCGTTGATCGCGGTCTGCAGCCCCTTCTTGTCTTCCGGCACATAGCGACCTTCCAGCAGGCGGCTGACCAGCGTCGGCGGCACGTCCACCACTTCCTGCCGGCCCAGTGCGACCACACCATCGAACAGGGCGGTGACCTGCAGCGCCCCGACGCGCTGGTGGTAGACGCCGGGCACCTGTTGTGTGGGGGCAGGCGAGGTGGCTTCGGCCAGCGCGGTCAGCGGCAGGCACGACAGGGCCAGCAGCAGGGCGCCGTGCAGCGGCAGGTGACGCAGGGTCATGGCGGTTCTCGGTGGATGACGGGCAATTCCGTTGCTGCATAGCCTGCCGTGGCCGGTGTGCGCGCGGCGCTCAAACCACTACGCGGAATGCTCAGGGAAGGGGTGTCTGCAGGGCTGCGCCCTGCACTCGCAGAGGCAAAAGCCGAAGCAACAGCAACAGCAACAGCAACAGCGGCTATCCGTGGG
>NZ_QFHO01000060.1 GCF_004920835.1 Stenotrophomonas maltophilia
CTCACCCTCCCGGCCCACCCCGATATCCAGCAGACATGACCACCGCGGAGGGGGCGGCGCCCGATGGCCGATCTTTCACCCCATCCGTGGCATGCTCGGCGCTCAGTCCACCCGGAACCTCCGCCATGCGCCTGTTCACCCGCGTCCTGCCCTTGATGCTGCTGGCCTCCCTGCTCTCCGGCTGCGGCTACAACGCCATCCAGCAGAAGGATGAAGCGGTCAAGGCCAGCTGGTCCGAAGTGCTCAACCAGTACAAGCGCCGCGCCGACCTGGTACCCAACCTGGTGCAGACCGTGAAAGGCTTTGCCAGCCAGGAAGAGCGCGTGCTGACCGAAGTCACCAACGCCCGCTCGCGGGTCGGCCAGATCAACGTCAACGCCGACGACGAAGCCTCGCTCAAGCAGTTCCAGCAGGCCCAGGGCGAACTCGGCAGTGCGTTGTCGCGGCTGCTGGTGGTCACCGAGAACTACCCGGTGCTCAAGTCCGACCAGAACTTCCGCGATCTGCAGGCGCAGCTGGAAGGTACCGAGAACCGTATCACCGTTGCCCGCGGTCGCTACATCCAGCAGGTGCAGGACTACAACACCTACATCCGCTCGTTCCCGCAGGTGATCACCGCCAAGATCTTCGGCTACAAGACCAAGCCGAACTTCACCGTGGACAACGAAGCGCAGATCTCCAACGCGCCGGCGGTGGATTTCGGCAGCGCGCCGCAGCAGCAGCCGGCTCCGCAGCCGGGCCACTGACCCATGCGCCTGGCCACTGCGCTGCTGGCCCTGCTGCTGTGGGTGCCGTTGGCGTCGCAGGCCCAGCAGCTGGCACCGATTCCGGCGCTGGACTCGCCGGTGGTCGATACCACCGGAACGCTGGATGCCGCGCAGAAGCAGGCGCTGGTGCAGCAGGCGCTGGACCTGCAGCAGCGCAAGGGCAGCCAGCTGCAGGTGCTGGTGGTGCCTACCACCCAGCCGGAGGACATCGCGCAGTACACCACGCGGGTCTTCGACCAGTGGCAGATCGGCCGCAAGGGCGTGGATGACGGCGTGCTGCTGGTGGTGGCCAAGGACGACCGGCGCGTACGCATCGAACCGGGCTACGGCCTGGAAGGTGCCATTCCCGATGCCATCGCCAACCGGGTCATCCAGGAATACCTGGTGCCGCGCTTCCGAGCGGGCGACTACGCCGGTGGCATCACCGATGCCACCGCGGTACTGGTGAAGATCGTCGATGGCGAGGCACTGCCCACGCCGGTCAGCGGCCAGCGGGGCCGCGAGCCCGACGGTGGCGGCGATACCTGGTTCCTGGCCCTGTTCATCGGTGTATTCGCCGGCAGTATCCTGCGCGGCGTGTTCTCGCGCGTGCCGCGCCCGCTGCGTGGCCTGCTGGGCGGTGCTGGTGCCGCACTGGCGGCGTTCCTGTTCACCTCCACCCTGCTGGCCAGTGGCCTGGCGGGCATCGTCGGCCTGATCGTCGCCATGCTGTCCGGCCATCCCGGGCGCTTTGCCGGTGGTGGAGGATGGGGTGGTGGCAGCTGGGGCGGCGGAGGCGGATTCGGCGGGGGCGGTGGAT
>NZ_QFHO01000061.1 GCF_004920835.1 Stenotrophomonas maltophilia
GGCGGGGGTGTGCTCGGACATGAGTCGGCGAAGAGAAAGGCAGAAAGACCAACAGTTTAGCGCGTAAGGGGCGGGGCTGCCCGGTGGCGATCGGGGTTGCCGGCCAGCGGCCGGCGAAATGTGGATCGACGTACAGATGGGTAGTGCCGGCCGCTGGCCGGCAGAACGGTCATGCGCCGTCACCACCACCATTCAGCCCCCGGGCGTATGCTGGAATCCTGTCCCACGGAGCCGCCGCATGCACATCGTGTACAAGGCCGACAACCTGTTCGACGCCCACCTGGTCAAGCACGCGCTGGAGGATGCCGGCATCCCGGCCTTTGTGTTCGGCGAGTCGTTGCTGGGCGGCATGGGCGAGCTGCCGTTGTTCGGCGTGCTGCGGGTGGGCATCCCTGATGCGGCACGGCCGCAGGCCGAGGACATCGTGGCCGCGCTGGACTTGGGCCACGCCCCGGACGACCCCATTTCAGATGCAGACGACATTGCCGGCCTTCCGGCGTAGGAGCGCATCATGTTGGGAATCGGACAGGGCATCCTTGGCATCGGCGCCTTCAAGCAGCGCCTGCCGCGCGCGGAAGAGGCGCTGCCGGGCCGAGAGCAGCCGTTGCCGCTGCACAGCAACCAGCACTTCGTGAACAGCCATCCGCTGAAGGACCGTTTTGCCGGCCTGCAGCAGATCCGTTTCGCGCTGGGCTGCTTCTGGGGCGCCGAGCGCAAGTTCTGGACCGAACCGGGCGTGTACAGCACCTCCGTGGGCTATGCCGGTGGCATCACCCCGAACCCGACCTACGAAGAGGTCTGCTCGGGCCTGACCGGGCATACCGAAGTGGTGCAGGTGGTGTTCGACCCGGCGGTGGTGAGCCTGGAACGGTTGCTGCAGCTGTTCTGGGAAAGCCACGACCCGACCCAGGGCATGCGCCAGGGCAACGACACCGGTACCCAGTACCGCTCGGCGATCCACGCCACCGACGAGGCCCAGTACGCCGCCGCGCTGGCCAGCCGCGAGGCTTACCAGGCCCAGCTGGATGCGGCCGGCTACGGCCCGATCACCACCGAGATCGTGTACCCGGCGCCGGAGTACTACTACGCCGAGGACTATCACCAGCAGTACCTGGCCAAGAACCCGAACGGCTACTGCGGCATCGGCGGCACCGGCGTGAGCTGCCCGATCGGGTTGGATGTGGAGGCGCCGCGCTGACGCGGGGTGGTCCGCCTGCGGCGGGCAGAAGCCAAAGCCAAAGCCAAAGCCAAAGCGGCTCTGGGTTTCTGTGGGTTGGGCGGGGCGGTGTGGGTTGGCAGGACACGCCGTGAACCCCCTCCGGGGTCCGGCCCAGCCGCTGGCGGCTGGGCGTTCGGGCGCTTGCGAAGCAGTGCTTCGCAAGCAAAGCGCCCTCACCCCTGGGGGCTCGATGGCGCCTTGCTCGTGTGCGCTGTCCTGCGCACACGGCAAGACCGGGGTTGGGCGTCCTGCCCAACCCGCCCGAGGCAGGCCTCGGGCCTATGGCGCCAAC
>NZ_QFHO01000062.1 GCF_004920835.1 Stenotrophomonas maltophilia
TGTAGCAACTGTCTTGTCAGGCGGAGGCCATCTGGGCCTCCGCATCCCTTTTGCGGGCGTTGAGGATCACCAGCATCTTGCGCATCACCGCGACCAAAGCCACCTTGCCCGGCTTGCCCTGCTTGACGAGGGATTCAAAAAATTCCTTGAGCCGAGGCTCATAGCGTTTGGCCGTCAGCGCCGCCATGTAGAGCGCTTCGCGTACAACGGCGCGGCCACCGCTAATGCTCCGTCTCCCTTTCCAGGTGCCGCTTTCGCGGTTCATGGGGGCAACCCCTACCAAGGCCGAGATGGCTTTCCCGCTGAGCTTGCCCAGCTCCGGGAGCTCGCAGGCCAGGGTTGCCATCAACACCGGGCCGGCACCTTTGAGCTTGGCAAAGTCACGCCATCCTTCCTGTTCGGCCAGCAGCGCTGCGATGGTGGCGTCGAGCTGCTTGATGCTTTTCTGGATCTCGCCCAGGTGCTGATTCAGCATGGAAATCAGGCTGGGTTCGCTGAACGCGCGCATGCGCTGATGCTCGCTCACCCGCATCTGGACCAGGTGGCGACGTCGCTGACACAGCTCACCCAGACGGCGCTGCCAAGCCGCTGGCGGTACGTAGCGGGTCAGCTTTAGGGCATCGGCCATGTGGGCCAGCACCATGGCATCAATACGATCGGTCTTGGCCTGCTTTCCCGTGGCTGAGGCAAAGCTGCGGCCACGGCCAGGATTGATTCGTACCATCGGCAGGCCTGCTTCATGCAGCGCATCCAGTGCCTTTTGCTCGTAGCCGCCACTGGCCTCGAGCACGACCTGCTTGGCTGGCCACTGCTGCAACCACCGGATCAGGCTATTCCAGCCACGTTTGCTGTTCTTGAACTGGCGAAAGGCCTGTTCATGGACGGCAACATCCAGATTCTCACCACTGACATCGATCCCGATCCCAAACATGAGGTAACTCCGCTAGGCTGACAGGGCCGAGAGCTCCCCCCGCTTGCCCAGTCTTATCAGTGCGAGCGCCAACTCGATCAACTGTTCGGGCGGATCAGGGAGAAACCGGCGCGGAGATCCTTGCTACAGAGCGATCGAGAAGACCTAGAGCCGAACGGTCGCCCGCGCCGGGCTCTCGGCACCTAAGGTGCCAGAGTCGCAAGAGATAAGAGCCGA
>NZ_QFHO01000063.1 GCF_004920835.1 Stenotrophomonas maltophilia
GGGCAGGGCCGTGAGGCGCATGGATGCGCCGATCGAGCTTACATGGGTGAGGGCGCTTTGCTTGCGAAGCACTGCTTCGCAAGCGACCGATCGCCCAGCCGCCAGCGGCTGGGCCGGGCCCCGGAGGGGTACTTGCAGCGTGCCCTGCCCCGTCCGGCCCTCCGCCACCCCAGCCGATAGCCAGCAGGCGCAACGCTTTCCTCACTGCACCCCGCCCATTCAGAAAAACCCATTGATAGGAATGAAATTAGTAGTATCCTATCTATCTCTTATGGACCGACCCCTCGACGAGCGCACCGTGCTGCAGATGCAGCTCAGCTCCGGCCTGCTGTACGCAGGGCGGCAGTGGCAGCGCCTGGCCGACAGCCGGCTCGGCAGCTATGGCATCTCCACCGCCTGCACCATGCCGCTGCTGATGATCGGCCGCTCGGGGGGTGGCATCCGCCAGGTGGCGCTGGCCCAGCAGCTGGGCATGGAGGGGCCTTCCCTGGTCCGCCTGCTGGACAAGCTGTGCGCCAGCGACCTGGTCCGCCGCGAGAGCGACGCCAGCGACCGCCGCGCCAACCTGTTGTGGCTGACCGACGCCGGCCACGCGCTGGTCAGCGAGCTGGAAGACCAGTTGATCGGCCTGCGCCAGGACGTGTTCGGCGAGCTTTCCATGGATGAACTGCACGCCGTGCTGAAGGCATGGCGCCTGCTGGCCGAGGCCGCCGACCGCATCACGTAAGACCGCTGCCCCCGAGTACCGCCGCTGCCGTTCACACGCCAGCGGCTTTTACCCGTTGCCGTTGTTTCGTTGTTCCTCCCCTCCCCCACCT
>NZ_QFHO01000064.1 GCF_004920835.1 Stenotrophomonas maltophilia
CTCCCTGGTGAAATTAGCGCTATGGAACCACCCGATCCCATCCCGAACTCGGAAGTGAAACGTAGCTGCGCCGATGGTAGTGTGGCCTAAGCCATGCGAGAGTAGGTCATCGCCAGGGTTTATACCCGAGAACCCCGCTGCTTGCGCAGCGGGGTTTTCCTTTTTTTGCAAGCCCCTGGTTTTGACCTGGACTTGCAGCAACAACTTCAGAAAGAACTTCACGTTCCTTCAACAAGTTGTTGACAAAGCTGAAAGGCCTGCCATAATAGGCGGCTCGCAACGACGAAAGGCCCTCGGGTCCAACGCCGAAGCAGCATCGGCAACAACGTCCACTCCGGTGAGACGGCCTTGAAAAAAGGTGTTGACGAAGCGGAAAAGCCGGCTATAATGGGCGGCTCGCTACGAAGGAAACTTCGCAGCACACGGGAACGGCGCTGAGG
>NZ_QFHO01000065.1 GCF_004920835.1 Stenotrophomonas maltophilia
GGCTAAAAGTCTATTATTCATCCATTGCTTTAGATGCTTCAATTTCATTTTCAGTTAATTTTGGTTTTAAGAAACCATATATTAAGGCAGAAACTAAAGTACCTACAACTAAAGCTAATAATGTTTGTAAAATATGGCTAAAGTCAGTTGTTGCGATAACAAAGATACCACCGTGTGGCGCATTGATTCTTGAACCTAATGCTAATGCAATCGCACCACCAACACCTGAACCAATCATCATTGATGGAATCACACGAATTGGGTCAGCTGCTGCAAACGGAATCGCACCTTCAGTAATGAATGATGCACCCATCACATAGTTAGGTACAATTGAACCTCTTTGTTCTTTTGTGAATTTCTTTCTGAAGATAAGCATTGCTGTTGCAATTGCTAATGGTGGAATCATACCTCCAACCATTGCAGCAGTGATTGGCGC
>NZ_QFHO01000066.1 GCF_004920835.1 Stenotrophomonas maltophilia
GTGCATGTATATCACCCCTTTTTGACCTTCTTTGACTATATTATATGACCTATTTTGACCTTTTTCAATTAATTTGTTTTTATATTTTCAAAAATTTATGATGTTAGCCCTTCCATTTTATTGTATGATAGATTGTAGAAAAAACTAAAGGAATGAGAAATATATGCATATTCTAATTGGGATTATCTGAATTATCTTCTTTTTAGCACTTGCGTTTCTATTTAGCTCAGACAGGAAAAATATTCGCTGGAAATATGTAGGAATTTTACTTGCAATTCAGCTTATCTTTGCATTTATCTTGCTTAAAACTACAATGGGAATCAAGGTTATTGGTGGTATTTCAAACGGTTTTAACTACTTATTATTAAAAGCAGCAGATGGTGTTAACTTTGTATTCGGTGGTATTCAATATATCGATCCTAAGCAACCACCATTC
>NZ_QFHO01000067.1 GCF_004920835.1 Stenotrophomonas maltophilia
GTGTGAGTCATTCTATCATTACAACTTATATGAGGTCGAAACTGTGACGATAATATGATATAATTCTTCCGTTAGAATATCGAATGAAAAAAAGGAGAAAATGCATGTTACAAGTAACTGATGTGAGTTTACGTTTTGGAGATCGTAAACTATTTGAAGATGTAAATATTAAATTTACAGAAGGTAATTGTTATGGATTAATTGGTGCGAATGGTGCAGGTAAATCAACATTCTTAAAAATATTATCTGGTGAATTAGATTCTCAAACAGGACATGTTTCATTAGGGAAAAATGAACGTCTAGCTGTTTTAAAACAGGACCACTATGCTTATGAAGATGAACGCGTGCTTGATGTTGTAATTAAAGGTCACGAACGTCTTTATGAGGTTATGAAAGAAAAAGATGAAATCTATATGAAGCCAGATTTCAGT
>NZ_QFHO01000068.1 GCF_004920835.1 Stenotrophomonas maltophilia
GAGCCGATAGGCGACTTCGTTTTATTAGGCGAACATCGTGAGCCTTTGAACCAATATAAAAATAAAAAAATTTATTATTAGGGAAGTGGTTATTGTGGGCGGTAGGTTTTTAGTGTTGGAAAGCTGTTGGAAAGCTCGTGGGTAACTCGAAGAGTTATCCATCAGCTTTTCAATGGCTTTTCAATACGACCCGCAGGGGAAAAACCGTTAAACCGTCCACATTAACCGCTGACCCAAAAAAGAACGCTTTTTACTAAAAGATTTCTATTCGGTTCTCAAATGTTGCGTGAATGGGGCAACAATAAAACGTTGTGGCGTTTATCAGGGTGGGAATTGCAGACTTAAACAATCAATTCCGCTGTATCCTTAAATCTCGCTTATCAGGTGTGCTTGTATTTCTTGGGGCTTTCGCCTTTCTAACCGTAGCAC
>NZ_QFHO01000069.1 GCF_004920835.1 Stenotrophomonas maltophilia
ACGTTATTCGCCCTTTGAGCTAACCGATGTGCAGCGAGCATATTTAATGGGGCGGCAATCGGGGTTCCCACTGGGTGGCGTGGCAACGCACTATTATCAGGAATACGAGTATCAGGAATACGAGTATCAGGAATACGAATATCAGGAATACGAATATCAGGAACATGAAAGCCATCAGCAATATAAAGGCACACCGTTTGACCGGGAACGATTAGAGCGGGCCCTAACTCTGCTGGTAGCTCGTCATGATGCGTTGCGTATTGTGTTTGATGAACAGGGTACACAGCGTGTGTTACCCCATCAACCGTCCCCGGCGCTTCAGGTTATTCATTGCGGTGCTGTGGAGTGGGAAACCGTGACGGCGACTCAACGGGATCGGTTGTCACATCATGTCTCTGAACCGACCCAATGGCCGTTGTTC
>NZ_QFHO01000006.1 GCF_004920835.1 Stenotrophomonas maltophilia
CCCCTGCCCTGTGCCCGCCCCATGCTCTACCTGTCCTTGGCCGTGATCTGCAGTGTGCTGGTTTCGGTGTTGTTGAAGCTGGCCAGCCGCCGCCAGCTGGATGTTGCGCAGATGGTCACCTGGAACTATCTGGTGGCGGCGACGATGACGGCGGTGGTGCTGCAGCCGCCACTGGACGCACTGCGCGGACCGCATGCGCCGTGGCTGTCATTGCTGGCGCTGGCGGTGGTGCTGCCCTCGATCTTCCTGGTGCTGGGCCGCGCGGTGGCGGTGGCCGGCATCGTCCGCAGTGATGTGGCGCAGCGGTTGTCGCTGCTGCTGTCGCTGGCGGCGGCGTTCCTGTTCTTCGGCCAGAGCGCCAGTACGTGGAAGCTGGTGGGGCTGGGCCTGGGCCTGCTGGCGATGGTGGCCATCAGCCTGCGTCCGCGCGGCCCGGCAGTGGCGGCCTCGCCCGGTGGCTGGGGCTGGCTGCTGGGCGTATGGGCCGGCTTCGCGGTGGTGGATGTGCTGCTCAAGCAGGTGGCGCTGTCGGGCACGCCGTCGATGGCGGCGGTGCTGGCCAGTTTCAGCGTGGCCTTCGTGCTGATGCTGGCGCTGCAGTTATGGCGGC
Organism: Stenotrophomonas maltophilia; assembly: GCF_004920835.1. GTDB lineage: Bacteria > Pseudomonadota > Gammaproteobacteria > Xanthomonadales > Xanthomonadaceae > Stenotrophomonas > Stenotrophomonas maltophilia_AQ. The sequence goes on from NZ_QFHO01000006.1 coordinate 611, forward strand.
ATTTCAGTGGGCGCAGCCGCCTGGCCTGGCGCAACCTGGGTGCGGGTGCACTGCTGGGCCTGCTCAACGGCGGCAACATCCTTTTCTATGTGCATGCGCACCAGTCGATGCCGGACAGCCCGGCCACCGTGTTCGCCGGCATGAACATCGGCGTGGTGGTGCTGGGTGCGCTGGTTGGCGTATTCGCCTTCGGCGAGCCTATGAGCCGGTGGAACCGCCTCGGACTGGCGCTGGCGGTAGTCGCGATCACCCTGATCGCACTGGGGTGATGCGCACAGTTCGCGCCGTTGCCGATAGCCGGTGCAGAAGATTCCGATCCTGCTGCGCATTTCGATTGATACGTTGACGCCGCTCACAGTGCAGTTCCGTCGTGATGGGCATCCCGCTGCCTAGACTCGAACGGACCTGCATCTGGAGAGAATGTGATGAAACACGTGTGCGCTCTCATGCTGCTGGCCGCAACCCTGACCGGTTGCAGCAGCATCGGAGGTTATCCCGATTTCAGCGGCGGGATCAGCTATCCATCACATGAACCGGCCTATCCGCGCTATCCCGCCTATCCGCCCCCCATGCAAACCCATCGCGGCGATTCAAGCTCGGAAGTGGTGAGCTGCAGCAGCCGCGACCAGCGTCGCGCGCATTGCCAGGTACAGGTCTCACAGAAGGACAGCGTGCACCTGATCAACCGCGAGTCACGTGCCTCCTGCCTGCAGGGACGCGACTGGGGCGTGGACCGCGGCACGATCTGGGTCGACAACGGCTGCCGTGCAACCTTCCGCATCGAGCGCTACTACTGGCGATGAGCAGCGGGCCGTCCGGCCGGCCCCCACAGGGACCGGCCGGGCACCCACTCAGCGATCGAAGCCCAGCAGCAGCGGGTCGTGATCGGAGCTGCGCCACGGGCCCTGCACGTTGCGGCCCTGGTAACCGCTGGCGTCCTGCTCGTCGGCATTGCTGTGCCACTCAGCGGCGCCGGCGAGGCGCTTGGCCATGGTCGGGCTGAGCAGCGCATGATCGAGGCGGCCGGTGTAGCCGTTGTAGACGTAGCTGTAAGGCTGTTCGACCTTGGCCACCTTGAAGGCATCCTGCCAGCCGAGGTCGTGCAGGGTGCGGATCGGATCTTCCATGGCGTAGGCGTTGAAATCGCCCATCAGCACCACGTCCTTCACCTTCAGGCGCGCGGCTTCGGCCCGCACCCAGGAGTTGAGCTGCCTGGCCGATTCCACGCGGGTGGCGTTCCAGCAGCCCTGCCCGTCATTGCGGTCGGCGTCGGCGCCGCTGGCATCGCGGCAGCCCTTGGACTTGAAGTGGTTGGCAACCACCATGAACGGCGCACCCTTGCCCTGGAAGGCCTGTGCCAGCGGCGCACGGCTGTGTTCGACGAAGGGGCCGTCGAGCTTGGTCAGCGGCGTGCCGAGCGGCTTGAATTCGCTCTTGCGGTAGATGATGCCGACGCGGATCGGATTGCTGCCGGGGCCTTGGCCGGCATCGACGAACGCCCACTGTTTGTCTGCGGCGAGGCCGGCATTGAGCGCATCCACCAGCTCGGCGATGGCCGACTGCGGGCCGTAGCCGTCGTTCTCCAGTTCCATCAGCGCGGCGATGTCGGCGCCCAGCGCGTTGACGGTGGCCACCAGCTTGCCGACCTGCGCCTTGTGCTCGTCCAGCGTGCGCGCGCCGCGCAGGGTCGGGAACCCACCGCCCTTGCCGTCACCATTGAAGAAATTCTCCAGGTTGAACGCAGCGATGTGCAGGCGGCCGGGCACGCTGGGCACGGCCGGGCGCTGCAGGTCCGGCAGCTTCAGTACACCATCCACCTGCAGGCTGGGCCGGCCCTGCGCGTCCACGCGCACGGTGCCTTCCACGTTGCGCAGCTGCATGCCGGTACGCAGCACCGGGTTGCCCGGCAGGTAGGCGACGCTGGCCGGATCACGCACATCGCTGCCATCGTCCAGCAGCAGGCGGCGGCGCTGGTTGTCGGCCATCACCTGTTCGATCCCGGCACTGCCGGGCGCGGCCACTTCGGTCGGCTGCCACAGGCGGCCATCGAAGGCGACGGTGAGCTGGCCGAAGCGTTCCAGGCCATCGGTTCCGGCCAGGGTGAGCGGCGCGGCGATGCGCACGTGCTGCCCATCCAGTGCACGCCAGTCGGCCGGCGCGGCGGCCAGGGTGACAGTGGCTGCGCTGCGTGGCGCAGGCGCCGAGGTCGGCGCAACCTGTGGCTGGGCCTGGGCGAAAGCGGATGCCGGCATCAGCAGGGACAGTGCAAGGGCGAGGGAACGGCGACGCATCGACAGACGACTCCACGGAAGAGGCGCACAGACTAACCCTGAAATGCGAAACCCCGCCTGCGCAGCGGGGGCATAGGGGCGATCAGGCCTTGGTGGGCAAAGCCGGGTAGTGCCGGCCGCTGGCCGGCAACCTCATGACCTTCATGCGATGCGTGGCTGCCGGCCAGCGGCTGGCACTACCAGTGGACGCGGCGGCGTCCGCTATTTCAGATTGCCCAGCATCCAGTCCACGGTGGCGTGGATCTGCTCCTCGGTGAGCGCCGGGTTGCCGCCCTTGGGCGGCATGATGCCGCCGTCGGGGCCGGTGTAGCCCTCGATGGCGTGCTTGTAGAGGGTGTCCTTGCCCTGCGCCAGGCGCTTGTCCCAGTGCGAGTGGTCCAGCGTCGGCGCCATGCCCACGCCAGTGGTATGGCAGGCGGTGCACAGGTTGTCGAAGATCACCTTGCCATCCTTGGTACCGCCGTAGGCCACCTGCGAGGCGGCCTTGGCCAGCGCTGCGGCCTTGGCCGCGGCCTGCGCGGCGGCGCCGGTGCTGCCGGCGTATACCGCGCCAGTGGGCGAGATGCGCTGTTCAGTGCGTTTGGCGGCGGTGGGCGACACCTCGGGCGGAATCCGGGTGTGGATGAACGCGGCCAGCAGGATCAGACCGAGGGTGATGGCCATCAACAGCGCGATCACCATGGAGAAGCGTTTCAGGAACTCCAGATCGTAATTCCGCACTCTTCGTTACCCCTGGCTGATAGTCGTTGGACCACGGCTGAGCGACTGCGTGATGGGCCGAGTATAGAACGCACGCCGCGCACGACAACAGGCATCACAGCTGGTGCGGCGCAGCATGCGGCCGTGGCCGCGTGCGGGTGGCGCCGGACCGCGCCCGGCGAGCGCGAAGCGCGGTAGAAGCCGCCCGGCACCCGCAACGGCGGCATCACCCTGCGCCAACAGCCCGCAGGCAGAAACTGCAGATGGCCTCGACCAGAGCGTCCTCGTCGCGGTGCGCTTCGCGGCTGGGTGCGGTCGGGCCCACCATCGCTTCGGTGAAGGCACCCACCAGGCAGGCAGCGGCAGCGTGCGCGTCCTGTGCCGGCAGTTCACCGGCCGCCACGCCCTCTTCCACCAGGCGCAGGAACACGTCACCGAAGGCACGGCGGCCGCGCATGCGCTCGGCTTCCACGTCCGGGTCCACCGGTTCGACGATGAAGGCATGGGCCAGGCCCGGGCCGGCCAGGGCGCGGCGGACGAAGGCGGTGATGGCCTGGCGCAGGCGCACGCTGGCCGGCTGCGGCGCACTGGCGATGCGTTCCATGATCGCCACCTCATGGGCCACGGCAGCGTTGAGCACTTCCACGAACAGCTCGGCCTTGGACGGGAAGTGGCGGTAGATCAGGCCGGTGGAGACCCCGGCCTGGGTGGCCACGGCGGTTACCGGCGCGTTGCGCCAGCCGCCGGTGGCGACCAGTTCGCGGGTGGCCAGCAGGATCCGTTCACGGGCCCCGGCCAGGCGTTCTTCCATCAATGCTGAGCGTTTGTAGGCCATGTTCTGAGTCTGGTTTCAATTTTTGAATTTGTATTCACTTCTTACCCGAACCCCGCTACGCTGGGCTCCAATCGCCCGCGCGGGCCGCTGCTGTGAACGGCCGCCCGCTTCCCCTTCCGGGTGCGTCCATTCCCCACCTTCCCTCGTGGAGCCATCGCAATGCACGTGCCATCCCTGAACTTCGACCTCGGCGAAGATATCGACCTGCTGCGCCAGAGCGTGGCCCATTTTGCCGCTGCCGAGATCGCGCCGCTCGCGGCCGAGGCCGATGCAACCAACCAGTTCCCGTTGGCACTATGGCCCAAGTTGGGCGAACAGGGCCTGCTGGGCCTGACCGTGGAAGAAGAATACGGCGGCACTGGCATGGGTTACCTGGCCCACGTGGTGGCGATGGAAGAGATCTCACGCGCCTCCGGCGGCATCGCCCTGTCCTACGGCGCGCACTCGAACCTGTGCGTGAACCAGCTGCGCAAGAACGGCACCGAAGCGCAGAAGCAGCGCTTCCTGCCAGACCTGTGCAGCGGCGCCAAGGTCGGCGCGCTGGCGATGAGCGAACCGGGTGCGGGTTCGGACGTGGTGTCGATGAAGCTGCGCGCGGACAAGCGCGGCGACCGCTACGTGCTCAACGGCAACAAGATGTGGATCACCAACGGCCCGGACGCCGACGTGCTGGTGGTCTACGCCAAGACCGACATGGACGCAGGCGCCAAGGGCATCACCGCGTTCCTGGTCGAGAAGGGCATGAAGGGTTTCTCCACCGCGCAGAAGCTGGACAAGCTGGGCATGCGTTCCTCGCCCACCTGCGAGCTGGTGTTCCAGGATTGCGAAGTACCGGAAGAGAATGTGCTGGGTCAGGTTGGCGGCGGCGTGCGTGTGCTGATGTCCGGCCTGGACTACGAGCGCGTGGTGCTGTCCGGTGGCCCGCTGGGCCTGATGGCCGCCGCCATGGACGTGGTGATGCCGTACGTGCATGAGCGCCACCAGTTCGGTGAAGCGATCGGCAGCTTCCAGCTGATCCAGGCCAAGATCGCCGACATGTACGTGGGCCTGGGCGCCTGTCGCGCCTATGTGTACGCCGTCGCGCGCGCCTGCGACCAGGGCCGCACCACCCGCCAGGATGCCGCCGGTGCCATTCTGTACGCCGCTGAAAAGGCCACCTGGCTGACCGGCCAGGCGATCCAGATCCTGGGCGGCAACGGCTACATCAACGAGTACCCGACCGGCCGTCTGTGGCGCGACGCCAAGCTGTATGAAATCGGCGCCGGCACCTCTGAGATCCGCCGCATGCTGATCGGCCGCGAACTGTTCCAGCGCACTCTGTAAGGCTATCGCGATGACCGTCCTGAACAGCCAGCTGCAACCGGGCAGCGAAACGTTTGAAAGCAACCGCGCGGCGATGCAGGTCGTGGTTGACGACCTGCATGCCACCCTCGCCCGCGCCGCGCTGGGTGGCAGCGAAGCAGCGCGTGCCAAGCACACCGCACGCGGCAAGCTGCTGGTGCGCGACCGCATCGACGCCCTGCTCGACCCTGGCAGCGCCTTCCTTGAGATCGCGCCGCTGGCCGCGCATGGCATGTACGACGATGCCGTGCCTGCTGCGGGCGTGGTCGCCGGCATCGGCCGCGTGAGCGGCGTGGAATGCGTGATCGTGGCCAACGACGCCACGGTCAAGGGCGGCACCTACTACCCGATGACGGTGAAGAAGCACCTGCGCGCGCAGGAGATTGCCGAGCAGAACCACCTGCCGTGCATCTACCTGGTCGATTCCGGTGGTGCCTTCCTGCCGCTGCAGGATGAGGTGTTCCCGGACCGCGATCATTTCGGCCGCATCTTCTACAACCAGGCCAACCTGTCCGCGCAGGGCATCCCGCAGATCGCCTGCGTGATGGGCAGCTGCACCGCCGGCGGTGCCTACGTACCGGCAATGAGCGACGAGACCGTGATCGTGCGCGAACAGGGCACGATCTTCCTCGGCGGCCCGCCGCTGGTGAAGGCCGCCACCGGTGAAGTGGTGACGGCCGAGGAACTGGGCGGTGCCGACGTGCACACGCGCATTTCCGGCGTGGCCGACCACATGGCCGACAACGATCTGCAGGCGCTGGCACGGGTGCGCGCGATCATCGCCCAGCTCAACTGGCGCAAGCCGGAACCGGCGATGGCGGTGCAGGCAACGGAAGAGCCGCTGCTGCCGGCACACGAGCTGTACGGGGTGATTCCGGCCGACACGCGCAAGCCCTACGACGTGCGCGAAGTGATCGCACGGCTGGTCGATGGCTCGCGCTTCGATGAGTTCAAGCCACGCTACGGCGCCACGCTGGTCACCGGCTTTGCGCATCTGAACGGTTACCCGATCGGCATCATCGCCAACAACGGCATCCTGTTCTCCGAATCCGCACTGAAGGGCGCGCACTTCATCGAGCTGTGCACCCAGCGCAACATTCCGCTGGTGTTCCTGCAGAACATCACCGGCTTCATGGTTGGCCGCAAGTACGAACAGGGCGGCATCGCCAAGGACGGGGCCAAGCTGGTGATGGCGGTGGCCTGCGCCAAGGTGCCCAAGTTCACCGTGGTGATCGGTGGTTCGTTCGGCGCCGGCAACTACGGCATGTGCGGCCGCGCGTACTCGCCCAACTTCCTGTGGATGTGGCCGAACGCGCGTATCGGCGTGATGGGCGGCGAGCAGGCCGCCAGCGTGCTGGCCACGGTCAAGCGCGATGGCATCGAAGCCAAGGGCGGCCAGTGGCCGGCAGCGGAGGAAGACGCCTTCAAGGCACCGATCCGCGACCAGTTCGAGCAGCAGGGACACCCGTACTACGCCAGCGCGCGCCTGTGGGACGACGGTGTGATCGATCCGGTCGATACCCGCCGCGTGCTCGCCCTGGCGCTGTCGGCCAGCCTCAACGCCGCCCCGCAGCAGACGCGCTTCGGCGTGTTCCGCATGTAACCCGTGCCATGACCGAGTCTGTTGCCATGTTCAGCAAAGTCCTGATCGCCAACCGCGGCGAGATCGCCTGCCGCGTCATCGCCACCTGCCGCCGCCTGGGCATCGCCACGGTGGCGGTGTATTCCGATGCCGACCGCAATGCGCGCCACGTGCGGCTGGCCGACGAAGCCATCCACATCGGCCCGGCGGCCGCGCGCGAGAGCTACCTGCGCGGCGACGTGTTGCTGGACGCCGCACGCCGCAGCGGGGCGCAGGCGATCCATCCCGGCTACGGCTTCCTGTCCGAGAACGCCGATTTCGCAGATGCCTGTGCCGCCGCCGGCATCACCTTCATCGGCCCGCCGGCCACCGCGATCCGCGCGATGGGCGACAAGAGCGCGGCCAAGGCGCTGATGGCCAAGGCCGGTGTACCGCTGACGCCGGGCTACCACGGCGACCAGCAGGAACCGGACTTCCTGCGCACGCAGGCCGACGGCATCGGCTACCCGGTGCTGATCAAGGCCAGCGCCGGTGGCGGTGGCAAGGGCATGCGCAAGGTTGATCGCAGCGAGGACTTCGTCGATGCACTGGCCAGCTGCCAGCGTGAGGCGGCATCGGCGTTCGGTAACGACCACGTACTGGTCGAGAAGTACGTCGAGCGTCCGCGCCATATCGAGATCCAGGTGTTCGGCGACAGCCACGGCGATGCGGTCTACCTGTTCGAGCGCGACTGCTCGGTGCAGCGCCGCCACCAGAAGGTGCTGGAAGAAGCGCCCGCACCGGGCATGAGCGCCGAACGCCGCGCCGCGATGGGCAAGGCCGCGGTCGATGCCGCGCGCGCGGTGGGATACGTGGGCGCGGGCACGGTGGAGTTCATTGCCGGCCCGGACGGCGATTTCTATTTCATGGAAATGAACACCCGCCTGCAGGTCGAGCACCCGGTAACCGAATACATCACTGGCACCGATCTGGTGGAGTGGCAGCTGCGCGTGGCCTCGGGCCAACCGCTCCCGCTGCGCCAGGAGCAGCTGGCCATCCATGGCCATGCGATCGAAGCGCGCCTGTACGCCGAGGACGCCGACCGTGGCTTCCTGCCCTCCACCGGCACCCTGCGCCGCCTGCGCCTGCCGATTGCGTCGGCCCATGTGCGCGTGGATACCGGCGTGGAGGAAGGCGACAGCATCACCCCGTACTACGATCCGATGATCGCCAAGCTGATCGTCTGGGACGTCGATCGCGAGGCGGCCCTGCGCCGCATGAGCCAGGCCCTGGCCGACTGCCAGGTGGTGGGCGTGACCACCAATGCCGGCTTCCTGCGTCGGCTGGTGAACACCGATTCGTTCGCGCACGCGAAGCTGGATACCGCGCTGATCGAACGCGAACAGGCGGCATTGAACGCGTTCGGCGACAGCGACGATGCGCTGTGGCAGATGGCAGCGGTTGCCGCTGTGGCCACTACCGCGCGCGCCGGCAGCGATGCGCGCGACCCGCATTCGCCGTGGCAGGCGCAGGATGGCTGGCGTCTTGGTGCCTCCGCCCCGCGCGTGCTGCCGCTGCAGCAGGGCGAACGCACGCACACGCTGAAGGTATGGGCGCAGGCCGATGGCTGGCGTGTGCAGAGCGATGACGCAGCACCGGTGCAGGTGATCGGTGCGGCCGATGCACAGGGCCTGACGGTACAGCTGGGCGAGCGTCGCTGGACGTTGCAGCTGCTGCGCGAGGGCGACCAGCTGTACCTGTTCGGCGCCGATGGCCAGCACCGCTTCACCCTGCATGATCCGGTGGGCGAATCGGACACTGCCGTAGCCGACGCCGGCAGCCTGCTGGCCCCGATGCCGGGCAAGATCGTGGCCACGCTGGTCGCGGCCGGTACCGAGGTCAAGCGCGGTACGCCGCTGGTGGTGCTGGAGGCGATGAAGATGGAGCACACCCTGCAGGCACCGGCCGATGGCACGGTGAAGGGCTACCGCGCCAAGGCCGGCGACCAGGTAGGTGATGGCGCGGTGCTGGTGGACTTCGAGGCGGCGTGAACGATGACGCGCCGGGCCCTAGGGCCCGGCTGCGTCGGCATCCCCCGCGCGTGGGTCCGAACGTGGCCACACGTGGCCATCCGGGTCCAGCTCCGCGGTGGTCTTTGTGCCACTGCGCCAGCCCAGCCCGCAGATCGCCAACGCACCTTCGGCCATCGGCTGCAGGCCAAATGCACGCCCGGCCTCGGCTTCGTTGATGGCCGCTGTAACAAAAGCGCCCAGGCCCAGTGCGGTGGCCGACGCATACAGTGCCTGTGAAACATGGCCGGCATCCAGCGTGACGGCACGGTAGGCCTTGGCATGGTTCCGATACTTCCAGAAGTTGCGCTCGAAGCGGCACACCAGCACCAGCAGCACGTGTGCATCGGCGAACCAATGCTGCCCGGCCAGCAAGCGCTGGCACAGCGACTCCAGGTCCTGTGGCTGTGCCGACAGCCGGCCGAGCTCGTGCGCCACCGCATGGTAGTGATACAGCCCCGGGGCCATTCCCTCCACGTTGCGTACCAGTAAGTAGGCCTCCAGCGGATGCAGGCTGCCGGCTGAAGGCACGTTCTTCTTCAGGAACCGGACACCTGGATCGGTTTCCACCTCGGCCTGTGCCATCAGCACCTGTTGCAGCACGCGGGCCAGCAGTGGCAACGGCAGCGCACGCCCGGTATCGAAGTTGCGGCAGGTAGCCCGTGCCTGCAGCTGCGGCTGCATCGGATCATCCTCGTAGCAAGGCAGTGCCCGCGCGCCATGTATACGCGGAGGTGCCTCGGGCGGCGGACTGCCGTAGCTGCGCACCAGATCGCGTGCGGTCACCAGCTGGTGCTGCTCCATGTCCTGCACGCTGTCCACCTCGTCCCAGCACGACTGCTGGTAGTGCAGCGCCGACAATGGCCACCAGTGACTGTCGCGTACCTGCTGCTCGATTGCCAAGGCCTGCGCGTGGGCAGGATCATCGCTGACCAGCAACCCCAGTTCCAGCAGCGTCAGGACATCAGCGCGCGCCTGCGGATCCGAAGGAAGCGGCTGCCATTGCTCTGCACTGCACTGAAGCAGCCACATGCAGCTTGCTGCATCGATCACACGCGGTTCCCGCAGGTGCGCGGCACGGACCTGCAGCGAACGCTCGAAATCAACGCCGGTACCGCCACCCAGTACGCCAGCCAGGTCGAACCTGGGGCGCTCGATCGGCTCCACCATCATCATCAGGCAACGGCGGAAATTCATGTGGATCTGTCATCCCAGGGCCTGCATGGTCGACGATGATAGCGCGCGGCCCGCAGGCGGCCATCAACTCCCCTGTACGGCAGCCGATACTTGTACTTTCCACCTTCTGGTAGTGCCCCATGTCTGCATCCCCCCTCTCCGCCGACGTCGTCCAGCAGCTGCTGGAGCGCCTGTCCCACGACGATGACTTCCGCGTAGCCTTCAGTGCCGACCCGGGCAAGGCCCTGCTGGCGCTGGGTGCCGACGAAGCTACCGTGCATGCCTGCCGCGCGCCGCTGGCGACGCTGGGGGGCAAGCAGGAGTTCGCCGAGGCGGCCTCGCGCATGAGCAGCCTGCTGAGCGCACGCGCGGCCTTCAACGTGCCGTTCCTGTTCGAGGACGGCCTGCCCGGCCTGAAGCACGATTGATCGATCAGGGTGCGACCGGCGCGCCTGTGCCAGCGGCGAGGGTTGTGCCCTTCTGGAGGGCAAGCCGCTGTGCGTCCATGACGTTCAGCGGCAGCAGCGCGTAGTCGCCGATGCTTTCGGCGAAGGCCAGGCCCGCATGACGCTGCAGCCAATGCGCCTGTCGAGCGGCAGCATCGTGGTCGCCGCGAGCACGCAACAGGTCCAGCTGCAACACCCGCCACTGGAACAGGCTTGCATCGGGTCGCTGGGCCAGCAGTGACTGCGCATGCGCCAACTTGCCCTGGTCGAATGCGATACGCGCCTGCAGCAGGTTCCACAGTTCGCGCAGGCGAGGATCACCATCCCGTTCCGGCAGGGCCTGCAGCGCGTCCTGCCGATTGGCCACCACGGACGCCTGTCCGGCACGTACGGCATGGTAGGCCGTCGCCAAGGCAATGAATGCGTTGCGGCGCGCGGGCGCCGGCTGACTGCGATCGATGGCCGCCAATGCCCGGTCCAGTACCTGCTGGTACTGCTGTTCCACAGCCGGGGCACCGGCTTGTCCGCGCCAAGCCAGTGCCTGCAGGGCCAGGATGTCGCACATGCCGCCGCGAGTTCTGCATTGCGACGCCAGCTGTTGCATGTCAGCGGCCGCCTCCGTCCTGCGGTCCTGCATGGCCAGCACCGCCGCGCGCTCCATGCGCGTGCCAAGCCCGAGCGGTGCCATGGCTTCGAAACTGGCGTTGGCTGCAGCGAAATCACCGGTCAGTGCTGCCAGCACCGGCTCCATGCCATCGCCATTCCAGCCCGGATGCAGCCGGGCGCCCCGCAGCGCGGCATCTGCGGCGCCCGTCTCTCCGCGTGCCAGCTGGATCCGTGCGACGAACGCCAGCACCAATGCACGACGCGAGTGCTGGCGGCCAAGCAATGGCTGGGCAGCTGCCAGGGCGCCGTCATAGTCCCCCTGCGCGAACAGCACCAGCGCGTAGTTCATCCAGCCGGCCGGGTCGTCCGGGTACAACTCGGTCAGCATGCGCCATTTGTCAGCGATGCGTGCAGGCGGTGCACCTTCGAAATCGGCCGCCCAGGCATCGAGATAGAGCTGGTCGCGCGCGGTCAGGTGCGTACGCTGGCTGACCGCCTTGTGGTACAGCGCCGCGGCCTGCTCCAGGTTGCCCTTGGCGTGCTGGATGTTCATCTGCCCGACGTAGGCGAAGGCAAAGGCAGGATCCAGCCGGGTTGCCTGCTCGAAGAACATCAACGCATCGTCGTAGCGCGCCGCAGCCGTTGCATCCACGCCCTTGGCATACGCATGCAGTGCGTCCAGATTGGCGGTAGCCACGGTAGGCAACGGTCGCTGGTCAGCGCCGACGTCACGAAGCGCTTCGCCAAGGTCGGTACGCAACGCCGCAACCACGTGATCGGTCGAGGCGAGGATCGAGTCCAGCCCGCGGCCGTCGGCAAAGCGCGTGTAAACGGTCTGTCCACTACGCGGATCCACGACTTCGACACTGACCCGCACTTTGCCGTTGAGCTCCAGCACGCTGGGGATCAATACCGCACGAACTCCGTCACGCAGCGCGACCTCGATGGCCAGCCTGCGGTCCAGCCGCGCCTGCGGAGGGCGCTGCATCAGCTGCAGCGTGTCACGCACCTTCAGCTCGCTGAGGATGTTGACGAAGCGCGACTGTCCCAGGCTGATATACAGCGCCTGCTCCAGGCTGCTGTCCAGCTGCGGATAAGCCGTGGCGTTGTGCACCGCCGCCACGATCACCCAATCGCGTTCGGCGAAGGCGATGGCCGGTGCCGGCCGAAACAGTGTCCACAGCACTCCGCATAGCGCCAGCATGAGCGCCGCCTCGGTCACCAGCGCGGCTGGGCGACGCCACAGCGGCAGATCCCGCCACGCTTTTTCGCCCGAGCGCGGGCGACGTAGCGGGGCGCTGCCACGCAGTCCCACCTCGAAGACTTCCTGGCGTTCGCCGATGCCCTTGAAGCGCCAGCAGCCGTGATCCTTCCAGCGCAGCTCATCGGCCGCCCAGGGCAGTTCGCTGGCTGCCCGACGCGCCATCTGTTCGGCAGCCGAAGACAGCAGGACCTGTCCAGGCCACGCCAGCTGCATCAGGCGCGCAGCCATGGGCTTGGCCAGGCCTTCCACCTCCACCGGCTTTGCGCCGTGAGCAACGGCCTCGGCACTGTTGTTCCACAGCAGCACGTCACCCACGTGCAGGCCGGCGCGTGCACGCAGGACGACGCCACGTTCACGCCCCAGTGCATCAACGGCGTTCTGGTAGGAAAGGGCAAAGCCGATGCCATCGATGGGACGTTCGAACAGGATGAACAATCCGTCAGAGCGATCGATCAGCTGGCCGTTCCAGCGCTGCTGCAGGCCCAGCACCAGACGGTCATGCTGCTGGAACAGCTCAGCGGCGGCAACGTCACCGATCCGCTCGACCAGCTGCAGCGAATCGCACAGATCGGTGAACAGCAGGGTCCGCACTTGCGAACTCTGCATCGGGAGGAAATCCGGAATGCCGTCCATTGCCACCTCTGCTGCTCATTGTCCGTTTTCGGAGTCGCCGCCCCAGCGCAGGCAGTTGCCGCCATCGCGCTTGGCCTGGTACAGCGCACGATCCGCACAGGCATACCACTCGCTCCAGCCTGCCTCCGGCACCAGCAGGCTGGCACCGATGCTGACCAGGCTGACATGCGGCGTGCCATGACTGCGTTCGAGCAGGCCATGCACCGCGCTGAGGATGAACTCGGCCGCGTGCTGCACGATCTCATGGTTGCCACGGCGCAGGATCAGGCAGAACTCATCGCCGCCGAGGCGGCAGGCCAGGTCCTGCTCACCGGCCATCGAGCGCAGGATGTTGCCCATGCTCTGCAGCACTCGGTCGCCGGCCTGGTGGCCGTGACGATCATTGATCTGCTTGAAGCGGTCGCAGTCGATCAGCAGCAGTGCCTGCGGCAACCCGTCACCATCGGCGCGGCACTCCTGCAGGTACAGGGTGAGGCCGCGACGGTTGTGCAGCCCGGTCAGTTCATCGGTACGCACCAGTTCACGGGTGTGGGTCAACTGGTGTGTGGTGATGTACAGGTTGTCCAGCGCGGTTTCCAGATCGTGGTTGCGCCGGCGCAGCTGGCTGATCAGGGCCTGCTCGTTGGTCAGCACGCGCATGATCGTGCGGCGCAGGAAGTAGGCGACCAGGCCGGGATCGGATTCCACCAGGCGATGGAAGTCAGCCGGGCCCAGCTCCAGCACTTCACAGTCGGCCAGCGCGCGTGCACTGGCGCTGCGCAGGTGATCGCCGACCAGCAGGCCAAGCTCACCGAAGAACTCATGCTGGCCGAGCGTCTTGATCACCAGGTCCTCGCCGAAGTCCAGTTCGATCTGGCCCTGGAGGATCACATACATCCGTTCGCCGCGATGGCCACGCTGGAACAACCACTGTCCGGCATGAAGCTTGCATGGGCGGGCAAATCTGGCAAACAATGCAACCTCGGCAGCGGAAAGCAGCGCGTGCACGATCTCGGCCATCGCCACCCGGGCGATACCTGACGTCACATCACTGTTCTCGGCCGCACCCCTGCCGGTCATTCCCTGCACCCGCCGCCAGCGTCCCCTGGTGAGCCGCGGAGCATAGCACCGCTTTAAAGTGTGCGCCCTATCTCATTTTTAATGCCCCGGCGATCTTGCCTGATGTGAGGATGCGTGGTGGCCGTTCTGGTCACGGGTGTCCGGGCAAAAGTCCTGCTGGATCAACCCGATGGCACTCTTCACAGGCTTTCGGCCAAGTTGCCGGTACGCGGGGGTGCGCCTGATTGACGCTGCTTGCTGACCACGCCTTTGCATCGATACAACAACGCCGGCAGGTCCCCCGACCGGCCGGCGTTGTCTGGCCCTTCCCTGGCCACCCTGATCGGATCTCCAGGCTTCGGTAGAGCCTGGCCGCTGGCCGGCTTCCCCGTGGTGCCCGGAGGATCGCGTGGTTGCCGGCCAGCGGCCGGCACTACCGCATCACGCCGCGCGTTCGCTGCGCCCGCCGTGGAACTGCTCTTCCTCGGTCGAGCCGGTCAGCGCGGTGGTCGACGACTGGCCCTGCTGGATCGCCTGGGTCACCGCATCGAAGTAGCCGGTGCCGACCTCACGCTGGTGCTTGACTGCGGTGAAGCCGCGCTCGGCCGCTTCGAACTCGGCTTCCTGCAGTTCCACGAACGCGCTCATCTGCCGACGCGCGTAGCCATGGGCCAGGTTGAACATCCCGTAGTTCAGCGCATGGAAACCGGCCAGGGTGATGAACTGGAACTTGTAGCCGTAGCTGCCCAGTTCACGCTGGAACTTGGCGATGGTGGCGTCATCCAGGTTCTTCTTCCAGTTGAAGCTGGGCGAGCAGTTGTAGGCCAGCAGCTTGCCTGGGAACTTCGCATGGATTGCCTCCGCGAATTTCCGAGCGAATTCCAGATCCGGCTTGCCGGTCTCGCACCACACCAGGTCGGCATAGGGCGCATAGGCCAGGCCGCGGCTGATCGCCTGGTCCAGGCCATTGCGGGTCTTGTAGAAGCCCTCGACGGTGCGTTCGCCGGTAGCGAAGGGCTTGTCGTTGCCGTCGATGTCGCTGGTCAGCAGATCGGCAGCCTCGGCATCGGTACGCGCCACCAGCAGGGTCGGCACGCCCAGCACGTCCGCGGCCAGGCGCGCAGCGTTGAGCTTTTCTATCGCCTCGCGGGTCGGCACCAGCACCTTGCCGCCCATGTGGCCGCACTTCTTCACCGAGGCCAGCTGATCTTCGAAGTGCACGCCAGCGGCGCCGGCTTCGATCATCGCCTTCATCAGCTCGAACGCATTGAGCACGCCACCGAAACCGGCTTCGGCATCGGCCACGATCGGCTGCAGGAAGTCGATGTCGTCCTTGCCCTCAGCGTGGTGCAGCTGGTCGGCGCGCAGCAGCGTGTTGTTGATGCGCTTGACCACCGCCGGCACCGAATCGGCCGGGTACAGCGACTGGTCCGGATACATCTGACCGGCCAGGTTGGCGTCGGCCGCCACCTGCCAACCGGACAGGTAGATCGCCTTCAGGCCCGCCTTGACCTGCTGCATGGCCTGGTTGCCGGTCAGTGCACCCAGCGCGTTGACGAACTCGCGCTCATGCAGCGACGCCCACAGCTTCTCCGCACCCAGGCGGGCCAGCGAGTGCTCGATGTGGACGGTGCCGCGCAGGCGCACCACGTCGGCGGCGCTGTAGTTGCGCTGGATGCCTTCCCAGCGCGGGTTGGTATCCCAGTCGTGCTGGATCTGTTCGGCAGTGGGCAGCTTGCTCATGTCTTTCTCCAGTTCGGTTCGTGCGTGCAGCGGGGAGGGAAACGGCGGGATACGCGGGCGGCAATCAGTCGATGCGCGCGTAGGCCGGCAGGGTCAGGAAATCGGTCAGTTCTTCGCTGCGGCTCAGTTCGCCGAGCAGGGCGATGGCCTCGCCGATGCGTGCGCCACCGGGCAGCGCGCTGGTATCGCCCATCCTTGCCGGCAGCTGCGAAAGGGTGGAATCCAGCAGCGCCGGGTCGATCGCAGTGCCATCGTCCAGTTGCTGGCCCGGCGTATGCAGCCACTGCCACAGCTGGCTGCGGCTGATCTCGGCGGTGGCCGCATCCTCCATCAGGTGGTGGATCGGCACGCAGCCGTTGCCATCCAGCCACGCCGCCAGATAGCGCACGCAGACTTCCACGTTGCCTTCGAAGCCAGCGCGGGTGATCGTGCCCGGCGGCCGCGCGATCAGTTCATCGCGACCCACGCGCACATCCTGGCGCAGCACGTGGTGCTGGTTGGGCGTTGGCATGTGCTCGTCGAAGATCGCCATCGCCACCGGAATCAGCGCCGGATGGGCGACCCACGTGCCATCGTGGCCAGCGCTCACTTCGCGCAGCTTGTCGGCGCGCACGCGTGCCATCGCCTGTTCGTTGGCGGCGGCATCGTTGTTGATCGGAATCTGCGCGGCCATGCCGCCCATCGCATGCGCACCACGGCGATGGCAGGTCTGGATCAGCAGTTCCGAATACGCCTTCAGGAACGGCTGGGTCATGGTCACCTGGCCGCGCTCGGGCAGCACGCGATCGGCGTGGCGGCGGAAGGTCTTCAGGTACGAAAAGATGTAATCCCAGCGCCCGCAGTTCAGGCCGACGATGCGATCACGCAGCGCGTGCAGGATCTCGTCCATCTCGAACACCGCCGGCAGCGTTTCGATCAGCACGGTCACTTTGATCTGGCCGTGCGGCAGGCCGAGCATGCCTTCGATGTGCGACAGCGCGGTCTCCCACAACCCCGCCTCTTCCATGCTCTGCAGCTTGGGCAGGTAGAAGTACGGGCCGCGATCCTTGGCCTGCAGGGTGCGGGCGTTGTGGAAGGCGAACACCGCCGCATCGAACAGGCCGCCGGCAATGAACTGGCCATCGATGCGCACGTGCTTCTCGTCCAGGTGCCAGCCGCGCGGGCGCACGATCAGCACCGCCTGCTCGTCGTACGGGCGCAGGGCGTAGTGCTTTCCATTGGGTGCGGTGTATTCGAGATCGCCACGCACTGCGGCAGCCAGCGACTGCTGACCCGCCAGCAGGTTGCGCCAGGTCGGCGAGGTCGAGTCCTCGAAGTCAGCCATGAACACCTTGGCGCCGGAGTTCAGCGCGTTGATGACCATCTTCGGGTCGGTCGGGCCGGTGATCTCGACACGGCGGTCCTGCAGCGCGTCCGGCAGCGGGGCAACGCGCCAGTCGCCGCTGCGGATCGCGGCGGTGTCTTCGCGGAAGTCCGGCAGGCCGCCCTGGTCGAAGAACGCCTGGCGCTCGCGGCGCGCCTGCAGCCGTGCCTGCCGGCCCGGTTCCACCGCACGGTGCAGGGACACCAGCAGGGCCAGCAGCGGCGCCGGCAGCAGGGTGTCCTGGCCGGCCACGCGGGTCGCCAGGGCGATGCCGGGGGTGGCCTTGGCGGCGGGGGTGGGAACAGCGGAAGCGACGGCGGACATGAGGCGACTCCAGCGGTGGGGGAACGTCTCCACGGTGCCGTCGGGGCCGAGTATTTGGCAAAACAGTTTTTGCAATGTTCTACATAAATTATGCTAATACTTGTGACGCGATGACCACACGCCCCCCGACAAGTCCGCGTTTTTCCTACAAATCCGACCGGCTGAAGCCGCTGCGCGCGTTCTGCCAGACCGTACGCCTGGGGTCTGTCTCACGGGCCGCTGAGGCACTTTTCGTCAGCCAGCCTGCGATCAGCCTGCAGCTTCAGGCGCTGGAACGGGAGCTGGGGGTGCCGTTGTTCGAGCGCAGCGGGCGGCGCCTCGTACCCAGCCGCGAGGGCCAGCTGCTGTATGAGATGGCGCAGCCACTGGTGGAGAGCCTGGACGGGCTGGAGGCGCGCTTCCGCGACAAGGTGCGTGGCCTGGACGCGGGCGAGCTGAACATCGCCGCCAACAGCTCGACCATCCTGTACCTGCTGCCGAAGATCGTCGAACGCTTCCGCCTGCATCATCCGGACGTGCGCCTGACCCTGCACAACGCGATCAGCGCCGACGGCACCGACCTGCTGCGCGAGGACGCCGCCGACCTGGCGATCGGTTCGATGACCGATGTACCGGCCGACCTCAGCTATGCCCCGGCCTACCGCTTCGAGCAGGTCCTGATCGCCCCGCACGACCATCCGCTGGCCAGTGGCGGCGAGCTGGAGCTGGCCGACATCGCGCGCTACCCGCTGGTGCTGCCGCCGAAGCGGCAGATCACCTACCGGCTGGTCGACCAGGTGTTCCAGCGCCACCGCATCGCGTACACGGTCGCGCTGGAGGTGGGCGGCTGGGAGGTGATCAAGCAGTACGTGGCGATGGGCATGGGCATTTCCATCGTGCCGGCGCTGTGCCTGAACGAGGCTGACCGCGAGCGGTTGGCGGCGCGTTCGATGAAACGCTGGTTCCCCGAACGCAGTTACGGGGTGATCGTGCGGCGTGGCAAGGCGTTGTCGGCGCAGGCGCGGGCGTTCATCGAGCTGATCCAGCCGGAGTTGTTCAGTCCGCGCGATTACGACCAGAGCGGGCATTCGGAGCGGTGAGGGTGTGCGGCAGGGCTGCGCCCTGCACCTGCCGAATCAACGGTAACGGCAGAGGCAACGGCAACGTCAAAGGCAACAGCGGGGATTCCGTGGGATGGCGGGGCGGTGTGGGTGGGCAGGACACGCCGTAAACCCGTCCTTGGGGGCTCGATGGCGCCATCCATGGCGCCAACGGTCCTGCCCACCCACACCTCCCCACCTCTGACAGATTCCCGCGATCTGTCGGAACGGCATGGCCTGCTCCTGGTGGGTGTCGACCTTAGTCGACACGGTTGGTCCACGCCATGCGTGGATGACGATTCCCGGCGTCGGGCTGGATAGACTGCACCCATGTCCATCGAACTCCGCCACCTGCGCTACTTCCTCGCCGTTGCCGATACGCTGCACTTCGGACAGGCGGCGGAGCGGCTGGGTATGTCGCAGCCGCCGCTCAGCCAGCAGATCCGCCAGCTGGAGGACCTGATCGGTGCGCGCCTGTTCGTGCGCAGCCATCGTCGTGTACAACTGACGCCTGCCGGTGAGCTGCTGCAGGAACGTGCACGCGCCATCGTGCAGCAGGTGGAAACGGCGGTGGATGAGGTGCAGCGCGCGCAGCGCGGTGAGCAGGGTGAGTTGCGCATCGGCCTGACCCGGGCCACGCCGCTGTCACCGCAGATTCCGCGTTCGATCCTGCGCTACCGCCAGCAGTACCCGCAGGTGCGACTGCAGCTGAGCGAGATGAACACCCTGCAGCAGATCGATGCGCTGCTCGATGGCAGCCTGGACGTGGGCATCATCCGCAAGCGCGCGTTGCCGCCGGAGCTGGTGGCCCACAGCCTGTTCGTCGATCCGCTGGCGTTGATCGTGCATGCCGACCACCCTGCCCTGCGCAGGCTGTCGAAGCAGGGCACGCTGTCGCTGCGCGACTTCGCGCAGGAACCGTTCGTGGCATTCCGGCGCAGCGCCGGCGCCGGCATCCATGACCACATGATCGCGTTGTGTGCCGCCGCCGGCTTCACTCCACGCATCGTGCAGGAAGCCGGTGAGGCTTCGACGCTGATCAGTCTGGCCGCCGCCGGGCTGGGTGCGGCAATCCTGCCGTCGTCGTGCGACCACATCCGCGTGGAGGGTGCGCGCTTCGTGGCGCTTGCAGACGCCGGCGCGCATTCGGAGGTGCAGCTGGCGTGGCATCGCGAGGGGGTGACGCCGTTGATCCGCAATTTTGCTGGGCTGCTGCGCGGGGCGTTCGCGGAGGGGTGATACGGCCGACCATGCAGCTTTGGTAGATGCCAACCTTGGTTGGCCCCCCTGCCAGAGCGCCGACCAAGGTCGGCATCTACCAGAGCAGCGCCGCGCCCAAGTGGAGCGCGCGTTGGGTCACGCCGTCACCGGCTGCGGGGTGCGCTGCTGCAGCGCCCAGACGATGCCACCACCGATCAAAGTCAGCACGGCAGCGAACAGGCACACGCCCAGCCAGTCCCAGGCCGCATAGGCCAGGCCGCCGACTCCGCCCAGCACACTGGACCCGAGGTAGTAGGCAAACAGGTACAGCGCTGAGGCTTCCGCGCGCATCGCACCGGCACGGCTGCCAACCCAGCTGCTGGCCACCGAGTGGCCACCGAAGAAGCCGAAGGTCACCAGCGCGATGCCCAGCGCCATCGTGCTCAGCCATGGCATCGCCAGCAGCACGATGCCGGCACCGATCAGTGCGAACGAGATCGACAGGATGCGGCCGCGTCCGTAGCGCGTGGCCTGCTGCCCCATCCATGCCGAACTGAAGGTACCCACCAGATACACGCTGAAGATCAGTCCGACCACGGTCTGGCTGAGGTGGTACGGCGGCGCCAGCAGGTGGTAGCCCAGATAGTTGTAGAGGGTGACGAACACACCCATCAGCACGAACGAGGTAGCGAACAGCCACGGCAGGCCCGGGTCGGCGAACAGCGTGCGCCAGCGCGACGGCAACTGGCGCAGGCCATCACGGCGGGGATGGAAGTGGCGCGACGGCGGCAGCTGCAGCCACAGCAGCACGGTGCTGGCCACTGCGATGATCGAGACCACACCGATGCCCCAGCGCCAGCCCCAGTGGTCAGCGATGATGCCGGCCAGCAGGCGCCCGCTCATGCCACCAATGGCATTGCCGCCGATGTACAGGCCCATCGCCAGGCCCAGCGCGCGGCTGTCCATTTCCTCGACCAGGTAGGTCATCGCCACTGCCGGCACGCCGCTCAGCGCCAGGCCAAGCAGGGTGCGCAGCACCAGCAGCGTGGTCCAGTCGTCCACCAGCGCAGTGCTCAGCGACAGCATGGCCGAGGCCAGCAACGCAGCGATCATCAACGGGCGACGGCCGACCGCGTCGGACAGCAGGCCGGCCAGCAGCATTGCCACCGCCAGCGTGCCGGTGGTCAGCGACAGCGACATCGCGCTGCCGGCGGCGGACACGCCGAAGTGGCGGCTGAACTCGGGCAGCAGCGGCTGCACCGTGTACAGCAGGCCGAAGGTGGAGAAGCCGGCCAGGAACAGCGCCAGCGCGCTGCGGCGGAAAGCCGGTGTGCCCTGCTGGATGCGGGTCTCGGCGTCGGAGTCGACGGTGTGTAGGCGGTGCTCGACGGCCGCCGTGGTTTCGCCAGTCATGGAATCGAAGGGCCGGTGGGGACGGCCGGGCGTGGGAGGGAACGGGCCTCAGACTAGGCCCGCCCATCCAGTCGATCCATAACCTGATAGGTCAGGATTGATACACAGGAAGTATCAATTCAGCTTACAGGCGCTGCCACTCGAAGCCAGCGCCTCGGCGGTAATACACCGCCACGGCGCGGCCGTAGACCTTGTCGGCGTCGACAAAGCCGAAGAAGCGGCCATCGAAGCTGTTGCCACGGTGGTCACCCAGCACCAGCACCTTGCCGTCCGGCACCACCAGGTCGGCGATGTCCGGGCCGCCGCCCATGTCCAGGTCGAGGCTGGCATGGCGGTCGCCGAAGGCTTCCACGTCCTGCAGGTCGGCAATCTGCAGCGGCTGGCCGTTGATGCTCAGATGGCCGTCGCGCAGCTGCACGTGATCACCGGCCACTGCAGCCACGCGCTTGATCAGGCGGGTGCCGTCGGCCGGTGAATCGAACACCGCCACTTCACCGCGCTGCGGAACGCCGGTGGACATCAGTTCCTTGCCGGTGAACGGCAGGCGCAGGCCATAGGCCCGCATGTCCACCACCACCCGGTCGCCGGGCTGCAGGGTCGGCTGCATCGAGCCGCTGGGCACCACGTAGTGGTTGGCGAGGGTATCGCGGGCGGCGGCGAGCAGACCCAGCATCACCAGCAACGGCAGCGCCTCCTTCTTCAACCAGGCAAGTGCGCGTTCGGAAAACGGGGGACGGGCAACAGCATCCATGACAGGCTCCGGGTGATTGGTAGCTGCATCAGACCACATCCGGGCGCAGGAGGTTCCGTTAGCGCCGGGCCACGCCCGGCGAGCGCGCAGCGTGGCCGTTCCAACACGCCGCCGGGCATGGCCCCGCGCTACCGATGCACGGGTTACGCAGGTTTTACGCCCCGACCCGGCCGCGGGCATCGCACCTTTACGGGCAGCACGCGCATCGTGTGCCCACCGCGCCGCAGGGCGCATTCCGCAAGGTGTTGTATGACCCTCCTGGTGATCCGCCACGCGTCTCCGTCGGCGCCGCACCCGCAGCTGCCGGCGCAGCTGAGCGGCCATCGCGTGCTGTGCAGCGACTGCGCCAGCCTGTCCGAGGTGCGCCAGTGCCTGTGCCAGCCACAGGCGCGCTCGGCCGACTGGGTACTGCTGGATGTCGGCGCCGCCGACGAGGCGCAATGGCAGGCCGAAGGTGGCGCGCTGCAGGCGGCGCTGGAACGGCTGCCGGCGCAGTACATCGAGCTGCAGTCCCCCAACGAGCCCGGCCTGGAGGCACGCCTGCGCCTGCAGCACGGTCCCGCCGCAGTGGTGGTCGACCAGCGCAGCCAGCAGGCCGGTTACCCGTTGTCGCTGGCCATCGTTGGCCGCCGTCTGGCGCAGGAGGGCTGAGCCATGTCGATCTTCATCATCCGCGGCCCGGAAGCGGCCGGTGCATTGATCCGCACGGCAATGCCGCTGCCGGCGCCGGTACTGAAGTCGCTGGTGCATCGCGCGATCGACGCCGGCACCAGCGTCGCGATCCGTGCCTGCGGTTCGGAACAGGAACTGCTGGATGCGCTGCGCGTGGCCGATCACAGCCGTGGCGAGGTGACGCTGCTCGATCCGGGTGCGTGTGCCAACAGCCTGCGCCTGCAGCGGCTGCTGCCGTACCTGCACAACGCCTACGTGGAAGTGCATGACGACGGCGCGGTGGCCGAGCCGTGCCTGCCGGCCGGTGTCGGCCAGCGCCTGGGCATCGCCGCGGGGTATGGCGCGCAGAGTTATGTGCTGGCGCTGGACATCGCGCTGGACCACCTGGGGTTGGCCGAGCAGGCGAACCGGGTGCATGTAGGGACGTGATGGCCGGGCTGCGCCCGGCACCCGGGGGTAGTGCCGGCCGCTGGCCGGCAACCTCAACAACAACAGCAACAGCGGAGGCTGGCATTGCTTGGGATGGCGGGGTGGGTCCGGTTGCGGGGGACGCTGCAAGTACGTCCATGTAAGCTCGGTCGCGCCATCCATGGCGCTCACGCCCCCGCAACCGGACCCACCCCGCCTTCGACACGTTTCCGCGACCTATCGGAATGGCATGGCCTGCTCTGGGTGGGTGTCGACCTTGGTCGACACATGGATCCACGCCATGCGTGGATGAGCGACACAACGAAAAACGGCGGGGTTGCCCCCGCCGTTCTTTCTTTCGTACTTCAGGCCGCGCTTACTTCAGGCCGCGGAACTTCAGCAGCGGCTCCACCGACGGGTCCTTGCCGCGGAAATCGCGGTAGAGGGTCGACAGCTCCACGCTGTTGCCGCGCGAGAGGATCTTGTCGCGGAATTCCTGGCCATTGGCGGCGGTCAGGCCACCGTGTTCGGTGAACCACTGGTAGGCGTCATGGTCCAGCACTTCGGCCCAGAAGTAGGCGTAGTAACCGGCCGAATAACCACCACCCCAGATGTGGTCGAAGTAGGTGGTGCGGTAACGCGGCGGCACCTGCGGCAGGTCGACCTTGAACTTCTTCAGTGCGCTGGCTTCAAACGCACCGACATCCTGCAGCGGCGCATCGGCCTTCTGCGTGTGCCAGGCCAGGTCCAGCAGCGCGGCCGACAGGTACTCGGTGGTCGCATAGCCCTGGTTGAAGCTGCGTGCCTTGAGGATCTTGTCGACCAGTTCCTGCGGCATCGCCTCGCCGGTCTTGTAGTGCTTGGCGTAGTTGGCAAACACCTTCGGATCCAGCGCCCAGTGCTCGTTGAACTGCGACGGGAACTCGACGAAGTCACGCGAAGTGGCGGTGCCGGCGATCGACGGGTATTTCACGTTCGAGAACATGCCGTGCAGCGCATGGCCGAACTCATGGAACATCGTGGTGACGTCGTCGAAGCTGATCAGCGCAGGCTGGCCGTCGGCCGGCTTGGTGAAGTTGCAGACGTTGTAGACCACCGGCTTGGCACCGGTCAGGCCGTCCTGTTCGACGAACACGTCCATCCATGCGCCGCCGGACTTGGTGTCACGCTTGAAGTAGTCGGTGTAGAACAGGGCCAGCGAAGTGCCGTCCTTGTCGAACACTTCGTATACCTTCATGTCCGGGTTGTAGGTCGGAATGTCGGTACGCGGCTTGAAGGTGATGCCGTACAGCTGGGTGGCGGCGTAGAAGACGCCGTTCTGCAGCACGTTGTCCAGTTCGAAGTACGGCTTGATCTGCGACTCGTCCAGATCGTACTTGGCCTTGCGCACCTGTTCGGCGTAGAAATCCCAGTCCGAAGCAGCGACCTGGAAACCACCCTTCTGCGCGTCGATCACCTTCTGGATCTCGCCGGCTTCGGCACGCGCCTTGGCCGTCGCGGCCGGCACGGTGTCGGTCAGCAGCTTGAGCGCAGCGGCCGGGGTCTTGGCCATCTGGTCGCCCAGCTGGTAGTCGGCGAAGGTGTCGAAGCCGAGCAGCTTGGCCTTCTGCGCACGCAGCTGTGCCAGGCGCTGTACGGTCTGCCGGGTGTCGTTGGCATCGCCACGCTCTGCGCGGGTTTCCGAAGCCTTCAGCACCGCGGCGCGCTGGTCACGATCGGTCAGCGAACCGAGCACCGGCTGCTGGGTGGTGTTCTGCAGCGGCAGCAGGAACTTGCCATCCAGCTTGCGGTCCTTGGCGGCAGACGCAGCGTTGTTGATCGCATTGTCGTCCAGGCCGGCCAGCTTGGCCTTGTCGTCGACGACCACGGCGGCAGCGGCGGTAGCGGCCACCAGGCGGGTGTGGAACTGGGTGGAGAGGGTGGTCTCTTCCACGTTGAGCTTGCGCAGGCTCGCCTTGTCGGCGTCGGACAGCTGGGCACCGGCGCGCACCAGGCCGTCGTAGTAATGCTCGACCAGGCGCTTCTGCACCGGGTCCAGTTCCAGCGTGTCACGCTGGTCGTACAGCGACTTCACACGCGCGAACAGCTTCGGGTCGAGGTTGATCTCGTCCTGGTGCGCGGCCAGCTTCGGTGCGATGTCTTCCTGGATCTTCTGGCGCGCTTCGGTGCCGTCGGCCTGGACCAGGCCGAAGAAGATGCGCGACACGCGGTTCAGGGTCTCGCCGCTGCGCTCCATCGCCACCAGCGTGTTGTCGAAGGTGGCCGGCTCAGGGTTGTCGGCGATCTTGCGGACATCAGCCAGGTGCTGGCGCATCCCTTCTTCGAAGGCCGGCAGGTAGTCGCTGTCCTTGATCTTGTCGAACTGCGGGGCCTGGAACGGCAGCGTGCTGGCGCTCAGCAGCGGGTTGGTGGAGGCTTCGGCCGGCTGCTGGGCCGGGGCTTTCTGGGCATCGGACACGGGGGTGGACTCCTTGCCGGAACAGGCCGCCAGCGCCAGGCTGATGGCGGCGGCCAGGACTACGGTACGCGACATGTAAAACGCTCCTTGGGCAGACGGTATGGGATACCAGCCGTCCACCCTACTCCTGTCGCGCACGCCCGGCATGTGCCGGACGTGGCGTCTAGGCAGCGGCGCGCGGCCGGCTCAGACCGTGCCGCGGGTCTTGCCGATCCAGGGCCGGTAGAACTCGCGGATCGCCGCCATGTCGGCTGCGTCGTCTCCGCTGGGATGGAACACCGGGCCGATGCCGATGATCTTTTCCGGGTAATGGAAATACGCCGCCAGAACCGGCACATCAGCCATCCGCGCGATCTTCAGGAAACCGGCCTTCCAGTCCTTCACCGCCTTGCGCGTGCCTTCCGGGGTGATGGCAAACCACATCTTCTCGTTGTTGCGCAGCAGGTCCACCGCCTGGCCCACCGTGCCCTGCGGCGAACTGCGGTCCAGCGGGATCACGCCCAGCTTGTGCAACAGGGGGCCCAGTGGCCACCAGAACAGCGAGGCCTTGCCCAGCACCTTGACCTTCATGCCCAGTGCGATCTTGGCCGCCATACCCCACAGGCCATCCCAGTTGGACGAATGCGGGGCGATGATGAAGACCAGCTTCGGGATGTCGGGCAGGGTGCCGGTAACCTTCCAGCCGCCCATGCGCAGCGTGCAGCGCGCCAGCCAGCGCAGGAAGCGGTTGGGTTTGACCTGCGGCATGTTCGGCGGAATGGCCGGCAGCAACGGCGTCGGGTTGTTCAAGCAATCACTCCCAGTCACGTGATGAGCGCCCGCGCTTGACCTGCGCGCGCCCGCGTTTGGCGTCCAGACGACGCAGTTTCGACCCGAGGGTCGGCTTGGTGGCCTTGCGTGGCTTGGGCACGTGCAGCCCGGCCTGGATGAAGGCCGCCAGCCGATCGCGCGCATCCTCGCGATTGCGATCCTGGGTACGGAATCGTTGCGCGTCGATGACCAGCACGCCTTCGCCGGTCATGCGCCGGTCGCGCCGCGCCAGCAAGCGTTCGCGCAACGGTTCGGGCAACGAGGGCGAGCCGGCCACATCGAAACGCAGTTCCACCGCGGTGGAGACCTTGTTGACGTTCTGGCCACCGGCACCACTGGCACGCACGAACCGCTCGACGATCTCGCCGTCGGGGATTTCAAGCTGCGCGCTGATGGTGACCGGTCCACTGCCCATCCGCGCATTGTAGCGGCAGCCACGCGATGGAGTACGTCATTGCGCACCGTATGCCGCCGATCAGGTACCGAACACGCCGCCTTCGCCTCGGCTGCCGGTATGCTGGCCGTCCCATGTACTGCAGGAAGCCCCGCATGACCCGCACCACACCCGCCCTGCCGTCCCTGCTGCGCCGCGCCGCCCTGCTGCTGGCGCTGGCCGTGGCCAGCATTCCGGCACTGGCCGCCCCGCCGACCGATGGCGACATCAACCGCCTGCTGTCAGCCTCGCGCGCGCAGAGCATGATCGACACCATGCTGCCGCAGATCGAGGCGATGCAGCAGCAGCAGTTCCAGCAGGTGGCCGCGCAGCGCCAGCTCAACGCCCAGCAGCAGGAGCAGCTGAAGCGGATCCAGGCGCGGACCAGCCAGACACTGCGCCAGGCCCTGTCGTGGCAGCAGCTGCGGCCGATGTACGTGGACCTGTACAAGAAGACGTTCAGCAAGGAAGACGTGCTGGCGATGGCCGAGTTCTACGAGAGCGCGGCCGGCCAGAGCCTGCTGGACAAGACCCCGGCCCTGATGCAGAACGTGATGGTGGCGATCCAGGCCCGCATGCAGCCGTTGTTCGCGGACCTGCAGAAGGACCTGGAAGCGATCGTCAACGAGCCGGAAAAGAAGTGAGGTAGTGCCGGCCGCTGGCCGGCTCCCCAGTACATCTGGAATCGCGTAGCTGCCGGCCAGCGGCCGGCACTACCGTCAAGCGGTATCCACCTGCCAGCCGAACAGGTCCAGCGCCTTCTGGAACCCGCCGTCCAACGGCGCACGCACGTCCACCGTGCCACCGTCCGGATGCGGGAAGCGCAGGCGCTCGGCGTGCAGCAGCATGCGGTGTACGCCCTGCATGCGGAAGATGCGGTTGTGCCGACCATCACCGTGGCTGGTGTCGCCGATCATGTGGTGCGACAGGTGCTTGAGGTGCCGGCGGATCTGCCGGAAACGCCCGGTCTGCGGCTGGCAGCGCAGCAATGCATAGCGCGAACTGGTGAACTCTCCGATCGGCACTGACAGCTCGCCGGTGGCCAG
Source organism: Stenotrophomonas maltophilia (assembly GCF_004920835.1). Lineage (GTDB taxonomy): Bacteria > Pseudomonadota > Gammaproteobacteria > Xanthomonadales > Xanthomonadaceae > Stenotrophomonas > Stenotrophomonas maltophilia_AQ. Next base: position 28,270 of record NZ_QFHO01000006.1, read on the forward strand.
GCGCTGGAAGTCGGTCACTGCCGGCTTCTTCACCGGCTTGCCCGGGCCACCGTCGAGGTCGTGGTCGACCCGCCAGGACAACTCGGCCGGCCAGCCACGGCAGACCGTCAGGTAGTCCTTGGCCACTTCACCGCCCATCAGCGCCTTGCCCAGCGTGCTGGCGGTCTCGCGGTCGAAAGCCAGCAGCAGACAGCCGCTCGTCGCCCGGTCCAGGCGATGCACGAGGAAGATCGGGCGACCCAGCTGCTCGCGCAGGCGGTCGGCCAGGAAGTCGTCTTCGCCACGGGCCAGTTTGCTGTCGTGGACCATCAGCCCGGCAGGCTTGTTGACCACGGCCAGGCGCTCATCCAGGTACAGCAGCTGCAGGGGCGCGGTGTCGGTCTCGACCGCGGCGAGGGTATCGGGTTCGGTGCTCACCGCGGGATTATACGGGTGCCCTGATCGGGGTCAGATCCCTTTCCCTGTGGAAAAGGGATCTGACCCCAGGTAGGCAGATGCGCCGGTCAGGCGTTGCGCACGGCCAGCAACTCGCCGTTGCCCACCGGCACCAGACTGGTGCTGAAGTCCGGATCAGCATCCAGCAGCACGCGCAGCGGTTGCATCTCTTCCGCATGCGAGGTGGCGTTGTCCACCACCAGCAGGCCACCGGGGCGCAGCACGCGGCGCAGCTGCGGCCACCAGCCGGCGTACTGCCCGCGGTCCGAATCGAGGAACAGCAGGTCGATGCAGGCATCGGCGGCCTGCGCCAGCCAGAGCCCGGCATCGCCATGGACCAGGCTGATGCGATCACCCAGGCCACTCCGTGCAAACGTGGCTCGCGCCATCGCCACCTTGTCGTCGGCGTACTCCAGCGTGGTCACGTGGCCGCCGATGGCGGCGGCGGCCTCGGCCAGCCACAGCGTGGAATAGCCGTTGGACGTACCGATTTCCAGCACCCGGTGAGTGTTGCCGAATCGCACCAGAACCGACAGGAACTCACCGGTGTCAGGCGTGATGTTGAGCATGCGTCGGCCGCGCTCGCTTTCGCGTGCGTCGTTGTCGGCGCCGAAGCGGACCAGCTCGTCCTTGAGCGCTTTCAGCACGGGGCCTACTTCCACCACGCGCACAGCAGCGCGACCGCACCGACCGCACCGGACAGCCAGCTCCACATCGGCAGGTCACCCCAGTACCAGCCCGGTGGCTGCACCACATACATCAGTGCGGCGATGGCCAGCAGGCCGACACCGGTGATCGCACCCACCGCGCGCTTCTGCAGGCGCTGCACGCTGGCATCCAGTGCGGCCAGGTCGCGCGAACGCATCGACAGTTCGTGGCGTCCTTCCACCTGCTGGGTCAGCCAGGCGTGTACCAGGCGCGGCATGTCCGGCGCGTGGGTCATGATTTCCGGCAGCCGCTTGCCGATCTCGCGCACCACGCGGCGCGGGCTGTAGCGCTCGCGCAGGATCTTCGCCAGCACCGGCTTGGCCACTGCCCAGATGTCGATCTGCGGGTCGAGCTGGCGGCCGACGCCTTCGATGTTCAGCAGGGTCTTCTGCAGCAGGATCAGCTGCGGCTGCAGGGTCAGCTGGTAACGCTGGGCCACGCGGAACAGCTTCATCAGCACTTCGGCCAGCGAGATCTGCGACAGCGGCCGGGTGAAGTACGGCTCGCACACCGAACGCACGGCGGCCTCGAGATCATCGATGCGCACGTTGTCCGGCATCCAGCGCGCCTGCACGTGCAGTTCGGCGATGCGGCGGTAATCGCGGTTGAAGATGGCCATGAAGTTCTCGGCCAGGTAGTACTGATCTTCCTGGGAGAGCTGGCCCATGATGCCGAAGTCCAGCGCGATGAAGCGCGGGTTGGCGCGGCGCGACGGATCGGTGTCGACCCAGATGTTGCCGGCATGCGCGTCGGCATGGAAGAAGTTGTCGCGGAACACCTGGGTGTAGAACACCCGCACCCCCTTGGCAGCCAGTGCCTTGCGGTCGATGCCCGCCTTGTCCAGTGCAGCAATGTCATCGGAGGGGATGCCCCACACGCGCTCCAGGGTCAGCGCGCGCTCGGCGGTGTGGCTCCAGATCACTTCCGGCACGTACAGGTCGTCGCTGTTTTCCCAGAAGCGGCGCAGCACGCTGGCATTGGCGCCTTCGCGCTGCAGGTCCAGCTCGGCGGACAGGGTGTTTTCGACTTCGGCCACCACTTCGCGCGGACGGATCTTGTCGGCGCGCGGATGGGTGCGCTCGACCAGGGCAGCCAGCGAATTGAGCAACGCGATATCGGCGTCGATCTGCTTCTCGATGCCCGGGCGCAGCACCTTGACCACCACCTGGCGGCCATCGGCCAGCGTGGCCGCGTGCACCTGTGCGATCGACGCCGAGGCCAGCGGCTCGGTGTCGAAGCTGGCGAAGGCCTCGCTGACCGGCAGGCCGAGCGCTTCTTCGACGATGCGGCGTGCGGTCTCGCCATCGAACGGCTTGACGCGGTCCTGCAGCAGGGTCAATTCATTGGCCACGTCCGGCGGCACCAGGTCGCGGCGGGTGGACAGGATCTGGCCGAACTTGACGAAGATCGGGCCGAGATCCTGCAGTGCCAGGCGCAGGCGTGCACCGCGCGACTGAGCAGCGATGTCGGCCGAAGCGCGCGGCACGAACGGCTTGGCCAGGCGCAGCCAGCGCTCGGCGGGGGTGCCCTGCAGCAGGTCGTCCAGGCGGTAGCGCAGGATCACCCGGCCAATGCGGCTGGCGCGCAGCACAGCCTTCATGCGGCACCCCGCAGGCGCTGTACGCGCGCGCCGAGACGTTCGACGTCATCGCGCAGCACGTCCACATCATCATGGAAGGCATCCAGCTCAGCGCGCGGCACCACGTCGCGCGATTCCTCGGTGATGAATTCGGCGGCGCTGTGGGCCAGGTCGATCGCGCCCTGCCGCGCGTGCTGCAGAGCGCTGCGCAGGGTGTTGGCAACCTGCACGCCCAGCACCTCGCCGAACACGCTGACGAAGGGCTGTTGCCAGTCCGGATCGAAGCCCTTGGCGAGCTGCTGCAGGCGGCGCGCCAGTTCGGCATCGCCGGCCACGCGCACGCGGCCCTTGCCGTTGTTGTCGGCGCGCCGTGCACTGGCCAGCAACGGCAGCTGCGCGAGCACGCCGGCCAGGCTGCTGCGCACGGCCAGATCGGCTTCCTGTGCGTCCACTGGACCGACCCGCAGCTGGTCGCCATCGACACTGATGCGCATCGCCAGAGAGGGCGCTTCCAGGGTCAGGTCGATATGCCGGCCATCCAGGCTGGCCAGCGCGTGGCGGGTATCCGGATCCAGCGCCAGCGCGCGGTTCAGGGCGATCTGCAGGGCGCGGCCGGCGACCGGCTTGAGGGACTTGAGCAGGGAGAGAGCCATGTGTGCATTCTACCTGCGTGGGTGGGGGGCTTGGGCCGGGCTGCTGCCCGGCACCCGCAGAGGCCACTGCCAGAGCAACATCAAAGGCTGGCTTCCTGTGGGAGGCGGGGTGGGGCCGGTTGCGGGGGACGCTGCAAGTACGTCCATGTAAGCTCGGTCGCCGCATCCATGCGGCTCACGCCCCCGCAACCGGCCCCACCCCGCCTTCGACAGGTTCCTGCGATCTGTCAGGCTATCCGGGGTCGGATCCCGTTGCTGCGCAACGGGCTCTGAGCCCAATGCTGATGGCATCTCGCGTTGGTAGATGCCGACCTTGGTCGGCGCTGGATTTCCGGGAGCCAACCAAGGTTGGCCGCTACTTGAGCCGGCCGCCAGGCGGTTCATCTGTGCCTCACCTGAGCGGCAATGGAAGGTTCATGCTGTACGGCCACGCAACGCAAAGGACATCGCAACACCATGGCACGGACCCGGGTCGGCATCATCTTCGGTGGCAAGTCTTCCGAGCACGAAGTTTCGCTGCAGTCGGCGAAGAACATCCTCGATGCGCTTGATCGCGAGCGCTTCGAGCCGGTGCTGGTCGGCATCGACAAGCAGGGCCAGTGGCATCTGAGCCAGCCGGATACCTTCCTGATCAATGCCGATGATCCGTCGCGCATCGCGCTGCATCGGTCCGGCACGTCGCTGGCGGTACGCCCGGGTGCCGAGCAGTCACAACTGCAGCCGTCCGATGCAGCCAGTGCGCTGGGACAGATCGATGTGGTGCTGCCGATCGTGCATGGGCCGCTGGGCGAGGACGGTGCGTTGCAGGGCCTGCTGCGCATGGCCAACCTGCCCTTCGTCGGTTCGCCGGTACTGGGCTCGGCGGTGGCGATGGACAAGGACGTGACCAAGCGCCTGCTGCGCGACGCCGGGCTGCAGGTGGCACCGTGGCTGTGCATCCGTCGCCATCAGGCGGCGGCAGTCGATGTCGATGCGGTGATCGCGCAGCTCGGCCTGCCGTTGTTCGTGAAGCCGGCCAACCAGGGTTCGTCGGTGGGTGTGAGCAAGGTCAAGGATGCGGCGGGCTTCGCCGGGGCACTGGAACTGGCGCTGCGTTATGACCACAAAGTGCTGGTGGAATCGGCGGTGGTCGGCCGTGAGATCGAGTGCGCGGTGCTGGGCAACGAACTGCCGCAGGCCAGCCTGTGCGGCGAGGTGGTGGTACACGACGAGTTCTACGCCTACGACACCAAGTACATCAACGAGGATGGCGCCGAGGTGGTGGTGCCGGCGGATATCGATGCCGCAACCCAGGCGCGCATCCAGCAGATCGCGCTGCAGGCCTACCAGGCGCTGGAGTGTGCGGGCATGGCGCGCGTGGATGTGTTCCTCACCGCAGACGGTGAGATCGTCATCAACGAGGTCAACACGCTGCCGGGCTTCACCCGCATCAGCATGTACCCGAAGCTGTGGGGCGCCAGCGGTGTGGACTACACCACGCTGATCACGCGCCTGATCGAACTGGCGCTGGAGCGCCATGAAGCCGATCGCGGATTGCACAGCGCCGTGTAGGGGCGCTCTCTGTAGAGTCGAGCATGGCTCGACTCTACAAAGGAGCGTACCGGCCAACGGTCGGCACCCACCGGAAAGAGCAGTGCCGGCCAGCGGCCGGCACTACCCTGCGGTCTTCTAACCGCGCTTGCGGAACATCGAGATCACTGCCAGTACCAGGAACACAACGAACAGGATCCAGGCAATGTTGCTGGCGGCACCGGCGATGCCGGAGAAGCCGAGCACGGCGGCGATGATGGCGATGACGAAGAAAATAACGGCGTAATGCAGCATGGTGCTCCTCGCAGATGTCCGGGCCGTTGGATGGCGTGGGTCCATCCTCCCGATTCGGCGGTGTGCAACCAGTGATGGCAGGCTCTGCGCGTGATGAAGTCTTCAGCGCCGTGAGCCTGACGTCATGACGCAGCCTTCAGCCTGCGCAGCCCTTCTTCAATGCTGACCTGCGGCACGTAGCCGAAATCGCGGCGCGCCGGTTCCATGCTGTACCAGTGAGGCGTGCACAGCTGCTCGGCCAGGAAGCGGGTCAACGGCGGCTCGCCGCGCAGGCGCAGCAGCGGCCACAGCCGTTCGCAGACCGCACCAATGCGATAAGCGGTCTTGAAGCTGATCGCCTTGTCCACCGTCGGTGCACCCACAGCGGCCAGCAGCTTGTTGACCAGCTCGCGCATCGGCAGCGGTTCGCCGTTGGAAATGAAGTAGGCCTTGCCCGCACACGCTGCACCCGGGGCCAATGCCTCGAAAGCGAGGAAGTGCGCGAGCGCGGCGTTGTCGATGTAAGTGGTATCCACCTTGTTGTTGCCATCGCCGACCAGGCGCAGGCGGCCCTGCCGTGAACGTTCGGCCAGGCGCGGCACCAGCTGCTGGTCGCCCGGGCCCCAGATCAGGCGCGGGCGCAGCGCCACCGTCGCCAACGAGGCGTCGTTGGCCGCCAGCACGCGCTGTTCGGCAATCGCCTTGGTCGCCGCATACGGCGCCTGGAAATCTTCGCCGTACGGGACTTCGTCGGCACCCAGGCCCTCCACCGGATGGGTGGCGCGGTGGGTAACACTGGGCGTGGAGGTGTAGACCAAGCGGCTGATGCCATGTGCACGGCAGGCCGCGATGACGTTGTCGGTGCCGACCACGTTGGCCTGGTGGTAGCTGTCATAGCTGCCCCAGGCGCCGGCCTTCGCACCGTTGTGGAATACCGCATCGACGCCGGCCACCGCGTGCAGCACCGCCTGCGCATCGGCCAGATCGCCGCGGATCTGGCCCACGCCCATGGCCTGCAGTTCCGGGTAGTGGCTGCGGTTGAACGCCAGCACCTGGTGGCCACGTTCGACCAGACCGCGGCACAGCGCCTGGCCAAGGAAACCACCACCACCGGTGACCAGGATCTTCATGCGCGCTTCTCCAGTTCGGCGCTGGCCCAGACGGCGAGCTTCTCGCGGCCGATCTTGGCGTTGTGACGGATATCAACGGGGAACGCCGGATGCACCAGGAAGTGCTGCAGGCCGGCTTCTGGCGCGCGGGCTGCTGCGTGCGCACGCAGCGCTTCCTGCAGCGCCGGGCTGTCTGACTGACCACGTTGCAGTTCCACGCACAGCACCGGCACCTGCGCACCGGCCGGACCAACACCGACCAGCGCCGTGCGCGCAACCCCGGGCACGGTATTGAACACCGGCTCGACCTGCTCGGTGTACAGCGGCCCATGCGCGGTTTCCACCCGATGGGTCTTGCGGCCGCAGAACCACAGACGACCCTGCGCATCGAAGTAGCCGACGTCGCCCATGCGATGCACGACGCGCACGCTGCCATCAGCCAAGGTCTCGCTGATCTTCGCCGCCGCGGTGGCCTGCGGGCGGTTGAAGTAGCTGTCGGTGGCGGTCGGTCCGGCCACGGTGATCTCGCCCACCTCGCCCACCGCCAGCACACGCGCCTGCGACCAGTCCGGCAGCGGTGCGTCATCGATGGCGATGATGCGCACCTCGTTCGGCTCGACCACGCTGCCCACGCAGGTACCGGCGCCGGCCTCGGTAGCAGCACGGGTGCGCTCCAGCTCGCGGCCCTCCACCACCGCCACCGGCAAACATTCGGTGGCGCCATACGGGGTCCAGAACTGCGCATCGGCGGGCAGCAGACTGCGGATGGTAGCGACCACATCCGGCGGCACCGGCGCACCGGCCGAGGTCACCCGGGTCACCGTTGGCAGGGGCCGGCCGTGGCGGGCCAACACCCGCATCAGCGCCGGCGAGCCGAACAGCTGGGTCACCCCGAAGCGCTGGATCGCGTCATGCAGCCGCGCAGGGTCGGCCTGCGCCGGCCGGGTAGGGTCCATGTCCGGAATCACCGAGGTCAGGCCCAGCGCCGGGTCGAACAAGGCAAACGGCGGGAAGGTCGGCAGGTCCACGCCGCCCGCTTCCATGCCGAAGGCGCTGCCCAGCAGCTGGATCTGGCCGACAAAGTGGCGGTGGCGGTAAACCACGCCCTTGGGCACGCCGGTCGAGCCGCTGGTGAACAGGATCGCGGCCATGTCCTCGCCATCGGTAGCGGCCAGCATCGGCCCCCTGTTGGCGCCAGCGCGTTCCAGCGCGGCCAGAGTGGTTCCGCCCCAGCCCAGGCGCCGACCGACGGTGACCAGACGGGTTGCCGACGGTGCCCAGCGCAGCACCAGCCGCGCCACATGGGCCAGCGGAATGCCGATGAAGGCTTCCGGCTGCGCCTCGTCCAGGCACTGCTTCAGCGCGCGCTTGTCGATGCCCGGGTCGACCAGTACCGGCACCGCGCCCAGCTTGAACAGCGCGAACATCAGCAGGAAGAACTCCGGCGACGGCCGCACCATCACCACCGTGCGCACCCCGCGGCCGATCCCATAGCCGGCCAGGCCGGCGGCCATGGCGTCGCTGCGGGCGTCCAGCTGGCGGTAATCCAGGGTCACATCGTAGGCGGCCATGCCGTTGCCGGCGCCGCGGCGGCCAGGGCAGCGGATGGCGATCTGGTCGGGGCGTTCACGCGCCAGTTCAGGCAAACGGGCCGAAATATTGCAGGGTCGGTTCATCCGTTCATTGTCGCCGCTTACGGAATTTCTTGCGCGGCGGCCCACTTCGTGGAAAATCCGCACCCTCGTTCCTGATTCCGACTGCCGCCCGGGGCGGCTTGCCCATGCAACATCCCTGCATGACCTGCGGCGCCTGCTGCACTCAATACCGCGTGGCCTTCCACTGGATGGAATCGGACGAGGTCACTCCCGGTGGCGTCCCCCACCAGCTGACCGAGGTGCTCGATCCGCACCGGCTGTGCATGCGCGGCACCCACTCCAAGCCGGTGCGCTGCGTGGCGCTGGATGCGCAGATCGGCGTGTATTCACGCTGCACCATCCACCCCAACCGGCCCAGCGTGTGCCGCGAGGTGGATGCGTCGTGGGAATACGGCAAGGCCAGCCCGCAGTGCGACAAGGCCCGTATCGCCTATGGGCTGGATCCGTTGACCCTGGCCGACTGGCGCTGGCGCGACGAAGCGGGCAACGACGACGACCATCCGGACGACAACGGCAACAGCCCGTCTTCGCCGCCGCAGGCGCCGATCGCGGCGTAGTGGTAGTGCCGGCCACTGGCCGGCAACTTCATGAACCCGGCGCGCATTGCGCGCTTGCCGGCCAGCGGCCGGCACTACCGGGATCCGATCAGATCGGGTTGGCGTCCAGGAACGCCCGGATCTCCGGCACCAGCACGTCGTGCTTGTCTTCCAGCACGTAATGCCCGGCATCCTCGAAGGCGTGCACCTGGGCCTTCGGCAGCGCGGCCTGGAAACCCTTCAGGAAGTGGTGGTCGAACACGAAGTCGCGCAGGCCCCAGCCGAGGAAGGCCGGGCGGTCGGCGAACGACGGCAGCGCCTTGCCGGCGCGTTCCAGCAGCGACCAGGCCTTGTCGGCCGGCGACAGCGGAATGTCCTGCATGAAGCGGATGGTGCTGATGCGGTTGGCGTAGTTGTTGTACGGCGACACGTAGGCGCGGCGCACATCGGCCGGCATCTTCCGCTCCACGCCCAGCCACGAGGCACCGGACGAGAACGCGTTGAAGGTGCGGATGATCCACTCGCCGATCTTCCAGTGGCGGCCCAGCGCGATCTGCCACGGCATCTTCTTCGCCGCCGGCATCGGGAACGCGGCCGTGTTGAGCACCACCAGGCGCTTCACCTGGTCATGGTGCGACAGCGCCCAGCCGAAGCCGATCATGCCGCCCCAGTCGTGCACGGCCAGCGTCACCGGACCGGTGATGCCCAAGTGCTTCAGCAACGCGTCCAGATCATCCACGCGCGACTGCAGCGTGTACTCGTAGCGGCTGTCATCGGGCTTGTCCGACAGGCCCATGCCGATGTGGTCCGGCACGATGCAGCGGTACGTGTCCGACAGTCCGGACACCAGCGTGCGCCAGTAATAGCTCCACGACGGGTTGCCGTGCACCATCACCACCACCTCGCCATCGCTCGGACCTTCGTCGAGATAGTTCATCGACAGGCCAGGGCGGACCTCGAAACGCTGCGGGTGGGCGGGGTAACCGGGAAGCTGGGACATCGGATCGCACCTGTAGAAAGGGCCGGTAGAACCGGCCCTTGGACACTTGGAAAATCATCGCTGCCCGTCGCGAGCGGTTGGCTGGCACGTGCGGACGGCGCGCAGCAGGTCAGCGGTGACTTTTTTACCAGACCACTTCAGCCATCGAGCAGTTCAGGCCCGAGCCGATGCCCAGAAGCGCGATGCGGTCGCCCTTCTTCAGCTTGCCCAGCTGCTTGAGCTTGCTCAGCACGATCGGCACCGAGGCCGGACCGATGTTGCCGTGCTCGCCGAAGATGGTCATGACCTTCTTCGGGTCGATGCCGAAATTCTTGATGAACGCCGCGGTGTGCGGCTGGCTGACCTGGTGGATGACGAACTGGTCCAGCTCTTCCACGGCCCAGCCCAGTGCGATCTTGGCGGCGGTGAAGGTCTTCTGGGCCAGCTTGATGCCCTCGATCAGCAGCATGCGGGTGTCGGTGACCATGCGGTCCAGGTTGCCCAGGCACAGCTGGTTCCACTCGGTGGCCGAGCGGGTCACGCCGCCCTTGTAGCGCGGTGCATCCGGCACCAGCTCCGAGCGCGCCATCACCATCGCGGCGGCACCCGAACCGGTGGTCAGGGCGGCCAGTTCGTTGCGGAAGTCGTCGGCGGTGACGTCCGGGGCGGTCATCCGCTCCAGGGTCTTCTCGTACACCAGGTTGGCGGTCTCGCCGTCCACCACCAGCGCGTAGTCGATGTCACCGCGCTCGATCATGCGCGCCGCGATATCCATGCCGTTGATGAAGGCCAGGCAGGCATTGGCGACGTCGAAGGTCATGCACTCGTCGCTGACGCCGAGGTTGCCGGAGACGATCGACGCAGTGGACGGCTCCAGGTAGTCGCGGCTGACCGAGGTGTTGACCAGCAGGCCCACCTGCGTCGCATTGATGCCTGCGTCTTCCAGCGCCTTGCGGCCGGCCATGGTGGCGGCGTCGGAGGCCAGCACGCCGTTGTCCCACAGGCGGCGGGCATGGATGCCGGCGATATCGCCGAGCACGTCGGTGCGGATACCAAGGCGATCCAGCGTCGGCTGCAGCCGCTCGTTGATTTCCTTGGTCGTCAGCGTATGCGGCGCATCAACGTGTGCCAGGCCGGCGATCGAGACATTCTTGAAGAGCATCGAGGTTAGCGCCAAGGCTCAGGCAAAAGGGGGCGCTATTCTATAACTCCCGGGGCCTTCACCGCATCTTTACGAATTCAGGCTTGGCCGTATGGTGAAGCATTCAGCGCGGCGGGCACTGGAATGCGGCGAAGCGCTGGCTGCCCTCGGCCGGTGCGGCAGCGGCCTGCACGGCATTGGCACCGGCGCTCGGGGCCTCGTTGCGGGCCAGGGTTTCCAGCTCTTCCTGCACGCGCAGCGGGTTGCGGTTGTAGAAACCGACCTTGCTCTTCACCGTGACCACCACCTCGCCCTTGGCGATGCAACCGGCCGGAACCGGGCCTGCCGGCAGCACGCGGGTCGTCTTGCCCGCCGGTTCGATCGGCACCCAGGTACAGGCGGTGACGGTGAGCAGCAGGGAGGAAAGCAGCAGAACGCGCATGGGCAGATCCTGGAAGGGTATGGGGGGATTCTGCCTGAACAGCCTGAATCGGGGGTAGCCCGTGGGCGGGGTCAGATCCCCCGCAGGGGGCTCTGACCCCTTCAGAGTTGCCGGCCAACGGCCGGCACTACCAAGGGGAGCCGGCCCGCCACATGGCGGGCCGGGTCTTGCCTTATTTCATTTCTTGACCGGATTGCCTTCGGCGTCGATCACCGTCACCTCACCCAGATTCAGCGCACGCACCGCCGCTTCAGTCTGCTTGAGGTCACCCACCACCACCCAGGTCAGCGCCTGCGGCTTGATCTCGGCGGCGGCCTGCTGCACCTGTGCCGGGGTCATCGACTCGATCTCGGCCTTGCGACGCAGCACGTAGTCGTCCGGGCGCTTGAACTGCACGATCGAACCGATGGTCGACGCCACCGCGCTGGCGGTCTCGTAGGCACCAGGCAGGCTCAGGGTCTGGATGTTGCGGATGCGGTTGACCTCGGCGGCGGTGGCCGGCTTGCTGCCATCGGCGAACGCGGCAATTTCCTTGCGCATTTCCGCCATCGCCGGGCCGGTCTTGTCGATCTGCACCGGCGCGCTGGCCATCCACGGGCGCTGGCCCACCGAGTTGATCGCGCTGCTGCGCGCACCGTACGACCAGTGCTTGTCCTCACGCAGGTTCATGTTCAGGCGCGAGGTGAAGTCGCCGCCGATCACGCCGTTGGCGATGTCGAAGCGGGTCGAGCTGGTGGCGCTGGACGGCGCCACCACCTGGCCGGCGAACAGGTTGGCCTGCACCGCGCCCGGCTGGTCGATCAGGAACACGCGCGGGCCCTTCGGCAATGCGACGTCGGTGGCCGCCTTCACCTGCGGGGCGTCGCCGGCAGCCTTCCAGTCGCCCAGCTGCTTGTCCAGCAGCGGCACGATCTCGGCCAGGGTGGTGTCACCGACCACGATCAGGGTGCCGTTCTGCGGACGCAGCCAATCGTGGTGGAAGTCGACCAGGTCTTCGCGGGTCAGGCCGTTGATCGCCGCCTCGTCACCGCTGCCGGTAAACGGAATGGCATACGGGTGGCCCTTGCCGTACAGCAGCGGCGGCAGCACGCGCATCGCCACCGCACCCGGGTTGACCTTCTCCTGCTGGATGCCGGCGATCCAGGTCGCCTTGACCCGGTCGATCTCGCCCTGCTCGAAGCGCGGCTCACGCAGCAGGTCGCGGTACAGTGCCAGCGACGGCGCCAGGTTTTCCTTCAGTGCCGACAGGTCCACGCTCATCGAGTCCAAGCCGGCCGAGGCATCCAGGCTGGCACCCAGCGCATCGGCAGCATCGGCGAAGGCCAGCGAGCCGAGCTTGCCGGCGCCTTCGGTCATCAGGCTCATGGTGAAGTTGGCGGTGCCCGGCTTGCGGCCCTGGTCGGCGCTGAAGCCGCCCGGGAACTGGTAGCTGAACTGCACCACCGGAATCTCATGGCGTTCGGCCAGGATCACCTGGGTGCCATTCTTCAGCGTGGCGCGCTGCAGGGCCGGGAACTTCAGCTGCGGGAACTCGCGGGTCTGCGGCACGCCGGCCTTGCGGTCCACCTGTTCGGGCAGGGTGCTGTACTTCGGGTCCACCGCCGGCACGTTGAACGGCTTCGGTGCCTGGCTTGGTTCCTCCTTCAGTGCCACGCGCTCACCCGGTGCGATCACCAGGGTATGGCTGCCCTTGTCCAGCCACTGGGCGCCCAGGCGGCTGAGATCGGCGGCACTGGCCTTGTCGATGTTGGCCAGCGAGGTGCGGAAGCAGCCCGGGTCGCCGGTGAACACCGCGCACTCGGCCAGCGCATCGGCCTTGCCGCCAAAGCCGCCGATGCGCTCGATGCCACGGATGAAGCCGGCGCGGGCGCCGGTCTTGGCGCGCTCCAGCTCGGCCGCGGTCGGGCCCTGCTTGATCAGGCGGTCCAGTTCCTCGTCGATGATCTTCTCGACCTTGGCCGGATCCTGGCCCTGCTTCACGGTCGCCACGATCACGAAGTTGGAGCCCAGCTGCGAGGCCGACAGGCCCGAACCGATGCTGTCCACCAGCTTGTCCTGGTGCTGCAGGCGCTGGCTCAGGCGCGAGGACTTGGCACCGCCCAACACCTCGGCGAACAACTGCAGCTGGTCGATGTCGGCGGTGCCGACCTGCGGCACGTTCCAGGCGCGGTAGATGCGCGCCTGCGGCACCTTGTCGGTCATCGTCTCGCGGGTATCGGCGCTGCGCTTGGCCACGTTCACTGCCGGCTGCGCCATGCTCGGGCCGGCCGGGATGCTGCCGAAGTACTTGGCAGCCTTTTCCTTGGCGGTGGCCAGGTCGATGTCACCGGCCAGCACCAGCACCGCGTTGTTCGGGCCGTACCAGGTGCGGAACCAGGTCTTCACGTCGTCCAGCGAAGCGGCGTTGAGATCGTTCATCGAACCGATCACACCGTGGTGGTACGGGTGGCCGACCGGGTACAGCGCCTTGTTGAGCTGATCCCAGGCCTGGCCATAAGGCTGGTTCTCGCCCTGGCGCTTCTCGTTCTGCACCACGCCACGCTGCTCGTCCAGCGCGGCCTGGTCGATCGCACCGACCAGGTGGCCCATGCGGTCCGACTCCATCCACAGCGCCATGTCCAGCGCGGTGGTCGGCACGTTCTCGAAGTAGTTGGTGCGGTCGGTGTTGGTAGTGCCGTTCTGGCCGGTGGCACCCACCTGCTTGAAGGGCTCGAAGTACTCACCGTCGTGGTTTTCGCTGCTCTGGAACATCAAATGTTCGAACAGGTGCGCGAAGCCGGTGCGGCCGGCCGGCTCGTCCTTGCTACCCACGTGGTACCAGACATTGACCGCGACGATCGGCGCCTTGCGATCGGTATGCACGATCACGCGCAGGCCGTTGGGCAGTGTGAACTGCTCAAACGGAATATCGACCTTGGCCGGTGCCGCCGGCTTGGCGGCAAGCGCGGAGGTGGGCGCAAGCGTACCCAGGGCAGTGCTGAGGGCGACGGCCAGCAATGCAGCGCGCGGGCGAAGGGCGAGAGACATATCCGGATCCTTGGTCACATAGGTGAACCCCGATCCTAGCCTGCGCAGGCAACGGCAGGAATCGGTCGCCAGTCACTGGGGGTGTTTGCCCCTGTGCACCATCCGCGGCCCCTCACGGCCGAGTTCTGGGCTGTCACATGCACCGGCAGCCATCGTCCGGACAGTGTCCGCAGCACATGGAATGGACAGGTGTCCGCCCACCGGACACTTTTTGGCCGACAAAAATCCTTTTAAATCAATCATTAAAAGTTGGCACGGGGATTGCTTGGTACTTCCTGCGCCAAGAAGGGCTTCAGACAAAAGCTGACTGAAGACTGAACAAATGCAGGAAATGGAAAATTTTCCTTGCATGCCCAGAATTGGTGTACTACCTTACTACCACACCACTGCCCACCAACACTAAACAGGCCCCGTCATGAACGCCAAGACCATTGCCATCGCCATCGCCCTGATCGCCGGCACCGCGGTTGTTTCGTCGGTGCAGGCCTCCGAATCCATCAAGACCCTGTCCACCGTGCAGGTTCGTCCGGCCGCCGACCAGCTGGCCCAGCAGGCCTGGGAACAGGCCAGCGGCATCCCGACCCTGGCCACGGTGGAAGTTCGCCCGAGCAGCGACCAGCTGGCCGAGCGCAACGGCTACCTCGCCGCCCCGGTTGCTGCCGCGATGCCGATCACCACCCTGGCCTCGGTGGAAGTTCGCCCGAGCCTGGAGCAGCGTGTCGCCCTGGTCGCCGAGCAGGAAGCCCAGCGCTACGCCGCCACCCTGGCTGCCGCCGCCACCAGCGTCGCCAACCAGGTCATCACCAACCTGCCGGCCCTGCAGGTTCGCCCGAGCGCCGCCGACCTGCAGGCCCTGGCCACCGAAACCGCCCAGGTCCTGCTGCGCCCGTAACCGGTGCCGCCCTGCCCCGTGCGGGGCGTGCGCCGTAAAGGCGGCGGTCGTCGCAGGTACACTGCGCCGATGAATGCCGCGCCCCAGTTCCATGTGATCCTGTTCCAACCGGAAATCCCGCCCAACACGGGCAATGTGATCCGGCTCTGCGCCAACACCGGCGCGCAGCTGCACCTGGTCGAGCCGCTCGGTTTCGCACTGGAAGACAAGCAGCTCAAGCGCGCCGGGCTGGACTACCACGAGTACTCGCGCCTGCAGGTGCACCCCGATCTGGACACGACGCTGGCGCGGGTCGCACCGAAGCGGTTGTTTGCCCTGAGTACGCGGGCCAGCGTCCGCTATGACAGCGTGGCGTTCGAAGATGGCGATGCGTTCCTGTTCGGCCCGGAAAGCCGCGGCCTGCCGCAGGACGTGCTTGATGCATTGCCCGATGGCCGCCGCCTGCGCCTGCCGATGCGGCCGGACAACCGCAGCCTCAATCTTTCCAACACCGTTGCGGTGGTGATGTACGAAGCGTGGCGCCAGCACGGGTTTGCCGGCGGGGCGTAAACCGCCTCAGGTAAGTGTGAACCGATCCTGGTGGTTGCGGACCTTGGTCCGCACAGATGTTGCGTCGCACGCTGAAGGAATGTGCCAACCAAGGTTGGCACCCACCGGGAACAGGTTTCAGAACGCGTTGATGCCGGTCAGCTCACGCCCAATCACCAGCTGGTGCACGGTCTCGGTGCCTTCATAGGTGATCACCGATTCCAGGTTCAGCGCATGCCGGATCGCTACATGCTCGGTGGTGATGCCGGCCCCGCCCAGCAGATCGCGACATTCGCGGGCGATGTCGATGGCCATGCGGCAGTTGTTCCACTTGGCCAGGCTGACCTGCTGCGGCTGCAGCTGGCCGGCTTCCTTCAGGCGCCCGAGCTGCAACGCCAGCAGCTGCGCCATGGTGATGCGGCGGGCCATCTCGGCCAGCTTGATCTGTGCGCTCTGGGTCGCGGCCAGCGGGCGGCCGAACAACACGCGCTCCTTGGCATAGCCCAGCGCTTCATCCAGACAGGCAATGGCCGAACCGATCGGGCCCCAGCTGATGCCGAAACGGGCCTGGGTCAGGCAACCCAGCGGCCCCTTCAGGCCCTTCACGTTGGGCAGGCGGTGGCTGTCGGGCACGCGCACGTCGTCGAAGAACAGCGCACCGGTCAGCGACGCACGCAGGCTCATCTTGTGCTTGATCTCCTGCGTGGTGAACCCCGGCATGCCCTTTTCCAGCACGAAGCCCTGGATGCCGTCCTCGGTCTGCGCCCAGACGATGGCCAGGTCGGCCACCGGGCCGCTGGTGATCCACATCTTGCTGCCGTTGATGCGCCAGTCGTCGCCATCGCGCACGGCGCGGGTCTTCATGCTGGCCGGATCGGAGCCGCCGTGCGCTTCGGTCAGGCCGAAGCAGCCGATCAGCTCGCCGCGCGCCATCGCCGGCAGCCATTGCCGGCGCTGTTCCTCGCTGCCGTAGGCGTAGATCGGGTACATGCACAGCGAGCTCTGCACCGATACGAAGCTGCGCAGGCCGGAATCGCCGCGTTCCAGTTCCTGGCAGATCAGGCCGTAGCTGACCGCGCCGAGGTCGCCGCCGCCGTATTCGGCCGGAAGGGTGGCACCGAGCAGGCCCAGCGCGGCGATCTCCGGCACCAGCTCTGAAGGGAAGCGTGCCTGGTCGAAGGCATCGCCGATGATCGGCAGCACGCGCTCGTTGGTGAAGCGGGCGACGCTCTCCTGGACCGCGCGCTCTTCCTCGCTGAGCAGGGAACGGACATCGAACAGGTCGTACGGATCCAAAGCCATGGCACTCACACGCAGTCAGGACCCGACCATTGTCGGTCATCCGGGCGGAGTTGGTGTGCGGGTAGAGGCCGACCTTGGTCGGCGCTGGTGTTTCCGCTCACGCCAACCAAGGTTGGCACCTACCAGACCACGCGCATTACGCTGCATTGCAGCAATCCGGATGTGAACATCGGCGATCTAGCTCGATCACGCGCGGCCCGGTACCCTGACACATTCAAACAACCGTTTCGCTCGTGGCTGCACGCGCGATTCCCAGGCAACCGCCGGTGGCCCCGATGCCGGCACTACCCACGAGTCATGCAATCGATGAGCGCTGAAGCCAACGCCCTGCCCCCGCGTGAAGTAATGGAGTTCGACGTGGTGATCGTCGGCGCCGGCCCCGCCGGCCTGGCCACCGCGATCCGCCTGCGCCAGCGCGCGATCGAAGCCGGTCGCGAGCTGTCGGTGTGCGTACTGGAAAAGGGCTCCGAGCCGGGCGCGCACGTGCTGTCCGGTGCGGTGATGGACCCGCGCGCGCTGACCGAACTGTTCCCGGACTGGGCCGAGCGCGGCGCACCGCTGAAGCAGAAGGTCACCCGCGACGAATTCCTGTTCCTCAGCGAAACCGGCGCACGCAGCACGCCCCATGCGCTGCTGCCGGAGTGCTTCCACAACGAAGGCAACTACATCATCAGCCTGGGTGAAGTGACCCGCTGGCTGGCGCAGCAGGCCGAGGCGCTGGAAGTAGCGATCTTCCCCGGCTTCGCTGCCGCCGAGGTGCTGTACGGCGACGACGGCGCAGTCATCGGCGTGGCCACAGGCGACATGGGCATCGAGAAGGACGGCACGCGCGGCCCCGCCTTCGAACGCGGCATGGCCCTGCAGGCGAAGTACACCGTGTTCGCCGAAGGCGCGCGCGGTCATCTCGGCCGCCAGCTGATCAGCCGTTTCAAGCTGGATGACGGCAAGGACCCGCAGGCCTACGGCATCGGCATCAAGGAGCTGTGGCAGATCGACCCAGCCAAGCATGAGCCGGGCCTGGTCGTGCACGCCGCCGGCTGGCCACTGGACAGCGACACCTACGGCGGTGCCTTCCTGTACCACGCAGATGGCGGCAAGGTCGCCATCGGCTACGTGGTCGGCCTGGACTACAAGAACCCGTGGCTGAGCCCGTTCGAAGAGTTCCAGCGCTTCAAGACCCACCCGTCCATCCGCAAGCATCTGGAAGGCGGCACCCGCATCGGCTACGGCGCGCGCGCGATCACCGCCGGCGGCCTGATGTCGCTGCCGAAGACGGTGTTCCCGGGTGGTGCGCTGGTCGGCTGCGAAGCCGGCTACCTCAACGTCAGCCGCATCAAGGGCAGCCATGCCGCGATCAAGACCGGCATGCTGTGCGCCGATGCCGCATTCGATGCGCTGGCCGCCGATCGCCAGCACGACGAACTGAGCGCCTACCCACAGGCCTTCGAAGCCAGCTGGCTGCATGACGAGCTGAAGCTGTCGAAGAACTTCAAGCAGTGGTTCAAGAAGGGCCAGACCGTGGCCACGCTGATGACCGGCATCGAGCAGTGGCTGCTGCCGAAGCTGGGCGTGCGCAACCCGCCGTGGACCCTGCGCCACAGCATCCCGGACCACGCCTGCCTGGAGCCGGCATCCAAGCACACCCGCATCGCCTACCCGAAGCCGGATGGCGTGCTGACCTTCGATCGCCTCAGCTCGGTGTTCCTGAGCAGCACCAACCATGCCGAAGACCAGCCCAGCCACCTGACGCTGAAGGATGCGAGCATTCCGGTGAAGGTGAACCTGGCCGAGTACGCCGGCCCGGAAGCGCGTTACTGCCCGGCAGGCGTGTACGAGTTCGTCGGCGACGGTAACGACGCGCGCCTGCAGATCAATGCGCAGAACTGCGTGCACTGCAAGACCTGCGACATCAAGGACCCCACCCAGAACATCGTCTGGGTGACCCCGCAGGGCGGCGGCGGCCCGAACTACTCGGGCATGTGATCGCCACGGGCTGCGACTGCGTGTCGCAGCCCACCTGCCCCGTTGCATCGCTATCCTGCCCGCCCATGCGCGCTGCCTGCCTGCTCATTGCCGTCGTCGTGGCCCTTGCGGCCACGGCCTGCCAGCGCCCGCCGTCAGCACCCGCCACGCCCGAACAGGCGCGCCAGCAGGCCATGCAGCGCGCGTTTGAACTGTGTGCGGGCTGCCACACCGTGCAGCCCGGCGGCATCCATCGCTTCGGGCCGAACCTGCATGGAGTGATCGGCCGCCGTGCCGGCAGCCTGCCCGATTACGGCTACTCCGACGGCATGCGCCGCGCCGACATCACCTGGAGCGCGCAGACCCTGGATGCCTTCCTGCAGTCGCCCACCCACGTGGTGCCGGGTACGCGCATGTACAACGCCTTCCCCAGTGCCGAACGCCGTGCGCTGGTGATCGCCTACCTGCAGCAGCAGTCGACTCAGTGAGCCAGGCGCTGCAGTTGCTGCTGCAGCCGCGCCACGAATTCCGCCACGCTTGCGAACACCGCGGTCGGATCGGTGTCGGCCGCATCCTGCAGGCGCTCCACCAGCGTATTGGCCTGCCCGGCCAGCACCGTCGCGCCTATTGCGCCCAGGCCACCGGCCTGCCGGTGCAGGTGCAGCGCGGCTGCCTCGCGATCTCCGGCCTGCAGCGCGCGCTGCACGGCGGCAAGATCGCCTTCGCTGGCCTGCAGCAGGCTGTCGCGCAGCTGGATTGCCACTGCGCGTGAGCCGAAGCGCTGCTGCAACGTGGACAGATCCGGCAGCGCCATGCCGTCGTCGGCAACCACCTCCGTCACCGGTTCGGCGAACGACTGGCCCTGTGCCTGCGGCAACCAACGCAGCAGCGCCGCGCGCAATGTGGCCAGTGACAACGGCTTGGCCAGCACTTCGTCCATGCCGGCCTCGCGGCAACGGCGCGCATCGTCGTCCAACACACTGGCGGTCAGCGCCAGCACGGTCAGGCGCGGCTGGCCATTGCGGCCCTCGCGCTCGCGCAGCAGCCGGGTGAAGCCGAAGCCATCGAGCACCGGCATCCGGCAATCGGTGATCACCAGGTCGAAGCTTTCCGACAACAGCCGATCCAGCCCCTGCTGGCCATCACCGACCATCACGTGCGGCACGCCCAGCTGCTGCAGGCGCCAGGCCATCATCGCCTGGTTGGTCGGGTGGTCCTCGATCACCAGCACCCGCGCCTGGCGCAGCGCCTGCGGCAGCAGCGAAGCCTGTTCCTGCTCAGCCACCAGCGCTTCGACATCACCGCTGCCGGCCTCCACCAGCGACAACCGCACCTCGGCACGAGTGCCTTCGCCCAGCGTGCTGTGCAGGGTCAGTTCGCCGTCCATCATCTGCACCAGGCGCTGGCTGATGCTCAGGCCAAGACCGGTGCCACCATGGTCGCGCTGGATGTAGGCACCGGCCTGGGTGAACGGCGCGAACAGATGCTGCAGCTGCTCCGGCGCGATGCCCATGCCGGTGTCGGTCACGCTCAGGCACAACGGCTGGCTGCCATCCTCCGCGGTAGGCCCCAGCACCTCCAGCTGCAGCCGCACTTCGCCGCGCGCCGTGAACTTGATGGCGTTGCTGAGCAGGTTGAACACGATCTGGCGCAGGCGCACGCCATCCACTTCGTGTGCCGGTGCCAGCTGTGGATCGATCTCCACCAGCAACGCCAACCCACGTGCACTGGCCTGCGCCGACAACAACCGGCACACGCTTTCCAGCAGCGGCCGCAGCGGTTGCGGCACCGGTTCCAGGCGCAGCGCACCGGCCTCCAGCCGCGAATAATCGAGGATGTCATCCAGGATCTGCCGCAGCATCTGCGCCGAATCCTCGATCACGCCGAGGATGCGCTGCTGCTCGGCATCCAGCGGCGAATGCGCCAGCACTTCCAGCATGCCCAGCACGCCACTCATAGGAGTACGGATCTCATGGCTCATCGTGGCCAGGAAACGTGACTTCGCTTCCGCCGCCTGCTCGGCCTCGGCTTTGGCCGCGGTCAGGGCCTCGGCCTGCGCACGTGCCTCGCTGACGTCCACCCAGTAGCCACTCCAGGTCACCGCCCCTGCCTCTGCCGCATAGGGATGGGCCTGGCTGCGGACCCAGCGCGCGCCGCCCGCATCGGCACGCAGGCGGAACTCGAGGATCAATGGCGCGAACTGGCGTGCGGCCTGTTCGACCGCCTGCAGGATGCGTTCGCGATCCTCCTCCTCGATGCGTTCCAGCAGCAGTTTCGCGTCCTGCTCGGCCTGCTGCCGGGTAATGCCGAACAACGCCTGCAGGTCACCGGCAATGAACGGAAAACCGAGAGTGCCATCGGCATCGCGCCGTGCCTGGTAGACCACGGCGGGAAGGTTGTCGGTGACCTCGGCCAGGCGCTGCTCCAGATGACGCCGCCCGGCCACCTCGCGACGCAGGCGCCAGTACCCGATGCCATGTACCAGCAGCGCGGTCAGCAGCACCAGCAGCAGCGGCACCCCCCAGCGCAGCGCGTCCCTCCAGTCGATGCCATTGCGATACTCCACGGCCAGCCAGTCGCCCCGCAACGCCTCGCGCTTGCGCGGCGTCATCTGCAGCAGCAGGCGGTCGAAGGTGGTCGCCAGGGCGGCATGGCGGCGTTCCACGGCCAACACCAGCTGGTCGTTGAAGCCTGCAGGGGCGGCCACCTGCAGGTGCCCCGGGAAGCTGCTGCGCAGCAGGTGATCAACCAGTGCCAGGTTGCCCACGTAGGCATCGGCCTCGCCAGCGGCAAGGCGCTGCAGCGCCTGCTCGGTACTGCGTGCGGCGATGATCCGCGCGCTGGGGGCCTGCTGCAGCACGTAGCCGCGTATGCGCTCGGGATCGGACAGCAGTACGCGCTTGCCCTGCAGGTCCGACAGGCCCAGCAGCGCCGGGCTGTCGACGCGGCTGACGATCACGTTCGGTACGCTGATGAAGGGCTGGCTGAACACCCAGTCCGGCCCCAGATAGCGTGAATCGGCGGGAATGCCCATCACCGCCTGCAGCTCGCCGCGGCGCGCCTTCTCGCGCACCTCATACCAGTCGTGGCTGTTCTCCGGCTGAAGATTGGCACCGGCCTGCAGCAGCCGTCGCAGATACTCGCCGGCCAGGCCACTGGGCTTGCCTTCCTTGTCGGCGAACGACAACGGCGCCGCGTTCGGCGCGAAGCCGATCTTCAGCGGCTGCTCCAGCACCCGCTTCTCGGCCTGGCTCAGCGCCAGCCGTGCCGATGCCGACCACTGCGGCAACGGCAGCCAGCGCTGCACCAACGCGTCGCGCTGGGCCTGGCTGGTCGCGGCCAGGGCCAGGTCCAGTGCTTCGGCCAGCGGCTGCTTGCTGTTGGGAACGCCGAAGTGCAGGCGCTCGGGAGGCAGGTCACTGGGCCGCAGCAGCACCACACCCTGCAGACGCTGGCTGGCGATCAGCTCGGTGGCGACATAGGCATTGCCGATATAGACATCGGCTTTGTCGTCTCTGACCATCTGCAGCGCCGCAATCGAGCTGTTTGCGACAAGCTGCCGGGCGCGCGGGAAACGCGCGCGTACCTGCGGGCCGGTCAGGAAATCCTGCTCGATCACTACCCGCAGCCCATCCAGGTCGGGATTGTCGGAGGCACGAAGGTCGCCCGGGCGTCCGACCAGGGCCAGCGGCGCCTCGCCATAGGCGGCGGTGTAGACCATGCAGCGGGTACGGTCGGCACTGAGACCGACATTCATCACCACGTCGATTTCGCCACGGCACGCCGCATCCAGCACGGAAGTCCAATCTGGATAACGACGGGCTTCGACCTTCACACCCAGCTGACGGGCAAGAAGCGACAGATAATCCGGCCCCAGCCCGATCTGCCGACCATCACGGAGGGACTCGAACGGCGGCCAGCCGCTGTCATACTGGCCCACGACGATGCTTGGATGCGCGGCCAGGTACTCGCGCTGCAGGGGAGTGAGCGGCAGCGGTCCTGGCACGGCCTGTGCCGGTGCGGCAGGCAGCACCAGCACGGCCAGCAGCAGGACCAGCCCGCGAACAGCCCAGCTACGCATCGGCGTCGATCTCCTAGAATCCTGCCAGGAACCGCGATGGTCGCGGTCCGGCGTGCCCGGTGGCCATACTAGAGCATGAGCTTGCGCATCATCATCGCAGACGACCACCCGGTGGTCCGTATCGGTACCCGCGCCGTCATCGAGTCGAGCGGGGTGGGCCGCGTGGTCGGCGAGGCGGACAGCGCGCAGGCGCTGATGACCCTGCTGGGCAGCCAGCCCTGTGACCTGCTGGTCACCGACTACTCCATGCCGGGCAGCCCACAGGCCGACGGCTTCGCCATGATCGGCATGATCCGCCGCCGCCATCCCGACCTGCCGGTACTCATGCTCAGCGTCTCCAACAACCTGGCGATCCTGCGCATGGTGCTCGACAGCGGTGTGCTCGGCCTGGTCGACAAGAGCTCGTCGATGGACGAACTGCCGCAGGCCATCCAGGCGGTCTATCGCGGCCAGCCCTATATCAGCCGCAGCCTGCGCGAGCGGGTCGAGGCGGCGGGCAGCTGGCGCATGCGCGAGGGCGACGGCAAGCCACTGTCGCCGCGCGAGGTGGAGGTGCTGCGGCTGCTTGGCACTGGCATGACGGTGAAGGAGATCTCGCTGCAGCTGCACAAGAGCGTCAGCACCATCAGCCGGCAGAAGGGTGACGCCATGCTCAAACTGGGTCTGAAGGGCGACGCCGAGCTGTTCGACTACCTGCGCGATGGCAATATCTGAGATGCCGTTCACATAAGAGGGCGCGGCGTGCTGCCCTCTTTGATGCGTCGCGATTCTGTGCAAAGATTGCCGGGCATGGGTTCTCAATGCGAGGTCGAAGGAATCGACCGGCTCATGTCCTCGCTCCTGTCCCCGGTGGATGGGGTGCGGTTTCCTGCCGGCCGTCTGGCCCGGCAACGCTGACCATGGAGAGGCGCATGCATCACCCCCCAAAACCACGTTGGACCCTGCCATTGCCGCCCCTGCGCGCATTCGCGGCGTGCCTGCTCGTCTCTCTTTCCGCTGCCGCCTGCAGCGCCGCCGACCCGGCCCCCTCGTCCTCCCAGCCCGGCGCGCACGCGCAGGCTGCCAATGCGCCCCGACAGGATGTTGCCCCGATGCAGAACACTTCCCCCGATACCGCCGTCACCCCGCCAGATGCGCCGACCGTGATGTATTTCACCTACCAGCAGGACGGCGATGGCGCGACCTCCTATGAGGTCCAGAACGGCAGCGTGGCGACCTTCTGGTTCGGCCATCAGTTCACGCTCGACGGCACCACCTACTACACCGGTTTCTCGTGGGATACCCGCGAGCACTACGGCAAGCCCGGCGAGCAGCAAGCGGCCGGCCCGGATGACCGCGCCAACCTGGCCGAGGCCACCTTCGTGCTGGCCGGCGGCGATGCGAAGAAGCCGTGGAAGTTCCGTGGCCAGGAATGGACCATCGGCGCGCTCGGCGCCTACGACAAGGCCGACGACATCGACACCCGGCGCAAGCCGCTCGAACATCGCACGGCCGATGGCCGCCTGCTGCTGGCGGTGCCGACCAGCAGTTTCGACCGCGGCATCAGCGGCAGCGGCTATGCCCTGCTGCTGTTCAACCCGAAGCGCAGCGAAGACGACGTGGACAGCAAGGTCTGGCGCTATGTCGGTTCGGTACGCACCGGCGAAGACAACAGCGCCGCCTGCGACGACGGCAACGTGATGCCGTGCACCGACAGCGATGGCGAACTGGCCTTCATTGCCGACGGCAACGGCCTGCCGCAGCTGACCGTGAGCTTCAAGGGCACCACCATCGATAGCCCGGGCAAGACCCGCGCACTGGGTGTCGGCGACGCCATGCACTACCGCTTCGACAGCGTGACCCAGAAGTACCTGGCGCGCTGATTCCCACCCGCACACGCGGGTTACCTGTTGACCGACATGTTCTTGACTCACGGATGAGTCCGGTTGGCGATTCGCGGCTTCCGCCGCTCCATCAACCCCGAGGAAAACGTCATGGCACAGCATGACTACAGCAGAAAGGAAGTCCTGGACATCGTCGAGCAGGTCGCCAGGCAGAAGGGCATCCCCGTGGATGACTTCATGCGCTTCGCGCATATCGAGACCGGCGGCAGCTTCAACGAGCGCGCGCACAACACCTCGTCCGGTGCCAAGGGCCTGTTCCAGTTCGTGCCCGGTTCCGCGCGCCAGTACCACCTGACCGGCCACGAGTTCGATCCGACCCGCAACACCGAAGCGGCCGCACAGATGTACCAGGACAACCTGGACTCGATGGCGCGCCGCAACGAGCGCACCGGCAATCCCTACCTGTCCGGGGGCAACACGCCCACCGGCCTGGACCTGTACCTGGCCCACCAGCAGGGCAGCGCCGGCTATGGCTCGGTACAGACCGCCATTGCCACCGGCACCTTCGGCGTGGTCCGCAACAGCCACGGCGAAGAAATCAACATGCGCCGCAACGTACTCAACCAGATCGGCTCCGACGCGAAGGCGCTGACCGGCCACACCCTGGCCGAGATGCGCGGCATGGACGATGGCGACCTGGCGCGGACGTTCTCCAGCTACTACATCCACAAGTACGCGGCGATCAGCATTCCGGAAAAGAACATCGAACCGCAGGCGGTGGCGCAGGGCCAGGGCCAGACCCCGGCAGCGCCTGCACAGGCCAGCGCAGCCGTGGCGGCTGGTGCAGCCACGCTGGCGGCAACCGCAACGGCGGCTGCCACGCCGAAGCCGGGCATTGAACTGCAGGCCGCCTACGAGGCCGGCGTGAAGTACGACGACGTAAGGTACGCCATCAACATTCCGGGCCACGCGCTGTACGTACCGGGCAAGACCGGCAAGAACGTCGAGCAGGGTTACATCGACTGTTCCGGCTGGGTCGGCACGCTGCAGAACCGGACCATGGACGAGATCAACCAGAAGGCCGGGCACGCGGTGTTCGGCAAGGCTGATCGCATCGACCTGGGCAACCTCGGTTCCGGCGGCATCGTGCGCAAGGCGTTCGACCAGTCCGGCGTGCTGCTTGACCGCGACGCGATCCTCAAGCCCGATGCGTTGAAGGAAGGCATGATCATCGGCCTGGATACGGCCAAGACCCGCCACGAGCACTGGAACGGCATCGACCACATCGTGATGGTGGTGCGCGATCCCAACACCGACAAGCTGCTGATCAGCCAGTCCACCGGCAGCAAGGGCGTGCACACCATGCCGGTCGAGGACTACCTGAAGCAGGTGAAGGACCATCCGAACTGGAAGCTGTACGCCTCCGACCCGCTGTCCAGGGCCCGCGATCTGCTGGAGAACCGCACCCAGTCGCACGAGCAGACCCAGGGCAGGCCCGCGGCCGAGCACAAGGCAGCTGCCACGCCGCACGCCGAACTGTACAAGCAGGGCGCACACAGCGAGGGCGTGCGCAAGGTACAGGAACAGCTGGGCCACCTCGGCTATGTCGGGGCCGATGGCAAGCCGCTGGTCGAAGACGGTCGCTTCGGCCGCAACACCGACGCGGCGGTGCGCCAGCTGCAGAAGGACAACGGCCTGGTCGCTGACGGCGTCGTCGGCGCGAAGACCCTGGAGGCGATCAGGGAGGCTCGCGAGCGGCCGCTGCTGAACGACGAGCGGCACCCGCGCAATCCGCTGTTCATCCAGGCCAGCAAGGGCCTGGAGCTGATGCCGGCCGGCACCTTCAAGGATCGGCATGCGCTGGAAAGCGCCGCCGCGGCACTGACCAAGGAGGCGCATGCCGCCGGCCTGCAGCGCATCAATTCGGTGGTACCCAGTCCGAACGGTGAGCGCTTGTTCGCCGTGCAGGGCACCATCGGCGACCCGGCCGCCATTCGCGCGGCGGTGGACACCCGTACGGCCAGCGAGCAGAGCCTGGCACTCAGCAGCGGTGCCGTGCAGGGCGCCCCGAACGTGCTGCACCAGCAGCAGGATGCCCAGCAGGAGCAGGCCCGGCAGGCCCAGAAGGCGATGGGCGTCTAAGCCCGCGGCGCCTTGGGAGAGAAGGGAGGGCCACGTCCGCGTGGCCCTTTTCCCTTTCTGCCAGCTGAGCGGCCGAGGCCGCTTTCAGCCTTGCTTCATGCCGCCTGCCGCTAGATGAATGCGCAAGCCGCACGGTGGACCAGGCAATGTTCCGGCAATGTTGGAACGCCAGCGTGGACATCACGGCAGCCGGGGCGCCCCGCGCCCTCCCTGCCCAGCGTGGCATGCACCTCACAGGAGAACGAACATGCTCAGTACTTCCGCACTCAGCTTCCGTGGTCTGGCGATGGCTCTGGCACTGGTGGCCGGTGTGGCCGTGGTCAGCGATGCCAGCGCGATGTCGAGGAAGGACAAGCGCACCCTGGTCGGCGCCGTGGTCGGTGGCGTGGCCGGTAACCTGCTCTCCAACGGTGATCCCGCTGCCACTGTCGGCGGTGCCGTGGCCGGCGGCGCGATCGGCAACCTGACCACCTCCGACCGCCGCGACCGTCGTTACTACGACAATCGCCGTTACGACGACCGCTACGATCGCCGTTACGACCGTGGCTACTACCGCAGCGGCTACTACGACCGCGGTGACGACCGTCGCTGGCAGCGCGAGCGCTACTACGACAACCGCTACTACCACGACCGCGGCCGCCATCGCGGCTGGTAACCCGGCGCGGCGGTACCGCCGATGACCATGTGACGACGGGCGGGTCGATGACCCGCCCGTTTGCGTTGCGGGCGGCCATGGCGTTGAATGCGCAGCCTTGGATGTGATTTTCCCCCTTGGGGCTGCGGCATGACTTCTTCTTCCCACCGGGTGCAGGGCCTCAACAACGACGAGGTCGCTGCCGACTGGCCGCCGATCAGCACCGCAGACCTCGCGTGGCTGCGCCAGCGCTTTCCGCAGCTGGATGCGGACAGCCAGCCGCACTGGCACAGTCCTCGGCCGTTGTCGGCCGCCGCCATCGTCAATGGCACGCGCGGACCGGTGTTCATCAAGCGCCACCACCACAGCGTGCGCAGCGCCGCCTGCCTGGAAGAAGAACACCACTTCATCGTCCATCTCGCTGCCGCCGGCGTACCGGTGGTGCAGGTGCTTGCGGCAGCCGATGGCCGCACCGCAGTCGAGCACGGCGAATGGACCTTCGAGCTGCATGCCGTGGGCGTGGGCGAGGACCTGTACCGCGATGCCGTGTCGTGGTCGTTGCTGACCGATGTCGCGCAGGCCCGCGAAGCCGGCCGCATGCTGGCCCGGCTGCACTGTGCCGCCGCCAGCTATCACGCGCCACAACGCAGTACCCATCTGCTGGTGGCGCGCGACGACCTGATCCGCGCCGACGATCCGATCGCCGCGATCAAAGCCGAACTGCCCACACGACCGGGTCTGGCCCGCTACCTCGCGCGCATTCCGTGGGAAACCCAGCTTCGCCGCGAGGTGCTGCCGTGGCACGCCGGCCTGGCCCAGCGCCTGCGCGACGAACCGCGGCTGTGGGCGCACAACGACTGGCATGTTTCCAACCTGCTGTGGCGCGATGGGCAGGTCAGCACCGTGCTGGATTTCGGCCTGGCCTCGCCCACCAGCGCACTGTTCGACCTCGCCACCGCGATCGAGCGCAACGCGGTGGCCTGGCTGGAACTGGAGCGCGGCCTGGAGGCGGTGCGCATCGACATCGCACTGGCGTTGCTCGACGGCTACCGCGAGGTACAGCCACTGTCGGAAGCACGCGTGCAGCTGCTGGCCGACCTGCTGCCGATGGTGCATTTCGACTTCGCACTGTCCGAAGTGGAATACTTCGAAGGCATCACCGGCTCCACCGCAAACGCGGATGTGGCGTGGCATCCGTTCATGCTGGGGCATCCGGCGTGGTTCCACAGCGCGCCGGGACAGGCACTGCTGCAGGCGTTGCACGCAGCGGCGTGACCCGGTTGGCGCACCGTTGGGGTCAGAGCCCTTTCCTGCGGAAAGGGCTCTGACCCCGCTGCCTGAAGGGCACCGGCTCGCAAATCCGTACCATTTGTAGTGAAATGGTCACCTGAAGCGGGGGTGCCTGGATCTGCCAGGCTGAGAGAGTCCCTTGGAACCTGATCCGGTTTGCACCGGCGTAGGGAGCTTTGAGCCGCAGCCACACCCCCGTCATGGGCCGGTGCACCTGCGCGCCGTCGCTTCGTCTCCCTTGTTGTCCGAAGACGAACCGAATGAACCGCTGCCTGCGCCCCACCCTGCTCTCCCTCGCCCTTTGCGCCGCGCTGCCGCTGCACGCCAGCGAAGCCGAGGCGTCCCCCGATGCGGCTGCCACCGGCGCCGAGCGTTCGCCGACCGAACTGGCGGCGGTGCGCGTGCAGGCCGGCAAGCCGAAGGCCGATACCTCGCGCGTGAACGCCTTCGGTGGTGGTTCCTGGAAGGACACGCCGGCGTCGGTGAACGTGCTTGAGCGCGACTACCTCGACCGCCGCCAGGTGCGTTCGCTGTCCGAGCTGGCCAGCAACGATGCCTCGCTGGGTGATGCCTATGCGCCGGTGGGCTACTACCAGAACATCGCCATCCGCGGTTTCGCGCTGGACGCCGCCACCGGCTACCGCTTCAACGGCCTGTCCATCGCCGGCGAACAGCGCCTTGCGCTGGAGAACGTGCAGTCGGTGGAGATCCTCAAGGGTGAAGCCGGCTTGGCCGCAGGCGTGATGGCGCCCGGCGGCATCATCAATTACATCGGCAAGCGCCCGGCCGAAGTGCGCAGCGCCACGCTCGGCACCGATTCGGAAGGCTCGCGCTACGTCGCCGTCGATGTCGGCCACTGGATCACTCCGCGTTTCGGCCTGCGCCTGAATGCCGCATGGGACTCCAGCAATTCCTATGTCGAGCACGCCGATGGCCGTCGCAACTTCTATTCGCTGGCCGCCGACTGGCTGATCGGCGAACGCGGCAAGCTGGAAGTGGATGCCAACTACCAGACCAGTTCTCAGCGCTCGGTGTCCGGCTACCAGCTGCTGGGCGCGCGCGAGCTGCCACACGGCGTGGATCGCGAATTCCTGCTGGGCTACCAGCCATGGCAGCGTCCGGTCGACATTGCCAGCACCAACATCACCGCGCTGCATACCTACGACTTCAACGATGCCTGGCAGTCGCGCGTCTCGGTTGGCCACAGCCGCTCGGTGATCGATGACAACGTCGCCTTCGCCTACGGTTGCTACTACGCCGCGCAGTGCGCCGATGGCAGTGTGCCGGGCAACTACTTCGCGCCCAATGGCGACTACGACGTCTACGACTACCGCAGCCCGGACGACACCCGCCGCAACCAGCAGGCCCGTGCCGAGCTGCGCGGCCGCTTCGAGACCGGCAGCGTCGGCCATGAGCTGACCATCGGTGCCGACTACTTCCGCCGCACCGTGGACAAGCGCCCGAGCGTCAACGAGTACGTGGGCACCAGCAACATCCACGATGCGCAGGTGCCGGTGTTCGAACCGTCGCCGAAGATGCCAGGGCCGTCCGCACGACGCCTGGACAGCCGCCAGACCGCGTTCTTCGCGCTGGACCGGATGAGCTTCGGTGATGACTGGCAGTGGCTGGCCGGCGGCCGCTTCGTGCGCCTGGACGAGCGTGCCTACGACAAGCGTGGTACCCCGCAGCGGCACAGCCGCCTGTCGCGTTTCCTGCCGCAGACCGCCGTGGTGTGGAAGGCCACCGACCAGCTCAATGCCTATGCCAGCTATGTGCGCGGCATCTCGCTGGGCCAGGAAGCGCCGTTCTGGACCAGCAACGCCGATACCTTCCTGCCATCGGTGCAGTCGCGGCAGCTGGAAGTAGGTGTGAAGTACATGCCGGTCGAGGCGCTGACCCTGGGCGCGGCGCTGTTCCGCATTTCGCAGCCGTACCAGTACGCCAAGCCGGACGGCAGCGATGTCGGCTACACCTTCGTCGAGGAAGGCAAGCAGACCCACACCGGCCTGGAGCTGACCGCCAATGGCCAGCTGACCGATGCGCTGCAGATCGTGGCCAGCGCCAGCGTGCTGCGGGCGCGCGCGCGCGACACCGGCACGCCCGCCTATGAAGGCCATCAGCTGGTGAACGTGCCGAAGGTGCGCGCCAGCGTGCACGTGGCCTATGCGCTGCCGTTCGTACAGGGCCTGGACGTGACCGGCGGCTGGCGCTATGCCGGTGCCAATGTCGCCCGCGCCGATGGTGGTGTGCGCGCACCGGACTACTCGGTGTTCGATGCCGGCCTGCGCTTCCAGCATCGCCTGCACGAGCGTGCGGTGACCTGGAACCTGTCGGTGGACAACGTGTTCAACCGCTTCTACTGGCGCGATACCGGCAGCAGCGGCGGTGACTACTACCTGTTCCCCGGCGCACCGCGACAGGCCCGCCTGTCGGTGACGTTCGCGCTGTGAGCGGCCTGATGCTGGAGTGGGCCGCCGCACTGTGCAGCATCCTCGGCGTCTGGCTGATGGCCAAGCGCCGGCTGGTGGCGTGGCCGGTGGGCCTGCTGTCGGTGATGCTGTATGGCCTGGTGTTCGCCGAGGCCAAGCTGTACTCGGACACCCTGCTGCAGGTCGCCTTCGGTGGCTTCCTGGTCTACGGCTGGCTCAACTGGCGGCAGCACGCCGCCGACGAGGGCAGCGTCCGCATCGTGCCACTGGCGCGCGGCAAGCTGCTGCGCGACCTGGCCATCGGCCTCTGCGGTGGCGTGGCGCTGGGTGCGGCCATGCACACCTTCACCGATGCCGCGCTGCCGTGGCTGGACGCGATGCTGACCGCGCTGAGCCTGGTCGGCCAGTGGTGGCAGGCACGCCGCCACGTGGCCTGCTGGTGGGTGTGGATCGCGGTGGACGTGGTGTACGTGGGTGCGTACCTGTTCAAGTCGCTGCATGTGACCGCGGCGCTGTACGTGTTCTTCCTCGGCCTGGCCGTGTTCGGGCTGCGCGCATGGAGCGCAGCTGCGCGTGAACCGCAGGTGGCAACGCAGTAGAGCCACGCCGTGCGTGGCCGGGGTTTACCGGTTGTCGCCAACCTTGGTTGGCGCACGCCTGCCGATCAAGGTCGGCATCTACCAGGCCCATCCACGCATGGCGTGGATCTACTGGGTAAGCAGCAGGCCCAGCCGCAGCGGCTGGCGCATGTCAGCCGGTGGGGCGGCCTGCAACGGCGCGGACTGCAATGTCGCGCGCAGGTCGGCGTCGATCTGGGCGTCGCCCAGGCTGCCGAATTCGAGTTTCGAAATGCGGCCATCCGCCGCGATCCACACGCTCACCGGCAACGGCGTCGGCGTATCCGGGTGTGCCTGCATCCATTCCAGCACGCGCTGCGCCCGCGGATCCTGCTCCTGCTGCAGGCGCTGCTGCAGCTGGCCGCCCACGGCGGCGGCATAGGCCATCCAGTGTGCGGGAGCCTCCTGCGCGGAAACGCTGGCACTTCCAAGTGCGAGCGCACCGAACAGCGCGGCCAACGGCCGCCACCAGCGGCGCGCGCCGGTCCTGTTTCCTGCCATGACCATCGCCAGCCTCCTGCGCTTCCATCCAACGTCTGATGGTCGGCGCGGTAGATGACAGGCAGATGGCGGGCGGTAATGGCCGGCGCGTAGACCGCAGGCCTGGCGCTATCAGTCGCCCAGGTCGGCCAGCACCTTGCGCGAGGGCGCGAAGAAGGTCACGCCGGTGGTGGCGGTGGAGAAATCGAGGATGCGGTCATGCAGCGGCGCGGGATTGCCGATGAACATGCGCTCGAGCATCTTCTCGATCACCCACAGGTGGCGCGTGTAGCCGATGAAGTAGGTGCCGTACTCGCCACGGCCCGGGTTGGCGAAGGGCATGTTGTCGCGCAGGATCTCGTGCTCGCCGTCGGCATCCTCGATGGTGCACAGCGTCTTGTGCGATTTCTGCGCATCGGCCGGCGCATCATCCAGCTCGATGTTGTCGTGCTTGGTGCGGCCGATGATCGCTTCCTGCGCTTCGGTCTTCTGTGCGCGCCAGGCATCGAGGTTGTGCAGGTACTTCTGCACCACCACGTAGCTGCCACCGGCGTGCTCCGGGTCTTCCTCGCCCACGATGGTGGCTTCCGGCAGCGACAGCCCTTCCGGGTTGGCGGTGCCATCGACGAAGTCGAGCAGGTCGCGGCCATCGAAATAGCGGAAACCGGCCACGTCATCGACCGTCTCCACCGCATCGCCAAAGGCCATCAGCAGGTTGCGCTCGAACGCCACGATCAGGTCCATGGTGCGCGCGCGGATGTGGTACAGCAGGTCACCCGGCGTGGACACCGCGGTGTGGGTCGCGCCCTTGATCTCGCGGAACGGCGCCAGCTCACGCGGCGGCGTGGTACCCACCAGCGGCTGCCACACGCGGTGGCCAATGGCCACGTTGCAGGTGAAGGTGCGCTCGATCTCGCGGATGGCGGTGTTCTTGATCAGGTCGTCGGTGCTGGCCAGTACCTCGCGCGCCTTTGCGATCGATGCCTCGTCATCCTTCACCTTCAGCACCAGGAACGCCGCCGAATGGGTCAGTGGCGCGGTGATCTGCTGCGGCTCGTTGTCGAGCGTGTGGTTGAGGGCGGTGATCGGTGCGGGCTGGGAGTTCACGACGGTTCCTGCTGGCTTGAGGCGGGCGCATCGCGTGTAGCGATGTGCGGGCGATCATAGCGGAACCACCTGACCGGGGACGGAGCGGTTCTCGTTCCGTCCACCGGCGAAGGTACGAAGACCTCAATCCACATCACTCCAGACCGCCAGCTCGTAGCCATCCAGATCGCGGAAGTGGAAGCGACGGCCACCGGGGAAGGCGAATACCGCCTGCACCACCTCGCCACCGGCAGCGACCACGCGCTGCTGCGCATCCGCCAGGTCCGCGCAGTAGAGAATGACCAGCGGACCACCGTGCGCACGCACCGGCGCGTCGGAAACGAAACCACCTTTCAGGCGACCATCGTCGAACTCGGTGTAGGCGGGGCCGTAGTCGATGAAGCACCACCCGAATACCTCGCCGTAGAAGCGTTTGCTGCGGGCGATGTCGGCGACGTTGAATTCGATGTTGTCGATGCGGCGTTCGGCACCGGGGGTGGCGTGGCTCATGGTGGACTCCGTGGTTGGAGCCTGCAGCATCGATCAGCGTGGTCTGCCTGTCTTGAACGAAACGGCCATCATTGTCCCCACTCCCCGCGAAGTTCGCGTGCGGTCATGCCAGCCAGTTCGCGGGCCTCGCGGCTGAGATGGGCCTGGTCGGCATAGCCGGCATCGACGGCCAGCATCGCCAACGAATGCTGCGGCAACCCACGGCTGTGGCGCAGGAAGCGTTGCAGGCGCAGGATCCGCTCCAGCGTCTTGGCGCCGTAGCCGAACTGCGCCTGGCTGATACGGCGCAGGCTGCGCGGGCTCAGGTTCAAGCCTGCCGCCAGCTCGTCCAACGTAGCTTGGCCACGGCCAAGCGCGTGGAACAACACATGCGCCCGTTGCGCCTGCACGTCGAGGGCCGCCGCGCCCATGTGCTGCTGCAGGCACTGCGCCATCCGCTGCAATCGTTGGGCCGGCGCGGTATCGCCAATGGATGCAGCGGCTGCTGTGGCCCATCCGCCCTTCAGATCGGCCAACGGCACCGCCTGTCCAATGATGCCGGCCAATGGCAATCCCAACGCGGCCAACGCCTGGCCGGGACGAAAGCGCGCACCCAGCACCTGCGCACCGGGTGCAAGCGCCGGATGCGCAGCCACACGATCCGGGCCGACCACGAACAACGCGCCGTCACGCCAGAGGATGTCCACGCAGCCATCGGGCAGCACGGTGATATGGCCATCGGCATCCGCAGCGAGCTGGCTCTGCCATAGCTGGCCGAAATGGCCACGCAGCGGCGCTGGCGCCCGGTGCTCCTGATAGGCCGTGTCGGTACCTGCGAGGGAGGAAGGGTCGCCCATGCCGCATTGTGGCGCCCAGAAGCCCATAAAAGTGAAGCCCGGCGCGAGGCCGGGCTTCGGTTGGCGTGTGGGAGAGAGAGAGAGTCACACGCCAGCACAACACGCACTAACGACAGGCGTTTGTTACCAGGTGAAGCGCGGGCCCACGAACCACTCGCGGTCGCCGGCCTTGGCCAGCTTCACTTCGCCACTCAGGCCCCAGTTCTGGTTGAACTTGGCGGTGGCGCCGACGCGGCCGTAGAACTCGCCGTCCGGGTTGATGCCGTGCTTCTTGGTGAAATCTTCGTAGCCGGCCATCACGTAGCCTTCCACGTACGGGTTGAACGCAGTGCGCACGCCCACTTCGGTGGAGTAGCCGTTGAAGTCCAGGCCGCGCTTCTCGTCGTACTTCTGGTAGGCAACACGGGCCACCAGGTCGGTGTTCGGTGCGATGCCGTAGTTGTAACCGACACCCAGGCGCCACTGGTCGACGTCATTCTTGAACTTGTCGGTCTCCTGGGCGCTGTAGTCGCCGAAGACGTGGAAGTTCGGGTGCACCGCAACGGAACCCTTCACCTTCCAGCCATCGGCGTCGCCGCCCTTGGCATCGGTGTTCACGTAGCCGCCTTCAACGTAGTTGTACGACAGGCCATCGGTCGCCGATGCAGCGAACGGCAGAGCAGCCAGAAGACCCAGGGCAAGCAGCGAATTCTTGTTCATCGGGACACACCTTTAATTATTTTGGTTTCGTCGACCGCCTCCCGGGAGGGGGAGAGAGAAGAGGCGGTCGACAGGTGTGAATTATCCGTTAGAGGGTCTAATCGACCCTGAATATTGAACTGACTGGTGTATAAATATGGTTCCCGTTCAGGGAACTCCGCATGGCATTGCCGGCGGCTTCTTACGCGCACCACGCTCGATGCTTGATGCGGGCGCTGATCCTGATCGCCTCGCCGGTCGCGCTGCTGCAGGCACAGGCGGCTGAGCGCGTCGTTCCTGCCGGGCGCATCGTCGTACAGACAGACGATGTCACGTGCTTCTTCAAGGTGCTGGACGCCAACCACGGGCGCCCAAGCGCCGATGATCTGCAGCACGGCTGCCTGGATGCGGGTACGGATGCCCTGCGCAGCTTCACCGACAGCCGTATCGGCTCGATGGAGCGGCTGGCCAGGGCCATCCAGGACAAGCCGTCACTGTTTGCGAAAGCGAGAACCACAGCATTGCCATCGATCCGCACGCGCGTCGCCGCTGCCGTCGATCAGCTGGGCGCCCTGTTGCCGTCTGCGCGCTTTCCCTCGGTCACCGTACTGGTGGGCCGCGGCAACAGTGGTTGCGTTACCACCGAAGCAGGTGTGGTCATCGGACTGGAAGCGCTGTGCAACGCCGACTGGATGCAGGCCGATGTAAGTGACCGCTTCGTGCATCTGATCGCCCATGAGTATGTGCACGTGCAACAGCCCGGTGCACGCGTGGAAGTCGAGCAGCCCACCCTGCTCTATCAGACGCTGGTGGAAGGCGGCGCCGAATACGTGGGAGAACGGATCTCCGGGCAACCGTCCAACGCGCATCTGCAGCGTTGGACGCAGGGTCGCGAGTGAGCGCTGGAGCGCGCGTTCCTGCAGGACAGCATGGGTACCGATCTTTCGAAGTGGCTGTACAACGGCCCCGGCGACGACACGCGCCGCGGAGACCTCGGCTACTGGAAATGTCCAGCCTGGAAACGCTGCAGCGCTGCTGGAAGCAAGTGGATGGCAACCTGCGTGCGGAGCAGGCGGAAGCACGCAGGCGCAGATGCCGTGATGCCGGCTTCATGCTGGTGAATGGGTGATATTGAACAGGCACAAGGCGATCCGCCGGTGCAGATCAGCTCGCTTGATCCCGCTTGTTAAGGTTTGTTGATTTACCGACCTTCACAGCCCATCCACGTCTTCCAACTGCAGCTGAAAGCGCTTGGTAGCGCCGGGAACAAACGCCGCTATATTCCAGCTTCCCCAGACGAAGGAGGGAGTGGAATGAAACTGACCTCGCAACACATGAAGATGGCCCGTGCACTCAGCGTGGCGCTCATCGCCACCGTGAGCCTTGGCGCTTGCGCCTCTTACAAGAACGAGTTTGCAACGATCAACTCGCGTCTCGACCAGCTCGATGTAAAGGTGCAGGGCGCCGCCCAGAGTGCCGAGTCCGCCAACCAGTCGGCGCAGCAGGCCAACCAGCGTCTGGACCAGATCGAAGGCCGCGTGCAGCAGCTTGAAAGGGCACCTGCCGGCCGCAAGCCGCGCGGCTGATCGCTCCCTCACCGTTTGAATTGATCCACCTCTGTATCGGGAACCAGTGGCCTTCGCCGGCCACTGGCGTCCTTCCACCCGCGGTCTCAATGCAAGGAGCCGTCCCATTCGTACCTCCTCCTCCCCTGCACGTCGTGCCCTCCCTGTGTTGATGTTGGCACTGGCCGTAGCGTGCAGCGGCGCAGCCAGCGCCAAGGGCAAGGACAAGGAAGCGCCTGAACAGCGGAGTGCCGCCGTTGATGAACTTCCCGCTGACCAGAGCGTCTCCGAGACGGTGATCGAACTGGCCGGCTGGGTGGTCGCCAGCAAGGACAACCAGGGTTATCCGTTCGCGATCATGGACAAGGCGGCTGCGCAGGTACTGGTCTTCGGCGGCGACGGCAAGCTGCGCGGCGCGGCACCGGCGCTGTTCGGTTCGGCCATCGGCGATCACTCTGCACCCGGCGTTGCCAAGCTCGCGCTGAGTGCGATTCCAGGCCATGACCGCACCACCCCAGCGGGCCGTTTCATTGGTGGCTACGGCCCCTCCGACGATGCCGGACGCGTGCTGTGGGTGGACTACGATTCCGCCGTCTCGATGCATCCGCTTCCGCCAGGCACCCCGAAAGAGAAGCGCGCCGAACGGCTGGCATCACCTTCGCCGGACGACAACCGCGTTACGCACGGCTGCATCAACGTCACGCCCGCGTTCTACGAGCAGATTGTGCAATCCACGTTCGAGAAGGGCGGCGTGTTCTACATCCTGCCGGACAAGGATTCGATCGCGAAGACATTCCCGGAGTTCGCGCAGAGCCGTGGGGATGCCAAGGACGAAGACGAGAAGGGCGCGCGGCGCGCAAGCAAGTAATGCGCCCATCGGCGGATCAGGAATTCAGGAAGCCGCAGCGCCCGCGGCCCGCGCCAATGCAGCGGCATGCGCATCGCCCTTGCGTTCGCTGTAGCGGTCCACCAGGTAGTCCGACCGCCCTCGCGTCAGCAGCGTGAACTTCACCAGTTCCTCCATCACATCCACCACGCGGTCGTAGTACGGCGAGGGCTTCATTCGTCCATCGTCATCGAACTCCTGCCAGGCCTTGGCCACCGATGACTGGTTGGGGATGGTCAGCATGCGCATCCAACGACCAAGTACGCGCAGCGTGTTGACCGTGTTGAACGACTGCGAACCGCCGCTCACCTGCATCACCGCCAGCGTCCTGCCCTGTGTGGGGCGCACGCTGCCGTCTTCCAGTGGCAACCAGTCGATCTGGTTCTTGAGCACACCGGTGATCGTCCCGTGCCGCTCGGGGCTGACCCAGACCTGGCCTTCCGACCACTGCGACCACGCACGCAACCGCTGCACTTCGGGGTGGCTCTTGTCCACGCTGTCCAGCATGGGCAGCGCATGCGGATCGAACACGCGGGTCTCGCACCCCAGGTAATGCAGCAGCCGCTCGGCTTCCAGCGCCAGCTTGCGACTGAACGACTGCGGCCGAAGCGAGCCGTAGAGCAGGAGGATGCGTGGTGGCCCCAGATCGGCGGCGGCGAGCTGGTGGTGATCGGGCTGGGGCAGCGAGGCTTCTACCAGGTTCGGCAGGTGGGCACTTGTGATTGGCTTATTCATTCGACTATTCTAGAAATATGGAAACGTCGAATGCAATCACTGCCCTGACTGCCTTGGGTCATGCCACCCGCCTGGCTGCCTTCCGCCTGCTGGTGGAGGCCGGCCCGGCAGGACGCATGGCTGGCGACATCGCCACGGCCCTGCTGGTGCCACCGGCTACGCTCAGTTTCCACCTGAAGGAGCTGGTGCAGGCCGGCCTGGTAGAGAGCGAAAGCCAGGGCCGCCATGTGTGCTATCGGGCCAACTTCGATGCCATGAACGGCTTGATCGAGTACCTGACGCACAACTGCTGCGCGGGCTCACCCAGCGATGAGTGCTCGTCCGCAGCACCCGCCTGCAAGTGCTGATACCGCACACGACCTGCCCCATCGAGGCGATTGCCCCATGACCCGTTCTGTCCTGTTCCTCTGTACCGGCAACAGCGCCCGCAGCGTGCTTGCCGAAGCCACCCTGCGCGCCTGGGGCGGCGACCGCTTCACCGCCTTCAGCGCCGGCAGCCAGCCCACCGGTCAGGTCAATCCATTCGCGCTGGCCCAGTTGCAGGCCGAAGGAATGCCCATTGAAGGGCTGCGCAGCAAATCGTGGGATGAGTTCGTGGATGCGGCTCCGATGGATCTGGTGATTACCGTGTGTGACTCCGCTGCTGCCGAAGCCTGCCCTGTGGTGTTCGGGGACTTCATCCGCAGCCATTGGGGCCTGCCCGATCCGGCCGCCGTAGCAGGCAGCGATGCCGACAAGACCGCAGCCTTCGCGCTGGCTCATGCCATCGTGAAAACCCGCCTGCGTGCGCTGCTCGCACTGCCCGAATCGGTGTGGTCCGAACGCGAAGCGCTGCAGCACGCGCTGGACCGGATCGGCCAGCTGCTGCCGATCGACGGCACGCAGTGACGGTGCCACTGCCATGAGCCTGTTCGAGCGACACCTGACCCTGTGGGTTGTGCTGTGCATTGCGATGGGCACGCTGCTGGGCCACGTCCTGCCCGATGCCTTCGCGGTGCTGGCCGCCGCCGAAGTGGCCAAGGTCAACCTGCCGGTTGCAGTGCTGATCTGGCTGATGATCATCCCGATGCTGCTGAAGGTCGACTTCGGCGCGATGCGTCAGTTGCAGCAGCACTGGAAGGGCATCGGGGTGACGCTGTTCATCAACTGGGCGGTCAAGCCGTTCTCGATGGCGCTGCTGGGCTGGCTGTTCCTACGCCATGCCTTCGCCGACTGGTTGCCGCCAGGGCAGATCGACAGCTACGTCGCCGGGTTGATCCTGCTGGCAGCCGCGCCCTGCACCGCCATGGTGTTCGTGTGGAGCAACCTGTGCCGCGGCGATGCCAACTTCACGCTGAGCCAAGTGGCCCTGAACGACGCGATCATGGTGGTCGCGTATGCGCCGGTAGTTGCGCTGCTGCTCGGCCTGTCGGCGATCAGCGTGCCGTGGGACACCTTGCTGTTGTCGGTGAGCCTCTACATTGTGGCGCCCGTGCTGGTGGCCGCGCTGCTGCGGCGCTGGATCCTGTTGCTCAGCGGCGAGGCGGGCCTGCAACGTGCGCTTCGAAGGCTGGGGCCGCTTTCCCTGTCCGCCCTGCTGCTCACGCTGGTGCTGCTGTTCGGGTTCCAGGGCCAGCAGATCGTGAAGCAACCGCTGGTGATTGCACTGATTGCAGTGCCGATCCTGATCCAGGTCTACTTCACTTCAGGCCTGGCCTATCTGCTCAACCGTCGGCTGGGCGTGGCGCATTGCGTGGCCGGTCCTTCGGCGTTGATTGGTGCCAGCAACTTCTTCGAACTGGCGGTGGCGACAGCGGTGGGGCTGTTCGGCGTGCATTCGGGGGCG
Organism: Stenotrophomonas maltophilia; assembly: GCF_004920835.1. Classification (GTDB taxonomy): domain Bacteria; phylum Pseudomonadota; class Gammaproteobacteria; order Xanthomonadales; family Xanthomonadaceae; genus Stenotrophomonas; species Stenotrophomonas maltophilia_AQ. The sequence continues at coordinate 68,638 of NZ_QFHO01000006.1, forward strand.
GCGCTGGCGACGGTGGTGGGCGTGCTGATCGAGGTGCCGGTCATGCTTTCTGTTGTGCGGATCGTGAATCGTACTCAAGCCTGGTACGAGAGACGCGAAGAGCACTGACATACCGGAGTGCGTCGAAGTCGATCTACGCTCTTCACTCCGCACTGTCGTCATCGGCTTGGTGGGGTACCCGTACGCCACGTCATCAACTTCGACCGATGTCGCATATTCCCCATGCCGCTACGGACGTTGCGCCGTCTGCGTCTGCGACGGCTTAACAGCATGCAAAAATGCCGAAAGCGTCTTTGATCCAGCGTTGAATACAACTCTTCTGATTGGCGTTGCGCAGCGACGGCGGTACAGATGGTGGGCCACCGGAAAATGGGTGGCCGGGCCTCGAAAACCCGTTAGATCACGAACGTTGTTTGCGCTTGCCAGCCGGCGTCACCCCGCGTGGCGCCGGCTGGCATTCCGTCTGCCGACTATGGCGGGCGGAGCGTGGAGGCCTTGCGCCTGCCGGTCTTGTTCGTGATCTCCCGGCTTTCGAGCCACGTCTCCGCCCGCCACCCTTGTGTGGCGGCTACCGTCTGTCCTGCACGGAGCATTGCCATGACCTCACCGGACTTCCCGCGCCTGCATCCGCATCACTCGCCCGCCAATGCCGGTGAGTCGCCAGATCACACCCCTGCGGCCGATCCGAACACCTTCATCGCCACCCTCAACCGCATCGGCAAGGGCGCGGCCGCCGACGGCCAGCCCTGGCCCGAACGTCATCAGATGCCCGGCCGCCGCATGGCGCTGGCCGACGCGGACTGCGCGTTGGCCGGGCTGCGCGTGGCACTGGAAATGATGCTGGCGGCCGAGCGCGTGCGCCAGAACGGTCCCGACCACGAGTACGTGGGCGACCGCGTGATGGAGGGCCTGATGATGGCCAGTCTGTCGCTGACCGCACAGGTCAGCGCACGCATGCGGCCGGAAGGGTGATACGGGGAGCAACGCTCACTGCAGCGCCGGGCACGGCCAGGCGCCCCGGCGGGCGCCGTGTCACTCGCAGAGCGCGCTGTCTTCCTTCAACGCGGCATCCTGCAGTGGCTGGCGCTGTTCGATCTGCGCACGTTGTTCCGCCGTCGGCTCGCCCAGCCACCACACACGGCAGCGCGCGGTAAGACGGCCGACCATCTTCGCCTGATCGGGCGAATACAGCATCGCCAATGAGGTGCCGGGGCAGTCGTGGGCCTGGCAGGCGGTGTAGAACCACCACGGCTCGCCCTGCAGCACCACCAGTTCGCCAGGCCCGCTGGGCCCGCTCAACAGCCGCTCGCGCAGCGACGGAATCTCTTTGTCGGCGGATTCGGCCGCGGCCGTGTTCTTCATCAGGGCGTTGAACGCGGTCAGCACCTTCCGGTCCTTGCGGCCGCAGTCGTCCACGGTATTGCCGCCCACCAGGGTGAAGAAATGGGTCGCCAGCGGGTTGTCTGCGCAGGTGAGTTCGCCGCCGGCACTCGGGTCTTCCGGTTCGCCTTCGTTGTCCCACACCGAAGGGTCCACACCGTCTTCGATGGACGGTTCCTTTTCGACCACCGTCGCCGTGGCAGCCGGTGCTTCGGTGGTCGGTGCCGGTGCGGCCGGTGCTGCATCCGGCGCCGGTGCCTGTCCGCAGGCGGCCAGCAGCGCGGCCATCATCGCCATCCCTGTGATTCGAATCTTCATTCCGTGTCCTTGTCTGATCTGCGCTGCATGCGCCACGCGGGCAGCTGCGTGATTCTAACCAGCGCCGCGCTAGGATGCGTCTGAAGCCTTCCCATCATCGCCAGGGCCTGGACGCATGCGCCGCACACGACTCGCCATGATGTTCTGCAGTGCCCTGCTGCTGGCATCGCCGGCAATCGCCCACGATGCAGAAGGCGCGCAGCCTCTCCCGGATGCAGCCCTGCCCGCGCCGCTGGAGCGCGTGCTGCGCGACTACGAGCAGGCGTGGCGCACCGGTGATGCCAAGGCGCTGGCCGGGCTGTTCACCGAGGATGGCATTGTGCTGCAGAGCAACCAGCCGCCGGTGCGCGGCCGCAGCGCGATCGAAGCCGCGTATGCCGGCCAGGGCAGCAGTCCGTTGCGGCTGCGTGCCTTGGCGTATGCGGTGGAGGGGAATACGGGTTACATCATCGGTGCGTACAGCTACGGCAACAACGTGGGCGACATCGGCAAGTTCACGCTGACGCTGAAGCGCGTGGGTGACGGCCCGTGGATGATCTTCTCGGACATGGACAACGGCAACGCGCCGCCACGGACGCGGTGATGAATGCCGCGGGTTCCGCCGTGGATCCACGCCATGCGTGGGTGGGGCGCGCACAAAAAAAACCCGGCGCGTGGCCGGGGTTTTTCGATTCACTTGAACAGCGTGTCCGGATACTCCGGTTTCTGTTCCCGTGCCAGCAATGCGCGCAGGCCTTCTTCAGGCGTCTGCTCGCCGTGCAGCACGGCACGCACGCGGTCGGAGATCGGCAGGTCGATGCCATGACGGCGCGCCTGTCGCATCACTTCGTCTGCGGTCTGCACCGACTCGACCACCTGGCCGATTTCGCGGATGGCGTCCTGCAGCGTCTGCCCGCGGCCCAGGGCCAGGCCCAGGCGGCGGTTGCGCGACAGGTCGCCGGTGCAGGTCAGCACCAGGTCGCCCAGCCCCGCCAGGCCCATCAGCGTTTCCGGCTTGGCGCCGATCGCAGCGGCCAGGCGCAGCATCTCGTTGAGACCGCGGGTGATCAGGCCGGCACGGGCGTTCAGGCCCAGCTGCATGCCATCGGCCACGCCGGTGGCCACGGCCAGCACGTTCTTCATCGCACCGCCCAGCTCGGCACCGACCATGTCGTCGCCGGTGTAGGCGCGGAACGCCGGGCCATGCATTGCCTCAGCCACCGTCTGCGCGAACTCGGGCACGTCGCCGTGCACGGTGATCGCGGTCGGCAGGCCCTGGGTCACTTCCTTGGCGAACGACGGCCCGGTGACGACGGCCAGCGGCACGTCCTCGCCCAGCACTTCGCGCGCTACTTCGTGCAGGAAGCGGCCCGAACCGGGTTCAAAACCCTTGGTGGCCCACGCCACACCGGCACCGGCCGGACGCAGCGGCGCCAGCGCGCGCACGGTTTCACCGAACGCGTGCGACGGGGTCACCACCAGGATCCAGGCCGCGCCTTCCACCGCCGACGCCAGGTCAGTGGTGGCACGCAGGCTGTCCGGCAGCGGGATGCCCGGCAGGTAGCGCGGGTTCTCGTGGCGCTGGTCGATGGCCTCGACCACGGCAGCGTCGCGCCCCCACAGCACGGTCGGGTGACCGTGCCGTGCGAGCAGGCTGGCCAGCGCGGTTCCCCAGGAACCGGCGCCGAGCACGGCGATCTTGTCAGCGGTAGTGCTCATCCGTGACGTCGCGGCCGGAATCAGGCGTTGCCGGCCGGCTCGGAGTCAGCCAGCGACGGTGCGTCGCCCTGCTCCTGGCGCTGGCGCAGGGTTTCTGCGTACAGGCCTTCGAAGTTGATCGGCTGCAGGAAGAACGGCGGGAAGCCGCCGGCCTGGATCAGGTCGCTGACCAGCTGGCGCACGTACGGGAACAGGATGTTCGGGCACTGGGTACCGAGCAGCACGTCGATCGACTGCGGGTCCAGGCCGACCAGGCCGAACACGCCGGCCTGCTTCACTTCGGCCACATAGGCGGTGCGCTCACCGGCCTGGCAGGTCAGGGTCACGGCCAGCACCACTTCGAAGGCGTTCTCGCCCAGGCGCTGCACCTGCTGGTTCAGGTTGAGCTGCAGTTCCGGCTGCACCTGGTCATTGAAGATGGTCGGAGCATTCGGCGACTCGAAGGAAACGTCCTTGACGTAGATCTTCTCGACGGTGAAAGCGGGGCCGGTGGCGGCATCGGCCGGCGCAACGGCGCCGTTGGTGGTCTCTTCGGACATTTCCAGTAACTCCAGGTGAATGCAATGAAAACGATGGTCGAACTACTGCGATGGGGGCGGTTCCAGGCCCATACAAGGCCGGATCCGCCACCTGCGACAATCAGTTGCGGCCCTTGACCAGCGGCAGCTCGGCCTGCTGCCAGGCGGGAATGCCGCCGTCGAGCACGTAGACCTTCTCGAAGCCAGCCTTCTTCAGCGCCTTGGCGGCGGTTTCCGAGGCGTTGCCACTGCGGCACACCAGCACCACCGGCGACTGCTTGGCGTTGGCCACCAGCTTGTTGTCCGGGCCGAAGGCACTGGCCTGGGCATTGCGGCTGCCGGCGATGTGGCCCTTCTCGAAGTCACCGCTGGCCGACAGGTCGACCACCACCGTGCCACCTGCATTGATCAGCTGGGTCAGTTCGGCGGGCTTGATGCCCTTGAAGCCCCGGAACAGGCGGCGGATCTCGGTGACGATGATGGCCACGGTCAGGCCGACCAGGGCCGCGGACAGCATCGGGTTTCGGCCTGCAAAGGCCAGCAACTCTTCGTAATTCACTCAGGTCACGGGTCGATTAAGCGGGCGCCGATTGTCGCACAAGCCGGACGCGGCCCGTCACTGCCCCTTCCACAGGTCCGGCAGGCCGGCGGTCTGCCACCAGCGCTTGGCCTCGGCATCCCAGCGCCAGCGCTCGACCACCACCACGGTGCGCTCGGCCTGGGTGTTCTGGTTGATCACCCCGATTTCGACCCGGCGCTCGACCAGGCCCCCTTCCAGCGCGGCGCTGCTGCGCTCGCGGTAGGACGACACGCGCAGCTGCGCGTAGCGGTTGAGCTCGAACTCGGTGGGCGGCTTTTCCTTGCGCAGCTTGGGGTCCAGATAGCCAATGGCATCGTCCATGCTGCCCCAGCGGATGGTGGCGCCGTAGGCGATCTGGGTCTCTTCCAGCAGCTTGCGCTGCTTGCGGCTCAGATCGTCGGCCGAAGCCACGGCGCTGACCAGCAGCAGGGAGAGCATCAGGAACTGGATGAGGCGGCGCATCGGTGGTTTCCCCAGAACGTCAGCCTGCCATCCTACCCTTTGGCGAAGGCTACGAAGCGACCACTGAACTCGGCGGCGGGCTTGCCGTCGGCGCCGGGCTGGATGGCGACGATGCTGATACGGGCCTTGCGGCGCTGGCGGAAGGTGTTCAGGAAGGCGTCCCAGCCGGTGGCCTCGGCCGCTTCGGCATGGGCGTGCAGGTCTTCGTAGACCGGCGCCAGGTAGCGCAGGTTGCTGTCGGCCACGTAGACCTCCGCATCGTGGCCGGCCAGGCGCAGGCGCAGGCTGACCAGCGCCCAGCCGGACAGGGTCAGCACCGAGGCCAGGCTGCCACCGAAGGCATTGCCCTTGTCGTTGACGTTGGCGGCCAGCGGCGCGGTGATGCGCAGCACGCCATCGGCATAACCGTCGAGCTGGATCTGCATGGCGCGGACCGCCGGCATGCAGTCCAGCACGTCCTGCAGGGCGGCCAGCGAGGAAGTCAGAGCATCAACGGACATCGGAGCAGAGACCACGACAACGAAGGGCCCGCATAATGCAGGCAATGGCCGACCATACGATACCCACTGGCGCCGCCGGTTCCGACGCGGACTGGACCTTCATTTCGCTGCGACCGCAGGGCCAGCATGCGGCGCTGCGCCGCGCCGTTGCTGGGCTGGACGGGCATCTGCTGGCGCTGTCGCCCTGGCGGCTGCAGCGCCTGCATGGCACGCCAGTGGTGCGCCAGCTGCAACGCGCGCTGAACTGCGATCGGGTGGTGTTCACCAGCCCGGCCGCAGTGGCAGCGGCCGCGTCCCTGCTGCCGCTGGCCGACGCGCAGCGCAGCCCGTGGCTGACCGTGGGCGACGGCACCGCGCGTGCGCTGCAGGCGCAGGGGGTCAACGAGGTACATGCGCCGCAGCGGATGGACAGCGAGGGGCTGCTGGCGCTGCCGGTGCTGGCCGACGTACGCGGCCTGCGCATCGGGCTGGTGACCGCCCCCGGCGGGCGCGGCCTGATCGCTGCGCAGTTGCAGGCGGCCGGCGCCAGCATCGAACGTGCCGACGTCTACCAGCGTCGCCTGCTGCGCCTGTCGCCACGCGCACTGGCTCGATTGGCGCATTCAGCGTATCCGTGGGTGCTGGCAGTCAGCAGTGGCGAAGCGCTGCAGCATTTCTGGCAACAGCTTCCACGTGCGTTGCAACAACGCCTGCAGGCCCACGCCAGCGTGGTGGTCGCCAGCGATCGGCTTGGCGAGCAGGCGCAGGCACTGGGCCTGCAGCGCATCAGCCGTAGCGCCGGCCCTGCCGGTGCACAGCTGGTGAGCGCTGCACACGCCACGCTCACCGTCCCGGCAGCGACCTGAACAGGGACGTGGATCACGCTTGCCGCTGTCGTCGGCAACAGTGATGCTGTGCACAACGCGGCCTGCCGGAACCCCACCGGCGACTTGCCGACAAGGAAGCCCGATGAACGAGACCCCGCCCGTTTCCCCGCCCCGTCGACCGGTGCGCTGGCTGCTGCCGCTGGCCGGCGTGGTCGTGCTTGGCGTGGGTGGCTATGCCGGCTGGCGCTTCTGGCATGAGCAACAGGACGCACAGGACGCACAGGCACAGACCACCGCCGTGCAGCTGCAGGGCCTGGAAGCCACGCTGGATGCCCTGCGCCGCGACCAGCGCGCGACCAGCCAACGCCTGCAGGATGCCGCCGCCACCAACCGCGTGCTGCGCGACGAGATGCTTGGCCTTTCGCAGCGTAGTGCGCTGCTGGAAGAAAATCTGGCCAAGCTGGCCGACAGCGCCAACCAGGGCCGGCAGGCGGTGCAGCGCGACGAGGCCGAGCTGCTGCTGACCCAGGCCGCGCAGCGCCTGAACTACGCCGACGATGTGGAAGGTGCGCGTCGTCTGTACGCGCAGGCTGCCACCGCGCTGGCCGATCTGCCCGACAGTGATGGCCTGAACCTGCGCCAGGCACTGGTGCAGGAGCGCGAAGCGCTGGACACGCTCGGCGCCGGCCCACGTGTGCAGTCGCTGCAGCGCCTGGATGCATTGGCCAAGGCATTGCAGGGCCTGCCTTCGCAGGTGACGGGCAGCGCCACCGCTAACGCCAGGCCCTGGTGGCAGGCCACGCTGGCACCGTTCGTGGACATCACCCCGAGCCGCCAGAACGGCCCACTGACTGCCGCCGAGCGCCACAACGCCGACGATGCGCTGCAGCTGGAACTGACCCTGGCGCGTGCGGCCATTGAACGTGGCGACCGCAGCGGACGCGATACCGCATTGGCGCGCGTGGAACACTGGGCACAGCGGCGTTGGCCGGATTCACCGGCCCTGCGCGCGCAACGTGCTGAACTGAAGGCCTTGCGCGAGCTTCCGTTGCAGGCCAGCAACACCGTTCTTGGCAGCACCCTGCAGCAACTGCGCACCCAGACCGACCGGAGGTAATCCCGCATGAAACCCCTGCAATCCCTGGTCGTGCTGTTGCTGGCCGTGGCCATCGGCGTGGTCGCCGCGCAATGGCTCGGCGCCGATGACCTCAACCGCTTCGGCGAAGTGACCCTGCGCTATGGCGGCTACGACTATCACAGCAACCTGCCGAAGGTTGCCCTGCTGACCGTGGTCGCCGTGCTGGTGCTGTGGCTGCTGTGGAGCCTGATCGCCGCACCGTTCCGTGCCTGGGGCCGCTACCGCCGCAAGCAGGGCCGGGTGCGCCTGATCGACGGCCTGCAGGCCTATGAGCATGGCCAGTGGCAGCGCGCGGAAAAACTGCTGGATGGCGCGGCGAAGGATCCGGAAGTGAGCGCGGTGGCGCTGGCCAACGCCGTGCGCAGTGCGCAGGCGCGTGCCGATGGTCCCGCCGGTGAAGCACTGCTGCAGCGCCTGGGCGAAAGCGATGCCACCCTGCAGGCGCTGCTGCGCGCCGAGCAGCTGCTGGCGCGCGACCTGCCGGTGGATGCGATCAACGCGCTGGACGTGGCAGCGATCCAGCCGCTGCCGCCGCGTGGCCTGTGGCTGCGTACCGAGGCACTGGCACGTGCCGGCCGCGCGCACGAGGCTTACGGCCAGCTCGGCGCGCTGCGCCAGAGCAAGGTGCTGCCGGCCGAATCGAACAGCGAACTGGAAGCACGCCTGGCCGCGCAGGCACTGCTGGAAGCGGCCGATGTCAATGCGCTGGCCGCGCAGTGGGAAGCCACGCCGAAGGCGCTGCGCCCGACCCCGGACGTGGTCGGTGCGTATGCCAGCCGTGCGGTTGCGTTGAGCTGGGACGAACCGGCGCTGCTGGCGTTGGAACACGCCCTGGACCAGCGCTGGGACGATGAGCTGGTGGCGCTGTACGGCCGCCTCCCAGCCGAGCGCCTGGCCACCCGCCAGGCCAATCTGGCGCGCTGGCGCAACGTGCATGACAGCTCGGCCGCGCTTCGCCTGGCGCAGGGCCGCGTGGCCCTGGCCCAGCAGCAGTGGGATGCCGCCGATACGTTCCTGCACGAGGCGATTGCCGCCGGTGCCGGTGCCGCGGCCTGGGAAGCACTGGGTGAACTGTTCGCACAGCGTGGCGACCACGCGCTGGCCGCGCAGTGCCTTGCCAATGCGCTGCGCCTGCAGCGTGGCGAGGACAGCGTGGAACTGGTGCGCGGCACCGAGGCGCCGCTGCGTGCCACGGTGGAAGAGCAGCCGATCGCGATGCAACCGCCGGTGTACGACGCCAACGAAGAGCGCGACGAATTCGGCAACCCGCGGTTGCCGTGATCCCTGCCGAAGCGTGCCGGCCAACGGTCCGCACCCACCGGAGCAAGAAAAAACGCCGCCCACTGGGCGGCGTTTTCATCTGTGGAACCCGGTAGTCGCCAACCCTGGTTGGCGCTCTGACATCTTCCGAACGATGACATCGCATGGCCGACCAAGGTCGGCATCTACCACAGCAGATCCAGCGCGCATTCCCGGTAGTCACCAACCTTGGTTGGCGCGCGGTCGCAACGATCAGCGTTCGACGATCGCGACCACACCCATGCCGCCGGCGGTGCAGATCGACACCAGCGCGCGGCCACCGCCGCGTTCGGCCAGCTGCTTGGCCGCGGTGGCGATCACGCGTGCGCCAGTGGCGGCGAACGGGTGGCCGGTGGCCAGCGACGAGCCCAGCAGGTTGATCTTGTCCGGGTCGATGCGGCCCATCGGCGCATCCAGGCCGAGGCGGTTGCGGCAGTAATCCTCGCTCTCCCACGCACGCAGGGTGCACAGCACCTGTGCGGCGAAGGCTTCGTGGATCTCGTAGATGTCGAAGTCCTGCAGGGTCAGGCCGTTGCGCTTGAGCATCTCCGGCACGGCCACGGTCGGCGCCATCAACAGGCCTTCGCCGTGCACGAAGTCCACGGCAGAGACATGCGCGTCGCGCAGGTAGGCCTGCGGCTCATGGCCGTGCGCACGTGCCCACTCTTCGCTGGCCAGCAGCACGGCGGCGGCGCCATCGGTGAGCGGGGTCGAGTTGGCGGCGGTCAGCGTGCCACGGCCGGAGACCTTGTCGAACGCCGGCTTCAACGTCGCCAGCTTTTCCAGCGAGGTGTCGGCGCGCAGGATGTTGTCGCGCTCGACGCCGCGGAACGGTGCGATCAGATCGCTGAAGAAACCGCGCTCATAGGCCGCGGCCAGCTTCTTGTGCGATGACACTGCCCACTCGTCCTGCGAGTCGCGCGAGATGTTCCATTCCTTGGCCATGTCCTCGCAGTGGTCGCCCATGCTCTTGCCGGTACGCGGCTCAGCCACGCCCGGGAATTCGGGCTTGAGCTCGGAGAACTTGAAGCCGGAGGTCAGTGCACGGATCTTGTCACCGGTGCTCTTGGCACGGTTGGCAGCCAGCAGGCGCGCGCGCAGCTTCTTGCCGTACACGATCGGCACGTCGGAGGTGGTGTCCGAACCGCCGCCGATGCCCGATTCGATCTGGCCCAGCGCGATCTTGTTGGCGACAGTGATGATGCTGTCCAGCGAAGTGCCGCAGGCGCGCTGCAGGGTGATGCCGGGGGTCAACGGCGACAGGCCGGAGGACAGCGTGGCTTCGCGGCCGAGGTTCCAGTCGCTGGAGTGCTTGATCACCGCACCCATCGCCACTTCACCCAGCTGCTGGCCGTGCAGGCCGAAACGTTCGACCAGCGCGCCCAGCGTACGGACCGACATGCCGAGGTTGCCGACATCCGAATACGCGGTGTTCTGGCGGCAGAACGGAATGCGGACGCCACCGAGGATGGCGACGGGACGAGCGTTGGGCATGGAGATACCTGGCATGGATGAGGGTGTCTGCAACATGGCCTGCACGACGGAGCAGGCATAATGGAGCCAAGTGTAGCTGCCGCCCTGTGATGGGCCAACCGTGGAACCATGAGCAAACCCGACCCCGCGATGAATGCCCTTGGCGTGCTGGCCCTGGAACTGGCCGGCGGCGAAATCCCCCGCCAGGCGGTGCTCAGCGCCGAACAGGCCGGTGAACTGGCCGAACGCGTCGGCCGTGACCTGGCCAAGCAAGTGCCGCAGGTGGCCGAGCTGGACCTGGTGTTCGCCGCCGCCCATTTCGACCCGGCCGAAGTGCTGCGCCCGGGCTGGCCGATCCACCGCCGCCTGGAAGAGCTGCAGATGCGCGCACCGGGCCGCAACCAGGGGCCGCGCCTGCTGGCCTTCGGTACCGACGCCGCTGGTGATGTGCCGCTGCCGTTCCAGGCCGATGCCAGCCTGGTGGGCGGGGGCCTGCGCGTGGTGCCGTTCCTGCTGACCGGCAGCGACGTGGCCACCACCAATGCGGTGGCCGAAGCGCTGGAAGAAACACTGCTGGCCAACGGCATGGCGCATGCCGACACCGCGTTGATGGCGCAGAACACCTTCGGTGCCCGCATCGAGCACGCGCGCTATTTCACCGTGAACGACCTGGCCGCGATGATGTCGATGCAGTACGACAACCAGGGCCTGGCCGCGCTGTGGCCGCTGATCGAGACCGCGATCATGGCGCCGGGCGAAGACGAGTGGCTCAATGCCGCGCCCGAGCCGCTGCTGCGCTATACCCATGGCGAAGCACGCATGGCGCTGTTCGATCCGGCCGGCTGGTGCGCGCATTACGACCACGGCAACAACGACTGCGACCGCCTGCAGGGTATCTACGAGCAGTTCCTGATGCGCCAGCGGCAGATGGCTGCGGTGCTGGAAGCGCACGGCGTGCCGGTGCTGTTCGTGCACTGCGAAGCCGGGCAGGACGCGCGCGAGCTGCTGGCGCGCTGATCGGAAACAGCGACCGCCGCGTGTTGTAGAGCCGAGCTCATGCTCGGCTCAGGTCCACCGAAGAGCAGGTAGTGCCCGCCGCTGGCCGGCACTACCGATCAAGAAAAACGCCGGCTTGTGCCGGCGTTTTCCATTTCCGGCAAGGCCGTCCTTACGGCGCCTTCTGGATCACAGCACACGCCAGGCGTGCGCCGGCATTGCCGGTCGGCTGGGTCTTGTAGTCGTCCGCATCGGCGTGGACGATCAGGCCTCGGCCGATGATGTCGAAGTCATCACCCTTGCCGATGTTGACGTTGCTCGACACCGGGCCGTCGATGGTGGCCACGCCCTTGTCGTCGGCCTTGATGTTGGGCATGTCGCCGCCGTGGTGCGGATCGACGGCCACGCTGCCGTGGTCCTGCTTGCCCGGGTTGAAGTGGCCGCCGGCGCTCATGCCGTCCGGCGCGCTGCAGTCGCCCTTCTCGTGGATGTGGAAGCCGTGCTCGCTGCCCGGCTTCAGGCCGCTGATCTGGCCGGTCACGTGGACCTTGCCGTCGACCACCTTGAAGGTGACGCTGCCCTTGGTCTCGTTGCCCTGGGTCGGTGCCAGTTCGGCCGTGGCCGAGGCGTCGGCAGCCGGAGCTGCTGCCGGCGCTGCGGCCGGTTCGGTGGTGGCGCCCTCGGCCGGGGCGGCCGGCGGGGTTTCAGTCTGCGGCGCGGCGGGCTGCTGGTTGCAGGCCGCCAGGCCCAGTGCGGCAATGGCCGCGAACAGCGAAGTGTGGATCAGACGCATGGAATCTCTCCCTGGATGATGCCGGCAACGATCAACGGACAACCCGGATCACGCCACAGGCGATGCGGACGCCGGCATTGCCGGCGGGCTGGCTGCGATAGTCGTCGGCATTTGCATGCACGACCAGTGCACGTCCGGCGATATCGGTGGCGGCGCCTCCGCCAAGGGTAACCCCCTTGAGGTGGATATCGACGTTGGCGCGGCCCTGGGCGTCGGCACGCAGATTGTCCATGTCGCCCAGATGGTGCTTGCCGGTGCCTGCGCGGCCATGCGCGGTGCCACCGGGGTTGAAATGGTTGCCGGCGCTACTGGCATCCACCGCGCTGCAGTCGCCGCGCTCGTGGATGTGGAAGCCGGCCTGCTGCAGGGGCTGCAGTCCACCGACCAGGCCGGTGATGTGGATGCCACCGGGCTCCACCATCAGCGCGATGCGGCCGCTGACGATGCTGGCCGAGGCCGGCGAGAGGTTGGCCTCGGCCTGCTTGGCGGCGCTGACGGCCACCGGCGGTGGCGGGGTGGGCTCGGCCTTCTTCGGCGCACTGCCACAGGCAGACAGCAGCACGGCGGCGGACAACGGCAGGATGGCAAAGGACAGACGCATCGAAGACTCCTTGCAGGTGACACTACGGACGGCATCGTCCATGAACGATCAACGGTTCGGCAAGCGGGTGCGAGGATCGCGTGCAGGGACCGTTCAATGGCCCCCGCGGCGGCGCCCGGCGCCCAGCTTGCGGGTGAGGGTATTGCGGCCGAGGCCCAGGCGGGCAGCGGCTTCGGCACGGCGGCCATGGGTGATCTGCAGCGCCGCCTCCAGCAAGGCATGATCGACCCGCTCGCGCACCTGTGCGTGCAGTCCTTCCACGCCCTCGCCCAGCTGCCGGCGTGCCCATTCGGCCAGCAGCGCCTCCCACTGCCCCGGATCGGCGCCACTGGCGCTGCTGCGGCGGCCCCGCGTGCGATTCAGCGCGGTATCAACGTCGGCCACGCCGATGGTATCGGCGGCGGCCAGCGCCGCCATCCGCCAGCACACGTTCTCCAGCTCGCGTACGTTGCCCGGCCAGTCGTGCTCGCGCAGCGCCTGCAGGGCGGCGGCGGTCAACCGCTTCGGCGGCGTATCCAGCCTGTGTGCAGCGGCAGCCAGGAAGGTGCTGGCCAACTGCGCGATGTCCTCGCGGCGCTCGCGCAGCGGCGGCAGCTGCAGGCGCACCACGTCCAAGCGGTGCAGCAGATCGGCGCGGAACTTGCCCTGCGCGACCAGGCCTTCCAGGTCCTGGTGGGTGGCGGCCACCACTCGCACATCGACGCGAATCAACTCGCGGCCACCGACGCGGAAGAACTCGCCCTGTGCCAGCACGCGCAACAGACGGGTCTGCAGCGGCAGCGGCATGTCGCCGATCTCATCCAGGAACAGGGTGCCACCGTTGGCCTGCTCGAAGCGACCGATATGGCGGCGCTGGGCACCGGTGAAGGCGCCGGCTTCGTGGCCGAACAGTTCGCTCTCCAGCAGCTCGGCCGGGATGGCGGCGGTATTGAGCGCAACGAAGGGCGCCTGTGCGCGCGGCGATTCGCGGTGCAGGGCATGCGCCACCAGCTCCTTGCCGGTGCCGGTCTCGCCGGTGATCAACACCGCCAGCGGTGCCTGCGCCAGGCGGCCGATGGCGCGGAACAGGGCACGCATCGGCGGGGTGTCACCCACCAGCTGCGGTGGCTGATCGCTGCGGGTTTCGGCTGCGGTTGTGGGCGCAGCCATTGCCGGCGCCACCGCCGGCAGCACGCGCTGCGCCAGCGCCACTGCATCATCCAGATCAAACGGCTTGGACAGGAATTCATGCGCGCCGCCGCGGAATGCACCGGCGGTACTGGCAACATCGGTATAGGCCGACATCACCACCACCGGCAGCTGCGGCAGCGCGGCCTTCAGCTTGTCCAGCAACACCAGGCCACCGTCGCCCGGCATGCGTACATCGGTGAACAGCAACGCCGGTGGCGGGCCCTCGCTCAGGGCCTGCAGGGCCGGAGCGGCGCTGTCGAAATCGACCACCTGGTAGCCCGCCTCGCGCAGCGCGGTGCACAGCACGAAGCGCACGGCACGGTCGTCGTCGACCACCCAGATGCGTTGTGCGGGAGTGGAGGCGTCAGACATCGCGCGGGGCTTCCTCGGCCGGGGCGGCGCCGTTGCCGATCGGCAGCAGCAGAGTGAACACGGTATGTCCCGGGCGCGAGCGGTAGGTCAGCGTGCCGCGATGTTCGCGTGCGACCTGCTGCGCCAGCGCCAGGCCCAGGCCAGTGCCTTCGGCGCGACCACTGACCAGCGGCAGGAACAGATGCTCGGCCAGCTCCTCGGGCACGCCACGGCCGTCGTCGGCAATCTCCAGGCGCAGCGCCAGCGTGTGCAGCTGCTCGGCGATGCGTACGCCGTGCTCGACGCGGGTGCGCAGGGTGATGTTGCCGGCACCGGCCTGGATCGCGTTGCGCACCAGGTTCCACACTGCCTGGGTGAGGCGGTCGGCATCGCCATGGAATTCGGGAATGCTGGGGTCGTAGTCGCGCTGCAGGCGTACCGCCCAGCCGGCCTCGTTCTCGGCCAGGCGCAGCACGCGTTCCAGCGCGGCGTGGATGTTCAGTTCGGCGTGAGGCGCGGCCGGGGCCGGTGACAGCAGCTGGTCGAGCAGGCCGTTGAGGCGTTCGATCTCCGAACCGATCAGCTCGATCAGCTCACGTTCGCTGGCGTCACGCTGGGCGGCGCGCCGGGCCAGCAACTGGGCCGCGCCCTTCAAGCCAGCCAACGGATTGCGCAGTTCATGGGCCAGCCCCTTCAGCGCCGCGCTGAGCGCGCTGGGCAGGGCCTGGGTCGGGTCGAGCCCGGGGAACTCATCGACCGGGTGCGCCTCCAGCAACCAGCCACCATCGTCGCGGCGGCTCATCCAGCCCTCGGCGAAGCGCGGTGCCTCACCGGGCACCGCCAGCGCCAGCCGGTTCAGGCGCAGGCTGTCGCGCTCATCGCGGGCCAGGAAATGGGCCAGCGCCTCACCCTGCACTTCCAGCGCGGCCAGGGGCTGGCCGAGCAGGCGGCGGATGCTGACACCCAGCCAACGCGCGAAGGCCGGGTTGCAGCCGATGATGCGGCCATCAGCCCCAGCCCAGGCCAGCGGCGTGCCCAGGGCGTCGAGGGATGGCGGCGGTGTGGGGTCGGACATTGCACCAATGTAGTGCAAAAACCGGATCCGGGGTCAGAGTCCTTTCCGTATGGAAAGGGATCCGACCCTGCGGGGCCTGCGACGGTTACACCGGGTAGCCGGTCGCCTCGCGGGCCTTCTTCCAGGCGATGTCGAACTCGCGCGCGCTGATTTCGTCGTCTTCATCGAAATCCATGAACGACACCGGCTGGTCGGCCAGCACGAAGCGGTCATCGCTCTGCCCGGTTTCATCGGCCCAGACCACCTTGGCCCCGTAGATCTCCACCTGGCGCACGATTTTTTCACCACGGGCTTCCATCAACACGTTGCCCTTGCCCAGGCTCGATTCGGCCCAGTGCTTGTAGTACTTCTTGCTGTTGGTCTTTGCGTTGGGTTTTGCGTATTTCATTGCATTGGTCCTGGCCGCAGGTGCGACCGGAAAGTTCGGAATGGCGCCATTATCAGGCATTCGCGCGCAGATCCCTTTCCTGCGGAGAGGGATCTGACCCCTGCCAAACTACTTCGGCAAGGGGGCGCCCTTCGGCCACAGCATCCAGATGCTGCCCTTCTGTTTCATGTCACCGGCCAGCTTGCCCGCGGCATCGCCGCTGCCCCAGTACAGGTCCGCGCGCACTTCGCCGGCAATCGCGCCGCCGGTGTCCTGCGCGGCCACCGGGCGCACCACCGGGCTGCCGTCCGGGCGCGTGGTGGACAGCCACAGCAGGCTGCCCAGCGGCACCACGGTGCGGTCTACCGCCACGCTGTAACCCGCCGTCAGCGGCACGTTCAGCGAACCGCGCGGGCCTTCCGGGCTGTCCGCGCTGCGTACGAAGAACACGTAGCTGGGGTTGCTGCGCAGCAGTTCCGGCACACGGGAAGGGTTGGCCCTGGCCCAGGCGCGGATCGCGTCCATGGTCACGTCCTCCTTCTTCAGCTGGCCCTGGTCCACCAGCCAACGGCCGATCGCGCGATAGGGATGCCCGTTCTGTTCGGCATAGGCCAGGCGCACCTGCGTGCCATCGGCCAGGCGAACCCGGCCCGAGCCCTGGATCTGCAGCAGCTGCAGGTCCATCGGATCGGTCAGCCAGGCCAGCACCGGGGCCTTGGCGCCCTTGGCCGCGATGGTGCCTGCATCGTCATAGGGCTTGAGCACCTTGCCATCGACACGGCCGCGCAGGCGCTTGCCCTTCAGTTCCGGGTAGACGCTGTCCAGCTGCACCACGATCAGGTCATCCGGCGTGCCGTACACCGGCACGGTGGCCTTGTCGGTGCGGGTCAGGCTGCCGGGGTAGATCGGCTCGTAGTAGCCGGTGATCAGCCCATCAGCCTGGTGCCCCCCGGCACGCAGCGCGTAGGCATCGAGGTCGCGCTGCAGGAACTGGCGGATCGCGGCAGGGTCCTTGTCGTTCACTGCTGCAGCCGTAGTGCAGGGCTTGGCCCAGACAGCGTCGTTCTTCAGGCGGGTGCAGCTGCTGCGCCAGGCAACGAAGCCGGCCTGCAGATCGGTATCGGAAACCGGCGGCAGCGCACTCCATTCAACCTTGGCGTAGGTGGCGGCAGGCTTGATTGGTGCTGGCGGTGCTTCGGGACGGGTGCCGGTGGTGCTGCAGGCCGCAAGCACGGCCAGCGCAAGAAGGCTCAAGCTCGTGCGGCTCAGGGGGGCGATGATGTCTTTCATTGCCCCAATGTAGAGGAAATGGCACGGCACCGGACCCGTCGGGTGCCCGGCGCCGCGCTCTCCCTTCAGCGTCCGCCGCTACCCAGCAGGCCACTGTTGCTGGTGGCGAACACCGGCGGCGGCACGTCCAGCATGGCATCGCTCACGGTGCGACCGGCCAGGAACTCGACGATGCTGCGGGCGATGGCGGGGTTGCCCGTCCACAACTCGTTGTGATGGCTGGCGTTGCGTACCAGCAGCGAGCGGCCGTTGCGGAAGCCTGGACGCAGTGCATCGGCGTTGGCTGGTGGCGTGCGTCCATCCAGCGTGCCGCTGATGAACAGCACCGGCACCTCGCTGCGCAGCGGGCCACGGAAGGATTCGCCCAGATCGGCCAGGCCCAGGCCGTTGCCGATGGCGGGGAACGGGAAGTTCAAGGCGTCGCCGAACAGGCTTTCGCGCGCCTGCGCCTCCACCCGTGCCAAGCGCTGCGGGCTCTGCCCGGACGCCACATCCATCGCCAGCCCCATTGCCGGGTACTCGGCGAACTGCGCACGCACGATCAGCACCAGGTCTGCCAGCGGATCGTAGTTGCCGCGCTCGGCCTCGCGCAGCACCAGCGGCAGCCACTGCTGGGTGTGCCGCTGGCCGAGCGCATTGGCGATCAGGATCTGCGCATCGAATTCACCGATGGTCACCTGGCGACCCTCGTGCATGCGGCTGCGGCCCTGCCGTGGCTGCTCACGCAGCGCCTGCAGCACGCGTGAGGCCGATCCGACCAGATCGTCGAAGCCATCCTTGCGCGCCAACTGCGCAAGCTCCTGCAGCAGCGCGTCGCTGCTCAGCGGCAGCTTCAGTGTGTCATCAGGACCTTCGGTGCCCATCAACACCACGCGCTCGAGGCCTTCACCGTGCAGTCGCACCGCAGCCAGGGCCAGATGCGTGCCGTAGCTCATGCCCCACAGGCTGATCTTCGGCACACCCAGCGCGCGGCGCAGGTCGTCAAGGTCGGCGGCGCTCTCGGCCGTGGTGTAGGCACCCAGATCAACGCCAGCCTGCCGCCAGAACGCCACGCACTTCGCTGCCGTTGCCTGCAGCGCGACCAGCGCCGTATCGCGCTGCAATGGCTGCGCATCATCGAATCGGGTCTGGTGCGGGCATTCCGGCGGCGGTTCGGACAGGCCGGCGCCGCGCTGGTCGAGCAGCAGCACATCGGTCTCGCGGCGGACCAGGTCGAACACCGGCCAGCGTGGGCCGCGCGCAGTGTCGATGCCGGAGCCGCCCGGGCCACCGGCCAGGTAGACCACGGGAGCGCTGCGACCATTGCCGCCGGTTGCACGCAGGCGTACCACTTTCAGCTGCATGCGTGGTCCATCCGGCTCGCTGTGCCGTCGTGGCACCGCAAGCACGGCGATTTCCGCAGGGATGCTGCCATGTGCCTTGGTCTGCAGTGTGTAGGGCTCGAACGCCAGTGCAGCCGGACTGGCCTGCGCGGGGGTGGCCACGGCCAGCGCCAGGCCGATTGCAGCCAGCGCGGCGGCGATGGCAGTGCGGCAACGATGGGAACTGCGGGGAAGCGTGCGGGCGCTGCGGGTCATGTCGGGCTCCGATGGAAGGACGTGCGCCACCAGCGTCTGCCCTTCCGCAGCACACGGGGCGTGCGCACCTGCCGAACGTCTCCAGGCGGCCGTCCACTGTCTCCACGCAACCGATAGGATGGCCTCCATGCAGATCCCACGAACCCTGGCTGTCCTTGCTGTGCTGCTTGCGGCCGTGGCCGTCTGGCTGCTCGTGTCGACGCCGCCACCCGGTCTGGTGCAGGTGCCGGGCGCGCAGATGGCGCTTGCGAACATCGGGGCCGCCGGCGCCGTGCCCGCGCGACCGCCGCAGGATCTGGACTGGCAGCCACTGGACCAGCGCGAGCTGGCAGGTTGGCGCGGCCCCTACTGGCTGCGCTGGCAGGTGCCAGCGCCGACCACCGCGGACGTGCATGGCCGCACGATGCGGCTGTCGCTGCGTGCCGCCAGCCAGCTGTACTGGAACGGCAACCCGTGGGTCGGCAATGGCGTGGTCGGCCGCAGCGCTGCGGAAGAGCACCCTGGACGCATCGACCTTGTGCGTGTGCTGCCTCCTGCTTCGGGCAACCGCAGCGACGAACTGATCGTGCTTGCGTCGAGCCAGCAGCAGCACTTCCATCTGCATGGTGCCGATGCGATGGTGCTGATCGCACCCGCGGCCGTGCTGTACGGCCAGATCATCCTGCCGTGGTTGATCGCCGCCTTCGCCACCGGTGCACTGGCGGCGGCCTGTCTGTACTTCCTCACCGTGTTGCGCGGCCAGACGCAGGCACCCGGGGCCCGTCTGCTGCTGGCACTGGGCGCAGTGGGGCTGGCACTGCCCGTGGTCGAGGCCTGGCGCTCCCTGCTGGGGTATCCCTATCCATGGCATGGCCCACGCCTGGTGGCACTGTTGTGCCTGCATGTGGCGGCAGCGGCGTTGCTGCCGGCCTATCTTGCACGCCGCTTCGCGGTAGCCATGCCGCGGGCCGCCTACCTTGGCTATCTGGCCGTGATCATTGCCGCCGCTGTCGCGCTGCCCGGCTTCGATACGCGCTCAGCGGCAGTGCTGCTGTCGAGCCTGATCGCCTCGGCAGGGGTACTGTTGCGCGCGCATGGCGAGTCCGAGGACCGCTGGCCGATCCTGGCCTTGCTGCTGGCCGGACTGCTGGCGCTGCTGGTCGCAGGCGGCGCCTTCCTCGATGGGCCCTTTTTCCTGCTGCTGGCGGTGCTGATGGTGTTCCTGCTGCTGCGCCACGCTGCCCAGTTGCAGGCACTGGACCGGCACAACGCTTGGCTGAGCGAAGAACGCGCGCAGCTTTCGCTGCAGCTGCTGCAACGGGGCATCCAGCCGCATTGGCTGATGAACACCCTGACTTGCCTGCAGGAGTTGATCGAACAGGCACCAGCGCGTGCCAGCCGCCTGGTGGAATCACTGGCCGACCAGTTTGATCGCCTGCGCGACAGCAGCAGCCGGCGCAGCGTTCCCCTGCAGGACGAACTGGCGCTCTGTCGCAGCCATCTGGATATCGTTGGCATGGCATTGGACCAGCGCATGCGGCTGGAGGTCGATGGCGAAGACGCGATGCTGTCGTTGCCGCCCGGCATCCTGCATGCCCAGGTGGAGAATGCATTGACCCACGCAGGTGCGCTGGCCTGCGCAAAGCATCCGTTCCACCTGCACGTGCAACGCACCAACGCGCGCTGGATACTGGAGCTGCGCAGTGCGCGGGGTTCCGCCCCACACCGTGGCCGCGGCACCGGCACGCGCTATATCGAGGCCAGCCTGGCCGCCGCCTGTCCTGGCGGATGGGCCTTCGTGCAGGGCGCCGAAGGCGACCACTGGTGCAGCCGGATCGAACTGACATGCGCATCCTGATCGTCGAGGATGAGCCGCTGGTACGCCAGCGCCTGCTGCGCCTGTGCAGTGAACTGGCAGGCGCGCGCGCGCGCTTCGACGCCGTTGCTGATCTGGAGTCGGCCGGAGATCGACTGCAACGCAGCGTCTACGATGGCCTGCTGCTGGACCTCAACCTGGGCGGCGACGATGGTTTCGAGCTGCTTCGGCGCGCGGTGGCCGGACGCTATCAGTGCGTGGTGGTGTCGGCCCATCGCGATCGCGCGCTGCAGGCATTCGAGCATGGTGTGCTCGACTTCGTACCCAAGCCGTTCTCGCGTGAGCGCCTTGGCCAGGCACTGGAACGCCTGCTCGACACCGGCGGCTCCCGCCCTGGCCGCGCGCGCTATCTGGGTGTCTGGCGGGCGCAGGGCACGGCGACCGTAGAACTTGCTGACGTGCTCTGGATCCGCGCCGACGGCGACTACAGCCAGGTGCGCATGCGCGATGGCCGCAGCGAGCTGCACGACAAGTCCCTGGCCGGACTGGGCAGCGTGCTGCCTGGCGACTTCGTGCGTTGCCATCGTTCCTATCTGGTCAATCTGCAGCATGTGCGCATGCTGCATGCAGGATCGGGCAGCCGTTACTGGCTGGTGTTGAGCGATGGCAGCGAGCTGGCCGTGGGCCGCGCGCATGTGGCGGCAATACGCGGAGAGCTGGGGATGGAGTGAGGTGTGGAAGCTGCCAGCCATGGGCTGGCACTACTGCACTTCGTGGTGGTGGCCGCGCTGCGCGCTCGCCGGGCATGGCCCGGCGCTACCCACTTCCGGGTGTTCTGCGCCGCGCGAGCATCTACGGGGTCTGCAGCAGCAAGGAATGCAGGATGCGGGCATCTTCGGCATCCAGCGTCTTCGGCAGGTCGTCGCGGCCACGGAAGCGACGGTGGAAGGCGGCGACGGTGGCCTCGCGGTTGTCCAGCGGGTAGCCAAAGCGGGCCAGCGCATTCCATGCATCGAAGCCTTCGGGTGCCGCACCATCGGCGGCGCGCGGCCACACGCCGAACCCGGCGTCGGCCAGCTGCTGCCAGGGGAAGAAGCGGCTTGGGTCCTGCTTGCGGGTCGGCGCCAGGTCGGCATGGCCGATGACCTGCCGCGGCGGGATGTTCAGCCGTTCAGTGAGATCGCGCAGCAGCACGATCAATGACTCGATCTGCGCCGGGCTGAAGGGACTGCGACCGTCGTTGTCGAGTTCGATGCCGATCGAGGCTGAATTGAGATCGGTGATGGTGCCCCAGCGCCCGGCACCGGCATGCCAGGCGCGGCGTTCATCGGCCACCAGCTGGTAGCGATGGCCATCGGCGCCGATCAGGTAGTGCGCGCTGACCCGTCCGCCGCTGTTGGCGGTACGCAGCGTGTGCAGGCTCTGCTGCACCGACTTCTGCTCGGTGTGATGGATGACGATGATGACCGGCGTGCGCGCGTTCTGGTTCGGCGACGGCACCCAGGTGGCGAGCGGATTGCGGGCTTCCTGTGGCGCGGAAGCGCAGGCGGCCAGCAACAGACAGGCCGAGAGCATCAGAGCGGTGCGGATCGGGTGCATGGCCCGATTGTGCGCGATCAGGCCGGATGATGCATGCCACGGTGCCGACCAACGGTCGGCACCCACCAGAGCAGGAGCAGTGCCAAGCAAGCTTGGCACCCACCAAACGCAAAGGCGGCCCCGCAGGGCCGCCCGCCACGCATCAGGCCTCGTAGGCCGATTCGCCGTGCGAGGTCACATCCAGGCCAGTACGCTCTGCTTCCTCGGTCACGCGCAGGCCGACCACGCTGCGCACCACCAGCAGGATCAGCGTGGTCACCACCGCCGACCAGACCACCGTCAGGCCAACACTGACCACCTGCACCCACACTTGGTGCGCGATATCCAGATCGGCCTTGGTGCCGCCCAGCGACTGCGCACTGAACACGCCGGTGAGGATCGCGCCGACGATACCGCCGACACCGTGTACGCCGAACACGTCGGCGGTGTCGTCCACCTTCAGCAGGCGCTTGAGACCGGTCACACCCCACACGCAGACCACACCGGCGACGAAGCCGATGACGATCGCGCCGAGCGGGCCGACTGTGCCGCAGGCCGGGGTGATGCCGACCAGACCGGCCACCGCACCCGAGGCGGCGCCCAGTGCCGACGGCTTGCCCTTGCTGATCGCTTCGACCAGCGTCCAGCCCAGCACGGCAGCAGCGGTGGCCAGCACCGTGTTGAGGAAGGCCAGCGAGGCGACGGTATCGGCGGCGGCGGCGGACCCGGCATTGAAGCCGAACCAGCCGACCCACAACAGCATCGCGCCGATGTAGGTGAACGGGACGTTGTGCGGCTTCAGCGCGGTCTGTCCGTAGCCCAGGCGCTTGCCGACGAACCACGCGGCGACCAGGCCGGCAACACCGGCATTGATGTGGACCACGGTGCCGCCGGCGAAATCGATCGCACCCATTTCACCGAGGTAACCGCCACCCCACACGATGTGCGCCATCGGGATGTAGCTGAGGGTGAACCACAACGCCGAGAACAGCAGCACCGCGCGGAACTTGATGCGCTCGGCGAAGGCGCCGACGATCAGTGCGGTGGTGATGCCGGCGAAGGTCGACTGGAAGGCGACGAACAGGTAGTCCGGCAGGCCCTTGATCGGGGTGTTGCCCACCGACTCCGGCGTGAACCCCTTGAGGAAGGCGAACTCGGTGAACGAACCGAAGAACGGATTACCGGCGCTGAACACCGCGCTGTAGCCATAGGCCACCCACAGCAGCAGCACCAGCGAGAACACGACCAGGATCTGGCTGAGCACCGACAGCACGTTCTTCGAACGCACCAGGCCGCCGTAGAACAACGCCAGGCCCGGCACCACCATCAGCAGCACCAGCAGGGTGGAGGTCAGCATCCACGCCACGTCGCCATGGTCGTAGGCCGCGGCGGCTTCGGCGACGGCAGGTGCGGCAGCCGCGGCGACCGGGTCCTGCAGCGGTTCGACCGCTACGGTTTCGCTTGGCAGCGGCGACACCTGGGCCTGCGCATGGGCAGTTCCCGGCCAGGCGCCAGCAGCCAGCGCACTGAGCAGCATCAACAGGCACACCAGATGGAACCGGGCTTGCCACCCGGTGAGAAGGCGCATCTTCATGGGGGAGTCTCCGGAAGGGGGTTACAGCGCGTCGGCACCGATTTCGCCGGTGCGGATGCGGATGACCTGTTCGACGGCGGTGACGAAGATCTTGCCGTCACCGATCTTGCCGGTGCCTGCAGACGACTGGATCGCTTCGATCACTGCGTCGGCACGTTCGTCGGTGACCACGGTTTCGATCTTGATCTTGGGCAGGAAGTCGACCACGTACTCGGCACCGCGATACAGCTCGGTGTGGCCCTTCTGGCGACCGAAGCCTTTCACTTCGGTCACGGTGATGCCCGACACGCCGGCATCGGACAAGGCCTCGCGGACCTCGTCGAGCTTGAACGGTCGGATGATGGCGGAGATCAGTTTCATGCGCATGTCCCGATGGTGGATGGGGCCAGCGCGCCAGCGCGCGATGGCATCAGGCAACCACGGGCCATCGTGTTGATGGCCGTGGCTGTTGCACCGGACACGAACCGGGCCGGGACAGCCGTGCCTCTCTCCTTGCACGGCCGACGCGGGAGGGAGGGCGGCCCATGTCGCGTATCCGGTCTCTCTTACCCCTGGATCAGCGGGCCAAGGGCCCGCGTTTCCAATGCAGCGGACCAATGGTCCGCTCTACCACGGCGGGCCGGGGCCCGCCCTGCGGCTCCCCAGCCGCGAAGACGGAAGCGATGGCGGCGGGTGGGAGGGGGAAGCCCACCGCCATCGCCACCGATCAGCTGGCGTAGTACAGCTGGTATTCCAGCGGGTGGGTGGCCGCGCGGAACTTGGTCACTTCCTGCATCTTCAGCGCGATGTAGCCGTCGATGAAGTCATCGCTCATCACGCCGCCGGCCTTCAGGAACTCGCGGTCCTTGTCCAGCGCTTCCAGCGCCTGGTCCAGCGAGGAGCAGACCTGCGGGATCAGCTTCTCTTCTTCCGGCGGCAGGTCGTACAGGTCCTTGTCGCTCGGTGCGCCCGGGTCGATCTGGTTCTTGATGCCGTCCAGGCCGGCCATCATCAGCGCGGTGAAGGTCAGGTAGCCGGACTGGATCGGATCGGGGAAGCGCATTTCAATGCGGCGTGCCTTCGGGTTGGACACCCACGGAATGCGGCACGATGCCGAACGGTTGCGGGCCGAGTAGGCCAGCATCACCGGCGCTTCGTAGCCCGGCACCAGGCGCTTGTAGCTGTTGGTGCCCGAGTTGGCGAAGGCGTTGATGGCCTTGGCGTGCTTGAAGATGCCGCCGATGTACCACAGCGCCATCTGGCTCAGGCCGCCGTAGCCGTCACCGGAGAACAGGTTGGTGCCGCCCTTGGACAGCGACTGGTGCACGTGCATGCCGCTGCCGTTGTCGCCGACGATCGGCTTGGGCATGAAGGTAACGGTCTTGCCGTTGCGGTGCGCCACGTTCTTGATCACGTACTTCATGCGCAGCAGTTCGTCGGCCTTCTGCACCAGGGTGCTGAACTTGGTGCCGATCTCGCACTGGCCGGCGGTGGCCACTTCGTGGTGCTGCACTTCCACTTCGATGCCGACCTGTTCCAGGGTCTTGCACATTTCGGCGCGCAGGTCGTGCAGGGTGTCGGTCGGCGGCACCGGGAAGTAACCGCCCTTCACGCCCGGACGGTAGCCGCTGTTGGCGCCGTCGTACTTGGCGCCGCTGTTCCACGCCGCTTCTTCCGAATCGACCTGGAAGAAGGTATGGCCCATTTCATTGGCGAAGCGGACCGAATCGAAGATGAAGAATTCCGGCTCCGGGCCGAAGAAGGCGGTTTCGGCAATGCCCGAGGACTTCAGGTACGACTCGGCGCGCTTGGCGATGCCGCGCGGGCAACGGCCGTAGGGCTGCATGGTGGCCGGGTCGAGGATGTCGCAGCTGATCACGATGGTCGGATCGGCGTAGAACGGATCAACGTAGGCGCTGGCGGTGTCCGGCAGCAGCACCATGTCCGATTCGGCGATGCCCTTCCAGCCAGCGATCGAGCTGCCATCGAACATCTTGCCTTCTTCAAACAGCGACGGCTCGACGATGCTGACCGGGAAGGTCACGTGCTGCTCGACACCGCGCATGTCGACGAAACGCAGGTCGACGAACTCGATCTGGTTGTCCTTGATCAGCTTTTCTACGTTTTCCACGGACATCGGTACGACCTCGGATGGGGATGAATGCCTGCTGAGGTACAGCAACGACCGTGCCAACTTTTGGCCGCCCGCAAGTCATTGATTTCAAAAAGGGCGCTCCGGATCGGTGCAGAACAGCGCGCACCAAACGGGTGCAACTGGAACCAGACGCACCCGTTTGGTGCGGCATGGATCGTCTATTCTTTCGACCTTCTTCTGCCGCCCACACCCGCACTGTCCATGTCCGACCTGCTCTCCGCCCTGCTGCTGGGCATCCTCGAAGGCTTGACCGAATTCCTGCCGATCTCCAGCACCGGCCACCTGCTGATCGCCCAGCACTGGCTGGGCGCGCGATCGGACTTCTTCAACATCATCATCCAGGCCGGTGCGATCCTGGCCGTGGTGCTGGTGTTCCGCCAGCGCCTGCTGCAGCTGGCCACCGGCTTCGGCCAGCGCGAGAACCGCGAGTACGTGTTCAAGCTCGGTGCCGCCTTCCTGGTAACCGCGGTGGTTGGCCTGGTGGTGCGCAAGGCCGGCTGGTCCCTACCGGAAACGGTCAGCCCGGTGGCCTGGGCATTGATCATCGGCGGCATCTGGATGCTGCTGGTGGAGGCCTATACCGCACGCCTGCCCGACCGCGACCAGGTGACCTGGACGGTGGCCATTGGTGTCGGCCTGGCACAGGTGGTGGCCGGTGTGTTTCCCGGCACCTCGCGCTCGGCCTCGGCGATTTTCCTGGCGATGCTGCTGGGCCTGAGCCGTCGCGCGGCGGCCGCCGAATTCGTGTTCCTGGTCGGCATTCCGACCATGTTCGCGGCCAGTGCGTACACCTTCCTGGAACTGGCCAAGGAAGGAAACCTGGCCAGCGAGAACTGGACCGAGGTGGGTGTGGCCTTCATTGCCGCGGCCATCACCGGCTTCGTCGTAGTGAAGTGGCTGATGGGCTACATCAAGTCGCACAGGTTCACCGCGTTCGCGCTTTACCGCATCGCGCTGGGCGCCGCGCTGCTGCTGTGGTTGCCCTCCGGCAGCTGAACAGCGCCGGGGCACGGTAACCCCGTTGCCGGCCCCACCCCGTTTCCCCCACGGTTCCCCAAGGAGAATCACCATGAACCGCAAGCTCACACTGCTCCTCCCGCTGGCCCTGATGGCCGCCTGCAGCCAGACCCCGGCACCGGCCGGCACCGGCGGCGACGACGTTGCCCCGGCGGCGGCCAAGGCAGCAGACCAGCAGACGCTGGCGCACCTGGATGCGCAGCGACTGCAGAGCCAGCATTGGCTGCTGCAGCAGGCCACCGCCGCCGACGGCAAGCGCATCGACGCGCTGTTCGCCCGCGAAGACAAGCCGGTCACCCTGGACTTCGCTGATGGCCGCCTGTCGGTCAGCAACGCCTGCAACCACATGGGTGGCGGTTACACCCTGGCCGACGGCAAGCTGAGCGTCAGCGCGATGGCCTCGACCATGATGGCCTGCACCGACAAGGCGCTGATGGCGCTGGACGAAGCCGTGTCGAGCCGCCTGCAGGGCGAGCTGAAGGCCGAACAGGATGCCGACGGCAAGCTGACCCTGACCAACGCCAAGGGCGATGTGCTGGTCTTCAACCCGGAGCCGACCGCTGAAACCCGCTACGGCGGCGCCGGCGAAACCGTGTTCCTGGAAGTGGCCGCCAAGACCCAGAAATGCTCGCACCCGCTGATCCCGGACTACCAGTGCCTGCAGGTGCGTGAGGTCAAGTTCGACGACAAGGGCCTGAAGCAGGGCGAGCCGGGCAAGTTCGAGAACTTCTACGGCAGCATCGAGGGTTACACCCACGAAGACGGCGTGCGCAACGTGGTGCGCGTGAAGCGCTACGAGGTGAAGAACCCGCCGGCCGATGCGCCGTCGCAGGCGTACGTGCTGGACATGGTGGTCGAGTCGGCCATCGAGAAGAAATAAAACGATGGAAGGGCGGCCGAAAGGCCGCCCTTCTTCGTTGGCGGTAGAGCCGGCCGCTGGCCGGCTGCCACAGGCACCGCCGGCGGACATGGGACATGCCGGCCAGCGGCCGGCACTACCCGATATACAGCCTCAGCCCAGCGCCGGGTTCAGCGTGTAGGTGCCGTGCAGCGCCGCTTCGGCCAGTACGTGGCCGTGCATGGCGCGGTACGCATCGGCGGCGGTGAAGCGCACCGGCAGATCCAACGAAGCCACGTCCAGCGCGAACACGCGGAAGAAGTAGCGATGCATACGCTCGTCGTTGAACGGCGGATACGGGCCGTCGTAGCCAAGGTAATCACCGGCCATGTCCGGGTTGCCGGCGAACCAGCCGGTGAAATCGTTCAGGCCCTGGCGGCTGCCGGCCGGGCCAGCCGGCGCGGTCTTGCCCTTCACCACGAACCCGTCGCTGCAGCTGCCTGCGGCGATCTCCTGCACCGAGGCCGGGATATCGGCCATCACCCAATGCACGAAATCGCAGCGCGGCTGGTCGCGCGGCACGGTCATGTCCGCGCGGCCGACCGTTTCCGGCACGGTCGGCACGTCCGGGTCCACGCATACCAGCAGGTACGAACGGGTGCCTTCCGGCACGCCGCTCCAGGCCAGGTGCGGATTGCGGTCCGGCGCGAAGCCGGCGGCATCGCCGGCGGCGAACTCGCGGCCGATCGGTGCACCGTTGGTCAGGCTGTGGCTGCTCAGTTGCATCGGTGTCTCCTCACTCTTCCGGGTAACCCAGGCGCACCGCGATCGGGGTGAGCTTGGCGAAGGCGGCGCTCATCACGTCGCGGTAGGTGCGCCAGTGGCCCGGCGGGAAGCGCGGTGCACCCAGCTGGGCGGCCGGCGGCATCGGCCGCTCGAACAGGCGGCCCAGCAGATCGGCCATCGCCTGCGGATCGTTGCCGATCTGGTCGATGCGCAGCAGCACCTGCGGATACAGGTCTTCCTCGTGCAGCGTGGCGACCTGGGCCAGTGCGCGTGCCAGCCATTCGCTGGCTTCGGCCAGCGAGGTCATCGCCAGCGGTGCGGCGGCGCCATAGGCCACCCAGTCCAGCAGCATGTCGCGCGGATCGCGCACCACCACCAGCAGGCGGCCCTGCGGCAACTGCGGGCGCAGCGCCCACAGCAGCGCGTTGTCCCACCACAGCAGCCAGTCGATGACGGCGTCGTCCTGGATCCCACGCGACGGCAACTGCTCGCGCCAGCGCTGCACCAGCCGCTCCGGGGTCAGCACGCCGGACGCGAGGTCCTGCAGCGTGTGGTAGTTCTGGAAGGCATCGTCAGGCGCATTGGAGGTATAGCGGTCGCTGCGCAGCACCGGGCTGGCGGCGGCCAGGCCGGTCGCCACGCGTTCCACGCCCGAACCCGGTGCGCCCCACAGGAAAATCGGCGCAGAGGTGGCATCACCGTCGATCTCGCCCTTGTCCGGCCAGCTCGGCGGTGCCTTGGCCTGCGGCGGCAGCGGCAGGCGCTGTGGTGCCTGCTCGGCCTGCAGCGCCAGCCACGTGTTCAGTGCTTCTTCCGGCTGGCCGGCGCGATCCTGGATTTCACCCAGCCAGGTGCGCAGGTCGGCGCGATGGCCTTCCGGTGCCATGTCGATCAGCGCCTGCACGCGGGCGACGGCGGCGGCCGGGTCGCGCTGCAGCAGGCCTTCGACCAGGCGGGTTTCGCCGCTTACGCGGCCCGGCTCGAGGCTGACGATGCGCTCGGCGATTGCTTCGGCCTGCGCATGCTCGCCCAGCATGTCATGAAGGCGAAGGCGTGCTTCCAGCGCCGGCAGGTGGCCCGGCATCGTGTCCATCCAGCGCTCGACCGTCGCGGCGGCGGTGGGGCTTCCCACGTCTTCCACGGCCAGCCGTGCCAGCCACAGGTCGTGCAGCTGCGGATACTGTTCCAGCGCGGCGTCGAGGCGTGCGCGCGCCTCGTCCTCGCGGCCCAGGCGCTGCCAGGACATCAGCAGCAGCTGCAGTACCTGACGGTCGTCGGGCAGCGATTCCAGCAACGGCAGCAGATGCTCCAGCGCCTGCAGCGGCTGCCCGCTGCGCAGGGCCAGCTCACCGGCCAGGCGGCGCATCGACGGTGTATCCAGGCCTTCCTGCTGCAGGGCGATCTGCATTGCTTCGGCCGCCGCCTCCAGGTTGCCCTGGCGCAGCGCCAGCTGCACCACCAGGCCGTGCAGCGAGGTGATCGCCGGGTTCAGCTCCAGCACACGGCGGAAGGCCTGTTCGGCGAAGGCCAGCATGTCCTTGCCCAGATAGGCGAAGCCCAGTGCGTAGAGCACGCGGGTATCGTTGGGCTGTGCCTGGTTGGCGGCCGACAGCAGCGTCAGTGCACGATCCGGGTCGTCACGGCGCAGCGCGATCATGCCGTCGATGGTCAGCAGTTCCGGATGGTCCGGCTCGACGCGCGAGGCAAGAGTGGACAGGCGCTGGGCTTCGTCGAAATCGTTGCGGCCGATCGCCAGGTGCGCCTGCATCAGGTAGGCGGAGAAGGAATTGGGATCGAGGCCGGTAGTACGCGCCAGCGCTTCGTCAGCACCTTCGAACTGGCGCAGCGCCAGCAGCAGGCCGGCGTGCTGCAGGTGCAGCTGGGCATCGTCCGGAGCCAGCTGCAGCGCCTGCTGCAGGGCCTCCATCGCGGCCCCGGCGTTGCCCTGCTGCTGCAGCGCAAGCGCCAGCCAGCGGTGGGCCTCGGCCTGGCCGGGTTCATCACGGGTCCACGCCTGGGCCAGCTGCACGGCCTGGTCGGCCTGGTTCTGGCGCAACGCTTGGATGATCTGGTCTTGCATGACAGTCCGGTTCAAGTGCAAACCCGCATTGTAGCGGCCTGCGCACCGGTGCCGGTTCAGGCCTGCAGCACCCGCTGCAGGCGCTGCGCCACCCAGCGCTCGGAGAAGCCATCACCCCGCCAGTTTTCGAGGAAGCCGCAGTGGCCTCCCCAGCAGGCCGTTTCCAGGTGCGCCTGGCGCGGCAGCTGCCAGTCGCTGAAAGTCACGTACGGGATCACCGGGTCATCCTTCGCCATCAGGATGTCGGCCGGCACCTGCAGCGTGGCCAGGCGGTCACCGGCAATCGAATAACCGTCGAAATAGGCCTGCAACGAGCCGAAGCTGGTATGCCGTTCGACCAGCCATGCGGTCAGCGCGCGGATGTCCAGCTTCAGCACGCGGTCGTCGCAGTCGCTCAGCTCGGGGAACAGGTCGCGCTTGCGCCGCAGCGAACCGGCCCACTTGCGGCGGAAGTACCAGTCGTACATCGCCGGGCCGCTCTCGATGCTGTCCATGGTCAGCGCCGGGTCCAGCACCGGGCACACCGACGCCACCCGCAGCAGCGGCACGCCGGCGGCCGGCGCGCGCAGGGCCAGCCGCAGCACGAAGTTGCCACCCAGCGAATAGCCGGCAGCCACCAGCGGCAGCTGCGGCCAGCGCTGGGCGATATCGCCTGCGGCATGCACCACTTCGTCGATCAGGTTGGAATGGAAGATGCCGGGGTTGAGGTGATGGGTGTTGCCGTGATCGCGGAAGTTCAGGCGCACCACATCGAAACCCTGTTCGATCATGCGCGCAGCCGCCATGCGCATGTAGCTGGATTCGGCACTGCCCTCCCAGCCGTGCAGCAGCAGCGCGATGCCCTTGGGCTCGCGACCTTCGACATGGCTGTGCCAGCCCTGCAGGCGCACGCCGTCGCCGCCATCCAGGATCAGTTCTTCGCTGACCGCACCGGTGGCCGCCAGCAGCAGCAGGCCGCGCTGCAGGCGCATGCGGCTGGAGCTGAGCATCGACTGCAGGTGCGGATTGCGCAGCCAGCGTGGCGGCTGGTAGTCGGCCGCATGCAGCGTCGGCGTACCGGCGTCCAGGACAGGTGGCGGGATCAGAGCCACCGCACCCTCACTGCGTGCTCATGGCCGCCACGATGCGCGCGCGCGAGGTTTCCGCGATGCGCCGACGGCCTTCCAGGTCCTGGGCACCGATCGGCTCCAGGAAATGCACTTCGGTATGCCGCGCCGGCTCACCGAGCAGGCGCAGGAAATTGGCGAAGAAACTCTCGCCTGGACCGAACGCGACAATGGTCTGCGCGTCGCCCTTCAGCCCGTACACCAGCGCCACCGGCTGCACCGGCACGCCGGTTTCAACGGCAGCCTGGAAGATGCGGGCATGGAACGGGCCCACCTCGTGGCCTCCGCGGGTGCGCCCTTCAGGGAACACGCCCACCGCCTTGCCGGCACGCAGCCGGTCGGCCATCACCTGCATCACCCCACCGAGCGATTCGGTGTTGCCACGCTGGTGGAAGATGGTCTGCCCACGCGCGGCCAGCCAACCGACCAGCGGCCAGCTGGCGATCTCGCGCTTGGCAACGAAGCCCATCATGCGCTGGCTGTGCAGGATGGAGATGTCGACCCAGCTGACGTGGTTGGCAACGAACAGCACCGCGCCCGGCAGCGGCCTGCCGACCTGCGACAGGCGGAAGCCGAAGATCCACATCAGCCCGCCCTGCCACCAGTTCACCACTTTGGCTCCGAACGTATCCTCGCCCACCCGCAGCTCGCCCCACGGCGGCAGCATGCCGATCAGGATCAGCGGCAGGAACACGGTGATGTGGACCAACAGCAGCGGTACGCGGTACAGGTAACGGCACACACGCGCCACGCCGCCACGGGGGGCCGGAGTGGGGGAAGTCATCCGCGCACGATACCGGAGCGCCGCAGCAGCTGCCAGCCGATTTAGGCCATAACAGCCATTGGCCGGGGCAATCGGCGGGGAACGCTGGGTTCCGCTGCCGTCAACACGCCCTCGTGGGGCTCAACCGTGGCCGGCGGCCACCACCGCCAGGGTCAGCCGCGAGATGCACACCAGCCGCCCCTGCTCGTCCTCGATGCGGATCTCCCACAGCTGGGTGCTGCGGCCCACGTGCAGCGCGCGGGCGGTGCCGGTGACCGTACCCGAACGCACGGCACGCACGTGGTTGGCGTTGATCTCCAGGCCAACGCAGATCTGCTTTGTGGCATCCACGCACAGGTTGCCGGCGCTGCTGCCCAGCGTCTCGGCCAGCACCACCGAAGCACCGCCATGCAGGATGCCGTACGGCTGCCGGGTGCGTTCGTCCACCGGCATGGTGGCCTGCAGCCAGTCCTCGCCAACCGCACTGAAGACGATGCCCAGCGATTCGATCGCCGTGTTGCGGCTGAGCGCGTTGAGCTGCTCGATGGAAACGGCTTCGCGGAACACCTGGGTCATGCGGGCACCTTCAGAGGATGGGAACGAGGCCGGCACCGAATGCGGTCAGCATGCGCACCAGCAGCCACTTCGGCCCGACGTTGACTTCGGGGAAGTCACCGACGGCGCTGTAGCAGCGATGGAAATCAGGATCCTGCCTCGGCAGCGGCTGCGGGCAGTCCGGGCCGGGCTTGAATTCGTAGTCGGTGGCGTAGCGCCACGGCCAGAAATCGAGAATCGGCAGCGCTTCGGAAGCCTTGCCTACGCTGTAGTTCAGCCCCGACAGCACCGGCGGCTTGGCCCGCGGCGCCACCGTCCATGAGTTCTGCGGATGGGTGTCGCGCAGGATGCTCTGCGCCAGTTCCTCGGCAAAGACCGGGTCGTCGATGATCACCGCGCCTTCGGTGTTGTAGTTCTCGCTGCGCGGATCGAAGTTGTGGGTGCCAACCACGCCGATGCGGCGATCCACCACCAGCGACTTGGCGTGCAACCCCATGCGCGCGCCCTTGCGGGTGACCGGCAGCGGCTTGTTGACTGCCTTGCTGCCCAGGAACGACGGCCGCGTCTCGGTGCGCAGCAGTCGCGTTTCGACCTCGCTGCCAGCCGCCCGACGGCGTTCGCGGGCATTCTGGTAGGCGCTGCCGGTACGCGGGTGGTTCACCGGCCCCTGCTTGCCGGTCCCGTTTGAACCGCCATCGCTGCCACCCCGCGCGTTGCTGCCCGCCGCGCTGCCACCAATCAACGGGTTGCGGCCACTGTCATCCGCGCCATCGGGCACGGCGATCGGGTCAGGCAGCAGATTGCGGTAGTCGACCGGCGCATCCAGCGGGAACGGCTTGTATTCGAAGATATTGAAGCCCAGTTCGCGCATGTTGCGGCGCTTGTACTTGTACGACAGCGCATACACGATCGGGTTGTCGGTGGCCGCCAGGCTGTTGCTGGACACCACCACGCGCGGCGGCTGCGGACGCTTGCGCAGTTCACGGAACAGCTTCTGCGCCGGCTTGGACAACACCAGGTAGGGCGTCTGCAGGATCACTTCCTTCTGCGCGCTGGCGATCAGCGCATCCAGCTGCGGCTCGGTCACATGCTGGCCGGCCAGCGGTGCATCGGCTTTTTCACGGCGATGCTTGCGCGGCAGGTCGGCGACATAGCGCACCGAGGCGACCGGCAGCGCGGTATCGACAAAGGAGCGGGTGACGAAGTCGATGTCGTTGGCTTCAGCACTGACCCGCTGCACCCGCTCGGGACGGCGGAAGGTGGCCGGGGGCAATGTGGGCACGCCCTGGCGCAGCAGGGTACGGCCTACGTCATTCAGGCGTTCGGCCGGCACGCTGCGCTGCGCGCGCCAGAACGCATCGAAGTTGGCGGCCATCGCCCGCGCTTCCGGTCCGGCGATCAGCACATCGCGGTCGCGGAAGTTGTACTCGCGGTCCCAATCGTAATAATCGTCCTGGTAGTTGCGGCCACCGACCACGCCGATCGCATCGTCGATCACCAGCAGCTTGTTGTGCATGCGCTGGTTGAAGCGACGGAAGCAGCACAGCACGCTGCCGGCGTAGTCGAAATAGTTCAGGCGCGCCTTGCCGAAGGTCGGGTTGTAGACCCTCAGCTGGAAATTCTGGTGGGCACCGGACAGCGCGCCGAGGATCTCGAGGTCGGAGATCGCCGAGAGCTGGTCGATCAGCACCCGCACCTTGACCCCGCGCCGGGATGCGGCCAGCAGTTCGTCGATGACCAGGCGGGCGCTGTCGTCCTTGTCGAAGATGTAGGTCTGCAGGTCGATGCTGCGGGTGGCGCTGCGCAGCAGGTTGAGCCGCGCGACCAGGGCGCCCTCGCCCTCATCCAGCAGCGTGGCGTAATGCTGCGGCCGTTCCGGGGTGGATTCGGTGAACGCCCGGCCGGCCAGGGCCCGCAGTGGCGAATCCAGCGCACAACGGTCGGCGCGCTGGCAATCGACTTCGGTCGAGCGTGCCTGCACGGCGATGGCTTCGGCCCGGTCACGCTCGGCATGCGACAGCGATGCACAACCGCTGCCCAGCAACACGGTTGCCAGCACCAGTACACGCAGCAGGTGGTTCACGGTTTAGGCGCCTCGCTCAGGCGCGCACGCAATACGAAAGTCACTCGGTCACTCAAGGCAAGCTGCCAGCTTTCCATGCCATACCGGCCTCGTTGCACGGTACCGCGGCTGACGACGTCGCAATCATAGCCGGGTCGGGCGCAGTCCGCCTTCTCGACCTTGAGCGACTCCGGGTGGCTGATCCCACGCAGGGTCAACCTACCGTTGATGTCGCCCCCGTCCTCCACGGTCTCCGGCCAGTACGGCAGGGAGTCGAACTCGACCACCGGATGGCGGCCGGCATCGAAGAACTCCTCACCGCGCATCCAACCGGTGTAGCGCGGCTTGCCAGGGATCTCGACCGAGCGCGTAAACATCTTCAGGTGCACCTGGTGGCGGCCGTCGGAGAGGATCTCGATGCGTCCCTCGAAGTGCGGAAACACGCCCTCGATGCGCTGCCCGAAGCGGGTGCGCACCTCGAAACCGATCTGCGAACGCTGCGTATCCAGGCGCAACACGCGGTGCGCCTCGGCGACCACCGGTGGCAATGTCGCAGGCGGTGGTGCGGCAGCCCAGGCCGGGCCGTACACCAGCAGCACGGGCAGCAGGAAGCGGCTGCGCCGCGCCATGCTCATCGGATCACGGCCACCAGAACGCATTCAGGCTGGCCACGCCCGGCTCGATCGAGGCCTCGCGGGGGAAACCGAGCACAGCCACGCCGCCCGGCGGCATGCCGCGATAGTCACTGCTGGTGCCGTCGGTCATCAGCGCCACCAGCTGCTCCAGGCCCGGGTTGTGGCCGACGATCAGCACCCTGTCCAGGTCACGCCGCTCATCCACCAGCGCGGCCAGGGTACCCGGGGTCGCTTCGTAGATACGGTCTTCCAGGCGCTTTTCGACATAGCCGATGGCCGCCATCACCGCTTCCAGGGTCTCGCGGGTCCGTCGCGAAGGGGAACACAGCACGCAGTCCGGCAGCAGCTTGTTCTCCTTCAGCCACTTGCCGGCGGCTTCGGCTTCGGCGAGCCCCACCGGCGACAACGGCCGGTCGAGATCAGCCTGGCCGGAAACGGCCGGTTCGGCATGGGCGTGACGGAGCAGGATCAGTTCGCGCATTGCGGGATTCCAGTAAAGGGGTGGGTACCTACGACTCTTACAGCTTCAGCCAGGACAACAGGGGTTCCCAGTCGGCCTGGTGCTCGCGCACCTGGGCGGAGCGGTAATCGAACAGACTGCGGCCCAGGCCGGTCATGACCACGTAGCTCTGGCTGTCGCGCAGCTGCGCGACCACCGGGTACGGCCATTCGGACAGCATCTGCAGCGCCTGCTGCGAGGTCTGGGTCCAGGGCTTTGTGCGGTTCAGCACCAGCCCCACCGGCAGCTTGCGGCTGTGCACGCGCGGGTTCTGGGCCAGGCTGTTGAGGAAGCCGACGATGGCTTCGATGTCCAGCGCCGAGGGCAGCACCGGCACCACCACCGCGTCGGCAGCGTCAAGGAAATGGGGGATATCGTCGGCCAACGCCCCCGCCGGGGCATCGATGATGACGGTTTCGGTGCCGTCGGGCAGTTTCTGCGCCCACTGCTTCTTCCGATACACGTCGATGGGGAGCACCGCGCTTTCCAGCCCGGCACGCCGTTGCGCCCAGCGGGTGCTGGAGCCCTGCGGGTCGGCATCGGCGATCACCGTGGCCTTGCCCTGCAATGCCGCGTACGCGGCCAGGTGGGTGGCGACGGTGGTCTTGCCCACCCCGCCCTTGGAACCGGCCACCAGGATCGTCTTCATGCCAGCCTCGCTTCCGGGTACGTGCCCCGAGCGTACACCGGCGGTGGTGACGGGAGGTAGCACCGCGCTGAACCTGCGGCCATTGCCTTTGCTATCGTGGCGCCCCCGAAGGATCGAACCGGCATGAGCGAACTGCAGGACCTGAGCGCACTGATCCGCGCCAATACCCCCCTGATCGTGATCGAGACCCAGGATGAGGGTCGCATCGTCGAACTCTTCCGGCAGACGCTGATGCACGTCTGGCGGGCCCTGCACCGCTGGTCGATCACCGAGGGCCTGCGCCGCATCGATCTGGACAGCGAGGACCCCGCGATCGGGCCGCCCGATGCCAGCGCGGCCCTGCAGATGATCCGCCAGGCCGACCAGCGCGGGGTCTACCTGCTGCTCGATTTCCACCCCTACCTGGGCTATGCCAGCCACCAGCGCGCCCTGCGCGACCTGATCCAGCGCCGCCACAGCGAGCCGAACGTGCTGGTGCTGATCGGTGCCAAGGTCGAACTGCCGGCCGAGCTGGAAGCGCTGGCGGTACGCTTCAACCCGCGCCTGCCCGATGCCAACGCCCTGCTGAAGATGCTGCGCGAGGAGGCCGACGCCTATGCGCGCGAGCATGGTGGTCGGCGGGTTGAAGTCGACAGCGAAGCGGTCAAGAAGATCCTGAAGAACCTGCAGGGCCTGAGCTTGGTCGATGCCCGGCGCATCGCGCGCCAGCTGATCTATGCCGACGGCGCATTGCGCGACGATGACCTGCCACAGCTGGCGCGGCTGAAGTTCGAGCTGCTCAACCGCAGCGGCCACCTGTTCTTCGAGCATGACAGCGCGCGCTTCGGCGATGTCGCCGGAGCGAACCGGCTCAAACGCTGGATCAACCAGCGCCGGGTCGCATTCATCGCCGGCTCGGCGCCGGCCGGGCTGGATCCACCGCGCGGCATGCTGCTGCTGGGCGTGCAGGGCTGCGGCAAGTCGATGCTGGCCAAGGCCACCGCCGCCGGCTTCGGCGTGCCGCTGCTGCGCCTGGACGTAGGCGCGCTGTACAACAAGTACCACGGCGAGACCGAGGCCAACCTGCGCCAGGCGCTGGCCTCGGCCGAGCAGCTGGCACCATGCGTGCTGTGGATGGACGAGATCGAGAAGGGCCTGGCCACCGGCAGCGAGGACGGCGGCGTCTCGCGTCGGGTGCTCGGCTACCTGCTGACCTGGATGGCCGAGCGCAAGGCGCCGGTGTTCATCGTCGCCACTGCCAACCAGGTGCACGAACTGCCGGCCGAGCTGCTGCGCAAGGGCCGCTTCGACGAGATCTTCTTCGTCGACCTGCCCTCGCCGGAGGTCCGCGTGGAACTGCTGCGGCTGCACCTGGGCCGGCGCCAGCTCAACGCGGATGACTTCGCGCTGCCGGCGCTGGCCGCCGCCGCGAATGGTTTTTCCGGCGCCGAGATCGAGCAGGCGATCGTGGCCGGCCTGTATGCAGCACATGCCGAGGGCCGGCCGCTGGACACCGAGCTGCTGATGAACGAGATCCGCGCCACGCGCCCGCTGTCGGTGCTGATGGCCGAGCAGGTGGCGGCATTGCGTGGGTGGGCGTCGGGGCGGACGGTTTCCGCGGACGACTGAGGGGTTTCCAGCGAACGGCGCAGCCCCTCGTGGCGGCTGGTTGACTGTGAACATCAAAAGCCGCGCTTGGCTGGGCGGGGTGGATTCGCGGGGGACGCCGTGAACCCGTCCATGGAGGCTTGGCCTGCCGCTCTTTGTAGAGCCGAGCCCACGCTCGGCTGCCTTTCGATCAGATATCGAAAAATCGATTCCGATACAGATTCATCCACGCATGGCGTGGACCTACCGTGTCGACCAAGGTCGACACCTACCAACAGCAACAGGGAACTGTCGGAGGCGGGGCGGTATGGGCAGGCAGGACCGTTGGCGCCATGGATGGCGCCATCGAGCCCCCATGGACGGGTTCACGGCGTGTCCTGACTGCCCATACCGCCCCGCCATCCTCGGGAAGTCTGCCGTTGCTGTTGCTTCGGCTGTTGCTGTTGCTGTTGCTTCAGCCCTTGCCTCTGCAGGTGCCGGGTGCAACCCGGCCGAACCCCCTCCTTATGGCCAGGCTGGCGGCGCGGCGGCCCAGGCCTGCTGCACTTCCATCAGCGTGGCGCGCTCGTCCTCGCGCCATTGCGGCAGCAGCTGCGCATAGTGCGCACTGGTGCTCCACTGCGACGGCTCGGTACGCACCGCAGCGGCGTACCACTGCACTGCCTCCTGCTTCTGTCCCAGCCGCCACAGCGCCAGCGCGTAGGTCGGTGGCACCCAGCTGGGCTTGGTACGGGCATTGCCGGCCGATGAAAGCCACTGTTCCAGCGCCGCCTCCACCCTGCCCTGGCGCAACAGATCCCATCCGTAGTTCCAGCGCACGCTGCGGCCACTGCTGCTCTGTGCCGATGCCTCCTTCAAGGCTTCGCCATACAGCTGCTCGGCCAGCTCGCCGCGGCCCTGGGCGCCGGCCACCGACGCCAGCTGCACCGTGGCCTCAACCGCACGCCGGCCGCGTTCACGCAGCTTGACCAACTGGGCAACGAGCTCATCGCCTTCACCCTGTATCGCCACCATCGGCGTGGCGGCCAGGTCGCTGTCGAAGTAGAACTCCTGTGGTGCCGGCAGGGCCGGCGCGGCCCACGCAGTGGCCGCTCCCGAAGCCAGCAGCACGCTGGCCAGGATCTTTCCTGAAACTGACATCCCTTCTCCCCAGGCCGCAAGCGCAGCCTCCCTCTCTCCCCCCGATCCTAACCCCGGCGCCGCCACCGGCGCGAGTGCCGGGGCCCGCACGGCCTCGCTGCTACAATTCGCGCCTTTCCCGCCGCGTGCCTGCACGTGGCCGGTGCCAGCCGATCCTCACCGGGCCAGCCATGACCAGTACCGCGCAACTCACTTCGCCCTCTTCCGCCAACCTGCTCGACCGTGATTACACGCTCGACCACAAGTACACCCGCAACGAGGGGCGGATCTACCTGAGTGGCGTGCAGGCGCTGGTACGGCTGCCCTTGATGCAGCGCCTGCGCGATGCCGCCGAAGGCATCGACAGCGCCGGTTTCGTCAGTGGTTACCGCGGCAGCCCACTGGGTGGTTTCGACCTGGAACTGTGGCGCGCGCGCAAGCATCTGGACGCGGCCAAGGTGAAGTTCACCCCCGGCCTCAACGAGGATCTGGGCGCGACCATGGTCTGGGGCACGCAGCAGACCAACCTGTTCCCTGGTGCCAACGTGCAGGGCGTGTTCGGCATGTGGTACGGCAAGGGCCCGGGCGTGGACCGTTGCGGCGACGTGTTCAAGCACGCCAATGCAGCCGGCACCTCGCGGTATGGTGGTGTGCTGGCGCTGGCGGCCGACGACCATGCCTGCCGCAGCTCGACCCTGCCGCACGGCAGCGAAGACGAGTTCGTCAGCGCGATGATGCCGGTGCTGAACCCGGCCGGCGTGCAGGACATCCTCGACATGGGCCTGCTCGGCTGGGCAATGAGCCGCTATACCGGGCGCT
Source organism: Stenotrophomonas maltophilia (assembly GCF_004920835.1). Classification (GTDB taxonomy): domain Bacteria; phylum Pseudomonadota; class Gammaproteobacteria; order Xanthomonadales; family Xanthomonadaceae; genus Stenotrophomonas; species Stenotrophomonas maltophilia_AQ. The sequence goes on from NZ_QFHO01000006.1 coordinate 108,646, forward strand.
GGGTCGGCTTCAAGACGATCGCCGAGACAGTGGAATCCTCGGCCTCGGTAGAAGTCGATCCGTTGGCACGCCGCATCGTGCTGCCGGAAGATTTCGAGATGCCGTCGGGCGGTCTCAACATCCGCTGGCCGGATCCGCCGCTGGACCAGGAGATGCGCCTGCACCGCTATGCGGTGAAGGCTGCACAAGCGTTTGCCCGTGCCAACGGCATCGACAAGGTGGTGATGGACGCACCGCGTGCGCGGCTGGGCATCGTCACCACCGGCAAGAGCTATCTGGACGTGCTGCAGGCGCTGGAGTACCTGGGCCTGGATGAAGCCGCCTGCGCCGACATCGGCATCCGCGTGTACAAGGTCGGCATGACCTGGCCGCTGGAGCCGGAAGGCATCGCGCGCTTCGCGCAGGGCCTGGAAGACATCATCGTGGTGGAGGAGAAGCGTGCCTTCATCGAGCGCCAGATGAAGGAACAGTTCTTCAACTGGCCGGCCAGCTGGGGCCAGCGCCCGTCGATCGTCGGCAAGTACGACGAGAGCGGTGAGTGGATCCTGCCGTCCACCGGTGAGCTGACGCCGGCCACCATCGCCGGCGTGATCGGTCGCCGCATCCAGAAGTTCTTCAACAACGAGTCGATCGAGCAGCGCCTTCAGTGGATGCAGGAGAAGGAAGCCGAGCTTGCGTTGCCGCGTGCCAGCTTCCCGCGCGTACCGCATTACTGCTCGGGCTGCCCGCACAACACCTCCACCCAGGTGCCGGAAGGCTCGCGGGCGCTGGCCGGCATCGGTTGCCATTACATGGTGACCTGGATGGACCGCAGCACCGATACCTTCACCCACATGGGCGGCGAAGGCGTGACCTGGGCCGGGCAGGCGCCGTTCACCGATACCCCGCACGTGTTCCAGAACCTGGGCGACGGCACTTATTTCCACAGCGGTTCGTTGGCGATCCGCCAGGCGGTCGCCGCCGGCGTCAACATCACCTACAAGATCCTCTACAACGATGCGGTGGCGATGACCGGCGGCCAGCCGGTGGACGGCCCGCTGAGCGTGCCGGACATCGCAAGGCAGATGCGTGCCGAGGGCATCCACACCATCGTTGTGCTGTCGGACAACATCGGCAAGTGGACCGGCCAGCGCGAGCACTTTCCCAGTGACGTCGAGTTCCATGACCGCAGCGAACTGGATGCGGTGCAGAAACGCCTGCGCGAAGTGAAGGGTGTATCGATCCTGATCTACGAACAGACCTGCGCCACCGAGAAGCGCCGTCGCCGCAAGCGCGGCAAGCTGGAAGATCCGCAGAAGCGCGTGCTGATCAACTCGCTGGTCTGCGAAGGCTGCGGCGATTGCGGCAAGAAGAGTTTCTGCGTGTCGGTGCTGCCGAAGGAGACCGAGTTCGGTCGAAAGCGCGACATCGACCAGTCCAACTGCAACAAGGACTATTCCTGCGTCAACGGCTTCTGCCCGAGCTTCGTCACCGTGCACGGTGGGCAACCGCGCAAGGGCAGCAAGCGCGATGCCTCCACGCTGCTGGACAACCTGCCGGCACCGGTGGTGCGCGGCACCCTGGAGCAACCCTGGAACATCCTGATCACCGGCGTCGGCGGTACCGGCGTGGTGACCATCGGCGCGCTGCTGGGCATGGCCGGCCACCTGGAAGGCAAGGGCGCGACCGTGCTCGACCAGACCGGTCTGGCGCAGAAGGGCGGCGCGGTGACAACCCACATCCGCATCGCCCGTCGTCCCGAAGACATCCACGCCGTGCGCATCGCCGCCGGTGAGGCTGACCTGGTGGTGGGCTGCGACATGGTGGTGGTGAACGATTACTGGGCGCTGTCGAAGGTGCGCGCCGGTCGTTCGCAGGTCGTGCTCAATACCTACGAAGCAATGCCGGGCACCTTCACCACCCGCCCGGACATGCAGTTCCCGGCAGCCGACATCATTGCCGGCGTGCGCGTGGCACTGGGCGGCGAAGAACCGCTGCTGCTGGACGCCACCCAGCTGGCCACCGCGCTGCTGGGCGATGCCATCGCCGCCAACCTGTTCATCCTCGGCTACGCGTGGCAGCAGGGTCTGGTACCGCTGTCGTTCGACTCGCTGATGCGCGCCATCGAACTCAACGGCGCGGCCGTGGCGATGAACCAGCAGGCCTTCGCCTGGGGCCGCCTGGCCGTGGTCGATCCGCAGGCCGTGCAGCAGGCCGCTGGCCTGGTGCGCAACCGCCACACCGATACCGAAACCACCCCGGGGCCGCTGCATCCGCTGCCGCCGGGTGAGTGGGAAGGCAACGAATGGGGTGCCACCGCGGCACCGCGCAATACCGGCGACGAGCGCGAACTGCGTGGCCTGCCCTCGCACGGTGGCGACGTGGCGTTCCTGCCGCTGGACGACGCCCGCCTGTCGCGCTCGCTGGACGAAATGATCGAGCGCCGCGCCGCCTTCCTGGTCGAGTACCAGGACGCTGCCTACGCCAACCGCTACCGCAGTCTGGTCGAGCGCGTGCGCGCCGCCGAAGCCGACCGCATCGGCGGTTCCACTGCATTGACCGAGACCGTGGCCCGCTACCTGTTCAAGCTGATGGCCTACAAGGACGAATACGAAGTGGCCCGCCTGTACACCAGCGGCGACTTCCAGCGCCGCCTGCAGCAGCAGTTCGAGGGCGACTACCAGCTGCGCTTCCACCTGGCACCGCCGCTGTTCGCCAAGAAGGACGAGCAGGGCCGGTTGCTGAAGAAGGAATACGGCCCGTGGATGTTCAAGGCCTTCGGCCTGCTGGCCAAACTGAAGTTCCTGCGCGGCGGCCGCTTCGACGTGTTCGGCCGCACCGGGGAGCGCCGCATGGAGCGCAAGCTGATCGGCGATTACGAGGCCACCGTGCAGCTGCTGCTGGACGGCCTGGATGACGACCGCCTGGCGCTGGCGGTGGAGATCGCCAGCGTCCCCGAGCACATCCGCGGCTTCGGCCACGTCAAGGAAGCGCATTTCGAGCAGGCCAAGGCGCGCGAAGCCGCCCTGCTGGCGCAGTGGCGCAATCCGAAGGCGCTGCATATCGTGCAGGTGGCTTGAAGGTAGTGCCGGCCGCTGGCCGGCATCCCTCCTGGCAATCGGGTGCCGGCCAGCGGCCGGCACTACCGGCGATTCACCCCAGCCGCCACAGCAGCAGGCGGTTGTTGGCCGGCATTGCCACATCACCCAGGCGGGTGAAGCCTTTGTCCGCTGCCAGCGCCTGCACCGCTTCCACATCGCGGATGCCGCTGCGCGGATCACGCGCCTTCAGCCAGGCATCGAACTGCGCGTTGCTGTCGCTGGTGTAGCGGCCGCCGTAGTTGAACGGGCCGTACATCGCCAACAGCGCACCGTGGCGCAACAGCGGCGGCAGCGCGCCGAACAGCACCTGCACATGCTCCCAGCCCATGATGTGCAACGTGTTGGCGCTGAATGCGGCGTCGAACGTACTGCCCTCGGGCAACGACAGGCCCGGCGCTGGGGGCAGTTCCACCTGCAGCGCCACCGGCGGCAGCAGGTTCAGCAGCGCGGCCTCCGCACGCCAGGCCTCGATGCCGGGCAGATGGTCCGGATGATCGCTGGGCTGCCAGCGCAGCCAGGGCCAGCGCTCGGCGAAGAACGCCGCGTGCTGGCCGGTGCCACTGCCGATCTCCAGCACCCGATGGCGGTCGCCCATCCATGGGTCGAGTGCAGTGGCGATGGGTTCGCGGTTGCGCTCGCAGGCTTCTGAATACGGCTTGCTCGACATCAGGACGGTGTCCAGGCGGGGTCGGCCCCATTGTGCACGAGGGGGTTACTGAGCAGGGCTGCGCCCTGCAGAAGCCGGAGCCGGAGCCGGAGCAACGTCAAAAGCTGGCATTCCGTGGGTTGGCGGGGTGGGTCCGGTTGCGGGGGACGCTGCAAGTACGTCCATGTAAGCTCGGTCGCCGCATCCATGCGGCTCACGCCCCCGCAACCGGCCCCACCCCGCCTTCGACAGTTTCCTGCGGTCTGTTGGAACGGCATTGGGGTCAGATCCGTTTTCCTGCGGAAAACGGATCTGACCCCGGATTCATTTCGATATCTGACAGATGTGTCGACCAAGGTCGACACCTACCAACAGCCGCGGAGATCTGTCAGGGGTGAGGCGGTGTCGGATTGCGGGGTGTCAGCCGCATGGATGCGGCTGCCAAGCCTACACGGACGTACTTGCGGCGTCCCCGCAATCCGACACCGCCCCGCCAACCCACGGAATGCCGCTCTGGCTCTGGCTTTGGCTTTGGCCGTTGCCGTTGCATTGAGCAGGTGCAGGGCTGCAAGCCCTGCCGAAACACCACCAACCATGACTGCAGTCACTTGCCCGGAGGCGCCGCGCTGGCGAAAGTCGAGGAGTTGACGTGATCGGCTCGGCCTGTTGCCGGCTGCACGCAAGCGAGAGAGAGAAACGCTGTGCAACGACGTGAGTTCCTGGCTTTTTCCGGTCTGGGCCTGGCGGGCCTGCTGCTGCCGCATTCCCGTGCCATCGCCGCCGAGCAGTTGCTCGCCCCGGTCGACACCGCGCTGCGCAGGCGCTTGGCCGAGGTCGCCCTCGCTACCGCGCGCACGGCCAAGGCCAGCTACTGCGATGTGCGCATCGGCCGCTACCTCAATCAGTCGGTCATCACCCGCGAGCATCAGGTCGGCAACGTGACCAACCGCGAATCGTCCGGCGTGGGCGTGCGGGTGATCGTCAACGGCGCCTGGGGCTTTGCCGCTACCCATCAGCAGACCGAGGCCGCCGTACGCGCTGCGGTCGAGCAGTCCACGGCCATCGCCCGTGCCAATGCCAGCATCCAGACCCGGCCGGTGCAACTGGCACCAACGCCGTCGGTCGGTGAGGTCCGCTGGCAGACGCCGATCCGCCGCAATGCCATGGAAGTACCGATCCAGGACAAGGTCGAGTTGCTGCTGGCGCTCAACGCCGCCGCGCTGAATGCGGGCGCCGACTACATCAACTCCACCCTGTTCCTGGTCAACGAACAGAAGTACTTCGCTTCCAGCGATGGCTCGTTCATCGACCAGGACATACATCGCATCTGGCTGCCGTTCACTGCCACCGCCATCGACAAGGCCAGCGGCAAGTTCCGAACCCGCGCAGGCCTGTCCTCGCCGATGGGCATGGGCTACGAGTTCCTCGATGGCGATGCGCGCGGCAAGGTGCAGCTGCCCGGCGGCATCACCGCCTATCGTGATTCCTACGACCCGGTCGAGGACGCCATCGCCGCCGCCCGCCACGCGCGCGAAAAACTGAAGGCGCCTTCGGTGAAGCCGGGCAAATACGACCTGGTGCTGGACCCGTCCAACCTGTTCCTGACCATCCATGAGAATGTCGGTCACCCGCTGGAGCTGGACCGCGTGCTCGGCTACGAAGCCAACTACGCCGGCACCAGCTTCGCCACGCTGGACAAGCGCGATGCCGGTTTCCGCTGGGGCAGCGACATCGTCACCTTCTTCGCGGACAAGACCCAGCCCGGCAGCCTCGGTGCGGTCGGCTACGACGACGAAGGCGTCAAGACCCAGCGCTGGGATCTGGTGCGCGACGGCATCCTGGTCGATTACCAGGCCACCCGCGATGAAGCCCACATCCTCGGTCGCAATGCTTCGCATGGCTGCAGCTATGCCGATTCCTGGTCCAGCGTGCAGTTCCAGCGCATGGCCAATGTCTCGCTGGCGCCGGGCAGGAAGCCACTCAGCGTCGAGGACATGATCAAGGACGTGGAGAACGGCATCTACATCCACGGCCGCGGTTCGTATTCGATCGACCAGCAGCGCTACAACGCGCAGTTCGGCGGCCAGCTGTACTACCAGATCAAGGACGGAAAGATCGCCGGCATGGTCGAGGATGCGGCCTACCAGATCCGTACGCCGGAATTCTGGAATGCCTGTACCGCGATCTGCGACGAGCGCGACTTCCGCCTCGGCGGTTCGTTCTTCGACGGCAAGGGCCAGCCCGGCCAGGTCTCGGCGGTCTCGCACGGTTCGTCCACCACCCGCTTCAACGGCATCAACATCATCAACACCGCGCGCAGTCTCGGCGCTTGAGCCACCCATCGTTCGACATGGAGAGCAGCCTTGCAAAGACGTGACTTCCTGGCCCTGACCGGGCTTACCGCGGGCGGGCTGATCGTGCCCTCCTTCTTCGGCAAGGTGATCGCCGCCGAACAGCTGCAGTCCAGCCTCGACCCGGCGTTGAAGAAGCGCCTGGCCGACGCCGCCCTGCAGGCTGCGCGCAGCGCCGGCGCCACCTACTGCGACGTGCGCATCGGCCGCTACCTGCGGCAGTTCGTGATCACCCGCGAGGACAAGGTGCAGAACGTGGTGAACACCGAGTCCACCGGCGTCGGCATCCGTGTGATCGTCAACGGCGCCTGGGGCTTCGCTGCCACCAACGCGCTGGGCACCGCCGACGTGGCCAGGGCCGCGCAGCAGGCCGCGGCAATCGCCAAGGCCAATGCCGGCGTGCAGACCGCCCCCGTACAGCTGGCCAAGGCACCCGGCGTCGGTGAGGTGAGCTGGCGCACACCGATCCGCAAGAACGCGATGGAGGTACCAATCAAGGACAAGGTCGGCCTGCTGCTGGACGTCAACGCCGCAGCAATGGGCGCCGGTGCCAGCTTCGTCAATTCGATGCTGTTCCTGGTCAACGAACAGAAGTACTTCGCCTCCACCGATGGCTCCTACATTGACCAGGACGTACACCGCATCTGGGCCCCGATGACGGTCACCGCCATCGACAAGACCAGCGGCAAGTTCCGCACCCGTTCGGGCCTGTCCTCGCCGATGGGCCTGGGCTACGAGTACCTGGACGGCGCCGCCGCCGGCAAGGTGGTCAGTCCCAACGGCGTGGTCAACTACAGTTCTTCCTACGACATGAAGGAAGACGCCATCGCCGCCGCCAAGCAGGCGCAGGAGAAGCTGAAGGCACCGTCGGTGAAGCCGGGCAAGTACGATCTGGTGCTCGATCCGTCGCACACCTGGCTGACCATCCACGAGTCGATCGGCCACCCGCTGGAACTGGACCGCGTGCTCGGCTACGAAGCCAACTACGCCGGCACCAGCTTCGCCACCCTGGACAAGCGCGAACAGCATTTCCAGTACGGCAGCGAGCTGGTCAACATCTTCGCCGACAAGACCCAGCAGGGCAGCCTCGGTGCGGTGGCGTACGACGACGAAGGCGTGAAGTGCAAGCGCTGGGACCTGATCAGCAACGGCAAGCTGGTGGACTACCAGACCATCCGCGACCAGGCCCACATCCTCGGCAAGACCGAGTCCGATGGCTGCTGCTATGCCGACTCGTGGTCCAGCGTGCAGTTCCAGCGCATGGCCAACGTGTCGATGGCGCCGGGCAAGAAGCCGCTGAGCGTGCCGGACCTGATCAAGGACGTGGAGAACGGCATCTACATCATCGGTGACGGTTCGTTCTCGATCGACCAGCAGCGCTACAACGCGCAGTTCGGTGGCCAGCTGTTCTACGAGATCAAGAACGGCCAGATCACCCGCATGCTGGAAGACGTGGCCTACCAGATCCGCACGCCGGAGTTCTGGAATGCCTGCACGGCCGTGGCCGACGAGCGCGACTACCGCCTGGGCGGTTCGTTCTTCGATGGCAAGGGCCAGCCGGGCCAGGTCTCGGCGGTCTCGCACGGTTCGTCGACCGCGCGCTTCAACGGCATCAATGTCATCAACACCGCACGCAGCCTCGGCTGATCGGTCAGGAGCCCTTACACCATGAGTATCTTTACCGAAGCCCAGGCCAAGGCCATCCTCGACAAGGTCATCGCCCTGTCCAAGGCCGACGAATGCACCGCCGTGCTGGCCGGCGCGATCAGCGGCAACATCCGTTTCGCACTGAACAATGTCTCCACCAGCGGCATCGTCGACAACACCGAGCTGGCCGTCACCGTCGCCTTCGGCAAGCGCGTCGGCACGGCCTCGATCAACGAGTTCGACGATGCCGCGCTGGAACGCGTGGTGCGCCGTGCCGAAGACCTGGCGCGCCTGGCCCCGGAGAATCCGGAGTTCATGCCGGCCATCGGCAAGCAGAGCTACCGCGCCAGCCCCACCTTCAGCGAATCCACTGCAGCAATCGACCCAGCCTTCCGCGCCAAGGTCGCCGCAGATTCGATCGCACCATGCCGTGGCCACGGCCTGATCGCCGCCGGTTTCCTTGAAGACGGCCAGGGCTTCCAGGCCACCGCAAACAGCAATGGCAACTTCGCCTACCAGCGCACCACCAACTTCGATTACACCTGCACCGTGCGTACGGAAGACGGTCGTGGTTCGGGCTGGGTCGGCCGCAACCTGAAGGACGCGGCGGACTTCAAGGCCGACCAGGACATCCGCATCGCCATGCGCAAGGCCACCGAGTCGGCCGAAGCCAAGGCGCTGGAGCCCGGCAAGTACACGGTGATCCTGGAACCGGCCGCGGCCGCAGGCCTGATCAGCTTCATGATGAACTTCTTCAGCGCACGCTCGGCCGATGAAGGCCGCAGCTTCCTGTCGAAGAAGGGCGGCGGCAACAAGCTGGGAGAGCAGGTCTACGACCCGCGCGTGACCATGTTCGCCGACCCGTGGCACCCGGATGCACCGGTGCTGCCGTGGGACAACGAGGGCATGCCACGCGAGCGCATCGCCATCATCGAAAACGGCAAGATCGCCAATCTGGACTACTCGCGCTTCTGGGCCCAGAAGCAGGGCAAGACCGCCAAGGCCTCGCCGGGCAACCTGCTGATGAGCGGTGGCGACAAGAGCACCGCCGAGCTGGTGCGCGGTACCCAGAAGGGCATCCTGGTCACCCGTACCTGGTACATCCGCATGGTCGATCCGCAGACCGTGCTGCTGACCGGCCTGACCCGCGACGGCACCTTCTACATCGAGAAGGGCCAGATCAAGCACCCGGTGAAGAACTTCCGCTTCAACGAGTCGCCGGTGATCATGCTCAACAACATCGAAGAGCTGGGCAAGCCGGTGCGCGTGGCCGGTGATGAATCCAGCTACGTGATGATGATCCCGCCGATGAAGCTGCGCGATTTCACCTTCACCTCGCTGTCCGACGCGGTCTGATGGATCGCCGGGCCTGCCTGCGCTGGTTGGCCGCTGCCGCTTCGGCGGCGGCGCTGCCGGCCTTCGCGCAGGCAGGCCCGCGCAGTTCGCGCTACGACTTCTGGTTCACCCGCCTGCAGTACGACTCCGGCGACTGGGACGTGGACGCGCGCATGCCGTCCAACCTGATCACCTCGCTGATCGACTACACCTCGCTGCGCGTGGATCCGCAGGAACACGTGGTGGCGCTGGCCGACCCGCGCATGCTGGAAGCGCCGTTCTGCTACCTGGCCGGGCACACACTGGTGGAGTTCAACGCCGCCGAGCGGCAGAACTTCGTGCGCTACGTGCGCAATGGCGGCTTCGTCTTCGTCGACGACTGCAACCATGATATCGACGGCCTGTTCGCCACCTCGTTCGAGGCACAGATGGGTCGCCTGTTTGGACCGAAGGCATTGCAGAAGCTGCCCAACAGCCACGCGCTGTACCGCAGCTTCTTCCGCTTCCCCGATGGGCCACCGGCCACCAGTTTCGAGCTCAATGGCTGGGGCGATGACCTGGTACACGACTACCTGAAAGGCATCGAGGTCGACGGCCGCCTGGGCCTGCTCTACAGCAACAAGGACTACGGCTGCGAGTGGGACTACGACTGGCGCAACAAGCGCTTCCTGGCCGAAGACAACACCCGCTTCGGCGTCAACATCGTGATGTACGCGTTGAACAATTGATAGGACCTGCACGCCCATGACCACCGCTGACCTCGACTCCCTGCTGCCGCGCCTGCACGATCTGCGCGCCGCGCTCGCACGCGCGGTGGTTGGCCAGAACACCGTGGTCGAGCAGCTGCTGATCGGCCTGTTGGCCGGAGGCCACTGCCTGCTGGAAGGTGCGCCCGGGCTCGGCAAGACCCTGCTGGTGCGCTCGCTCGGCCAGGCGCTGGAACTGCAGTTCAGGCGCGTGCAGTTCACCCCCGACCTGATGCCCAGCGACATTCTCGGTACCGAGCTGCTGGAGGAAGATCACGGCACCGGCCATCGCCATTTCCGCTTCCAGCAGGGCCCGATCTTCACCAACCTGCTGCTGGCCGACGAGCTCAACCGCACCCCGCCCAAGACCCAGGCGGCGCTGCTGGAAGCGATGCAGGAGCGTACGGTCAGCTACGCCGGCACGACCTACACATTGCCGGCGCCGTTCTTCGTGCTGGCGACGCAGAACCCGATCGAGCAGGCCGGCACCTACCCGCTGCCGGAAGCACAGCTGGACCGATTCCTGCTGCACGTGCTGGTGGATTACCCGAGCGAGGACGAAGAGCGGCAGATCCTGGAACAGACCACCGGCGGTGCCACCGACGCGGTGCCCAAGGTGATGGATGCCGAAGCGGTGATTGCCCTGCAGGCCGCGGTGCGCCAGGTGCATGTCAGCCCCGATGTGCTGGCCTGGATCACCCGCCTGGTGCGCGCCAGCCGTCCCAGCGAAGGCGCACCGGCAGCAATCAACCAATGGGTGAAATGGGGCGCTGGCCCACGCGCCGGGCAATCGCTGGTGCTGGCGGCGAAAGCACGTGCATTGCTGCAGGGCCGTTTTGCCGCCACCCGTGAGGATGTGCAGGCCTTGGCCGCGCCGGTGATGCGTCATCGCCTGCTGTTGTCGTTCGCCGCCGAGGCTGAGCAGAAGCGTGCCGACGACGTGGTCGCCGCCTTGCTGCAGGCCGTGCCGTTCCCGGGTTGATCCACGCGTGAACGCTGGTATGTCGTTGACCCTGCCACCCGAACTGCGCGCGCGCCTGCGCCTGCTGCGGTTGCGGCCGCGCCTGGCCAGCGGTGCGAGCGGCATTGGCCAGCACGCCAGCCGCAGCCGTGGTGCCGGCCTGGAGTTCGCCCAGTACCGGGCCTACGAGCCGGGCGACGAACTGCGCCAGATCGACTGGAAGCTGTATGCACGCTCGGACCGCTTCTTCGTACGCGAATCCGAACGCGAAAGCCCGATCACGGTCTGGCTGCTGCTCGATGCCACCGCCTCGGCCGGCCAGGCCGATCGCGCCGCGCCGGAACGCACGCGCCTGGACCATATGCGCGGCGTTGCCGCCTGCCTGGCCGAGCTGGCCCTGCAGCAGGGCGACCGTTTCGGCCTGCTGGCGATCAATGGCGATGGGCTGCAGCTGGTGCCCGCAGCGAGCGGCGCACGCCAACGTGACCGCGTGCACCTGCAACTTCATGCGCTGCAGGCGCGCGGCGGCTGGCCTGCGGCGGATCGACTGCGCCCACTGTGGGAACGCGTGCGCCCGGGCGACATGCTGCTGGCCATTGGCGATGGCTTCGATGAAGCCGGCATCGTGCTGCTGGAACAACTGGCCAGCGCGCGCCGTGAAGTGGCCCTGCTGCAGATCCTGACTGCCGACGAACGCGACTTCCCGTTCGATGCCGGCCACCGCTTCCGCGACCCGGAGACCGGCGAGGAACTGCTGGGCGATGGCGCGGCGATCCGCGCCGACTACCTGCAACGCTTCGCCGACGCACGTACCGCATTGCAGTCGCGGCTGCAGGCCAGCGGGATTGCCAGCGCGGCCGGCTGGCTCGACCAACCGCTGGACCAGCCGCTGCAGGCGCTGTTCGGTCGCGGGGGCGACGCGTGAGCCTGCTGTTCCCACTGGGGCTGGCAGCGCTGGCCGCGTGGCTGCTGCCACTGCTGATCCACCTCGCTCGACGCCATCCGTATACGCCGCTGGATTTTGCCGCGTTGCGCTGGCTGCGCGCACAGATCCGGCCGCGCCAGCGCATCCGTTTCGATGACTGGCCGTTGCTGCTGGTGCGCCTGCTGTTGCTGGCCGCGCTGGCATTACTGCTGGCACGACCAGCGCTGACCGGCCCTGCTCCAGCCCCCGATGCGTGGACGGTGGTGGTCCCAGGACTGGATGCCACGGCGCTGCGCGGCACGGCCAAGGATGGCAACTGGCATTGGCTGGCGCCCGGCTTCCCAGCCATTGATCAGGCGCCCCCCACATCCTCGGCAACCCTGCCCAGCCTGCTGCGCGAACTGGACGCGCAGCTGCCATCCGGCACCGCATTGACCGTGCATGTTCCCGATCCCCTGCCCGGCCTGGATGGCGCCCGCCTGCAGCTGTCGCGCGAAGTTCAGTGGCACCCGCAGCCGACGGCGATCACTCCGCCGCGGACGGCAGCCGCACTGCCGCAGCTGCGCGTGCACGGCGAGGCATCCGCCACTGCCCAGCATTGGTTGAACGCACTGCAGCGCGGCTGGGGCGTGCAGGCACCGCTCGCGCCGCTGGCAGCGAATGCGCTGCCCGAACGTGGCGAGATCGGTGTATGGAGCCGCAGCGATGCACTGCCGGCGAACTGGCAGGCCTGGCTGCATGAGGGCGGCAGCGTATTGACCGCGGCCAGGCCCGCCGCCAACGCCGCCGTCCTGCTGCGTGATACCGAAGGCGTGCCGCTGCTGGGGCAGCAGCGCATCGGCCAGGGTCGCCTGTTGTCGCTGACGGGCGAGTGGAACACCGCCAGCAACGCCGCGCTGCGCGATCCACAGCTGCCGCGTTCCCTGCTGCTGGCCCTGCAGCCGCTGCCGTCGCCACGCCTGGGCGATGCACAGGACCAGGCGCCGCGCCAGGTTGCACTGCCCGCAGCAGCATCGCCGGTGCGTGAGCCCACGGCGTGGCTTCTGCTGGCAATCGTGCTGCTGTTCGCACTGGAACGCTGGATGGCCAGCAGCGCGCGGCGCAGGGCGGTCGCATGAAGACGCTGCAGCATGCCTGGCAACGTGCGCGCCGTCGCCGCGCCGCCATCACCCTGCTGCTGGGCCTGCCGTGGGCGCTGGCCGCGACGGCGCTCGCACTGCGGCTGTCCGGTTTCGATATCGCCTGCGTGGTCGCCACGGTCAGCCTGCTCGCCTGCGCGGCCTTCGCCACTGCACGTGGCCGCCAGCTGGACCGCCAGTGGCTGCAGCGGCAACTCGATGGCAGCGGTACGAGCGAAGACAGCGCCGATCTGCTGTTCGCCGACGCCACCACGCTCAATCCGCTGCAGCAGCGCCAGCGCGCGCATGTGCTTGCCACGCTGGAACAGGCGATGCCGGAGCTGCGTCCACGTTGGCCGCACCTGACGGTGGTGCTGTGCTGCATCGGTGGCTTGGCCGTTGCCCTGCTCGCGTTCGGCTGGCCGCGTTCGAACCCAGTCCCGGCAGCCGTCCATTCCGCCACGACCAGCAGCGTCGCGTCCGCGGGCCCGCTGCGGCTGCAGTCCACCCGGCTGCGCATCAACGCACCGGCCTATACCGGACAGGCCACGATCACCCAGAACACGCTGGATGCCAAGGTCGCCGCCGACAGCCAGCTGTCGTGGTCGTTGCGCTTCGACCGCGCACCGGCCAGGGCATGGCTGCAGTTCCACGATGGTCGACGGCTGCCGCTGAGCGAGCGCGATGGACAGTGGCAGGCACAGGATGTGGCGCGCACGCCGGTGCTGTACCGCGTGGTGAGCGAACCGGCGCTGGCCGAAACCCGCCTGCACCGGCTGGATGTGGTGGCCGACCGCGCGCCCAGCGTGCGCGTGCTGGAGCCGACCGCCAGCCTGGTTCTGGGCACGCCCGGGCAACGGCAATGGGCGCTGCGCTTCGAGGCCAGCGACGATTACGGTGTCGCGGCGCAGGCAACGCTGTCGATCACCACCACCCAGGGCAGCGGTGAGAACATCACCTTCGTGAAGCGCAGCGTCACGCTTGCCGGCAGCGGCGAAGCCACCGCGCGGCATTTCGCACATACCCTTGATCTTGCTGCGCTGGGCGCACAGCCCGGCAACGATGTGATCGCCCAGCTGGAGGTGCGCGACAACCACGCGCCAACACCGCAGACCGGGCGCAGCAGCAGCGTGATCCTGCGCCTGCCCAGCGCCGAAGTCGCACTCGGTGCAGAGCTGGAAGGCCGCATCAAGAAGACCCTGCCGGCCTACTTCCGCAGCCAGCGGCAGATCATCATCGATGCCGAAGCGCTGATCCGACAGCGCCGCACTCTCGCCGCCGAGGACTTCGTGAAGCGCAGCGATGCGATCGGCGTCGACCAGCGCATCCTGCGCCTGCGCTATGGCCAGTTCCTGGGTGAGGAAAGTGAAGGTGCGCCGAAGCCACCGCCGACCAGCGACCTGCCCACCAGCGATACGCCCGCCGCAGACGACCACGATCACGACGACGATCACGACCATGACGCCGATGCCGGGGCGCACGACGCGCATGGCCACGATCACGGTGGCAAGCCGGCCAATGCCGATACGTCGCCGGTGTTCGGCAGCGCCACCGACGTGCTCTCCGAGTATGGCCACACCCATGACCATGCCGAGGCCGCCACTCTGCTCGATCCGCAGACCCGCGCGACGTTGAAGGCTGCGCTGGACCAGATGTGGTCGGCCGAAGGCGAGCTGCGCCAGGGCCGTCCGGAGCAGGCATTGCCATTCGCCTACAAGGCATTGGCCTTCATCAAGCAGGTGCAGCAGGCCGAGCGCATCTACCTGGCCCGGGTCGGACCGGAGCTGCCGCCGATCGATGAAGGCCGCCGGTTGGGCGGTGATCGCGCCGGGCTGGCCAGCCGCGAACTGCCGTTGGCCGCACGCACGCCGCCGGACCCGGCCATCGTCGAAGCCTGGCAGCGCCTCGGCGATGACACCGGCGCGCCCGATCTCGATGCGCTCGCGACCTGGCAGCAGCGCAACACCGCCTACCTGCCCGATGCACTCGATCTGGCTGCCGCCATCGAGCAGCTGCGCATCGAACCAGGATGCCGTGACTGTCGCCAGCGTCTGCGTGCGCAGTTGTGGCGTGCGCTGCAGCGGCCGCTGCCGCAGGCGATGCGGCGCAGTGCCGCCGATGCGATGGGCCAGCGCTACCTCGATGCGCTGGAGGCGCAGCCATGAACGCCTCCGCTGTGAACCTTTGGATTGCACTGGCACTCGCTCTGATCGTGGTCATCGCCAGCGTGCGCCAGCTGCGTGGAAACACCGCGCACTCTCGCCGCCGGTGGATCGTGATCGCACTGCAGATCATCGTCGCCGCGCTGCTGTATTTCTGCCTGGTGCCGCCCACCCGCCAGCAACCTGCAGGCGGGCTGGTGGTGCTCGGAACCGATGCCGGCAAGGCCGGCGCACTCCCGGCCAGCGAAGGCCCGCTGTTGCTGTTGCCGGAAGCTGCTGATGTGCCTGGCGCACAGCGCGTTCCCGACCTTGCCACCGCGCTGCGCCAGCATCCGGCCTCCGCGCTGACGCTGGTCGGTGCGGGCCTGGCGGCACGTGACCGCGACGCGGTGCTGCCACAGGATGTGCGCTGGCAGCCAACGCCCGCGCCGCGTGGCTGGGTCGCACTGCAGCCACCGGTCGACGTCGCCCCCGGTGCGCGCTTCGCCGTGCAGGCGCAGGCGCACGGCGTGGCAAAAGCCAAGGCAGAGCTGCTCGACCCGGCCGACAGCGTGGTCGATCGCGCGGTCGTTGACGACGACGGCCGCGTGCAGCTCAGCGGCATCGCCCGCGCGGCGGGACGCAGCGTATTCCGCCTGCGCCTGCTCGATGCAGATGGCCATGTGGTGGATAGCGTGCCGGTGCCACAGCAGACCGTGCCCGCGGCGCCGTTGCGTCTGCTGGTGCGCGCCAGCGCGCCGGGCCCAGAGCTGAAGTACCTGCGCCGCTGGGCGGCCGATGCCGGCATCCGTGTGCAGGTGCAGGCCGATACAGGCGCGGGCCTCAGCATCGGCGATGGCCCGGTGTCGATCGATGCAGCATCGCTCGCACACTCTGACCTGCTTCTGCTGGACGAGCGCAGCCTGGCGGCATTGAGTGCGGGCCAGCTGGCCGCCGTGCGCCAGGCGCTGCGCGATGGAATCGGTGTACTGGTACGGAGTGCAGGCGCACCTTCGGCCAGCGCGCGCCAGCGCCTCCGCGATCTGGGCCTGCCAGTGCAGGGTGATGGCAGCAGCCATGCAGTCGAGCTTCCCGGCGACGGCGAAAGCGCCATCCTGGCCGCACGACGTGGCCCACTCGCCGCCGGCACACTGCCGACCGGCTACGGCGAAGACGCCGACCGCAGCTCGCACGGTGCCGCCCTGCCCGCGCTGGAAGCACTGGCGCTGCAGTTTCCGGGCGGCAGCGCGCTGCTGCATGATCGTGCTGGCAACACCATCGGTGGCTGGCGCGCGGTCGGCAAGGGCCGCATCGGCCTGTTGCCGCTGACCGACAGCTGGCGCTGGGTGCTGGCCGGCCGCGATGACCGTCATGGCGAGCTGTGGAGCAGCGTGGTCGCCACGTTGGCGCGGGCACTGGGCAGCGGTGATGCACTGTGGTCGCCGCAGCCGATCAGCTGGGCAGGCGAACGGCAGTCAGTGTGCGGCGTGCAGGCACCGCTGCAGGCCCTCAATGAGCGCGGCGAAGGCGCACCGCTGATCGTCGATGGCACGACATCTGCAATGCGCTGCGCTGGCTGGTGGCCCCTCGAATCGGGCTGGCAGCGCCTGCAGCATGGCGACAGCACCGTCTGGCGCTATGTGTTCGACCCGAAGGATGCAGCTGCGCTGCATCGGCAGGCGATGATCGATGCGACTGCACGGATGTTGGCCGCCAGCACTCCGACCGGCACATTGGCCACGCAGCCAGTACCGGGCTCGCGCTGGCCCTGGTGGCTGGCCTTCGTGTTGTGCGCATCGTTGTTGTGGTGGCTGGAACGGCGGCGCTGATCCCGGGGTCGGATCCCTTCCGCCCGCGAAAGGGCTCTGACCCCACCGATCGGATTGCAGGCAGCATCCACGCATGGCGTGGATCTACTGGCCGGTTGCCCTGGTAGATGCCAACCTTGGTTGGCACTTTTCAACGCATGCCCGCGCGCCGGTACACGCCATTGAAGCGCACGTTCATGCCACCGCATTCGCTGTTGTCGGCCACGATCAGCACCTCACCCAGAGAATGCACGCGCACTCTGCAAGTGTCCTCGACGAACTCGGCATCGGCACCACGGGGCGCCGCGCGCGCTTCCACTTGGCCCATGTTCGGCCCATACGGGCGCTGCTCCGGCGTGGGGTTGGCGGAGGGCCAGTAGGCGTCGCCTTCGACATGCAGCTGCCCACCCTGCACGGTGATGCGCAGGCCGTTGTCGCCATCTTTCCAGTTGCCCGTCCAGTCCTGCAGCGACGGCACGACCACCGGCAACGCCTGCAGCTTGCTGCGGTCCACCCAGCCAGCACTACCGCCCACCTTGTTCGGGAAGAACGCGCAGCGGTATCGGCCAAGATCACGCCCGGTCACAACGGTATCGCCGTTGACCACATAGCTGCGCTGGCGGCAGGCAGGTTCGCCTTTCGCCGGGCAGCCGTCCATGTCACCAAGCAGGTACAGACGGGGCGCACCCGTCACCTTGGCCAGCGCGAACCGGCTCTGTTCGGAGGGAAACGCACCGTTGCGGCAGGCGCCATCACCGGCGATGGCATCCGCGAAGGCGGACGCCGGCAGCAATGCGGCCAGCAGGCAGATCGAACGCAGGAACATGGCAGCACTACCGGAGGGGGAGCCGGCAGGATATACCGACCTACTTCACCGGCGATGCATCACCGGCATCCTGCTGCTGGGAGAACCGCAGCGCACGCTGCCGCTGTTCCGCGCTGAGTTCCGGCGGTGGCCGTGCGGTCGCGGCCTGGATCTGGTCCGGTCCCCCGGTGAGCTTGTTCAAGCCCCTGCCAGCCGCCAGCACGCCCTTGACCACGCCCATCATGATGTAGCCACCGCCCATGCTGACCTGCTCCGGCGACGGCGGCTCGCTCCAATCGCGACTGAAGCGGTTGTCGCCGAACTTGACCGGGTTCTTGAAGCGGTACAGGTCCAGCGGCTCGTCTTCGGGCTTGAGTGCACGCACTTCGCCGAGGGTGGTGACGTTGTCCTGCTGCGGGGTGGTGGAGACCGGCGCGGTGGTTGCCGCCGGCGCATCTGCAGGGGGCACGGGCGTTGGGTCGGGCACCGCTACCGGCGTGGCCTGCTGCGCCTGTGCGATGCCGGCCAGCAGCATGCTGGCCAGGAGTGCTCCCTGCGTTCCACGTCGTGCCACAGCCATCCACCCTGTTGGTTGCGTCCAGCACCCAAGGATACGGATGCGGGCTTCAGATTTCGTTGCCATCGACGGGGTCATTCAGGGTGTGTCACGCATCACCGAAGCGCGGCCAGCCCGCCGAAGTTTGCAACTAACTTCATTCCCCTGCCAGGGCGGGGCCTGCATCCTGTGGCATACCGGGTACGGCAGACAGCCATGACAGCTTCCTCTACAGCCCCATCGCTGCGGTCGGTTGCCTGGTGATGTCGCGCGCATCCGTGCTGATCGGTCTGGCAGTCCTGTTGGTTATGGTCCTCGCGGCCGTTACCGAATGGGCAACACGTGTCCGCACACGCTTGGCCTCGCTGCGCCGGAGCAGCACCCTGCGGACGCTCGACGCCGACGAACACTGCGCACTGGCAGCACTGCGCGCGCTGACCGGCTGCGTCTACGACGACCAAGTGAAACGGCTGCGCGGGGTGTTCACCGGGGGGGCGTGCTGGAACAACTTCCCGGTCGGCGACGGCCTGCTGGGTGGAGTTCCCGTCCTGGTCCCAAGGCGGGCGTGGCCCTACCTCTCGGAAGACAATGAAGCCGAAGTGGTGCTGGACAAACGCGTGGCGGTGGTGGTGCGTCTCAATGGCTTCAGTATTGCTGCTGCACGGCCGGATGCAGCCACCAGCCGCGTCTGTGGCGAGCGCCTGGAGACGCCCGAGGAAGTTTCGATGCGACGAGGTCCCGGCCTGCGCCCTTCCCCACTGGTGATTGCCGCACTGGCGCTATGGGCCGCCACCGGCGTCCCGGGCCTGCTCGCCATGACGTTGCTCGCCATCGCCGGTCTTGCGGCCTGGCTGGGCTTCCCTCGCCGCAACGGCCCTGCGACAGCGCAGCGCGTGCTGCAGGTCCGCGGGCGCCTGCGCGCATACCAGCGTACTGCTCAGACATCACGAGTGTGGTTGCTCGGCAATGACCGGCGTGTGCAGCTTCCAGAGAAGTGGGAGCACGCTGCGGCATTCTCCCACGGGCGCTCGATGCTGATGGAAGTGCGCACCTGTGATGGATGGGTACTCGGCGTGGGCACGGCATGGTGCCTGGCCAGCGACCGACGGCGCTATCCGCCCACGGGAGGGTTCTGGCAACTGGCGTGGCTGGGCCTGCTGTTGTGCGTGCTGGTCTTCGGCGCCGCCTGGATGCCGTTGTCGCAGCGGCTGGAGCTGGGCTGGCCGCTTGCGTCCGGCTGGCAGGCGCTGGCATTGCTGGCGTTGGGCTGGCACGCGGTGCGGCTTGTAATCTGCATGGTGCAGTTCCTCCGCCGCAACGAGGCACTTGACGCTGACATCGCGCAGCGTCCGGACCCGTGGCACTGAACGGTTCACGCCCTTCGCGTGCGATGTCTCACATCCTGAGACGTGAATGTGGTGCCATGTGACCCCTCGAAAAACGTCCCGGCTCCATCTTCCATGGCTTACGAACTCGCCAAGCGCACCGCCGATGCCGAGCAGAAGCTCGCCACCCGTGATGGCCTGCCGGCCCGCGACGGTGCCCTGCTCAGTGCGCGCCTGCAGCGCCGCTACCAGGACCGCATCACCGGCAGCTTCGCCATTCCCGGCCGCGAAGGCCGCTATGCGCCCATTCCCGATTCGGTTCCGCCGGCCCTGGCTGCCGCCCTTAAAGCGCGAGGCATCGAACAGCTCTACAGCCACCAGTCCGAAGCCTGGGAGGCCAGCCAGCGCGGCGAGCACGTGGCCATCGTCACCCCCACCGCCAGCGGCAAGTCGCTGTGCTACACCCTGCCGGTGGTCAGCGCGGCAATGCAGGACAAGGCCAAGGCGCTGTACCTGTTTCCGACCAAGGCGCTGGCCCAGGACCAGGTGGCCGAGCTGCTGGAACTCAACCGCGCCGGCGATCTGGGGGTGAAGGCCTTCACCTTTGACGGCGACACCCCCGGCGATGCGCGGCAGGCCATCCGCCTGCATGGCGACATCGTGGTGTCCAACCCGGACATGCTGCACCAGGCCATCCTGCCGCATCACACCAAGTGGGCGCAGTTCTTCGAGAACCTGCGCTACATCGTCATCGACGAGGTGCACACCTATCGCGGCGTATTCGGCAGCCACGTCACCAACGTACTGCGCCGGCTCAAGCGCATCTGCGCGTTCTACGGCGTGCAACCGCAGTTCATCCTGTGCTCGGCCACCATCGGCAACCCGCAGGCCCATGCCGAGGCGCTGATCGAGGCACCGGTCACCGCCATCACCGAATCCGGCGCGCCCAGCGGGCCCAAGCAGGTGCTGCTGTGGAACCCGCCGGTGATCAACCCGGACCTGGGCCTGCGTGCCTCGGCACGTTCGCAGAGCAACCGCATCGCGCGCATCGCGATCAAATCCGGGCTGAAGACCCTGGTGTTCGCGCAGACACGGTTGATGGTGGAAGTGCTGACCAAGTACCTGAAGGACATCTTCGACCACGACCCGCGCAAGCCACCGCGCATCCGCGCCTACCGCGGCGGCTACCTGCCCACCGAGCGGCGTGAGACCGAACGGGCGATGCGCGCCGGCAACATCGACGGCATCGTCAGCACCTCGGCGCTGGAGCTGGGCGTGGATATCGGCAGCCTGGACGTGGTCATCCTCAACGGTTACCCCGGCAGCGTGGCCGCCACCTGGCAGCGCTTCGGCCGTGCCGGTCGCCGCCAGCAGCCCGCACTTGGCGTGATGGTGGCCAGTTCGCAGCCGCTGGACCAGTACGTGGTGCGGCATCCGGACTTCTTCGCCGAAGCCTCGCCCGAGCACGCGCGCATCGCACCGGACCAGCCGCTGATCCTGTTCGATCACATCCGCTGCGCGGCGTTCGAGCTGCCGTTCCGGGTCGGCGATGGCTTCGGCCCGATCGATCCGGAAGTGTTCCTGGAAGCGCTGGCAGAGACAGAAGTGATCCACCGCGAAGGCGAACGCTGGGAATGGATCGCCGACAGCTATCCAGCGAACGCAGTCAGCCTGCGCGCGGTGGCCGACGGCAACTTCGTGGTGGTCGACCGCAGCGATGGCCGCCAGCAGATCATCGCCGAGGTCGACTATTCCGCTGCCGCACTCACCCTGTACGAGGGTGCCATCCACATGGTGCAGTCCACGCCCTACCAGGTAGAGACGCTGGACTGGGAAGGCCGCAAGGCCTACGTCACCCGCACGCACGTGGACTACTACACCGACAGCATCGACTTCACCAAGCTCAAGGTGCTGGACCGCTTCGATGGCGGCGTGGCCGGGCGTGGCGATTCGCACCATGGCGAAGTGCACGTGGTTCGTCGCGTGGCCGGCTACAAGAAGATCCGTTACTACACCCACGAGAACATCGGCTACGGCCCGGTGAATCTGCCCGACCAGGAACTGCATACCACCGCGGTGTGGTGGCAGCTGCCGCAGGCCTTGCTGCTGCGCGCCTTTGCCAGCAAGCAGGATGCGTTGGATGGATTCCTCGGCGCGGCCTACGCGCTGCACATCGTCGCCACCGTGGCGGTGATGGCCGATGCGCGCGACCTGCAGAAGTCGGTCGGCAACGGTGATGGTTCCTGGTTCGCGATCGCCGACCAGAGCGGCCGCGGCCAGCTGCGCGGCAGCGAGGGTGATCCTGGCGTTGTCGAGCTGCTGCAGGAGTTCGTGCCCACCGTCTATCTGTACGACAATTTCCCCGGTGGCGTTGGCCTCAGCGAGCCGCTGTGGCAGCGCCAGGCCGAGCTGGTGCAGCGCGCGCGCGAACTGGTACAGCGCTGCGACTGCAAGGCCGGCTGCCCGGCCTGTGTCGGGCCGGTGCTGGCCGCGCAGGAAGAAGATGAGACTTCGCCGCGTGCGCTGGCGCTGCGCGTGCTCGACCTGTTCGATGCCGACGCCTGCCAGCACGTGCCCGACGTGGTGGTGACCACGCGCGATCCCATGGAGCTGCTGGCCCCGTGAGCCTGAGTCTGGACAAGCTGCGACTGTTGCGGAAGCAGGCCGGTGACCCGAAGGCGGTTGCGCCGGCCGTGCCCGCGCCGCCGCCCGCAGCGCCGGCCCCGGTGGCCGCCAACGATACACGGCAACCACCGGCCGAACGTTCTGTGTTCGCCTGGGTCGAACAGGAAATCCGCCACAAGGCGACTGGCGCAGCGGCGCCCGTTGCTGCAGCGGCACCGCTGCGCCAACCAGAGGTGGGCAGCCTGCATCGGTTGCTCGGCCTGCGCACACGCAGTGGTCCTTTGCCAACACGTGCCAGCGCGCAGGATCGCCAGCTCCCCGGTAAAGAAATCGCACCAGGCCTGTTCCTGATCGAATCGCTGCAGCCGCAACCGATCCCGACTGCCCCGCTGTCACTGGCCTTCGCCAAGCGCGAAGACCAACGCGTGGCCGCGCGCGACCTGCTGTTCTTCGATACCGAAACCACCGGCCTGGCCGGCGGTACCGGCACCCGCGCCTTCATGATCGGTGCCGCCGACTGGCATGTGTGCCCGCAACGCGGTGAAGGCCTGCGCATCCGCCAATTGTTGATGTCGACGATGGCCGCCGAGGACGCGATGCTGGCCACCTTCGCCAGCTGGCTGCAGCCGTCCACCGTGTTCTGCAGCTACAACGGCCGCAGCTACGATGCGCCCCTGTTGAAGGCGCGCTACCGACTGGCCCGCCAGCGTTGCCCGATCACAGCGCTGGATCACGTTGATCTGCTCTATCCGACCCGCCGCCGCTATCGCGGCACGTGGGAGAACTGCAAGCTGTCCACCATCGAACGGCAGCTGCTGCGCGTGGTGCGCGAGGATGACCTGCCCGGCTCGGAAGCGCCCGGCGCATGGCTGCGCTTCCTGCGTGGCGGCGACGCGGTGAACCTGCGCCGGGTGGCCGACCACAACCACCAGGACGTGGTGACCCTGGCCCTGCTGCTGCAGCGGCTGGTACGGGAAGAACAGCGTGAACGCGAGACCCTGGCACTGGTCGGGCAGTAGGCATTGACGCGGCCTGACGGTGGCAGCGGTGACACTGCCGCCATCATCCACGCCTGGAGCCCGACGATGCGCCTCAATCCCCTGGTCCTGCTCGCCATCCTGCCCTTGGCAGCCTGCAGTCACGCCGGCAGCAGCACCACCCACGATCCCGCGCCAGCGCCAGTGGCCGACGCCACGCACGAATGCAGGCCGCAGGCGCTGGAAGCCTTCACCGGCAAGACCGCCGACGAAGCCACGATCAAGAAACTGGTGGCTGACAGCGGCGCGCGCGGTGCACGGGTGGTCAAACCCGGCATGGCGGTGACCATGGACTTCCGCCAGGATCGCGTGACCGTGCAGGTAGATGCGCAGAACCGCATCGAGCGCGCCAGCTGCGGTTGATGTTCCCAGGGTAGTGCCGGCCGCTGGCCGGCACCCCACATTGCCGGCCAGCGGCCGGCACTACCGATCAGAGCCGCTCGGCCTTGCCGCTGGCCAGTGCACGCGCGATCACCTGCTGCGCCTGCTGCGATGCCTGGGCCTGCACGCGTGCCTGGCGCTCGCCCAACGCGGCCTGCTGGCTGCCCAGTGCCGCCTGACGGCTGGCCAGTTCGGACTGCTGGCTGGCCAGGCGCTGCATGTCACGGGTGCGGCCGGATTGCGCGGCCTCGCTGCGGGCTTCCTGCATCGCACGACGTGCCTCGGCGGCAGCCTCGCGTGCAGCCTCTCGCGCAACGGCCACATCGTGGGTCGCACCGCGCGCCGCTTTCGCCGCTTCCGCGGCGGCATCACGGTTGATGTCATGGGCGGCCATCGCATTGCGTGCTGCCTCGGCGGCGGCCAGTGCGATGCGGCGCGACTCCTCGCCCTGCAGGCGACCCATTTCACCCATCTGCCTGCCGAGTTCGCCCTGCTGGCGACCCAGCACGCTCTGTTGGCGGCCCAGTTCGCTCTGCTGGCGGCCCAGGTCTGCGGCGCCGCTGTAGGCGCGCTGCAGGGTCTGGATCAGCATCGGGTCACGCACCACATAGCGCTTGTCGCTCTGGCGGAACCACAGCGCCGGCCCCTTGCCGAGCTGCCTGCGGGCCACCGTTACATCGTCGATGCCGCCATTGGCGAAGGTCGAATCACCATCGACAAGCACGTAGGCCTGTCGCGGTGATTTGCCGAGATCCAGACGGCCATAGGTGGTGATGGAGGTGGTGTGGGAGGTCGAATGCTCACTGTCCATGTCGGTATCCACATCGACATCCACGTCGACCGCCACATCCGCATCGTCCGGGCCTGACAGCGCCTCGACATCGGCCGGCTCGGCCGGTGCCGCAGGAGCCACCGGAACGGCTGGCACTCGCGCGGACATCGGAGGCGCTGGCGGTGCCTTCGGTGGCGGCGGCACCACGGCCTTCGGTGCGGCCGGAGGCGCCGGCGGTGCCGGCGGCACTGGCGCCGCCACCAGCCGCATCGGTGCCACGCCCACCACAACGACGATAGCGGTCAACGCCATCGCCAGGATGCGCGGGCAGGACCGGCGCGACTGCAACGAAAGCAGGCGGCGCTTGAGGCTGGTGGTGTTCGGCGCGGCGCTGGCCACGCCCAGGTGTGGCTGCGGTGCCACGCCCAGCTGCAACAGCAGGCGGCCATAGGCCTGGCGACTCGCGCCGTGCTGGCCGACCACGGCCGCATCCACGGCTTCCTCGCGGGCCTGTGCGTATTCGCGCACCGACAAGCGCAGCAGCGGGTGGAAGAAGAACAGGTGCTGGGCCAATGCGGGCAGCAGGCCCCACTGCAGATCGCGCCGCTGCAGATGCTGCAGCTCGTGGGTCAGTGCCAGGTCCAGCGCATCGCCCTGCAAGGCGTTGTCGCCGGCCGGCAGCAGCAGCACCGGGCGGAACGGGCCGACCAGCTGCGGTGCGTCCACCTGCGTGCTCATCCAAAGCCGCGGCGCAGGGCGCACGCCGTGCGCGTCGGCGGCCAGCTGCAGGGCCTGCACCAGCGCCTGGTCCTCGCAGGGATAGGCCGCTGCCAACAGCGCGCGGCAGCGACGCCACTCACCGAAGGTACGCAGTGCCATCAGCAGCACGCCGGACATCCACAGCGCGGCCAGTGCGACGGTCCACCATGCCACCGCCGGCACATCCGCGGCAGGCATCGGCATTGCGGCCAACAGCTGTGCCGAGGCCTCCGGGGCCAGCGGGTAGACCAGATCGGCGGCAACGTCAGTGGCGGTGATCGCCACCGCCTGCGGTGCCGGCAGCCAGGCCAGCTGCAGCGGCTGGCTCCAGAACAGGCCGAGCACGGCCTGCAGCGAAACCAGCCACCACAGGCGGCAGCGGGTGGCCGCCGACAGGGACGGCAGTGCGCGGCACACGCCGTACACCAGGGCCACCAGCAGCACGGTCTGCAGGCTGGTCCAGCCCAGCCGTTCCAACAACAGGATCAGCATCGTGGTGTCCATGGCTCAGCCCTCGTGGCGGCGCGATTGGAGTTCGGCGACCAGCGCTTCCAGCTCGGCCAGCTCGTTGTCGCTGACCTGCTGGCGCTGCGACAGGTAGGCCACGAACGGCGACACCGAGCCCTGCAGGGTGTTGTCGACGAACTGGGCCACCGCGCCCTGCAGCACGCTTTCCGGGCCACGGGTGGCCTGGTAGCGGTAGACGCCGTCCTGCTGCTGGCGACGAAGATACCCCTTCGCCCGCAGTCGCTCCATCATCGTCAGCACGGTAGAGCGGGCCAGGCCACGGGCCTCGCCATAGCCACTGGCAACCTCGCCGACCGTGGCCGGCGCATGTTCATCGATGTACTGCAGCAGGGCCAGTTCCTGGTCCCCGATCGTCTTGCCACGCATGACACCACTCCCTTGACTACACGTGTCGCCAATTTCTGCTTGACGACAACTGTAGTCAACCCCCCGGAAGTCATGGGCCGACGAACGGTAGGCGTAACAATGCCGTTAAACCTTTCCCGTGCCCCCTGCATCCGATCCTCGACGCCCCGCCGGAATCCCGCATGTTCCGCCCAACGCTTCGAGTCGTGCTCATGCTCATCAGCGCCCTGCCCTTACCCGCCGTGTCCGCCAGCCAGGACCACCCCAACGACCGGACCCGTCGCCTGATCCGCCAGACCATGCTGGAGCAGCGCATCCCCGGATTGCAGATCGCAGTGGTCAAGGATGGGCAGGTCGTGCTGTCCGAGGCCTATGGCCTGGCCAATGTCGAGAACGGGGTGCGGGCCTCGCGTGATACCCGTTTCCCGCTCAACTCGGCCACCAAGGCGTTCACCGGCGTGGCCATCGCGCAGTTGGCGCAGCAGGGCCGGGTGGATCTGGATGCCCCGGCATCGCGCTATCTGGATGATCTTCCGGCCACCTGGCAGGACGTGCGTGTGCGCCAACTGCTGGCCCATACCTCGGGACTGCCCGACATCCTCGATGCGAGCGGACTGCTGGGCGGTGGTACCGAAGCCCAAGCGTGGGCGGCGGTCACCGCGCTGCCGATGGAGGCGGCCTCCGGCCAGCGCTTCGCATACAACCAGACCAACTACGTGCTGCTGGCGCGGATCATCGCGCAGCAATCGGGCATGTCCTATCAACGATTCCTCGCCACCGGCCAGTTCAGCAGCGCGCGCATGGCACGCACCACCTTTGGCGACAGCTACGACCTGATCCCGGATGTGGCGACGATGTACAGCCTGGCCCCGCGTGCCACCGACGCAGCCGATGCACCGCCGCGCCTGTCGCACTGGTTCTACGACATTCCGCCTTCACTGTGGGCCGGTGGTGGCATCCTCACCACCGCCGATGACACCGCGCGCTGGCTGGTTGCGTTGACCGAAGGCCGCCTGCTGCCGGAGACGGCCCTGCGGCGGATGTGGAGCGCGGAGCGCCTGGCTGATGGCCGTGCCGGCCCGTGGGCGGGTGGCTGGCCGGTACTGCGCGCATCGCCCGACCTTCAGGTGGCCGGTATCGGCGGTGCGCGCTCGGCCTTCGTGGTCTATCCCGACCGCGACGTCGCGGTGGTGGTGCTGACCAATCTGGTCGGCGCCAATCCACAGCAGTTCATCCCCCGCATTGCCGATTTCTACGCGCGTGACGCCTCACCGCCCGCTCACGAACGGGTCACCCTTGCACGGCAGCAACGGGCTGTCGTCGCAGGGCCATAGGGCGGCGGGTACGGTCCTGGCCACTTCGAAGTGATCCTGGTTCCAGCGCAGGAAACCACCGTGGATGGCATTGCCATGGTCGAAGCTGCGCGCCTCGACGGCCAGTGGCTGTTCGGGGTCTGCTTCGGCCACCCAGCGCAGCACCGGCACCTTGTCCAGCGCCCCGATGAAGGCGAACAGATCACCCGCGCCCTTGTCCTGGTAAGCCGTCATGGTCGCCGCGTCGGGCAGCTCGGCCTGCGCCAGCAACGACGCGGTGACATCCTGCAGCGGTGCGGCTCCCTGTGCGATGTAGGCGCGCATGCCCGTGGTGGTTGCCGGGCAGTCCTGCAGCTGCACCAGATACCCGGTGGTACCGCCACGACCGGAGAACGACCGCATCCAGTAGCGGAAACGCGGCCCGCTGCGATCGGTGACCATGAAATCCTGCTGGCCATCCTGCGCGGGAATGGAAAGCACCTGCACCTTGCTGGCGCTCTCCACGTTGCACTTCAACTGCGACAGCACCTGCCTGGCAGGTTCGGGCAGCGCAGCGTAGCGACCGCCGGGATGGGCGCTGCCGGAGGCTTCCGGCAGTGCGGGCAATCCACGATCAGTGGGCAGGGTCTGCGCAGGCAAGGCCTCAGGTTTCGCCGCCGAGCTGGCGGTGGGCGCTACCGGCGCGACGCGCTCCCCAGCGGGCGCGCAGGCGCTGCAGGCCAGCAACAGCGTCAACGAAACGCTCGGCATCAGGTGTGATCGGATCATCGCTCAACGCCCTCCCATCGCCGGCGCTTCCTGCAGGTGTGCAGGCGCGGGTGTGGGTGCCGCCTGTTCGCGTGATTGCTGCTGCAGCTGACGCAGGCTGGCTTCCACCGCAGTCTCGCGCACCTCGGCTGCATTGACCCCTGCGCGCAGCACCGCAGGATCGCCCGGACTGCCCTGCACCAGGAACAGTGTCTCGCCCGCCGTGCGTCCAGCACTGGGATTGCTGGCCACGATCTGGTCGACCCGGGTGATGCCCGCGGCCTTCGCTTCGCGCAGCATCACCAGACTGTAGTCATCGGCATGCTCGGCGTAGCGTCCGCCCAGGGCCTGCAGGCGCGTGCTGATCTGCTGCTGCAGGGCATGGTCGCGATGCTGCGGCTGACGGGGATCGTCAGTGGCCGCGAGCGGCACGTTCTGCCCCAGCTCGCGCGCCTGGCCGGGGGCGACCGAGGTCAGCACGTACTGCCAACGGTTCTGCCCAGGCGTGCCGCGCACCGTCGACACGAAGTCGTCGTACTCACCGCCGCCCATGGTCTGGCAGCCGGCCGAATCGGTGTTGGAGCGGCTGCCACGATGGATCTTGAAGGTGTCGTTGAGGTCCTGCACGCCCTGGGTATCGCGCGCATCGAACCAGCCGTCGCCATTGCTGTCGCGCTCCACACGGCCGGCGCCTGCGGTGATCGCGTCCTGCGAGGGGCGCAGCGCAAACTCATCGGGATGGCCATTGCGCGGATGGGTCGTTGCGCGCATCTCGGTGGTGCCCTCGCCCAAGCGCCCCAGGTCCTTGACCCGGTCGCCGTTGACGTCCTCACCCTCGGTCTTGGTACGCGGTGCCACGTTGCCGAAGCCCGGGCTGCGCGGCGTGGTCTTGGCATGGCCGTCGTACTGGGCGGTCGGTTCGGTCGTCGCCTGGTTGAACTCACGCACATGGCCTTGGCCCTGCGCATCCTTCCACAGCACCACAATACGGTCGTCGTAGACGCCACGCCCGCGCGCCTCGGTGGTGCGGTTCTCGTCGCGCAGCCCCAGCACCACGCGGTCCTGCGTTGCCATCGCGTCATTCGCCGCAGTGTTGCCGCGCTGGGCCACGATGCTGCCATACACATCGTACTGCTGGGCCTGGCTCAGCGCTGCGGTCTCTGCCGCATCGGGCATCCGCGGTGGCCGCGTCGCCTCGCCCAGGCGATCCAGCATCGGGTTCACCGTGGCCGCATCCGCTGCGGCAACACCACCGCTGCGTCGCAACGCCTCGAGTTCGCTGGCGGCACGCGCCGAAATGTAGCGATCCAGCGATTCCTGCACCACGACACTCTGGCCGTCGTGCAGGGCCTCCAGGCGAACGGCGGCACCGCGCGCGTCGTTCTGTCGTAAAAGCGCGACGACTTCATTGGCCGCCGCGTTGATGTCCATCCCGGGCATGGTCGGTCCTTGAACGTGATCGGTTGGGAGTCAGCCTACCCCAGCCGCCCGGCGGAGCTTTTGACACAGCGCACACCCCGCGCCACGCCCCATTCAGGCAGCACATGCCGCGCCCGGCCTCACCCCCGCGGCCCGCCCATCACCGGCAGGATCACCCCGCTGATGTAACTGGCACAGACCGGCGAAGCCAGGAACACATAGGCCGGCGAGAGTTCTTCGGGCTGTGCGGGCCGGCCCATGTCGCTGTCCTTGCCGAACTCCGCCACGTCCTCCGCCAGCTTGTCGGCCGGGTTCAACGGCGTCCACACCGGACCCGGTGCCACGCAGTTGACCCGGATGCCCCGCGGCAGCAGCTGGCTGGCCAGCGCCTTGGTGAAGGCATGAATGGCGCCCTTGGTGGCCGAGTAGTCGATCAGCGCCTTGCTGCCGAAGATTCCCGTTTCCGAACCGGTGTTGATGATGCTGGCACCCTCGCCCAGATGCGGCAGTACCGCGCGCGCCATCTGGATGTAGCCGCCGATGTTGGTCTGCAGGGTTTCCTGCAGATGGGCGTCCTCCAGATCCTCCAGGCGCTCGCAATGCAGCTGGAAGGCAGCATTGTTGACCAGGATGTCGATGCCGCCGAAGGCCTTGGCCACCTGCTTCACCGCCTTGTTGCAGAAGCGCGGATCGCGCACGTCGCCGGCGATCACCACGCAGCGGCTACCTTCGCGCTCCACATGCTGGCGGGTGATGTCGGCGTCTGCAGCCTCGTCCAGGTGCAGTACCGCCACATCGGCGCCTTCGCGTGCGAACAGCACCGCCACCGCACGGCCGATGCCGGAATCGCCACCGGTGACAATCGCGCGCATGCCCTGCAGCTTGCCGCTGCCGGCGTAGTCCGGTGCAAGGAAACGCGGCGCCAACTCCAGCTCGTGTTCATGCCCGGGCTTGGCCAGCTGCTGCGCCGGCATCGCCTCCGGTTGTCGGCGTATGCCGGCCTGGGTTGCGGTCTTCTTCGTGGCTTTCTTTGCCGCGCGCACGTCCTTGGCCTTTTCCTGGTCCTGCAGGCGTCGCTGTCGGGCCGCGACGCGCGCTGCCCGTGGATCGCTGGCGGCCGCCTTGCGGGTTGCCGTCTTCACCACCCGTGGGCGATCGGGGTCGGCAGCGGTCTTCGTCGCGGTGCTGCCTTTACGCACCTTGGGCGAGGCTTTGCGGCGAATGGGGGTTTTCTTGGTGGTGGCCATGCAGGTCTCCTCGGGAGGGAAGGGGGCTGCCGGCCAGCGGCCGGCACTACCGGGGGCGGCGCACGCCGCTCCTGCAGTGTCTGCACCTATCCTGTTAGCGGCAGTGAGCGCACCGTGTCCACGATGTGCACGGTATTCATTCCGCCACCACGTGCGGCGTCGCACGCTGCACGCAACCACACAAGGAACGCCTCCATGAAACATGCCATTGCCACCGCCGCCGTCTGCTTTGCCCTCGCCGCCTGCAGCAGCTCGCCGGTGGCCCAGGTGCAGCCAATCGACGGCGTCATTTCCGGGCAGTGCCACAGCGACATGGTGCGCGGCGCACTGGGCCTGGCCGCTTCGGATGCCACCGTGGCCCGCGCACGCGTGGACAGCGACAGCCTGCACGTGCGGGTGCTGCGCCACGACGGTCCGCGGGTGCCGCCGGCCAGCGAGGGCGGCGACCGGCTGACCATAGAGAAGGGCCGCACCAACAACATCACCGCGATCTACTGCGGCTGAGCCTGCGCGCCCTGCGCAGCACGCGCAAGGTGGCCTGTTCCCACTGGCGCGGCCCACGCAGGCCGGCCAGCTTGGCCAGTTCGCCGCGCTCCCAGCCGACGAACACGCAAGGGTCGATGTAGGCCTTGCGGCATACCGCCGGGGTGTTGCCCAGCAGCGCCGCCACTTCGCACACCACCGCGCGCTGCGCCTGCGCCAGCGCGCGCTGGCTGGCCGGTTCCGGCAGCTCGGTGGCGGCGAACGCCTGCACCGCCGCCACCGTTCCGCCCCAGGTGCGGAAATCCTTGGCAGTGAAGTCCTCGCCCATCACCCCGCGCAGGTAGTCGTTCACCGCGCCGGAATCCACCGGCTGCAGCGCACCGTCGTCATCGCGGTACTGGAACAGCGCCTGCCCCGGCAACTGCTGCAGGCGCCGTACCAGCAGTCCCAGCCTGCGATCGCCCACCGTCACTTCCTGCAGCTGGCCGGACTTGCCACGGAAGCGCATGCGTACCCGGCCGCCGCGCAGCAACTCCAGATGGCGGTTGCGCAGTGTGGTCAGTCCGAACGAACGGTTCTGTTGTGCATAGGTTTCATTGCCGACCCGAACCAAGGTGTCCGCCAACAGCGCGACCACCATGGCCAGCACCTTTTCCTGCGGAAACCCAGGTCGCTTGAGATCCCGCGACAACCGCCGCCGCAGCGCGGGCAAGGCCTCGCCAAAGGCGATGATGCGGTCGAACTTGCCGGCGTCGCGCTCCTTGGCCCAGTCGGCGTGGTAGCGGTACTGCTTGCGGCCGCGTGCATCGCGGCCGGTGGCCTGCAAGTGGCCGTTGGCGTGGGCGCAGATCCACACGGCGGTATACGCCGGCGGAATCGCCAGCGCACGGATGCGTTGCAGGGTGGTGGCGTCGCGTATCGCGTGGCCATCAGCATCGCGGTAGCTGAAACCCTTGCCTGCGCGGCGCCGGCTGATGCCCGGCTGGGTGTCGTCGACATAGCGCAGGCCGGCCGCGCGTGCGGCCTGTCGTTCGGGGGTGGAGGGGGTTGGCATGCCTGTAGTGTCGCCGTCGCCATGCCGCGATCCTGTCGATAACACAAGACAAACACGTGAGGGCCGGTTCGCCGCTATGCTCGGGTCTTCACAACCCCTTCCGGAGTCATGATGTCGTTCCCGATTCGCGCCCGTTCGCTCTCCGCCCTGTTGCTGCCGGCCGTGCTGGCCCTGACCGCCTGCCAGGCACCGGCGCTGGATGAACAGGATTCGGCCACGGCCCACGCCCAGCAGGCCGCCGAAGCAGCCAAGGCGCCGGCCGACGAAGCCGGCAAGGCCACCGAGGCTCCGCCGGTCGGCACCTGCGATGCCAGCCAGGTGCAGAGCCTGGTCGGCCAGGCCTACACCGATGCACTGGGCAAGCAGGCACAGGAAGATGCCGGCGCAAGCCAGGTGCGCGTGCTCAAGCCCAACGACGTGGCCACGATGGAGTTCCTCGGCGACCGCCTGAACATCGAAGTGGACGCCAAGGGCGCCGTCAGCGGCGCGCGCTGCGGCTGAGTCCGGCCCCGCGCCGGCACCGTGTTGCCGGCGCGTTCTGTTGCACCTGCAACCGTGTATTGCGGCGTTGCAGCAACCTGTGATCTAGTCGAGGCATCCGGTGGCCTCACGATGCGCTCCAGGGATTGAGCGGGCTTGAGTGTCCCCGTTCAATTCATTCCGCATCGAGGTAGAGATGGCCCCCCGCAACCGCCAAGGGCTTTACGACCCGCGCTCCGAGCGCGATGCCTGTGGATTTGGCATGGTCGCCCAGCTCGACGATCAACCATCGCGCCTGTTGGTTGATACCGCCATCGCCGCGCTTTCGCGCATGACCCACCGTGGCGGTGTCGCCGCCGATGGCCTGACCGGAGATGGCTGCGGCCTGCTGCTGCGCCGCCCCGATGCCTTCCTGAAACTGCTGGCCAGCGAAGCCGACATCGCGGTCTCCGCACGCTTCGCCGCCGGCCTGGTGTTCCTGCCACACGATGCCGATTCCGCGCAGGCGTGCCGTACGCAGCTGCAGGCGCAGCTGGAAGCGGTGGGCTGCAAGCTCGCCGGCTGGCGCGAGGTGCCCACCGATGACAGCGTCTGCGGCCAGCTGGCGCGCGACACGCTGCCGCGCATCGAGCAGGTGTTCGTCGACGCCGGCGTCGGCCAGGATGATGCTGGCTTCGCGCTGGCGCTGTTCCTGGCCCGCCGTCGCAGCGAACAGCAGCTGCGCGAGCATGCCGATTTCTACGTCACCACCCTCACCCCGGATGCGATCAGCTACAAGGGCATGGTGCTGCCAGACAAGCTCAGCCGCTTCTTCCTGGACCTGCAGCGCCGCGAACTGGCCTCCAGCGCGATCGTGTTCCACCAGCGCTTCTCCACCAACACGCTGCCGCGCTGGCCGCTGGCACACCCGTTCCGGATGCTCGCCCACAACGGCGAGATCAACACCATTGAAGGCAACCGGCGTTGGGCGCAGGCGCGCAGCAAGGTGTGGAAGACGCCGCGCTTCGACATCGGTGAGTTCGACCCGGTCATCTCCATGCATGGCTCCGATTCGCAGAGCCTGGACAACATGCTGGAACTGATGGTCGCCGGTGGCATGGAGCTGATCCAGGCCCTGCGCATCCTGGTGCCGCCGGCAACGCAGTCGCTGGAATTCAAGGACCCGGACCTGGCCGCGTTCTACGAGTTCCACGGCCTCAACAGCGAACCCTGGGACGGCCCGGCCGGCATCGTCGCCTGCGACAGCCGCTATGCCGTGTGCACCCTCGACCGCAACGGCCTGCGCCCGGCGCGCTGGATGCTGACCGCGGATCGCCACTTCCTGGTCGCCTCCGAAGCAGGCGTATGGGAAGTGCCCACCGAGCGCGTGGTGCGCAAGGGCAAGCTCGGCCCGGGCGAGATGATCGCCATCGATCTCAAGCGCGGCGACCTGCTCGATTCGGATGCGGTGGACCGCATCAACCGCGGTCGCGCGCCGTACAAGCAATGGCTGCAGCAGGGCGTGACCTACCTGCAGACCGAATTGATCGATCCATCGCTGGTGGAGGAACCGTTCGACGAAGGCACCCTGCGCAGCTACCACAAGCTGTACCAGCTCAGCAGTGAGGAAGTGGAGCAGGTGCTGCGGCCCTTGGCCGAGACCGAGCAGGAAGCCACTGGCTCGATGGGCGACGACACGCCGATGGCGGTGCTGAGCCAGCGCAGCCGTCCGCTCTATGACTACTTCCGCCAGGCCTTCGCGCAGGTCACCAACCCGCCGATCGATCCGCTGCGCGAAGACTGCGCGATGTCGCTGTCCACCCAGCTCGGCAGGGAGACCAACATCTTCCATGCCGGCCCGGAGACGGTGAACCACGTCATTCTCAACTCGCCGGTGCTGAGCCAGCGCAAGCTGCGGCAGCTGCTGAAGATGGACCAGTACGTGCAGGCCAACCGCCTGCTCGACCTGTCCTACGGCGAGGATGAAGGCCTGCGTGCCGGCATCGAGCGCATCTGCGCCGAAGCCGAACAGGCCGCGCGCGATGGCATGGTGATGCTGCTGTTGTCCGACCGCTACCCGGTGGCCGGGCGTCCGATGGTGCATGCCCTGCTGGCCACCAGTGCGGTCCACCACCACCTGTCGCGCCTGGGCCTGCGCTGCGACGTCAACCTGATCGTGGAAACCGGTACCGCGCGCGATCCGCACCACATGGCCTGCCTGCTCGGCTTCGGCGCCACCGCGGTGTATCCGTACCTGGCCTACCAGACCCTGTTCGACCTCGGCCGTCGCGGCATCCTCAAGCTCAGCAAGGGCGGCGAGCAATCGCAGATCGGCCGCCGCTACCGCAAGGGCATCTACAAGGGCCTGTCCAAGATCATCTCGAAGATGGGCATCTGCACCGTGGCCAGTTACCGCGGCGCGCAGCTGTTCGAGATCATCGGCCTGGAGCCGGAAGTCGTGGACCTGTGCTTCCCCGACACCGCCTCGCGCATCGGCGGCGCCGGCTTCGCGCGGCTGGATGCCGACGCCCGCGAACTGTGCGCGCAGGCCTGGGACGCGCAGCAGGGCGTGGATGTCGGCGGCCTGCTGAAGTATGTGCACGGCGGCGAGTACCACATGTACAACCCGGACGTGGTGACCACCCTGCAGCGCGCGGCGCGCAGTGGCGACCCGCGTGCGTGGCAGCAGTACTGCGATGCGGTGCATGCGCGCCCGCCATCGGCGCTGCGCGACCTGCTGGAACTGGTTCCAGCCGCTGCGCCGACACCGCTGGATGACGTGGCTCCGGCCAGCGAACTGTTCCCGCGCTTCGACACTGCCGCCATCAGTCTCGGCGCCCTCTCTCCTGAAGCGCATGAAGCGCTGGCCATCGCCATGAACCGCCTGGGCGGCCGCAGCAATTCCGGCGAAGGTGGCGAAGATCCCGCACGCTATGGCACCGCGCGGCGCAGCAAGATCAAGCAGGTGGCCTCGGGTCGCTTCGGCGTCACCGCCGAATACCTGGTCAACGCCGAAGTGCTGCAGATCAAGGTCGCGCAGGGCGCCAAGCCCGGCGAAGGCGGCCAGCTGCCCGGCCACAAGGTCAACGAACTGATCGCACGCCTGCGCTATGCCAGGCCGGGCATCGGCCTGATCTCGCCGCCGCCGCACCACGACATCTATTCCATCGAAGATCTGGCGCAGCTGATCTACGACCTCAAGCAGGTCAACCCGACCGCGCTGGTGTCGGTGAAGCTGGTCAGCCATGCCGGTGTGGGCACGATCGCCGCAGGCGTGGTCAAGGCCGGTGCGGACCTGATCACCATCTCCGGACACGATGGCGGTACCGGTGCGTCGCCGGTCAGCTCGATCCGTTATGCCGGTGTGCCGTGGGAGCTGGGCATTGCCGAAGCACACCAGGCGCTGCTGGCCAACGACCTGCGCGGGCGCACGTTGCTGCAGACCGACGGTGGCCTGAAGACCGGCCTGGATGTGGTCAAGGCCGCACTGCTGGGCGCGGACAGCTTCGGCTTCGGCACCGCGCCGATGATCGTGCTTGGCTGCAAGTACCTGCGCATCTGCCACCTCAACAACTGCGCCACCGGCGTTGCCACCCAGGATGAGCGCCTGCGCGAGAACCACTTCACCGGCCAGCCCGAGCGCGTGGAGAACTTCTTCCGCCTGCTGGCCGAGGAAGTGCGTGGCTGGCTGTCCTACCTGGGCGTGCGCTCGCTGGAAGAGATCGTCGGCCGTACTGACCTGCTGCGGCAGATCGAGGCGGCGCCACGCGACGGCGTGCGCGTGGACCTGTCGCGCCTGCTGGCCGATGCCCGTTACGAAGGCAGCCACTGTGCCGCGCAGCGCCTGTACGAATCGCCGGACAGCCTGGCCACGCAGATGGATGGCCTGTTGGCCGATTCCATTGAGCACAAGCGCGGTGGCGAACACCGCTTCCTGATCCACAACACCGACCGCAGCATCGGCACCCGCCTGTCCGGTGCGGTGGCACGCGCGCATGGCAACCAGGGCATGGCCGAATCACCGTTGGAACTACGCTTCCGCGGCAGTGCCGGGCAGAGCTTCGGCGCGTTCAACGTCGGCGGCCTGCATCTGGAAGTGGAAGGCGAAGCCAACGATTACGTCGGCAAGGGCATGGCCGGCGGCCGCCTGGTGGTGCGTCCGCCGCGCGGCGCGCGCTTCGAGGCACGCAGCACGGCCATCATCGGCAACACCTGCCTGTACGGCGCCACCGGCGGCGAACTGTTCGCGGCCGGTCGCGCTGGCGAACGCTTTGCTGTGCGCAATTCCGGCGCGCTGGCGGTGGTCGAAGGAGCCGGTGACCACTGCTGCGAGTACATGACCGATGGCGTGGTGCTGGTGCTGGGCAAGGTCGGCCTGAACTTCGGTGCCGGCTTCACCGGTGGCCTGGCCTACGTGCTGGACGTCGACCGCGATTTCGTCGACCGCTACAACCACGAGCTGATCGACATCCACCGCGTATCGGCCGAGGGCTTCGAGAACTACCGCCAGCACCTGCACCGCCTGATCGGCCGCCACCGCGAGCTGACCGGCAGCATCTGGGCACAGCAGATCCTGGACGAGTTCCGCGATTACATCGGCAGGTTCTGGCTGGTCAAACCCAAGGCCGCCAGCATCGAATCCCTGACCGAAACCCTGCGCCGCGC
This sequence comes from Stenotrophomonas maltophilia, assembly GCF_004920835.1. Classification (GTDB taxonomy): domain Bacteria; phylum Pseudomonadota; class Gammaproteobacteria; order Xanthomonadales; family Xanthomonadaceae; genus Stenotrophomonas; species Stenotrophomonas maltophilia_AQ. The sequence goes on from NZ_QFHO01000006.1 coordinate 145,924, forward strand.
CGCATAACGGTAGTGCCGGCCGCTGGCCGGCAACCGGAAAACACCACAGAGCCCGCCATGAGCCGCAAGCACGCCTTCCAGTTCCTCGACCTGCCCCGCACCATGCCGCAGCGCATTCCGGTGGAACTGCGCACCTCCGGCGACTGGGGCGAGCTGTACGGAAAATTCGGCAAGGAAGATGCCCAGTACCAGGCCGGGCGCTGCCTGGACTGCGGCAACCCCTACTGCAGCTGGAAGTGCCCGGTGCACAACGCCATTCCGCAGTGGCTGCAGCTGGTGCAGGAAAACCGCATCCATGAAGCGGCCACCCTGTGCCACAGCACCAACCCGTTGCCGGAAGTGTGCGGCCGGGTGTGCCCGCAGGACCGGCTGTGCGAAGGCAGCTGCACGCTGGAGGAGTTCGGTGCGGTGACCATCGGCGCAGTGGAGAAGTACATCGTCGATACCGCGCTGGCCACCGGCTGGCGGCCGGACATGGCCGCCGTGCAGGCCACCGGCCACACGGTAGCGGTGATCGGCGCCGGCCCGGCCGGTCTGGCCTGCGCCGACCGCCTCGCGCATGCCGGCATCGCCGCCGTGGTCTACGACCGCTACGAGCAGGTCGGTGGGCTGCTGCAGTTCGGCATTCCCAGCTTCAAGCTGGACAAGGACGTGATCCGTCGCCGCCGTGAGGTGCTCGAAGGCATGGGCGTGCAGTTCCGCCTGGGGGTAGAGATCGGCCGTGACATCAGCCTGCAGCAGTTGCTGGATACGCACGACGCGGTGTTCCTCGGCACCGGCGCCTACCGCTACACCGATGGCGGCCTCGACGGCCAGGACCTGAAGGGCGTGCTGCCGGCGTTGCCCTTCCTGGTGCAGAACAGCCGCATCGTCGGTGGCGATGATCCGCAAGGCCGGCCGATCGCCGGCTGGGAAGACACCATCGCCCTGCCCGATCTCAACGGCAAGCGCGTGGTGGTGCTCGGCGGCGGCGATACCGGCATGGACTGCGTGCGCAGCGCAGTGCGCCTGGGTGCGGCCAAGGTGACCTGCGCCTACCGCCGGGACGAAGCGAACATGCCGGGCAGCGCGCGCGAAGTGGCCAATGCGCGCGAGGAAGGCGTGCGCTTCCTGTTCAACCGGCAGCCGCTGTCGATCGAAGCCGGTGCCGATGACGAAGTGATCGGCGTGACCGTAGTTGAAACGCGGCTGGGCGAGCCCGATGCCAATGGCCGCCAGAACGCGGTACCGATCGAGGGCAGCGAATCGCTGCTGGAAGCGGACGTGGTGATCATCGCGTTCGGTTTCTCGCCGAGCGTGCCGGCGTGGCTGGCCGAACATGGCGTGGAGGGGCAGTCCAACGGCCGCATCCTCGCCGGCGGCAAGGACCGCCTGCCGTTCCAGACAGCACATCCGCGCCTGTTCGCCGGAGGTGATGCGGTGCGCGGTGCCGACCTGGTGGTGACTGCGGTAGCTGAAGGGCGCGACGCCGCCGCCAGCATCGTCCGGCTACTGGCGCACTGAGTCCGGCGCCAGCAGCGCCGCAAGCAATGCACGCAGTTCACGCGGCTCCAACGGCTTGGCCAGGAAGTGATCGATGCCAGCGTCGCGGCAAGCCTCGCGGGTGCGTTCCAGAACGCTGGCGGTGAGCGCGATGATCGGTACCCGCGCGCGGTGCTGGCAGCTGTCAGCACGGATCGCCCGTGCCAGCGCGAAGCCATCCATGCCCGGCATGTGGCAGTCGGTGATCACCAGTTCGAATGGCTGCGACTGCCAGGCCCGCAGGGCCTGCGCTCCATCGGCGCAGGCATGCACCTGCAGCCCCAGGTCGTGCAGGCGCTGCTCCAGCAGCTGCAGGTTGGTGGGATGGTCCTCGGCCACAAGTACCCGCGCCGGCGGCAACGGCGGTTCCTCGGCGATCGCAGGTGATGGCGCGCCAGCAGGCAGCTCGCAGGCACTCAGGTCCAGCTCCAGCCACACCGTGGTGCCCTCGCCGGTCGTGCTGTGCAGCTGCAGGTCTCCCCCCATCGACACGGCCAGCTCACGGCAGATTGCCAGGCCCAGTCCACTGCCGCCGAAGCGGCGCGTGGTCGAAGCCTCGGCCTGGGTGTAGGCAGCAAACACCGCCTGCTGCCGTTCCGCACTGATGCCCACGCCACTGTCGCTTACCTGCAGGCGCAACCGCTGCCCCTGTGCGTGCTGCTGCAGCACCTGCACCCGTAGTTCCACCCCGCCATGCAGGGTGAACTTGAGCGCATTTCCGACCAGGTTGAACAGGATCTGGCGCAGGCGCAGGCTGTCGGCCAGCGACCCGGCCTGCAGCGCAGGATCGAGATGGATTCGCAGGTACAGGCCTCGGCTGGCAGCCACCGGCAGCAGCAGCTGCTGCACTGCCCGCAGCAATGCGGCCAGATCGGTCGGCTGCCGTTGCAGTGGCGCGGGTTGCAGGCGCTGGCTGTGCAGCACGTCGTCGAGGATCTGCCGCAGCATCTGCGCGGCGTCGCCGATGGTGGCCAGCACCTGTTGCTGCCGCGGGTCCAGATCACTGGCGGCCAATCGTTCGAGCATGCCCAGCAGCGTGCTCATCGGCGTGCGGATCTCGTGACTCATGGTCGCCAGGAAATGGGTCTTGGCCAGCGCGGCCTGTTCGGCCTCGCGCCGTGCATCTGCAAGCGCCTGGGTACGTGTGTGCACCTCGCTGACATCCATCCAGTAGCCGCTCCACTCAACGTTGCTGTCATCGCACGCCAGCGTGCGGCCCTGCGAATGCACCCAGCGCCAGCCCTGTGGCGAGCGCGTACGGAAGGTGACGTCGATCGGTCCACGGGCCAATGCAGCCGCTTCGACACAGCCCATCACCACAGTCCGGTCATCGGGATGGACCGCAGCCAGCAGCCGCGGGTGGTCGATCCGCGCGGTCTCCACGCTCACCCCGAACAGCGCCTGCACATCGCCGGCAATCTGCGGAAAGCTGTAGTCCCCGGTAGCGGTGCGGCGCGCCTGGTAGACCACAGCCGGCAGGTTCGCGGTCACTTCCTGCAGGCGTTGCGCGGCGATGCGACGCCTTGCGCTTTCGCGATGTACGCGCCAGTAGCCGAAGGCGTAGACCAGCGCGAGCGCCAGCAGGATCAGCGAGGCCGGCACCAACCAACGCAAGGGGGACGACGACGGCGGGTTGCGTGGCCGGGCCGGCAGCCATGCTGTGCGGATCGCGTCGCGCTGCGTGTCGGTCAGCTGCGACATTGCATGCTCGAAATCGGGGATGACGCCGGCGCAGGCCGGTACGGTGGCCAGCACCAGCGCGTCGTTGAACCCGGCTGGCGCGGCAATCACCAGCCGATCACCCTGGTAGCGGCGCAGCGCGGCCTCGACCTCGCCGAGATTGGCGATCACCGCGTCGATCAGACCGGTGCCCAGCAGCGACAGCGCATCATCCAACGGCGCCGGCGGCAGCAGCTGTGCACCCGGAGCCTGCTCGGCCAGCAGCGTGGCCAACGGCAGCCGGTCGGGACTGGCCACCGCGTGCTCGCGCAGGTCGTCCAGCCCCAGTACCGGCCGCGCATCGGCGCGGCGCACGATCACCTGCGGCAGCTGCAGGTACGGTGCGCTGGCCACCCAGCCGGCAGGCAGCTGCGAGTGCGGCCAGCCCAGCAACGCCTGGGTGGCGGGCGGCAACAAGCCTTCGACGACCGCCGTGGCCGGCAGCAGTTGCGCCTGCAGCGGCCGTTGTTCGCCCAGCAGGTTCAGGTAGGTCGCGCTGACCCCGTCCGCCTGGCCCTCGACCACGGACGACAACGGCGCCCGATCGGAGGGCAAGGCAATGCGCAGCGGTGTCTCGCAGCCAGCCGCAGACGCAGTTGCGGGCAGCATCAGGCAGACCATGACAGCAACAGCTGCAGGGAGGCCGGCGGCATTCACGGTGGACTTCCTCATTTCGCAGGCGGAAACAACGGCCGCGCAGCGGTACCGCTGCGTGACACGCTATCGACCTGCGGACGGGCGGCAATGAAGAAAGTTGCAAAAGCATCCGGAAGCGCTAATGGCGACATACACTGCCGCCTTCACCCGTACCTGCGGAGCTCTTGATGCGTATCGGCCTGGCTGCCAACCGTCTCCACCACCACGACGTGCGCGCCGCCCTGTTTCGTTGGCTGCGTGCCAGTGAGGCTGGCCTGCGCGAACTCGGTGTATCGCTGCACGCGGTCGGACGTACCCATGATGCGATCGAACGGCACGGCTTCCTGGCCGGATACGGCGGCCTGCACCGTTATCCCTATGGCCGCGAAGGCGGGTTGATGAAGCTGGTCGCCGAGGTGGTCGGCATGGGGCCGGATCGGACACTGGATGGTGCGATCTATCTGATTGATCCGGTCGATCCGTCCTCGGTGTTTCCGGAAGCCACGGCATTGAAACGGCAGTGCGTGATCCACGGCAAGCCGTTCATTTCGACGGTGGCGACGGCGCGCGACTGGGTCGAGGTCGAACGCATCCACGCCGGGCTGGCGGCCGATGCCGGCGCCGACGATCTGCATGCGTTCGAAGACCAGACACTGGCGCTGATCGCGCACGATGCGATGAAGCCGGCGATGCTGGCCTTCGCCGATGAGCACTTCGATGTGCTGGCCCGGTTCGGCGAACGCGTGGCAACCGGCACCACCGGCCAGCGCTTGAACGAGCTGGCCTGGAGCCGCGGTTGGCCCAGCGATACGCCGTGGGTGACGCGCTACCAGAGTGGCCCGATGGGCGGGGATGCGCAGATTGCTGACCGGGTGCTGGAAGGCCGCTGCCAACGCGCGATCTTCTTCGAGGATCCGCATGTGGCGCGCCAGCATGAGGCGGATATCCAGCTGCTGGAGCGTGCGGTGACGACGGTGACCGACCAGGCGGTGTGCATTACGGCGCCACGGGTGGCGGCGCGTTGGGCGACGGCGGCGGCGCTGCGGGCGAGGTGAGGGTTTCGGCCAACGGCTGAGCCCCTCTTGGTGGGAGACATCTGAAGGCAAAGCCGTGCTTGGCCGGGCGGGGTGAATTGCGCAGGGGTCGCTGCAAGTCCCCCTCCGGGGCCCGGCCCAGCCGCTGGCGGCTGTGCGTTCAGGCGCTTGCGAAGCAGTGCTTCGCAAGCAAAGCGCCTTCACCCCTGTAAGCTCGATGGTGCCATCCATGGCGCCAACGCCCCTGCATGGCTCACCCGCCCGGCCTCAGACAGTTTCCGTGCGTGCTCAGCCACGGAAGAAGGAAGGAAGAGCAGGAGCGGGTCGCGCGCTGCGCGCGCTCCTGGCCCATGCTCGCTTGCATTCAACGGCAGCCGAGCGTGGGCTCGGCTCTACAGTTACAGAAGCTGGCGAAGCATGGCTTTCAAGCGGCGCCCTTCCAGCTGGAAGTAGTCGCGCTGTTCGCGCCAGGCGGGGAAGCGTTGTTCCACTTCGTGCCAGAACGCGGGCGAGTGGTTGGCCTGGATCAGGTGGCAGAGTTCGTGCACCAGCACATATTCGAACGCTTCCGGTCGACCGAGCACCAGGGCCAGGTCCAGCGCCATGCTGCCATCGGGTGCCAGCGAGCCCCATTGCGAAGACATCACCTTCAGGCGCAGACGGCTGGGTGCACGCGGCAGGCCCGGCAGGTACTTCGGCAGCCAGCGGCCGACGTCGGCGCGGGTCTGCGCTTCGTAGAACTCGCGCAGCAGGCGGCGCAGTGTGGCATCACCGGCACGGGTCGGCCATTGCACGCAGGCACCGTGGTCGTCGATCTCCAGGCGCGCGTAACGGCCTTCCTGCCAGCGCAGTGGCAGCAGTTCACCGCGCAGTGGCAGCACGCCGGCTTCGCCCGGCTGCAGGGGTGCTGGCAGTTCCTGGCCCTGGTACTGGCGTAGCTGCAGTGCCAACCAGTCACGGTGCTGTTCCAGGAAGCGTTCGCCCATCACCAGGCTTGCACGCGGCGGCAGGGTCAAGCGTGCGCCGCGCTCGTCCACGCTCAGCTTGATGCGGCGCGCACGCGGATCACGCACGCGCAGCACCTCGATCTCGGCATCCTCCAGGCGCAGGCGAACGGTGTCGCGCTGGACGGTGGCGGGCGGGGTCGGGCTGATCAGGCGGCGCAGCAGACGGCTCATGTACCCAGCATAGCGCCGCTTCGGGCCGCCGGATGACCGGCGGCCGTCGGGCTGCCTGTTCAGTCAGCCTTGCTGAGCTTGAAGGCTTCTTCCAGCAACAGGAACAGGCGGCGGATCTCGGCACTCTGCAGGGCGAAGCGGGCATCAAACTCGGCGCGTCGGCCGTCTTCGTCGGCATGCTCCAGCTGGTCCAGCGCGCCGTCGAGGAACTTCAGCTTGCGTACGATCAGGTCGTCGCCGATGACGAAGGACAGGTTGTCTTCGAAGATCAGCGCCAGCTTGGTCACCTGCTTGCCGGCGTCAAGATGCTTGTCGATCTCGTCGCAGCGCAGTTCCTGGTGCTGGCACTTGACCACTGCACCACCTTCCACCGGGTCCTTCATCTCGCACTCTTCGCCCAGGCTCAGCCCGGTCGGCAGCGGCTCGCCGGCGATCCAGCCGGTCAGGATCGAGCGCGGCGCGACTTCGGCGTTCAGCGGCATCGCCGGGAAGCTGCCGAGCAGGCCACGGATGTCGGACATGAAGTACTCGCCGGTCTTCCGGCTGGAGGTATCCACCGCGACGTAGCCGTGCTGCAGGTCGATGAAGGCGTCGTTGCGCGAGGACTTCACGAAGGCGCGCGGCAGCAGTTCATGCAGCAGGTCGTCCTTCATGCGCTTGCGCTCGCGGCCACCGGGGCGGCGGCCTTCCTTCTCCTCGATCTCCTCCAGCTTGCGCTCGAGCAGGTCGTTGACCACCGCTGCCGGCAGGATCTTGTCTTCGCCGCCCACGGTCAGCCACAGGTGCTCGGCGATGCGGTGGGAGAGCAGTTCCTTCTCCTCGCGGCCGAACGGCGAGATGAAGCCGCGCGAATTCATTTCCAGTGCGCCGACCGGCTTCAACAGGGCATGCGGCAGCAGCGTGTCGACTTCGGAAAAATCGGTGGTGGTCGGGAAGCGGAAGAACGTCAGGTTGCGAAAGAACATGGAATTCCGGTGTCTGAAGGAGAAGGGCGCCTGACCTTAAACGGCAGGCGTCTCGGGGACTGCGTCGGCCAGCCAGGCATCGGCATGCGCCGCACGCCCGCTGTGGCCCAGGGCCCTGAAATCGAACAGGGTGGCATCGGCCAGTTGCGCTGGCCGCACATCGGCCATGGCGCGTGCGATCTGTTCGATGCGGCCCGGATGGTCCTGGTCCCACTGCTTGAGCATCAGGCCGACCTGCCGACGCTGCAGGTTTTCCTGGCTGCCACACAGGGTGCAGGGAATGATCGGGAAACGGCGGGCCTGCGCATACTCGGCGATGTCGCGCTCGCGCACGTACGCCAACGGGCGGATCACCACGTGCTGGCCATCGTCGCTGAGCAGCTTCGGTGGCATGGCCGCCAGCTTGGCATGGTGGAACAGGTTCATGAACAACGTAGCCACCATGTCGTCGCAATGATGGCCCAGCGCGATCCGGGTGAAGCCATGTGCCTTGGCGTGGTTGTACAGCGCACCGCGGCGCAGGCGCGAGCACAGCGAACACATCGTCCGGCCTTCCGGGATGACCCGGCTGACGACCGAGTAGGTGTCCTGCTCGATGATCTGGTACGGCACGCCCAGCGCGGCCAGGTACTCCGGCAGGACATGCTCGGGGAAGCCGGGCTGTTTCTGGTCCAGGTTCACCGCGACCAGTTCGAACGGCACCGGCGCCTTTTTCTGCAGCTGCAGCAGCATGTCCAGCAGGGTGTAGCTGTCCTTGCCGCCGGACAGGCAGACCATGACCTTGTCGCCCGCTTCGATCATGCCGAAGTCGGCGATGGCCTGGCCGACCTGGCCGCGCAGGCGCTTGCCCAGCTTGTCCGCCCCGGGCCCGGCCACGCGCGGATCGCGCGAAGCGCGCTGCGGGGGATCGGGAAGGGAAATCACGGCGGTCATCGGCCCATTCTAACGGCTTGCGGCAGCCTGGACCCCGTGTCGGGATTCCCCTCTCCCGGCAGTCATCATCGCTGTGTATGCTCGGAGGCTGTGGACACCTACAGCCCCGCCGAGATCGTCGAACACCTCGCCGCCCTGCGCGCCGAGCACCGCTTGCTGGATGAACAGATCACCCGCATGGCCGCCAACGGCGAGGACGAGCTGGAATCCAAGCGGCTGAAGCGGCGGAAGCTGCAGCTGAAGGACTGCATCGCCAAGCTGGAAAGCCTGCAGATTCCCGACGAACCGGCCTAAAGACGGCCCTGGTGGGTGCCAATCCTGGTTGGTACCTTTGCTTGCGGTAGCTGCCAACCTTGGTTGGCCTCCTGCTCTGGTAGGTGCCAACCTTGGTTGGCACGGCTGGAAGGTGTGTGGACCAAGGTCCACACCCACCGCATGTCCCAGCGCCAGCCTCAATCCTGCGGCGCAGGCTCGTCCGGGCGTGCCGCTTCCGGGCTGACCCGTTCGATGGTGTGGCGCAATTCGCGGCCGAGGATGAACTTGGCATCCTTGGCCCAGGCGTCCAGGCGTTCGTCGAACAGCAGCTTGCTGTTCTCGTCCGGCCACACCAGGCGCAGCTCGCGCAGCTTCTGGATGAAACCACGGAACAGGGACTTGTCGAAGAACTCCGGTGCCGCCGGTGCATAGAGCAGGCTCAGCCGCTGCGCGGCCTGCTGGCACAGGCTTTCCAGCTCGGCCGCGCCGAGCACGCCCGGGCCGTTCTTCACCAGCACCGAGATGGCGATGTAATAGCGCTCGAAGGCCTGCTGCAGCGAGTGGCCGATGGCCCGCAGGCGGAACACTTCATCGGTCTGCCCGGTGTTGCGGGCAAGGATGCCGCCGTCGTCCTCGTTGACGTTCTGCAGCAACCCTTCGCGCACGAACACGTCGATGGTCTGGTCGATGCGCTGGGCGAACTCGTCCTCGGTCCACGGCAGGAACAGTTCGGCCTGCAGGAACGGGTACACCGTGCGGCCCAGCTGGACCAGGCCGGTGCGGCTCATGCGGCGGTTGTTCTGGAAGCAGCAGGCCACCCACGACGAGGCGGTGAACAGGTGCACCACGTTGTTGCGGAAGTAGCTCAGCAGCACCGCGGTGTCGCCGCTGACGCTGAGCACGTCGCCCAGCGGGTGCTTGATGCGGGTGAGGACGTTGATTTCCTCGGCGTGGGCGATGATCCGCTCGGGCGAGTGCGGGGTCACCGTCACCCGGTCCGAATACGGCATCTCGACCAGCAGGGTCTTGCACAGCTCGATCTGCGCGATCAGGTCGGCCTCGCCCATCGCGTGCTTCGGCGTGGACAGCAGGGCCAGCGCCAGCAGGTTGATCGGATTGACGTCGGCGGCACCGTTGATGCGTACCTGGATGCGCTCGGCCAGCGTATCGACGGTGGTCGACAGCCAGGACGGCTTCTCATCCTCGGACACCGCTTCGCCGCCCCACTCCGGGGCCTTCTCGGCCAGCACGTCGTTCAGCGCGATCGGCTCGCCGAAGTTCACCACCACCTGGCCGTAGTTCTGCTTGAGCACCTTGGGGATGCCCCACAGCAGCGACCAGATCGATTCCTTTTCCTTCGGCCGCCCGGACAGTTCATCCAGGTAGCTGCCGCCTTCCATCAACTTCTCATAGCCGATGTAGATGGGCTGGAACAGCACCGGCTTGCGCGGCTGGCGCAGGAACGCGCGCAGCGTCATCGAGATCATGCCGCCCTTGGGCTGCAGCAGGCGGCCGGTACGCGAACGGCCGCCCTCGACGAAATACTCCAGCGAGTAGCCGCCGGCCACCAGCTGTGCGACGTACTCGCTGAGCACCGCCGAGTACAGCGCGTTGCCGCGGATCGAGCGACGGATGAAGAACGCGCCGCCCTTGCGCAGCAGGGTGCCGACCACCGGCAGGTTCAGGTTGATGCCGGCCACGATGTGCGGCGGCACGATGCCACGGTCGTACAACAGGTAGGACAGCAGCAGGTAGTCCATGTGGCTGCGGTGGCTGGGCACGTAGACCACTTCGTGGCCCGGCGCGGCGGCCTTGAACTTGTCCAGGTGGTGCACCAGCACGCCCGCATAGATGCGGTTCCACACATGGCTGAGCATGAAGCTGGCCGAGCGCACTACCGGGCTGGAATAGTCCGCGGCGATTTCCCAGGCATAGGCATGCGCCTTCTTCCAGGCATCGGCCGGCTTCGAATTGTCGCGCTTGGCCTGCGCGGCGATCGCTTCGCGCACCGGTTCGGCGGCCAGCACCTGGTCCACCAGCAGGCGCCGGGTAGACAGGTCGGGGCCGATCACCGATTCACGGATGCGTCGGAAATGGGTACGCAGCACGCGCTGCAGCTTGCGCACCGTACGCTCCGGCTCCAGGCCTTCGTCCACGGTGCTGCGCAGCGAGATCGGCGGGGCGAAGCGGACGATGGTGCTGCGGCCGTTGAGCAGCACCGCCAGCAGGCGGCGGAAGCGACCCACCAGCGCCCAGTTTTCCGAGAACAGCACGGCGAACCAGCCGCTCTGCTTGTCCGGCGCGCGGCCGACGAAGATCGACACCGGCACCAGGTGCACGTCCAGGTCATCGCGCACGCGATGTGCCTGCAGGACCTTGGCCAGCGAATCGGAGTGGGTCTTGGCGCCGCGCTGCTCGGGGATCAGCGAGTTGCTGGAACTGCGCCGCGACAGCGCCAGGTAGGCGCGCTTGCGCCCGGTCGGGTCACCGGCCAGCGGCACCAGTGGCGACGGCAGTCCGGCCTGGCGGCAGGCCTTGTCCAGGATCAGCGCATTGGACAGGCCGTAGTCTTCCAGCACGTACATCACCGGGCGGCCATCGTTGTACTGGCCCGGATCTTCCGGCTCGATCTTCAGCGACAGCCACGGCTCGACCAGGCGGCCGAGCAGGCGCGCCCACAGCGGCCGACGGCCGGCCGGACGCGCATGCGCCGGCTGCGGTACCGGATTCGGGCCGGTACCGGTCGATGGGGACGCCGGCGCCGTATCGGCGGGCGTCGACTGGGATTCTTCGCCGGGGAACGGCAGCGGGTTCTGTTTCGACATCGGCGCCATTATGGCTTAGGCGGCGGCGTTGCCGCTTCCCCACCCTCGATGGGGGCGTCGGCAGGCGTTGGAGCCGCCGCTGCCCGGGCAGCATCGGCCTGGCGCAGCAGGGCATCGGTATCGGCCAGGGTGCGGGTCAGGTACCAGTGGCCCTCGCGCCGGCTCAGCGGCAGCTGCAGGGTCATCTCGCGGCCGGCCAGGTCGTAGCGCAGGCGCACCAGCGCGTTGTCGCCCTCCACCGACAGCAGTTCGCCACGCACACTGCGCAGCGCTTCGTCCACACCCAGCCCGTAACTGCCAAGCACGGCCTTGAGCGTGTGGATGAACGGTGCCAGCTGCTGCAGGCTTCCTTCCATGCCCGCAGCCTGCAGGCCGGCCTCATCGTCGAAACCGACCTTGCCCGCCGCACCGACCAGCGCGGCGATGGTGTTGCGCGCACGGGCGCGGTCGCTGATGGGTGCTCCCTGCGCCCACTCGGCGAGGGTTTGCACCAGAGCGACGTAATGGGCCTGCTGGCCAGGCGTGTAGCCCTTCTGGTGGCGCAGGTACTGCACGCCGAAATTGCCCATCGACTGCGCCGCTTGGCGTACCGCGCTGGCCTGGCCTGCCAGCTGGCGGTCGAAGCTGCGCTGCAGTTCGGTACTGGCGTTGGGCTTGCGCAGTGCGGCCAGCATCGGCAGCAGCTGGTCGCCCAACGGCAGCTCGGTCAGCGGCCATTGGCTGTGGCCGTCGGCCCAGGCCTGCTGCAGGCGCTGGTACTGGCTGGGTGGAACCGACAGCTTCGCGTAGCCGATCAGATCGTCCTCGGCCAGGCGCAGGGCCATCGCCTGTACCGCCGCCACGGGTTCGGCCGCGGGCTTGGCCGGATCGTCGGCCGATTCGCGGCACGCGGCCACGGCCAGCAGCAGCATGGCTGCCAGCCCCCATCCACGCGCAGACCTTCCTCGCACCGCCACGCTCATGCAATCGGACTCCCCGGACCGGTCCGCATCTTGCGGCCTGCGACGTGACAGCGGCAAGCCGCCCGGTCACGGTTCCGTCAGCAGAGGGGTCAGATCCCGCTGCCAGCGGCAGGAGGCTCTGACCCCGCGCGAAAAAAAAGAGCCCGGATCACGAGGATCACAGGCTCTTCAAGCCGGCGCGAGGCCGGTGGACAGTGTTGTGGCACATGTCCGGTCCGAGGACCGGATGGCGGCGATCCTACGCTGCCCCGCAAGTTAAGGCAACACATGATGTAATGCCATTCAACTTGTTGATTTATTTAAAAATCTAGAGCCATAGGCGAGACCGGAGGACTTCTCCGGCGCGATTCCTGCCGATTCGGGCACAACACCTGCGTGGAGCAAGATCGGCGACAGCCTCAGCGCGCTGCCAGTGCCGACGCGATTTCCTGCTGGATCGCCCGCGCTGCGGCCTGCGGATCGGCGGCCAGACGGATCGGGCGGCCGACCACGATGGCGTCGGCGCCATCGGCGAAGGCCTGGGCCACGCCGACCGTGCGCTTCTGGTCATCGCCGACCGGGCCACCGGGGCGGATGCCCGGGCAGACGATCGAGAACCCGGCGCCGGTGGCGGCGCGGATCGGGCCAGCCTCCTGACCCGAGGCGATTACGCCATCAATACCGGCGGTCTGGGCGGCCAGCGCGCGTTCGACAACGACGTCCACCGGCTCGCGGTCGATACCCATCTGCGCCAGGTCCGGGCGCCCCATCGAGGTCAGCACGGTCACCGCCAGCAGGCGCATGTCGCTGCTGTTGGCGGCCGCGCAGGCTTCCATCATCGCCGGGTGCCAGCCATGGATGGTGGCGTAGCTGACCGGCCACTGCGACAGGCGCTTGATCACCGCAGCGGCAGTGGCCGGGATGTCGAAGAACTTCAGGTCGACGAACACGCGCTTGTTACGGCGAGCCAGCTCGTCCAGCACCTGGAAGTACTCGCCGGAGGCCAGCAGTTCCATGCCGATCTTGTAGAACGCCACGCTGTCGCCGAGGCGCTCGACCCAGTCCAGCGCCTGCACGCGGTCAGGCACGTCCAGCGCGAAGATCAGGCGCTCTTCATCGCGCAGCGGCAGCGGCGCGCGGCTCACGGTGCATAGTCCAGGGCAGCGCGCTTTGCGTCGTGGCGGGCCTGGCGCGACTGGCTGTAGTCATTGTTGAACTGCGCCGGTTCGAAGCCGCCGTAGGTCGGGTTCGGCAGCATCCACCAGCGCTCGCCGAACCAGTCGTGGTACTGCTGCAGCAGCGCGTCGCGGCCGTCGTTGGTGTTGGCGGTCACTTCGACGAAGTCACCCAGCTGGTCGCCGAACTGCATCAGCACGCGGTACTTCTGCCCGGCCAGGCGGCGGCGGCAGTTCTTCTCGCTGCCGGCCTGCTCGCAGCCTTCAACCACGGTGCCCAGGCCGAGGAACACGCTGTCGTCGGCCACCGGCAGGCCCTGCTCGCGCAGGTTGGCCAGGGTCGCGTCCTTCAGGTGCACGGCGCGGTTGGAGATGTACAGCAGGGTCACGCCCTTGGCATTGGCGGCCTTGGCGAAATCGACCACGCCCGGGATCGCCTTGGCCTTCTTTTCGGCCACCCACTGGTCCCAGGTCATTTCATCGTATTCCTTGCCGTCGCGGACCAGGCGCGCCTGGTAGGGCGAGTTGTCCAGCACGGTCTCGTCCACGTCCAGCACCACCGCCGGCTTCAGGCCCTTGGCCTCGTTGCCGCGTTCTTCCGGCACCAGCGCGTCCCAATGGGCTTCCTTCAGCGCCACATCGAGGTGATCGGCGGCAGCACGGTAGGTCTGCTCGGTGATCGCCTTGTACTCCTGCGCGCGCTGCATCCACAGCACCGCGTTGAGGTTGTCGTTGGCGGTCAGATCGGGCGTGCCTTCAGCCTTGGCAGCGGCGGCCGGAGCCTCCGGCGCAGCGGCGTCGGCGGCAGGCGCGTCCACGCGCTTGCAGGCGGACAAGCCCAGCGCCGCGGTGGCGAGCAGGGTCAGGGACAGGGAAACGGGACGACGCATGAAGATCACCGGCAATCAGATATACCGGCCCATTTTACCGGCAAAGGCGGCCCCGGGACGGCTATGCTTGATGGTTGACCCGTTGTCCCTGCGAAGGCCGCCATGACCGATTCCACCCCGACCCCCGACGTTCCCCTGCTCGACGCCGTGCAGGCCCGCCTGCTGGGCTGCCTGGTGGAGAAGGAAGCGACCACCCCGGACACCTATCCGCTGACGGTCAACGCCGCGCAGTCGGCCGCCAACCAGAAGACCGCCCGCGAGCCGGTGATGAACGTCGATGCCGGTAGCGTGCAGCATGCGCTGCGCCAGCTGGAGACCCTGGGCCTGGCCCGCCAGCACTTCTCCTCGCGCGCCGATCGCTACGAACACCGCCTGCAGGCCGCGCTGGACCTGACCCGGCAGCAGACCGTGCTGCTGGCGCAGCTGCTGCTGCGCGGGCCGCAGACCCTGGGCGAGCTGGTCACGCGCAGCGAACGCCTGCACCGCTTCGCCGACGCCGACGAAGCCCGCCACGCCATCGAGCGCCTGCAGCAGCGCGCCCTGCTGGTGGTGCTGCCGCGCGCCAGCGGCCAGCGTGAGGACCGCTACATGCACCTGCTGTGCGGTGAGGTGGATGGCGCTGCATTGGCGGCGAAGTACGCCAGCAGCGGCGGTGGCAGCGAAGCAGCCGATCCCGGCCTGGCCGAGCGCGTGGCCCAGCTGGAAGCGGCGGTGGCCGAACTGCAGGCGCAGCTGGCCGAACTGCGCGGCTGAAACAGTCCATCGGGGTCGGATCCCGCGAGGCGGGCTCCGACCCCGTGCGCATCAGGTAGTGCCGGCCGCTGGCCGGCATCCATGATCCACCGGGTTGCCGGCCAGCGGCCGGCACTACCCGACCAGCGCCGCACCCGGCGTGGCATACAACCGACTGGGCGAGTCGACACCCGGCAACTGGACCACACCGCGCTCCTGCATGCCCAGCCCCAGCAGGATCTTCCCGGAAACCACGTTGTCCAGGTCGGTGATGCCGTACAGATCCTGCAGGTCCAACTCAGCGCGCGCATGCGTGAACACCGCCCGCGCCGCCTCACCGGCATAGCCCTGCCCGGCGAATTCGGACAGCACCGCATAACCAATATCCGGCCCCGGCAGGCCATCACGCCGCACCAGCCCGGCATTGCCCAGCCACGCGCCATCGGCCAAACGCTCGATCGCATACATGCCGAACCCATTCAACGCGTAGCTGTGCAGCACCCGCAGTGCGATGTACTCACGCGCCTGCTCCTCGCTGCGCACGTTGCGGTCACCGATGAAGCGCACGAAGCCCGGATCGTTGAGCAGCGCCAGCATCGGCGCCGCATCGCGGTCGGGTTCAATGGCCCGCAGGCGCAGGCGTTCGCTTTCAATGGGATGCACGCGCAGACCTCCAGCAGAAACCCCGATTCTGCCTCAACGCGCGGCTGTTGCTTTTGATTTTCTTTGCATTGCCGTGGCAGGACGCGCCCGGAATCTGTCAGAGGCCGGGCGGGGTGGGTTCGCGGGGGTATCCGCGCCATGGATGGCGCGGCTAAGCCCCCAGGGACGGGTTCACGGCGTCCCCCGCGAACCCACCCCGACCAGCCACACCGCGTAGCCAACGCGCGCTCCACCACGGAGGGGCGGCGCCGTTGGAGCGCCTTAGTCGAACAGCGCCTCGATCGCCGCCAACCCGGCACTCGCCCGCTCCTTCTTGCGCGCCGCATCCGCCACCGGGTCAGCGCCATCACGCTGGATCTCCTCGGCCGGAATTTCCTCGAAGAACCGGCTCGGCTTAAGCCGCACGTGCTCGCCGAACTTGCGGGTCAACTTGCTGTAGCTCATCCACAACTGGATCTTGGCGCGGGTGATGCCCACGTACAGCAAGCGACGTTCTTCCTGCAGGTTGCCCTCGTCCAGGCTCACCTGGTGCGGCAGCACGCCGTCCTC
This sequence comes from Stenotrophomonas maltophilia, assembly GCF_004920835.1. Classification (GTDB taxonomy): domain Bacteria; phylum Pseudomonadota; class Gammaproteobacteria; order Xanthomonadales; family Xanthomonadaceae; genus Stenotrophomonas; species Stenotrophomonas maltophilia_AQ. Next base: position 161,940 of record NZ_QFHO01000006.1, read on the forward strand.
GCAGCCGACGATGAACACATAGGGGAATTCCAGGCCCTTGGAGGCGTGCATGGTCATCATCCGCACCTGGTTGCCGCCCTCGTCCTTGTCGCTGCGCGACAACAGCGCCAACTGGCCGGCCAGATCGGCAGCGGTGGCACCACGCGGGCCACCCTCGAACCACTGCGCCAGTTCTTCGATGTTGTTGGCGCGACGCTGGTAGCTGGCTTCTTCCTTGGCCTGCTGCCGCAGCTCGCTGAGCAGGCCCGACTCCTTGGCGACCTTGCGGATCATGTCGCCGGAGCTGATCTGGCGGGTCTGCGCACGCAGGTCACGCAGGATGTCGGTGAAGCGCGCCAGGCTGTTGGCCGCGCGCGGCGGCAGCTGCTGCAGGGCACCGATCGCTTCTGCGGCCTGGGCCATCGGCATGTCCTTTTCCTGCGCCAATTCGGCCAGCTTGGCCAGCGTGCCAGCGCCCACATCGCGCTTGGGCGACTGCACCGCACGCATGAACGCAGTGTCGTCGTCCGGGTTCACCAGCAACCGCAGCCAGGCCAGCGTGTCCTTCACTTCCTGGCGTTCCAGGAACATGGTGCCACCGGTCAGGTGGTACGGAATGCGCAGCAGCTGCATGGCCTTTTCCAGCGGACGCGACTGGAAGTTGCCGCGGAACAGGATGCAGAAATCGCTCCACGGCACCTTGCGCGACTGCGCCACGAAGGCGATCTCGGCGGCGACCTTTTCCGCTTCGTGTTCGCTGTTGCGGCATTCCCATACGCGGATGCGCTCGCCATCAGCCTGGTCGCTCCACAGCTTCTTCAGGTGCTCATGCGGGTTGTTGGCGATCAGCGCGTTGGCCGCGCGCAGCACGCGGTTGGAACAGCGGTAGTTCTGTTCCAGCTTGATGATTTCCAGCGCAGGGTAATCGCGCCCCATCTGCTGCAGGTTTTCCGGGTTGGCACCGCGCCAGGCGTAGATCGACTGGTCGTCATCACCCACGCAGGTGAAATTGCCCTTGTCGCCGGCCAGCTGCTTGAGCAGTCGGTACTGCGCATCGTTGGTGTCCTGGCATTCGTCCACCAGCAGGTAACCGATACGCTCGCGCCAGGCCACGGCGATGTCCGGGTTCTCTTCCAGCACCTGTACCGGCAGACGGATCAGGTCGTCGAAGTCGACCGCATTGAACGCAGTCAGGCGCAGCTGGTAGCGCTCGTAGACGCTGGCCGCTTCCTTCTCGCGGTTGCTGCGAGCGGCCGCCATCGCCTGTTCGGGCGACAGGCCGGCATTCTTCGCGCGCGACACCAGGTTCTTCATGTCCTCGATGTCATCGGGCTTGGCCCCGTACATCAGGTCCTTGATCTGCGCGGCGGCATCGTCGGCATCGAAGATCGAGAAGCCGCGCTTGAGGCCCACCGCCGCGTGCTCGATCTGCAGGAACTTCAACCCCAGTGCGTGGAAGGTGCAGATGGTCACCTCGTCGGCGTCCTGCTCGCGCAGTCGCTTGGCCACGCGCTCGCGCATTTCCTTGGCCGACTTGTTGGTGAAGGTGATCGCCGCGATGCGCCGGGCGGGATAACGGCCGCAGCCGATCAGGTGGGCGATCTTTTCCACGATCACGCGCGTCTTGCCGCTGCCCGCGCCGGCGAGCACCAGCAACGGACCTTCGATGTGCAGGACGGCGGCGGCTTGGGGGGGATTGAGACCGTGCATTGGATGGGGATTGTAGCGGGGCGGCGACGGGCCGACCTGACTTGCACCGCAGCGCGCCGTAAGGTATTGAATCGGCTTCGGAACACAGGAGCGTGGTCCATGTCATCGATTGTCATCATCCGACCGTTCGCGGCCGCCCTGCTGGGCCTGCTGGCGGTACCCTCCCTCGGGTCGGCGCAGGCGCCGCGCGCCGATGCCTATGAAGCGATCGTGCTGCAGTCGCACGAATTCCTGACCTACCACCCGGACCTGCGCTTCCGCGGGCTCGGCATGGATGCCCGTGAACGCGGCCGCGACGAAGAAGCCCGCACCCAGTTCCGCAATGCCGCGCGCTATGGCGACAAGCTCTCCCAGGCGGCGCTGGCGGACATGCTGTGGAACGGCCAGGGGGGTCCCGCCGACCGCGCGCTGGGCTATGCCTGGATGGACCTGGCCGCCGAGCGCGGCACCGAATGGCTGGTGGTGCAGCGCGAGCGCTACTGGCAGGCGTTGACGCCCGAGGAACGCGAGCGCGCCGTGCGCGAGGGTCGCACGCTGTACACCGAGTTCGGCGACCCGGCAGCCAGCCCGAGGCTGGAGCGCGAACTGCGGGCCGGCAGCATGCAACAAACCGGCAGCCGCGCCGGCTGGAGCGGTGCCATGCGCAGCCAGGGCCGCGGCGATGCCGGGGCACGCGTGCTGCAGCCGGAGAAGCATCAACTGGCGCGCTACTGGGATCCAGTGGCCTACCGACAGTGGCAGGACGAGGAGCTGGCCCGGTCCGGACGATGACCCTCATCCCACGTGCAATCGGCGCCGTCGCGCTGATGCTGCTGGCGCCCTTCTGCGCCACCGCCAGCCCCTGCGCTCCCGACCCTACGGCGTCGATCCCGTCGGCCCTGCTGACCGAAGGCTTCCTGCAGGCCCACCCTGACCTCTACTGGCGCGACCTGGGCCAGCTGTCCTGGCGGCGCGGCAAGCCGGCACAGGCCTTGATGCGCTTCCAGCGCGCGAGCCTGTACGCCGACAAGTTCTCGCAATCGATGGTCGCGCGCATGTACCAGGAAGGTGTCGGCACCGAGACCGACCTGGTACTGGCCTACATCTGGATGGACCTGGCCTCCGAACGCGGCTACCGCGACCTGCTGGTCGAGCGCGAGCGCTACTGGCAACGGTTGGATCCTGCACAGCGCCGGCGGGTGCTTGCCGAAGGCCCGGCGTTGTACGCGCAGTACGGCGATACCGTGGCCAAGCCACGCATGGAGACCGTTCTGCGGGTCGCGCGCAACAGCATGACCGGCAGCCGTACCGGCTTCGTCAACCCCGGTCTGCGCATGGAGCTGGGCGAAGGCCCGGAAGCCAACCGGATGATTACCGGCGATGATTACTACCGTGACGCCTTCTGGGAACCGGACAGCTACTGGTGCCTGCAGGACCAGATCTGGCAGAACGCTCCGCCGACACCCAGCGTCGAGATCGGCACCCTGCGGCAGGTGCGCGACGAGGAGCCGGGTGGCGACTAGAATTGGCCGATGGCCAAGCTCTATTTCTACTATTCGGCGATGAACGCCGGCAAGACCACCACCCTGCTGCAGAGCGCACACAACTACCGCGAGCGCGGCATGCGGGTGGCGATCCTGACCCCGCGCCTGGACGATCGTGCCGGCGCCGGCGTGGTCGCCTCGCGCATCGGCCTGCGTGCGGACGGCATGGCCTTCGACCGTGACACCGACCTGCAGCGCTGGGTCGAGCAGGACCTGGCGACGAACGGGCCGATGGGCTGCGTGCTGGTGGACGAAGCGCAGTTCCTCAGCCGCGCCCAGGTCTGGCAGCTCAGCGAGGTCGTCGACCAGCTGCGCATTCCGGTGCTGTGCTACGGCCTGCGCACCGACTTCCGGGGCGAGCTGTTCGAAGGCAGCCAGTACCTGCTGGCCTGGGCCGACGAAATGCAGGAGATCAAGACCATCTGCCACAGCGGCAAGAAGGCGACGATGACGGTGCGCGTGGACGAGCATGGCCACGCCGTGCAGGACGGCCCGCAGGTGGAGATCGGCGGCAACGACCGCTACGTGTCGGTCAGCCGCGCGGAGTTCAAGAAGATCACACGCGGCGAAGGCCGGATCGATCCGGCGCAGGCGCCGCTGCCGCTGTAAAGGGTGTTCGGCAGGGCTGCGCCCTGCACCTGCCGAGGCCGGAGCCAGAGCAACGGCAAAAGCGGGCTATCCGTGGGATGCCCGCTTTTGACGTTGATCTGGCTTGTAAGCAGGGGCAGGGCTGCAAGCCCTGCAACCCACCACCCCTCTTAGTACAGCGTGCGCTCCGGCGCACCCGCCGGCGGCGGGGTGTACTGGTACAGCCAGGTCTCGGTCAGCGTCTTGCCACCACTGCGCAGGAACAGGCGGATGTCGATCTGCTCGGTGCTGCCTTCCGGCGGGACCAGGTCGAACATCGCGCGGTAACCGTTGATCTCGCGCAGCGGGCGCGCCGACACGATCTCGACCCGGCCGCGGCTGGCTTCCACCACTGCCTCGACCTCGCCCTTGTCGATCAGCCGGGCCAGTTCGCCGCCTTCGAAGTCCACCGCAAAGCGCCAGCTGAAGTACTCGCGCTTCTTGCCGACCACGCCACCCAGGCCGGTGCGGCTGGCCACGCAGTGCGCCAGCGGCGGCCGTGCGGGCGGCTCGGCACCCCAGTACAGGCGATACCCGACCAGCAGTTCCTGGCCCGGCTGCGGTTTTTCCTTCGGGTTCCAGAACGCCACGATGTTGTCGAAGGTCTCGTCCACGGTGGGAATCTCCACCAGCTGCACCGAGCCTTCGCCCCATTCGCCCTTCGGCTCCACCCACAGGCAGGGGCGCTTCTCGTAGAACACGCCGTCGTCCTGGTAGTGGTCGAAGTTGCGGTCGCGCTGCAGCAGGCCGAAACCACGCGGGTTGCGGTCCACGAACATGTTGAAGCGCAGGTTGCGCGGGTTCAACAGCGGCCGCCAGATCCACTCACCGGCGCCGGTCCACAGTGACAGGCCGTCGGTGTCGTGGATCTCCGGGCGCCAGTCCCATGCCATGCGGCGATCGTTCTCGCCCACCTGGTACATGCTGGTGCACGGCGCGATGCCCAGCCGCTCGATTGCCTTGCGCGGGTACAGCGCGCTGTCGATATCCATCAGCAGCACGTCGCCATTGGTGATCGCGAAGCGATAGGCGCCGGCCACGCTGGGCGAATCCAGCAGGCCGTAGACCACGATCGTCTCCGAATCAGCCGACGGCTGTTCCAGGTAATAGGCGATGAAGTCCGGAAATTCCTCCGGCTTGCCCATACCGGTGTCGATCGCAAGGCCGCGCGCGGACTGGCCGTACTGGCCTTCCTTGCCGACCGCACGGAAGTAGCTGGCGCCGAGGAAGGCGGCAAAATCGCGGTCGGTGTCCTTGCGGGTGTTCAGCCGGAAACCGGCGAAGCCAAGGTCGGCCGGCAGCTCGCCGTCCTTGATGCCGCTCTTGCCGTAGTTGAACGCTGCGCCGTCATAGGCCAGTTCCTGCGCCTTGCCGTCGACCACGTCGAACATGCGCACCGGCGAATGGAAATACAGGCCCAGATGGAAGAACTTGGCCTGGAACTTGCCCGGCTGGTCGGCCCACAGTGCGTGGTCCTGGCGGTAGCCGATCGACTGGTACTGGTCCCAGTCCAGGCCTTCCAGGCGGCCCGGCAACACCCGCTTGTGGCTCTTGTAGGGCGCCTGTGCCAGCGCGCGCGCCTGGCCCTTCAGGGTGGCGAAGTCGAACGGCTGCGGCTGGCCGAGGCGGCGCAGGCCCATCTGGCCGCTCTTGCTGGCCGCACACGCGGGCAGGGACGGCAGGCCGAATGCAGCCAGGGCGAGGGAGGCATTGCGGATGAAGTCGCGTCGTTGCATGCAGGCGCGTCGGGCACAGAGGGAAGGTCGGCCATCATAGGCAGACAAACGTTAACGGGCAGCGGAGACGCGCCCTGCCCGTTCAGCTGCCGCTGGCCGCGCGCCTCAGCGCTGGCAGTGGCTGCACCAGACGCTGGCGCGCTGGCCAATGGTGGCGTGCTTCAGCGTGCGGCCACAGTTCGGGCAGGGCAGGCCGTCGCGGCCGTACACCAGCAGTTCCTGCTCGAAGTAGCCCGGCGCACCATCGGGACTGATGAAATCACGCAGCGTAGTGCCGCCACGGGTAATGGCGTAGCCCAGGATCTCCTTCACCGCGTCGGCCAGCCGTTGGTAGCGCTCGCGTGAGATCTTCCCAGCCTCGCGCAGCGGGCTGATGCCGGCCTTGAACAGGCTCTCGGCGGCGTAGATGTTGCCCACCCCCACTACCACCGCCTGGTCCATCAGGAAGGTCTTCACCGGCGCGCTGCGTCCACGGCTGCGGGCAAACAGATAGCTGCCGTCAAAGGCATCATCCAGCGGCTCCGGACCCAGCCCCTGCAGCAGTGGGTGGACCTCGCCGGCGGGTTGCCAGAGCAGGCTGCCGAAGCGGCGCGGGTCGTTGAAGCGCAGCAGGCGACCGTTGTCCAGGCTGATGTCGACGTGGTCGTGGGCACGCAGCGGGGTATCGCCAGGCAGCACGCGCAGGCTGCCGGACATGCCCAGGTGCAGCACCGCGCTGCCGATGGCGGTATCCAGCAGCAGGTACTTGGCGCGCCGACGGATGTCCTCGATGCGCTGCCCTGGCAGCAGCTCGGCTACTTCCGGCGGAATCGGCCAGCGCAGGTCGGCGCGGCGAAGGATCACGCCGTGCACGCGGCGGCCCTGCAGGTGCGGCGCCAGGCCGCGGCGGGTGGTTTCTACTTCGGGTAGTTCGGGCATGGGCTGATTCTACGCCGGGCCGTGCGAAGCCCGGCACCGGCTACGATTCCAGGTCGTTCGCTTCGACCAGGAAGGCGCCCTCGACCAGCGCGCCACGTCCGCCCAGCCTCCAGAACGCCAGGTAGGGGGCGAAGTCGATCGCCATCGGGGCCAAGGGCTGGGTGATGTACCAGCCCAGATAGAGATCGGAGGCGATGTGATACAGCGCCTCGTCGAGCGCGGCCATCTGTGGGCTGTCCAGCGTGCGCGCCTCATGCACCGCATCGCAGATGACATCGTGCAGGTAGTCGGCCGGGCCCGACCCGCGTAACGCCGCTTCCAGGCGCTCGGCCGGAGCAGCCACCACGGGCACCTCGCGCAGCGTGGCCTGCAGGCCGGGTTCACCAGCAGCGCCGGCCACGCGCGCCAGCTCGTCCAGCCAGGCGCGCGCGGCAGCCGCCCGTGCCTGTGCATTACCGGCGATGGCCGGTTGCAGGTACAGGTGGTCGCCCCAGTGGCCGGCGGCGAGCAGGTCCAGCGCGCGCGACCGCAGTTCGTCGGCATGCGGGAAAGCGGCGAACACGGCCGCCAGTGTGTCCCCGTCGGTCACGCCCTGCAGCAGGCCGGAGAAATACCAGTCTTCCTGCTCGCTGCGCCCAGCGCAGAAATCGAGCCATTCGGCGAGGAGTTCGTCGTCCATCCGGTCATCCATGGTCAGCGCGGCGGCGCCGAAAGTTCCCGTGCATCCAGGAACCCGTCACCGTTGGCGTCCTGCTTGTGGAAGCGCTGCACGATCGTCTGCCGCTGCTGTTCGCGGGTGATGGCCCTGCCCTTGCCACCGGGCAGCTCATCGGCGCTCAGCACGCCATCACCGTTGCGGTCCATGCGATCGAAGGCGTACAGCATCCACTGCAGGTACTCGGCTTCACTGACCTTGCCGTCGCCATCGCTGTCCATGCGCTGCAGATAGCTGGCAGTGTCGCTGACCTGGGCCTGCACGGCAGGTGCGCACACGGCGGCCAGCAGCAATGCCGTCAGCGCAGCCCTCATCCGCCCACCAGGGTGTAGCCCTTCAGTCGCGCGGCATAGGCCTGCAGCGCGGCAATGCCGCTTTCCTCGGCCTCGCGGCACCAGGCCTGCAGTTGACGCAGGCGCTCGGCGGCATCATGGCCGCGTGCTTCCAGCAGCGTTGCCAGGCGCGCGCGATATTCCACCAGGGTGCGGATGCGCGGGCGCTGGGCGACCCATTCGCTGAGCTGCGCGCGGCTGTCCGGCTTCAACCAGCGGCCGTCGTTGACCAGGCCACGGCGCAGCCGGCGCGGCAGCAACCGGCGCAGCTTGGCACCCGCGTGTCGTGCTTCCTCGCGCAATGCCGGCATGAACACGTTGCGCTGGTAGTCGGTCATCGCCTGGAAGCGATGCGACAGCAGTGCCTTCAGGGTATCGGCGTCGGGCACGGCGATGTTCGGGCGCACGTCCATGGCCGGCGCGACACGCAGGACCTTGGCCAGGCGCAATGCCTGCAGCAGGCGGATCGCACTCCAGCCGATGTCGAATTCCCAGCGCCGCATCGCAAAGCGCGCCGAACTGGGGAACGCATGGTGGTTGTTGTGCAGTTCCTCGCCACCAATCCAGAACGCCCACGGCGTCAGGTTGGTGGAGGTGTCGGCCGATTCGTAGTTGCGATAGCCCCACCAGTGGCCCAGGCCATTGACCACGCCGGCGGCCCAGAACGGGATCCACGCCATCTGGATCGCCCACAGGGCGACGCCCGGCAGGCCGAACAGCACCGTGTTGATCGCAAACAGCAGCACCGGGCCGAAGGTTGCATAGGGGGTATACAGGCGGCGCTCGATCGCGTCGTCCGGAGTGCCGCGACCGTACTGTTCGATGTCCCCGCGCAGGCCGCGTGCTTCGCGGTACAGCTCCACGCCGCGCCAGAACACCTGGCCGATGCCACGGGTAACCGGGCTGTGCGGGTCGTCCTCGGTTTCCACCTTGGCGTGGTGCTTGCGATGGATCGCCACCCACTCCTTGGTGATCATCGAGGTGGTCAGCCAGGTCCAGAAGCGGAAGAAGTGCGCGACCACCGGGTGGAAGTCCACGCCCCGGTGCGCCTGGCTGCGGTGCAGGTAAAGCGTGACCGAGAAGATCGTGAGCTGGGTGAAGACCAGCAGCACCAGGGCCAGCTGCCACCAGCCCAGGCCTAGCACGCCACCGGTCAGCAGGGACATCAGGGCATCAGGCATGGCGGCTCTCCAGAGCGACACAGGTATGGCAGACATCATGGGCGCTTGCGTTGCAAACTGCATCCCTGCGGCGGTGCTTCGCATCGCCATCCGAGGCACCGTTCACAGTTGGGGACCTGAGTTGTCGAGCCTTGATCCGCGCGCCTGCGCCGTTACCGTTGCCCCGTCCGCCGGGGAACTGCCGCCGTTGATCGAACTGGACCGCGCCACCGTGGTGCGCGGCCAGGTGAAGGTGCTGCACGGACTCAGCCTGCGCATCGCGCAGGGCCAGCACACCGCCCTGCTCGGCCCCAACGGCTGCGGCAAGTCGACCTTCATCAAGCTGATCACCCGCGAGCTGTACCCGCTGGCGCAGGCCGACGGCACGGTGGCGGTGAAGGTGCTGGGGCAGAACCGCTGGCAGGTCGACCGGCTGCGCTCACAGCTGGGCATCGTCACTGGCGACCTCAGCAGCAACCTGGCCGACATGCCCGGGCTGACGGTGGAGCAGGCGGTGCTGTCCGGCTTCTTCGCCAGCTACGTGGTGCCGGCCTTCCGCGAAGTGACCGCCGACATGCAAGAACGAGTTGGCGAGACACTGGCGATGACCGGCGCCCTGTCCCTGCGCGGGCGCGCGTATGCCGAGCTGTCCGCCGGCGAAACCCGCCGCGTGCTGATCGCACGGGCGCTGGTCAACCGGCCACAGGCGCTGCTGCTGGACGAGCCCTCCACCGGCCTGGACCTGGTCGCCCGCGAGCAGCTGGTGGCGACCATGCGAGTGCTGGCCCAGCAGGGCATCACCCTGGTGCTGGTGACCCACCACATCGAAGAGATCATTCCCGAGATCGAGCGGGTGGTGCTGCTGCGCGACGGCCGCGTACTGGCCGACGGCACCCGCGCCGAGCTGCTGCGCAACGAGCCGCTGTCGGCGGTCTTCGGCGGCGCGATCACGGTGGTCGAGCAGGAAGGCCGGCTGACCGCCTACGCGGGGTAGACAGACGCATCGCTTTCCGCAGCCGTCTGTAGCGTCGAGCCATGCTCGACTGCCGTTCGCCGCGAGCAGAAGCAGCCGAGCATGGCTCGGCTCTACTAGGAGCATTGCAGCGGGCCGGAACCCGGCCCGCTGCACGCAACCTCAGAACCGCAACGCCAGTGCGCGCGATTCAATCGGTGCCATCCGGCTCTGGTCCTGCAGTTGCAGGTCGCGCAGCTCGTACGGTGCGCCGAAGCCAGCCGGCAACGCAGCCTGGTCGAACGGCAGCACCAGCTGGCCTGCGCCCGGGCCATCGAACCACGCCGCCGCGTGCGCCTGCGCGACTGGCTTCAGCTGGCCATCGCGGGCAGTGGCGTACAGCGTGCCGCGCGCTTCGTAGCGACCGGCTGCAGCCACCTGCAGGGGCAGTGCCACCCGGCGGGTGTCCGGGTCCGGTGCGGCCTGTCCACTGAAGCGGGCAGTCGGCCGTGCCACCGCGAAGGCGACCTTGCCATCGCGCAGCACACCGTCGGCCTGCGCGAACACCTGCAGTTCCCACAGCCCCTGAACGGTTCCGACATCGGCCGGGATCCTTACCTGCGCGCGCAGCGCACCATCGGTGGTGCGCAGCAGCCGTTGCGGCCAGCTGCGGCCATCCGGTGCGACCAGCAACGCTTCACCGCCCAGGCTGCCGCGACGCGACGCCAACGCTGCGGCGGAGGTACCGTCTTCCAGCAGGCGTACCTGCAGCTGCACGCTGCCGCCGGCCAGCACCTGCGCCTGGTTGGCCTGCACCTCCAGCCGCAGCGGGCTGTTCGGTTCCAGTACCTGCACCACATAGCGACCCTGCGCCTGCGCGCTCTGCAGCGTATACGCACCGACTGCACTGGTCGCGCCGGTACGCAGCATGCTGCTGCCATCGCTCACTGGCATGCCGGCATCCTGCAGCGCGCGCGCATCGACACTGCGCGCCACGCTGCTGCGTCCGGCCGGGTCGCGCACCTGCAGGGAGTTGGCCGGCAGTGCGCGGGCACCGTCGGCCGGGCTCAGCTGGATCACCGCATCCGGCGCCGTCAGCGGCAGGTCCAGGCCGCGTTGCAACTGCATGCCATCGACCTGCTGCCAGTAGCTGCGACTGACCGAGGCATACGGCGTGGTCGGCTGCAGCGGTTGCGTCGGGTCCAAGGCCCAGGCAAAGGCCAGCGGCGCGTGTTCGCTTTCATCGGTGGGCAGCGGCGCGGCCACCAGGGCGGCGGGCACCTGATCGCCTGCGCGGACGGCCTGCAGCGGCTGTGCGGCCTGCGCTGTGGACAGGGACAGCACTGCCAGCACGGCGCTGGCCAGCAAGGTGGAATGGATCGTCATGGTCGTTTCCCTCACTGGGTCAGGTCGTTGCGCAGAAGGGTGCCGAGGCCGAAGCACTCGCGGCGGCTCTGGTTATGGCTGAGCGGTTCTGCACCCTGGGTACGCGCCTTGTCGGTGAACCAGGTGGTGCCGGCAGCCTTCTGGCTGCTGCACTCCAGGAAGCCATCGGAGCAGGACGACAACCAGTTCTGGGTGAATTCCAGGCCGACGTTGGCGGCATAGCCACCGCAGTAACTGTTGCTGTCCCACACGGCCGACTCCACGTCGCTGCCGACCACCGCACGGAACGGCTTGGGCAGCGCAGGGCGACCGGCGGTGCCGTAGAGGTTCTGCGCGTTGTAGGTGGCCATGCTTGCCACCTGTTGCTGGCGCACCGCGTCGTTCTTGTAACCCAGCAACCAGCCCAGCGAGGTTTCGAAGGTATTGCCGTTGAGCACCGCATCGGCCAGCGGTGTGCCGGCAGAAGACGGCGCCAGCGCGTTGACCTTGCGCACCGTGCGGATGATCTTCGGATAGCGGCTGTCGTAGGTCGGATTGGACAGGATCCAGCGCATCACGTTGCCGCCATTGGAGTGGGTGATCACCACCAGCTGGGTGATGCCGCGGCTGTCGATGAAGCCGGTCAGCTGGTTGGCCAGGCAGCCGGCGGCTTCCGGCTTCCACATGTACTGGGTGAAGTCGCAGTTGATGACCACATAGTTGCTGCTGTTCGGCAGGCCCTGGCGCACGGTGTCGATGATCGCCGGCTGCCAGTAGTCCTGGGTGGCATTGGTCTGCGCGCCGGTGCCATGCACGAAGGCCACGCCGACCACGTCGGCGGCTTGCGCTTGGGCGGTTGCCAGCCCCAGGACCAGGGCCAGGACGGTACTTCCTGTTGCGGTGCTGCGCATCGCTTCTCTCCCTCTGTCAGCGGATCCCCCCGACCCGGCTGGAACTGGACGGCGTCTCGATCACCGTTGTGCCGATGCTCACGGCGCGGCCGCGTGAAAGTCCGTGCGCTGCGCCCGGATTCAGGAGACTGACAACACTCGATGACGTTTTTCATACTGCTGCGATGACCATGCCGGGTCTGGCCGTATGACCGATGGCCACTGCGGTGTCGCATACGGGCTGCGATCATGACGCGATGTTTTTCCTCCGGAGCCCGTCCATGTCGCTGATTTCCCAC
>NZ_QFHO01000070.1 GCF_004920835.1 Stenotrophomonas maltophilia
ATTCCGCAGGCCAGCGCCGTTCGCAGTTAATCTGCCGGGCTGGCGCAAGCCAGCCCATTTCCTCGCACCTCCTGAAGTGGTATAACAACTTATCTGTCTGCTACCAGGATTGTGCTATGGACTTCACTGAATCCCGTCGACTTTATCAACAGCTGGCCAGCGAGCTGAAAAGCCGCATTGAAACCGGGATCTATCCGGTGGGTGCCAAACTGCCTGCTGAGCGCCTGATTGCCGAAGAGATGGAAGTGAGCCGCACCGTCGTTCGCGAAGCGATCATCATGCTGGAAGTTGAAGGCTATGTTGAGGTCCGCAAAGGCTCGGGCATCCACGTCATTGCCAGCCAGCAGCAGAACCGCATCGCCTCCACCAGCAGTCAGCTGGAGTTCGCCACGTTTGGCCCCTTCGAACTGCTCCAGGC
>NZ_QFHO01000071.1 GCF_004920835.1 Stenotrophomonas maltophilia
AGTCAATATAAGCAATAGCAAATCCCATCGATTAATAAATCGACTGAATTTATCAGGATTAGCAAAATAAAACCGACTATTGCCCACTATACCCTCTCTTAAAATTGACGTTACAAGTTTCCTTTAATCTAATCCTTAAATCTAAAAAATATTTATCCATTCCTGAATCAGGATTTACGAAAAACCCCAAGGTCAAGGCAAAAAAGTTTTTAATGAGGGAGTTTAGATAAACTAAACGACCGAATTAAAAACTTTTTTAACAAAGAAATTGGGGTTTTTCGGAAGTCCTGTGAATATAAAATACCATAAATACAACGTCATCGATACCAGACAAACCAACACATTCAACCGTATTCACAAATAATTTTGATTAAATTTTGAACTTTTTCGCGATTCATGTGTCTAATAT
>NZ_QFHO01000072.1 GCF_004920835.1 Stenotrophomonas maltophilia
TGTTGGTGGCACTCGACAAGGCCGAACGCGAGGGGGGAGTAGACAAGGATCAGTTGAAGAGTTTTAACAGTTTGATTCTGAAGACTTACAGAGTGATTGAAGACTATGTCAAAGGCAGAGAAGGGGATACCAAGAATTCCAGTACGGAAGTATCCCCCTATCATCGCAGAAACTTTATGCTATCGATCGTCGAACCTTCACTGCAGAGGATCCAGAAGCATCTGGACCAGCCACACTCTTTTTCTGATATCGGTTCACTAGTGCGCGCACATAAGCACCTGGAAACGCTTTTAGAGGTCTTAGTCACCTTGTCACAGCAAGGGCAGCCCGTGTCCTCTGAAACCTACGGCTTCCTGAATCGATTAGCTGAGGCTAAGATCACCTTGTCGCAGCAATTGAAC
>NZ_QFHO01000073.1 GCF_004920835.1 Stenotrophomonas maltophilia
TGGTCCATTTGGTCATGTAGCCTACGTTGAAAAAGTTAATATTGATGGAAGTATTCTAATTTCAGAAATGAATTGGATTGGTGAATATATCGTTTCATCAAGAACCATCTCTGCTTCAGAAGTTTCATCATATAATTACATCCATTAAATTAATCATGACATCAATAAAAAGCGACCAGTTCGCAGTTTACAATTCGTAACACTGCAAAATTGGTCGCTTTATTTTGTATGTTATTCGATTATAAAATTACAAAGAAATGTTCTCTACATTCCCCATTAATCAAAATCATTTACGAAAGTATAATTGTAGCTATAATAATCCAAATCGTAACAACTAATGGCACTATCGTCTTGAATAAGAATATACCGTATTTTTTCTTGCGATATATATCCAGTAC
>NZ_QFHO01000074.1 GCF_004920835.1 Stenotrophomonas maltophilia
GCTGATCATGGCGGTGGTGATTCTGCATAACACGTTCGGTTTTCTGTTGGGTTATTTCACTGGCAAGGTTTTCAAGCTGCCATTGGCGCAACGCAAGTCGCTGGCGCTGGAGGTCGGTATGCAGAACTCGGGGCCGGGCGCTGCGCTGGCCAGTGCTCATTTTTCGCCGCTGGCGGCAGTGCCAAGCGCGCTGTTCAGTGTCTGGCACAATATTTCCGGGGCGTTGCTGTCGACGTATTTCAGGAAGATGCCGGAGGAAGAGAATACGTCCGCTCGTTGATGCCAGTTGACTGTCGTCCCCACGCCCCAGTGAACTGACCCCAAAAAGTTGGACGGTTGACTATCGTTCCCATGCTCCGCGTGGGAATGCAGTTCGTGACGCTCTGCGTCACAC
>NZ_QFHO01000075.1 GCF_004920835.1 Stenotrophomonas maltophilia
AGATGGCATCTTGACGATTGTGGGGTTTGCGTGGCGCGGCGACCACGTGCAGATCCTCGATTCGCTACCGGAGTTGTTCGATGCGCCGCCGTAGTCCGCGAGGAGCGGCACCGCAGCTGATCCTTACCGACTGTTGAATGGAGCACGACGTTGCGACTTCGCCGCCGGCAGGATGGTATCCCGATCCTGACGGTTCAGCGGGGCAACGATATTGGGACGGTGACCGCTGGACCAGACATCGTCGACCCAACCCCTCTGCACCACGATCACCGCTGGCCCTGCGTGTCGACGGTCTCCGGAGCCGCTGGCTGGGCATGCCGGCCGGCCTGCGGTTGACAGTTCCGGTCGCGGCAGTGCTGACGATGGTAGGTGTCGCGGTCTACGCCTGGAT
>NZ_QFHO01000076.1 GCF_004920835.1 Stenotrophomonas maltophilia
GGTTTTTACGTTGTCAAGAGGTAAAAATGAGCGAAGTATGTCGCATTGATGAGCGATGTACGTCGCTTTTTGATTTTTTCAAAAGAAAACATGCTAAACTTCACTTGAAATTTAAAAACTGGTGAAGTAAAAAACTAAATTTGAAGGGAGGATAGGAAATGTTCAGTAAAGAAGATATGTTAACCTATGAAAAATTTAATAAAAATATACTAATGTTTCCTAACTTCTCGCTTGATTATGTTTATGGGAAAATCAATATATTTTATGACTTTCATAAAGATAAACAAGGTAAAAATACAAACTATAATCGTGAGTTGCTTTTTTCAATAAGTACACTTAAACCTTTTAGAATTATAGCTCCAGCAGGGTATCGCTTAATTCAATTCAAAAG
>NZ_QFHO01000077.1 GCF_004920835.1 Stenotrophomonas maltophilia
CATTAAACTCTATAGAAAAAGCCTATAACAAAGCTCAAGGATATGAGTAAGGTTATTCACAAATAGTTTAAAGACAAATCGGTTCGCCAATCTAACCTAACTCTTTTTTCGTTTGAATCTAAACTTGGCACTATGTTGACAACAAAATTAAACACAGCGAGATACAATGTTTATTTAACATAGTTTATCGAAGTTACTTAAATTATTGAGTGGAGAATAAATTAGACAAATATGCATTTTATAACTATCTCCATTTCGATAATATCTTTCAATCGTTGAATGAAATATTATTATATTAATAATCAATAATCTCGCCATAGAATTGATGCTATTATGCCTTGATCCTGAGCTACAGCAAATAAATCTTCTAGTGACTGTATAGGTATATTA
>NZ_QFHO01000078.1 GCF_004920835.1 Stenotrophomonas maltophilia
CGTCCACCTTCGGCGCGTAAAGGCATGACAGTAGTGCTGCAGATCGGCATGTTGCCGGACGGTACGGTGACCCCGCGATTGGGCTCGTGGGTCAGCAGCCCTTCGCGGGTCAGCACTCTGAAGGCTTCTCTCAGGGTGTTACGGGAAATATCCAGACTCTCGGCGAGAGCGGCTTCCGAGAGGCGCTGACCAGGTACCAGCTCGCCCTCGACCAGCATTCTGCGAAGCTCAGTGGTGATCGATTCTCCGAGAGTGCGAGGGAGGGCAGAGGCAGCGTCGTTCATAAAGGGTCCAGAGAAAGAAAAGCCAGGTCGATATTCCACGACAGCTCATTGGCTGGCAAGGACGAAGGTCAGCAGATGCATCATCAGGTAGCACACCTGAG
>NZ_QFHO01000007.1 GCF_004920835.1 Stenotrophomonas maltophilia
CCCGACCCCTGACAGGTTCCGTGCGCGGCCAGCCCACGGAGAAGAAAAGAAGATCAAGAGCAACAGCGGGTCGCTGCGCTTGTGGGTTCTGCGTGCATGAAAAAAAGCGGCCGATGGGTCGCTTTTGCTTTTGCTCTTCTTTTTCTCTTCCGTGGGGGACGCCGCAGAGATCCGTCCGAGGCCGGAGGGGTGGGGCCGGGCGGCGTCCCCGCATGGACCCACCCCTCCGGCCCAACCGATAAACCGCTTTCGCCGTCCACCCACGAGGGGCTGCGCCGTTCGCGGGAACACTACTTCGCCGGCGACACCCACATGTCGATCACCGCGCTGAACACCTCCGTCCCCGCGCGGTCACGCACGCTCACCGTCACCGGCAGCGCATAGCCCTCGGCAGCGGCCACGATCGGCTGCGCCGGCAGCGCAACTGCCTGCAACATGCCGCGCGCCTTGGCCAGGTACTGCACCTGCATGCCCTTGGGGATCCAGCGCATGCCCTTCGGCAGCGAGGCATCGACCATCAACCCGGCGGTCAGCTCGGCCAGGTTGCACATCGCGATCGCGTGCACCGTGCCGATGTGGTTGCGCACCTTGCGCCGGTCGGCCAGCGTGCCTTCACAGCGGCCGTGCTCAAGGCGGGTGATGCGCGGCGCGATGCTGGCGAAGTAGGGCGCCTTGAAGCACACCGCGCGCGCGAACAGCCAGTTGCCGGCAGGCCATCGCTGCAGACGCTGGTAGAGGGACAGCAGGGGCGTGGACATGGTTGGAATTCCGGTCGGCAGATGAAACAACGGCGGGCCGAAGCCCGCCGTCGAAGGCAACACATGTCGCGGGCGATCAGGCTGCCTGCGAGTGCGGGTCCTTGTGCTGGCGGTCGTAGTAGCTGGCCGCGCGCAGTTCGTGGGTGTCGAAGTCGTCCACGGTGATGGTGTCCAAGGTCAGCGTACGCAGCTCTTCCAGCAGGCTGCGCTCGTCCTGGGTGATCACGCCTTCGGCCACGGCTTCGTCCAGCTGGCTGTTGAAGTCCAGCGCTTCGATGCCCTTGCTCTTCAGTGCCTTCAGGAACTTGCGCTCCACCGGCTCGGCCATGATCGCCTTGCTCAGGTAGCTGTTGATGCGGCCACCCGGGTTGTTCTCGCACGGGGTCAGGAACACGCCGCTGGCCAGACGATCACGCGCTTCGTTCGGGGCCATCAGCAGGGCGGCAACACGGCGGCTCAGGCGGTCGCCCGGAGCCTCGGCGCGACGGCCCAGCGGGAAGATCAGCGCCCACATCAGCCAGCCGATCGGACGGATCGGGAAGTTGCGCAGGGCGGCCGACAGTGACTCCTCGATCTTGTGCACGCTGTCATGGAAGGCCCAGGCCAGCAGCGGCTGGTCGGCCTGCGGTGCGCCTTCGTCGTGGTAGCGCTTGAGCATGGCGCTGGTCATGTAGACATGGCTGAGCACGTCGCCCAGGCGGCCGGACAGCGACTCCTTGAACTTCAGCTTGCCGCCCAGCGTCATCATCGAGATGTCGGCCATCAGCGCCAGGTTGGCCGAGTAACGGTCCAGCTTGCGGAAGTAACGGCGGGTGTAGGCGTCACCCGGAGCGGCACCGAAGCGCGCGCCGGTCAGGCCGAACCAGAACGAACGCACGGCATTGGAGATGCCGTAGCGGATGTGGCCGAACAGGCTGCGGTCGAAGTCCTGCAGGCCGGCACGGGTGTCCGGATCCTGCGCGGCCTTCATTTCCTTCAGCACCCACGGGTGGCAGAGGATCGCACCCTGGCCGAAGATCAGCAGGCTGCGGGTCATGATGTTGGCGCCTTCCACGGTGATCGCGATCGGCGCGGCCTGCCAGCTGCGGCCGGCGAAGTTGCGCGGCCCCAGGATGATGCCCTTGCCGCCGATCACGTCCATCATGTCCGAGATCACTTCGCGGCTCATGTTGGTGCAGTGGTACTTGGCGATCGCCGACGGCACCGACGGCACGTCGCCGCGGTCCACCGCTGCCGCCGTGGCCTGCGACAGCGCGCTGATCTTGTAGGCTTTGCCGCCGATGCGGGCCAGCGCTTCTTCCACGCCCTCGAAGCGGCCGACCGACAGGCCGAACTGCTTGCGGATGCGAGCGTAGGCACCGGTCACCGCGGCACCGGCCTTGGCACCGCCGCTGGCGGTGGAGGGCAGGGTGATCGAGCGGCCCACGGCCAGGCACTCGTTGAGCATGTTCCAACCCTTGCCGGCCATGGCAGCGCCACCGATCAGCTGGGTCAGCGGAATGAACACGTCCTTGCCGCGGATGGGGCCGTTCTGGAAGGTCGAGTTCAGCGGGAAGTGGCGACGGCCGATTTCAACGCCGGCGGTCTCGCGCGGCAGCAGGCCCAGGGTGATGCCGATGTCGCGGGTTTCACCGATCAGGCCGTCCGGATCGTACATGCGGAAGGCCAGGCCGATCAGCGAGGCAACCGGGGCCAGCGTGATGTAGCGCTTGTCGAAGGTCAGCTTGACGCCGAGCACCTGCTCGCCGTTCCACTCGCCCTTGCAGACGATGCCGTAGTCGGGAATCGAGGTGGCGTCGGAGCCGGCGAACGGACCGGTCAGGCCGAAGCAGGGCACTTCGCGGCCATCGGCCAGGCGCGGCAGGTACTGGTCCTTCTGTTCCTGGGTGCCGTAATGCACCAGCAGTTCACCCGGGCCCAGCGAGTTGGGCACGCCGACCGTGGAGCTGACCACCGAAGACACCGAGGCGAGCTTCTGGATCACCTTGTGGTGAGCCAGCGCGGAGAAGCCCAAGCCGCCATACTCCTTCGGGATGATCATGCCGAAGAACTTGTTCTTCTTGATGAAGGCCCACAGTTCCGGCGGCAGGTCGGCATGGACGTGGGTGATTTCCCAGTCGTTGACCATCTTGCACAGCTCTTCCACCGGACCATCGAGGAAGGCCTGTTCTTCGGCGGTCAGCTGCGGCTTCGGGTAGTTGAGCAGGATGTTCCAGTCCGGGTCACCGGTGAACAGCTCGCCTTCGAAACCGACCGAGCCGGTTTCCAGCGCAATGCGCTCGGTCTGCGACAGCGGCGGCAGCACCTTGCGGAACACCTTCATCATCGGGCCGGTCAGCAGCGGCTTGCGGATGAACGGCAGCAGCAGCGGCACGGCGATGACGGCCAACACAGCGGCCGCGACGATCGTGGCGGTCTGGTTGACGTAGGGAATGAACCAGCAGGCGGCCAGCAGGGCCACGCTGATCAGCGTCCAGGTAACCAGCCGCATGCGGTGGTAGGCGACGAACGCGCCTGCCAGCAGCAGGGCGAGGAAGGGAAGAACGATGCTCATGAGCGTGCTCCGGTGACGTGCTCGTTTGTGGCGGACGAAGCCGCAGCATCCGCTGCGGGCAACACGTCCAGATAGTCCAACACAGTAGCGGTAAAGGCGTTGTTGTCGTCGCCGGCAACCATATGTGTGGCCTGCGGCAGCTGTACATGGCGCGCGTGCGGCGCCAACGCCAGGAATTCGGCCACGGTCTGTGGCGTGACCAGGTCGCTGCGGCCACCGCTGACCAGCAGCAGCGGGCACTTCACCTGGCGTGCGGCTTCAGCCAGCGCGTCCTGGTGCTGTTCGCTGTCGCGGGCCAGTTCGGCTACCAGCCGCGGGTCCCAGTGCCAGCGCCAGCGGCCGTGGTCGTCCTCGCGCAGCAGCGCGCGCAGCGACTGTTCGGATTTGCGCGGGCGGTGCGGCATGTAGGCCGAGATCACGTCGGCGGCTTGGGCCAGCGAGGCGAAGCCATCGGGATGGGCGGTCATGAAGGCCAGGATGCGTTCGACCCCGGCGGTATCCCAGCGCGGGGTGATGTCGACAAGCACCATCGCCGAGAACAGGCCCGGCCAGCGCGACTCGGCCAGCAGGCCGAACAGGCCGCCCATCGATGCCGCGACCAGCACCGGCGGGCGCGGTTGCTCGCCGGCCAGCACGATCAGATCATCTGCGAACTGTTCGCCGTGATAGGGCAGGTCGGCGGCATTCCAGTCCGAATCGCCATGGCCGCGGGCATCGTAGGCCAGGGTCTGCAGGCCCGCTGCGGACAGGGCGCTGGCAGTCGCATTCCAGGCGTGCCGGGTCTGGCCGAAGCCATGCGCGAACAGCACGCGGCCACGACGACCGTGGTCACTGGCGGTGGCGGCCAGACGGGTGCCATGGGCCGCTTCCAGGCGCAGGTCATGGAACGCAGCGGGAGTCGGGGACATAACCATACTTGCTAGTATGGATTGCTTCGGAAGGAAGTCAATACTGCATCGTATGGTGCGGTGCGGGAGGCGATCTGGACGCCGCTGTGACGGTTCCGGCTGCAATCGCGTACTGCAACGAACCCCGGCGTATGGTTAAATCAGCCCATGAATCAACCTGACGCTTCTGCCGGCGAACCGCGCGCCGGCCGCAACAGCCGCCTGAGTGCCGAAGACTGGGCCCAGGCGGCCCTCGATCTGATTGCTGAACAAGGCGTGGGTGCCGTCGCGGTGGAACCGTTGGCGCGGCGCCTGGGCGTGACCAAGGGCAGTTTCTACTGGCATTTCCCATCGCGCGATGCGTTGCTGCAGGCGGCGTTGGAGCGCTGGGAACTGTTCGAACAGGAACAGGTATTCGGCAGCCTCGAAGACGTGCCGGATCCGCGCGTGCGCCTGCGCCAGCTCTTCCAGATGGTCGCCCATGAAGTGCAGCCGCACATCATCTACAGCGAACTGCTGAAGGCGCTGGACCACCCGATGGTGCGCCCGGTGATCGACCGCGTCTCGCAGCGTCGCCTGGATTATCTGATCGCTTCCTTCCGTCAGGCAGGGCTCAGTTCGACCGATGCACGCCATCGTGCGCGCCTGGCCTATGCCGCCTACGTCGGCTTCCTGCAGCTGTCGCTGCAGCTGCAGCAGCCCAAGCAGGCCCGTGAGGATTTCGAGGCGTATGTCGAACACCTGATCGACACGTTGATTCCGAACGGATAAGCGCCCTGCGATGAGGTTGCTGGAAGGCCGCAGCCCTGCTGCGGCCTTTTTTGTTGGGCGCCGGTCAGCCACCTGCCCGGTGGCACAAAGAACAACGGCCCCTTGCGGGGCCGTTGCTGCATCAGCTGATCAGTGGATCGATCAGAACTTCTGCTTGTACTGCATGTACATGAAGCGACCGATGTCGTAGCCGCCGTAGTACGAGTACTGCGAGTTCGGCGCCGAGTACATCTGCGGGCCGTAATGGTCGAACACGTTGCGTGCGCCGACCGCGATGGTCGCATTCCACGGGGCGTTCCAGGACACCTGGACATCGTGGAACATGGTCGAGCCACGCTCGTTCATTGCGCGGTCGCGCACCGGATCCGGCGAGCCGAAGTCCGGCAGGGTGCACTCAGTGCTGTAGTAGCAGCGCTCCTTGACACCCGAGAAGTAGCGGGTGCCCCAGGTGACGCCCCAGTCACCACGCTCCCAGCCCAGCACCAGGTTCGAACGCAGGCGGAAGTTGCTGCCGAAGCCGTTGAGGATCGACACCGGCACTTCCTGCGCATTGGTGGTCTTCAGCACGTTCTTGCTGACGTAGCTGTTCTGCAGGTTGGCGTTGAAGGTACCCCAGCTGCTGGTCTCGAAGCGGTAGGCCACGTCGAAGTCGAAGCCTTCGGTTTCCTGGTAACCAGCGTTGCGCGGTGCATAGGTCAGGTTGACCACGTTGTGGCGGTTCGGATCGCGGGAGAACGAGTTGCAGCGTTCAGCAATGCCGAGCACGTAGCAGTCGTTCAGCTGGTCATCCGGGCTGTCGGTGACGATGGTGTTGGTGATCTTGATGTTCCACCAGTCCAGGCTCAGGTTCAGGCCCTGGGCGAAGGTCGGGCTCCACACCAGGCCGACGGTCTTGGACTTGGACTTCTCCGGGGTCAGGTCCGGATTGGAGACCGCATTGAACGGGTCCGGCGTCTGCTCATCCGGTCCGCTGGCAGGCACATAACCCTGGCGCAGCTGACGGAAGGTGCTGGCGGTCGGGCCGATGGCGGCGGCGCAGCGAGCGGCGACGGCCGGATCGCCGGTCGAGCCGAACGACGTGTCGCACGGATCGGTGAAGTACGCGAAGGTCTGCGAACTGCCACCGTACAGATTGTCGATGGTCGGCGCGCGGAAGCCTTCAGCGTAGGTTGCACGCACCAGCAGCTGGTCGATCGGCTTCCACTTCAGACCGAACTTGTTGTTGGTGGTGTTGCCGAAGGTGTTGTACTTGGAATAACGCGTGGCCGCGTTGAAGCTCAGTTCCTTGGCACCCGGCAGGTCAGCCAGGATCGGAACATTCAGCTCCAGATACACTTCGTTGACGTTGTAGCCGCCACCGGTCGGACCTGCGGCCAGATCGGTGGAGTAACCGGTCTGCGACAGGGCGTCAGGATTGTAGGAGCCCTTGTCTTCACGGTACTCGTAGCCCAGCGCGAAGCCCAGGTCGCCAGCGGGCAGGGTGAACAGGCTGCCGGCGATGTTCGCGTAGTAAGTCTTGGTGGTGACTTCACCAGTGTTCTTGGTGGTCGGGAACAGGAACTGCTGCAGGTCCGGGTTGCCGCTCAGGCCACCGTCGCCGGTACGGCCCGCCGGAATGGCCGGATTCCACGGGATACAGCCGCCGGCACCGGAACCGTAGATCGGGTTCGAACCATCCACCAGCCCAGCTGCACTGCCGCACTCGACGCGACCGGTGGCCGGGTTGAAGAACGACGGACCGGTAGCTGCGTTGACCGCCAGCACGTTGTAGTTACCGGTCTGGGTCTGCAGGTTCTCCGAGTTCTGGTAGATGTAGCCAGCTTCCCAGTCGAAGTACTTGTCATTGAACTGGAAGCTGCCCTGCAGTGCTCCGGTGAATCGGAAGGTGGTCAGCTTGTTGGTCGACAGGCGCGGCACTTCCCAGCCACGGCGCATGAAGCCCATGTCCTTGCCGAACGGGTTGTAGTAGCTGTCAGCGTCCCACTTTGCGCCCTGCCGCGAATAGGCAGAAGACTGCAGCGGATAGCCGGCGACCTGGGCCTGCGCTTCACGACGCGTGTACAGCAGGTCGGAGACGAAACGGACGTTGTCGGTGAGGTCGTACTGGACATTGGCAAATACCGAACGCCGCTTGGTCGGCGTCAGCAGGTGCATCTGCTCGTTCGAGTTGCTGGTATCACCGGTGATGCCGGCGAAGTCCTGGTCGTGATACTGGTTGACGTCGCGGTAGTCGCCACCGCGGTTCAGGGTGAGCCAGTCATCGGTGTCCGGATCGATGATCGTGCCCCACTGGCTGACCGGGCTCCAGTTCTGTTCCGGGTGGAAGGTGGTGCGCGAGTAACGGCTGAACCAGCGATCCCTGGCCCAGACTTCCTTTTCTTCGGCGTACTCGGCACCGATGGTGACCGAGCCACGGTCACCGGTGAAGCCGGCCACGAAGTCGTAGCTGGTCTTCTGGCCGTCACCTTCGCCGTACTGGCCGACGTAGGCATTGGCCTCCAGGCCTTCGAAGTTCTTGCGGGTGATGATGTTGATCACGCCGGCGATCGCGTCGGAGCCGTAGATCGACGAAGCGCCATCCTTCAGCACGTCGATACGCTCGACGATGGCCGACGGGATCTGCGAGACGTCCTGCAGGCCGCTGACGCTGGCGCCGAGGCGCTTGCCGTCGACCAGCACCAGGGTGCGCTCGGCACCGAGATTGCGCAGGTCGATGTAGAAGCCACCGACGGCTTCACCGGAGGACAGCGGCTCGGAACGGCTGATGGCCGGGCTGCCGGCGGCTGCGATGTTCTGCAGGACGTCGGCAACCGTCTTGAAGCCGCTCTTCTCGATCGAAGCACGGCTGATGCTCAGAACGGGCTGGGCGGTTTCGGTATCGACCTGACGGATGCGCGAACCGGTGACCTCGATACGGTCGAGGTTGGTGGCTTCCTGGGCATGTGCCGTCGCGGTGGTAGCACCGGCGACAAGCGCGATCACAACTGCGTCACGCAGCTGGCTGGACTTGAGTTTCATTGGCTCTCTCTCTCCAAGAAATCTTGGCTGGGTTAATGCCCGGCGGGGGAGCGAAAAGCGCTCCCAAATCGCGAGGCTGAGCCGATAGTAGCGGGCGTTCGCCAAGAATTAAAGCTGTGTTAATCAAACCTGTGATTTTGGTAAAAATTCACTGTTTCAAGAAAAATCAAACGTTTACGTTGTATGGGATGACGAGGTGCCTCGTTTGTTAACGCAGAATGACGAAAAAATTCTCTTTTGATATGTGTCGATACGTATCAATATGTTTTCCGCAGTATCTCTGCCGCGGCGGAATTTCCTTCAGAAGATTCCAGGCGCGCACATACAACGGGCGCCTTTCGGCGCCCGGGAGAAAGTCACTGCGGTATCCGCGTAGCGGGATCAGAGATCCTGTTCGTAACGCACGTACGGCACGGTGCCGTCGTCGTTGCTCTCGTTGCGGGGCGAGAACGGATTCTTGCCGCGGCTGATCACATTCTCGGCGCCGACGGTGAGCTGGCCAGACCACGGGGTGCGCCAGGTCAGGCCGATACCCAGGCCTTCCCACTTTCCGGGCTTGCCCGGTACGTCGATGACGCGGCCGATGATGCTGCCGGTAAAGTTGCCATAGCCGGCGCCGATGCTCAGGCTTTTGCTGTCCCAGCGGTCGACGAGGGCCGGTGAGGCATCGGCCAATGGCACCAGCCGCGCCTTGGCGTAGGTACCGGCGATGGAGACGAACCCCTCGCGGCCGATGTTCTTCTGCGCGAATACAGTCAGGTCGTTCTGCTCGGCGCGCAGCGAAGGCGTCTTGTTCGGTCCTGACAGCCAGGCGGGCAGGGTTTCACGGCCGGTGCCGGCGGTGATGCCCAGTCGGCTGTTGCCACGGTTCAGCGCTGCGGTGCCGGTGAAGCGACGGCTGTTGAGGTCATCGTCATCGCCGAGGCTGGCCAGCATGCAGTGGCTGGCGAGACCGCTCATGCTGGTTCCGCTGCTGTTGCTGCAGAGCAGGCCCAGCGAGTCGCCGGACGACAGCCCGAAGGCGGCATCCAGCGAGTTGCGGCCGAAGTGCCAGCGCGCGCCGGCGGCCTGTTCGCCGGTCGGTTCAAGGTACAGCAGGGCCTCGACCTTGCCGCTGCCCTTGTTCCACACCGGTAGAACGGTGCGGGTGTCCTTGCTCTGCGCATGCACGCCCGTGATCGCGCCAAGGGCGATCAGCAGGGCCAGCGGTAGACGCAGGAAGGTACGCATCGGACCAGTTCAGACAGGGACGGACAACGGAAGTTCCCGCGAATACGGGAACTTGATCCTAGGGTGTTTATGAATTCTTAACAAGCCTTGATCCCCCCAGATGCAAGACAAGCCGTTTACTGAAGCCGTTCAGGCGCCGGTACAGTCCCCTCGGCACCGTGGAACAGTATGCCGAACTCCGTCAACGGAAAGTGATACTCCCGCCCGCAGAATTCGCAACGGACCTCGACCGCGCCACTGGCTTCGGCGGCAGCACGGGCCTCGTCCTCGCCCAGCGACTGCAGCATCGAGGCCACCCGGTCACGGGAGCATGAACAGGCGAAGGACAGCGTCTTTTCGCCCAGCAGCGCCGGCTGCTCCTCGTGGAACAGCCGGTGCAGCAGCTGCTCGGCCGGGGTGGCCAGCAGTTCGGCCTTGCCCAGGGTCTCGAACAGGGCGCTGGCGCGTGCCCAGCCATCCTCGTCGCCCTCGTCACCGGGCAGCTTCTGCAGCAGCAGGCCGGCGGCGCCGTCGCGGTCGGCGACCAGCAGCAGGCGGGTTGGCAGCTGTTCGGACTGGCGGAAGTAGTCCTCGAAGGCCTCGTCCAGTTCCGGCGCGGTCAGCCCGACCAGGCTCTGGTAGCGCTGCGGCTCGCGCGGGTCCAGTCCCGGGTTTTCAATGGTGATGGCGAGCAGGGCGTCATCGCCGAGGCTGGACAGGTCGCGCGGCGCGTCGGCGCCCTCGCTGAGCTGGGCGATGCCACGCAGGGTGCCGGCCGCCGTGCATTCGGCGAACAGGGTGCGCAGCGCAGTGCTGCTACGCAGCTGGATCGACAGGCGGCCATCGATCTTGGTGTGGCCGGTGAACAGTGCCGAGGCCACGCAGGCCTCGCCGAGCAGCTCGGCGGCGGTATCCGGGTACTGGGCGTGGGACAGGATCTCCTGCCAGGTCGCCTGCAGGCGCACATGGACGCCGCGGACGCCGGCGTCGGGCAGCAGGAAGCGGATCAGGGAATCGGGGTTGGCGGTCATCGGCTCACATCGCGCGTAAACAGGGGCGGTTGCCGGATAATGTGCCGACAACCAGACAGAAGAAGGATGCACCAGTAATGGGGGCAGCGGGAGAGCAGCACAAGGTAGAAGCGGTTGCGGTTCCGCCACGCCGTCGTCGCTGGCACTGGAAGCGCCTGCTGTGGCTGCCGGTGCTGCTGGCTGCCTTCAGTTGCCTGCAGGTGCTGGTGCTGCGCTTCATCGACCCGCCACTGTCCACGGTCATGCTGTGGCGCTATGGCGAGGCGCTGGGCGAGGGTGACTGGTCCTATCGCCTGCACTACCAATGGCGGGATATGGAGCAGATGGCGCCGAGCCTGCCGATTTCGCTGGTGGCGGCCGAGGACCAGCGCTTTCCCGAGCACAGTGGCTTCGATCTGCAGGCCATCGAGAAGGCCCGTGACCACAATGCCAAGGGCGGGCGCCTGCGCGGTGCCAGTACGATCAGCCAGCAGGTGGCCAAGAACCTGTTCCTGTGGCAGGGCCGCAGCTGGATCCGCAAGGGCCTGGAGGTCTGGTACACGGTGCTGATCGAGGCGCTCTGGCCGAAGGAGCGGATCCTGGAGATGTACGCCAACATCGCCGAGTTCGGTGATGGCGTGTACGGCGCGCAGGCGGCAGCGCAGAAATTCTGGGGCAAGGATGCAGCGCGGCTGAGCCCCGCCGAGAGTGCGCGGTTGGCGGCGGTACTGCCGGCGCCGCGACGCTACAACGCAGCGGCGCCGGGGCCGTATGTGCAGCGGCGCGCGGCGTGGATCCAGCGCCAGGCGCGGCAGTTGGGTGGAGCGTCATACCTTTCGGAGGATTGAGGCGCCCACGGGCGGATTGGCAGGCCGGGCGCCTGCTGCCAACGTACAATCCAGGCATGACACGTGAACGCCTTACTTTCGTCATCGCCGCCTACAACGAAGCCCAGGCCCTGCCTTGCCTGCATCCGCGCTTGTGTGCGGTGCTGGACGCAATGCCCGACATCGACGGCCACATCCTGTACGTGGACGATGGCAGCCACGATGGCACCTGGGAGGTGATCGCGGGCTTGGCACAGGCCGATGGGCGCGTGTCGGCGTTGAAGCTGTCGCGCAACTTCGGCAAGGAAGCGGCACTGACTGCGGGCCTGGACCTGGTGCGCGAAGGTGCGGCGATGATTCTCGATGCTGATGGACAGGATCCGCCGGAACTGGTGCCGCAGTTTGTTGAGCGCTGGCGCGAAGGCTACGACAACATCTATGGCACACGCTTGGTGCGTGATGGCGAGAACTGGATCAAACGCGCCACAGCTGCGATGTTCTACCGGGTGATCGGCCGCCTCTCGCGCACACCGATCCCCGCCGATACCGGTGATTTTCGCCTGCTCTCGGCGCGCGCGCTGAGTGCACTACGCGAAATGCGTGAGCGCCATCGCTTCATGAAAGGCCTTTTCAGCTGGGTCGGATTCAAGCGGATCGCCGTGCCCTATCACCGCCATGCGCGCGTGGCCGGATCCAGCAAGTTCAGCCTGTGGCGGCTGTGGAATTTCGCGCTGGAGGGCATCACCGGGTTCTCGACCGTTCCGCTGCGGGCGGCAACCTATATGGGCCTGGTGACGGCGGCGGTGGCCTTCGTGTTCGGCGTCTGGGTGATTGCCAAGGCGGCCCTGTACGGCGACCGGGTTGCCGGCTGGCCGACGATGATGGCGGTGATCCTGTTCCTGGGCGGCGTGCAGCTGATCGCACTCGGACTGATCGGGGAGTACCTGGGGCGGCTGTACGAGGAGTCCAAGCAGCGGCCGTTGTACCTGGTTGACGCCTGGCTAGCATCCGCCGTGGCAGACTCGGCCCTGCAACCCACCCTCGGAGGGCAGGCGGATGACGACGGTACGGCAACTGTTGGACGGCAAGTCTCCTGAAGTACATGCGGTCACGCCCGATGCGGCGGTGATCGATGCGATCCGGTTGATGGCGGAGAAGGGCATCGGTGCGGTGCTGGTGATGGACGGGCCGCGGCTGGTCGGCATCCTGTCCGAGCGCGATTACGCGCGCAAGATCGTGCTGCGCGATCGTTCGTCGCGCGATACAGCGGTGGCTGAGATCATGACGGCCAAGGTGGTGACGGTGTCACCGGGCGAGCAGGTGGAGCACTGCCTGCAACTGGTGACCGATTACCGCATCCGCCACCTGCCGGTGGTGGAGGGTGCGCAGGTACTGGGGGTGATCTCCATCGGCGACCTGGTGAAGTCGGTGATCGATGCGCAGCGGCGGGAGTTGGATCAGCTGCAGCAGTACATCGTGGCGGGATGAGTTGTTTGCTGGCGGGCCTGCGGCCCGCCGGCCCGCTTTTTGAGGCCAAAGCCAGAGCTGAGAGCAGCGCCTTCCTGATACATCTGAAGGCGGAGGGTGCGGCTGGGCAGGACACGCCGTAAACCCATTCATGGGGGCTCGATCGGCGCATGGATGCGCCGACCGAGCCTACAGGGACGTATTTACGGCTTGTCCTGCCTGTCGCCTTGCTCCGGCTCTACGCGCGGAAAAACGAGGCGCCGCGAACAACGCTTCTACTTCGCATACTGCCCCCCGCAGTCGGCGTCCTTCCCCGGCCCCAGTTCGATGGTCGCCAGCAACGCCGCTGGCGGGGCGATGCTGCCCAGCGCCAGGGCCACCGCACCACGAATCCCCAACGCCTTGAAGTCCGGGCGGAATGACGGGTCCTTGAACGTGCCACTGATGTGCAGCGGCGAGCGCAGTACCAGGATGCTCTTGTCCTTCGGGCGCGGCTTCAACAGCAGATCCAGGCTCTCGTCGCGCAGGCTGACTGTGCCTTCGCCGATGAGAATGGTGTCGGTGGTGTCCACCGCCAGCGCCTGGCTGGTCATCAGTCCGTTGCGTACGCCGAAGTCGGCGAAGGCGCAGCGCAGCTGGATCTGCTTGTCGCCGGTCACCAGGAACTTCAGCGACTCGGTGATGTCCAGGCCGGCCAGTTCCATCACCAGGTTGCCGACATGGCCGCGCCCCATCGCCAGCCCGACCTTGCCGCTGCTGCTACCCAGCATTGCAGCGATCGAATTGCCGTGGCCGCTCAGGTCCACGTTACCGCCGATGCCGCCCTTGGCCTGCTCGGCCAGCTTGGCATCAGGGAACAGCTGGCCCAGCTGTACGCCGCGCACGCTGGCCTTCAGCGCGGTGGCGATCTGCGGCTGGCGTGCGTCCATGCGGATGGTGCTGCGGATATCGCCGCCGGCCACGCCAAAGTTCAGCGGGTCCAGCCGCAGCACGCCATCATCCAGCAACAGGTGCGCATCCATGTCATCCAGCGGCAGTGACGGTGCATTGATGCGGTGGGCCTTCCAGCGGACGTCGGCATCCATCGCGCGCAGCTTGCCCAGGTTGTACGGAGTATCCGGCAGCACCCGCGCGCTGGCCGCAACGCGTGCGGCCTCGGCCTTCTGCTGCGCGTTCGCGGTTTCACCGCCGCCGGTCTTCGGTGGCGCACCGACGAAACCGGCCAGGTCGTCGAAGTCCAGGCGCTTGGATTCCAGTGTGGCAGTCAGCCGCGGCCGTGCGCCGCCCACCTCGAACTGCAGGTTGCCGCCGAGGTCGCTGTCGCCGACCTTGCCGGTGAACTGCTCATAGCGCCAGACGTTGTGATCGCGCTTGAGGCGACCGTCCAGTGCATACGGTGGCGACGGTGGAATGGCGATACCCAGCAGTGGATAGAGATCAGCCAGATCCTCGCCGCTGAGCGCAAACTGCAGGTCGAATACGCGCAGCTGGAAGGGATTGGTCAGCGTACCGGTGGCCACAGCATGGGTGGCGCCGGCGCGGCCATCGAGGTGGATGCGGAACGGATGATCGCTGTCGGTCAGCTGCAGTGGCGACTCGGTACCGCCACGCAGGGTGAATGGATTGCCCCGCCAGCGACCCTTGCCCTGCACCAGCAGCGGTGGTGCGGCGTCGGCCTGCTTCGGCTGGCCGCTGCGCACATCCACACGGATGTCGGTGCGGCCCAGAGCGTCGAGGAACTGCAGGCGCCCGTCATCGATGCGCAGGCGCTTGAGCTGCGGGCTGGTCCCGCCGGAGCGGTCCCCGAGGAAATCCCAGTTGCCTGGTTCATCCTTGCGCGGGGCGGTTTCCAGCAGTACATCCGGCCGGGTCAGGCGCACCTCGGGCAGTTGCACGCTGCCGCGCAGCAGGGGCCACACCCGCACATCGATCTCGATGCGGTCGGCCGTGGCCATCTCCGGCTGCTTCGACCAGCTTGCATTGGCGAAGGTGATCGCATCGGCGCGGATCGTGCTGGTGCGGCCGAGGTCGACATCCAGGTGGCCGATGTGCAGCACACGGCCGGTGCGCGCCTGCACGGCGCGCTCGACCGGGCCCTTGAACCAGTTCCAGTCCCACAGCGCGATCAGCAGCAGGATCGCGGCCAGCACGAAGACCAGCACGGCCAACCAGCGCTGGCCGCGCGGGCCTGGGCGGCGGAAACGCCAGCGGGATGCGCGTGGCGCGGCAGGGGAGGGGGCAGCATTCACGCTGCCATGGTTGCCCCCTGATCGTGGAGGGGGCGCGAAGCGTCCATGTGCGTGGTGTGCACAAGCCGCGCGCGTGTGCGCTTACAGCACCTGCATGGTGACTGCGACGAAGTGGCAGACGCTGCCGCCGATCACGAACAGGTGCCAGATCGCGTGCGAATAGGGGATCGACTCGCGGTGGTAGAAATACGTGCCCAGCGTGTACGACAGGCCGCCACCGAACAGCCAGGCCAGGGTGCCGCCATCGATGGAGGCCCACATCGGCTTGATCGCCACCACCACCAACCAGCCCATGGCGATGTAGATCACGGTCGAAAGCACCTTGAAACGGCCGGTGTAGAACAGTTTGAAAACCACGCCGCCCAGCGCCAGCGCCCAGATCGCGGTGAACAGGCCCCAGCCCCAGGGGCCGCGCAGGCCGATCAGGGTGAATGGTGTATAGGTGCCGGCGATCAGCACGTAGATCGCGCAATGGTCGAAGACCT
Source organism: Stenotrophomonas maltophilia (assembly GCF_004920835.1). Lineage (GTDB taxonomy): Bacteria > Pseudomonadota > Gammaproteobacteria > Xanthomonadales > Xanthomonadaceae > Stenotrophomonas > Stenotrophomonas maltophilia_AQ. Next base: position 15,236 of record NZ_QFHO01000007.1, read on the forward strand.
TCAGGCGGCCCTTGGCGACCGGATGCTGGATGGCGTGGTACAGCGTGGAGGCGGTATACAGCAGCAACAGGGCGATACCGAACACGATCGCACTGGCCAGCTGCCAGCCGTCACCGTAGATCGCGGCCAGGGTGATCAACACCGCACTGGCAGCCAGGGCGAATACCGCGCCCAACCCGTGGGTCAAGGCGCTGGCGATTTCTTCACGGATCGAAGCAATGGACGTCGTGGACATGGGCATGGGCATCGGTCGCGGGGAGGGGGACCCGCGTCCCCCTATCATCGCCGCGATGGCCGGCGCGTGCACGCCCGTCACCGTATGGTCGGTGAATCCCTGTGTTGCGTGGATGAACCGCCCGCGACTGCCGGGGTCAGAGCCCTTTCCTGGCGGAAAGGGATCCGACCCCACGGCTCAGCCTACCGAAACGGTATGCGCCGCTTCACGGGTGGCCGAGAAGCGCACGTCGGGCGAGCGCTCCTGGGCCAGCTGCAGGTTGACCCGGGTTGGTGCCAGGTAGACCAGATGGCCGGCTGCATCCAGTGCCAGGTTCAACGCGTTCTTCTCGCGGAACTCTTCCAGCTTCTTTTCGTTGCTGCAGTGGACCCAGCGTGCGGTGCTGACGCTGACCTGCTCGAAGGTGGCTTCCACGCCATATTCGTCCTTCAGGCGGTAGGCGGCCACGTCGAACTGCAGCACACCCACCGCACCCAGGATCAGGTCGTTGCTGGTCAACGGGCGGAAGAACTGGGTCGCGCCTTCCTCGGACAGCTGGGCCAGGCCCTTCTGCAGCTGCTTGAGCTTGAGCGGATCACGCAGGCGGGCGCGGCGGAACAGTTCCGGGGCGAAGTTGGGGATGCCGGTGAAGGTGACCGCTTCGCCTTCGGTGAAGGTGTCGCCGATCGAGATGGTGCCGTGGTTGTGGATGCCGATCACATCGCCCGGCCACGCCTCGGCGGCGATCTCGCGGTCGCTGGCCATGAAGGTCAGCGCGTTGGCCAGCTTCATGTCCTTGCCGGTGCGCACGTGGAAGGTCTTCATGCCGGCGCTGAAACGGCCCGAGCAGATGCGCATGAACGCCACGCGGTCACGGTGCTGCGGGTCCATGTTGGCCTGGATCTTGAACACGAAGCCGGTCAGCTTGTTCTCTTCCGGGGCGATCACCCGGCCGGTGGTGGTGCGCGCCTGCGGCGGTGGTGCATGCTCGACGAAGAAGTCCAGCAGCGGCTGCACGCCGAAGTTGTTCACGCCCGAGCCGAAAAACACCGGGGTCTGCTTGCCGGCACGGTAAGCGTCGAGGTCGAACGGATGGCTGGCGCCCTGCACCAGGTCAAGCTCGTCGCGCAGCTCGGCCAGCATCTGTGCACCGATCTTCTCGGCCAGGCCGGGCGCATCGATGGACGGGAAGATGGTGGAGTCCTGGCGGGTGAAGTTGCGGCCCGGTTCGTACAGATGCACCTCGCCTGTCAGCAGGTGCACCACGCCCTTCAGGCGCTGGCCCATGCCGATCGGCCAGGTCACCGGTGCGCACTGGATGCCGAGTACGGTCTCCACTTCATCCAGCAGCTCGATCGGGTCCTTGCCCTCGCGGTCGAGCTTGTTGATGAAGGTCATGATCGGGGTGTCGCGCAGGCGGCACACTTCCATCAGCTTGATGGTGCGCTCTTCCACGCCCTTGGCCACGTCGATCACCATCAGCGCCGAGTCCACCGCGGTCAGCACGCGGTAGGTGTCCTCGCCGAAGTCGGCGTGGCCGGGGGTGTCGAGCAGGTTGACGATCTTGCCTTCATACGGGAACTGCATCACCGAGGAGGTGACGGAGATGCCGCGCTCTTTCTCCAGTGCCATCCAGTCGGAGGTGGCATGGCGGGCGGCCTTGCGGCCCTTGACCGAACCGGCCATCTGGATCGCGCCTCCGAACAGCAGCAGCTTTTCGGTCAGCGTGGTCTTGCCGGCGTCAGGATGGGAAATGATGGCGAAGGTGCGGCGACGCGACGCTTCGTTGGCGACTTCGGACATGGCAGTGGCGCCCGCCCGGGGCGCTTTTCAAAGAGATAAGCGCCCGATTATACCGGCCGGGGCCGGTCAGCGCCCGGTGCCGCCGTCGGCCTCGCCCTCGCGGGCGAACTGCAGCTGGCCCTGCTCGGCAAAGATCCGCGCCGGCACCGAGCGCAGGCCCATGCCGCGGTTGACCTGCACCACGAAGTGCAGGTGCGGGGCGCTGCTGTAGCCGCTGTTGCCCGACAGGCCGATCGGTTGCCCCGCCTGCACCGCCTGGCCGCGACGCACACGCATGCCACCGGCCTGCAGGTGGCCGTAAAGGGCCATGCTGCCGTCGCTGTGCAGCACGCGGATGAAGTTTGCGCGCGCACCATCGCGTTCGCGGTCCTGGCCGTTGCCCTGGAAGCCGTCCTGGATCTGCATCACCGTGCCCTCGCGCGCGGCCAGCACCAATGTTGCCTCGGGCAGTGCGAAGTCGACCGCGTCGCGGTTTTCCTCGTCATTGTGGCTGAAACGGCCCTGTGGTGCCTGGTCCACGCGCGGGCGGGCGTCATCGAAGGGCAGGCGATAGGCCACGTCCTCGGCCTGTGCGGCCGGGTTGCCCGGCACCGACTGCAGGCGCAGGTCCAGTGTGCGTCCGTTGACCGGCGCGGGCAGGTGGCCGACCACCAGGCTGCTGTCGCCCTGGATAAGCGACTGTACCGGAAGGCCCTCGACAGGGTGTCCGGGCGCGGCGCGCAGCTCGACCTGTAGTGGCCCGGCCAGGGCGTTGTCGATCCGGGCTTGCCACTGCTGGCCGATCGGCTGCAGGCGCAGCTGGGCCATCGGCGCGGCGCTCTGGGCGGTCTCGCCACGGGGGGGCGGAGCGACCGGGGCGGGCTTGGGCACCAGTCCCCAACCCTGGCGCCAGTCGCCGGCGCTTACCGTCGCGCTCGCCAGCAGGGACAACAACAGGCAGGTCAGGGGCAGGCGCGGCATCAGCGGTTCCAGCGGGTAGGGACCGCCGGGACTGTAGCCGATCCTGAACGGGACGACCGCGACCGCCTTCGCACAGCTGGGCTGAAAACATTTATCGCTCTATCCGCATGAAGGGATTGACAGTCCCGAAAGAGGCTGGCATCGTAGCTCCACCATCGAGACCGGCAGAGGGACAGGCCCTTTGAAGCCGGGGCAGCCCGCAGGCGCGCAAGCGACTGCGTAGGTGCCAAATCCTGCGGGGACCGTGGCGTCCACCGGAAGATGGTTCGAACCATGCACCGCACGTGCATCTCGAACGCGGGCCCCGCGAAGGCTCGATGGCCGATTCCCCAACCGGATCCCGCCATGAGCTTCGCCGCCAGTACCGCCATTCGCCCCGAACCCTTTGTCCCCGTCAGCGTGCCGGTCGAAGACCGTGTGCATGCCGAGCGCGGTGAGTTCGCCGCGGTGCTGTCGATGCGTCACGCCGGCCCCAGCCCGGTGCGCCTGCGCTACGAGTGGGTCGGCCCGGCCAACGCGCCGGTGGTGGTGCTGGCAGGCGGCATTTCAGCCCATCGCCACGTGGCGTCCAATGCACAGTTCAGCGAGAAGGGCTGGGCCGAAGATCTGGTCGGCAGCGGGCGCGCGCTGGATCCGCAGCAGCTGCGTGTACTGGCCTTCGATTTCATCGGTGCCGACGGCGCGCTGGACGTGCCGATCGATACCGCCGACCAGGCTGATGCACTGGCGCTGCTGCTGGACCATCTCGGCATCCGTGCGCTGAAGGCGTTCGTCGGCTATTCCTATGGCGCGCTGGTCGGCCAGCAGTTCGCGATCCGTCATCGTGCCCGTGTGCGCCAACTGGTGCTGGCCAGCGGCGCACATCGCCCGCATCCCTATGCCGCCGCCTGGCGCGCACTGCAGCGTCGTGCGGTTGCCCTTGGCCAGCTGCAGTGCGGTGAAGACCACGGCCTGGCCTTGGCGCGGCAGTTCGCCATGCTCAGCTACCGCACGCCGGAGGAATTCGGCGAGCGCTTCGACGCAGCACCGGAAGTGATCAATGGCCGCGTGCGTGTTGCCGCCGAGGACTATCTCGATGCCGCTGGTGCGCAGTACGTCGCGCGCACGCCGGTGACCGCCTACCTGCGCCTGTCCGAATCGATCGACCTGCATCGCGTCGACCCCACCGCGATTCTGCCGCCGACCGTGGTGGTGGCCGTGGAGGGCGACCGCCTAGTGCCGCTTGCCGACCTGGTCGGCCTGGTCGAAGGACTGGGCCCACGCGGCAGCCTGCGCGTATTGCGCTCGCCCTATGGCCACGACGCCTTCCTCAAAGAAACCGATCGCATCGACGCGATCCTCGCCACCGCCTTCCGCACTTCTGGAGAGTCCGCATGAGCCTGCACGCAAACGAGCCGTCCTGTAGTCGCACCACTGCCGCCGTCCGTGCCGGCATCGATCGGGATACTGCGCATGGCGCGGTCACGCCGCCGATCGTGCTGTCATCGAATTTCAGCTTTGAAGGTTTCGGCAACAAGCGCCAGTACGACTACACGCGCAGTGGCAACCCGACCCGCGACCTGCTGGGTGAAGCGCTTGCGGAACTGGAGGGCGGCGCCGGTGGCGTCATCACTGCCACCGGCATGGGCGCGATCAACCTGGTGTTGAACGCGCTGCTGCAGCCGGGCGATACCCTGGTGGTGCCGCACGATGCGTACGGTGGCAGCTGGCGCCTGTTCAATGCGCTGGCGAAGAAGGGCCACTTCGAACTGGTCACCGCTGACCTGACCGATCCGCGCGCGCTGGCGCAGGCGTTGGCCACCCAGCCGAAGCTGGTGCTGGTGGAAACGCCGTCCAACCCGCTGCTGCGCATCACCGACCTGCGCTTCGTCATCGAGGCGGCACACAAGGCTGGTGCGCTGGTAGTGGTCGACAACACCTTCCTGTCGCCGGCGCTGCAACAACCGCTGTCGTTCGGCGCGGACCTGGTGCTGCATTCGACCACCAAGTACATCAACGGCCACAGTGACGTGGTCGGCGGTGCGGTGATCGCGCGTGATCCGGCACTGCATGAGCAGCTGGTGTGGTGGGGCAATGCGCTGGGCCTGACCGGTTCGCCGTTCGACGCCTTCCTGACCTTGCGCGGCCTGCGCACGCTGGATGCGCGCCTGCGCGTGCACCAGGAGAACACCGCCTCGATCGTGGCCCTGCTGGATCAGCATCCGGCGGTCGGCGCGGTCTACTACCCGGGCCTGGCAGATCATCCGGGCCATGCCATTGCCGCGCGCCAGCAGAGTGGTTTCGGCGCGATGCTGTCGTTCGAACTGGCAGACTGTGCCGGTGACGATCCGCATGCCGCTGTGCGCGCGTTCGTCGATGGCCTGCGTTGCTTCACCCTGGCCGAATCGCTGGGTGGCGTCGAAAGCCTGATCGCGCATCCGGCGACGATGACCCATGCAGCGATGACCGCCGAAGCGCGCGCGGCCGCCGGCATCAGCGAAGGCCTGCTGCGCCTGTCGGTCGGCATCGAGGCCGAGCGTGACCTGCTGGCGGATCTCGGCGCAGCACTGCGGCGCGCCGAAGCGGTGATTGATGCGGCTGCACGCCGCAAACAGGTGGTGGATGCATGAGCGCACTCGCCGCTGACATTCCTGCGCTGGGCGCGGGGCGCCTGGCGCTGCTCGGCACTGGCACGGTTGGTTCGGCCTTCGTGCAGCGCTACCAGGCATTGCAGGCGCGCGGGCTTGAGCTGCCCAGCGTGCAGTGGCTGGCCAATTCGCGCACCGCGCTGGCGATCGACCGTGATCTGGCGCTGCCGCTGGAACTGGCGCGGCGTGCGCCGCGTGATGGCCAGAGCTCGCCGCCATGGGCCAGTGCCGAAGGGCTGGAGCGTGGCGACGTGGTGGTCGATGCCACCGCCAGTGAAGACGTCGCCGCGCGCCACGTGCAGTGGTTGGCGCGCGGTGTGCACGTGGTGACTGCCAACAAGCTGGGCCGTGGCGCGCAGCTGGCACGCGCACAGGCCATTGCCGATAGCTGTGCCGACAGCGGTGCGCGCTACGGCGACAGCGCCACGGTGGGCGCGGGCCTGCCGTTGCTCAGCAGCCTGCGCGCGCTGGTGGCCGGTGGTGACCACATCCATGCCATCGAGGGCGTGCTGTCCGGTTCGCTGGCTTGGCTGTTCCATCGCTATGACGGCCAAGCGCCGTTCTCGGCGGCGGTGCGCGAAGCGCTGGCGGCGGGCTACACCGAACCCGACCCACGCCTGGATCTGTCCGGCGAGGATGTGCGCCGCAAGTTGCTGATCCTGGCCCGCAGCAGCGGGCTGGCGCTGGATGCTTCGCAGGTGCAGGTGGATTCGCTGGTACCCGAAACACTGGCAGCGCTGCCGCTGGAGGATGCCGTGGCTGCGCTGGAACAGCTGGATGCGCCGCTGCAGGCGCGCTGGCAGCAGGCACGCGACAACGGACGCGTGCTGCGGTTTGTCGGCCGGGTTGACGGCAATGGTGCCCAGGTGGGCCTGCGCGAGCTGCCGGCCGATCATCCGCTGGCACAGGGCGCGGGCACCGACAACCGGGTAGCGATCCACAGCGATCGCTATCAGCGCCAGCCGTTGTTGATCCAGGGACCGGGCGCGGGCGCGGAAGTCACCGCGGCCGCGCTGCTGGATGACGTGCTGCGGATCGTGGGTTGACGTCCCTGCTGCTGCGCTCGCCGGGCATGGCCCGGCGCTACCAACCCCGCTCGCAGGTAGCGCCGGGCCATGCCCGGCGGACCCGCAATCTCAACGCGACTTCAACGCATTCAACAACGCCGCATTGAACTGCTTCGGGTCCTGCACCTGCGGTGAATGCCCAAGCTCGGAGAACTCGACCAGCGTCGCGCCCGGAATCGCCTCGGCCGCCCTCTTGCCCAGCACCGGATAGTTGCCCAGCGTCGCCTTCAGTTCCGGCGGCGCCAGGTCACGGCCGATCGCCGTGCGGTCCTTCTGGCCGATGAACAGCGTGGTCGGCACCTGCAGGTTCTTCAGCTCGTAGACCACCGGCTGGTTGAACACCATGTCCGAGGCCAGGGCCTGGCTCCACGCGACGGCCTGCCTGCCCGGGCCTTCGTACATGCCCGACTGCATCCTCGCCCAGGTTTCATAGGCCGGCTTCCATTGGCCGTCGTAGTACACGTCCAGCTGGTAGCGGCGGATACTGTCGTAGCTGGTTTTCAGTTCGCCTGCGTACCACGTATCCAGGCTGCGCCATGGCACGCCCAGCGCCTTCCAGTCTTCCAGTCCGATCGGGTTGACCAGTGACAGACTGCGCAGGTCCTGCCGGTACATCAGCGCATAGCGCACCGCCAGCATGCCGCCCATCGAATGGCCGACCAGATGCACCGGCATGCCCTCCAGTTGCAACTGCTGCAGCAGCGCATGGGTGTTGGCCGCCAGCTGCGCGAACGAGTACTGGTAGCGCTCGGGCTTGCTGGATTTGCAGAAGCCCACCTGGTCGGGCGCGATGACCCGGTAACCGGCGTTCAGCAGCGGCGCGATGGTCTGCTGCCAGGTGGCTGCGCAGAAATTCTTGCCGTGCAGCAGTACCACCACGCCGATGGCGCGGCGCTTGGGCAGGACATCCAGATAGGCCATCTCCACGGGCTGCCGCTGTGATTCCAGTGCGAACGTCTTGACTGGATAGCCGTAGTCGAAGCCCTCCAGCCGCGGACCATAGGTCGGTGCGGCAGCGACGGATAGCGGCAGGCAGGCAAGCAGTGCGGCGGCGGTTACGCGCATGGGGCAATCCGGGGCGAGGGAGCCCCGAGCCTAACCGGAACGCGGTGACGGTGTCGTCCGGCGGGGCAGATTCGACCGGGTATAGGCGACCGGGTAGAGTCGACTGTTAGTCGACTGCCTTCCCGACAACCAGCGAAAAGCCCGCGCTGCGCGCGATAGTCGACCAACGGTCGACTCTACCCCGGGCGTTCAGCACTCGATGACGTTCACCGCCAGGCCACCGCGGCTGGTTTCCTTGTACTTGTCCTGCATGTCGCGGCCGGTATCGCGCATGGTCTTGATCACCTTGTCCAGCGACACCTTGTGCTTGCCGTCGCCACGCATCGCCATGCGCGAGGCATTGATCGCCTTCACCGCACCCATCGCGTTGCGCTCGATGCAGGGGATCTGCACCAGTCCACCGATCGGGTCGCAGGTCAGGCCCAGGTTGTGTTCCATGCCGATTTCCGCGGCGTTCTCGATCTGGCTGGGGTTGCCACCCAGTGCGGCAACCAGACCGCCCGCTGCCATCGAACAGGCCACGCCCACTTCGCCCTGGCAGCCCACTTCGGCGCCGGAGATCGAGGCGTTTTCCTTGTACAGGATGCCGATCGCCGCCGAGGTAAGCAGGAAGTCGAACACGCGCTGCTCGTTCGCACCCGGGCAGAAACGGTCGAAGTAATGCAGCACGGCGGGCAGCACGCCGGCCGCACCGTTGGTCGGCGCGGTCACCACGCGGCCACCGGCGGCGTTCTCTTCGTTCACCGCCAGCGCGTACAGATTGACCCAGTCCAGCGTGGTCAGCGGATCGCGCATTGCCGCTTCCGGCTTCGACGACAGCTCGCGGTACAGCGCTGGTGCACGACGGCCCACCTTCAGGCCGCCCGGCAGCACGCCTTCTTCACGGATTCCGCGGCTCACGCACGACTGCATCGCGCTCCAGATCTCGCGCAGGTTGGCGCGGATCTCGTCTTCGCTGCGCCAGCACTTCTCGTTCTCGAACATCAGCTGGGCGATGCTCAGGCCACTGCGCGCGGTCTGCGCCAGCAGCTCGTCGCCGCTCTTGAACGGGTAGGGCAGCGGGGTTTCGTCGGGCACGATGCGGTCATCGGCCGCGTCGTCCTGGTTGACCACGAAGCCACCACCGACGGAGTAGTAATCGCGGGTGGCGATCACTTCGTCCTCGGCGTTGTACGCGGTGAAGCGCATGCCGTTGGTGTGGTACGGCAGCTTCTGGCGCTTGTTCATGCCGAGGTCGCGCTTCTCGTCGAAGGCGATCTCGTGCTGGCCCATCAGCTGGATGCGCTTGCTGCTGCGGATGCGCTCCAGGGTGGCCGGAATGATGTCCGGGTCGATCAGGTTCGGCCGCTGCCCTTCCAGGCCCAGCAGGATCGCCTTGTCGGTGCCATGGCCGCGGCCGGTCAGCGCCAGCGAGCCGTAGACATCGGCACGGATGCGCGCGACCTCGTGCAGGCGGCCCGGATCGAGCAGCCAACGGTGGATGAATCGCTCGGCGGCCTTCATCGGCCCGACGGTGTGCGAGGAGCTCGGGCCAATGCCGATCTTGAAAACGTCGAACGTGCTGACAGCCATGGTTGCCGTACTGCGGGTACCGGAAGAGACCGCTATTCTAGCGGTTCACGCCGCACTTCCATGGCTGCGGCGCAGCATTTCCGCCAAGGAGACCCATCCGGTGTTGACTCTGTTCCAGCGTGACGACTGCCACCTGTGCGACATGGCACTGGCCGAGCTGGCCAAGGCCAGGGCGCCGGAGTTCGAATCGGTGTTCCTGGATGACCAGCCGGCGCTGGAAGCGCGCTACGGCGCGCGGGTGCCTGTGCTGCGCGACGAGCGCGGCGGGCGCGAGCTGGACTGGCCGTTCGATGCGGCCACGGTTCAGGCCTGGCTGGCTGTCGATCGGTAGTGCCGGCCAGCGGCCGGCACTACCGGAGATGATGGCCGGGGCGGTGCCCCGGCCGTTACTCATTTCGCGTCGAACTTCACGATCGTGCTGATCGCGGTTTCGTCCGGAATGGTCTTGGTATCGGCCCAATCACCGCCGCCGACGCCGAAGTCCAGGCGCTTGACCGTGGCCTTGCCGGTCAGCACTGGCTGGGTGCCCGGCTTCCAGGTGAAGGTGAGGGTGACCGGCTTGCTGACGCCGCGCAGTTCCAGGGTGCCGTCGGCGGCGAACTGGTCGTTGCCCACCGCACGGAAGCCCTTGGCGGTGTAGCGCGCAGTGGCGAACTTGCCGACGTTGAAGAAGTCCGCGGTCTGCAGGGTCGAGTCGCGATCACTGTTGCCACTCTTGGCGCCGGCCAGCGGGATCACCACGTCCAGCGAACCGGCGGCCGGATTGGCCGGGTCGAAGCTGAGCTTGGTGGCGAAGCCCGGGAAACTGCCGGTGAACACCTCACCGTCGTACTTGGTGGCGAACACCAGGATCGAGCCGGTGCCAGGCGCCTGCGCGTAGTCGGCGGCGAGCACCGGGGCGGTGGCCAGCATGCCGGCCAGGGCGGCGGCCACGGCGGCCGGAGTGGTCAGTTTCAGGTTCATCGATCAGTCCTTCTGAGGGGAGGCGAGCCAGCCGCGCGGCAACATGCGGGACAACGTTGCATCGCGCTGGAACAGGTGGTGGTAGAAGGCAGCACCGGCATGGGCCAGCACCACCGCGATCAACAGCCAGAAGCCGTATTCGTGGATGGCATGGGACACCGCCACGACCTGCGGGTCCGGGCCGCTGAGTTTCGGCACATCAACCAGGCCGAACCAGCGGAAGGGGCGCAGGCCACTGGCCGAGTCGTACAGCCAGCCCGACAGCGGGATGGCGAACATCAGCACGTAGAGCAGCACGTGGGTGGCGCTGGCGATGCGTTCCTGCCAGCTGGGCACGCCCGGCACCGGCTTGGGCGCACCGGCATACACGCGCCAGCCGAGGCGGAAGAGCACCAGCGCCAGCACGGTAATGCCGATCGACTTGTGCGCGGTGTAGACCCAGAAATACTTGGGGGTCTTGGGCAGTTCGCCCATCGTCAGGCCGACCACGCCCAGGGCGAGGATCAGCAATGCGATCAACCAATGCAGGATCTGGCTGACACTCCCCCAGGCGGCGGGGGTGTTCTTGGCGGTCATGAAGGGTCCTCTAGCGGGCCGTCTTGGGATCGGAGTGCGGAACGGGAGCGGGAGTTCCCGGGGCGTCGCTGCGGTCGAGGGTGGCTTCAGCCTCGATCCTCAGCTGTACTGCATCACCGATGACGCCCGGCCAGGCGGTGATGCCGAACGCACGCCGGCTCAGTGTGGTGCTGGCGGAAAAACCGGCGGTGCGTCGGAACGGGGGTAGCGGGTAGCGCTTGATGGCGTTGAGGGTCACGTCCAGCGTGACCTCCTGGCTGACCCCGCGCAGGGTCAGGGTGCCGATCACGTGGGCACGCCTGGCATCGATCGGTTCAACCCGGGTGGAGACGAAGCGCGCGCTCGGGAAGCGCTCGCCATCGAGCAGGCTGCGGGCCAGCGTGGCCTGGTTCCACTTGGCATCGCCAAGGTCCAATCGCGACACGGGGACTTCGACGTCGAGCGTAGCCTCGCGCCAGTTGTCGGGATCGAACTGCAGGCGGCCCTCACTGCCGGAGACCGTCCCCATCGCCTGCGAGTAGCCGGCATGGTCGATGGCGAACAGCACCCGCGTATGTACTGGGTCGAGGCGATAGGTGTCTGCGTCCGCCCAAGCGGGCGCTGTGGCGAGCATCATCGGCAGCAGGGCCAGGCAGGGACGCATCGATGGCGGGTTCCGGAAGGGGGGACGCTGCGATCATACGCATAGCCCCCTGCCAACGTTGCGTGCACGGCTGCAACAGTTCGTGGTGGTATTGCCTCTGGAAACAGGCTGTTGCAGCGATGGACCTGCCCCTGTGTGACAATCGGGACAGGACAGGGGGTTCAGGATGACGAGCGGCTGGCGCCTGTGGTGCCAAGGCATCGCGGGTATGGGGCTGCTGCTGATGGCGTTTGCCGTGGCAGCCGCTACCTTGGACATGGCGGAAACACCGCGCCTGCGCCGCTTTGGTGCCGCCGAAGGCTTGCCGTCGCGCATGGTGCTGGCCCTGGCCGAGGATCGCCAGGGGCATATCTGGGCGGCTACCGACGGCGGCCTGGTGCGCTACGACGGGGGCGGCCTGAGGGTCTGGGAGCACGATCCGGATCAGCCGGGCTCGCTGCCCGGCAACGAGATCGAGACCCTGCTGGTCGATCCGCTGGATCGCGTATGGGTGGGTATCAACGGCAAGGGCGTAGCACGCCTGGATGCCGATCGCGAGCGCTTCAAGACCTTCGACACGGTCAATGGTCCGTGCATGAGCCAGTTCTGGACCCTGGCCTATGCCGAGGACGCCCTCTGGATCGGCACCAGCGGCCATGGTGTCTGCCGTTTCGGCGAGGACGGCAGCCTGCGCTTCTTCCAGCATGATCCGGCGCATCCCGGCGGACTGCCCAGTAACACCATCTTCAGCAGCCTGGTCGATGCAAAGGGCCGTCTGTGGATCGGCACCGAAGCGGGGCTGGCGCGCTGGAACGGTAGCAGCTTCGAGGCGGTGGCCCCACGCGAGCTGGGTACGCTGAGCGTGCTGCGGCTGAGCCAGGATCCTGACGGCTCGATCTGGGTCGGCAGCCAGAACGAGGGCCTGTACCGCATCGATGCGCAGGACCGGGTCAGTCGTCCGCGCTGGGCCGACAGCGCCAGCCTGCGTTCGGCACTGGTGCTGGCCGATCGCCAGGGCGGTTACTGGGCCGGTACGTCCGATGGCCTGCTGCGTGGCGATGCCAGTACGCTGCGCCGGCTCGAGGGGGACCGTGGCAGCGGCTTCCTGACTGCGCAAAGCGGTGTGCTTGATCTGCTGCAGGACCATGAAGGGGGACTGTGGGTGGCGCTGTTGACCCAGGGCCTGGCCTACCTGCCGCCGGACTGGCGTCGCTTCTCGATCTGGAACCAGCTCGATGGCAAACCGCTGGACAGCCAGTATCTGCTGAGCGCCGCCAGCGACGGCAGGAACTACTACGTCGGCTCGGCGCATGGTGTGTACCAATTGGATGCGCAGGGCACGCTGCGCCTGCTGGCCAGCGATCGCGAGATCGGCAGCGGGGCGGTGTGGTCGGTGCTGCCGCGGCCGGACGGGCGCCTGTGGCTGGGCCGTGCAGGCCGCATCAGCGTGTACGATCCGGCCAGCCGTGCGCTTCACGACTGGCGCATCGACGGCGGCGCCGACCTGCGCCAGCGCATCGATCTGATGCGGCAGGCACCGGATGGCACGGTCTGGCTGTCGGTGATGAACCTGGGCCTGCAGCAGCGCAGCGCCGATGGCCGGCTGCTGCGCAGTTTCCCGCTGGATGACATCCGCGGCACCGCCGATTCACCGATCGAGCAGATCCGTTTCGATGCCCGTGGCCAGGCCTGGGTGATGGGCGACATGGGCATCTGGCGTGAGCACGCGGGACGATTCGAAGCAGTGCCGGGTGTCTCGCGTGGGCTCATCTACGACTTGGTGTGGATTGATCCGCAACAGCTGTGGCTGGCCCGGCAGGGCGCGCTCGAGCGCTACCAGTGGGATGGCATGAGCCTGCGCCTGATCCAGCGCGTTGATGGTGGTGCCGGTGTGCCCGCGGTCAGCATGGGCGGGCTGGCGCTGGCCGATGACGGTCGCCTGTGGGCGACCACGCCGCGTGGGCTGCTGCGCTGGGATCCCAAGGCGCGGCGACTGCAGCAGTTCAACGAACGCGATGGCCTGTCCGATGCCGAGTTCACCAGCCGGCCACCGGCGGTGAATGCCGATGGTCGTGTTCTGGCGGTGAGCCAGACCGGGCTGGTCGCATTCGATGTGAACTCGGTTGACGCGGTGTTGCCGCCTTCGTCGTTGGTGATTGCCGAGGTACGCGTGCGCCGTGATGACGCCCGCGGCTGGCAGCCGCTGCCGAACACCGGCACGCTGCTGCTGGGGCCGGATGATCGTGATCTGCAGATCGACGCGCGGCTGCTGTCCTACGCCAACCCGCAGGGCAATCGCTATCGCTTCCGGGTGCGAGGCTACGACCAGAACTGGGTAGAGCAGGGCGGTGACGGCCAGCGCACGCTCTCGCGGTTGCCCACCGGCAGCTATGTCATCGAAGTGCAGGCGGCGACCGCCAGCGGCGCATGGACACCATCACAGCGACTGCAGGTGAAGGTGCTGCCGCCGTGGTGGCGCAGCGGCATGGCGATCTTCGGCTATATCCTGCTTGGTTCGTTGCTGCTGGTGACCCTGGTGTGGTCGATCCGGGCGCGCCTGCGTCGCCGCCAGCAGTGGCAGCTGACCGTGCACAAGCAGCAGCTGGCCGAGCAGGCGTCGCAGGCCAAGAGCCGTTTCCTGGCCACACTGGGCCACGAAGTGCGCACGCCGATGACAGGCGTGCTGGGCATGAGCGAGCTGCTGCTGGCCACGCCGCTGGATCCGGTACAGCGCAGTTACGCCGGCTCGATCCAGCAGGCGGGCAGCCACCTGTTGCGGCTGGTCAACGATGCACTGGACCTGGCCCGCATCGAGGCTGGGCGGCTGGAGCTGGACCTGCGTCCGTTCGACCTGGGCGGCCTGCTCGACCAGGTGCAGGCGCTGATGCAGCCGATGGCGCGGCAGCGTCAGCTGGCCTTCCAGCGGGGCGACGATCCGCCCGGGCCGATCAGCGTCAGCGGTGATGAGATGCGCGTGCGCCAGATCCTGCTCAACCTGCTGGGCAATGCGATCAAGTTCACCGAACGTGGCCATGTTGGACTGGCCGTGCGGCTGGATGACAACGGTGCTGGCCTCTGCTTCGAGGTGCACGACAGTGGTCCGGGTATCAATGCCGAGCAGCAGGAGCGCTTGTTCCATCGCTTCGAGCAGGCAGAGGGGCCGCGCACGGCGTCGCGCTATGGTGGCAGCGGCCTGGGCCTGGCGATCTGCCAGGAACTGGCGGTGGCGATGGGCGGGCGCATCGAAGTGGACAGCCAGCCAGGCAAGGGCGCGCGCTTCCAGGTGCGCCTGCCGTTGCCGTGGACCCGGCAGGCGGCCAACGCGCAGGGCGACTCCCCGGCGCTGCCGGTACTGCCGCCCTTGCGCATCCTGCTGGTCGAAGACGATGCCACCGTGGCCGAGGTCATCGCTGGCCTGCTGCGTGGCCGTGGCCACGAGGTGGTGCATGTGCTGCACGGGCTGGGAGCCTTGTCCGAGATCGCTACCGATGGCTTCGATGTCGGCCTGCTCGACCTCGACCTGCCTGCCCTGGATGGAACCGCGATCGCCCGCCAGCTGCGCACCATGGGCTATGAACTACCGCTGGTGGCGGTAACCGCACGCTCCGACGCCTACGCCGAAAGCCAGGTGCTGGCGGCCGGTTTCGATGGTTTCCTGCGCAAGCCGGTCACCGGCGACCTGCTGGTGACCGCGATTGCCCAGGCTCGCGCAAAACGACAAGTTGCCCATTGAAAGCGTCGGTGCCAGACGTTAACGACGTGACTTTCGGTTTACCATGCCGACGCCCGCAGCGCGGGAATCCATCAGAAGCAGCGTGAGGAGGCAATCGGTGGTGTATCTGCGGGCGGCGATGCTGCTGCTGGTCCTCCTGTGCTGCCTGTCGCCAGCTGCGGCGCAGCCGGTGCCGCCGAGCCCGCGCCAGGTGACGGTGTTCGATGGCCTGCCGTCCAATACGGTCAACCGCATGGCCGAGGACCGCTACGGCTACCTGTGGATCGCCACCAATGACGGCCTGGCCCGCTACGACGGCCGCAACTACCGGATCTGGCGCTCGGAAGACGGGCTGCGCGACAACCGCATCTGGACGGTGCTGGTGGATGCACGCAACCAACTCTGGATCGGTACTGAGAACGCCGGCCTGGTGCGGATGTCGGCCGACCGCCGGCAACTGCATTTCTACGACCGCAGCAGCCAGCCGCTGATGGGCACCAACACCATCTGGAGCCTGGCAACCACGCCGGACGGTTCGATCTGGTTCGGTACCCACGAAGGCGGCCTGTACCGCCTGGACAGCCAGGACCGCCTGCAGCGCTTCCTGCCGGAGGCGAACAATCCGCGCAGCCTGCCTGCTGCGTCGGTGCCGTACCTGGTCACGCTGGCCGATGGCAGCCTGTGGGTCGGCACCAAGCATGGCGTGGCGCGCTGGACCGGCACCGATTTCGAGCGCATCGGCGCCGACGTGATTCCCAGCCTGCTGATCAATGGCCTGACCAGCGAACCTGACGGCAGCCTGTGGATCAGCACGATGGCCGGCGCCACCGTGCGTCGTCCCGATGGTCGTTTCGAAACGTTGCCGTGGAAGCTGCCGCAGGGCGAGCAGGTGCTCGGCATGATGTTGCGCGACGAGCAGGGCGGGCATTGGCTGGATACCCGCAGTGGCCTGGGCCGGGCCGTGGATGGCCAGTACCAGACCGTTCCGCTGTACAGCGCGGTTGCGCGCGGCCCGGTACGACCGAACTGGACCGGCGCCTACGAGGACCGCGAAGGCGGCATCTGGCTGGCCAGCACCAATGCAGGCCTGTGGCACCTGCTGCCGCGCTGGTGGCAGTTCTCGGTGCTGTCGCGGCTCGAGGACGATGCCAGTTCGCTGCGCAATGCTTTCGTGCTCGGGACCAGTCCCTCCAGCAATGGCGGTATCTGGACGGTGGGCAGCCACGGCGCGCTGGACCGTTTCGACCCGAAGACCGGCAGGATCGAGCAGCACCGGACCTGGGTCAATGGCATGTACTGGCTGACCTCGGTGCGCGAGGACCGGCGTGGCCAGGTCTGGATCGGCTCGACCGACGCGCTGATGCGCTACGACCCCAAGCGTCGCGACCTGCGCCGGTGGGGGCGTGATGCTGGCGCCGACGCGACCATGGAAGGGGTCATCGAATCGATGATGACCTGCGATGGCGACAGCCTCTGGCTGATGCTTCCGGCCGGCCTGCAGCAGCGTGATCTGGATGGGCGCCTGCGCCGGCAGCTGGACAATGGCCAGCGTGGATTGCAGCAGGGCCAGCTCAACCTTGACGTGGAATGTGGCCCGCAGGACCACATCTGGCTGGCCAGCAGCCGTGGCCTGCTGCAGTGGTTGCCGGAGAGCGAACGATTCCAGCCGGTGCCCGGTGCACCTGCTACGGCGATCCACGCACTGCACGTGGGCCGCGATGGCCAGGTCTGGCTGTCCGAAGACGGGCGCCTGTCGCGTTACCGCTGGAGCCAGGGGCGCCTGGAACGGCAGGCCGTGATCGGTGCCGAGCAGGGCTATCCGGCAATCTCTGCCTCTGGCCTGGTGGTCGACGCGCAGGGCGTGGCCTGGGCGACCAGCGCACGCGGGCTGGTGCGGGTGGGAGCCGACGGCCAGAGCGTGCGTCTGTATGGCGTGCATGACGGCCTGCCCAGCCAGGAGTTCCGCGAGCACACACTGACGACCTCGGGCGACGGGCACCTGGTGGCGGGCACGCCGGCCGGCGTGGTGGTGTTCGACCCGGAACAGGTGCGGCCGTCGGTGCGGCGTGCACCGCTGGTGATCGAGCGTGTCGAGGTGCGCCGCAACGAGCAGGTGCTGGACCTGACCCATGACACGCCGTTGCAGATTGCCGATGGCGACCGTGACCTGCGCATCGTCGCGCGCCTGCTGTCGTTTGCGGATTCGGCCTCCAACACCTATCGCTACCGGCTGGCCGGCTACGACCCGGACTGGGTTGAAGTGGGGCCGGCCGGTGAGCGCCTGTTCTCGCGGCTGCCGCCGGGCAGCTATCGCCTGGAAGTGCAGGCGCGCTCGGCCGACCATGTCTGGTCGCGCGTGCAGAGCCTCGAATTCCGCGTGCAGCCGCCATGGTGGCGCAGCCTGTCCGGGTTGCTGGTGCTGGCGTCGATCGCACTGCTGCTGACCAGCTGGTTCGCCTGGCTGTATCGCCGCCGCCTGCAGCGTCGCCATGCCTACCAGCTGGCGCTGCACAAGCAGGAGCTGGCCGAACAGGCCTCCGCCGCCAAGACCCGTTTCCTGGCCAACCTCGGCCATGAGATCCGCACGCCGATGACCGGTGTGCTGGGCATGAGCGAACTGCTGCTGGCCTCGCCGCTGGATCCGCAGCAGCGCGGCTATACGCAGTCGATCCGCCATGCCGGCGAACACCTGCTGCATCTGGTCAATGACGCCTTGGACCTGGCGCGGATCGAATCGGGCAGGCTGGAACTGCAGTCCAAGCCGTTCGCGTTGAGTCGCCTGCTGCAGGACCTGGCCGCGTTGATGGGACCGCTGGCCGCGCAGAAGGGCCTGCGTTTCACCCTGGACAACCAGTTGCCGCCGGGGCTGCAGGCGACCGGTGATGCGATGCGGGTACGCCAGATCCTGCTCAACCTGCTGTCGAACGCGGTGAAGTTCACCAGCCGCGGGACCATCACCCTGCACGCGCGCAGTGATGGCGAACTGCGCGCGCTGCACTTCGAGGTGCGCGATACCGGTCCGGGCATCAGCCAGGAACAACAGCAACGCCTGTTCCGCCGCTTCGAGCAGGCAGACGGTGCGCGCACCGCCGCGCAGTACGGCGGCAGCGGCCTGGGCCTGGCGATCTGCCGCGAGCTGGCGCAGGCCATGCAGGGCCGGATCCAGGTTGAGAGTCAGCTGGGGCGGGGCACCTGTTTCGGCGTGACCTTGCCGTTGCCGCTGGTGGTCGACGCCGACGCCGAAGCCGCTGGCGAAGCGCACCGTGAGGAGGCGGCGAACATGCCACCGTTGCGGGTGCTGCTGGTGGAGGACGACGCCACCGTGGCTGACGTGGTGCGCGGACTGTTGAGCGCGCGTGGGCATGACGTGGTACATGCCGGCCACGCGCTGGCGGCGTTGCGCGAGATCAGTGCCGGTGACTTCGACGTCGGCCTGCTGGACCTTGACCTGCCGGGCCTGAGTGGCTTCGAGCTGGCCCAGCACCTGCGCAACCAGGGCTACATGCTGCCGCTGCTGGCGGTGACCGCGCGTACCGACCCGGATCTGCAGCAGCAGGTGGAAGCGGCCGGCATCGGTGGCTTCCTGCGCAAGCCGGTGACCGGCGAACTGCTGGTGGAAGCGATCGCCCGGGTCATGGGCAGGTAGGGTTTATTGCAGGGCTTGCAGCCCTGCACCTGCAGAATCAACGTCAACGTCAAAAGCCTGCATTCCGTGGGATGGCGGTGTGGATCCGGTTGCTGCGCAACAGGCTCCGACCCCAATCTGGAATTCGATATCTGACAGATGTGTCGACCAAGGTCGACACCTACCAACAACCGCGTGTTCCAACAGCCGCCGTTACCCGCAGCCGCGTGAACCTGTCAGAGGTGGGGCGGTGTGGGCTTGCAGGACCGTTGGCGCCATGGATGGCGCCATCGAGCCCCCATGGATGGGTTTACGGCGTGTCCTGCAAGCCCACACCATCCCGCCAACCCACGGAATGCTCGCTGTTGCTGTTGCTGTTGCTTCGGCCTCTGCGGGTGCAGGGCCGCAGGCCCTGCCGAACCCCTCACTCCGCGACGTGCTCGACCTGCCGCGGTTCGGGCTTGGTGTCGGGCAGCTGCCAGAAGATCATCGTCGAGGTCAGGGTGATCGCACCCACGCACAGGAAGGTGGCGTGCAGCGCGGCGGTGGCGCTGTTGCTGTCAAGGTGGTTGCCGAACGCCGCCAGCAGGCTGCCGGCGGCGGCGGCACCGAAACCGGCTGCGAGCATCATCACCATCGATAGCAGGCTGTTGCCGGAGCTGGCGAACTCGCGGTCCAGATCACGCAGGGTCACGGTGTTCATCACAGTGAACTGCAGCGAATTGACCGCACCGAAGAACGCCAGCTGCAGCAGGCGCCAGGCCAGATGCTGGCCGGGCGTCATCAGGATGAAGCTGGCCATCGCCAGGCCCACCAGCACGGTGTTGACCATCAGCACGCGGCGGTAGCCGTAGCGCTCGACCAGCTTCACCGCCAGCTTCTTGGACACCATGCCGGCGGCCGCCACCGGAACCATCATCAGGCCGGCGTTCATTGGGCCCAAGCCCAGGCCGACCTGCAGCAGCAACGGGATCAGCATCGGCATGGCGCTGCTGCCGATGCGCGAGAACAGGTTGCCAAGGATGCCGATGCGGTAGCTGGGTACGCGGAACAGTGCCAGCGAGAACAACGGTGCGGTGGAGTTGGCGGCGTGCAGCCAGTAACCCACCAGCGCCGCCAGGCCGGCCACGGTCATCAGCATCACCAGCGCGTGTGGCGTACCGAGCCCGGAGATGCCATCCAGCGCCAGCGACAGCACCACCATCGCAAAGGCCAGCATGATGTAGCCGCGCAGGTCGAAACGGGTGCGATGGCTGGCGTAGTGGTCGGGCATGATCTTCATCGCGGCGATGAAGCCGATCACGCCAATCGGCAGGTTGATCAGGAACACCCAGTGCCACGATGCGATCTCGACCAGCCAGCCACCCAACGTGGGGCCGATCAACGGGCCGACCAGGGCCGGGATGGCGATGAAGCTCATCGCGCGCAGGAAATCCTCGCGTGGTACCGAACGCATCACTGCCAGGCGGCCGACCGGCAGCAGCATCGCACCGCCGATACCCTGCAGCACGCGCGCACCGACCAGCTGGTGCAGGTGCTGGGCCAGCGCGCAGGCCAGCGAGCCGAGGGTGAACAGGATGATCGCCACCAGGAAGGTGCGTCGGGTGCCGTAGCGGTCGGCGATCCATCCGGAAGCGGGAATGAAGGTGGCTACCGCCAGCGCGTAGCTGAACACCACCGACTGCATCTGCAGCGGGCTTTCGCCCAGGCTGGCCGCCATCGCCGGCAAGGCCGTGTTGACGATGGTCGAGTCCAGCATCTGCATGAAGATCGCCAGCGAAACCAGCCAGAGCAGGGGGCGCTGGCGGTTGTAGGTCGATGGCGATGTGGACATGGGGTGTGGCCGGTGCGACGTGGGGGATGCCATGATCGCGCACTGCGGGTCACGGCGCGATCAAGGTTGCGCCGTGACGGCATGCCGGATGCTCAGCGCTGGCTGTGCGCGTGCACCGCGTCGACCAGCACCTGCACGTGCGCCGGGTCCATGTCCGGCGACATGCCGTGGCCGAGGTTGAATACATGTCCCTCGCGCGAGCCGCCATTGCCGGCGGCATAGGTGTCGAGCACGCGCGCGGCGGCGGCGGCGATTGCATCCGGCGAGGCATACAGCGTGGTCGGGTCGAGGTTGCCCTGCAGGGCAACGCGGCCACCGGTGCGGCGCATCGCCTCGTCCAGGTCCAGCGTCCAGTCCAGGCCCAGCGCATCGGCACCGGTCCGTGACAGCGCCTCCAAGTGCAGGCCGGTGCCCTTGCCGAACAGGATCAGCGGCGTGCGCTCGCTGCCTTCGCCACGCTCCAGGCCCTCGGCGATGCGCTGCAGGTAGCGCAGCGAGAACTCGCGGTACATCGACGGCGACAGCACGCCACCCCAGGTGTCGAACACCTGCAGCGCCTGCGCACCGGCTGCGCGCTGCGCGCCGAGGTAGGCGATGACCGCCTCGGTGGTGACTTCCAGCAGACGGTGCAGCGCCTGCGGATGGTTCAGTGCCATCGCCTTGATGCGCGCGAAGTCCTTGCTGCCGCCGCCTTCCACCATGTAGCAGGCCAGCGTCCAGGGGCTGCCGGAGAAACCGATCAGCGGCACCTGGCCATCCAGCTCGCGGCGGATCAGGCGCACCGCGTCCATCACGTAGCCCAGGTCCTGTTCCATGTCCGGCACGGCCAGCTTGGCGATGGCCGCTTCATCACGCACCGGGTGGCGGAACTTCGGGCCTTCGCCTTCGACGAAGTACAGCTCCAGCCCCATCGCATCGGGAATGGTGAGGATGTCCGAGAACAGGATCGCAGCGTCCAGCGGGAAGCGGCGCAGCGGCTGCAGGGTCACTTCGCAGGCGATCTCCGGGTTCTTGGCCATGGCCAGGAAGCTGCCGGCCTTGGCCCGGGTCGCGCGGTACTCCGGCAGGTAGCGGCCGGCCTGGCGCATCAGCCAGACGGGGGTGCAGTCCACCGGTTCGCGGCGCAGGGCGCGCAGCAGGCGATCGTTGCGGAGAGGGCTGGTCACGATGAGCATTCCTTGGGCGAAAGTTGGCAGCGGCGTCAGTCGCCGTGCAGAAGAATCTGGAAGCCGCGATGCAGTTCGGCATCGCGGGCCTTCTCGAAGGCATGGCGGGCTTCGTCGGCCTGCAGGAACAGCTCACGCCGCAGCTGCGAGCGACCACCGACGCGACCGCTCTCGCGCAGCAGCTCCCAGCCGCCGAACAGGTCCGTCTGCAGGCTCAGGCGCAGGAAGCGCGGTGCCTGGGCACCGGCGTCGGGATGTTGCAGGTAAACGTGCATGGCACCGATTGTAGCGGGGCCCGGGTGACCCCGGCCGCAACGCGGTAGTGCCGGCCGCTGGCCGGCAACTTCATGAGCGCAGCAGCTGGCCAGCGGCCGGCACTACCGGACCAGGGGATGGTCAGGCCGCGCCCAGCACCTTCAGCACCGCCGCCTCATCCACGTCCGGCACCACTTCGGCGCGGCCCATGCCACGCCACAGCACCAGGCGCAGGCGGCCGGCCACGTTCTTCTTGTCCAGCCGCATGCGGCCGAGCAGGGCCTGCGGGTCCAGTCCGGCCGGGATCGCCACCGGCAGGCCGAGGCGTTCCAGCAGCGCCTGCAGGCGCGCACGGTCGGCATCGTCGGCCAGACCCAGGTCGGTGGACAGCTTTGCCGCCAGCACCATGCCCACCGCCACCGCTTCGCCGTGGTTCAACGCATCGCGGCCCGGGGCCGAATAGCCCTGTTCGGTCTCGATGGCATGGCCGAAGGTATGGCCCAGGTTGAGCAGGGCACGCTCGCCCTTCTCGAACGGATCGCGTTCGACGATGGCGGCCTTGTGCCGGCAGCTGCGCGCGATGGCTTCGGCCAGCACTGCGTCTTCGCTGGCCAGCAGCGCATCGGCATGCTGCTGCAGCCATTCGAAGAACACCGCGTCGCCCAGTGCACCGTACTTCACCACTTCGGCCAGGCCAGCGCGCAGTTCGCGCGGCGGCAGGGTGGCCAGCACGCGGGTATCAGCGATCACCGCGCGCGGCGGATGGAACGCGCCGACCAGGTTCTTGCCGGCCGGGATGTCGACCGCGGTCTTGCCGCCCACCGACGAATCGACCATCGCCAGCAGGGTGGTCGGCAATTGCACGCAGTCCACGCCGCGCATCCAGCAGGCGGCGGCGAAACCGGCGAGGTCACCGACCACGCCGCCGCCGAGGGCGAACACGCAGGCATCGCGGGTGGCGCCGAGTGCGGCCAGCGCTTCGATCGCGCGGCCGAATTCGGCCAGGGTCTTGGAGGCTTCGCCGGCGGCCAGCACGTGCTCGCCGACGATCAGGTCGGGGCGTGCGGCCAGCAGCGCCTGCTTCACGGCGGCCAGGTAGCGCGGGGCCACTTCGCTGTCGCTGAGCAGCAGCACGTGGCGGCCGCGAACGTGCGAGGCCAGCGCAGCGCCGTCGGCCTGGGCACCGGCGCCGATGGTGATGGAGTAGGGGCGGTCGCCGCCAACGGCGACCTGCAGCAGGGCGGGGGAAGTCATGCGGTCAGGTCCTGGCGCTGCCATTGCGTAGCCAGCTTGACCACCAGGTGGGCGGTCGCGTCGGCAGCGGTATACGGGTCGGTATCGAGGGTGAGGTCGGCCAGCTCACGGTACAGTGGGTCGCGATGTGCGGCCAGATCGTGCAGCACCTGCTCGCGGTCAGGGCGCTGCAGCAGCGGCCGGCCCTTGTCGCGGGCCAGGCGCTCCAGCTGTTCGGCCACGCTGACCCGCAGATAGACCACGAATCCGCGCTGGGCGATCAGCGCACGGTTGCCCGGATCCAGTACGGCGCCGCCACCGGTGGAGACCAGCTGGCCACGGCCTTCCAGTACGCGCGCAAGCGCCTCGCGCTCATGGCTGCGGAAGCCGGTTTCGCCCGAGTGCTCGAAAATGGTCGGGATGCTGGCGCCGGCGGCATCGACGATGGCCTGGTCGACATCGACGAAGTCCAGCGTGAAGCGCTCGGCCAGGCGGCGGCCGATGCAGGTTTTACCGGCGCCCATCGGGCCGATCAGGATCAGGTTCGGAGCAGGGTTCATGCCCCTCTGATCCTAACACCTCCGTGCCTTGGCCTTTACGTTCTTCACGTCACGGTGGGGGTCCCTGCGGGGTTTCCCGCGCCTGACGGAGTAGCAGCCATGACGGTCGCCAAGGTCATCGAAATCAATGCGTCCTCGCCCAAGAGCGTGGAAGATGCCGTGCGCAGTGGCTTGAAGAAGGTATCCGGGACGGTCAAGGGCATCCAGGGCGCCTGGATCAACGAAACCAAGGTGGTGACCGATGGCAACGGCGAAATCACCGAATGGCGGGTCAATCTGCGGGTGACGTTCCTGGTGGAATAGGCGCCCTCAGCGCACCGCCTGCACCTGGCGCTGGCCGTCCAGCACCACCACGTGGTCGGCCAGGCCGGGCAGGGCATGCAGTGCCTGCCGGCTGACCCGCTCGTAATACTGTACGAAGCGCTCCAGCTGCGGCCGGCTCATGCCATGCCGGCCCGGCTGCGCCGCCTGCAGGTTCTGCTCCTGCTGCCAGCGCCAGCGCGGCACCACCGAAAAATCCGGCGGCTGCAGGAACCACAGGCGGTTGCAGCGCTGCCACAACGCCGGGTAGTCGCGGGCTAGTGCCTGATTGCACCAGCGGCGCCAACGGCCATCGGCGTCGGCCTCGCGTTCCAGCGCGTTCAACGGGCTGTCCAGTGCGTTGTCATCCTGCGCTGGTGTGCCGAGGAACCAGCCTTCGAACACCAGCAGGTCCAATGGCTGCTGCAGCTGCGGCCACTGAGCCTCAGGCAGGCGCTCGTCGGCCAGCTTGTCGAATCGTGGCATCGCAAAGGGCTGGCGTGCGGCCACCGCGTCCAGCACGGCGTGGGCCAGCGGCAGGTCGTGGGTGCCGGGCGGCCCGCGGGTGATCAGCAGCGGATGCACCTGGCGGGCCAGCCGCTGGCGCTGCGCGCGGGTCAGGTAGACATCATCGATCGACAGCGTGGCCGCGTTCAGGCCACGTGCTTGCGCGCGCGCCACCACCTGCGCCGCCAGCGTCGATTTGCCGCTCCCCTGCAGGCCGCTGATCGCCAATACTGGAACCGCTGCACCGCTGGCCAGCGCATCGTCCAGCGCCTGTTCGGCCAATGTTTCGGGGAATCCTTTCACCTGGGGCATATACGCAGCAGCGACCATGCAGCCACAATAGCCCAATCCGTGTGAGAAGAACGCAATCATGAGCGACCTGTACGCCGAAGCCCTGTCCACGTTTGCCGGCCTGTTCGAAGAGGCCAAACAGAGTCGCGAGGTCGAGCCGAATGCGATGACCGTAGCCACTGCTGATACGCAGGGCCGTCCCTCGGCGCGCACCGTGCTGCTGAAGGCCTTCGACGAGCGTGGCTTTGTCTTCTACACCCATCTGGACAGCCACAAGGGCCAGGAACTTCAGGCCAATCCGCAGGCCGCACTGCTGTTCCTGTGGCGCAGCCTGCGCGAGGCTGGCATCCAGGTGCGCATCGAAGGCCGTGTCGAACAGGTGGCAGACGCCGAGGCCGATGCCTATTTCGCCAGCCGCCCGCGCATGAGCCAGATCGGCGCGTGGGCCTCGCAGCAGTCGAAGACGCTGGCAACGCGCGAAGAGTTCGACGCGCGCGTGGCCGAGATCGAAGCCCGCTTCGAAGGCAAGGACGTGCCGCGCCCGGAGGGTTGGAGCGGCCTGCGTGTGGTACCCGACCGCATGGAGTTCTGGTACGGCGCGCAGTTCCGCCTGCATGAACGCTGGTGCTATGAAGCCGGTGCCGAAGGGCGCTGGAGCAAGCGTCTGCTGTATCCGTAAGGCTGCCCGATGCAGCGCCTGCCGCTGTACCGCGTGGTGGTGTTCGTGCCATCGGCAGCACTGGACGCGGTGAAGCAGGGCATCCTGGCGGTGGACGCGCTGGCGGCCGGCGACTACGAACACGGTATGTGGTGGTCGGCGCCGGGGTTTGAACAGTTCCGTCCACGCGTGGGTGCGACGCCCGTACGGGGTGAGGCGGGTCGCACCGAAGTGGTCGACAGCGTGCGTCTGGAATTCTGCCTGCCGCGTGATCCGCAGCGGCTTCAGCGCATCTTCGAACAGGGCATTGCGCCGCATCACCCGTGGCAGGTGCCGGTGGTGCAGGTGGAGGAAATCGAGCTGCTGCTTGCTGATGCAAGCTCCTTGTAGAGCCGAGCCATGCTCGGCTGCTGTTGCTCTGGCGCGTAAAGCAGTCGAGCATGGCTCGACTCCACAAGAGCTCGTTGTCGCGAACGGACTGGTCAGCTTCATCTGCGAGCAGGTCAGCAACCGGCACACTCCGAAGAATTCCCTCGATTTCCGGAGTCGCCATGCCTTCCTGGCGCTGCCTGTTCGCCGTACCTCCCACCCGCCGCGGCGTGGAAGCGTACCTGCTGCTGCTCGCCCGTATCGTTGCCGGTGTGATGTTCTGCGTGTCCGGCTGGAACAAGGTGTTCACCGACGCGGGGCGCGAGCGCATGGTGCATACGTTGGTTGATGCGGGCATTCCGTTCCCGGTGTTCAGTGCGCCGGTGCTCGGGGCGATCGAATGGATCGCGGGCGGCCTGTTGGTATTGGGGCTGCTCAGCCGCCCCTCTGCGTTGCTGCTGGCGGGCATCTGCGCGGTGGCTGCATTGACCGATGGCATCGCACGCATTCCTGCAGGATTGAGCGTGCTGGATTGGTTGAGCTGGTTCTTCTATCTGAGTGAAGTGCCGCTTGGGGTGCTGCTGTTATGGGTTGCGGCAGTGGGCAGCGGCCGGTTTGCGATAGAGGCGCGCTGGGCACGCTGACGGCACGCACCCTGTAGAGCCAAGCCCATGCTCGGCTGATCTTCCCGCAGAAGCAGCCGAGCATGGGCTCGGCTCTACAGGCCTTCAGCGCGCAGCCAGCGCCACAGCGTGGTGCGCGATACACCCAGCGCCTGCGCCATGCCCTCGCGATCATTGCGATGTTCCTGCAGCAGCGCTTCCAGCTGCGCACGCGGTGGGCGCTTGCCGTTGCTTTCCACCGGCAATGCTGCAACGCCCTCATTCACAAGTTCGGGCGCAAGCTGCAGCAGTCGCGCGGCATCAATCAGCCCTTCACCGGGCTGCCAGTGGATGCGCAGGCGATCCATCAGATTGCGAAGTTCGCGCACGTTGCCGGGCCATTCGGCAGCGGTCAACACCGCCAGTGCATCCTCATCCAGCGGCGCGTCGATGCCGCGCAGCTGGCGGAAGAAGTGCTGCGCCAACATCAGGATGTCACCGCGCCGCGCACGCAGCGAGGGCAGGGCAATGCGCAGCGCTGCCAAGCGGTAATACAGGTCGCGGCGGAAGCTTCCGGTGGCCGCGCGCTGCTCCAGCGACTGCAGGGTGGCGGCCACCACGCGCAGGTCCACCGGGGTCGGTTCGGTGGCGCCGACACGCAGCACTTCACGTTCTTCCAGCACTCGCAGCAGGCGGGTCTGCAGTGGCAGTGGCAGTTCGCCGATCTCATCCAGGAACAGCGTCCCGCCGTCTGCGGCTTCAACCAGGCCAACGCGGCCGCCACGACGTGCGCCGGTGAAGGCGCCATCGCTGTAGCCGAACAGTTCCGCCTCCAGCAGCGATTCACTGATCGCGCCGCAGTTCAGCGCCACGAAGCGTCCGCGACGACCGCTGGCGGCGTGCAGCTGGCGCGCCACCAGCTCCTTGCCGGTGCCGGTTTCGCCGCTGACCAGCACGGTGCTGTCATGTGGGGCATAGAGCGCGATCTGCGCGCGCACCTGCGCCATCGCGTCGCTGTCGCCGAGCAGTTCATGCGCATCGGCACGCGCTGCCGGGCGCCGGCGCGGGGCAGGGCGGTTGCTGCCGGAACGTGCCAGGGTCTGGGTCAGTTCCAGTGCATGTTCGAACGCCTGCCGCACCGAGTCGGCCGAATACAGCAGCACCCCGGGCAGGCCGGCCTGCTCGGCATGGTCGATGGCCATGCCGGTGCCGACGATCACCTCGATGCCGTTGGCGCGCAGGTCGGCGATGCAGTCGCGCGCGTCCTCGCGGGTGACGAAGCGGCGATGCTCGATATCCAGGCCGAAACTCTGCTGG
This sequence comes from Stenotrophomonas maltophilia, assembly GCF_004920835.1. Taxonomy (GTDB): domain Bacteria; phylum Pseudomonadota; class Gammaproteobacteria; order Xanthomonadales; family Xanthomonadaceae; genus Stenotrophomonas; species Stenotrophomonas maltophilia_AQ. The sequence goes on from NZ_QFHO01000007.1 coordinate 43,134, forward strand.
AAGTTGCTGAACACCGGTACATCGCTGGCGTGGGTGACCAGGCCGATGCGCGGAGCGATGCGTCGCGCGCGCGCCAGTGCTTCCATCAGGTCGAAGCCGTTGGCCTGGATCGGCACCAGTGGCAGCTCCAGCCGACCACGCAGCCACGCCGCGTTGGAGCCGCCGGCAATCACCACATCGCAGTGCTCGCGACGCAGGCGCTGGCCGATCACCTCTACCGCCTCCTCGAAGCCGAGGTTGATCTGCTCGATGCGTGCGCGGCGGTCGAATTCGGGAATGACGTCGCCGAGCAGGCCGGTCAGCCGCGAGACGCTGACGGTCCAGATCACCGGGCGGCCGGGGTCGATATCGGCGTGGCGCAGGGGTGATCGGGGCAGGTACATGGCGGCGGGTTCGGGCGGGGTGTTTCATGATACATCTGTTTCAATGTTTCATTTGTTTCGCCGTTGCGTGCCGGTCATCCCCGTGAAATCAACCGCTTGCAGCTTGGCATGGTGCTTGCGCCTACCTTCCCGTTCTTCAACCTGGATTGCCGCATGACCGCTTCCGCCCCATTCTCCGCCGGTGCCCGCTTCCGTGAGGCGCTGGCTGCCGAATCGCCGCTGCAGGTGATCGGCGCGATCAACGCCAACCATGCGCTGCTGGCCAAGCGCGCTGGCTTCCGTGCCATCTATCTGTCCGGTGGTGGCGTCGCCGCTGGTTCGCTGGGTCTGCCGGACCTGGGTATCAACACCCTGGAAGACGTGCTGATCGACGTGCGGCGCATCACCGATGTCTGCGACCTGCCGCTGATGGTCGACATCGACACCGGTTTCGGCCCGAGCGCGTTCAACATCGCGCGCACCGTGAAGTCGCTGATCAAGGCCGGCGCGGCTGCCTGCCACATCGAAGACCAGGTTGGCGCCAAGCGCTGCGGCCACCGTCCGGGCAAGGAGATCGTCTCGCAGGGTGAAATGGTCGACCGCGTGAAGGCTGCCGCCGATGCCAAGACTGATCCGGACTTCTTCCTGATCGCACGCACCGATGCCATCCAGGTGGACGGCGTGGACAAGGCCATCGAGCGCGCCATCGCCTGTGTCGAGGCAGGTGCCGACGGCATCTTCGCCGAGGCTGCCTATGATCTGGACACCTACCGCCGCTTCGTCGATGCGGTGAAGGTGCCGGTGCTGGCCAACATCACCGAATTCGGTGCCACCCCGCTGTTCAGCCGCGATGAACTGGCCTCGGCCGGCGTTGCCATCCAGCTGTTCCCGCTGTCGGCGTTCCGTGCGGCCAACAAGGCCGCCGAAAATGTCTACCAGGCGGTGCGCCGCGATGGCCATCAGCGCAATGTGGTGGAGAGCATGCAGACGCGCGAAGAGCTGTATGACCGCATCGGCTACCACGCCTTCGAGCAGCAGCTCGATGCACTGTTCGCCGCCAAGAAATAAGCAGTACCCTGCACCATCAGTTTTCGGAGGGAAAACATGAACGATACAACCGCAACCCCGACCTTCAAGCCGAAGAAGTCCGTCGCCCTGTCCGGCACTGCTGCCGGCAACACCGCGCTGTGCAGCGTCGGCCGCAGCGGCAACGATCTGCACTACCGTGGCTACGACATCCTGGACCTGGCCAACACCAGCGAGTTCGAGGAAATCGCCTACCTGCTGGTGCACGGCAAGCTCCCGACCCGCGCCGAGCTGGTTTCGTACAAGGCCAAGCTGAAGTCGCTGCGTGGCATTCCGGCGGCGGTGAAGGCCGCTCTGGAAGAACTGCCGCCGTCGGCACACCCGATGGACGTGATGCGCACCGGCGTGTCCGTGCTCGGCTGCGTGTCGCCGGAAAAGGACGACCACAACCATCCGGGCGCGCGCGACATCGCCGACAAGCTGATGGCCTGCCTCGGTTCGATGCTGCTGTACTGGTACCACTGGAGCCACAACGGCCGCGCCATCGATGTGGAGACCGACGACGACTCCATCGGTGGTCACTTCCTGCATCTGCTGCACGGCGAGAAGCCGCAGGATTCGTGGGTGAAGGCGATGCACACCTCGCTGATCCTGTACGCCGAGCACGAGTTCAACGCTTCGACCTTCGCCTGCCGCGTCATCGCCGGCACCGGCAGCGACATGTACAGCGCGATCTGCGGTGGCATCGGCGCGCTGCGCGGCCCCAAGCACGGCGGCGCCAACGAAGTGGCGTTCGAAGTGCAGAAGCGCTATGACAATCCGGACGAAGCCGAGGAAGACATCAAGGCCCGCGTGGAGCGCAAGGAAGTGGTGATCGGTTTCGGCCACCCGGTCTACACCGTGTCCGATCCGCGCAACAAGGTGATCAAGGACGTCGCCCGCGAACTGTCCGAAGAGCAGTCGAGCATGAAGATGTACGACATCGCCGAGCGCCTGGAAACGGTGATGTGGGACATCAAGAAGATGTTCCCGAACCTGGACTGGTTCAGCGCCGTCAGCTACCACATGATGGGCGTGCCGACCGCGATGTTCACCCCCCTGTTCGTGATCGCCCGCACCGCCGGCTGGAGCGCGCACATCGTCGAGCAGCGTATCGACGGCAAGATCATCCGCCCGAGCGCCAATTACATCGGCCCGGAAGACCGCGACTTCGTCGCCATCGACAAGCGCGTCTGATCCACCTGCTGTATCCATCCGGCCGGCCCTGTGCCGGCCGGATGCTTTCGCCGCCGCACTGCCGGCACCCGGCCCGCCCAAAGCATCCCGCCAGCCCATGAATACCGATTACCGCAAGAACCTCCCCGGCAGCTCGCTGGACTATTTCGACGCGCGCGCCGCTGTCGATGCGATCCAGCCCGGCGCCTACGCCACGCTGCCGTACGTATCGCGCGTGCTGGCCGAGAACCTGGTGCGCCGCTGCGATCCGGCGACGCTGACCGATTCGCTGAAGCAGCTGATCGAGCGCCGTCGCGACCTGGATTTCCCGTGGTTCCCTGCGCGCGTGGTGTGCCATGACATCCTCGGGCAGACCGCACTGGTCGACCTGGCCGGCCTGCGTGATGCGATTGCCGACAAGGGCGGCGACCCGGCCAAGGTCAACCCGGTGGTGCCGGTGCAGCTGATCGTCGATCACTCGCTGGCGGTGGAATGCGGTGGTTACGATCCGCAGGCGTTCGAGAAGAACCGCGCCATCGAGGATCGCCGCAACGAAGACCGTTTCCACTTCATCGACTGGACCAAGCTGGCCTTCGAGAACGTGGACGTGATTCCGCCAGGCAATGGCATCATGCACCAGATCAACCTGGAGAAGATGTCGCCGGTAGTCTACGTGCAGGACGGCGTGGCCTTCCCGGATACCTGCGTGGGCACCGACAGCCACACCCCGCATGTGGATGCACTGGGCGTGATCGCCATCGGTGTTGGCGGCCTGGAAGCAGAAAACGTGATGCTGGGCCGCGCCTCGTGGATGCGCCTGCCGGACATCATCGGTGTCGAGCTGACCGGCAAGCCGCAGCCCGGCATCACCGCCACCGACGTGGTGCTGGCATTGACCGAGTTCCTGCGCAAGGAACGCGTGGTGGGCGCCTGGCTTGAATTCTTCGGCGAGGGTGCCGCGGCACTGACCATCGGTGACCGCGCCACCATCTCCAATATGTGCCCGGAGTACGGCGCCACTGCGGCGATGTTCTACATCGATGCGCAGACCACCGAGTACCTGCGCCTGACCGGCCGCGAGGAATCGCAGGTGGCGCTGGTGGAAAACTATGCACGCACCACCGGCCTGTGGGCCGATGACCTGGCCACCGCACAGTACGAGCGCGTGCTGCGCTTCGATCTGTCGACCGTGGTGCGCAACATGGCCGGCCCGTCCAACCCGCACAAGCGCGTGGCCACCGCCGAGCTGGCCGAGCGCGGCATCGCCGACGAAGCCAAGCTGGAAGCAGGCAAGGCCGAGCAGGCGCAGGGGCTGATGCCCGATGGCGCGGTGATCATCGCTGCCATCACCAGCTGCACCAATACCTCCAACCCGCGCAACGTGATCGCCGCCGGCCTGCTGGCACGCAAGGCCAACGAGCGTGGCCTGCTGCGCAAGCCTTGGGTGAAGTCGTCGCTGGCACCCGGTTCCAAGGCAGTGCAGCTGTACCTGGAAGAAGCGGGCCTGCTGCCCGACCTGGAGAAGCTGGGCTTCGGCATCGTCGCCTTCGCCTGCACCACCTGCAATGGCATGAGCGGCGCGCTGGATCCGAAGATCCAGCAGGAAATCATCGACCGTGACCTGTACGCCACGGCGGTACTGTCGGGCAACCGCAACTTCGACGGCCGCATCCATCCGTACGCCAAGCAGGCCTTCCTGGCCTCGCCGCCGCTGGTGATCGCCTACGCCATTGCCGGCACCATCCGCTTTGACATCGAGAAGGATGTGCTGGGCGTGGACACCGACGGCAACGAGGTGCGCCTGAAGGACATCTGGCCGAGTGACGCCGAGATCGATGCGGTGGTGAAGGCGGCGGTGAAGCCGGAGCAGTTCCGCAGCGTCTACAACCCGATGTTCAACGTACGCGTCGAACACGGCGCAGCGGTGAGCCCGCTGTACGACTGGCGCCCGCAGAGCACCTACATCCGTCGTCCGCCGTACTGGGAAGGTGCACTGGCCGGTGAGCGCTCGCTGGCCGGCATGCGTGCGCTGGCGGTGTTGCCCGACAACATCACCACCGACCACCTGTCGCCGTCCAACGCGATCATGGCCTCCAGCGCCGCCGGCGAATACCTGGCGAAGATGGGCCTGCCGGAAGAGGACTTCAATTCCTACGCCACCCATCGCGGTGACCACCTGACCGCGCAGCGTGCCACCTTCGCCAACCCGAAGCTGTTCAACGAGATGGTGCGCAATGAAGATGGCAGCGTGAAACAGGGTTCGCTGGCGCGCGTCGAGCCGGAAGGCAAGGTCATGCGCATGTGGGAAGCGATCGAGACCTACATGGAGCGCAAGCAGCCGCTGATCATCATCGCCGGTGCCGACTACGGGCAGGGTTCTTCGCGTGACTGGGCCGCCAAGGGCGTGCGCCTGGCTGGCGTGGAGGCCATCGTTGCCGAAGGCTTTGAGCGCATCCACCGCACCAACCTGATCGGCATGGGCGTGCTGCCGCTGGAGTTCAAGCCGGGCACCACCCGTCTGACCCTGGGCATCGATGGCACCGAAACCTTCGACGTCATCGGTGAACGCACGCCGCGCGCCGAGCTGCGCGTGGTCATCCACCGCCGCGACGGCCAGGACGTGATCGTGCCGGTCACCTGCCGCCTGGACAGTGACGAGGAAGTGGCGATCTACGAAGCCGGTGGCGTGCTGCAGCGTTTCGCACAGGACTTCCTGGAAGGCGCCAAGGTGGCGTAAGGCATCCGACGGCCCGGTAACGGGCCGTCTTTCATTGCAAGGAACCGTTCCATGGCATTTCTCCCGCAACTCTGTATTCCCGCCACCTACATGCGCGGCGGCACCAGCAAGGGCGTGTTCTTCCGCCTGCAGGACCTGCCCGAGGCCGCGCAGGTGCCGGGCGCTGCGCGCGATGCGCTGCTGATGCGCGTGATCGGTTCGCCCGATCCGTATGGCAAGCAGACCGACGGCATGGGGGGCGCCACCTCCAGCACCAGCAAGTGCGTGATCATCTCCACCGCCTCTGTGCCGGATCACGATGTCGACTATCTGTACGGCCAGGTCTCGATCGACTCCGCCTTCGTCGATTGGAGCGGCAACTGCGGCAATCTCAGCACTGCGGTGGGTCCGTTCGCCATCGCCAACGGCCTGATCGATCCTGCCCGCGTGCCGCGCGATGGCCTGTGCACCGTGCGCATCTGGCAGGCCAACATCGGCAAGACCATCATTGCCCATGTGCCGATGCGCGATGGCGAAGTGCAGGAAACCGGCGATTTCGAGCTGGATGGCGTGACCTTCCCGGCCGCCGAGATCCAGCTTGAATTCATTGATCCGTCCGACGACGGCGATGCGGGCGCGATGTTCCCCACCGGGAATCTGGTCGATACGCTGGAAGTGCCGAGCGTGGGCAGCTTCGAGGTGACGATGATCACCGCCGGCATTCCGACGATCTTCCTCAACGCCGCCGACCTGGGTTACACCGGTACCGAGCTGCAGCCGGTGATCAACGAGGATAAAGGAGCGCTGGAGCGCTTCGAGAAGATCCGCGCCTACGGTGCAGTGCGCATGGGCCTGATCTCGAAGCTGGAAGACGCGGCCACCCGTCAGCACACGCCGAAGGTGGCCTTCGTGGCGCCGGCACAGGACTATGTCTCGTCCAGTGGCAAAGCTATCCCGGCGTCGGCGATCGACCTGCACGCGCGCGCGTTGTCGATGGGAAAACTGCACCACGCGATGATGGGTACCGCCGCCGTGGCGATCGGCACTGCAGCGGCAATTCCCGGAACACTGGTCAACCGTGCTGCAGGCGGCGGCGAGCGCGAAGCGGTGACCTTCGGTCATCCCTCCGGCACATTGCGCGTGGGTGCGCAGGCGGCACTCGTTGACGGGCAGTGGACAGTAAGCAAGGCCATCATGAGCCGCAGTGCCCGCGTGCTGATGGAAGGCAAGGTGCGGGTGCCGGCCGAGTAACCAGCAGGTCGGCGCTGGCATCACACGCTTCGGTAGATGCCAACCTTGGTTGGCATGGCATTGGCACCGCCCGGGCAATCTCCAGCGCCAACCAAGGTTGGCGACTACCGGGATGCGCGGCCTGACCTGCTTTTCTGAAGAGGAGATCGACGATGTCCGGCAACCACACCCCATCCAACGAGCGTGCAGCGTGGGATGCGCTGCTGGTGGACATCGTCGACTACGTGCGCGACGCGCGCATCGACTCACCACTGGCGTTCCAGACCGCGCATCACTGCCTGCTTGATACGCTGGGCTGCGGCCTGGAAGCGCTGTCCTTCCCGGCCTGCAGCAAGCTGCTCGGTCCCGTGGTGCCGGGCATCAGCGTGGTCAATGGCGCGCGCGTGCCGGGTACGCACTACGTGCTGGATCCGGTGCAGGCCGCCTTCAACCTTGGCGCGATGGTGCGCTGGCTCGATTTCAACGACACCTGGCTGGCTGCCGAATGGGGCCACCCGTCGGACAACCTGGGCGGCATCCTCGCCGTCTGCGATTGGCTGGGACGCAACGCGCAGGCCCTGCGTCGACCACCGCCGACCGTGCACGACGTGCTGCTGGCGATGATCAAGGCGCATGAGATCCAGGGCGTGCTGGCGCTGAAGAATTCCTTCAACCGGGTCGGGCTGGACCATGTTGTGCTGGTCAAGGTGGCGACCACCGCCGTGGTCGCGCAGTTGCTCGGGCTTGATCGCGAACGCATGCTCAATGCAGTGTCGCTGGCCTGGGTCGATGGCCAGGCGCTGCGCACCTACCGGCACGCGCCCAACACCGGTTCGCGCAAGAGCTGGGCCGCCGGCGACGCCACCAGTCGTGGCGTGCGCCTGGCGCTGATCGCGGCAACGGGCGAAATGGGCTATCCGAGCGTGCTCAGTGCACCGGTCTGGGGTTTCGAGGCGGTATCCATGCACGGCCAGGCACTGACGCTGGGGCGACCGCTGGGCAGCTATGTGATGGAGAACGTGCTGTTCAAGATCAGCTACCCGGCCGAGTTCCACGGCCAGACGGCCGTGGAGGCGGCGATCACGCTGCACCAGCAGCTGCGTGCTGCGGGGCGGCGGGTCGAGGACATCGCGCACATCGACATCCGCACCCAGGAAGCCTGCATCCGCATCATCGACAAGCAGGGGCCGCTGCATAATCCGGCCGACCGCGATCACTGCGTGCAGTACATGGTGGCCATCGCGCTGCTGCACGGGCGGCTGGTGGCCGAGGACTACGAGGACGACATGGCCGCCGACCCGCGCATCGACGCGCTGCGGGCGAAGATGGCCTGCTGGGAAGACCCGCAGCTCAGCGCGGACTATCTGGACCCGGACAAGCGCAGTATCGCCAACGGGCTGACCGTGCGCTTCACCGATGGCAACGGACTGCCGGAGGTACTGGTGGAGTACCCGCTCGGCCACGCGCGGCGCCGGCAGGAGGGCATTCCGCTGCTGATGGACAAGTTCCGCCGGCACCTCGCGCACCGGTTCCCGACCGGCCAGCAGCAGCGCATCCTGGCGGCCTCGCTGGACCCGGTGGCGCTGGCCGCGATGCCGGTGACGGACTACGTGGACCTGTATCTGCCGGGGTAGGGGCTCTGGTAGATGCCAGCCTTGGTTGGCGTCAGGAGCGCCAACCAAGGCTGGCATCTACCATTGTGTGCGCCGGATCAGATCACGTATGTGGAAAGGCATCCATAGTCGGTCCGTACCGAGATGGCGTTGTCTCCCGTCCATGCGATATGCGCGGTACGTACCACATGATCTATCGCAAAGCTTCGAATTTCCCTCATGTCCGCGAAGTCATGGAGGATGATCTGTCCACGGCGCAGGATGGCCAGTCGCTTACCGTCGGCGTCCAGCGCAAAGTCGGCTCGTGTCATGTCAGCGAAATTCGGCCAGCCGGAAGGACACGCCCCTGTTGCCGTATCCAGGCACAGCAAGCGCCATTTTCCATATTGTTCCAACGCCAGCAGCCAGCGCCCATCGGGGCTCCACTCCATCTTGGTGATCATTTCAAAATCACTTCGATGTCGGCGGACAGTTTCCGCCTGAGCGATATCGATGTACTCGATCTCACCGGGAGTGGCGCAGCAGGCAAGCATTGCGGCATTCGGGGAGAGCGCGCCCATCATCTGCCTCGAATGCCCGCCCACCATCGCGGGGGTACGTGTCAACTGCAGTACGCGCTGCCTATTGGCGAGTCTCATGACCGTTACATGATCGCTATCATGCCACGCGACGTGCCCGTTGGACGTTGTCAGGAACGGCGATGACATTACCGTTGCATCACTGATCCGCTGGGCAGGACTGCCATCAGATGGCCAAAGGTAGATGCCGGAGTCGAATCGGATCAGGAAGCCGGTGCCGTCATTCGCAGGGAGTGCTGACCATGCAAGATCGGTTTTGCCGGGGCGCCACTCATGGAGTGTCCTGGCATCGTCACCAACGAGCACCAGCATGTCGGTTGCTGCACCAGACGCATCCTCATCCTGATGCCGGTTGGTCACTACTCTGCCAGCGCAGCCGGCAATCATCAGGGCCCCTGTATAGCCGCCGCCGATGTACCTCTGCATGCTCGGTTGCCCTGCTTCAGCGGCAGGATTCACCAGTACGAAGCCCTTCTTCAGCCGCGACCATTCCTGCTTGACTGCCCATGCAACGGCTTCGTCTGGCCCTAGGAACTCCTTCGGCTGCACTTTCGGCTTGGCAGCGTTGCCGGACGTCACTTCCACAATCGCACCTTCACAACGGGTGCCCCAGATCTTTCCGGTCGTCGGATCGTGGAGCAAGCGCTCTCTTGTCACGTCGGGTTGCCTTTATAAGTTGGGCGGACGCTCGATGCTACAGCGATGATTGAAGGTGGGTCGGCAGTGGGTGGGTTGGGGGTTATCTCCGACACTGGTGGACGGTTTTGGCTTCGTGTGCAGGGGGGCGCCGCGCGGGTTGGTGGGCTGTTGATGTGTGGGCAGCGCCGCGCCCGGGGCGCCACCCGGGTACCCGTCTGGCGACGCCGATCCCGCCGGGCATGGCCCGGCGCTACCCTTGGCCCCGCTTTCCGACCGCCGGGGCGTCAACACCTTGACGCGGCGCGCCTATAATGTCTGCCTCGATCAAGGAGTGACGACATGAGCGGTCCGGCACGGCGGAAGCGGTGGGGTTGGGCGGCGGTGGTACTGGCAGGAGGCCTGGTGCTGGGCCTGGCCGGCTGCCGCAACGACAGCGGGCAGCTGCCCAAGAGCAGCGGTGAGGCCATCACCACCAAGGCCGAGCAGGTGAAGGAATTCACCCTGCTGCGCGCTTACCCGGACCAGAAGAACGAAGGTTTGTCGTTGGCGCTGGAGTTCTCGCGCCCGCTGGTTGGCACCCAGGATTTCGACAAGCTGGTGCGCTTCGAGGAGAAGGTCGGCACCGACGACAGCAGCTGGACGCTGTCCGATGACGGCCTGACCCTGCGCTATCCGTTCGTCGAGGCCGGCAAGGAGTTCAGCCTGGTGGTCTCGCCCGACCTGCTGGCCGCCGATGGCAGCCGGCTGGGCAAGGAACTGAAGCAGAAGGTGTTCAGCGGCGAGCTGAAGCCGGTGGTTGGCTTCGCCTCGCAGGGCAGCGTGCTGCCGGCCAAGGACAGCCGCGGCCTGCCGGTGGTCTCGGTGAACGTGCCGGAGGTCGACGTCGAATTTCTGCGCGTGCGCGAGAAGGACCTGCCGACCTTCTTCAGCCAGTACCAGCGTGGCGGCCGCCGTGGCAGCTGGGAGCTGAGCAGCGACTACGAGCGCAGTCCGATCAACAAGCTGGCCGAGCCGGTCTACGTCAATCGCTTCATCCTTGGCGGCAAGAAAAACGAGCGGGTACTGACCTACCTGCCGACCCAGGACATCAAGGAACTGCAGGAGCCGGGCCTGTACTTCGCCCTGCTCAAGCGCACCGGCGACTATGAAGGCGAGTTCGATACCGCGTTCTTCTCGGTCAGCGACATCGGCCTGCATACGCGCGCCTACAAGGACAAGCTGTTCGTGCACACCGCCGGCCTCAAGGACGGTGCGCCGCTGAAGAGCATCGACCTGCGTGTGCTCGACGCCAAGGGCGAGGTGGTGCTGAAGGGCAGCACCGACGGCAACGGCAATGCGCTGCTGAACTACACCCTGGATGCCACCCACGTGCTGGTCGCCAGCACGGGCAAGGACACCAGCTTCCTGCCGTTCAACCAGCCTGCGCTGGACCTGAGCGAATTTGCCGTGGCCGGTCGTGACAATGCCTGGTTCGACGTTTACGCCTGGTCCGGCCGTGACCTGTATCGCCCGGGCGAGACCGTGCGCCTGTCCGCCCTGCTGCGTGACAACGACGGCAAGCCGGTCAAGGCACAGCCGGTGTTCCTGCGCTTGAAGCAGCCCGACGGCAAGACCTTCCGCGAGACCCGCCTGCAGCCGGGCGAGCAGGGCTACATCAACTTCGAGCAGGTCATTCCCCCCGAGGCGCCGACCGGGCGCTGGCAGGTCGAGTTCCGCACCGATCCGGCCAGCAAGGAGGCGATCCAGGGCATGACCCTGCGTATCGAGGAGTTCCTGCCCGAGCGCATGAAGCTGGACCTGGACAGCGCGCAGAAGACGCTGAAGCCGGGCGAGGACCTGCGCCTGCAGGCCAATGGTGCCTACCTGTACGGTGCGCCGGCGGACGGCAACCGTTTCACCGCGCGCATGGCGGTGGCCGTCGAGCAGCAGCCGGTCGAGGGCCTGCCGGGCTACTTCTTCGGTGACCCGACCCTGCAGTTGCCGCGCGAAGCCAAGGACGTGATCGACACCACGCTGCCGGGCAACGGCCAGCTGCGTGAGGATGTGGCGTTGCCGGAAGAGGCGGCCAAGGCCAAGGCGCCGATCGCCGTGGTGCTGTCCGGCAGCCTGTATGAAACCGGTGGCCGTACCGTCACCCGCACCCTGAAGCGGGTGATGTGGCCGGCCAACGCGCTGGTCGGCGTGCGCCCGCTGTTCAACCCCGAGGATGGTGCTGACTCCAACGGCAACGCACGCTTCGAGCTGATGCGCGTGGATGCTGCCGGCACACCGCAGCCGGCCAAGGGCCTGAAGATCACCCTGGTGCGCGAACTGCGCGACTACCACTGGACCTTCAACGACAACCGCTGGGACTACGATTTCACCCGCCGCTTCGAGAACAAGGAAACCCGCACCGTCGATGCCGGCAGCAGCGCGGTCGCCTTCGATTTCCCGGTGGAGTGGGGCGAATACCGGGTGGACGTGTTCGATCCGTCCACCGGCCTGACGAGTCGCTACCCGTTCCGTGCTGGCTGGAGCTGGGGCGATGACAACCGTGGCCTGGATGCACGCCCGGACAAGGTCAAGCTGGGCCTGGACAAGACCGGCTACAAGGCTGGTGACACCCTGGAAGTGACGGTGACCCCGCCGCATGCCGGCAAGGGCATCCTGATGGTCGAGACCGACCGCATGCTGTACGTGCAGGACATCGAGGCCAAGCCGGGTTCGACCTTCAAGATTCCGGTCACCGCCGATTGGGAGCGCCACGACGTCTACATCACCGCACTGGTGTTCCGCGGCGGCAGCGCGCCGAGCAAGATCACTCCGGCCCGTGCCGTGGGCGTGGTGCATGTGCCGATGGATCGCAAGGGGCGCACCGTAGCCGTCGGCCTGGCCGCGCCCAAGCAGATGCGGCCGGAGCAGGACCTGCCGGTGACGGTCAGCGCGCCGCAGCTGGCCGGCAAGATGGCGCACGTCACCGTCTCGGCGGTGGACGTGGGCATCCTCAACATCACCCGCTTCCCGGTGCCCGATGCCGGTGCGCACTTCTTCGCCCAGCGTCGCCTTGGCATTGATGCCTACGACATCTACAGCCGGGTGATCGAGAGCTTCGACGGCGGTGCCGGCAAGCTGAAGTTCGGTGGCGACATGGCGCTGCAGGCATTGCCGCAGGCCAAGCGCCCGACCGCGCGCGTGCAGACCGTGGACCTGTTCTCCGGCCCGGTGCAGCTTGATGCAAAGGGCATCGCCCGCATACGCCTGAAGGTGCCAGACTTCAACGGCACACTGCGGGTGTCTGCGCTGGTCTACAGCGATGACCAGTACGGCAAGCGTGACGTGGAAACCGTGGTGCGCGCGCCGATCCTGGCCGAAGCCAGCATGCCGCGCGTGCTGGCCCCGGGCGACCGCAGTACGGTGACCCTGGACGTGCAGAATTTCACCGGCAAGCCGGGCCAGTTCAACGTGAAGGTGGAAAGCGAAGGCCCGCTGAACCTGGGCGAGGGCAGCCGCAGCGTGCAGTTGAATGCAGATGCCAAGACCACGCTGAGCTTCCCGCTGTCTGCACGCGAAGGCCACAGCGTGGCCAAGGTGCGGGTGCGGGTGGATGGCAACGGCTTCAAGGCCGACCGCCGCTACGAGCTGCCGGTGCGTGCGGCGTGGCCGCAGGTGCTGCGTTCGCAGGTGCGCACGCTGGATCCGTTGGCGGCGGTCAGCCTCGACAACAGCCTGACCGATGGCTTGATGTCCGAGTCGGTCAATGCCCGCCTGCTGGTCAGCCCGCTGCCGCCGATCCCGTTCGCCAGTGCGCTGCAGGGCGCGTTGAACTACCCGTACGGCTGTGCCGAGCAGACCACCAGCAAGGGCTATGCGGCGCTGATCCTGGACCAGGCGACATCGTCGATGCTCGGTGCCGACGGCCTGGATGCCAAGACCCGCCGCGAGCGCATGGAAGGCGCGTTCGGCCGCCTGGCGTCGATGCAGGTGGCCAACGGCAACTTCTCGATGTGGGGTGACGACGGCTATGTGAACCCGTGGCTGACCCCGTACATCACCGAGTTCCTGCTCGACGCCAAGGACGCCGGCTTCGCGGTGCCCGACAACGTGCTGCAGAAGGCACTGAACCGGCTCAGCGAGGACCTGCTGTCCGGTGGCAACCAGTTCTACGGCCAGGAGGATCGCGAGAAGCTGAAGTTCGCCAATCAGGCGTACTCGGGTTACGTGCTGGCCCGGGTCAACCGTGCGCCGCTGGGTACGCTGCGCACGCTGTACGACAACGAGCGCAGCAAGGCGGTGGGTGGCCTGTCGCTGGTCCACCTGGGCGTGGCGCTGTCGCTGCAGGGCGATGCCAAGCGTGGCCAGGCGGCACTGGCCGCGGCCTTCGCCAAGTCCAGCAGCGAACGCCCGTCGTACTTCGGCGACTACGGCAGTGCGATCCGTGATGACGCGCTGATGATCGCGCTGACCCACGAAAACAAGCTGGCCAAGCCGGCCTGGGATGCACGTGCGGTTGATCTGGGCCGTGGCCTGGATGCGCGCCGTAATGCGGGCTGGATGTGGCTGAGTACGCAGGAGCAGGTGGCCATCGCCCGTCTTGGCAAGGCCCTGGCCGCCAACCAGAAGGCACTGGTGGCCGGTGAACTGGTGATCGGTGGCAACACCGAGACCATCGGCGAGCGCAAGCTGTTCGGCCGCAACTTCAGTGCTAGCGAACTGGCCAGTGGCGTGCGCTTCACCCCGCAGGGGCAGCCGCCGATGTTCGCCAGCATCGACGTGGCCGGCATTCCGCGCAGTGCGCCCGCACCGGACAACCGCGTGCTGGGTATCGAGCGCAGCTACTTCGGCACCGATGGCAAGCCGTGGTCGCCGCGTCCGCTGAAGGAGGGCGAAGCCCTGATCGTGCGCGTCACCGTTACCGCCGACACCACGATGCCCGATGCATTGCTGACCGACCTGTTGCCGGCCGGCCTGGAGATCGAGAACTTCAATCTGGGCGATGCCAAGCAGTGGGCCGATGTGGTGGTTGATGGCATCACCATCAGCGACCGCGGCGAAGCCGCTGACACCAAGCACGAAGAGTTCCGCGACGACCGCTATGTGGCCGCGCTGAAGCTCTCGCGTGGCAGCAAGGCCAACGTGTTCTATCTGGTGCGCGCGGTGACCCCGGGTACTTACTCGGTGCCGCCGCCGCTGGTGGAGGACATGTACCGGCCACAGCTGCGCGGCGTTGGCCGCAGCAACCCGACCACGATCACGGTGGTACAGCCGTGACCACGCGGACGGGCCGCGACGGCGCGGCCCGTCCCGCTGGCAACCTGCAATGAAAGACGCAATGAAGACCCGGCTGGCGGCCCTGCGCCGCCGGCTGCGGCCGCTGTGGCCGTGGTTACGCTGGGGCACGGCCGCCACGCTGGCGCTGCTGCTGGTGCTGGATTTCGCTTTTCCGCCGCCGCTGCCGAAGCAGCGCGATACCAGCACCCTGGTGGTGGCTGCAGACGGCACACCGTTGCGTGCGTTCGCCGACGCCGAGGGCGTGTGGCGCTATCCGGCATCGATCGACAGCGTCTCGCCGTTGTACCTGCAGGCGCTGCTGACCTACGAAGACCGCTGGTTCTGGCGCCATCCGGGCATCAATCCGCTGGCGATCCTGCGTGCCAGCGGCCAGCTGCTGCGCGGTGGCCGCATCGTGTCCGGTGGCTCGACCCTGACCATGCAGGTCGCACGCATCCTCGACCCGCATACGCGTACGCCCTGGGGCAAGCTCAAGCAGATGCTGCGCGCAGTGCAGCTTGAGGCGCACCTGAGCAAGCAGCAGATCCTGGCCCTGTATCTGGAACGGGCGCCATATGGCGGCACCATCGAGGGGGTGGAAGCGGCCAGCTGGGCCTACCTGGGCAAGCCGGCGGCGCAGCTGTCGCATGCCGAGGCCGCGCTGCTGGCAGTGCTGCCACAGGCGCCGAGCCGGCTGCGTCCGGACCGTCATCCGGAAGCGGCGCAGAAAGCGCGGGACAAGGTGCTGTCACGCATGGCCGAACTGGGGGCGTGGACGCCGGAAGAGGTGGAAGACGCGCGTATCGAGAACGTGGTGGCGCGCTCGCTGCGGCCGCCGCTGCACGCCGCATTGCTTGCGCAGCGCCTGCATTCGGCGCATCCAGGACAGGCACGCATCCAGAGCAGCATCGACATCGGCCTGCAGCGCACGCTGGAAGAACGCGTGGCCAGCTATTTCTCGACGCTGCCCGAGCGCACCTCTGCCGCGTTGCTGGTGGTCGACAACCAGACCCTGCAGGCGCGTGCCTATGTCGGCACGTTGTCCTTCGGAGACCGTCAGCGCCTCGGCCACGTGGACATGGTGCAGGCCTGGCGCTCGCCGGGCTCCACGCTGAAGCCGTTCCTGTATGCGATGGCACTGGATGACGGCCTGATCCATTCGGAAAGCCTGCTGGTTGATGCGCCACAGAGTTTCGGCAGCTACCGACCTGGCAATTTCGACATGGCCTTCAATGGGCCGATCGGCGCGTCCAGCGCATTGCGCCTGTCGCTCAACGTGCCCTCGGTGGACCTGCTGCAGCGGGTCGGGGCTGCGCGCTTTGCTGCGCGGCTTTCACACTCCGGCATCCAGCTGCGCTTCCCGCCGGGCAGCACGCCCAACCTGTCTTTGATTCTGGGCGGTACCGGTGCGCGGCTGGAAGATCTGGTCGGCGCGTTCGCCGCGCTCAACCGCAACGGCATTGCTGGACGTGTGCGCTACACCGATGACGAACCGATGATCGAGCGGCGCCTGGCCTCGCCGGGCGCAAGCTGGATCGTGCGCGAAATGCTGGAATCGAACCCGCGCCCAGGCTACAGCGCTGGCACCTTCGATGTTGGCGGTCGCCCGCGCGTAGCCTGGAAGACCGGCACCAGCTATGGCTATCGCGATGCGTGGGCGATCGGTAGCACGCGCCACTACACCGTGGGCGTGTGGGTGGGACGGCCGGACGGCACACCGTTACCCGGCCAGTACGGCGCGGTCACCGCGTTGCCGTTGATGTTCGAAGTGGTCGACAGCCTGCCGCGCCAGCGTGGCGACTCGGCGGCCGCACCGATGCCGTCCAGCGTCAGTGAGGAAGAGATCTGCTGGCCGACCGGCGAACGCGCCGAAGGCCTGCCTCCAGCGTTGTGCCAGCGGCGGATGCCGGCCTACCTGCTGGATGGTGCCGCACCGCCAACCTTCCCCGAGCGCGAAGCACGACGTTGGCAGCCGGGCCGGCAGCGTTACCTCGCTGACGCGCACACCGGCCTGCGTGTGTCGGCGGACTGCCGCGTGCCACATGAGGAAGTGCCACGGGAGATCGCGCGCTGGCCGGCGCTGCTGTCGCCGTGGTTGCCCAAGGCCACGCGCGAGGCCTCGCAGTTGCCAGCGCTGTCACCGGATTGCCGTGATGACGGGCGCGATGCCAGCGTGGCGCTGCACATCGACGGTCTCAACAACGGTGCCACCCTGGCTCGTGCCCCCAATGCCGAACACGGCGTGCGCCTGCAACTGCGCGCGCTGGGCAGCGAGCAGACGGTGGACTGGCTGCTGGATGGCCGCTGGATCGCGCAGACCCACGGCTCACAGTTGATGCAGCGCGAGTTCGCCGAGCCGGGCACACATACGCTGACCGCGCTGGCGGCGGATGGCGCGTGGACGCAGGTGCGGTTCAACGTCCTGCGGTAGGTGCCGACCTCGGTTGGCGCTCGGTCCAGCGCCAATGACACCTTCGTGCTCTGGTAGGTGCCAACCTTGGTTGGCACGCGGCGAAGCGCCCACCAAGGTGGGCATCTACCGGATCATTCCCCGATCCACCCATCCAGCAGGTCGGCAAACTCGTCGGCGTGCTCCTCTTCCTGCGCCAGGATCTCTTCAAGGATGCGCTTGGTGGTGGTGTCGCGGTCGCCGATGAAGTTGATCATCTCGCGGTAGCTGTCGATGGCGATGCGCTCGGCCACCAGGTTTTCGCGGACCATGTCGCGCAGGTCACTGCCTTCCTTGTACTCGGCATGCGAGCGCGCGGTCAGCGTATCGGGGTTGAAGTCCGGCTCTCCGCCAAGCTGGACGATGCGCTCGGCCAACTTGCCGGCATGCGCCTGTTCCTGCTGTGCATGTTCCAGGAACTCGGCTTTGATCGCGTCGGCCAGCATGCCCTTGGCCATGAAGTAGTGCCGGTAGTAGCGCAGCACGCACACGTACTCGGTGGCCAGTGCATCGTTGAGCAGCTTGATCACCGCCTTGCGATCGGCGCTATAGCTGTCGGTGATCGCCCCATCTTCGATGTTGCGCCGGGCGCGCTCGCGCAGGGTCTTGCGATCGCTGATGCCGGGTACCTTGGCGGCAGGCTTGGGAGCTTTGGCTGGCTTGGTGGACATGGCTGGCCGTTTCCTCTTGCGGTGGAAGATCAGGTGGGCAGGTGCTCCAGCACGTAATCGGCTGATGACACCTCGAACTGGCCGGGCTGCTCGATCCACGCTGCGCGGACCACGCCGTCGACCACGTACAGGGCAAAGCGGCGCGAACGGATGCCCATGCCCGAGGCGCTGGCATCGAGTTCCAGGCCGAGCGCGCGGGTCAGTTCGGCGTTGCCGTCGGACAGCATCAGCAGGCCGTCTGGCACGCTCTGGTCGGCGGCCCAGGCCTTCATCACGAACGGATCGTTGACCGCCATGCAGTAGACGTCGATGCCGCGCTTGCGGAATGCATCGAATTTCTCGACGAAGCCGGGCAGATGGCGTGCCGAGCAGGTCGGGGTGAACGCGCCGGGCACGGCGAACAACACCACCTTGCGCGCATCGAACAGCGAATGCGTATCGAGTGTTTCGATGCCCTCGCGGATACGCTTGAGGGTCACTTCCGGAATGCGGTCGCCGACATGGATGGTCATGGGGAACTCCTTGCAGGGGCAGGCTAGTGGGCCGGATGGGACAGACGCGTCAAGACATTGGAAACCCGGTGTGCAGGCCCCATCTTCAGGCTTTGTGGCAGGGGCTTCCAGCCACAGCGTGGGGCATGGGGATGGCAGCCGCATTGCGCAGGATCAGTCGGCCTCACCGGGGCCGCACGAGGGGCGGCGTAGCATCGCCGGCGCGTAGAATGAACCCGGGGCGGCGCCACCGGCGCGGCCGAAGCAGATCGAGGTAGCTGGATGGAATTCAAGGATTACTACGCCACCCTGGGGGTGGAACCGAGCGCGGGCGAGGCGGAAATCAAGACCGCCTACCGCCGGCTGGCACGCAAGTACCACCCGGACGTCAGCAAGGAGGCCGGGGCCGAGGACAAGTTCAAGGCGGTCAACGAGGCCTACGAGGCGCTGCGTGACCCGGAGAAGCGCGCGGCCTACGACCAGCTGCGCGCACAGGGCTATCGCCCGGGCGAGGAATTCAACGTACCGCCGAACTACGGCGGTGCCGGTGGCTTCAACTTCGAGGAAGTGTTCGGCGGCGGTGGCCCCAATGGCGGCTTCAGCGACTTCTTCGAGAGCCTGTTCGCGCGCCAGCGTGGCGGTGCAGGTCCGGGCCCGGGCTTCAGCAGCCAGGGCCACGCGCCGAACCGCGACACCCGCGCCAAGCTGTCGGTGCCGCTGGAAGCGGCCTACAACGGCGACAGCCTGCGCATCACCGTCAACGGCAAGCAGCTGGATGTACGCGTGCCCAAGGGTATCCGCCCGGGCCAGGTGATCCGCCTGGCGGGGCAGGGCAACCACGGCGGTAACCTGCTGCTGGAAGTGGAATACGCTGCCCACCCGCAGTTCGAGGTCGATGGCCGCAACATCCTCTACACGCTGCCGGTCACGCCGTGGCAGGCCGCGCTGGGCACCAGCATCAGCGTGCCGACCCTGGGTGGAGCGGTGGAATTGAAGATTCCGGCCGATTCCGATGCCGGCCGCAAGCTGCGCCTGCGCGGCCGCGGGCTGCCAGGCAGCCCGGATGGCGACCAGATTGTTGAAATCGAGATCGTGGCCCCGGCCGCGACCGACGAGGCGCAGAAGAAGGCGTACCGGAACCTGGCAAAGGCCTTCGGCGAGACGATCTGAGTGATAGGGCGGGGGCGGTTCCTGGCCCCCACGCCTTCCGGTAGTGCCGGCCGCTGGCCGGCAATTTCATTGGCCTGGATGGTGATGCGTGGTTGCCGGCCAGCGGCCGGCACTACAAAAGCGTGCCAACCAAGGTTGGCACCTGCCAGAGCGGTGGGCCAAGCACGGTTGGCACCGCCAGGAAGCCTCAGCCCTGCCCGGCGAACACCCGCTCCAGCACCTCGGACAGTTCGTCTTCCGAGAACGGCTTGGTGATGTAGGCCTTGGCACCCTGGCGCATGCCCCACATGCGGTCGGTGTCCTGGTCCTTGGTGGTCACCAGGATCACCGGGATGTGCCGGGTCGCCTCGTCGCGCGCAAGCGTGCGGGTGGCCTGGAAGCCATTGAGGTTGGGCATCACCACGTCCATCAGGACCAGGTCAGGCAGCTCGGCCTTGGCGGTTTCCACGCCGGCCGCGCCATCGGTGGCGGTCAGGATCTGGTGCCCGAGCTTCTCGACGATGCGCTGTATCCCCAACAGCTGCGACGGTGAGTCGTCGACGATCAGAATGCGTGCCATGTTGTTCCCCATGTAATGCCCGCAGTGTAGTGCGGGCTCATTACCGGTGGGAGGGGCCCATCTGCCGTCCGTCGCCTGCCTGCAACGTTCAGTCGATCCGCACTACGGTGCGGCCCAGCGAACCGCCGGCCAGCATCCGCTCGAACACCGCCGGCAGGCCGTCCAGGCCGACTTCGGCGGTACAGATGCGGTCCAGGTGCTGCGGCTTCCACTCGTTGCCCAGTCGCGCCCACACCGCTTCGCGCAGCCCGCGCGGTGCATTGGCCGAGGACACGCCCAGCAGTGACACGCCGCGCAGGATGAACGGCATCACCGTCATGTCCAGTTTCGGGCTTGCCGCGAGGCCGGCGCTCACCACGCTGCCATAGGGCACGGTCTGCGCCAGCAGGCTGGCCAGCATGTCGCCTCCGGCATTGTCGAGGCCCCCGCCGAAGCGGGCGGACTGCAGTGGGCCGATATCGGCCAACGCCTCACGTGGCAGCACTTCGGCGGCGCCGATGCCCCGCAGGAAGTCCGACTGCTCTGGCTTGCCGCTGACCGCGTGCACCGTGTAGCCGGCGCGGCTGAAGATGGACAGCGCCAGCGCGCCCACACCGCCGCTGGCACCGGTGACCGCCAGCGGGCCGAGCTCCGGGGTCTGCCGGTTGTCCTGCAGGCGCAGCAGGGCAAACGCCGCCGTGAAGCCGGCGGTGCCCAGCACCATTGCCTCGCGGGCACTCAGCCCGGCCGGCAGCGCGATCACCGCGCTCGATTCCAGCCGCACATACTGGCTGTAGCCGCCGTCGCGGGTTTCGCTGAGGCCGCAGCCGGTGGCCAGTACCGCATCGCCTTCACGCCAGGCCGGGTCGGTGGATGCCACCACGGTGCCGGCCACATCGATCCCGCCGACCAGCGGGAAGCGGCGCAGGATCCTACCCTTGCCGGTGCCCGCCAGCGCGTCCTTGTAGTTGACCGAAGACCACTGCGCGCGGATCAGCACCTGGCCGGGGTTGAGGTCGTCGACAGTGAGCTGGGCGAGGCCGGCGCGGTAACCGGCATCGTCATTTTCGATGCGGAAGGCGGTAAACGGGGTGGTGGGGGCCATCGGCGCTGCCTGACTTCGAGGAAAACGCCACCTTACCCCGTCGAGCCCCTTTCAATCCTGCCGGTCCGCCCCATCTTGTATGATCGGTAATGGTTTCACGGCTGGCGTTGCGGGAAGGGCCCGCGCCGCAGCCCACATCTTGATGGAGCGTGCATGGCCTGGAATACACCCGGCGGCAACAAGGGCGGACAAGGCCCCGAGAACAATCGACGCGGGCCGTTCGGGTCGCGCGGTGGTGGCAATGGTGGTGGCTGGGGCGGACTGCCCGGGCCGCTGAAGGACCTGTTCGACGGCGGCATCCTGCGTTGGGTCGCGGCGGCCGTGGTGCTGCTGGTGCTGTTCTCCAGCTTCCAGCTGATCGGCGAACAGCAGCGTGGCGTGGTGCTGCGCTTCGGCCAGTTCTCGCGGATCCTGCAGCCCGGCCCGAACTTCAAGCTGCCGTGGCCGGTCGAATCGGTCACCAAGGTCAACGCCACCGAGATCAAGACCTTCTCGATCCAGGTACCGGTGCTGACCCGCGACGAGAACATCGTCAACGTCTCGCTGAACGTCCAGTACCGCATCGACGACCCGCAGCAGTACCTGTTCGGCACGGTTGATGCCAACCAGGTGCTGGAGCAGTCGGCGCAGAGTGCGGTCCGTGAGGAAGTCGGCCGCGCCGACCTCAACGCGGTGCTGAACAACCGTGGCCCGCTGGCCGTGGCCGCCGAGGAGCGCCTGCAGGCGCTGCTGAAGGCGTTCAAGACCGGCCTGACCGTGACCGGCCTGACCCTGCAGGACGCCCGT
Source organism: Stenotrophomonas maltophilia (assembly GCF_004920835.1). Lineage (GTDB taxonomy): Bacteria > Pseudomonadota > Gammaproteobacteria > Xanthomonadales > Xanthomonadaceae > Stenotrophomonas > Stenotrophomonas maltophilia_AQ. The sequence continues at coordinate 64,970 of NZ_QFHO01000007.1, forward strand.
CCGCCGGAGGAAGTCAAGCCGGCCTTCGACGAGGTCAACGGTGCCCAGCAGGTCAAGGAACGCTTGATCAACGAAGCGCAGGCCTACGCCGCCAAGGTCGTGCCGGAAGCCCGAGGCCAGGCCTCGCGTGCCCGTACCACCGCAGAAGGCTACAAGCAGGCCGTGGTGTCCAAGGCCGAGGGTGACGCGCAGCGCTTCAGTCTGTTGCAGGCCCAGTACAAGGACGCCCCGGAAGTGACCCGCAAGCGCCTGTGGCTGGAGACCGTGCAGCAGGTGCTGAGCGAGAACCGCAAGGTGATCGGTGGCGATGGTCGCCAGCTGATCTATGTGCCGATGACCGGCGATACCCGTCCCAGCACGTCGGCTCCGGCCGCAGTAGCGAACCCGGACGTGGTGATGCCGTCGCTGCCGGGTGCAGCGGCGGAAGCTTCCCGTGATCCGGGCCGGCCGGTGGGCCGCCCGACCGGGCGACCGAGCGGCCGTGAGGAGGGCAGCCGATGAAGAGTCCTATCTGGATCGCCGTGATCGTGGCGGTGGTGCTGGGCCTGCTCGGCTCGGTGTACGTGGTCCGTGAGGACCAGACTGCCATGGTCCTGAACCTGGGCAAGGTGGTGCGTTCGGACATCAAGCCGGGCCTGCACTTCAAGGTGCCGGTGGTGGAAACGGTGAAGGTCTTCGACCGCCGCTTCCAGGTGCTCGACACCGCTCCGGCGCGCTACTTCACTGCCGAGCAGAAGGACGTCAGCGTCGACTTCTTCGCCATCGGCTACATCTCCAACGTGGGTGACTACTTCCGTGCCACCGGCGGCGATCCGCGTATCGCCAACGCCCGCCTGGCACCGATCATCACCGACTCGCTGCGCAACCAGATCAACTCGCGCACCCTGCAGCAGCTGGTCTCCGGCGACCGCAGCGAGCTGATCGCCGAGCAGCTGAAGGGGATCAACGAGGCCGTGGCCGGGCTGGGCATGCAGATGATCGACCTGCGCATCAAGCAGGTGGACCTGCCCACCGACAGCCAGGTGATCAACGACGTGTACGAGCGCATGCGCGCCCAGCGCAAGCAGGAGGCCGCCAAGCTGCGCGCCGAAGGCGAGGAGCAGTCGCTGACCATCCGCGCCCAGGCCGACCGTGACAGCACCGTGCTGATCGCCGAAGCCGAGCGTGATGCGCAGCGCCTGCGCGGTGAAGGCGATGCCGATGCGGCCCGGATCTACGGCAAGGCCGGCTCGGCCGATCCGTCGTTCTATGCGTTCTACCGCAGCCTGGAGGCCTACCGTGGCTCCATGACCGACGGCAACGGCGTGATCGTGCTCGACAAGAACGACCCGTTCCTGCAGTACCTGAAGAACGACCGCTGAGGTCGCAGGGCAGTACCCCACGGGGCCCGGCCAGATGCCGGGCCCCGTGCTTTTTCCGGAGTCCCCCATGAAAGATCTGTTCGCCGCCGTCTGCCTGGTGGCGGTGCTGGAAGGCCTGTTCCTGTTCGTCGCCCCGTTCGCCTGGAAGCGCATGGCCGAGCGCCTGCTTGACCTGCCCAGCCCGGCCCTGCGCAGCTTCGGCGGGCTGGTGCTGCTGGCTGGCCTGAGCCTGCTGTGGTGGGCGCGGCACTAAACGCGCCGGGGCCGGCGGCGTCTACGTGGGTGGCCCGGCTCTGGTAGATGCCACCTTGGTTGGCATTGCCGACCAGCGGCCGGCACGACCGGATGAGGCGCCTGACCGGGCGGTGAAGCCGCCCGTCGGAAAGGTGGCACCGGACCCCGGAAACCCGGATAATGCACAAAAGCCGGACGGGCCTCCCCGTTCGGCTTTTTCTGTGTCTGGGCCTTCCATCGCCGGCTGCTCCCCGTTTGGAGCCGCCATCCAGGTGCTGGGCAGCCCCGCCACGGTTTACCCGTCCGCGGCCCCGATGGCCGCTACAAAATCGAGGAGCCCGTCATGGGTCAGTCTGTCGTAGTGTTGGGTGCCCAGTGGGGCGATGAAGGCAAGGGCAAGATCGTCGATCTGCTCACTGAGGAAATCGGCGCTGTCGTGCGCTTCCAGGGCGGCCACAATGCCGGCCATACCCTGGTCATCAACGGCAAGAAGACCGTCCTGCACCTGATCCCGTCGGGCATCCTGCGTGACGATGCGCTGTGCCTGATCGGCAACGGCGTGGTGATCTCGCCGGCCGCGCTGCAGAAGGAAATCGCCGAGCTGGAAACCTCCGGCGTGGAAGTGCGTTCGCGCCTGAAGATCTCCCCGGCCGCGCCGCTGATCATGCCGTACCACATCGCCCTGGACCAGGCGCGCGAACGCGCTGCCGGCGGCAAGGCGATCGGCACCACCGGTCGTGGCATCGGCCCGGCCTACGAAGACAAGGTGGCGCGTCGCGGCATCCGCATCGCCGACCTGCATTATCCGAAGCAGCTGGAAGAACTCCTGCGCACCGCGCTGGATTACCACAACTTCGTGCTGACCAAGTACCTGAACACCGACGCGGTCGATTTCCAGAAGACCTTCGACGAGGCGCTGGCCTTCGGCGAGTACGTGCAGCCGATGAAGTCGGACGTTGCCGGCATCCTGCATGACCTGCGCAAGCAGGGTAAGCGCGTGCTGTTCGAAGGTGCGCAGGGCGCGCTGCTGGACATCGACCACGGTACCTACCCGTACGTCACCAGCTCCAACACCACCGTGGGTGGTGCGCTGGCCGGTGCCGGCGTCGGCGCCGATGCGATCGACTACGTGCTGGGCATTGCCAAGGCCTACGCGACCCGCGTTGGCGGCGGCCCGTTCCCGACCGAGCTGGACGATGAAATCGGCCAGGGCATCCGCGACCGCGGCGCCGAATACGGTGCCTCGACCGGCCGCCCGCGTCGCTGCGGCTGGATGGACATCGTCGCGCTGAAGCGCGCCGTGGCCATCAACGGCATCAGCGGCCTGTGCATCACCAAGCTGGACGTGCTGGACGGCATGGAAAAGCTGAAGGTCTGCATCGCCTACGAATACAACGGCAAGCGTACCGAGTACGCGCCGCTGGACGCGCAGGGCTGGGAAGAGTGCACCCCGGTGTACCTGGAGTTCCCGGGCTGGACCGAAAACACCCACGGCATCACCAACTGGGACGACCTGCCGCCGGCCGCACGCGCCTACCTGCGTTCGCTGGAAGAGCTGGCCGGCTGCCCGATCAGCATCGTCTCCACTGGCCCGGACCGCGACCACACCATGGTCCTGCAGGATCCGTTCGCCTGAGTGATGCGGCGATGCCGGGTTCTGCCCGGCAACGTTGCCGCACTGGTAGTGCCGGGCCATGCCTGGCACCGCTGGAAGAAAAAGCCCCGCGAAAGCGGGGCTTTTTCGTTACTGTGTCGCCAAGGCCAGCGGGGAAGCGACGCGATGACCAGGATGTCAGCGTGAAGGGCGAAACAGTAGTGCGAATCACCCTGTGGGTGCTGTGGAGCCTGTGGGCGCTTGCCTGCGTGGTGCTGGTGCTGGGCGCGATCGCCAATCACATGGCCTCACGCACGCAGGTCCTGCCTCTGGTACTGAACCCGGGTACGACGGCCGAGATCACGGTCTACCGTTTCATTGATGACCAACTTCGGCTGCGCCTGCGTTATGCGGATGACGGTACTGCCACGGTGATCGATCCTGAGGTACGCCTGCGCGCGGAAACCCCGACAGATCAGACTGACTTCCGCGCCGACACGCGTTCGGGCGCGCCGTGCTCCGACATCACCCGCGCGCTGGAATCGGTTGAACCTGGTGGATTTGCCGCCTCGTATTTCGGTTATGGCCGAGGGGATGCGCTGCCGCGCGGTCGTTCCTGGCTGCGGCTGACTGTGCTGGAGGTCGACCCGGCGCTGGCCGGTCGCGCGGCCTCGGTGGAACTGCTGCCGCCGATGGACGTGCTGAAGCTGACCGACCTGGACTATGTGTGGTTGTGGCCGTTCTTTTTCTGGAAGGTGGCGGCGTTGTTGCTGCTGGTTCCAGGCATCGCACTGGTGATCTTCACCATCGCGCTGCGCAGGCAGCGTCCACGCGCTGCCTAGGCGCCACGACCAGACCATGCGGGTTGCGACTTAATGCCCTCCGCCCCCTTTTGTCAGCAATGGATAGGGATTGATCGACTCGCCTTTCCACCACTGCTTCTCCGGGCCCAGCACGTGCACTTCGAAATGCAGGTGCGGGGCTTCGGGGTTGGCGTTGCCGGTGCTGCCGACGTAACCGATCACATCGCCGCGCTTGATGGTCTGCTTCTCGGCCAGGCCGTCGGCGTAGCGCTGCAGGTGCGCGTAGTAGTAGCACCAGCGGCCGCTGGGTTCGAACTGGTAGACGGTCAGGCCGCCGCGCTCACTGTCGAACAGCTTCTCGACATGGCCATCGGCCACCGCCAGCACCGGTGTGCCGGCAGCAGCCATGATGTCGATCGCATCGTGCACGCGGCCTTCGCTGCGTGCGTCGGTGAAGGTGTCCTGCAGTTGCGACGGTGCAATGCCCTGTACCGGCAGCAGCAGACCGAAGGGTGTGTCGCCCGTTGCTGCTGGGGCGGGCGCAGCGATTGCCGTTGTCGCCTGCTCCACGGGTACGGCACGGGCGCTGTCGGCCGCAGCGGAGGTCTGCGCCACTGCAAGGGGGCGGGCACCCGTTTCATCAGACGGCTCGCCATCACGCTGCAGCCACCATCCGGCTGCCACGCCCATCACCAGCCCCAGTACGATCAGTTGCGCTAGTCGCATCGGCTCACTCCTGCATGACGACCGGTACCGACGTATCCACGGCTGCAGCCACGCGCAGCACATCCCAGTTGGTCATGCGCACGCAGCCGTGCGATTCGGTCTTGCCGACATGGCCGGGCACCGGCGTACCGTGCAGGCCGTAATGGGGTTTGGACAGGTCGATCCAGACCCGGCCGACCGGATTGTTCGGGCCGGGCGGAATCGTGGCCTTGCGATCGCCCTTCCTGGCATCCCAGAACAGCTTCGGGTTGTAGTGGAATGGCGGGTCCGGGTAGACGCCGAGGATCTTCCACTCCCCGATCGGCAGCGGGTCGTGCTCGCTGCCCGACGATACCGGTACCTGCGCGATCACCTTGCCCTGCGCGTCCAGCAGCTGCAGGGTGGAGTCGGATTTGTCGACCACCAGTTTGGTGGCCTTGGGCAATGCAGCGGGCGCAATGTTGGGCACCTGGATGCGGCTGCCGGCTTTGCTCAGATCCACACCGGGATTGAGCGCCTTCAGCAGCTCCGGTGCGGCATGGAAGCGCTCGCCCAGCGATTCCTCCACGCTGCTGAAGCCCAGTGCCTTCAGCTTGGCCTGGTCGGCGGGCTTTTTGGGAACCGCAACGAACGGACCGGCCACGTCCTCTGCGGTCAGCGTGTAGCTGGCAAGGGGGCCGACCGAGTCGGCCTGCAGGGCCTTCCAGGTGGCGTCGTCCAGTTCGCCGTTGACCGTCAGCCCGTGCGCTGCCTGGAAGCCGGACACCGCGCGGCGTTGATTGCTGCCCACTTCGCCATCGATTTCGCCCGGAGAGAAATTGGCGCGGTCCAGAAGTACCTGGGCGTGCAGGGGCGAGTGCGCCGCCGTGTCAGGGCCGGCCTTCTCGGCGATGGGTGCTGGCAGGCCGGCGGGCGGGGGCGTCTGCGCAAAGGCGGGCGACATCAGCAGCGACAGGGCGAGCAGAGCGGGGCGGCATACGGGCATGGGCATCTCCAGGCAGAACACGCCTCCACCCTGCCCGTAGACGCTGCGCAGCCGCCGTGAAAGAAAACTGATGCCAGCATGAGCAGTGGGGCCGGGCCGCCGGGCCATCCTCCCGCGGCAGAAGCGGGAGGCCGGGTCTCACCAAGGTGAACGGCTTCCGACGCAGTAGAGCGGGAGGCGATCAAGATTCCCGGCTGGCGGGCCGATATGGGCGCATCCCCCCGTTTTGGATTCACCCCATGAACTACTTGAGGAACGTCAGGGTCGCCTGGCGTCTTGGGCTTGGCTTTGGCCTGTTGTTGCTGCTGGTTGCCGCCGTGGTCGCTACCGGTGCCACCGCCACCATGGTGCAGAAGCGCGCGATGGAGCAGGTGGTCGAGGTCGGCGTAGCCAAGGTGCGGCTGCTGTCGGAGATGCTTGATGCCAACAACCAGATGATGGTCGTGCGCCGCGAGATGCTGATCCGCCAGGGCGAAGACCGTGCCAACGACGAGCAGCGCATCGCCGCTCTGGTCAAGCGCTACGAGGCCAGTTGGACGGCCTACCAGGCCCTGCCCGGCGATGCCGAAGGCAAGGTGATCGGCGAGACCATCGCCGCCAAGCGCGCGATCGCCCGTCCGCTCAACAAGCAGACCAGCGAACTGATGGAACAGGGCGATTTCCCCGGCGCCGTAGCGCTGACCCTGGGCCCGGTCCAAGAAGCGGCCAATGGCTGGAACAAGGCACTGGCCGATGGCGTGGCCTTCGAAGAGAAGGAAAGCCGTGATGCCGCCGCCGAGGCGATCCGCCTGGGCGAGCGCAGCCTGCTGCAGCTGCTGGTGCTGGGCGGCGTCGCGCTGTTGGTCGGCATCGGTGCCTCGATGATGATCGGCCGCAGCTTGACCGGTCCGCTGGCCCGCGCGGTGAACCTGGCTGAGCGTCTGTCCAAGGGACAGCTGGACCAGGAATTCCGCCTGGGTGGCCGTGACGAGCTGACCCAGCTCGGCGAGGCCATGGCCAGCGTTCGCCAGAGCGTGCAGGCCGCCATCGGCGCGCAGCTGCAGATGGCCGAGCAGCATGAAGCCGGCGCGATCCGTTACCGGATGGACGCCAGTGCGTTCCCCGGCGACTTCGGCCGCATGGTGCAGGCCACCAACCACCTGGTCGAATCGCACGTGCAGGTGCAGCTGCTGATGGCCGAGGTGATGCAGCGCTATGCCATCGGCGACCTCAGTCGCGATCTGCCCGAGTACCCAGGTGAGAAGGGCACGCTGACCCGTACCCTGGCGGCGGTGAAGCAGAGCCTGATGGCGATCAACGCGCAGATCGATGAACTGGCCCGTGCCGCGCGCGCTGGCGATTTCAGCGTGCGTGGCGACGCCGCGGCATTCCAGTACCAGTTCCAGGCGATGGTGAACCACCTCAACGGCATGATGGCCAGTTCGCAGGCCAGCATCGCCGATGTCTCCGACGTGCTGCGCGCCATCTCGCATGGCAACCTCACCGCGCGCATGGAGGGCGAGTACGAGGGCGTGTTCGCGCGCATGCGTGACGATGCCAATGCCACCACCACGCAGCTGACCGGAATCGTGCGTGGCATCCAGGTGGCCGCCGACAGCATCAACAACGCGGCACAGGAACTCGCCGCCGGCAACAATGACCTGTCGCGCCGTACCGAACAACAGGCGGCGAATCTGGAAGAGGCCGCCGCCTCGATGGAAGAGCTGACTTCGACCGTGCGCCAGAACGCCGAGCTGGCACGCCAGGCCGACAGCGAAGCGCACGCGGCCGGCGTTGCCGTGCGCGAGACCGAGCAGGCCATGGCGCAGATGGCCACGGTGATGGGCGAGATCGACCAGTCTTCGGCGCGCATTTCGGAAATCTCCACGGTGATCGATGGCATCGCCTTCCAGACCAACATCCTGGCGCTGAACGCTGCAGTGGAAGCGGCGCGTGCCGGTGAACAGGGCCGCGGCTTTGCGGTGGTGGCCAGCGAAGTGCGTACGCTGGCACAGCGTGCCGGTGTCGCTGCCAAGGAGATCAAGGAGTTGATCGAGGACGCCGCTGCCAAGGTGCAGAGTGGCCTGGCCGTGACCGTGGAATCGGAAGCCGCCATTGCCCGCGTGGCCCAGGCGAGCTCGCGTACCACCCAGCTGATGAGCGACATCGCCGCCGCCAGCAAGGAACAGGCGGCTGGCATCGAGCAGGTCAACCAGGTGGTGGTGCAGATGGACCAGGTAACCCAGCAGAACGCCGCGCTGGTGGAAGAGGCGACCGCTGCCAGCCGCGCGCTGGAAGAGCAGGCGCATGCGCTGACCACGTCGGTGTCGGTATTCCAGATCGAGCAGGACGGTGCAGCCCGCGCCGTGGTGGCGCGCGCGGCCTGATCGTCACCGCGTCGGCACGGCAAAGTGCCGTGCCGACCGAGAAGACCTCAGCGCTTGAACAAGCGCTCGTGCATCCAGCCGTCGTTGGTCAGCACGAGCGTCGCTTTGCCATCGATTTCGTCCTTAGCTTGATCCGCGAGGTTACGGTAGCTGGCCTGGACCTCTTTCGATCTGGCCCAACTGTCCGCATCTTCGACCTTGTAGCGGAAGTTCACCTGAGACAATTTCACGCCCATCATCTCGCTGGGCTCGGTAAAGGTGTCCACCTCTGTCACCCTGAACTTGCCGGTGCAGAACGCTGCTTGACCTGCAATTGTTTCTGCCCCGCCTTCTACGAGGAACTTCTTTCCTTTGGATGTAAGCGCGTACTCGCCAGCCGGTACGGTCGATGTGCCAAACATCGACTTCATTTCAGATGCTTGGCGGCTCAGCAACCCGGCCTCGACCAAGGCGTTGGCCTGCAGGCGCGCGCGCTCTCCCAAGCTGCCATCGTTGGCCAGTTTGAAGGGGAGTTCCCGCGCGGGCAAAGCAGCGCAGAGCCCGTTCTTGGTATCAAGATATTTCTGAATAGCCTTGCCGAAATTGCCCTTGTTGGCGGTCTGGGAACTGCTGCATGCCGCCAGTACGAGCATCAGCGCGCTGGTCGCCAGAACTCGGTTCACATTCTTCATCTCAACTATCCCTGTCAGTGGGTCAATCAGCGTAGCCGCTACCACCGAGCGAAGCTACAGGGTGGTGGATGTCGATGATCTGTCCTTGAGGGAGCCCAGCGAGGATGCCCTGGCGGCGATCAGCAGTGCCAGATGACTTCCGGATTGCTCTGCACGGGATATAGCCGTTTACGACAAACTGCGCGACGTGCACTGCCTTCATCGGTGTGCCTGAGCTACGAGTGTCTCTGGATGGCAGAGCAGGTGAGTCGCGCTATCACCGATGCCGTACGGCCGTTGCCGCTCGGTCTTCACTCCTCCATATGAGAGGGCGTAGGCCTGCGCCCGCTGATCGCGATGACCCTGGCCGTGGCCGCCTTCATGGCGCTGGGCGCGGCGAACTACGTGACGGTGCGCGGGGAGCAGATCCACAACGCCGGCAGCGGCGAAGTGATCCGCCTGCAGTTGAACGGCGACCGCGCGCCATTGCCGGGCACTGCGCGCCTGCTCGGTTCCAGCAGCGCGTTCCTGTTCGTCTGGTGGCCGCAGCAGCGGCGTGCCGAGACCATTCCGATCGCGGCGTTGCGCACGCTGCAGGCGGCTGCCGTGCCGGTGCCCTCAGCCGCAGTGACGGTGGGGCCGTCCCGCTGAGGTAGGGTGCGTGGGTCGCTTGGGACCGATCCAGCGAAAGTAGGCGCTGCGCCACAGATCCAGCGCCTGTGATGCGGGCGCGGGCTGCTCCCCGTTTTCGGGGACGATCAATTTCTGCTCCGCGTTCGGGCAGCCTTTTTCGCTGCGGTCTTGCGTGCCGCTGTCTTTCGGGTACGGGTAGCCGCCGCCTTCTTGGCGGCGGCGCTGCGGGTTGCGGCGGTAGCCTTCTTGACGGGCGCCTTTTTGGGAGCGGCTTTCTTCGCCGTGCTGGATGCAGGCGCCCTCTTTGCAACCGTCCTTTTCGCAGCAGACTTCTTCGCAGGCGACTTTTTCACGGACGACTTTTTCTCAGCCGGTTTCTTGGCAGTCGACTTCTTCGTAGTAGTCTTCTTCACAGCGGCCTTCTTCGCTGGCGCCTTTTCCGCCGCCTTGCGCGCGCTGCCGCTGCGCTTGCCACCACCATCCTGCTTGTTCACGGTGGCCCAGGCGATGCGCTCGGCGGTGCCTTCGCTGGCACCACGTTCGCGCTCGCTCTCTTCGATATGCTCGGCCTGGCGCTTCTGTTTGTCGGTATAGGCGGATTTGTCACCACGGGGCATGGGGATTCTCCTGTCGGATGGTCAGGCCAGCAGGCGCAGCTTCGGCTCGCGGGCCCACTGGCGGGTGGCGGCAGCGGCGAGGAAGGCCTTGCTGTCTTCGGCCTCCACGGTGCCGGCATCGTTGCCGACGCGCGCTGCCTTCAACAGGGCCTGTGCGCCTTCGTCACTGGCGATGGCTTTCAGGTGCGCCCAGGCATCGCTGACAAAGCCCACGGCTGCCGCTTCCTTGGCCAAGGCCTTGCCGGCGTCGGCACTCAGCACGACCGCCACTGCGTCGAACACCACCGACGGGGTACCGGCCAGCTGTCCATCGGCGGCCTGCGTTTTGCCGTCGCTGAGCGTGGCACCGCCAATTTTCGGCGCGACCAGCTTGACGCTGGCGCCGGCCTTTTCGGCGGACTTGCGCAGAGTGGCGATCACCCGTGCATCGGAGCCCTCGTCGAACAGGATGCCGATGCAGCGCCCCTGCAGCAGGGGCTTGTTGCGGCCGATCACGCGCACCTCGGGTGCGGCGGGCAGGTCCTGTGCAGGGGTTGCCGTCGGTGCCGGGGCGGGCAGGGTGCCCAGTGCCAGCCCGTCGGCCACGCGCTTGGCCAGGCCTTCGTCGATGTTGCGCAGATGGCTGACGGTGCGCACGCGCACCTTCTCGGTTTCCACCTTCGACAGCTCGAATACCAGCGCCGAGGCCAGGTGCGCCTGTTCCGGTGTTTCCAGGCTGCGGAAGAACATCCGCGCCTGGCTGTAGTGGTCGGCAAAGCTCTCCGCGCGGGTGCGGCCCTTGCGCCCATCATCGGCGCTGGCGTGGCTGCGGAAACCGGTGGGCGTCTCGCGCGGGCTGTCTTCCTGCAGCGAGCTGGGGTCGTAGGCCACGCGCCCCTTCGGCACCTGCATCTGCATGTGGCCATCGCGCTGGTGGTTGGCGAACGGGCACTTCGGTGCGTTGATCGGAATCTGGTTGAAGTTCGGTCCGCCCAGGCGGATCAGCTGGGTATCCAGATAGGAGAACAGCCGCCCCTGCAGAAGCGGGTCATTGCTGAAATCGATGCCCGGCGGCACGTTGGCCGGGCAGAAGGCGACCTGCTCGGTCTCGGCGAAGAAATTGTCCGGCCAGCGGTCCAGCACCATGCGTCCGATCACCTGCAGCGGCACCAGCGACTCGGGGATGATCTTGGTCGGGTCCAGGTGGTCGAACGGGAAGCCATCGGCCTGTTCTTCGGTAAACAGCTGCACGGCCAGCTCCCACTCGGGGAAGTCGCCGCGCTGGATCGCCTCGAACAGGTCGCGGCGGTGGAAATCGTTGTCGGCGGCCTGCAGCTTCAGCGCCTCGTCCCAGACGGTGGACTGCAGCCCCAGCTTCGGCCGCCAGTGGAACTTGACGAAGGTGGAGTTCCCTTCCTCATCCAGCAGGCGGAAGCTGTGGATGCCGAAGCCTTCGATGGTGCGCAGCGAGCGCGGAATCGTCCGGTCGCTCATCGCCCACATGATCATGTGCATCGATTCGGGCATCAGCGAGACGAAATCCCAGAACGTGTCGTGTGCGCTGGCTGCCTGCGGGAAGGCGCGGTCCGGTTCCATCTTCACCGCATGGATCAGGTCGGGGAACTTGATCGCGTCCTGGATGAAGAACACCGGAATGTTGTTGCCGACCAGGTCCCAGTTGCCTTCCCTGGTGTAGAACTTCACCGCGAAGCCGCGCACGTCGCGCGGGGTGTCGACCGAGCCGGCGCCGCCGGCAACCGTGGAGAAGCGGGTGAACACCGGCGTCTTCACCCCGACCTCGGTGAGGATCTTCGCCCGGGTCACCTTGCCCAGCGAGCGGGTCAGTTCGAAGAAGCCGTGGGCAGCCGAACCGCGCGCGTGGACGATGCGCTCGGGAATGCGTTCGTGGTCGAAGTGGGTGATCTTCTCGCGCAGCAGGAAGTCTTCCAGCAAGGTCGGCCCACGCGGCCCCTGGCGCAGGGAATTCTGGTTGTCGGCGACCGGGATGCCCTGGTTGCTGGTCAGTACCGGATGGGCGCCTCCTGCCAGCTGATGCAGTTCATCGCCCTGGCCGCGGCTGTCACGGTCGGCGGAGGGAGTGGCGGGAGCGCGCTTGCCGGTCGGCTTGCTGGCGGCCATGGAGGTTCTCCTGGAGCGGGTAGGGGCAGACTCCGGACACTGGCGCGGGTGGCGTTAATCCACAGTCCCCTGGGGGTGAACGCGCAGGGAAATCGGCGGCTCGGGTATGCTTGCCGCATGCGAGTCGAACCCGCCGACATCGAAGCCCTGTTCGACGCCATTCCGGACGTGCTGTTCTTCATGAAGGACCGCCAGGGCCGCTACACCTACGTCAACCAGACCATGCTGCGGCGGCTGGGCCTGCGCGCGCGCAAGGACGTGATCGGCCGTACCGCGGCCGAGATCTACCCGACCGGCCTCAGTGCGGATTACGTCGACCAGGACGCCCGTGTGCTGTCCGGCGAGGTGATCGAGAACCTTATGGAGCTGCACCTGTTCGCCAACCGCGAACCAGGCTGGTGCCTGACCTGCAAGCGCCCGCTGGTGGTCGACGGGGCGATCGAGGGCCTGATCGGCATTTCCCGGGACCTTGGCCAGAAGGACAGCCTGGGCGCCCAGTACGAGCAGCTGCGGCTGGCGCTGGCCCACCTCAATGCGCACTACGCCGAGAACGTGCGCATGCAGACCCTGCTGGACATCACCGGCTTCTCGCTGTCCAAGCTGGAGCGCAGTTTCCGCAAAGTGTTCCAGATGACCCCGCAGCAGGTGTTGACCCGGCTGCGGATCCAGATGGCCATGCACCTGCTGCATGGCGACGACAGCATCGCCTGCATCGGCCAGGCCTGCGGTTTCAGCGACCAGAGCGCCTTTACCCGCAAGTTCAAGGCTGAAACCGGCTTCTCGCCGCGAGCCTACCGGGCCCGTATTGGTGGGAACGTCGGCGAGCCAGCGCTGGCCTGAGCCGCCTGCTGCGCTGTGCCTATCCCCGTGGGCATGGGACAGGGTAAGGTGTCGCCCCTGTAGCCGCCGCCAGCCCTGCCGATGCCCAACTCGATTCCGACCGCTTCGCCGTCCCGCCTCGGGCACTCGCTCAAGCCCCGCCAGCTGATCATGATGGGGCTGGGCAGCGCCATCGGCGCCGGCCTGTTCCTCGGCTCGGGCGTGGGTGTGCAGGCGGCCGGTCCGGCGGTGCTGGTGTCGTATCTGGTGGCTGGCGCGCTGGTGATCATCGTGATGAACGCGCTGGGCGAGATGGCGGCGGCCAAACCGACCAGCGGTGCGTTCTCGGTATATGCGGCCGACGCCATGGGCGCTACCGCTGGCGCCACCGTGGGCTGGCTGTGGTGGGTGCAGCTGGTGATCGTGATCGCCGCCGAGGCCGTCGGCGCAGCCGGGCTGCTGGCCTCGGTCTGGCCGGTGATACCGGTGCCGATGGCCGCGCTGGCCTTCATGCTGTTCTTCACCGCGATCAACCTGCTCGGAGTGAAGAACTTCGGCGAGTTCGAATTCTGGTTCGCCATCCTCAAGGTGGCGGCGATCCTGGCCTTCATCGCCATCGGCGTGGCGCTGCTGATGGGCTGGCTGCCGCAGGCGACCTCGCCGGGCCTGAGCAACTTCACCGAGCATGGCGGCTTCGCGCCGAAGGGGCTGGCCGGTATTGGCGCGGCACTGCTGGTTGTCGTTTTTGCCTTTGGCGGCACCGAGATCGTGGCGGTCGCCGCAGCCGAAACCGAAGATCCCGAGCGCAGCATCGCCCGTGCCATCCGCACCGTGGCCTGGCGCATCCTGGTGTTCTACATCGGTTCCCTGAGCGTGATCATCGCCGTGGTGCCGTGGACCAGCGAGGCGCTGAAGTCGCCGTTCGCTGCGGTGCTGGATATCGCCCGCATCCCGGGCGCAGGTACGGCCATCACCCTGATCGCCGTGATCGCGCTGCTGTCGGCGCTCAATGCCAACCTCTACGGCGCCTCGCGCATGATGTATTCGCTGGCGCAGCGTCGTGAAGCGCCGGCCGTGCTCGGCTGGACCGACCCGCGCCAGGTGCCGGTGATCGCCGTGCTGGCCAGCGTGCTGTTCGGCTTTGCCGCCACGGTGATGGAGCTGCTGTTCCCGGACCGCGTACTGCCGGTGCTGCTGAACATCGTCGGTTCCACCTGCCTGCTGGTGTGGACGCTGTCGCTGGTCTCGCAGTTGGTGCTGCGCCGCCGCGCCGACCGCCTCGGCACCCGCCTGCCGTTCCGCATGGCCGGTTTCCCATGGCTGACCGTCTGTGCGCTGGGCATTCTGGCACTGATCTTCGGCCTGCTGCTGAGCGAGTCGCATACCCGGCTGCAGTTCCTGTCGATGGTGGCGCTGACCGCCACGATCGCCGCCGGCAGTGCCATCGCACGGCGCATGCGCGAGGCGTGACTGAAGCTGCCTGCCAGCGGCCGGCACTACCACGGGGGCTGCACATCCGCCGTGCCATCCTGATCGCGTGGGCCGCCAGCGGCCCGTCGACCAGGAGTACCGCATGCTGCGCAGTCGCCCCTTCCTGATGTTCACCGGCCAGGCTGAGGCCGCCCTGGCCCTGTACGCCGAAGCCTTCGCCGATTTCCGCCTGCTGGCCCTGCAGCGCCACCCGGAAGGCCCGGGAGCGGGCGTGCCGGGGCAGGTGCGCCAGGCCATCTTCCTGCTCGGCGGCACCCATTACCTGTGCTTTGACAGTCTGGACGTGCACGATTTCACCTTCTCGCCGTCGATCTCGCTGTTCGTGGAGTGCTCCGGCGCCGAACAGTTCGAACGTGCCGCGCGGGTGCTGGGCGAGGGTGGCCACTGGCTGATGCCGGTGGGCGACTATGACTTCAGCAACCGCTATGGCTGGGTGCAGGATCGCTTCGGCGTGTCGTGGCAGTTGAGCCTGGGGCAGATGCCGGACCCGTGACCGGATGTTTGTGGGTGTGGGCCTTGGTCCATACGCCCTTATGAAAACGGCCCGCTTGCGCGGGCCGTTTTCTTTACCGATGCAGCGAGGAATCAAGCCTCGACTTCATCATCCTTGTAGGCATCGACCGGGATACAGGCGCACATCACGTTCTTGTCGCCGTACACGTTGTCGACGCGAGCCACCGGCGGCCAGTACTTCTGCAGCTTCAGGCTCGGCAGCGGGAACGCAGCCAGTTCACGCGGGTAGGCGTGGGTCCACTCGCTGGCGGTCACCGCGGTCGCGGTATGCGGCGCGTTCTTCAGCGGGTTGTCCTCGCGGTCCAGGCGGCCGTCTTCGATCGCGGTGATCTCTTCGCGGATCTGGATCATCGCGTCGATGAAGCGATCCAGCTCATGCAGCGATTCGCTCTCGGTCGGCTCGACCATCAGCGTGCCGGCCACCGGGAAGCTCAGCGTCGGGGCATGGAAGCCGAAGTCGATCAGGCGCTTGGCCACGTCTTCGGCACCGATGCCGCTGGTCTTCTCCAGCGGGCGCACGTCCAGGATGCACTCGTGTGCCACCAGGCCGTTGCGGCCGGTGTACAGGGTCTTGAAGTGCGGAGCCAGGCGCTTGGCGATGTAGTTGGCGTTGAGCTGGGCGACCTGGGTGGCCTTGCGCAGGCCTTCGGTACCCATCATCGCGATGTACATCCAGCTGATCGGCAGGATCGAGGCGCTGCCGAAGCTGGCCGCGCTGACCATGCCGACCGGGCCGTGGTCCCCCAGCTTTCCCGGCAGGAACGGCGCCAGGTGCTCCTTGACCGCGCACGGGCCAACGCCCGGGCCGCCGCCGCCGTGCGGGATGCAGAAGGTCTTGTGCAGGTTCAGGTGGGAAACGTCCGAACCCCACTTGCCCGGCTTGGCCACGCCGACCAGAGCGTTCATGTTGGCACCGTCGGTGTACACCTGGCCGCCGTGCTTGTGGATGATCTCGCAGATCTCCACCACCTCTTCCTCGAACACGCCGTGCGTGGACGGGTAGGTCATCATGATCGCGGCCAGGCGGTCGCTGTACTTCTCGGCGTTGAGGCGGATGTCCTCGACGTCGACGTTACCGTTGGCGTCGGTCTTGGTCACCACCACCTTCATGCCGCACATCTGCGCCGAGGCCGGGTTGGTGCCGTGCGCCGAGTCCGGGATAAGGCAGATGTCACGATGGTCTTCGCCGCGCGAACGGTGGTAGGCACGGATCGCCAGCAGGCCGGCATACTCGCCCTGCGCGCCGGAGTTCGGCTGCAGGCTCACTGCGTCGTAGCCGGTGCATTCGACCAGCATCGCTTCCAGCGAGTCGATCAGTTCCTTGTAGCCCAGCGCCTGGTCGGCCGGCACCAGCGGATGGATCTGCGAGAACTCCGGCCAGGTCACCGGAATCATCTCGGCGGTGGCGTTGAGCTTCATGGTGCACGAGCCCAGCGGGATCATCGTGCGGTCCATCGCCAGGTCCTTGTCGGCCAGCGAGCGCAGGTAGCGCAGCAGCTCGTGCTCGCTGTGGTGGGTGTTGAATACCGGGTGGGTCAGGAATTCAGACTGGCGCAGCAGGCCGGCCGGCAGGGCGTCGGCGGTGCTGGCATCCAGTGCGTCCACGTCCAGCGAAGCACCGAACACGGCAGCCACGGCCACGATGTCGGCGCGGGTGGTGGTTTCGTCCAGGCTGATGCCGACCGAGTCGCTGTCGATCGCACGCAGGTTGTAACCGGCGGCACGGGCCTTGGCGTGGATCTCATCGGCGTGCACGCCGGTGACATGCAGGGTGTCGAAGAAGTCACCACCGACCTGCACGCCGGCCTTGCGCAGTGCCGCAGCCAGGATCGAAGCCAGGCGGTGGGTGCGGCGCGCGATGCGGGTCAGGCCTTCCGGGCCGTGGTAGACGGCATACATCGAGGCCATCACCGCCAGCAGCACCTGCGCGGTGCAGATGTTGGACGTGGCCTTCTCGCGACGGATGTGCTGCTCGCGGGTCTGCAGGGTCAGGCGGTAGGCCGGGTTGCCCTGCGCGTCGATCGAGACGCCGATCAGGCGGCCCGGCATCGAACGCTTGTAGGCGTCACGGCAGGCCATGAACGCAGCATGCGGGCCACCGAAGCCGAACGGCACGCCGAAACGCTGGCTGTTGCCGACCACGATGTCCGCGCCCCATTCGCCGGGGGCGGCCAGCAGGGTCAGCGCCAGCAGGTCGGTGGCAACCGCCACCAGGCCGCCGCGTGCGTGCACGGCATCGACCAGTGCCTTGTAATCGCCCACCTGGCCGAAGGTATCCGGGTACTGCAGCAGCAGGCCGAAGCCGTCCGCTTCCAGCGCTTCGGCCGGCGTGCCCACGCGCAGCACGATGCCCATCGGTTCGGCGCGGGTGCGCAGCAGTTCCAGCGTCTGCGGGTGTACGGCGTCGTGCACGAAGAAGGTGTCCGACTTCGACTTGGCCGAACGCTTGGCCAGGGTCATCGCTTCGGCGGCGGCGGTCGCTTCGTCCAGCAGCGAGGCGTTGGCGATTTCCATGCCGGTCAGGTCGGCGCACAGGGTCTGGAAGTTGATCAGCGCTTCCATGCGGCCCTGCGAGATTTCCGCCTGGTACGGGGTGTAGGCGGTGTACCAGGCCGGGTTTTCCAGGATGTTGCGCAGGATCACGTTCGGCGTGTGGGTGCCGTAGTAGCCCTGGCCGATGAAGCTGCGCAGTACGGTGTTCTTGTCGGCGATCGCGCGGATCTTCGCCAGCGCCTGCACTTCGGTGATCGACTCCGGCAGCGCCAGCGGTGCCGGCGACTTGATCTTGGCCGGCACAATGGCATCGGTCATCGCATCCAGCGAGGCGTGGCCGATGACGCCGAGCATCTGCGCGATCTCGGCATCGTTGGGGCCGATGTGGCGCTCGACGAAGGCCGAATGATGCTCGAGCTCACGCAGGGAAGGGGTGTTCTGGGACATGGCGAAGGATCCGTCAGGAAAGGGCACACGCACGGGCACAAGCCGCCGGTCGGCGGTCTGCGGGGCGCCCCTCTGTCCTTTTGCCTGAGAGTTTGAAAGCGCGGCGGACCGCTGCTTCTTGCCCCTTCGGCGCCGGATTGAACCGGTCTCTCCAGAGTTCTGTTACGGGTGGTATCGGGCCTGAGCGATTACGGGCGTTGCGCCTTCGGCAGCGGTGTTCCGCTTCTCCCACCGTGTTACCCGCCGATTATAGCCCGTTGCGCGCCGGCCGGCCGCTCCCGGGAGGCGCCGCTGCGCCTGAATGGCCGATGGCCCGGCCGTGCGTTTTGTGCATCCGTGCATGGCGCGGGGCGCAATCCCCACCTATGATGGGCGGATACCCGAATTCATCTGGCGCTGTCCCTGTTTCAGGGGACTGGCGCCCGCCGTGCGTGCCGCGCATGGCCCTGCCGGACGCCTCTCCATGACCGCCGCTGTTGCTCCTTCCACCCGCCGCATGGCCCTGCTGCTTGCTGGCCTGGCCATGTTCGGTCCGTTCTCGATCGACACCATCTTCCCGGCGTTCCCGCAGCTGGCCCAGCGCCTGGCGGTGGACGAAGTGGCGGTGCAGCAGACCATCAGCGTGTACCTGCTGTTCTACGGCCTGATGAGCCTGGCCCATGGACCGCTGTCCGACGCCTGGGGCCGCAAGCGGGTGATCCTCGGCGGTCTGGTGATATTCGTCGGCGCCTCAGTTGGCTGTGCATTGTCTACCGACCTGACCACGCTGCTGGCGTTCCGCGCACTGCAGGGCCTGTCCGCCGGCGTGGGCATGATCGTCGGCCGCGCGGTGATCCGCGACCTGTACCACGGCCATGACGCACAGCGGCTGATGAGCCAGGTGTCGATGCTGTTCGGCATCGCCCCGGCGATCGCCCCGATCATCGGTGGCTGGATCCTGCTCAGCGGCGCTGGCTGGCCGTTGATCTTCTGGTTCCTGGTGGTGTTCGCGCTGGTGCTGCTGGCGGCCACTGCACGCTACCTGCCGGAAACCCATCCGGTCGAGGCGCGCGTGCCGTTGTCACCGCGCGTGCTGCTGCGCGACTACGTGCGCATCGGCTTCAATCCGCGTTTCCTGCGCCTGGCGCTGGCCGGCAGCATCGGCTTCGGTGGCGTGTTCCTGTACATCTCCTCGGCGCCTGTGTTCGTGATGCAGCACCTGCACCTGGGCGAGGGCGGCTTCGCCTGGCTGTTCATTCCCACCATCGGCGGCATGACCACCGGCTCGTTCCTGTCCGGGCGCATGGCCGGGCACAGCAGCCACACGCGACAGGTCTCCATCGGTTTCAGCTTGTGTGCGCTGTCGGTGCTGCTGAACATCGGCTACGTCGGCCTGGCACCACAGTTCGCACTGCCGTGGGCGGTGATGCCGATCTTCCTGGGCGGCATGGGCATGGCGCTGATCTTCCCGATCCTGGCGCTGGCGGTGCTGGACATGTACCCGCACCAGCGCGGCCTGGCCTCGTCGCTGCAGGCGTTCGTGCAGCTGATGATCAGTACCGTGGTGGCCGGCGTGGTGTCGCCGCTGCTCAGCGCCAGCCCGCTGCACCTGGCACTGGGCCAGGCCGCGTTCTTCGGCGCCGGCTTTGTGTTCTGGTACTGGGAACACCAGCGCGAGCGCGCGGCGCAGGCAGCCTGCACGGGCCATTGAGCAGCGTGCAGGGGTAGGGTTGGTGGGGATGCCGGCACATCCTTGCAGCCGCGGACAACCGGACTAGGCTGAGCATTCCAGCCAGCCGGTGCGTGGATGCACGACAGCCAGCCAATCCGATGTCGTCGCATGAGGTACCCCCATGGCTGCGCAGCAGACCTACCGCCTGTTCGAGGTGGCGCTGAAGGAGCGCCGCGTTCTTTCCCCTTCCCTGGACCGCATGGTGTTCACCGGTGCCGACGTGGCGCGGATGAAGACCGAAGGCCCGGACCAGCGGATCAAGGTGTTCTTCCCCTTGCCCGGCCAGGAGGTGCCACAGGTGCCCAGCGGCGAGGACTGGTATCCGCGCTACCGGGCCCTGCCTGATGAGCTGCGGCCGCCGATGCGCACCTACACCATCCGCCAGCTGCGTGCCGAGCAGGGCGAGGTCGACGTTGATTTCGTCATCCACGGCGTGACCGGGCCCGCTTCGCGCTGGGCCATGCATGCGCGGCCGGGTGACCGTGTCGTGCTGCTGGCCCCCGATGCCGACTGTGCCGACAGCAGCGAAGGTTGGGAATGGAAGCCGCCGGCCGGTGTCGGCCAGGTACTGCTGGTGGCCGATGAGACGGCGTTGCCTGCGGTGGCGGGCATCCTGGAGGAACTGGCGGCCATGCCTGATCCGCCGCGCACGCTGGCATTGCTGGAAGTGGCCCAGGCCGGCGACGCGGTGCCGTTGAAAGCGCCGGGCACCGCCGAGCTGGTGTGGTTGCCGCGTGGGCAGGCCGCCTATGGCCAGCCGCTGCTGCAGGCGGTCCAGGAACGGCTGGCAGCGACCTCGAGCGTGGCTGCCGGCGATGCGCTGGAAGAGATCGATGTCGACGCGCAGATCCTGTGGGAGCAGGCCGATGCCAGCGTGGCCGGACCGCTGTATGCCTGGGTGGCCGGCGAGGCGGGTGCGGTCATGGCGATCCGCCGCCATCTGGTGCGTGACTGCGGGCTGGACCGCCGCGCCATCACCTTCATGGGCTACTGGCGGCACGGCAAAGTGCTGGACTGAGCGTTGGCGTGAAGCGGTGCTGCGGGCGGGGTGCGTTATCCTTGCGCCCCCCTCGCAGCGGTACCGCATCATGTCCACCAGCTCCAAGATCCGCCGCGACCAGCGCCGTCGCCAGGAAAAGCAGGCCGCCAACAAGGCAGCCGCGCAGGCCTCGCCGGTGGAGCCGCATGCCGAACTGCGCGACCCGCAGCGTACGCTGCTGGCCGGTATCGTCCGGCGCGATGGCGAATGGGTGCTGGGCATGGATGGCCGCATCGCCGGCCAGAGCGAGAGTGCTGCCCAGGTGCTGGCCTTGATCATGCAGGCCGGCGAACTGCACGAACGCAACGGCACGCCGGTGCGCCTGGTGTACTCGGATGCACTGCGTGATGCTGCGCAGGCCGAAGCGAAGGAAAAGGGCCAGACCTTCGAGGAATTCAAGGCCGAACTGGCCGCAGCGATGGCCGCGAAGAAGAACAGCTGACAGGCATTTCGGTAGAGCCGGCCGCTGGCCGGCTGCCCGTTGGGTCTTCATCGCGTAGTTGCCGGACAGCGGCCGGCACTACCAGAAAGGGGCGGATCCTCGCGGATCCGCCCCTTTTTTCATTTCGCCGCCGGTGCCGCGTTGGCCTGCCAGCCGCACATCTGGCCTTCGTTCTGCTGCTTCAGCCATTCGTTGACCGGGCTGAAGTACTCGATCATCGGGCCGGCATCGAGCTTGTCGGTGCCGGTCAGTTCCTTCAGCGTGGCCTGCCACGGCTGGCTGGCACCCTTGCTCAGCATCGCCCAGTACTTCTGGCCGGCTTCCTTGTTGCCGTAGAAGGTGCACTCATGCAGCGGGCCCTTGTAGCCGGAGGCATCGCACAGGCCCTTGTAGAACTGGAACTGCAGGATGCGCGCCAGGAAGTAGCGGGTGTACGGAGTGTTGCCCGGTACGTGGTACTTCGCGCCCGGATCGAAGAACTCTTCGCCGCGGGTGCTGGCCGGGGCCACGCCCTGGTACTTGGCCTTCAGGTCCCACCACGCCTTGTTGTAGTTGTCGGCGGTGATGGAGCCATCGAACACACCCCAGCGCCAGCGGTCGATCATCAGCCCGAACGGCAGGAACGACACACCCGACAGCGCCATGCGCATCTGGTTGTTGATGACCGCCTCGCGGCTTTCGGTCGGCGCATCGACCAGGCCGATCGAGCTGAGGTACTTGGGCGTCATCGCCAGCACGATGGTGTCGCCGATTGCTTCATGGAAGCCATCGTTGGCACCGCCCTGGAACAGCGGCGGCAGCGGGTTGTAGGCCAGGTCGTAATAGATGTGGCCCAGCTCGTGGTAGATGGTGGTGAAGTTCTCTTCGTTCGGCTTGATGCACATCTTGGTGCGCACGTCGCCTTCCATGTTCATGTCCCAGGCGCTGGCGTGGCAGACCACATCGCGGTCATCGGGCTTGATGAACTGGGTTTTTTCCCAGTAGGACTGCGGCAGCGACGGCATGCCCAGCGACACGTAGAAGTCCTGCGCGCGCTCGGTCATCTGCTTGGCGGTGCGCAGTTCGGCCTCGCGCTGCGCCTTGTACTGCGCCGCTACGTTGGCATCCTTGCCGGCCTTGGCCAGCGCCGCGCTAAGGTTGGTCTGGTACTGCTTTTCCAGCGCTGCAGTGATGTCCAGGCTGCCGGCGCCCGGGTACGGTTCCAGCTGGTCCCACAGGTTCGACCAGTCCTGCTGCCACATGTTGCCCAGCAGATGCGCCGCGATCAGGCCGTTGCCCACTTCGGCCTTGTCCTTGCCGTAGGTCTTGTCCAGCTTGCCGCGTGCATAGCAATGCAGCTGCTCGTACATCGGCTTGACCTGCTCCCACAGGCGGTCGGTTTCCGGGCCGATCTGCTCCGGCGGCATGTCGTAGCCGCTGCGCCACATCTGGCCGGCATCGGTGAAGCCCATGCCCTTGGCACCTTCGTTCACCAGGCCGACAAACTTCTGGTAGTCGCCGCGCATGCTCTTGGTGGTGCTGTGCCAGCCCTGCCATGCGTCGAGCTGCTTGTCGTAATCGCGGCTGCGCGCCAGCACCTGCTCCAGCTCGCCCAGCTGGCGGCAGGAGTTCGGATCGTTGGCATCGGTGCAGTACTTGCCGGCACCGTAGCTGCCTTCCATGCGGGTGGCGATCTGGGTCAGTTCTGCCAGCTTGGCCGGGTCACGGGGTGCCGGCATCGAGGACATCAGCTTCAGCAGGTGGATCGCGCGCTTGCTGTCCTCGCTCATCGGCTTGCCATCGAACTTGGCGGCCTGTTCGATCCAGCTGTTGAGCTGGGTCAGTGAGCGCTCGTTGGCCTTGGCCGCGATGCGTTCCGAATCACTGTTGATGTAGGTGGAGGACAGCCACTGCGCCGAGGTCATCTCCGGGTAGGCGGCCTTGAATTCGGCATTGATGCGGGCCACGAACTGGTCGGCGGTTTCGCCGGCCGGGGCGCTGCTGCTGGCGGTGTCGGTGCCTGGCGCAGCTTCCTTCTTGCAGGCGGCCAGGGCCAGCGTGGCGGCGGCGATTGCCGAGGCCAGCAGGAGATGACGGTGTTTCACGGGCGGTCCTTGGGTGGTGAACGACCGCCGAAGGCTAGTGGGCAGGCGTTGCCACCGCAAGTGGCGGAAGTCGGTAGGGTTCGGCAGGGCTGCGCCCTGCACCCGCAGAAGTAACGGCAACGGCCGAAGCAACAGCAGAAGCGGGCTATCCGTGGGATGGCGGCGCGGCGTGGGCTTGCAGGACACGCCGTAAACCCATCCATGGGGGCTCGATGGCGCCATCCATGGCGCCAACGGTCCTGCAAGCCCACACCGCCCCACCTCTGACAGATCGCGGCGGCCGTTGGTGGGTGTCGACCTTGGTCGACACATCTGTCAGGTATCGAAAATCAAAATGGGGTCGGATCCGTTTTCCTCAGGAAAACGGATCCGACCCCACGGTCGTTCCATCAGATCGCGGCAAACTGTCGAAGGCGGGGTGGGGCCGGTTGCGGGGGCGTGAGCCGCATGGATGCGGCGACCGGGCCTACATGGATGTATTTACGGCGCCCCCCGCAACCGGACCCACCCCGCCACCCCTCGGGAAACCCGCTTCTGCTGTTGCTTCGGCCGTTGCGGTTGACGTTGCCTCTGCAGGTGCAGGGCTGCAAGCCCTGCCGAACAACCCTCAACCTTCGCAGTTGGCGAACACGTCGCGGTCGCGCTCGTACAGCGATGTCTTCACCTGCATCAGACCCAGCACCGACGGGAACAGGTTGTCGTGGTCGGTATACGCTGCCGAACGTGTGCGCAGGCACTGCAGGTTCAATCCGCGGCTGCTGGCGAAGCCCTGCGAGAACCACATCGTCATCGGCACCCGGGTCTGTTCGGCCGGGGCGATCGCGTAAGGCACGCCGTGCAGGAACAGGCCCTTCTCGCCCAACGACTCGCCATGGTCGGACAGGTAGATCATCGCCGAGTCGTAGTCCTGCATGCCCTGCAACGTGCCGATGGTCCTGGTCAGGAAGTGATCGGTGTACAACACGGCGTTGTCGTAGCTGTTGGTGATTTCTTCGCGCGAGCAGCGGCCGATGTCACGGGTGTCGCAGGTCGGGGTGAAGCGTCGGAACGCCGGTGGGTAGCGCTCGAAGTAGGCCGGGCCATGGTTGCCCAGCTGATGCAGCACCACCACCCGGTCGCCCGGTTTCGCACGTACCTGGGCGGCCAGATCCTGCAACAGGATCTCGTCCATGCAGCGGCCATCGGCACACAGGCCCGGTGTGGTCGCGTCGGACAGCGACTGGAAGTCCAGGCCCTCGCACACGCCCTTGCAGCCGGACTGGTTGTCACGCCACAACGGGGCGATGCCGGCGCGGTTCAATACGTGCAGCAGCGACTGGTGTGCGCGGATCTTTTTCTCGTCGTAGTCGTGGCGGCCCCACGGCGAGAACAGACACGGCAGTGAGACTTCGGTGCTGGTGCCGCACGAATGCATGTCGGGGAAATTGACCACGCTGGCCTGTGCCAGTTCCGGGGTGGTGTTGCGCCCGCCGTTGAGGCCCCAGTTCTGCGCACGCACGGTCTCGCCCATGACGATCACCAGCAGGCGCGGCTTGCTGGCTGCTGCGCGTGGGGTGGCCTTGGCGTCGGTGCCGATCGGCAGCTTCGGTGCGCGCTGCACCGGGTTGTCGCCGCGCAGTGCACGCGGCAGGCCGAGCAGTACGTTGGCCGGGGTGGCCAGGTAACGCACTTCGCGCTGGTTGCGCATCAGTGCCGAAACATCCTGGAACGAAATCAGCGCACCGCCGAGTGCGGTCACCGCCGCCACCACCATGAAGCCGATGCGCCACAACAGGCTGCGGCCCCAGCTGCGGCGGCGCAGCTGCACGCGCCACAGCACCACCATCGGCAGCACTGCCAGCAGCAATACCGGCCACAGCAGCGACACCGTCATCAGCTCGCGGCTTTCCTTGGGATCGGTCGCCAGCACATTGCGCAGCATGTCCGCATCCAGATAGATGTGGTAGCGGCTCATGTAATGCGCAGCGAACGCGGTCACCAACAGCAGCACGCTGATCACCACCTTGGCGTTCCAGCGCCAGACCAGGATGCCCAGCAGCAGGCCGTGCGCGCCCAGCAGCAACAGCAGCAACGAAAGCGCGTAACGCAGGCTGCCCGGATGGCTGGCCATCGCGCTGTGCCAGAACAGGCCGTTGCCGGCTACTGCGAAGAACAGGCTGGTCAGCGTGATCAATACTTCGGTGGACAGCTGGGGACGCCAGCGAAGAAGACCCGCCAACGCAGGGAGGCGGGCGGGGCGTTGGACCGATGCACTCATGCGTTCGCCTCCTGGCGGTTGGGACGGTCCAGCTGACGGCGGATCAGGACGCGTTTGACGATCAGGTACAGGCCCAGCGAAAGCAGCCAGCAGATCATTGCAGTGGCAATGTCATGGGAAAGGAAGTGGGCGCCGCGCAGTTGCTGGCCGATGCCGAACACCAGACCAGCACCGAGGCCGATCCACAACCCGGCCCAGCGCCAGGCAGGACGCCACAACAGCGCGAAGAAGTACAGGCACAGCCAGGCGTAGCCGGCGCTGGCGTGGCCAGCGGGGAAGCAGGCCTGGGGCGACATGCCGCTTGGGCGCACGGTGAACAGCCCGATGAAAGGCTGGTGGCCGCCGTAGCGCAGCAGGTCCCAGGGGCATTCCATCGGCACCAGCGACTTCAGCAGGGAGATCACACCCGTGCCCAGCGCCATGGCAATTACGACATAAAGCAGCGCCCACCGCAGGGTGCGATCGCGACCCTTACGCCAGTGGTGGAAGCACAGCAGAATCGCCACAAGGGCAGCTGCCGTGCTCAGCCATTTGCCGGCTTTGTGCACCAGTGTGCGGGTGACAAAGGCGTCCTGCAGCGCCCAATGGCCGCCTTCGAGGCGGAACAGATGATCGGCCACCCACTGGTCGCCGCCGAAACCCATCAGCAGCGTAAACACGGGCAGACCGATTGCGACAGGCAGCCAGAGGTGAGTTACGGCAAATTTTGACGCCAGTGGCGATGTCGCAAGCGGTGCTACCGAATCAATGGGACGGACGGGCATGCTGGGAAAGGGCGGTTCGGGAATCCGCGGTCATGCTCGTCATCTGGATGTCGGAGAAGGGTCGGACGCTCGTTCGTGCCGGGTTAATGTTTGCCCGGCACATGTCAACGTTCAGTCTTCTTCGGCGGTCGACCCGGTCCGTTCGGCATGGCACTCGGGATCCCATGCCGTTCCTGGAAGCAATTGCCAACGATTGCGATTGGCAACACCAATATCAATCACCTTGGCCGGGTCCACGCAGGGGCTCATTGCATCGTCCAGCACCAGCAGCCAGCGCTTGCCCGGTGCCTCGGCCAGCCATGGGCCGGCGTCATGCCACTGTTCGGCCCACGGCCGCTTGAAGCCGAACTCGCGCACTGGGCGGTCGGCCTGCAACAGGTTCTGTTCGCGCCAGGCGACCAGGGCCAGTTCGGCGTCCGGGCCGATCCGCGCGCCGACCCTGCGCATCAGCGCCGAAGCCGAGGCATACGGATCCAGCGCCGGAATCAGCACCAGGCCGTAGAGCATCCACAACATGCCGTGGGTGAGCAGTACCAGCGTTGCAGCACGACGTACCCGCAACCACACGATCAGCGTGGCCAGGGCGATGGCGAAGGTCAGCAGGCCATCACCGAGCACTGGCAGCAGGGTGTCCGGCATTGCACGGCGTTCCAGCTGAGCCACCGCCCAGGGATGTTCGGTCATCAACATCACGCCGAGCACGCCGGTGGCCAGCATCAGCACCATGCTGTAGCCGAACAGGTAGCGGCGTACGCACAGGCGGCGCAGCAGGCCCGGCAGCAGCGGCGCTACGGCCAGGGCCAGCGCCGGCAGCATCGGCAACAGGTACACCTCGCGCTTGCCCGGGCTGGCGCTGAAGAACACCAGCACCAGTACGGCCCAGCCCAGCAACAGCCACTGCCGACGGTCGCCACGACGCAGGCGGCGCCACCAGGGCTTGAACAACATCGGCAGCAGCAGGCTGCCGGGCAGCCACAGCGTCAGAATCACCTGCAGGTAGTACCAGACCGGCTGCCGGTGGTGCCACGCATTGGCGTAGCGGGTGCCGGTCTGCTTGAACAACAGTTCATGTGCGTAGGCCTGCAGTTCGGCGCTGGGTGAATGCAGCAGGGCCCAGCCGAGCGGCGCCAGCCACACTCCCACGCCCAGCAGGAACGCGGGAATCAGCCACAGAAGCGTGGCAGGATGCGGGCCGTCCACGGTGTACCCGCGACGGCGCTGGTACAGCCACCAGCCGAACCAGGGCAGCACCATCAGCAGCGGCAGGAAGCCCACGCCCTTGGTCACGGTACCCAGCCCGGCGGCAAACCCCGCCAACCACAGTGCAGGCAGGTTGCGACGTTCGCACAGATGGCGCATCAGCCCCCACAGGGCCACGGTGGTCATACCGACCAGCGCCATGTCGATCTGCGCACGCTTGGCCATCAACCCGAACTGCAGGGTGCAGAAAAGCGCGGCCAGGGCATAGACGGAATGCCGCGGTGTCCACAGCCGCCGTGCCAGATCCGACACCAGCCACAGGCTGAGCAGGGCACCCAGCAATGACGGCAACAGGAACGACCACTGCCAGCTGCCGACAATTTCATAGGCGGCCGCCTGCAGCCACATGAATACCGGCGGCTTTTCCGCATACAGCTCGACGCCACGGTGCGGCAACAGCCATTGCCCGCTCTCGACCATGGTCCTGGCCGCCAGCACGAAGCGCGGCTCGTCCGGTGGCTGTGGCTGCCGAAGACCGATACCCGCTGCCAGCGCAGCGATGATCAGCAGCCACAACAGGGGCAGGCGCCATTGGCGGGGAAAGGCTACGGGCACGGCAGGCTCCGGGAGCAAAACAGCCACTTTGAGGTGACAAAGGTGGAAAAAGCGTCAGAACGGGGCAGGGCGACCGCATTCCGACATGAGCAGCGCTACCATGCTACGAACTTCCGTGGATGTTTCGTGCATGCGTCTGTTGGTGATCGAGGACAACCGCCAGCTGGTGGCCAACCTGTTCGACTATTTCGAGTCGCGCGGGCACGTGCTCGACGTGGCCCCGGATGGCATCACCGGCCTGCACCTGGCCGGCAGCCACCCCTACGATGCGGTGATCCTGGACTGGATGCTGCCGCGCATGGAGGGCCCCGAGGTGCTGCGCCGGCTGCGCGCCGAGCATGCTTCGGAGGTGCCGGTGATCATGCTGACCGCGCGCGACGAACTGCCGGACAAGATCGCCGGCTTCCGTGCCGGTGCCGATGACTACCTGACCAAGCCATTCGCGCTGCCTGAGCTGGAGGTACGGCTGGAGGCCCTGCTGCTGCGCGCACAGGGGCGCAACCCGCGCAAGCGGCTGCAGGTCGGCGACCTCGTGCTGGACCTTGCGACCCTGGAAGCCCAGCGTGAGGGCCAGGTGCTGCACCTGTACCCGGCCTGCCGCAAACTGCTGGAGGTGCTGATGCGGGCCAGTCCCGGTGCGGTCACCCGCCAGCAGCTGGAATTTGCCCTGTGGGGTGACGAACCGCCGGATGGCGACCTGCTGCGTTCACACGTCTACGAACTGCGCCGCAGCGTCGATGGGCCATTTGGCGAAAAGCTGATCCATACCCTGCCGCGGGTCGGTTATCGGTTGGCTGTGACCGCCGGCAGCGACGCTGGCAAGGATCCTGATGAAGGTGCGTAAGCCCGGCCCGCTGTACCGGCGCGTGCTGTGGTGGTTGCTGGGGTACCTGGCCCTGCTGTCACTGGCGGTGTTCAGCGTTGGCAACTACGTGCATGAGCATGCCGAGCACGCGGCGTGGCGCGCGCTGCTCAATTCCGAACTGGACAGCATCGTCGAGCATGTTGAACACGAGCCGCATTACCGCTGGCAGGATTCGGACACGCTCAGTCTCTACCGCTTCGATGCGATCAACCTGCCCGACAGCCTGCGCACCCTGCATCCCGGACTGCATGACGGGGTGATGGTGAAGGGCCGCGAGATGGCGGTGATGGTGCGCGAGACCCAGTCGATGGGACGGGTGGCGCTGGCGCTGGACATCTCCGACTTCCACGACCTGGAGCAGTTCGCGACCCGCTGGGTGATGCTGGCGGGCGTGATCATGATCTTCGTTACCGTACTGATGGCCTCGTTCGGCATGGAACGGATGGTGCGCCCGCTGAGCCTGCTGGCCCAGCACATTGCCACGTTGCGGCCGGGGGCGCAGGGCCAGCGCATCGATGTTGATCCGCGCGGCAGCTCCGAGCTGCACACGATTGCCGATGCACTGAACGACTACCTGGATCGCAACGAGCAGTTCGTCGAACGCGAGCGGGTGTTCATCAGCACGGCCAGCCATGAGCTGCGCACGCCGATCGCGGTGATGACCGGTGCCGCCGAGCTGGCGCTGGAGCAGCCGGGCCTGCCCGAGCGTGCGCGCCAGCAGATCCAGCGCGTGCTGCGCACCGCACAGGGCGTGGAGCAGCTGATCGAGCTGCTGCTGGTACTGGCCCGTGATCCGGATCGCCTGGCCTCGCGTGCCGAGCGCATCGCGCTGGACCAGTTGCTGCCGGAGATCGTCGACGATCATCGACACCTGCTGGGCGACAAGGACCTGAGCATCGGTATCCAGGCGGCGCCGGTGGACATTGTTGCGCCGCTGGCGGTGGTGCAGGCGGCGATCGGCAACCTGCTGCGCAATGCCATCGAGAACAGTGGGCGTGGGCATATCGAACTGCGGCTGAGCGCGTCGGCGGTGCTGACCCTGCAGGACCCCGGTCATGGCATGAGCCCCGAAGAGATCGCGGCGATCCATGCGCGGATGGCGCGGGGCGAGCGAACCGACCGCGGCGGCATCGGCCTGGACCTGATCGCGCGGCTGTGCGAGCACCTGGGCTGGACCCTGCAACTGCAACCCTGCGAACCGCGTGGCACGCGGGCGAGCCTGGACTTCAGCGCCTCGCGCCCATCCTGATCCAGATGCCCTGGTAGATGCCAACCTGGGTTGGCATGCTGTCCGTCGACCAAGGTCGACGCTTACCCAGGCAATGGCTGGCCGTGTCCCGGTAGATGCCAATCTAGGTTGGCATGCTGTCCGCGTCCCCGCCCGCCGGCCGCGCCACGTGCTGGTCGATCAGGATCACGTTGCCGTCGGGATCGGCCAGCTGCAGATAGCCCGTACCCTGGCCATCAGGATCGGTGCGGACCGCCAGTTCGATGCCCTTGGCATCCAGTGCGGCCTGCAGCTCACGCACGTCCTGGAAGCGGGGCAGTTCCTGCTTGTGCTGGTCCCAGCCGGGGTTGAAGGTCAGCAGATTGCCTTCGAACATGCCCTGGAACAGCCCGATCACCGTGCCGTTGCTGCGCATCACCAGCCAGTTCTGCGCCGGGTCACCGCCGGTGACTGAAAAGCCGAGGGCTTCGTAGAAGGTGCGGGAAACCGCGAGATCCTTCACCGAGAGGCTGACCGAAAAGGCGCCAAGCTGCATGAGTGGGCTCCCTGAGGGGATGTGGTCGTGGTCGGCACTGCAGCATGACCCGGCGTGAAGACAATGTTAATCTCATCCTGCGCCGCTTCATGCGGCGCTTTTTTTTCCCGCTCTTTCGATCGACAGAGGATCCCATGCCGACCGAACCCGCTACTGCCCTGATCAGCAACGACATCGTTGGCCTGGGCCTGATTGCCGCCACCCTCGCCCTGATCTTCTGGGCTGCCAGTGGTCCGACGCCCTTGCTGAAGAAGATCTTCGCCTGGGTGCCGGCACTGCTCTTGTGTTACTTCATTCCGGCCATCTACAACACCGCCGGTGTCATCGATGGCCACAACACTTCGTTGTACAACCCGGTCGCGCGTGATGTGCTGTTGCCTGCCGCGCTGGTCCTGCTGACGTTGTCGATCGACCTGAAGGGCGTCATCAAGCTGGGTCCGAAGCTGCTGCTGGTGTTCTGTGCCGGCACCGCCGGCATCATGCTCGGTGCCATCGTCTCGTTCCAGGTGATGAAGCTGATCCATCCGGAAACGGTGGCCGGTGATACCTGGGCCGGCATGGCCGCACTGGCCGGCAGCTGGATCGGTGGCGGTGCCAACATGGTCGCCATGCGCGAAGTGTTCGGTACCGATGCCACCACCTTCGGCCAGTTCGCCGTAGTCGATGTGGCCTGCGCCAGCCTGTGGATGGCAATCCTGCTGTTCATGGCCAACCGCGCGCAGCAGATCGACACCCGCAACGGTGCCGACACCCGTGCCATCGACGAAATGAAGGCACGCATCAGTGCCTACGAGGCGCAGAACGCACGCATTCCCAGCATGACCGACCTGATGGTGATTGTGGGTGTGGCTTTGGGTGGCGTCGGCCTTGCGCATGCGATCGCCGCGCCGCTGTCGGGCTGGTTCAAGTCCAACGTCAGCTGGGCCAGCCAGTTCAGCCTGGACAGCCAGTTCGTGTGGGTGATCCTGCTGTCCACCGCGATGGGCCTGACGCTCAGCTTCACCCGCGCGCGCCGCCTGGAAGCCGCCGGTGCATCGCGGCTGGGCACGGTGTTCCTGTACTTCCTGATCGCCTGCATCGGCATGCAGATGAACCTGTTGTCGCTGCTGGATCGGCCGTGGCTGTTCCTGCTTGGTGCAATCTGGATGGCGACCCATGTGCTGGTGCTGTGGGTGGTGGCCAAGCTGCTGCGCGCACCGCTGTTCTTCTTCGCGATTGGTTCGCAGGGCAACATCGGTGCGGCGGCATCTGCCCCGGTGGTCGCAGCGGCCTTCCATCCGACACTGGCGCCGGTAGGCGTGCTGCTGGGTACGGTCGGCTATGCCACAGGCACGGGGCTGGCCTATGTAACCGGCCTGATCCTGAAGTGGATGGCCGGTGCCTGAGTTCTGACCTGACGGACATGTTCCGGGTTCACGGCAAGTGCCGTGAACCCGCGCTCCCCGTGTAGAGCCGAGCCCACGCTCGGCTTTCTTTTTGCCTGCCACCAGGTAGATCCACGCCATGCGTGGATGCATTTCACGGGTATCCATGAACAAAGAAGGGGTCGGATCCGTTTCCCAGAGGAAACGGATCCGACCCCGGATGTTTCTTGCCGTCACCGGAAATCTGTCGACGGTGGGGTGGTGTCGGATGGCGGGGCGTCCCCGCCATCCGACACCACCCCGCCAAATCCACGGAAAACCAGAGCCGACGCTTCGGCCGTTGCCGTTGTCTCTGCGGGCGCCGGGCTGCAAGCCCGGCACCCAATCCTCAACAGCAGCGTCCGCCGTTGCGTCCGCCGTAGCGCGCTTCCTGACGTTCGCGGAAGAACGTCTTGTAGTCCATCGGCTGCTGGTCCGGATGCTTCTCCAGCATGTGCCGGACGTAGTTGTCGTAATCAGGAATGCCACAGCACAGTCGTGCGGTCTGCACCAGGCGCCGCCAGATGCGGCGGTGCGCCTGGTACTGGCCGACGGGAACCAGTTGGGTACTCATCACAGGTCCACCATTTCATGCGGCTTCAGTGCCACGTACGGGGTTTCACGGTCAGTCCGCTGCGGATTGCGGCGTGCCGCCAGGATGGTCTTGATCGAATACACCAGCACCGCACCGACCACCAGCAGGAACAGCGCGGTCAGGCCGGTATTGACGTAGGCGTTGACCACGATCTGCTTCATCTGCGCCACCGACTTGGCCGGCGCGGTGATGGTGTCGCTGGCCAGGGCAGCCTGGAACTTGTGTGCCTGCGCCAGGAAGCCCTGTGCCGGGTTGCTGTCGAAGATCTTGATGAAGCCGGCGTAGGTGGTGCAGATCAGCAGCCACACGGCCGGTACGGCAGTGACCCACGCATAGCGGTCACGCTTCATCTTGAACAGCACCACCGTACCCAGCATCAGCGCGATACCGGCCAGCATCTGGTTGGAGATGCCGAACAGTGGCCACAAGGTCTGGATGCCGCCGAACGGATCGACCACGCCGGTGTACAGCAGGTAGCCCCACAGCGCCACGCAGCCGGCGGTACCGATGATGTTGGCGGTCCACGACTCGGTTTTCTTCAGCGCCGGCACGAAGTTGCCCAGCAGGTCCTGCAGCATGAAGCGTCCGGCGCGGGTGCCGGCATCCACGGCGGTCAGGATGAACAGCGCTTCGAACAGGATCGCGAAGTGGTACCAGAACGCCATCATCGCGTCGCTGCTGCTCGGTATCGCCTGGTGCAGGATCTGCGCGATGCCGACTGCCAGCGTTGGCGCACCACCGGCGCGATGCAGGATGGTCGGCTCACCAATGGCCGCCGCGGTCGCGGTCAGCTGCTCGGGCGTGATGGTGAAGCCCCAGGTGTTGGTGATGTAGTGCGCGGCGGAGGCCGCATCGGCACCGATCACGGCGGCCGGGCTGTTCATGGCGAAGTAGATGCCCGGATCGATGATCGATGCGGCCACCAGTGCCATCACCGCCACGAACGATTCCATCAGCATGCCGCCGTAGCCGATGTAGCGCATGTGCGCTTCATTGGCCAGCAGCTTCGGTGTGGTGCCGGAGGAAATCAGCGCATGGAAGCCGGAGACCGCACCGCAGGCGATGGTGATGAACAGGAACGGGAACATGCCGCCCTTCCACACCGGGCCATCACCGCTGGCGGCGAACTGGGTCAGTGCCGGCATCTTCAATTCCGGCATCACCACGAGGATGCCGATGGCCAGCGCGATGATGGTGCCGATCTTGAGGAAGGTCGACAGGTAGTCGCGCGGGGCCAGCAGCAGCCACACCGGCAGCACCGAGGCGACGAAGCCGTAGCCGATCAGCATCCAGGTGATCTGGGTGCCGGTGAAGGTGAAGGCCGGGCCCCAGGTCGGGTCCGCTGCTACCTTGCCGCCGAACCAGATTGCTGCCAGCAGCAGGATCAGGCCGACCACCGAGATCTCGCCGATCTTGCCGGGGCGGATGTAGCGCATGTACACGCCCATCAGGATGGCGATCGGCATCGTTGCGATTACCGTGAACATGCCCCACGGACTTTCCGCCAGCGCCTTGACCACCACCATCGCCAGCACGGCCAGAATGATGATCATGATCAGGAACGCACCGAACAACGCGATGGTGCCGGGCACCTGGCCCATCTCCTCGCGGACCAGGTCGCCCAGCGAACGGCCGTTGCGGCGGCTGGACAGGAACAGGACCATGAAGTCCTGTACCGCGCCGGCCAGCACCACGCCGACCACCAGCCACAACAGGCCGGGCAGGTAACCCATCTGCGCGGCCAGTACCGGGCCTACCAGCGGACCTGCACCGGCAATGGCGGCGAAGTGATGGCCGAACAGTACGTGTTTGTTGGTCGGGACGTAGTCCAGGCCATCGTTGTTGATCACCGCCGGAGTGGCCCGGGTCGGATCGAGCTGCATCACCTTGT
This sequence comes from Stenotrophomonas maltophilia, assembly GCF_004920835.1. Lineage (GTDB taxonomy): Bacteria > Pseudomonadota > Gammaproteobacteria > Xanthomonadales > Xanthomonadaceae > Stenotrophomonas > Stenotrophomonas maltophilia_AQ. The sequence continues at coordinate 99,428 of NZ_QFHO01000007.1, forward strand.
TGGCGATGAACAGGCTGTAGAAGCGGTAGGCGACGAGGTACAGCGACACAGCGGCGACGACGATCCACAGGGCATTGATGTGTTCGCCGCGGCGCAATGCCACGGTGCCCAGACAGAACGCGCCGAGCAGAGCGAGTACCGCCCAGCCCAGTTTGGAAAACCCTTTCATGAGGTGCTCTCTCCCGGAAAGACTGTCAAAGAGTCCCGCTTGCCCACGGCAGGGTCAATCGGCACAGGACGAATCGGCGTTAGTACTTTGGTCGTACGCAGGGGGGGCTGACGTGCAGCGAACATCAGGGATGGAACAATTGGTTGCGGTGCCATCCATTGGCGTACGGCCATGTGGCGTCCATCTTCACTGGCATCCATACAACAGGAGTCGCCATGAGCCTTCCCGAGCCGGTCCGCGTGCTGCGTACCATCCGTGGCATGCCCACCTCCGACGGTGCCGGTGTGCGCCTCACCCGCGTCATCGGTGGCCCGACGCTGCCCGACCTGGATCCGTTCCTGCTGCTCGATGAATTCGGCACCGATCGCGCCGAGGACTACATCGCCGGCTTCCCGGAACACCCGCACCGCGGTTTCGAGACCGTCACCTACATGCTCGACGGGCGCATGCGGCACCGCGACAACCACGGTAACGAAGGCCTGCTGACCCCTGGCAGCGTGCAGTGGATGACCGCCGGCCGCGGCCTGGTGCATTCGGAGATGCCTGAGCAGGAAAGCGGGCAGATGCGCGGTTTCCAGCTGTGGGTGAACCTGCCGGCGAAGGAGAAGATGAGCGACCCGAAGTACCAGGAATTCGCGCCGGAGCGCATTCCGGTGGTGAAGCCGGAAGCCGGCGTGGAAGTGAAGGTGATCGCCGGCAGCGTGGACGGTACCCACGGCCCGATCGTGCAGCCGGCCACTGATCCGCTCTACCTCGACATCACGCTGGCACCGGATCGGGCCTGGACCTACGCGCTGCCGGAAGGGCACAACGCGTTTGCCTATGTGTTCGAAGGTGCAATGACCGTGGGTGAGCAGGACGCCGCGCGCGACGTTGCACGCCAGGAACTGGCGGTGCTGGGCGGTGGCGAACAGCTGCATGTTTCGGCCGGCAGCGAAGGCGCGCGGTTGATCCTGGTGGCCGGCCGTCCGTTGCGCGAGCCGGTGATGCGGCACGGCCCGTTCGTGATGAACACGCGGCAGGAACTGATGCAGGCCTTCGTCGATTTCCAGGAAGGCAAGTTCTGAGGGGGGACGCCGGGCCATGCCCGGCGGATGTCCAGCGCGTTGGATGCGGCGGGGATGCTGCCAGGCAGTCATCCCCGTCACGGTCAGCGACCGGCGGCCACGGCCGACGGGGTCAGGCTCATGCCCTGCGCCAGCTGCTGCAGCGAGCCCAGTTCCTGCGGGCTGTCCGGATACAGCGAAATCTGCGCGTAACGCCCTTTGTCGAGCTTGACCACACTGATGCGGCGCTCGGCATAGCCCGGAGGCTGCTGGCCACCGAGGTCCGGCTGGTACCAGTAGAGTGACTCACCACCGAAGCTGCCCTTTTCCTGGCGCAGCGAACGGTTCAGGGGAATGGACGGGTCACGTGCGCTGAGCATCAGGCTCAGCACTTCACGACCATCGCCGGTGCTGGCGCGGCAGACCAGGAAATCGGTCTGCACCAGCTGCTGCCATTGCAGGCCACTGCTGGCCGGCAGCGAAGGGCATTCGGTGGGAGCCTGTGCGGCGGCGTGGGCCGCAGCGAACAGCAGGCTCGACAACACTACAGGTGCGAACTTCATGCATCCCCCAAGGTGATGTGTCGTTTGGCTCCGCCACAGGGGCGGCGGCCTTGGCATCCCATCCCCGGATGCCGCCCCGTCCGGCATGTGCACGGACGGTCAACTCAACCTTAACGGAACGTGAGCGATCGCACAAATCGCGGTTACACGAGTAACCATTGCGGCCGACGGTCGGCCGCAATGGTCCGCACAGGACTCAGCGGTCGTTGCCGAGCCACTTGTAGATGATGCCGCCGATCGCGCCGCCCAGCAGTGGGGCGACCCAGAACAGCCACAGCTGGCTGATCGCGCCGCTGCCGGCGAAGAAGGCCACGGCGGTGGAGCGGGCCGGGTTCACCGAGGTGTTGGTGACCGGGATGCTGATCAGGTGGATCAGGGTCAGCGACAGGCCGATCGCCAGCGGCGCGAACCCGGCCGGTGCCTTGCCGTGGGTGGCGCCCATGATCACGATCAGGAACACCGCGGTGAGCACCACTTCGCACAGGAAGGCCGCTGCCACGCTGTAACCACCGGGCGACAGTGCGCCGTAGCCGTTGCTGGCGAACGCACCAGCCTGGCTGCCATCGATGGCGAAGCCGCTGGCGCCCGAGGCGATCTGCAGCAGGATGAAACCGGCCAGCAGGCCGCCAGCGACCTGGGCGATGATGTACGGGATCAGGTCCTTGGTCGGGAAACGACCGCCGGCCCACAGGCCGACACTGACCGCGGGGTTGAAGTGCGCGCCGGAGATGTGGCCGAACGCATAGGCGCCGGTCACCACGGTCAGGCCGAAGGCCAGGGCCACGCCAAGGAAACCGATACCCAGCGGATTGCCGTCGCCACCGAACTTGGCGGCCAGCACCGCACTACCGCAGCCACCCAGAACCAGCCAGAACGTGCCGAGGAATTCGGCGGACAAGCGTTTACCCATGCTCATGTGTTGCACTCCTTTGAAAGATGTCCGAACTGTGTGGTCGGTCACATTTCAGTGACCGGCGAGTGACGATAGCGTCAACGCCGGGTGCAGGGATACACCTACGGGTGTGTGCAACACGCGATGTTCAGTACTGCGGCAGCGGAATGAACTCCTTGTCATCGCCCGGGATGGTGCCGAAGCGGCCGGCTTCCCAGTCGTGCTTGGCCTGCTCGATGCGCTCCTTCGAGCTGGAGACGAAGTTCCACCACAGGTGACGCGGCCCGTCCAGCGGCTCTCCACCGAACAGCATCGCCTTGACTGGCGTCTTCGCGCGCAGGCGGCCCACCGCACCGGCTTCCGGGATCACCAGGTGCTGGGCGGGGATGTCAACGCCATCCAACTGCGCGTCGCCTTCGAGGATGTACAGCGCGCGCTCGCGGTGGCCATTGTCGATATCGATTTCCGCATCCGGGTCGAGGTCGATCGCCACGTTGAGGGTGTCGGCGAACACCTTCACCGGCGATTCCTCGCCGTAGGCGCGGCCGGCGATCACCCGCAGCCAGACACCATTGCGACGCTGCTCGGGCAGGGTGGCCGCGGCATGGTGGTAGAACGCCGGCTCGATTTCCTCATGCGACTTCGGCAGTGCGACCCAGGTCTGCATGCCGTGGATCGGGTTGTCGTGATCGCGGTCCGGTTGCGGCGTGCGTTCGGAATGGGCGATGCCGCGGCCAGCGGTCATCCAGTTGACGTCACCGGGGCGGATCACCTGGTCCGAGCCCAGCGTGTCGCGGTGGCCGATGGCGCCCGACCACAGGTAGGTGACGGTGGCCAGGCCGATGTGCGGATGCGGGCGCACATCGATGGCGGTGCCGGGGTGCATGAGCGCGGGCCCCATCTGATCGACGAACACGAACGAACCAATGCTGCGTGCCTGCAGGGTGGGGACGGCGCGTCGGACTTCGAGTCCGCCGATGTCGTGCACGCGCGGAGCGATGATGGTGGTCATGCGGGCGTTCTCGCTGGCAGGGATCAAGGCGGTCAGCATCGCATGCGGTGGTGGCGGTGACATTCCCCGTCCGGGTAACAGGTTGTTCCAGCCAACGGCGCAGCCCCTCGTGGCTGTGGGTTGGTCGCTGAAGGCGAAAGCAGAAGCCGCGCTTGGCCGGGCGGGTGGGTGGCGCAGGACACGCCGTAAACCCGTCCATGGGGGCTCGATGGCGCCATCCATGGCGCCAACGGTCCTGCGCCACCCACACGCCCGGCCTCTGACGGTTTCCGTGTGCTGTCCAGCCACGGAGAAGAAAAAAGAAAATCAAAATCAAAATCAAACGCCGGTCGCTTCGCTCCTGGTGGCAACCAAGGTAGCCACCCACCAGTTCGCAGTAGCCATCAACCAGATTCGCGGTTCACCGACCGTCACCGGGAAACTGTCAGGGGTGGGGCGGTGTGAGTTGGCAGGACCGTTGGCGCCATGGATGGCGCCATCGAGCCCCCATGGATGGGTTTACGGCGTGTCCTGCCAACTCACACCGCCCCGCCCAACAAACAGAAAAGCCAGAGCCGGCTGTTGCTCCGGCTCTGGCTTTTGCTTCGGCGGTTGCTGTTGCTGTTGCCTATGCGGGTGCCGGGCCGCAGGCCCGGCCGATCAACTCACACCACCGGTTCGCGCAGTACCGGGTTGTCCCAGCCCGGGCGCGGGGCGAAACGGTCGCCGTGGCGCTGCTGCAGTGCCTTCAGCCGCTCGACGATCGCGTCGGCACCCACCGCGCGGATGTGCTGGATCGGACCGCCACGGAACGGTGCGAAACCGGTACCGAAGATCACGCCGGCGTCCAGCAGGTCCGCGTCGGCCACCACGCCTTCGTGCAGGCACGCCACCGCCTCGTTCAACAATGGCAGGATCAGGCGATCTTCCAGATCGGCAGGCGCCTGATAGTCGCGCGCCACGTCCGGCTTCTTGGCCCGGCCGTTCTCCCAGGTGTAGATGCCCTGGCCATCCTTCTTGCCGCGCTTGTCCGGTTCCACCGTCTGCAGCGCGGCCGGAATCTGCAGGCCCAGGAACGGCGCCAGTTCGCGGCCAACGCCAGCGGCCACGTCCAGGCCCACGGTGTCGATCAGTTCGATCGGGCCCATCGGCATGCCGAACTTCACTGCGGCCTTGTCGATCACCGGGCCCGGGATGCCTTCGGCATAGGCGGTGGCGGCTTCCAGCATGTACGGGAACAGCACGCGGTTGACCAGGAAGCCCGGGCTGCCGGCCACCGGCACCGGGAACTTGCCCAGTGCCTTGCAGAACGCGGCCAGGCGACGCTCGGTCTCAGGCGCCATGCCATCGTGATGGATGATTTCCACCAGCGGCATCTGCGCCACCGGGTTGAAGTAGTGCAGGCCGGCGAACTGCGCCGGGCGCTGGATGTGATCGCGCAATTCCAGCAGCGGAATCGACGAAGTATTGGTGGTCAGCAGCGCGTCCTGCTTCATCTTCGGTTCCAGCGTCTGGTACAGCGCACGCTTGGCTTCGGGGTTCTCGATGATCGCTTCGATCACCAGGTCGGCCTCGGCCACGCCGTTGCCTTCCAGATCAGCCCGCAGGCGTGCGGCCACCGCCGGGCGCTTGCTGTCGTCGCGCACTTTCTTGGCGAACAGGGCCTGTGCGCGTTCCATTGCCGGGTCGATGAAACGCTGCTCACGGTCCTGCAGGGTGACCTCGAATCCCTTGTAGGCGGCCCATGCAGCAATGTCACCGCCCATCACGCCGGCACCGACCACGTGCACGTGGCGGATGCCCGAATCACCACCACCCAGGCCCTTCAGCCGCTCGGTAAGGAAGAAAATGCGGATCAAGTTGCGTGCGGTCGGCGTGCTGGCCAGTTTCACCACGGCGCGGCGTTCGGCATCCAGCCGCGCGTGTATCGGCTTGCCGCCGCTGCGCTGCCAGGTGCTGATCAACGCGTAGGGGGCCGGGTACTGGTCCTTCTTCGCCTTGCGTGCGACCTGCTTGACCATCTGCGGCGCCAGCAGCGTGCGCGCCAGCCAGGTGTTGGTGGCCCAGGCCGTCGCGCGCTGCTTGAACGGGCGGGTGGTGCCGGACAGGGCCAGCGCTACGGCAGTGTCGAGCACCACCGCAGGTGCCACCACCTTGTCGACCAGGCCGATGCCACGCGCGGCCGAGGCCGACAGGGTGCGGCCGGTCAGCATCATGTCCATCGCCGCCGGTGCCCCCACCAGCTGCGGCAGGCGTGCGCTGCCGCCCCAGCCCGGGAAGATGCCCAGCTGGGTTTCCGGCAGGCCGATACGGGTCGAACTGTCATTCGAAGCCACGCGGTAGCGGCAGGCCAGCGCCAGCTCGGTGCCGCCGCCCAGGCAATGGCCATGGATCGCCGCCACGGTCGGGCAGGGCAGCTCGGCCAGCTTCTGGTAGGTGGACTGCCCGCGGCGGATGGCATCGTTGACGGTGCCGCGGCGGTCGAATTCCTGGAATTCCTTCAGATCGGCACCGGCGATGAAACCGGCCTTCTTCAGCGACTGGATCACCACGCCCTTGGGCGGGTCCATGGCGATACGCTCAAGCAGGTCGCCCAGTTCCAGCAGCACGTCCTGCGACATTGCGTTGACGCTGCTGTCCTGACGATCCAGGGAGAGGATCACCACGCCGTCGTCGCGGATCTCGGGGAGCCAGTGGCTGAAGCGGAGACCATCGAAGCCTGAGAGCATGGACGTTCCATCCGGTTGTGTATGGAGAAGCGGCTATGATCCAGAGGTTGTTTCCCCCGCGTCAAATCCCAATAGCAGGGGGTGCAGCCCCCGGATCCAGAGCCTGGAACCGGGACGCTAACGGAACGGTGGTTAAAAGCTGGTGCGGCGCCAGGTGATCGGCGACTGAACTTTTCCCGGGATTGGCAGTCTCATTGCCCGACGTCGGTTGGGCTGACAGGAGTGCGGCCCCTCATGGCCGATGTTGATACACCTCAGGAGCTGGATCTGGAACTGGTCCGGCGCGTGCAGCACGGCGAGAGTGCCGCCTTCGATGTCCTGGTGCGCAAGTACCAGCATCGGGTCGTGGCCCTGGTCGGTCGCTACATCGCCGACTGGAGCGAATGTCAGGACGTCGCCCAGGACACTTTCATCCGTGCCTACCGCGCGATCGGAAGTTTCCGTGGCGATGCCCAGTTCTCAACCTGGTTGCATCGAATCGCCGTGAATACCGCCAAAAACTACCTGGCTTCACACAATCGCCGCCCGCCGACCGATGACATCGACATCGGCGACGCCGAGCAGTTCGACAGCGGGACGCGCCTGCGCGACACCGACACGCCCGAACGCGAGTTGATGCGCCAGGAGCTGGAACAGACGGTGATGAAGGCCGTCAACGCGCTGCCGGAAGAACTCCGGCTGGCGATCACCCTGCGCGAGGTGGAAGGACTGAGTTACGACGAAATCGCGCAGAAAATGGGGTGCCCGATCGGCACCGTGCGTTCACGGATCTTCCGGGCGCGCGAGGCGATCGACACCGAACTCCGGCCGCTGTTGGACATCGGCAGCGCCACCCGTGAGAAGAGCCGCGTATGACCAGTAATCCGTTCAACGAATCGCAGAACCATCAATCGCCTGCCGGGCAGCGCCTGGACCAGCGCCACCGCGAGCAGCTGTCGGCCCTGGTCGATGGCGAGCTGGGCGCCGATGAAGCGCGCTTCCTGCTGCGCCGCATGGAACATGACCCCGAACTGGCAGGCTGCCAGGAACGCTGGCAGCTGCTCGGCGACGTGATGCGCGGCCAGGCCTCGCTGCTGGCGCCTGCCGGCTTCGGAGCCGCTGTGGCCGCCGCCATCGCTGCCGAACCCGCGCCACAGGCCGAGCCGCGCCGCCAGGTGCGGCGTACCGGCTGGCGAGCCTGGGGCGGTGGTGCCGCACTGGCCGCCTCGGTGGCGGCCGTGGCCCTGTTCATGGGAGGCGAGAAGCTGCAGGAAGCCACGCCGGGCGAGCCGCTGGCGCCGCAGGTGATCGCCAGCCAGGCCGAGCTGGCGCCGGCACCGAGCAACCCGGCTCCGGTCACCGAAGCCTCGGTGGATACCGCAGCGATGGCCGTGGCTGCTGCCCCGGCCGTGGCGATGGCCGCTGCCGGCCGCCGCCAGGACACCCGCCGTGCCAGTGCGACCCGCAGCCAGCAGGCCGCGCGTGCCGCGCAGCGTGACGATGTACCGCAGCGTGCGGTGGCTGCCGCGCAGGCGCCGTTGACCCCGAGCGTGCCGGCCAACGCCAGCCGCAACCTGCCGTTCGGCGAGGTTGGTGGCCTGCAGGCACGGCCGTGGCCGCGCTCCAGCCTGGCGCCCGCCGCCGGTGGCGCGCTCAATGCCAGCTTCCCGGCCCACGCCGGTGGTGCCGCGTTCTACCCGTTCGAGCCGCGCCTGCAGGATGACCTGCCGGTGCCGCCGCGCCCGCGCGACTGAGCCGGGCGCTTTCACGCCCCGCCGTCGGCGGGGCCCGTATTCCTCTTTCCATCCGACCCGGAGGTTGCCGTCCGATGACTCCCCGACTCCGCACGCAGGCCATTGGCCTGTTCGCCCTGACCCTGCCGCTGGTGGCCTGTGCCCAGCCAGCGCCGCCTGCCGCCCCGCCGCAGGTCGCCGCTGCGGCAGCCCCGCGCGCGCCGGCGCAGCCGCTGGTCAGCGGCCTGCCCGATTTCACCCACCTGGTAGAACAGGTCGGGCCGGGCGTGGTCAACGTCGACACCACCATCGTGCGCAACAACCGCCAGGCCTCGCGTGGCCCGATGGGCGGCGACGATGACATGCCGGAATTCTTCCGTCGCTTCTTCGGGCCTGACTTCCCGATGCCGGGGCAGGGGCCGGGCGGGCAGGACGGTGGCCCCAGCATCAAGGGCCGCGGCATGGGCTCGGGCTTCATCATTTCGCCCGACGGCTACGTGCTGACCAACTACCACGTGGTGGCTGACGCCAGCGAGGTGAAGGTCAAGCTGGGTGACAGCCGCGAATTCAACGCCAAAGTGGTGGGCAGCGACCAGCAGTACGACGTGGCCCTGCTGAAGATCGACGGCAAGAACCTGCCCACCGTGCGCGTGGGCGATTCCAATACCCTGAAGCCGGGCCAGTGGGTTGTCGCGATCGGCTCGCCGTTCGGCCTCGACCACTCGGTCACTGCCGGCATCGTCAGCGCGCTTGGCCGCAGCACCGGTGGCGCCGATCAGCGCTACGTGCCGTTCATCCAGACCGACGTGGCGATCAACCAGGGCAACTCCGGCGGCCCGCTGCTGAACACCCGTGGCGAAGTGGTCGGTATCAACTCGCAGATATTCTCCGCCTCGGGCGGCTACATGGGCATCAGCTTCGCAATTCCGATCGACCTGGCGATGAGCGCGGTCGAGCAGATCAAGAAGAGTGGCAAGGTCACCCGTGGCCAGCTGGGCGCGGTGGTTGAGCCGATCGATGCGCTGAAGGCGCAGGGCCTGGGCCTGCCGGACAGCCGCGGCGCGCTGGTCAACCAGATCGTGGCCGGCAGTGCCGCGGAAAAGGCCGGCGTGCAGATCGGCGACGTGGTGCGCTCGGTCAATGGCAGCCCGGTCAACAGCTGGTCGGACCTGCCGCCGCTGATCGGTGCGATGGCGCCGGGCAGCCGGGTCACGCTGGGCGTGATCCGCGACGGCAAGCCGCGTGACCTGAGCGCCACGCTGACCGCGCTGAGCGAAGACGGCCAGGGCAATGCCCGCACGGCCGCAGGACCGAAGCCCGATGCGGCCCCGCAGGCGGGTGCCAATGCACTGCTTGGCCTGGATGTCAGTGATCTGACCGCGCCGCAGCGCAAGCAGTTCGGCCTGGACGGCAACGAAGGTGTGCGCATCACCGGGGTCAAGGGCCAGGCGGCACGTGATGCGGGCCTGTCGCCGGGCATGGTGATCCTGCAGGTCGGCCGCACCACGGTCGGCAGCGTGGATGCCCTGAACCGCGCGCTGTCCAGCTACAAGAAGGACGATGTGGTGATGCTGCTGGTACGTACCGGCAACGGCAACAGTGCCTTCGTGGCGGTCAAGGCCGGCCAGTAAGGCCTGCCGGGGCCGCCCTGGCGGCCATTGCGACTCCCCCGAAGCCCCGCCCTGGCGGGGCTTCGGGCATTCCGGCCCCGGCCCGATGAGGCCGTTTTCGCGGCCGGGCCCCGGGCGTGCGATAATCGACCGTTACCCTGACGACGCCGCGCGCCGCCGCCACCTATGTCTTCTGATTCGATGCGGAACATCCGCAACTTCTCCATCATCGCCCACGTCGACCACGGCAAGTCCACGCTGGCCGACCGCATCATCCAGCTCTGCGGCGGCCTCCAGGCCCGTGAGATGGAAGCGCAGGTGCTCGACTCCAACCCGATCGAGCGCGAGCGTGGCATCACCATCAAGGCACAGTCGGTGTCGCTGCCATACCTGGCCAAGGATGGGCAGACCTACCACCTGAATTTCATCGACACCCCGGGCCACGTCGACTTCTCCTATGAAGTCAGCCGCTCGCTGGCCGCCTGCGAAGGCGCGCTGCTGGTGGTCGACGCCGCCCAGGGCGTGGAAGCGCAATCGGTGGCCAACTGCTACACCGCCGTCGAGCAGGGCCTGGAAGTGGTGCCGGTGATCAACAAGATCGACCTGCCCACCGCCGACATCGAGCGCGCCAAGGCCGAGATCGAGGCCGTGATCGGCATCGATGCCGCCGACGCCGTGCCGGTCAGCGCCAAGACCGGCCTGAACGTGCAGGACGTGCTGGAAGCCATCGTGCACCGCATCCCGCCGCCGAAGCCGCGTGACACTGACAAGCTGCAGGCGCTGATCATCGACTCCTGGTTCGACAATTACCTGGGCGTGGTCTCGCTGGTGCGCGTGATGCAGGGTGAGATCAAGGCCGGTGACAAGCTGCAGGTGATGTCCACCGGCCGCAACCACCAGGTCGACAACGTCGGTGTGTTCACCCCGAAGCGCAAGGTGCTGCCGGCGCTGCGCGCCGGTGAAGTGGGTTGGGTCACCGCCAGCATCAAGGACGTGCATGGTGCGCCGGTCGGTGACACCCTGACGCTGGCCGCCGACCCGGCGCCGAAGCCGCTGCCTGGTTTCCAGGAAATGCAGCCGCGCGTGTTCGCCGGCCTGTTCCCGGTCGATGCCGAAGACTACCCGGACCTGCGCGAAGCGCTGGACAAGCTGCGCCTGAACGATGCTGCGCTGCGCTTCGAGCCGGAAAGCTCCGAAGCAATGGGCTTCGGTTTCCGTTGCGGCTTCCTCGGCATGCTGCACATGGAGATCGTGCAGGAGCGCCTGGAGCGCGAGTACAACCTGGACCTGATCAGCACCGCGCCGACGGTGGTGTACGAGGTACTGAAGACCGACGGCACCATCATCAACATGGACAACCCGGCCAAGCTGCCGCCGGTGAACCATGTTGAGGAGATCCGCGAGCCGATCATCCGCGCCAACGTGCTCACCCCCGAGGAGTACATCGGCAACATCATCAAGCTGTGCGAAGAAAAGCGTGGCAGCCAGATCGGCATCAACTACCTGGGCAGCCAGGTGCAGATCAGCTATGAGCTGCCGATGGCCGAAGTGGTGCTGGACTTCTTCGACAAGCTGAAGTCGGTCAGCCGCGGCTATGCGTCGCTGGACTATCACTTCGTGCGCTTCGATGCCGGCCCGTTCGTGCGCGTGGACGTGCTGATCAACGGTGACAAGGTCGATGCGCTGTCGCTGATCGTGCACCGCAGTCACGCCGACCGCCGCGGCCGCGAGCTGTGCGAGAAGATGAAGGACCTGATCCCGCGCCAGCAGTTCGACGTGGCCATCCAGGCTGCCGTCGGCTCGCAGATCATCGCCCGTACCACGGTCAAGGCCATGCGCAAGAACGTGCTGGCCAAGTGCTATGGTGGCGACGTTTCGCGCAAGAAGAAGCTTCTGGAAAAGCAGAAGGAAGGCAAGAAGCGCATGAAGCAGGTCGGCCGTGTGGAGATCCCGCAGGAAGCGTTCCTGGCCGTGCTGCAGATGGACAACAAGTAAGCCCGCACCGGCCCTGCGGGGCCGGTCGTCTGGTGACGTTGCAAAGGACCCTGAATGAAACTGTTTGAGATCCTCCTGGTCGTGCTGACCCTGTCCTCGGGCCTGATCCTGCTCGCGGACAAGCTGTATCTCGCCAAGCGCCGCGCCCAGCGCGCGGGCCTGCTCGATTCCGAGCCGGTGCTGGTGGACTACTCGCGCGCGTTCTTCCCGGTGCTGGCGATCGTGCTGATCGTGCGCAGCTTCATCGCCGAGCCGTACAAGATTCCGTCCAGCTCGATGATGCCGAACCTGCTGATCGGCGACTTCATCCTGGTCAACAAGTTCTCCTATGGCCTGCGCCTGCCGATCAGCAACACCAAGTTCGTGCCGGTCGGTGAACCGTCGCGCGGTGACGTGGTGGTGTTCCACTTCCCGGGCCACAGCGACCAGGATCCGGCCAAGGGCGAGAACTTCATCAAGCGCGTGATCGGCGTGCCGGGCGACACCGTGGTCTTCGAAGGCGACGGCGTGATCCTCAACGGCGAGCCGCTGAAGTACGACAACAAGGGTATCTACGCCGGCCACAAGGGCCAGGGCGAAGGTGCCAACCTGCTGGTCGAGCACCTCCCGGGCCGTACCCATACCGTGCTGGAGACCGACTATCCGCGCGGCCAGGGCCAGTGGACCGTGCCTGCCGGCAAGTACCTGGTGATGGGCGACAACCGCGACAACAGCGACGATGGTCGTTTCTGGGGCCTGCTGCCGGAAGAGAACCTGCGCGGCAAGGCATTCCTGATCTGGCTCAACTGCCAGGGCTGGTTCTGCAAGGATGGCTTCGAGCCGTCGCGGATCGGTTCGAGCATCAACTGATCGGGCATCAACTGAGTATTTTCACATCCAACGCGTATCTGGGGAGAACGCAATGAAGACGATGAACACGCAGCGTGGCATGACCCTGACCTCGTTCCTGGCGGTCCTGATCGTGGTCGGTTTCTTCCTCTACATCGGCATGAAACTGTTCCCGATGTACCAGGAGTACTACGCGGTGCGCTCGGCGATGAAGAGCCTGGCCAACGAGCCGGGCGTGGGCAGCATGGAGCCGTCGCGGATCCAGGACCTGTTCTTCAAGCGCCTGTACATCAACTACTCGGACAACGTGAAGCCGGCCAACGTCAAGTTTGATCGTCGCGACAATGGCTGGACCCTCAAGGTCAACTACGAAGTGCGCCGGCCGCTGGTCGGCAACCTCGATGTGGTTGGCAAATTCGATTCTTCCCAGGACCTGACACGAAGCGGTGCCCAGTAAATTCATCCAACGTGGCGACCTGATCGGTCATGCCTTCAGCGATCCGGCCCTGCTCAAGCAGGCGCTGACGCATCGCAGTGCCGGTGCGCCGCACAACGAGCGCCTGGAGTTCCTCGGCGACAGCATCGTCAACATGATGGCGGCCGAGGCGTTGTACCAGCGCTGGCCCAAGGCTGACGAAGGCGCGATGACCCGTGCCCGTGCCGAGCTGGTGCGTGAAGGCGCGCTGGCGGTGATCGGGCGCACTCTGGAACTGGGCGAACGGCTGACCCTGGGGCCGGGCGAAATGAAGTCCGGCGGTCATCGTCGCGACTCGATCCTGGCCGACGCGGTGGAAGCCGTGGTGGCCGCGATCTACCTGGATGCTGGCTTCGAGGCCTGCCGGGCAGTGGTTCTGCCCTGGTTCAGCGCTTCGATCGAGGCATTGCCGGCCTCCGGCCGGCCCGAGAAGGACCCCAAGACCCGCCTGCAGGAATGGCTGCAGGCCCGACAGAAGGCGTTGCCGCAGTATGAACTGGTGTCAGAATCCGGTGACGACCATGCCAAACACTTCCGGGTACGCTGCATCGTAGCCGACCCGGCCGCCAGCACCGAGGGCGAAGGCGCCTCGCGGCGGCTTGCCGAACAACAGGCGGCTGCGGCCGTCCTAGAACAACTGGATTCCAAGTGAGCGAACAAACTCCCCATCATTGCGGCAGCGTGGCCGTCATCGGCCGCCCGAACGTGGGCAAGTCGACCCTGACCAATGCCCTGGTCGGCGCCAAGGTCAGCATCGTCTCCAACCGTCCGCAGACCACGCGCCATCGCCTGCTGGGCATCGCCACCTATCCGGAAGGCCAGCTGGTGCTGGTCGACACCCCCGGCCTGCACAAGGTGCAGAAGCGGGCGATGAACCGGGTGATGAACCGCGCCGCGCGCGGCTCGCTGGAAGGCGTCGACGCCGGCCTGCTGGTGATCGAAGCGGGTCGTTGGGACGAAGAAGACAGCCTGGCCTTCAATGTGCTGCGCGACGCAGGCATCCCGGTGGTGCTGGTGGTCAACAAGATCGACCGGCTGAAGGACAAGGGCGCGCTGCTGCCGTTCCTGCAGGAAGTCACGGCCGGCCGCGATTTCTCGTCCGTGCATCCGATCTCGGCGCAGAAGCGCAACGGCCTGGAAGCCCTGGTGCGCGACGTGCTGGCACTGCTGCCGGAAGCGCCGCCGATGTTCGGCGAAGACGAGATCACCGACCGCAGCCAGCGCTTCCTGGCCGGTGAGCTGGTGCGTGAACAGTTGATGCGCCAGTTGGGCGAAGAGCTGCCGTATGCCACCACCGTGGAAATCGAACGCTTCACCGAAGATGGCAACCTGCTGCGCATCGGTGCGGTGATCTGGGTCGAGCGCGAGGGCCAGAAGGCCATCGTGATTGGCAAGGGTGGTACCCGCCTGAAGGAGATCGGGGCCAAGTCCCGCCTGCAGATGGAGCGTCTGTTCGGGGCCAAGGTGTTCCTGGAAACCTGGGTACGCGTGCGTGAAGGCTGGTCCGACGACGAGGCCGCACTGAAGGCCTTCGGTTACGAGTAACCCGGAACGGTCGCTTCGATGCTGATCGAGGACGACACCGGCTTCGTGCTGCATGCACGGGCCTACCGTGAGACCAGCCTGCTGGTCGAGGTATTGAGCGCGCAGCATGGCCGCATCGGCCTGCTCGCGCGTGGTGTGTCCACTGCCAAGGGCCAGGTGCTGCGCGCCGCCCTGCAACCACTGCAGTGGATCCGCTTCAGCGCATTGCAGCGCGGTGAGTTGGCCCAGCTGCGTGGCGCCGAGGCGCTGGACACGGCACCGCGTCTGGTTGGCCAGGCGATGCTGGCCGGCTTCTACCTGAGTGAGCTGACCCTGCGCCTGGCCCCGCGCCAGGACCCGCTGCCGGAACTGTACCTGGCCTACGGCGAAGCGCGTGCGCGACTGGGAGTGGGGGCGGGCCTGGCCTGGACCCTGCGCCGGTTCGAACGCGAGCTGCTGACCGCGCTGGGCCTGGGTTTTGAGCTGGACAGTGCCAGCGACGGTCAGCCGATCGACCCGGCCGCGCGCTATGAACTGGACCCACAGGAAGGCGCGCAGCGCCTGCTGAGCGAGCGCGGTGGCGAACGCCGCGCAGCCGCGACCGGCTCGGCGCTGCTGGCGCTGGCCGCCGATGAAGAGCCTGATGCCGCCGACCTGGCGAGCTTGCGCCTGCCGATGCGGCGGGTGCTGGCCCATCACCTCGGGCCGCGGGGACTGAAGTCCTGGGAAATGCTCGAGCAGCTCGCTCCCAGGCGTTGAGGGGTGTTTGGCAGGGCTTGCAGCCCTGCCGAGCGACCCTCAATGCAGCAGGGCAGCTACCGCGTCGCGGAACCCCGCCTGGGCCTGCCCGGACTCCGGCGCATGATGCAACTGGCGCACCGCACGGGCCAGGCGTGCCGCGCCCACGAAGCCGCAGCTTGCCTGCAACCGGTGCAATTGGCTGCGCAGCTGGCGCTCGTCGTGCTGGTCCACCGCCTGCTCGACCGCATCGCGCACGCCCGGCAATTCGGCCAGGAACAACTCGCGCAGGGCGATCAAATGGTTGCGCTGGCCATTGAGCGCGGCCAGCGCCGCCGTCTCATCCCAGTCCTGGACCTGCAGCTCGACCGCCGCCGGCACCTGTGCCATGACGATCCCGGCGGGGCTGTTGACCAGGGCGCGGCGCACGGCCTTCAGCAACTGGTCGCGGCCCAGTGGCTTGACCAGGGTGTCGCTGAACCCGGCCTCGCGCAGGCGGGCATGAATGGAGGTATCACCGTCGGCGGTATGCGCCAACGCCGGCGTATCGGGGTGTGAACGGCGCAGTTCGCGCAACAGCTGCGCACCGTTGCCGTCAGGCAGGTTGACGTCGATCAGCCACAGGTCATGCGCGCCGGGCTCGGCGCTGGCCAGGGCACTGGCCAACGAGTCTGCGGTGTCCACGTCCGCCGGTAACGTTTCCAACGCCGCTTTGAAAAAACCGCGGCTGATGATGTCGTCCTCGACAAGCAGGAAGCGGGGCCGGCTGGCCCGCGGGGTCATCTGCATCAGGGCTGCCTCCATGTCAGCTGCTGTAATCATCAAGCACGGCGGCGGCGGGCGCAAGCGGGTCCGGACCCTGCCGGTCAGGATCTGCGACAATACGCGCCCATTTTTGCCCGCAGCCTGTCGCCACGTGGCCCGATCCCGTTCCCGCATCGACCGTACCCCGTTCCAGACCGAAATCCTCGACCTCAGCCATGATGGTCGCGGCGTCGCCCGCCGTGAAGGCGAGGGTGGCAAGGTCACCTTCGTCAGCGGCGCCCTGCCGGGTGAGGTGGTCATGGCTGAACAGACCGCCCGCAGCCGCCATTTCGACGAAGCGCGTACGGTGGAAGTGCTGAAGGCCTCGCCGCAGCGCGTCACCCCGAAGTGTCCGCACTTCGGCACCTGCGCTGGCTGCGTGCTGCAGCACCTGGACGAAGACCAGCAGATCGTCGCCAAGCAGCGCGTGCTGATGGACAACCTGGAGCGGATCGGCCATGTGAAGCCGGGCACCGTGCTGGCGCCGCTGGTCGGCGAGAGCTGGGGCTACCGCCGCAAGGGCCGCTTCTCGGTGCGCCGGGTCGAGAAGAAGGACAAGACCCTGGTCGGCTTCCGTGAACAGGATCCGCGCTTCGTTGCCGATCTCAGCCAGTGCCTGACCGTGATCCCGGAAATCGGTACCAAGGTCGAGGCATTGTCGACCTTCATCGAGTCGCTCGATGGCAAGCGCGACATCCCGCAGATCGAATTCATCGCCGGTGACCAGGCCGTGGTGCTGACCGTGCGCCACCTGCAGCCCTTGAGCGATGCCGACCGTGCTGCCTGGGCCGCCTTTGGCCAGCAGCATGGCTTCGTGATCTACCTGCAGTCCGGTGGCGTGGATACCGTGCAGCCGCTGGACGGGCAGGGCGTGCCGCTGTCGTTCCGGCTGGCGCCGTGGGACGTGGAGCTGGCGTTCCGTCCGCTGGACTTCATCCAGGTCAACGCCAAGCTCAACGAGAAGATGATCGCCCATGCCCTCGACCTGCTGGAGCCCGGCGAGGATGAGCGCGTGCTGGACCTGTTCTGCGGCCTGGGCAATTTCACCCTGCCGCTGGCCCGCCGCGTGCGCGAAGTGGTGGGTGTCGAAGGCGATGCCGGCCTTGTCGCCCGCGCCCGTGAGAATGCCGAACGCAACGGCCTGCCCAATGCCCAGTTCTTCAGCGCTGATCTGACCCAGGACCAGCGCAGCACGCCGTGGATGCGCCAGGGCTTCGACAAGCTGCTGCTGGATCCGCCGCGTTCGGGCGCGATCGAAGTGCTGCAGCAGCTGCCGTTGAAGCAGTTCAAGCGCATCGTCTATGTCAGCTGCCACCCGGGCTCGCTGGCACGCGATGCCGGCTACCTGGTCAATGAGCAGGGCTTCACCCTGGTCAGCGCCGGCGCCATGGACATGTTCCCGCATACCGCGCACGTGGAAAGCATCGCGGTGTTCGAGAAGCGCTGAACGGCTGCCATGCCCATCGCGCATAATGGCGCGATGGGCATCGAAATCGAACGCAAATTCCTCGTCAGCAGCGAGGGCTGGCGCGCCGCCGCGCACCGGGTCATCCCGATGGCGCAGGGGTACATCAACGACCTGGGCGCGCTCGATCGCGGCACACAGAACGCCTCGGTGCGCGTGCGCATCGAAGGCGACCATGCCGCGCTGAACCTGAAGTCGCGCACCATCGGCCACACCCGCCAGGAGTTCGACTATCCGATCCCGGTGGACGATGCCCGCGCACTGCTGGCGCTGTGCGTGGGTGGCCTGATCGACAAGCGCCGCCATCTGGTCGAATACGCCGGCCTGACCTGGGAAGTGGACGAGTTCCTCGGCGACAACGCCGGCCTGGTGGTGGCTGAGGTTGAGCTGGACAGCGCTGACCAGGCTATAGACCTGCCGGACTGGGTTGGTAACGAAGTCACCGACGACGCCCGCTACTACAACGTCGCGCTCGCCAACCACCCCTATTCACAGTGGTGAACCCTGAAAAGGGGACGGAGGGGATTAAGCCGCCCTTACCCCATCTGTGCGGAAAGCGACTTAATCCCCTCCGTCCCCTTTTATCGAGGGTGTCGGCCCCCATGTGGAAAGGATGAGAATCGACATCTACTCCGACGTGGTCTGCCCGTGGTGCTGGATTGGCAAGCATCGTTTCCAGCAGGGCGTGCAGTTGCTGGGCGCGGACGCGCCTGAACTCGACATCCATTGGCAGCCGTTCCAGCTGGACCCGGACGCGGACGCTACCCCGGTCCCGCTGCGCGAGGCCTACGTGCGCAAGTTCGGTGGTGTCGAGCGCACCGAGCAGATCCTCGGCCAGACCCAGACCACTGCGCGTGCAGAAGGCCTGCCGATGGATTTCGGCCAGGGCCAGGTGCGGGTGACCACGCTGCCGGCGCACCGGGTGCTGTGGCTGGCCGGCCAGCACGGCGTGCAGGATGCGGTCGGCGAAGCGCTGTTCCGCGCCCACTTCGAGCATGGCCAGAACCTGGCGGACCCCTCGGTGCTGATCAAGGCCGGCGTGGCTGGCGGCCTCGACGCTGGTGAAATCGCGCAGATGCTGGCCTCCGACCGCGGCCTGGCCGAGGTCGAAGCCAAGCTGGCGCAGGCCCATGCGCTGGGCATTTCCTCGGTGCCGACCTTCGTCATCGATGGAAAGTGGGCCATTTCCGGGGCACCGCCGCCGGAGGCCTTCGCCAACGCGCTGCGCCAGATCGCTGCCGAACAGGGCGCTCCGGCAGCTTCGGCTGACGGAGACGAGGCCTGCGGCCCGGACGGCTGCAAGGTCTGAGCGCACCCCAAAAGGGGACGGAGGGAATTAAGACGTATCCAGCCCGTAGGGGCCGATTGCGACTTAATCCCCTCCGTCCCCTTTTCTGACCACTGCGCCTGTCGGCCGGTTCTGCGACAATGCGGCACTGCGCCATGCGGGCGCGCGTTGTGGAGATCGACCATGCTGCTGATCGGCGTTGCCGGCACCGAACTGACTGCCCAGGAGCGTGACTGGCTGCAGCACGATGCCGTGGCCGGGGTGGTGCTGTTCAAGCGCAACTTCGCCTCGCGCCAGCAGGTGACCGATCTGAGCGCGGCGATCCGTGCCGCAGCCCCGCGCCCGCAGCTGATCTGCGTGGACCAGGAAGGCGGCCGTGTGCAGCGTTTCCGCGAAGGCTACAGCGAGCTGCCGCCGCTGCAGGACATCGGTGCGCTGTACGCCACCGATCCGCAGCAGGCGCTGGCCCTGGCCGAACAGCATGCCTGGCTGATGGCCAGCGAAGTGCGTGCCAGCGGCCTGGACCTCAGCTTTGCGCCGGTGGTCGACCTTGGTCGTGGCAACCGCGCCATCGGCAACCGTGCCTTCAGTGAAGACCCGCACGTGGTGGCGGCGTTCACCGCAGCGTACGTGCGTGGCATGCACGCGGTCGGCATGGCCGCCACGCTCAAGCATTTCCCCGGCCACGGCACCGTGCTGGAAGATACCCACGTCGATACCGCGATCGATCCGCGCGCGCTGGACGAGCTGCGCGCGCAGGACCTGGTGCCGTTCCAGGCCGGCATCGCCGCAGGCGCTGACGCGGTGATGATGGCGCACGTGATCTATCCGCAGGTGGCACCGGAACCCGCTGGCTACTCGCCGCGTTGGATCCAGGACATCCTGCGTGGCGAGCTCGGCTTCCGCGGCGTAGTGTTCTCCGACGACATCGGCATGGCCGCTTCGCACAGTGCCGGTGGTGTGCCGGCACGCGTGCATGCGCACCTGGATGCCGGCTGCGACGTGGTGCTGGTCTGCCATCCGGAACTGGTCGATGAAGCCCTGCATGCGGTGCAGGGACGCTCCCTGAATACTGCTGCGCTGCTGGGCCTGCTCGGTCGCGGCGCGCTTGGTTGGGACGGCCTGTTGGCCGATGCCCGCCATGGTGACACCCAATCCCATTTGCTTGAAACCCTTGGAAGAACCGTCTGATGCCCAACCTCACCATTTCCCAGGCCCTGGCCCAGGCTGACCTGCTGGTCGACCGCCCCACCATCGACAAGGCCATCGCTGGTATCGCCGACGCCATCGCGCGCGATTACAAGGGCGAGGTGCCGCTGTTCCTGTCCATCATGCACGGCGCGCTGCCGTTTGCCGGCCAGCTGGCGCTGGAACTGGGCGCGCGCGGCCAGGACGTGCAGTTTGATTACCTGCACGCGACCCGCTACCGCGGTGAAACCACTGGCGGCGACCTGGTCTGGAAGCACAAGCCGGCCACCTCGCTGTTCGGCCGCCGCGTGTTGCTGGTCGACGACATCCTCGACGAAGGCTACACCCTGCAGGGCGTGCGTACCTGGTGCCTGGAGCAGGGCGCGACCGACGTGCGCATCGCCGCGATGACCGTGAAGCAGCATGACCGCGCGCTGCCGGACGTGGTTGCCGACTACGCCGGTATCGAACTGCCGGACCGCTACGTGTTCGGCTTCGGCATGGACGTCAACGAAACCCTGCGCTGCGTGCCGGCCATCTACGCGATGAAGGAATAACGGCGCAGCCGCCCGCGGCGTGTCTTCTTCCACCGCCGGCATCCTCGGGTGCCGGCGTTCGTCTTTTCATGGAGTGCTTCGAATGCAACAGATCGCCCTGGCCGTGATCGGCGGTACCGGTGTCTACAACCTGGCCAAGCTCGACGACGTGCAGACCCATGAGGTCGACACGCGTTTCGGTCGTCCCTCCGGCCCGGTACGCGTGGGCACGCTGCTCGGCCATCGCGTAGCGTTCCTGGCACGGCATGGCGAGGGCCATTCGCTGCCGCCGCACAAGATCAACTATCGCGCCAACCTGGCCGCATTGCAGCAGATCGGTGCGCAGCGGGTGCTTGCGTTGAACACGGTGGGTGGCATCGGCGACGACTTCGGTCCGCGCGTGCTGGCTTGCCCGGACCAGATCATCGACTACACCTGGGGCCGCATCAGCACCCTCTGTGAAGAAGAGGGCAGCGACGTGCTCCACGTCGATTTCGGCCATCCGTACACGCCGATGCTGCGCAGCAAGATCCTGGCGGCGGCCAAAGTGACCGGTGTCACGGTCCATGACGGTGGCTGCTACGGCGCGACGCAGGGCCCGCGCCTGGAAACCATCGCCGAAATCGCCCGCATGCGCCGCGATGGCTGCGACCTGGTGGGCATGACCGGTATGCCGGAAGCCGCGCTGGCACGGGAGCTGGGGCTTGATTACGCCTGCCTGGCGATCATCGCCAACTGGGCTGCCGGCTGTGGGGACGGCGAGGAGATCACGATGGCCGAAGTGCTGGCCAACGTGCAGGCGGCCAGCAACGGACTTCCGGAACTGGTGGGCGAATTGGCACGGGGGTGATTGTCTTCGCTGAGCAAGCTTTGCATACTCAGCTTGTGCGCGGGTTCAGCGTACACCACCCATTCATTGCATAAGGTCTCGCATCACCATGCCGAACGGTACCGTCAAGTGGTTCAACGACGCCAAGGGATTTGGCTTCATCTCGCCGGAGGATGGCAGCGCCGACGTGTTCGCGCACTTCTCCGCCATCAACTCCAAGGGCTTCCGCAGCCTGCAGGAAGGCCAGCGTGTCACCTATGACGTGACCCAGGGCCCGAAGGGTGCCCAGGCTTCGAACATCACGCCGGCCGAGTGATCCACTCGACAGTGCGTTGAAAACCCCGCTTCGGCGGGGTTTTTTTTGCATTGCCGCCTGCGACCCGTTCGCCATCGGCCCGGCTCGGGCACAATGCGGGCATGACGGAACGACTGCGCATCGCCGTGATTGGTTACGGCACCGCTGGCCAGGCATTGGCCATCCTGCTCACCCGTGACGGCCACGAGGTGGAGATCTTCGAGCGTGTGCCCACGCCCGGGCCGGTCGGGGCCGGCTTCCTGCTGCAGCCCAGCGGCCTGCAGGTGCTGTGGCAGATGGGCCTGCTCGAGGCCGTGCGTGCGCATGCCGCACCGGTACATCGCCTGTATGGCGATACGCCCTGCGAGCGTGCGGTGATGGACATGCGCTACGACGGCCTGGACGCGCGCCTGCATGGCCTGGGGATGCAGCGCGGGGCATTGTTCTCGCTGCTGGATGAAGCCCGCGCCGGCGCGGGCCAGTTGCATGCCGGAACGACCATCGTCGAGGTGGATGCCGAGCACGGCCGCCTGCGCGACAGCGAAGGGCGTCAGCACGGCCCGTTCGATCTGGTCATCGCTGCCGATGGCGCAGCGTCTTCGCTGCGCGGCACCATCGAGGGGGGCGCCGGGCTGGATCGTGTGTATCCGTGGGGCGCGCTGTGGTGCCTGTTGCCGGCCGAAGATTGGCCGCATCTACAGGAGCTGCGCCAGCGCTATGTGGCTGCGCGCAAGATGATCGGGCTGCTGCCGGTGGGTACCCGCCCGGGCGACGACACGCCGCGGCTGAGCTTTTTCTGGAGCCTGCCACGCGCCGACTTCGAACGCTGGCAGGCCGATGGCATGGCCCCCTGGCTGGATGAACTGCACACGCTGTGGCCGCAGGCCAGTGCGCGCTTCGCGCATCTGCAGGGCGCCGGACAGCTGGCGCGCGCGGTCTATCGCGATGCGGTGATGACGCGCTGGCATCACGGCCGGATGGTGCTGGCCGGTGACGCCGCGCATGCGATGAGCCCGCAACTGGGGCAGGGCGTGAACATGGCGCTGCTGGATGCGTTGGCGCTGCGTGATGCGCTGCGCGCGCACGGCGGCGGTGCGATCGCGCTGCAGGCCTACCAGGCGCAGCGGCGAGCGCACGTGGCCGTATACCAGCGCTGGAGCCGCTGGCTGACGCCGCTGTTCCAATCCGATCGTGATGTGTGGGCGAAGGCACGCGACGTGCTGCTGGGACCGATGGGGCGCCTGCCCGGTGGCCGTGGGCACATGCTGCGTGTGCTCAGCGGCACCCAGCACGGCTGGTTCGGTTCGCTGGCACTCGATCCCGCCTTCATCGATGCACTGGCCGATGTTGCCGAGCCACACCGCATCAGCACGGCAAAAGCACTCGCGTGAAGCCGCGTCGTCACGTGAATTAACGGTTGCCTCACCGCGGATATGCGACAAGAAGGGAGCACGCAAACGTCGCGTCGCCCGTTTTCCTTTCCGTGATCAACATCGCGCGTGGCCCGGGCGGTCCTGCCGTTGCAGCCTGTTGCGGCCCGGATGTGCCGCCCGATGTTGAAGAGGAGGACGCCATGTTGTTCGCGGTCGAAGAGCTGGAATCGGAAATCTGCAAGCTGCGCGGTCTGCTGCAGATGCTGCACGAGGACCAGCCCGACGTACTGGAGGACGTGTTCGAGTTCCATGTCGGCAGCCTGATCAGCCACGCATCGCAGGAGCATCACGCGCGTATCCGCGCCTGTGCGCAGGAGATGCTTGCGGCGATCCGGGCACTGCCGCGGCGGCGTGACGATGACACGCCGGATTTCCGCGTGATGCAGGAGCTGGACATCCGCCCGGCCTGAGTCACGGCGCTGGCAGTTGCACCAGGCTGCCTTCCACGCAGGCCAGCATGCGCTCGCCGCGTGCCGGTGCAGGAACGATGCCAGCGGTGAACGCGGAGAACGCGGGCAGGACCGTGATCCGCTCGCGCAGCCAGAAGGCGGGAAAGCGCCGGCGCAGCGAAGGCAATGCAACCTGCGGATGCAGATGCCCCGCGATCACGTGCAACGCCGCATCCGGTGTTGGTTCATGGCGGAGCAGGAATGGCGGCAGTCGCGCTTCCTCGTGGATCTGCACCTGCAGTTGGGCGTGCGGCAGCTGACGGTCGTGATTGCCGCGCAGCACATGCACCTCCAGCCCGGCATTCCGTTCGCGCCAGCCCAGCCACTGCTGGTACCACGCTGCGCGATGCGCTGGCCCATGCAGGATGTCGCCGAGAATCCACAGTTCGCGACAGGCATGCTCGTCCAGCAACACCTGCAGTCGTTGCAGGTCTTCCGAAGTGCCGCCGCTCGGCAGCGCGATTCCCGCGCGGCGGAACACATCAGCCTTGCCCAGGTGCAGGTCGGCGATCAGCAGCGCCTGCCGCGCTGGCCAGTACAGTGCGCGCGTGCCGGCAATAATCATCGGCTCGCCGGCCAGCAGTAGCGGAAGTTCATCGGCCATGGCGGCGTTCCAGCTGGTGTGCGGCGCGCTGCACGCGGGTCCGCCAGTCTTCGTTGCTGAACTGCCCGCGCAGCCGCTCGGCCCACAGCGGGAACCCCAAAGGCGTGAGTGATGAAGGGCGCTGCACCAAAAGGGACTTCGTGCCGATCCTCGCCAGTACCTGCTGCAGTCCGGGAAGGTCCAGGCTGTCGTGCAACACTTCGTGTTCGGCCAATGCCAGCAGCAGATGGTCGGGATCGTGCTCGCGCAGCACGTCGTACAGCAGGCCCGCCGAGGCCTGCAGCTGGCGCAGCGAACGCGGCATGCCGCCTGGCAGGCTCGGCACCAGCAGGCCGGCCACGCGCGCGATGCCGCGGAACTGCCGACGCGCCAGCTCACCGAGGTTCACCGCTGCACGCAGGTCATCGAGCAGTTGATCGGTGGTGAACAGGGCCAGCCACTGCTGCGCGTCCAGATCGACCGCCTGTGCCGGTGCCAGCACCAGGCCGTGGTCGTTCACCGCATAGCCGATGCTGTTGCGCTGCCGGCGCGTGATGCGCAGTGCCAGCAGTGCGGCCAGTGCCTCGTGAACGTGACGGCCGGCAAACGGAAACACGAACAGGAACTGGCCCTCGCGGCGCCGCACCTCCTCCACCAGCAGGCGGTCCTGCCCCGGAAGTGCGGACAGTTGCTCCTGCAGTGCCAGCAGCGGTGCCAGCCAGCGTGATTCGGCACTCGCGTCGGCCCCTGACAGGACCGCTTCCAGTTCGTGCCCGAGCGCCATCGACAACGGCAGTTGGCCACCCTGCCAGCGCGGCACAACGCCGTCGCCAGCTCCGCGCGCCAGCCGCACGAAGGCGGTCATGTCGCGCAGCTGCACCAGCTCAAGCAGGCGGCCCGCGAACTGGAAACGATCACCGCGGCGCAGACGGCTGGCGAACTGTTCCTCCACCGCGCCCAGGCCTCCGCCGCGCAGGAACTGCACGCGAACGCTGCCATCGCTGCTGATGGTGCCGATTGACAACCGGTGGCGCAGCGCCTGGCGGCGATCATGCATTCGGTAGTGGCCATCGGCGTCCTGCACGACCTTGTGGAAATCGGGGTACTGGGCCAACGCCTGGCCGCCCTGCACGATGAATGTCAGCACCGCCTGCCACTGATCATCAGCAAGCGCGGCGAAGGCATGGGTGCGACGTACCTGCGCCAGCAACGCATCGCTGTCGAAGCCGCCGGCGAGCGCGCGGCTGACCGCATGCTGGGCCAGTACATCCAGCGACAGTGTCGGCGGTCGCCGTGCTTCGACCACGCCTTCACGCAACGCGCGGCGCACGGCTGCGTACTCGGCCAGTTCCAGCGCGTGGCTGGGAATGCACAGGACGGTGCCGCTGGCACCGGGACGATGGCGCGCGCGGCCTGCGCGTTGGCGCAGGCGTGCCACGCCCTTAGGGCTGCCGAGCTGCAGCACCTGTTCGACCTCTGGAAAATCCACGCCAAGGTCGAGGCTGGACGTGGCGACCACGCAGCGCAATGCGCCGGCGCGCAGTCCTTCCTCGACCTGCTGGCGCAGCACCGGATCCAGCGAGCCGTGGTGCAGCGCCAACGTGTGTGGATCTTCCGGCCAGACCGCGGCCAACGCCTGGTGCCACAGTTCGGCCTGCGCGCGGGTGTTGGTGAATAACAGGCTGCTGCGCGCCTGCATCAGCGCGTCCAGCACACGCGGCAGCTGTGCAAGGCCAAGATGCCCGGCCCACGGAAAACGTTCTCCTGGTTCGGGCAGCAGGCTGCGTACCGTGATCGGGCGCGGGCGGACGCCTTGCACGATCGGTGCGTCCGGACGGTCGGGCAGCAGCACGTCGCGCGCCTGGGCAAGATTGCCCAGCGTGGCCGACAGCTCCCACAGCTGCAGCGCGGGGGCGGCGTCGCGCAGCACCGCCAGGTCCAACTGCAGCAGCACGCCGCGCTTGTTGCCCAGCAGTTCATGCCATTCGTCCACCACCACGCAGCGCAGCTGGCGCATGCGCGGCAGCGTATCCGGATAGCTCAGCAGCAGCGCCAATGATTCCGGCGTAGTCACCAGCACATCGACGCGACCCTCGCGTGCCTGTCGGCGTTCGCGGCTGCTGGCGTCGCCACTGCGCAGCCCGACGCGCCAGCCCAGTCCCAGTCCATCGACCACGGTCTGCAGTGCGTGGGCGGTATCGCTGGCCAATGCGCGCAAAGGCGTGACCCACAGCACCTGCAGCGGACGCACCGCACTGGCGCGGCGG
Source organism: Stenotrophomonas maltophilia (assembly GCF_004920835.1). Classification (GTDB taxonomy): domain Bacteria; phylum Pseudomonadota; class Gammaproteobacteria; order Xanthomonadales; family Xanthomonadaceae; genus Stenotrophomonas; species Stenotrophomonas maltophilia_AQ. Next base: position 125,837 of record NZ_QFHO01000007.1, read on the forward strand.
GGAGCCGGCTGCGGATCGATCATCGCCTGCAGCAAGGGGCCGCCGAACATCGCCAGCGTCTTGCCGCTGCCGGTGGGTGTGTGCAGCAGGCCGGATTCTCCTGCCAGGTAATGCCGCCACATCGCGCGCTGGAACGGCAGTGAGCGCCAGCCTCGCGTCGCGAACCAGTCTTCCAGCCGGCGCAGCGCCTGGCTGCGGGTCATCGCGCCAGCGCCTGCAGGCTGGCCAGCTGGTCGGCCTCACTGGCCGGTTTGTCGTGCCGCCAGCGCAGGATGCGCGGAAAACGCACGGCGATCCCGGACTTGTGCCGGCTGCTGCGGTTGACCGCTTCGAACCCGAGTTCGAATACCTGTTCGGCGCGCACGCTGCGCACAGGCCCGAAGCGCTCGCGCGTGTTGGCGCGGATCCAGCGATCGAGAGCCAGGATCTCCTTGTCGTCCAGACCCGAATAGGCCTTGGCTACCGGCACCAGCGTGTCGCCGTCCCATACCCCGAAGGTGTAGTCGGTGTACAGCGTGCTGCGCCGCCCGTGTCCAGCCTGCGCGTACAACAGCACGGCATCGATGGTGAGTGGATCGACTTTCCATTTCCACCAGTCGCCGCGTCGTCGTCCGGACTGGTAAGCCGATGCGCGCCGCTTCACCATCAATCCTTCGACACCACGCTCGCGTGCTGCTTCCCGCAGTGCTGCAGCCTGCGACCAGTCATCGGCGGGAACTTCGGGCGAGAGCTGGATACGCGTGTCGCCCAGTGCGCCGATGACTTCGGCGAGGCGCATGCGCCGTTGCTGCAACGGCAGTCCGCGCAGATCCGCGCCCTCCTGTTCAAGCAGGTCGTAGGCCAGCACCCGTACCGGTGTGTTGCGCAACGTCGCCGTACCGGGCTTGCGCCGTTGGATGCGGGTCTGCAGCGCGGTGAAGGCGCGCGGCAGGCCGGTGGCCTCATCCCAGGCCAGCAGCTCGCCGTCCAGTACGCAGCCATCGGGGAGGCTCATCGCCGCCTGTTCGATCTCGGGGAAGCGGCCGTCCAGGCGCTCCTCGCCGCGTGACCACAGTGCCACTTCGCCACGCCGGCGCAGCAGTTGCAGGCGGATGCCATCCCATTTCCATTCCAGCAGCCAGTCGTCGACGGGACCGAGGCGATCGCCGGGAGTGCCTTCCAGTGGCGAGGCGAGGAAGAACGGGTAGGGCTGTTGCCGGTCCAGTGGCAGCTCGTCCGGCGACAACAGCTGGCCCAGCAGCCCGGGTGAGGGCACCCAGGCGCCGAGCATGCGCTGGGCGATGCGCGCGATGTCCAGGCCGGACCATTCGGCCAGCGCCTGCTGCACCAGACGCTGCGAAACACCCACGCGCAGGGCGCCGGTGAGCAGTTTGTTGAACACCAGGCGTTCGCGGCTGCACAGCTGCTGCCAGCCCGAGACCACCGCCTCGCGGCGTACCGGTTCGGGCTGGTTGGCCACCGCCAGGAGGTGCTGTTCGATCCATTCGGCCAATGGCCGGTCGAGCGAAGGCTGCGCTGGATCATCCAGCAGCAGGGTCAGTGTCTCGGCCAGGTCTCCGACCTGGGCATAGCTGTCTTCGACCAGCCACGGTGGCAGCGCCGATTCTTCGGCAATCCAGGCGCGCAGTTCGCCACTGGCGGCGATCTTGCGGCGTGCGCCGCCTACCTTGCCGCCGCTGAGCAGGTACAGCGCCCACGCCGCATCATGCGCACGTGCATGGCGGAAGTAGTCGACCAGCGCCGCACGCTTGTCCAGTGTCGCGGTGCTGCGGTCCAGGCGCTGGTAGAGCGCGGCGAAGGCCTTCATTCCTCGCTCCCGAAATCGGTACGGAAGGCTTCGGCAGCCACGCCGCGCTCGCGCAGGTAGGGAATCAATGCGTCGGTATTGCCATGGGTGGCGATTACCCGCTGCGCGCCGGTCTGTTCGATGGTCTGCAGCAGTGCGGGCCAATCGGCGTGGTCGGAAATGACGAAACCGCGATCGACATTGCGGCGACGACGGTTGCCACGCAGTTGCATCCAGCCCGAGGCGAAACCCAGCTGGTGGCGGCCGAAGCGGCGCATCCATGGTGTGCCCGCGGCCGAGGGCGGGGCGAGGATCAACTGGCCCGCCGCGTCCGGCTGGCGGCCCTGTTCGGCCACGGCGAGCGTCTCCAGCATCGGTACGCCGGCCTGCCGGTAGACCGCCACGCCATTGGCGATGGCGCCGTGCAGCCAAACCGGGCGATCATCCAGCGGCAGCAGTTCAGCCAGCACCCGCTGCGCCTTGCCGAGGGCATAGCAGAGCAGGATCGCGGCCTCGCCGCGCTGCTCGCATTCGCGGCGCCAGGCGACGATCTCTGCAGCGACTGCGGGGGTGTCCGGCCAGCGATAGATCGGCAAGGCAAAGGTGGCCTCGGTGATGAAGGTATCGCAGCGCACCACTTCGAACGGCGTGCAGGTGGGATCAGGCTGGCGCTTGTAATCGCCGGAGGCTACCCAGACCTGCTCGCCGTCATCGATGCGCACCTGCGACGAACCGAGTACATGGCCGGCCGGATGCAGCGACACCTGCACCCGGCCGAGCTGGAAGGGCACACCTTCGGCATGCGCCTGCACCGGTACATCACCGAGCCGCCAGCGCAGGATCGGCAGGCTGCCTTTGCTGCAGTGGTATTCGCCCATGCCCGGGCGGGCGTGGTCGCCATGGCCATGGGTGATGACCGCGCGCGGCACCGGCCGCCAGGGATCGATATGGAAATCACCCGCGGCGCAGTACAGCCCTTCCGGGCGCAGTACCACCAGATCGTCGTTGCCTGCCATGCGATCACTGTGGCGCGCGCTTCGTGCACGGGGTGAGAATCGGCCTGAACGCGGGCTTGGCGGGCGATGCGGCACAATCGGGACGCACACTTCTTGCCGCCAGGATGGACCGGATGAGTGGACCGAGCTTCAGCAGCAATGCGCCCTTCGAAACCCATGTGGTGCTCAACCAGCCACCCCCGTTTGCCGGCCGCCAGCTGTGGACCGACGATGTGGCGTTGATGGAGGCGGTGCAACGCGAAGGCGCCGGCAGCTTCGCGCCGCGGTTGGCGGTGTACGGCGCGCTGGCCGGTGATGAGCTGTACCGGCTCGGCTTCGATGCCAACCGCGATCGCCCGCGCCTGCGCACGCACGATGCGCAGGGCCACCGCATCGATACGGTGGAGTTCCATCCGGCCTATCACCAGCTGATGGGTACGGCGAAGTCGCACGGCGTCGCTGGATTGTCCTGGCACGAGCCACAGCCCGGCGCACATGTCGCGCGGGCGGCGCTGAGCTACCTGCACCACCAGGCCGAGGCCGGCACCAGTTGCCCACTGACCATGACCCACGCAGCGGTGGCGGTGCTGCAGTCGCAGCCGCACCTGGCCGAGTGGGCGCGCAAGGCCGCCGCGCCGGTCTACGACCCGCGCGATGTACCGGCAACGGACAAGGCCGGCATTACCCTCGGCATGGGCATGACCGAGAAGCAGGGCGGTTCGGATGTGCGTGCCAACAGCACGCGGGCCGAACCGATCGATGGCGAGCGTTACCGGCTGGTTGGCCACAAGTGGTTCTTTTCGGCACCGATGTGCGATGGCTTCCTGGTGCTGGCACAAGCGTCGGGGGGATTGACCTGCCTGCTGATGCCGCGCCGGCTGGCCGATGGCGACCGCAATGCGTTCCGGTTGATGCGGCTGAAGGACAAGCTCGGTGACTGGGCCAACGCGTCCAGCGAGGTCGAGTTCTGCGGTGCGCAGGCATGGCGCGTGGGCGAGGAGGGGCGCGGCGTGGCCACCATCATCGGCATGGTGATGATGACCCGCCTGGACTGCATGCTGGGCGCGGCGGCGGAGATGCGCATGGCCTTGTCGCAGGCGCTGCACCATGCACGCCATCGGCGCACGTTCGGCAAGCTGCTGGTGGAGCACCCGCTGATGGCCAACGTGCTGGCCGACCTGGCGCTGGAGTCGGAGGCGGCCACGGTGCTGTCGATGCGCATCGCGCGTGCAGTGGACCGTGCCGGTGTGGACGCCAATGAGGCGGCGCTGGCGCGGGTGGGTACGGCGCTGGGCAAGTACTGGGTCTGCAAGCGTGCGGCGGGCTTCGTCAACGAGGCGCAGGAATGCCTGGGTGGCGCGGGCTATGTGGAAGAGTCGATGCTGCCGCGCTTGTACCGGCAGGCGCCGTTGAATTCGATCTGGGAGGGCAGCGGCAACATCCAGTGCCTGGACGTACTGCGCGCGTTGGCGCGTGAGCCGGAGGCGCTGGAGGCGCTGCGCACGGAACTGGCGTCGGTGGCCGACCGGGATGCGCGCTATGCAGCGGCATTGCAGCGCTGGGCAGCGGCGGCGCCGCCGGACGAGTCGCAGGCGCGGCTGTTCTGCGAGCGCACTGCGCTGCTGCTGCAGGCCGCGCTGCTGCTGCGTGCGCGCAGCCCGATGGCGGAGGCATTCGTACGCAGCCGGTTGGAAGGGGAGCACGGGCTGGCGTTCGGGACGCTGCCGATGGGGCTGGATCTGTCGGCGATGCTGGCGCGTGCGCTGCCGTAGGAGGTGGCCAACGGCGGAGCCCCTCGTGGTGGGCGCTGATATCGGCGGTGGCCGCGCGAGTGGGTTGCGCAGGGGACGCCGTGAACCCGTCCTTGGGGGCTTGGCCGCGGCATCCATGCCGCGGACACCCCTGCGCAGCCCACCCGCGCGTCCTTGGGCGGTTTCCGTGCCGTCCACCACGGAATCAACAGAAAGAGCGGAGAGCGAAAAGCAGAAAAGCCGCGGCAATGCCGCGGCTTTTCCTGTAGCGCCGAGTCGATGCTCGGCTGCCGGTAGGGCTTAGTGCTTGGCTTCTTCCTTGGCCGCGTTGGTCTTCGCGTCGTTGGCGACATCGCGGGCCTTGTCGGCAACCTTCTGCGCGGCGTTGGCGGTGGCGTCGCTGGCGTGTGCGGCGGCGTCGGTTGCAGCGTCCTTGGCCTTGTCGGCAGCGTTGGCGGTAGCGTCTGCTGCCTTGTCCAGCGCCTGCTGGGTATCGGCGGCGGCCTGCTCGGAGGCGGCGGCGGTCTTGTCGGCGGCTTCGCGGGTGGCAGCCGCAGCCTTGTCGACGGCGTCGCGGGCGGCAGCGCCAGCGCTGTCGGCGGCCTGCTGTGCGTCCTGCTTGGCCTGTTCGGCTTCCGGGCCCTTGCAGGCGGCCAGGGCCAGCAGCAGGGAGGCGGCCAGCAGGGTGGTGGTGATCGGACGAATCTTCATGGCGGTCTCCGGTACTGCAATGGATGGGGACGCCAGCCTATTCATGCCGTTGTGAAGACGGGGTCGCGATGCAGCGGCTCAGTCGCGCGCATTCGGGAAAAGAAAAAGCCGCTGGCGAACCAGCGGCTTTTCCAGAACAGCGTGAAGAAAGAAGTTATTACTTCTTGGCTTCTTCAGCAGCGTCCTTGGCCTTCTCAGCGGTGCCTTCAGCAGCCTTGGCAGCGTCAGCAGCGGCGCCGGCAGCGGCGTCGGTGGCAGCAGCGCCAGCCTGGGCAGCAGCGTCAACCGAAGCGTCAGCAGCGGTGGCGGCGGTGTCAGCGGCCTGCTGGGCAGCGTCGGCGGTCTGGGCGCCAGCAGCGGCGGCCTGGTCGGCAGCAGCCTGGGCTTCGGTGGCGGCTTCGTTGGCCGAAGCAGCGGCGTCCTGGGCAGCTTCCTGCTTCGAGCAGGCGGCCAGGGCCAGAGCCAGGGACATCGCGACCAGCAGCTTGTTGATGCTCATTGTGTAAATCCTCGTCGTTAGAATTAGGCAACGCGCATGCTGCGCGCCGACAACATGATGACAAGCCAAGATTGGGTGTCAAGCGATCCCGCATTCATTTTTGCGAAATCATCGTTAAATCTTTTTAAATCAATTCGATGGCGATTGCGGTTGCTTCGCCGCCGCCGATGCACAGGGTGGCAATGCCGCGCTTGCCACCGCGCGTGCGCAGGGCGTTGACCAGGGTCACCACCAGGCGTGCGCCGGAGGCACCGATGGGATGGCCCAAAGCGCAGGCACCGCCATTCACGTTGAGCTTGTCGTGCGGGATGCCCAGTTCGCGCATCGGCGCCATTGCGACCACGGCAAAAGCCTCGTTGATTTCGAACAGGTCGACCTGGTCCAGCGACCAGCCGGTCTTGTCCAGCAGCGTGTGCAGCGCGCCGATCGGGGCGGTGGTGAACCACTCCGGTTCCTGCGAATGGGTCGCGTGGCCGACGATGCGGGCCAGCGGCGTGATGCCGCGCGCCGCGGCGTCTTCCTCAGTCAACAGGACCACTGCAGCAGCGCCATCGGAGATGCTGGAGGAGCTGGCGGCGGTCACGCTGCCGTCCTTCTTGAAGGCCGGACGCAGGGTCGGGATCTTGGCGATGTCCGAACGGCCCGGCTGCTCGTCGGTGGCGACCTCAACCTCGCCCTTGCGGGTGGCGACCTTCACCGCGACGATTTCATCGGCGAACGCACCGTTGGCCTGTGCGGCCTGCGCGCGCTTGACCGATTCGATGGCGTAGGCGTCCTGCTCTTCGCGGCTGAACTGGTACTTGTCCACCGCACATTCGGCGAACTCACCCATCGCCTTGCCGTCGTATGCGTTGACCAGCCCATCGTGGGCCATGTGATCGACCGCCTGGAAGTTGCCGAAGCGGTTACCGGTGCGCGAGTTGGGCAGCATGTGCGGCGCGTTGGACATCGATTCCATGCCGCCGGCGACGACGATGCGGGCCGAACCGGCCTTGATCAGGTCATGGCCGAGCATGATGGTCTTCATGCCCGAGCCGCATACCTTGTTGAGGGTGGTGGCACCGACCGACAGCGGGATGCCGGCAGCGATCGCGGCCTGGCGGGCGGGCGCCTGGCCGAGGTTGGCCGGCAGCACGCAGCCCATCAGGACTTCAGAAACGTCGCTGGCCGGGACACCCGACTGCTCCAGGGCGGCGGCGATGGCGGCCGCGCCGAGGGTCGGGGTCGGCACACCGGTGAACTGGCCGAGGAAGGAGCCGATGGCGGTGCGCTTGGCGGCGGCGATGACGATGTTGGACATGGCAATCTCGTTGATGCGTAAGCAATGTTCGGAAAGGAGACCGGGGGCCGTTGGAAGCGTCCCGGTTTCCCGGCAGACTGCGTGGGGGTCGGCCCAAGTATAGAGGGTCGGGGAGGGCCGCCGCTGGGCGCCGCCGCATGCCTGCCAGGATCAAGGCAGGCCAACGTTCATGGGAAGGAATCGATGGAACGCACGACGATGATGAGGTCTGTCCTGGCAACCGCGCTGGCGCTGGCGCTGACCGCTTGTGGTGGAGGTGGTGGCGGCAGCAATGTGCGCATCGATCCGCCTGCTCCCCCCGTGCCGCCACCGACCACGCCGCCACCGACCACGCCGCCGCCGGCCAAACCGCAGGAGCCGACCTTCGATGCGCATCTGGCAGTCACCAACGCGCGTGCCGCACAGGCCGCCGGACTGACTGGCCAGGGTGTGCGCATCGGTATCGTTGACTCGGGCGTGCAGCGCAATGCGGTGGCGCTGAATGGACGGGTGCTGGCCAACTTCAACTACATCGATCCGGCCAGGAACAATCTGGGCGTTGACGACGTGGTCGGCCATGGCACCGCGGTGGCCAGCCTGGCCGCCGGCGCAGCGGTGGGGTCGTGGCCGGGGGGGATCGCGCCGGGCGCCCAGATCGTGTCGGCACGGATCATTTCCGACAAGCCACCGACCGATGACGGCAGTGGCCAGGGCAATTCCTTCAGCGGCCCGCTGGGCGTGGCCCAGGTCCACCAGGACCTGATCAGCTACAACGTGAAGGTGATGAACAACTCATGGGGCGGCCTGTACTGGACCGACCTGCCGACCACTGCGCAGGTGGCTGCCGAGTACCGGCCGTTCGTGATCAGTCACGGTGGCCTGGTGGTGTTCGCCGCTGGCAACGATGGTCGCAGCGAGCCGAGCAGCCTGGCCGCGCTGCCCAGCCAGAAGGGCGTGGCCGGTTCACTGCCCGCGGCCGATCTGGAGCGCGGCTGGCTGGTGGCCACCGCCGTGGATCCCTATGCGCCCGGTACTCTGGCCAGCTACGCCAATGCCTGTGGGCAGGCCGCACGCTATTGCCTGGCGGCACCGGGCAGCGCGGTCTATCCCGATGCCGGTGGCGGCAGCTACTACTGGAACTACGGCACCTCGTTCGCGGCGCCATTGATTTCCGGCGCTGCCGCACTGGTCTGGCAGCGCTTCCCATACTTCGACAACAACCTTGTACGGCAGACCCTGCTGGGCACCGCCAAGGACATCGGCGCGCCCGGCGTGGACCCGGTGTTTGGCTACGGTCTGCTCGACATCGGTCGTGCGATCAACGGTCCCGGCCGCTTCGACTGGGGTGATGTGGTCGCCAACGTGGATGCGGGCTCGACCAATTCGATCTGGAGCAATGACATCACCGGCGGCGGTGGCCTGGTCAAGCAGGGCGGCGGCAAGCTGGTGCTGGTCGGCAACAACAGCTATGCCGGCGCCACCCGCATCGAGCGCGGCATCCTGTCGCTGCAGAACGGCGGCGTCATCCGCTCCAACGTGACCATTCTCGGCCAGCCCGATCCGGACTCCACTGGGCTGCAGTTCAACGGTGGCACGCCACGGGTGATCGGGGACGTGACCAACGGCAGCAGTGTGTTCCTCACCACCGCTAATACCACCGGCACCATCGAGGGCAATTACACCCAGCAGGCCGGTGCGCAGCTGATGATCGCTCTCGGCGCCAATGCGCTGCAGGTCACCGGCAACGCGAAGATCGACGGCGGCGTACGCGTGCACGGCATGGTCACCGGCTACGTGCCGCAGAACGGCGCCCGCCAGGATCTGATCCATGCGGCGGGCAGCCTGAGCGGCACCTTCAGCACCCCGGCCACGTCTACCGGTCTGCAGGGACTCTCCCTGGTGTCATCCACTTATGGCTATGACAGCAACAACGCCTGGTTGAACCTGACCCAGGTCAGCGTCACTGCCGCGGCCAGTGGACTGAGTACCTCGGCGCAGGCGGCCGCGCAGCGCGTGCAAGGCGCATTCGCTGTGCTCGATGGCAATCCCGGCCTGCAGGGATCGCAGTTCGGTGCGGCAGCCGCTGCGCTGCAGTGGACCGGCGGTGGCCAGCAGGGTCTCGCCGACAGCCTGCAGAGCCTGTCCGGGCAGGCGCATGCGCGGGCCGAGGCGGCGACGTTCGACAGCATCGACATGTCGCGGCGCGCGATCGCCGAGCGCTTCGATCGCGTGCAGGCGGCACCGCGGCTGCGCGGCACCTGGCAGAGCGCGCTGGGCGAGGCCGGGCAGGGCAGCTTCGCCGGCAATACCGCCGACAGCCGTGGCTGGATGGCGGGCCAGGATCTGCCGCTGGGCCGCAACGGCTTGATGGGCGTGGCCTTCGGCGAGACCCGCAGCAACGGTGGCAGCAGCTTCGGTGGTGATCGCGGCCGCGACCGGCAGGCACAGGCGCAGCTGTATGCCGGCTGGAACCTCGGGCGTGGTTACGCGCTGGCCCAGTTCGGCAGCGGCCAGTTCACCCGCGCGCTGGACCGCCAGCTGCTGCTGGGCGCTGGCGCGTATGGCGTGTCTGCACGCTACGGCGGCCGTTTCAGCAGTGCCAGTGTCGAAGGCGGTTATCGCTTCGGTCGCGCAGGGGCATCGTTGACGCCGTATCTGGGGGCCAGCAGCACCCGCGTCGATACTGATGCGTTCAACGAGCTGGGCGGGTTCGGCTTCGGCCTGCGCGGTGATGCCAACCGCGTGCAACGCAGCCAGATGCTGGCCGGCCTGCGTGGTGAACGCGGGTGGGGACGCTGGACCCTGCGTGGTCACGCCGAATGGCAGCAGCGCTTGGATGGACGCGACGCGGACTGGCAGGCCAGTTTCGTCGGCGTCGATGCCTGGGCGCCACTGGCCGGCTGGGATGCGCCGCGCGGCAGTGCGCTGTTCGGTGTGGCGCTGGAATCGTGGTGGGGCCGCAATGGACGCCTGAGCCTGGGCTTCGACCAGCGCGTGGGTGGCAATGATGCGCGGCAGGCCGCGTTGCGCTACAGCACCGGCTTCTGAGGATCGGGTCGCGCCGGGGAATGCCCGGCGCGACCACGGCAGGCTCAGCCGCCGCGCAGGTTGCCCAGGCGCGGGGTGCTGCGGCCGAGCGGCATCTTCAGCTTGCCGATCGACAGGATGCGGCTCTCGGCGATGCGGTCGGCCGCCCGCTGCGGCGCGATGTTCTCGCGCTGCGACAGTTCGAAGATGCGGGTGAGGTTGTGGTAGATGCTGCGGATCAGGCGCATCGCGCGTTCGCGGTTGTAGCCATCGATCTCCAGCGACACGTTCATCACGCCGCCGGCGTTGACCGCATAGTCCGGCGCATACAGGATGCCGCGCGCGTGCAGCTCATCGCCGATTTCCAGGCTCGACAGCTGGTTGTTGGCGGTACCGCAGATGATCTTCGCCTTGATCCGCGGCAGGGTGTCGGCATTGATGGCGCCTTCCAGTGCGCACGGTGCGAACACATCGGCGTTCACCTCGTGGATCTCGTCCGGCTTGACTGCTTCGGCGCCGAAATCGCTGACCGCGCGATCAACCAGCGCGCTGTCCAGATCGGTGACATACAGCTTGGCTCCGCGATCGCGCAGCAGCTTCACCAGTTCCATGCCGATGTGGCCCAGGCCCTGCACCGCGATGCTGGTCTTGCCCACTTCCTCATGGCCGAACTTGAAGCGCATCGCCGCCATCAGCGCCTGCAGCGCACCGTAGGCGGTGAAGGGCGCCGGATCGCCGGAGCCGCCATGGACCTGGTGAACGCCGGTCACGAACTGGCTCTCCAGGTAGATGTTCTCCATGTCGTTGACGTCGGTGCCGACGTCCTCGGCGGTGATGTAGCGCCCACCGAGCGAATCGACATAGCGGCCGAAGGCACGGAACAGAACTTCGGTCTTGTCCACCTTCGGGTCGCCGATGATCACGGCCTTGCCGCCACCCACGTTGAGGCCGGCCAGCGCATTCTTGTAGGTCATCGTCCGGCTCAGCCGCAGCACGTCAGCCAGTGCCTCGTCGGTGCTGGCGTAGGGACGCATGCGCACGCCGCCCAGGGCCGGGCCCAGGGTGGTGTTGTGGATGGCGATGATCGCCTGCAGGCCGGCGTCGTGGTTGTGGCAGAACACCACCTGTTCGTGGCCGGTGGTGGCGAGGGTTTCGAATAGCATGGCGTCTCCGATGGCGCGAACAGCGGCGAACTGCAGCGAACGGCCAGTGAACGGTAGGGTCCCAAAACAAAAAAAGCGACGTCGTCGGTGCAGGGGGACGGGTCGCGCGGCGCCATTCTAGTCCATTCCCCCGGCCGGTGCCGTCGACATCGGCAGCCTTCCGGTTAAAGAAGATGAAAGTGCGGCCGATGCTGCGACGACGGCGGGTAGCCGGATTCGTGTGAAGAGGCAGGGCAGTCAGTGACGGCACGGGCACCACAACGACAGGGCGGGCGGCGATGACGCCGGCCTGGTGGCGATCGCTGCGCGGCTGGCTGGCGCGCTCGACCGGGGCCGCACCGTCCCGCTTGGCGGCTGTATCGCGACAGGCAGTGGCGGCGGCAGCTGCCAGCCTGCAGGGTGAAGCCCTGCCATCGGCGGAGATCGCGGCACATCTGCAGCGCGGCCTGCATGCGCTGGCGCTCTACCCTCGGCTGGCCGGTGAGCCGGCGCCGGTGCAGGATCCGGCGTTGGGGGAAGCGGTGGCACGCGCGCTGCAGGACCGCGACTGGGCCACCCGGCAGCTTCCACGCCGTCCGCAGCTGCTGCCGCAATTGATCCAGACCGTGAACGACGATGCCGCCTCGGCACGGGTAATGGCCGCGATCATCGGCCAGGACCCGGTGCTGACCGGCAATTTGCTGCGCATCGCCAACAGCCCGGCCTACAAAGTGCACGAGCGACCGGTGGAGAGTCTGCAGCGGGCGGTGACCCTGGTCGGTACCGAAGGCGTGCGGCAGATCATCAGTGCAGTGCTGGTGCAGCCGGTGATGCAGATGCAGTGCGATGCGTTCCCGCAGTTCAGCACGATCATCTGGGAGCACGCGCTGCTGGCTTCGCGCGCGGCTGCCGACCACGCGCGCACGGTCACCTTCGGTGATGCCTTCGCCGCACAGTGGCTGGGTCTGGTGCAGGGGCTGGGTGCGGCGCTGGTGATGCGCCAGCTGCTGCAGGAAGCCCAGGCACGCGGAGAAGCTGTGGAGCCGGCGCTGGCCCTGCAGCTGCTGCAGCAGTGGTCGCTGCCGTTGGCACAGCGCGTGGCAGCGGCATGGGAACTGCCCGAGCCGGTGCACCAGGCGCTGGCGCCGGAGGCGGACGGACCACTGGCCGACAGCCTCCGCCTGGCCAGCGCGGCGGCTGCGGCCAGCCTGTTGTGCCGGCATGGCCATGCCAGCCAGGGCCGCATGCTGGCCCTGCTTGAACAACTGCCGTCGGCACCACCGCATGCGCTGCGCTGGATCTGGCGGCGCCTGCACGGCCGCAGCGTGGAAACGCTGGATGAAGCCGCACAGGATGAGGCCGGAACGGCACCCTGAGCGCTACAGCTGCGATTCCACCGGCAGCCAGCTGATCACCCGCGCGGTCCAGCGCTTGCCTAGGCTGGCACCGGGTTCGGCTTCGACCCAGTGCGGCGGCGGCTGCCGTTGCAGCCAGCGCAGCGCATCGTTCCGGCCCAGTGCCAGCCACCAGCTGTGTTCGGGGCTGGCCAGGCGCAGGTATTCATCGCGCAGCTGCGCCCCCAGCACTGGGTCGTCGAACAACACGCCCATCTCGGTATTGAGGAAGGCCGAGCGCGGGTCGAGGTTGAACGAGCCGACGAAGCCGCGGCGGTCATCGACCACGAACGCCTTGGTGTGCAGGCTGGCACCGCTGCTGCCGAACAGGCTGGTATCCAGCTGGCCATGCGCCTTCAGCTCGTACAGCTGCACGCCGGCCTTCAGCAACGGCACGCGATAGCCCATGTAGCCACCGTGTACCGCCGCCACGTCGTTGGCGGCCAGTGAGTTGGTGACCACGCCGACCTGCGCACCGCGCGCAGCCATTGCCGCCAAACCCTCCACGCCTTCCACGCCAGGCACGAAGTACGGCGAGATCAGCAATGCACTGCGACGGGTGCTGCGCAGTTCCTCACTGAGCGTGCTGACCAGCCAGCCGCGGCGATCATCGTCGCGGTGCTTCATCGGTGGATCGGAAGCGATGCGTACGTTCGCGCTCCAGTGCAGCGGCTCAGGGCTGGGCCGCTGCAGGCGGCGCGAGTCGGCCACACGCTGCAGATAGGGCTGCGCCTTGGCATGCATCGCATCCAGGTCCGACTGCCGTACCAGCTGTCGCAGCTGTTCATCGCTGTATGACGCCAGCGCGGAAATCGGGATGGCCGCGCTGCTGTTCCAGTAGTCGTCGAAGATCTGGTTGGCCTGCTGCACGGCGGGCCCGGCCACCACCAGGTCCAGGTCCTGGAAGTTCACGTCGTCGCGCGCGCTGAAGTATTCCTCGCCGATGTTGCGGCCACCGACGATCGCGATGCGGCCGTCTGCGATCCAGCTTTTGTTGTGCATGCGGTGGTTCACGCTGAAAGCGCGCTGCACCAGCTCCAGCGTACGCGCGATGCCGCTGCGGTTGCGGAACGGGTTGTACAGGCGGATCTCGATGTTCGGATGCGCATCGAGCGCCATCATCAGCGCGTCCTTGTCCTTGGCGTTCATGTCGTCGAGCAGGATCCGCACGCGCACACCGCGCTCGGCGGCGTCGTACAGCGCCTTGGCCATCAGGTGGCCGATCAGGTCGTCGTGCCAGATGTAGTACTGCAGGTCGAGGCTGCGTCCCGCATGCGAGGTGATCATCGCGCGCGCCGCGAAGGCGTCCATGCCATCGCTGAGGAAGGCCACGCCGGATTGCCCGGGATGGGCCGCCTGCAGCGGCCCGATCTGCTGGTCGATACGGGTCTGCGCCGGCTGCAGTGGCAGCACCTGCGAGGGCACGCCACGCGCCTGCGGGGTGAGGTGGTCGGCCAGCAGCAGGCCGGACAGGACCAGCAGCAACAGGATTGCGAGGAGGATCGCAGCGACGCGCAGCAGGCGTCGCCACAGGGGCTTGGGAGGGCTCATGCCCCGATGGTAGATCCACGCCATGCGTGGATGAAAGCCAACAGACCTGTCGCCGTAGATCCACGCCATGCGTGGATGGGGTCAGAGCCCTTTCCCGCGGAAAGGGATCCGACCCCGAGGGTGAAGGGGCAGAGCCCTTGCCTGCGGCAGGGGATCCGACCCTGGACGGCCTCAGAACCGCTCGTCGCTGCCCAGGTAGCGCCACTGCCCCGGCGGCAGCGGCCCCAGCGCCACGCGGCCGATGCGCAAGCGGCGCACTGCGGCAACCTGCAGCCCCGCGGCGCCGACTGCCACGCGCAGGCCCTTGGCCGTCAGGCCCTTGCCGGCGAAGCGCAGGCGCTGCTCACTCTGCCAGCTGACCTTGGCCCCACCGGATTCGTGCTGCAGCCGCGCCATCAACCAGGGCCCGCGTTCGGGTCCGCCTTCAGCCACTTCGATCAGGTACTCCTGCTCGGTGCGGCCGAGATTGCGCTGCAGGTGGGCGAGCGTCGCCGGATCCTGGCTGACCACCACCAGGCCGCTGTCGCTGGCCGGAAGCGCGGCAGCCAGCTGCAGTCCATGGAAATGGCGCTGCAACGGGCGGGTACCGCTGGCATCAAGTTCACTGCGGCTGTCGCTGCTGATCAACGCACACAGCGCTTCGGCCGCCACGCCAGCAGGCTTGTGCAGCAGCATGGTGACCCGCTCGGCCTTGTCATCGCTGGCCTGTTCGGCCACCACGATCACCGCGCTCTCGTCGACCGGGCGCTGCGGCTGCTCGACCACCTCGCCATTGACGCTGACCCAGCCGCCTTCGATGTAGCGCCGGGCTTCACCGCGCGGGATGCCGAGCAGGGCGGACAGGCGTTTGTCGAGACGGGTCGGTTCCATGGCGGAAAGGTCAGGCAGGGGGCGCGCAGTGTAGCCGCAACGCCGGTTCAGCGCTGGCCGCGGTTGGCCAGCTCGGTCAGGTACAGGCGGGTATCGAACTCCAGCTGCAGGTAATCCGGCTCCATATACTGGCACAGCTGGTAGAAGGCCTTGTTGTGGTCGGCCTCCTTCAGATGGGCCAGTTCGTGCACCACGATCATGCGCAGGAATGCGGCAGGCGCCTGCCGGAACACGGTGGCGATGCGGATCTCGCGGCTGGCCTTGAGGCGGCCACCGTGTATGCGGGAAATGGCGGTGTGGGTGCCCAGTGCGTGCTTGATGACTTCCAGCGTATTGTCGTAGCAGACCTTGTTGAGCGGCACCGATTTGCGCAGGTAGCGGTCCTTCATGTCCTGCGTGTAATCGTACAGCTGGCGGTCGCTGCGCACTTCATGCGGATCGGGATAGCGCTGCTGCAGCCAGGGGCCGAGCTTGCCCTGCGCCAGCAGTTCGCTGACCTGGGCGACCAGGGGTTCGGGATAGCCGGTGAGGTACTTCAGGACTGCCATGCAGGGGCGGCGGGGCGTCGGTAGAATGGGGCCTCCAGATTACACGCGGTACGCATCGACCATGGCAAAGCCCAACGCGCTGCAGGAACAATTGCTCAAGGCCGGCCTGGCCAAGAAGTCGCAGGCCAGCGCCGCCGCGAGCGCGCAGGCCAAGGCCCGCCAAGGCAAGGCCGAATCGACCTCGGCCGAGGTCCAGCGTGAGGCTGAACGTGCCCGCGCGGAGAAGATCGAGCGCGATCGCGCGCTGGCGGCCGAGCGCAATGCCCAGGCCAAGCAGGCTGAACAGAAAGCCCAGGCCAAACAGATCATCAGCGCCCATGCCGTGCCCCACAAGGGCGACGACGAGTACCGCTTCAGCGACGGTGCGGCGATCCGCACCCTGTTGATCGACCCCAAGCTGCGCAAGGCGCTGTCGGTGGGCGTGCTGGTCATCGTCGCCCACGGCGAGGGCTACGCGTTGCTGCCGCGCGCTGCCGCCGAAAAGGTGCGTGAACGTGCCCCGGAAGCGATCATCGTCGATCACGGCCAGCAGGGCTCGACCTCCGAGATCTCCACCGGCAACGCTGAAGACGATGCCTACTACGCCCAGTTCCAGGTGCCGGACGACCTGGTCTGGTAAGCAAGAAAGGGGACGGAGGGGATTAAGTCGCGATCGACCTGATCCGGGCCGTCTGCCTTCTGCTCAGCTTGCTGAAGGCCCGCCGGGAATGGCCCGGCGCTACCGTTTACTGCGCGGTGTATCGTCCCCATATCAGGCGACACACGTGCGGAGGATGGCCATGGCCACCGGTTGGGCGGGAGACGGCGCGGTCCAGGACCAGATCGATGCCACGGTTGACGATGCGATTGCCCGCGCGCGGCGCCAGCTGCGTGAGGGCCCGGGTCTGGAGCACTGTGAGGAGTGCGACGCGCCGATCCCGTTGGCGCGGCGCCAGGCCGTGCCTGGTGTACGTCTGTGCGTGGCGTGCCAGCAGGCGCACGACGAAGAGCAGGCGCACAGTGGCTACAACCGGCGCGGCAGCAAGGACAGCCAGTTGAGGTAAAGGTTGTTCGGCAGGGCTTGCAGCCCTGCACCCGCAGATGCTTCAAGCCAGGGCAACAGCAACAGCTGGCATTCAGTGGGATGGCGGGACGGTGTGGGTAGGCAGGACACGCCGTAAACCCATCCATGGGGGCTCGATGGCGCCATCCATGGCGCCAACGGTCCTGCCTACCCACACCGTCCCACCTCTGACAGATTTCCTGGATCTGATAGATCCACGCCATGCATGGATGAAATCTGTCAGATATCGATAGTCAAATTGGGGTCAGAGCCCGTTGCGTAGCAACGGGATCCGACCCCGTGCCGTCCCGGCAGATCGCGGAAATCTGTCGAAGGCGGGGTGGGGCCGGTGGCGGGAGTGTCCGCGGCATGGATGCCGCGGCCAAGCCCCCATGGATGGGTTTACGGCGTCTCCCGCCACCGGACCCACCCCGTCATCCCACAGGAAGCCAGCTTTTGCTGTTGCTTCGGCTGTTGCTGGTGCTGTTGCCCCAGCTCGTAGCGGGTGCAGGGCGCAGCCCTGCCGAAAACCACCCTCAGCCGTCGCCCTGGATGCCACCGGGGGCCTGTGCCGGGTCACGCCAGCGGCGCACCGTGCGCTGGAAGAACAGGTTGTTCGGCAGCTGCAGCACCGTGCCCTCGTGGCCGTCGCCGGTTTCCTGCAGCGTGGTGTAGATCAGGTTCACGTCGATCACCCGGCCCTTCAGGCCCGGCTTCTCGCCGTTCTCCAGTACTTCGATGTAATCGTGCAGGCGGAACGGGCGGGTGGTGAAGATCAGCAGCGTGCAGAAAATGTTGGACAGCACGCTCCAGGCCGCGAAGAAGGCCACCGCGCCCACGGCAGCGAAACCGGTGAACGCAGTCCACAGCACCGAAGGTGACGCGCCCAGCAGGCTGAGGATGTACAGCAGCGCGCTGAAATAGACCACGAAACTGCTGATCCGGCGCGCGCCCATCGCCATCTCCGGCGGCAGTGTGTAGTGCTCGGCGAAGCGGCGGATCAGGCGCCGTGCCAGCACCCTGACCAGCCAGGCGGCAAGCAGGGTCAGCAGGATCTTCACGGCGATACCCACGTCATGCAGCCAGGGGTAGGTCCAGGGGGGCAGGTGATCCTTCAGCGACAACATCATGGGACGACAACAGGTGGCGGTAACAAACGCTGATGTTACCCGGCGCGTGCCGGCGATTCGACCGTGGGTGTCCAGGCCAGGCAGACCAGCTCCTGGCGATGCTGCTGCAGGCAGGCGCGTCCGTTGTCCGCACGCAGCTGCAGTGACAGGCCCAGTGCCTGCAGCACAACGCAGGCGGCGATCACCAGCAGGGCGGCGCAGGATGGGCTGGACATGGCAGGGCTCCCGGACGGCATTTTCATGAAGGACCTACCATGGATGCAGCAGCCGCCGAAAAGGTTGCATCGCGTTGGCGGTCGATTGCCTTAAACCTTTTCCCGGGCCGGTGCATCCAAGCGATATGCTCGACACCACCATGCCCGCGCTGCCTGCCGCCAACGACGCCGTCGACGAACCCGCCCTGGTGCGGGCAGCGGCCGCCGGCGATACCGCTGCCTATGAACTGCTGTACCGGCGCCATGCGCCCCGTGTATTTGCTGTGCTGTGGCGGCTGTGTGGCGGCCAGCAGGCACGCGCCGAAGACGCATTGCAGGAAGCGTTCCTGCAGGCGTGGAAGGCGCTGCCGGGGTTCCGCTTCGAAAGCAGCCTGTCGACCTGGCTGCATCGCCTGGGCGTCAACGCCGCGCTGATGGAACTGCGTGGGCGTGCTGCCGGGCAGGATCACGACAGTCTCGACGAAGTGGACGGAGGCTTGCAGGAACTGGCGGTACACGACCGCTGCGCCGGCACCGAACGCGACCTCGAACGGGCGCTGTCGACGCTGCCACCACGGGCACGTGCGGTACTGGTACTGCACGACATCGAAGGCTGGAAACACCAGGAAATCGCCGAACAGCTGCAGATGGCCGTCGGCAGTTCCAAAGCACAGTTGCATCGTGCGCGCGGCTTGTTGCGCGCACGGCTGGGAGACATGACATGAGTACACGCGACCACGATTCCGACCACGACCTGCTGGCACGCCTGCGCGCGCTGCCAGCCGAACGCAGCGTACCCACCGATGGCTGGGCGCGCCTGTCGGCGCAGTTGCCGCCGCGCGAAGCGCCCGTGGACCCCACGCCGGCCGACAACGTGGTGGCCCTGCCGCTGCGCCCACGTCGCCGGTGGTGGTTGCCGGTGGGGGCTGCACTGGCCGCCAGTCTGGCGCTCTACGCGGTGGTGCCGTGGCGCCATGCGCAGTTGGATGCGCCGATGCCGGCACAGTCAGCGCTGCAGCTGCAGGCGGCGGCAATGACCGAGCAGTACCAGCAGGCCGTCGCTTCGCTGCCCGATGGACGGGCGCCGGAATGGCAGCCAGCCCTGCACGAACTGGATGAAAGTGCGGCGCAGATCCGTGCCGCACTGGCGCAGGACCCGCGCGCCCCGCACCTGCTTGGCCAGCTCAAGCGTACCTACGCGCTGCGGCTGGAACTGACCCGGCAGGCGGCCTATGCCGCCGAGTCCGGCTTGACGACCTGAGGAGATCCCCCATGACCCGAATCCTGATGACCTGCTGCGCCGCCCTGTTGCTGGTGCCCGCCGTGGCGCTGGCCGATACGCGGATCGACGAGCGCCACAACCTGGCGCCGGGCGGCCGTATCGAGCTGAGCAACGTAGCCGGCAAGGTGACCGTGCGCGGCTGGGACCGCAACGACGTGCAGCTCACCGGCACGCTCAGCGATGGCCTGCAGCTGCGCCAGGAAAAGAGTGCAAACCGCGTGCGCTGGGAGATCGAATACCCGCGCCGCAACAACAGCGGTGGCGCCACGCTGGTGCTGAATGTGCCACGCTCGGTGGAGCTGCTGTTGAGCACGGTCAGCGCCAGTCAGGAGATCAGCGGCATCGATGTTCGCCGGCTGCAGGCCGACACCGTCAGCGGCAGCCTGAGCGCGTCAGGGCGCAGTGGCGACAGCAAGCTCAATACGGTCAGTGGCAGCGTCAATGCTCGCCTGCAGACGCCGAGACTGGACGTGAACACGGTCAGCGGTCGCATCGAAGCGGGCGGCGGCGTGTCCGGTGATATCGGTGCGCAGACCGTATCGGGTCGGGTCGACGTCGATGCGGGGCGGGTGCAGCGCCTGGCGGTGGAAACCGTGTCGGGCAGCATCGACCTGGCCGCGGCCGGACTGGCGCCGGGTGGCCGCATCAATGTCGAATCGGTGAGTGCATCGGTCAACCTGCGCCTGCCGCGCACGGTGTCGGCACAGCTGTCGGTGAACAGCTTCAGTGGTTCGATCAACAGTGACGCCGGTGACGTCGAGCGGCCGCGCTATGGGCCGGGCAGCCGCCTGGACACCCGGCTGGGCGGCGGTGATGGTGACATCCGCATCCAGTCGCACTCGGGCAGCGTGCAGGTACGCCTGGATCGCTGAGCGCGGTCCGGCAGGCCGCGGCGGCAGCGCCGCCGCGGTCGGGGGAGGGTCAGCTGGCTTTCTTCAGCGCCCAGGTGGTACCGAGAACTTCGATCTTGCCACCGCTCTTGCGGAACGCGGCCAGGTCCGAAGCGATCGAGTCGCTGCTGACCACGGTGCTGGCGGATGCGCCCTTGCGTTCACTGCGGATGCTGTTGCTGGCCTTCGCGGGGGTCTTTGCCTTGCGGGGCATGGTGGCTCCTGTCAGGTGGAAGGGGAGGAAAGCGCGCAGGACTCGGCCTGGCGCAGGTAGTCCTGCCGCTCGCGGCGGCAGTCGTCGCCGCCCATCGAGAACTGGCGGCAGATCGCCGGGCGCTGCGAATAGATCGTGCAGCGCAGGTGATACGGATCGATTGCCGCGCACCAGCCTTCTTCGTTGCGCGCCATCACGGCACGGCCGTGGGTGTCGCGCGACAGGAACTGGCCGGGCACGTGGTCGCCGGGCTGCAGCAGGACCGGCAACCGGCAACAGACCGCGTCACAACGGCGGCAGTCGATGGGTGCTGGTTCAGCGTCAGGTTGTACGGCCACAGGGGCCTGGCGGGTGCCCAAAGCGGGTCTCGATGGCGGCTCGGGTAGTACGCGGACCATGATCGAGCCAGAGGGCATGGTCGCCAGGCCCGCTGGGCGGGCCAGGCTGCACCATGGGTACACACACCGGCGAGGCCAGTGGACGGTGCAGCGGTTTTCTAGCCGGCCAAGGGTAGCGCAGACCGCGTAACGTTTTGTTAATCCTGGCTGGCTGCCGCCAGCGCCAGGCCCTGGACCACGCCCAGCGAGGGTTCGCCATGGACCATGCGGGCACCCGGGAAGGCCTCGGCCACCGCCTTGCGGAGGTAGCCTGCGCGGGACATGCCGCCGGTCAGGAACACCGCATCCGGGTCGCCGCCAATGTCATTGCGGACCTGGGCCAGCAGTTCCCGGATCTGCTCCAGGTAGCCATGCGCGGCGGCGGCCAGGCCATCGGCGCTGCTGTCGGCGTGCAAGTCGCGGGCAATGTAGTCAAGCGTGCTGCGGTGCTCGCTGCTGGTACTGAGCGCGATCTTGGCGCGCTCGACATCGCGGTACAGGCGGGCCGTGTTGCCGGTGTCCTGCAGTGCCTGCAGGCGCGCGCCCCACGGCGCGTCGACGTGGTCGTAGTTGTGCTGGCGGAAGTCGCGCTGGCGGGTCATGTCCTGCACAGTGGCCGCTTCCACGTAATGGTGGGCGGGCACACGGGTGATGCCGCGGCCGAACAGCGGCATGTAGCCGGACAGGCTCAGCGCCAGGTCGATGTCGGTACCGCCACGTGCGATGCCCCAGGCGCGGTGGATGCGCGGAGCGGTTTCACCACCAACTTCGGCGTGGGCGATGTCGGTGGTACCACCGCCGATGTCGACGATCACCGCCTGGTGCCGCTCACGGCTTTCGGCGTGGTAGTGCATGGCCGCCGCCGCAGGTTCTTCGAGGAAATCGATCTGGTCGAAGCCGGCCTGGGTGGCCGCCTCGCGCAGGATGTCCAACGCCTGGTCGTTGCCTGCAGCGCCGATCGAGCTGCGGAACTGCACCGGGCGGCCAAGCAGGGCGGCGCGCAGCGGCTGGCCGAGCTGGGCGCTGGCGGTCAGCCGGATGTGTTCGAGGATGTGCGCGGCGATACCGGTGATGGTCTGCTTCGCGCGCGGGTGCAGGTTGTAGCCCAGCATCGACTTCGGGCTCTGCACCAGGTTGCCCTCGTGTTCCTCGAAATAGGCTTCCAGCGCTTCATCGCCGTAGATCGCGTTCTGCAGCAGGTCATTGGCACTGCGTTCCTTGCCGGCGCGCGCTTCCATCCATTCGCGACGCAGGGCGCGCAGGGCTTCGCGACGCAGCGCCTGCGGCGTGCGTTCCTGGCCAGCGGCGCGGGCCGCGCGCGCGGCGCTGTCGATCATCTGCTGCAGCTGGTGTTCCTGGCCGTCATCGAGCTGGAAGTCGTCCGGGTCGGGGACCACGCCGGGGAAGTACACGCTGGTGCGGAACTGCTCGGCGTCACCGAAGCGGATCGGCAGCAGTTCACCGTCACGCACGATGGCGGCGGCGGAGTTGCTGGTACCGAAGTCGATGCCGAGGCGCATGGGGGGTTCCGGGGACGATCAGGGGCCGCGCACTCTGCTGCAGTTCGCGGCCGACTGCAAGTTCCTGCGTCCTCGCGGGCCGGGCTGGACCGGGGCACCCTCAGGCACCACCCGTGGAAATGGGAAAAAAGGCCGGGCGGTTACAATGCAGGCTGTTGATTCATTTCGAGGTACTTGCCGATGTCTTCTGTTCCCGCCTGCCCGCAGTGCACCCTGGAAAACACCTATGCCGATGGCGCGCTGTGGATCTGCGCCGACTGTGGCTTCGAGTGGACCGCCGAAGAAGGTTCCGGTTCGACCCTGGTCGTGCGTGACAGCAACGGCAACACCCTGCAGGCCGGCGATACCGTTACGGTGATCAAGGACCTGAAGGTCAAGGGCTCCTCGATTCCGCTGAAGCAGGGCACCGTGATCCGCAACATCCGCCTGGTCGAGGATGATGCCGAGCACATCGAAGGCAATTCGGACAAGATCAAGGGACTGGTCCTGAAGACCTGCTTCCTCAAGAAGGCCTGACCGCCGATCAGCGCCGGGCCTGCTGCTGCGCGCGCCAGCGGGCCAGGCTGTCCAGCTTGGCCTGGTAGCGCGCCTGCTCGGGGGCTCCGCCGAGTTCCTGCGCACGCAGCAGTTCACGGTCGGCGCGCCTGAGCTGGCCGGCCAGGAAATACACCCGCGCCAACCCGAAGTGGAACTGGTGCGCGGTGTCGTACAGGCGTACTGCCTGCCGGTAATAACGGATCGCCGCATCCAGCTGGCCCGCGCGTTCGGCCTTGGCGCCGAGCATGTACTGGGCGAATGGATCTTCGCGCTGGACCCACTGCAGGCGCCGTTCCAGCACCTGCGCCTGGGCCACCAGCCCCAGCTTGCGGTACAGCGCACTGGCGTTGTTCAACGCGGCGTCATGGCGGCCATCCAGGCGCAGGGCCATTTCCAGTGAACGGCGCGCCGCAGCGACATCGCCGCTGCGGTTTTCCAGCACGCCCAGATTGTTCCAGGTGGCGGCAAAACTACTGTCCTGGCCCAGCGCGGCCGCGTAGAACGCACGCGCGCCGGGAATGTCGCCAGCGGCCATGCGTTCGGCGCCGCGGTTGTTGTAGAAATGCGCCAGCGCACGCGCCTGACTGATCGGTTGCGGGCCGTGGCGGTCGTACAGCACGTTGCGGTCCAGGTCGACGGTGGCGAAGCGCCCGCCGAATCCAACCCCGGCATTGACGTGGCCCACGCTGTAAACCAGTCCCTGCGCCTGGTCCTGGTACCAGGACACCACCTGGCCCACTTCCTGCACGCGCGCCTGGATGCCGGCCTCGCGTGCCAGCGCAACGAACATCAGGGTGAAGGCCAGGCAGTTGGCACGACGCTGCTGCCAGATCTCGCTGACGGTGAGGGTCGCGTCGGCGTCGTACTGCAGGTCCATGCCGTGGCGGTCGAAGATCATCTCCACCAGTCCCTGCAGGCGTTGCTCACGCGAGTAGCCGCGATTGATCACCTGCGTGCGCAGCATCTCGCGCATCTCAGCGGGGATCGCCGATACCTGCTGCGGCGACGGAATGGTGGGGGAGGCGGTGATCGCGGTGGCATCGGCCCCGGCGGGGCCCAATGCAAGCGTGGGCGGCGCTGCCAGCGTGGCCAGTGCGAGGAACAGGAAGCGAGCGGCAGGATGGTACATGACGGCTCCCGACAGCGGCGGGCGCTCCCGCCTGCGGCGAGTGTAGACCCGCGAGGAGGCCGCCGGCGTCACCGTTGGTCGGCAGCGCCATCCATCCACAACCGGTGTGGACCAGCGCTCGACAAAGCTGTGGACAACCGCGTCCAGGCCGCGCCTGGCAAGCGTCGTGAGGGTGTGGTGAAAAAACCGCCAGCTTGCCCGGTGCCAGCACAGGCGTGATGATCCGGGTATGGACTTCTCTCCGCTGACGCTTGCACCGGCGCAGTGGCAGGCGCTGCAGGACAGCTATGCAACGCCGCCACGGACCTACCACCACTTCGGCCATGTGCGCGCGGTGCTGCAGCACTGCCAGGAGGTGGCCGAGGGCCCGGGCTGGCAGCAACCGGCCGAGGTCTATCTGGGCGTGCTCTACCACGATGCGGTCTACCAGGCCGGGCGCAAGGACAACGAGGCGCGTTCGGCGCAGCTGGCGGTGCAGGCCATCGCGCAGGCGCCAGAACTGGCCGGCGTCGATGTGGCCCGGGTGGAGCAGCTGATCCTGCTGACCGCACGCCATGGCGCGCTGGGGCCGGACGATGTCGACGCCGAAGCGGCCTTGTTCCTGGACTGCGACATGGCGATCCTGGCCGCGCCGGAACCGGTGTTCACGGCCTACGACCGCGGTGTGGCCGAGGAGTACAAGGGCGTGGTGCCAGGCTTCCTGTATCGTGCCGGCCGGCGTCGATTCCTGCAGGGCCTGCTGCGCGCGCCGCGCATCTTCCTCAGCGAATTCTTCCACCAGCGCCTGGACGCAGCGGCCCGTGAAAACCTGCGCCGCCAGTTGGGCGCCTGAGCCCGCCCGTTACACTGGGGCCTGTTTCCACCGATTGCCGTTTGCCACCGTGTCCGTCACTGATCCCGATCCCCGCCCCGTGCCGCCGGAAGAACCCGGTCCCAACGAATGCTGTGGCAGTGGCTGCCCGCTGTGCGTACTCGACCTGTATGCCGACGAGCTGCAGCGCTATCGCAAGGCGCTGGCCGAGTGGAAGGCGCGGCATCCGGAGGCGACGCCATGAGCCGCATGCGGCCTGCGGCGCTGCTGGCGATGGCGGCATTGCTGCTGTTCGTGGCCACAGCGTTGTGGACCCAGTTCGCACGCACCGACCTGGACTGGGTGCGGGCAACGCTCAGCCTCTACCTGCACGGACCGTGGGGGCTGCTGCTGCGAAGTGCGTACTGCCTGCTCGCGCTGGCGATCGCCGTGCTGGGCATCGCGTTGTATCGCGGCAGCATCGGCCCACGGCGCAGTTCGGCGGCGCCGTTGTTGTTCACGGTGTCCGCGCTGGGCCTGGCCACGGTCGCCATCGGTGACAGCTGGTTGCCCGAGGCAACACCGCTGCTGGCCCCTTTCATCCATGGGCTGGCGGCCAATACCGCGTTCCTGTGCGCCAGCGTCGGCATGCTGCTGCAGGCCTGGTACCTGCGCCGCGAACCGGGCTGGAAGACCGCCGCCGGCCTGCTCTGGGGCTGGGCCTGGCTGGCCTTCGTGCTGCTGTGGCTGCATGTGTTGTGGCGCGCCGGGCCGCCGCGCGGGCTGGGGCAGAAGGTGGTGATCGCGGTGATCGTGGGCTGGCTGCTGTACTTGGCCCTGGCGCTGTACCGCCGCGGCCGTCAGGCCGCAGCCGACTGAATCCCCAACGGACTGCGCCGGTACATGCCGTGCACGCGGCAGCGGCGTATCGTGTGCGCATTCCACCGGGGTTGCGACATGAAGCATGCAGGGCTGGGCAGGGCAATGGGAGTGGTACTGGCGCTGGCTGCACTGCCGGCGACAGCGGCGGTCACCGCACAGCAGTTCAGTCATGGGCGCTTCGAGCAGATCCCGGTGCACATGCCGGCCGGCACGCCGCAGCGTGTGGTGATCTGGTTCCATGAGCCCGCCGCCGGTGGCGACACCAGCCGCCTGCCGATCGAGGCCCTGCGTGCAGACGGCGCGCTGGTTGCGGCGGTGGACATCGCGCACCTGCGCGGGGTGCTCAAGCGCGAAGGTGATCCGACCTGTTCGTTCGGCTCCGGCGATGTGGAGAATTTCTCGCGCTGGCTGCAGGCTTCCCTGCATCTGCCCGGCTACCACCTGCCGCTGGTCGGCGGCGATGGCGAAGGTGCCGAGATGGCCTACACGCTGGCGGCGCAGGCCGACACCCAGGTGTTCGCCGGCCTGCTGACCACTGGCTTCTGCCCGGACCACAACCATCAGCGCATGGTCTGCGGCGATGGGGTCAAGCACAACGCGCTGCAACCGGCCGAACTGAATTTCCCGTGGTTGAGCGCCGCTGGCGACCGCGGCTGCAAGGTTGGCCAGGCCAGCGCGTTCGTGCAGCAGGTCGCGATGGCGCGCGAGTTCAAGCGCACCACACGTGGTGATGCATCACCGGGCCTGGTGGCTGCGGCGCGGGTGATTGGCGCACAGGCGGGCATCAGCCTGGCCCCGCCACCAGCTGTGCTGAAGGGGTTGCCAGTAGTGGAAGTGCCGGCCTCCGGCAACGGTGACACGCTGGCGGTGTTCGTCTCCGGTGACGGCGGCTGGGCCGGCCTGGACAAGGACGTTGCGTCTGCGCTCAACGAGCAGGGCGTGGCAGTAGTCGGCATCGATTCGCTGCGCTACTTCTGGAGCGAGCGGACGCCGAAGGGCTTTGCCGGTGACCTGCAGAAGATCATCGACCACTACCGCACCCAGTGGCATCGCGACAAGGTGATGTTGATCGGCTTCTCGCAGGGCGCCGACGTACTGCCGGCCACCATCAACCAGCTCGATGCCAGTACGCGCGACTCGCTGGATCGTATCGTGCTGCTGTCGGTCGGGAAGAAGGCCGACTTCGAGTTCCACGTCAGCAACTGGCTGGGCGGTGGTGGCGACGGCCTGCCGATCGCACCGGAAGTGGCCAGGTTGCCGGCAGCCAAGACCGTGTGCGTGTATGGCGACAAGGACGAAGACGCACTGTGCCCGGATCTGCCGGCCAATGATGGTGTGAAGAAGGTAAAGCTGCCCGGCGATCACCATTTCGGTGGCGATTATGACCGCCTCGCCGAAGTGATCCTGAAGGGCGGTATGTAGCGCTTGGTAGATGCTGACCTTGGTCGGCGCTGGGGCTGAGGGCGCCTCGGGGATGAGCGTGTCGACCAAGGTCGACACCTACCGGGCGCATGTAGCGTCGAGCGTGTCGACCAAGGTCGACACCTACCGGGTGGCAAGTAGCGCCGGGCCATGCCCGGCGGATAGCGGCCTCAATTCCGCCGTGGGTCCAGCGAGATCAGCCGCGTGGCATCGAGCAGCGCGGCGGGCAGGTGCATGCCACCGGGTGCGGCCAGATAACGCGGCCGCCATTGCGGGTCGAACTTGGACTTGAATCGGCGCAGGCCACTGAACCCGTAGAAGCGCTCGCCGTGCCGCGCCAGCAGACCGGCCAGCCGGTTCCAGCGCCCGGCCAGTCGATGCTGGGCCAGCCCGGACAACGGCGCCATGCCCAGCGAGAAACGCGCATAACCTTGTGCGCGGCCCCACAGGAACAGCTCGATGAAGAGGAAGTCCATCGTGCCCTTCGGAGCTTCGTTGACGTGGCGCATCAGGTCCACCGACAGCTCGGCACCGGCCGGTGCCTGCCACAGGTTGGCGAAGGCCACGATCTGGCCCTCGGCTTCGACCAGTGCCACCGGGAAGCGGACCAGGTAATCCGGGTCGTAACTACCGAGCGAGAAGCCCTTCTCATCGCCGGCCTTGTCTTCCAACCATGCGTTGGAGATCGCGTGCAGGCGCGGCAGCAGGCTTGGGATCTCTTCCACCGATGCCACGCGGAAGGACAGGCCGCTGCGCTTGCCGCGGTTCCAGGCCTGGCGCAGGTCGGCACGCTCGCGTCCCTCCAGCCCGAAATCATGCAGCGGCACCATCGCTTCTTCGCCCAGCTTGACCAGTCCCAGGCCGAGGTCGAGATAGGTCTGCCAATAGGTTTCACCGACCTGGTAGAACACCGGCCGCAGCCCGAGCCGGTCGGCTTCCTCGCGGAAGCGCCAGATCAAGGCGCGCGCCACGTCCGGCGGACCGACCGGATCGCCCATCGCGATCAGCGAACCGCCATAGCGCTGCATCATCACGAAGCCCTGCTTGGCCTCATCACGCAGAACCGCCTTGTCGGCAGTCAGGACCAGGCAGGCCTGGGTATCAGTGGCGCCAGCCAGCACGGGTGCCAGTGACTGCAACGTAGCCTCGTCGGCGGGTTGCAGTGGGCTGCGCGTGCTGTGCAGCAATCGCGCCAGGCCGAACATCACCAGCGCGATCGCGACCACCAGCAACGCACGCAGTGCGCGCGGTGCATTGCCCGACACTGCGAACTGCCACCACAGCTCGTTCTGGTACTCGACGTGGCTGTAGGTGAAGAACAGCAGCCAGGTGACCGCCACCAGCACCAGGCCGAGGTTGCGCAGCCATGGCCATGACCAGGCTTCATCGAGCAGTGCGCCCTGGCGGTAGAACTCGCGGCGTGCGGCCCACAGCGCCATCGCCACCAGCAGCGCAGAAACCGCGATCAGCAGCTGGCCACCGCGCAGCCACAACGGCAACGGGGTGATCACGCACACCGCCATCGCCAGCATCCACGCGGCGTGGCTGCGCCTGGCCAGGCCTTGTCCGATCAGCAGCAGGGCGACACCGCTGAGACTGCCGATCAGGTGCGAGGTTTCCAGGATCGGCAGCGAGGCGCCGACCAGATGACGACGTGGTGTTGGCAGCGTGCCGTCAATGACCAGCGCGGCACCGATGCTGAACACCGCCAGCGCGATGATCTGCGGCAGCCATGGGCGCAGCGCGTTCCAGCCGGCACGGGTTGCCCCAGCACTGGCCTGCAGCGGTTGCCGCAGCGCGGGCGCGAGGGCAAGCAGGGTGGCCAGCAGTAGTGGCAGCACGTAGTAGGTGACGCGGTAGATCAGCGCTGCGGCCAGCACCGCTGCCGGGGCTACCTGTGGCAGCAGCTTCAGCAGGCTCCACTCGAACACGCCCAGGCCCGCCGGCACGGTCGAGACCAGGCCGGCCAGCACCGCCACCAGGTACAGGCCGACGAAGCCGGGCAGGCCGGTGGGCGTGGAGTCGGGCAGCAGCACATAGAACGCAGCACTGGCCAGCACCAGCTCGATGACGCTGAGTACGGTGACACCCAGCATGGTGCGGCGGTCGGGCAACCAGAGTGCATGGCCGAACACGCTGAACTGCCGTCCCTCGCGGCCGACCAGCAACACGGTTCCCACAAATGCGAGCAGGGCGGCCACGCCGACCACGCGCACCGCGTCTGGATTCAACGGCAACGCCAATGCCGCCGCTGCAGGCTCCATGCACAACGCCACGCTGATCAACAGCCACGCACCGAACACGAAACCGAGCGTACTCATCAGCACCACCTGGCCGATCTGCGCCAGGTCCAGGCCGGCGCTGCGGTAGCCGCGCAGGCGCACGGCGCCGCCGGTCAGTGCGGCAAAGCCCACGGTCTGGCCGAGGGTGTGCGCGAGGAAAGCCGTGATGCCGATGCGCGCCGGATGCACGCGGATGCCGCTGCGGCGCAGGCCGATGGCGTCGAAGCCGATCAGGCAGGCATAGCTGGCCAGGCCGAGTACCACGGTAAGCGCGATCTGGGTACCGCTGAGCTGGCGGAAGGCCTGGCGGATGGCACGGTAGCCATGCTCGTCGAACTCACCGGCCAGGCCATGCAGGGCCAGTGCCAGGATCAGCAGCGGGATGACGATGGTGGCCACCCGCTTCCAGGTGGGCGTGGAAGGGGGAGCGATGGAATCGGAGGGGGCGGTCATCGGCGCAAGGGTGCGGCAGCAGGGGCGAGGGCGGTGTCAACGCGGGCGTGGCGCATCGTGCGCCTGTCGCTGGCATTTGACCAGCAGAACTGTCATGGGCCGGTAGTGGCATTGCGTGGAAAGCGTCCATGCACCCACCGTTGGCTGGTTTGGAGGACAATGCAGGCCTGATCACCCGCAGGAGCCACGCCCATGATGGAGCGTTACGACGTCGGACCGCGCATGTCCGAAATGACCGTGTACAACAAGGTCGCCTATCTCTCCGGCCAGATTCCGGAAGACACCAGCCAGGACATCACCGGGCAGACCCGGCAGGTGCTGGCCGAGATCGACAAGCTGCTGGCGCTGGTGGCCAGTGATCGCCAGCACGTGCTGCGTGCGGAAGTCTTCCTCGCCGACATCGCCGATTTCGATGGCATGAACAAGGCGTGGGACGAGTGGGTGGTCGAGGGTGCAACGCCGGCCCGCGCAACGTTCGAAGCCAAGCTGGCCCACGCCGAGTGGAAGGTCGAGATCGTGGTGACGGCGGCCGTACCGTAATCATTGAACGGGGTCAGATCCCTTTTCCGAAGGAAAAGGGATCTGACCCCCTGTTACAGGCGCACCAGCTCGATGCAGTCCACCGGACACGGCGGGATGCAGAGCTCGCAGCCGGTGCACAGATCGGCGATCACCGTGTGCATGTACTTGGCACCGCCGACAATGGCATCCACCGGGCAGGCCTGGATGCACTTGGTGCAGCCGATGCAGTCGGCTTCCACGATCAATGCCACCTGCGGCGCCTTGTGTTCGCCGCGCGTGCGGTCGAACGCAGCCGCAGGCACACCCAGCACCTGCGCCAACGCGCGCGCGCCTGCGTCGCCTCCGGGGGGGCAGCGGTCCACGCCGGCTTCGCCACGTGCCATCGCCTGCGCATACGGGCGGCAGCCGTCGTAGCCGCATTGCCCGCATTGGGTCTGCGGCAGCAGGCGGTCGAGGCGTTCGGTCAAGGGCGGGGTCAGGCTCATGCGTGGCGAAGGCTGCGCGTTGGGGTTACTTCAGGGGTTTGCCACGGAACCAGCGCTCGTGCGCCAGCGCCAGCATCGGTTTGTCTTCGGAACTGTCACCGTAGGCATGGATGCGTACGTAGCGCGACAGATCGAACTGGCGGCGGATGTGCTCGACCTTGCGCGGGCCGCAGTCGCCGCCCGCATAACGGCCGGTCAGGCGGCCGTCCTGGCTTTCCAGCCGGTTGCAGATCAACTGCAGGCCCAGCTGTTCGCACCACGGCTTCAGGTACAGGTCCAGCGAACCGGACACGATCACCACGGTGTGCTGCTGTTCCTTGTGCCAGCGGATCTGCTCCAGCATCTCCGGCCGCACCACTTCGGGCAGCACATCACGCGAGAAACCGGCTGCCAGCGTGGTGATGTCATCGCTATGACGGTCGCTGAAGGCCAGGCGGGTGACGCGTGCGCGGATACGTTCTGCCGAGATCAGCTTCAGCTTGTACGCAGCCAGCCACGGGCCGATCTTCCACCATGCCTGTGCCAGCTGTTCGGCCGTGGCGACGCGGCGCAGGAAGCGGCCATAGGTATCGCAGGTGGTCACGGTGTGGTCGAAGTCGAACAGCGCCAGTTCCATTGCGTTGCCTCCCATCGCGTTGCTTCCCCGGGCCGGTGCCGGCGGGCGCGGCCATAGGCCACGCCCGCCGCGGGCATCAGCGGACCGGCATGCCCGGCTGTGCGCCGCTGTCGGCGTCCAGCAGCGCCAGTGCGCCGCCGTCGAAACCGGCCGACAGGATCATGCCTTCGCTCAGGCCGAAGCGCATCTTGCGCGGGGCCAGATTGGCGATGAACACCACGCTGCGGCCGACCAGCTTTTCCGGCTCGCCATAGCTGCCGCGGATGCCGGAGAAGATCTGGCGCTTGCCCAGTTCGCCGGCGTCCAGTTCGAAGCGCAGCAGCTTGTCCGAACCTTCCACGAACTCGCACGCCAGCACCTTGCCAATGCGCAGATCGAGCTTGGCGAAGTCGTCGATGCCGATCGTGGCCGGTGCATCGGCGTTGTTCGCTTCGGGTTTGGCGGCGACAGGCGCGGCGGGCTTGGCAGCTTCGCTCTTGGCGGTGGGGGCTGCAGCGGCGGTGGTCTGCAGGGTGTCCTTGGAGGCGTCGATCATGGCGTCAATCTTCTTCGGGTCGATACGGGTGAACAGCGGGGTGTAATCGGCGATGCGATGGCCCAGCAGCGGCTGCGCCAGTTCGGTCCAGTCGTTCACCTGTGCGGCCAGGAAGGTTTCGGCCTGTGCGGCGGTGGCCGGCAACACCGGCTTGAGTGCGGTGACCAGCACGCGGAACAGGTTCAGGCCCTGGCTGCACACGGCCTGCAGCTGCGCATCGGCGCCTTCCTGCTTGGCGATCACCCACGGCTTTACATCATCGATATAGCGGTTGGCTTCGTCGGCCAGCGTCATGGTCAGGCGGATGGCGGCGGCCGGGTCGTTGCGCTCGTACGCTTCTCGGATCGGTGCCAGGCCATCGACGAAGCGCTGGTACTGGGCCGCGTCGGGCAGCTGCGCAGCCAGCAGGCCGTCGAAACGCTTGCTGATGAAACCGGCACAGCGGCTGGCGAGGTTGACGAACTTGCCGACCAGGTCCGCATTGACGCGCGCGATGAAGTCACCCAGGTTCAGGTCGAGGTCGTCGACGCCGCCACCGGACTTCGCCGCGAAGTAATAACGCAGCGCTTCCGGTTCCAGGCCGGCATCGAGGAACGTACGCGCCATTACGAAGGTGCCGCGCGATTTGCTCATCTTGGCACCGTCCACGGTCAGGTAGCCGTTGACGTGCAGGCGGGTTGGCGCGCGGTGGCCGGTGCCATGCAGCACCGCCGGCCAGAACAGGCCGTGGAAGTTGACGATGTCCTTGCCGAGGAAGTGGTGCAGCTCGGTGCTGGTGTCGGCGCGCAGGTGCGCCTCGAAGTCTTCGCCGATCCTGCCGCACATGGTCTGGAAGCTGGACAGGTAGCCGATCGGTGCGTCCAGCCAGACGTAGAAGTACTTGCCCGGCTGGCCGGGAATCTCGAAGCCGAAATACGGCGCATCGCGCGAGATGTCCCACGCGCGCAGGCCACCTTCGGCATTGAGCCACTCACCCAGCTTGGCCTTCACGCCCGGCAGGGCGACATCGCCGGCCAGCCATTCGCGCAGGAACGCATCGAAGTGGCCGACCTCGAAGAAGAAATGCTCCGAATCGCGCATTTCCGGTGTGGCGCCAGAGATGACCGAGCGCGGCTCCTTCAGGTCGGTCGGCGCATAGGTGGCGCCGCAGACTTCGCAGTTGTCGCCGTACTGGTCGGCGCTGCCGCAATTCGGGCAGATGCCCTTCACGTAGCGGTCGGGCAGGAACATTCCCTTGGCCGGGTCGTAGAACTGCGCCACCGAGCGGCGACTGATGTGGCCGGCTGCTTCCAGCTTCAGGTAGAACTGCTCGGTCAGTGCCTTGTTGGCTGCCGAATTGGTCGAGTCGTAATGGTCGAAGGCCACGCCGAAGGCGGCGAAGTCACGTTCGTGGCTGGCCTGGATGTTGGCGATGAAGGTTTCCGGGGTGACCCCGGCCTTTTCCGCGGCCAGCATGATCGGCGTGCCGTGGGTGTCGTCGGCGCAGACGAACCAGGCCTTGCCGCCGCTCATTCGCCGCGCGCGTACCCAGATATCGGCCTGGATGTAGCCGACCAGGTGGCCCAGGTGCAGCGGGCCGTTGGCGTAGGGCAGGGCGGTGGTGACGAGCGCGGTACGGGTCATGGTCGCGGGGTGAAGCCGAGGGGAACCGCAGAGTATCGCATGCCCGCAACGAGGTGACCCGGCCGGGGCCGGGTCACGGGTGTGAAGCGGGGGACGTGGCGCTTACTCGCGCTGCCAGGTCTGCGCGCGGCAGATGAAGGCGATGCAGCCGGACACGTCCAGCTTGGTGCCGCCGGCCTGCAGCTCCATCTTCGACTTGTAGGTCTTGCCGTTGGCCGGGTCGAGGATGGTGCCGCCGGACCACTTGTTGGCGCCGTCGGCCTTCAGGTTCCAGAGGATGGTCATGCCCTTCACCGGCTTGTTCTTGTTGGCACCTTCACAGCCGTCGCAGACCGGGTTCGGGCCCTTGTCCGAGTGCAGGATGTCGACCACCTTGCCGGACAGCGTGCCATTGGCGGCCTGGGTGATCTCGACGATCGACTTCACCTTGCCGGTCTTGTCGTCGATGGTCTTCCAGCGGCCGGCGGCGCTGTCGGCGGCCTGCGCCGACAGGGCGGCCAGGCACAGCGGCAGTGCCAGCAGCAGGGTCTTGAAGGTCTTGCGCATGGTCCCCTCCCAGGGTTCATTCCGGCACGGTGCCGGTATGGTTCGACTGTATACCCATTCGGCGGGGTATGGGGAA
Source organism: Stenotrophomonas maltophilia (assembly GCF_004920835.1). Lineage (GTDB taxonomy): Bacteria > Pseudomonadota > Gammaproteobacteria > Xanthomonadales > Xanthomonadaceae > Stenotrophomonas > Stenotrophomonas maltophilia_AQ. Next base: position 159,937 of record NZ_QFHO01000007.1, read on the forward strand.
GGGGGGGCTTTGGCCGGGTTGCACCCGGCACCCGCACCCGCAACGGCAACAGCAACGGCGACGGCAACGGCAACGGCGTGCATTCCGTGCGGTGGCGGGGTGGGTCCGGTTGCGGGGGACGCCGTAAACCCATCCATGGG
>NZ_QFHO01000079.1 GCF_004920835.1 Stenotrophomonas maltophilia
CTTGTAATGATAGATTACAAGACTCATGTTATACTATAAAAGAATAAAAGACTCGAAGGAGAATATAATGGCACTAGAAAAAGATATCGTAGGTTCTATAGAATTTCTTGAAGTAACTGGCTTACAAGGATCAACATACATGTTAAAAGGACCCAATGGAGAACAAGTTAAACTCAATCAATCCGAAGTAAATGAAGAAGATGAATTACAAAAAGGTGAAGAATACAGTTTCTTCATTTATCCAAATCGATCAGGCGAATTATTTGCGACACAAAATATGCCTGATATTACAAAAGACAAATATGACTTTGCAAAGGTACTTAAAGTCGATCGAGATGGTGCACGTGTCGATGTTGGTCTTCCAAGAGAAGTATTAATAC
>NZ_QFHO01000080.1 GCF_004920835.1 Stenotrophomonas maltophilia
TTTGAAGCGGCTGCCCAGCGGGCCAGCTGGATCACCCCGGTGCCGGGCGGCGTGGGCCCGATGACCGTGGCCACGTTGATGCAGAACACGTTGGAAGCGGCGGAAGCTGGGGTTTGACGGTAGTGCCGGCCGCTGGCCGGCAACCCGGTATGCCATCCGAAGGTTCATGAGGTTGCCGGCCAGCGGCCGGCACTACCCGCTTCGGTAGGTGCCCTGAACAGATCCCCGCCCGCGCGACACTGTGTCGCAGGATTACCTATTTCCGGTTACCAAAATTACTGTTCTTGGTCGCCAAAACAGGGTAAAATGTCGCGCTTCCCCACATCTCGGGTATG
>NZ_QFHO01000081.1 GCF_004920835.1 Stenotrophomonas maltophilia
GCGCGAAGCCGCCACCCATGGTTTCAAGCGCGCCATCGTGCCCAAGGCCAATGCGCCCAAGGGTGGTTCGGTGAAGGGCATGGAAGTGATCGCAGTGGAGCGCCTGTCCGAGGCCATCGACGCGGCGTGACCGCGCCGGTAGCGCCGGGCCATGCCCGGCGCTACCGGCGCGGATCTGGAATACGACCTCAAACACGGCAACGGTCAGCCTCCCTGTGCTAGTTTTTCCCGCTCGACGAAGGCGCCCTCTGGCGTCTTTCCGTGCCCAGGAGTAACCGATTACATGCAGGAC
>NZ_QFHO01000008.1 GCF_004920835.1 Stenotrophomonas maltophilia
CCAGGGCATCAGGGCGACAGGCTCGGTGGGGGCGGGTGCGGCGTTACAGACTGAATGGGGTCTACGGACTGTCGGTTAAACCACCCGGGCCCGCAACAGGTCATGAATGTTCAGGGCACCGACCGCCCGGCCCTGGCCATCGACCACGATCAGGCCGGTGATCTTGTGGGTCTCCATCAGGCGCGCGGCTTCGACTGCCAGCTGGTCGGCACCGATGGTGCGCGGGTTGCGGGTCATCACATCGGCGATCTTCGCCGTGCGCACATCCAGTGCACTGTCCAGCGCACGGCGCAGGTCACCATCGGTGAACAGGCCGATCAGCACGCCGTCCGCGTCGACCACGGCGGTCATGCCGAGCCGTTTGCGGCTCATCTCCATCAGGGCTTCGCTGAGGCTGGCGTCGGCGCCGACGCTGGGCAGGTCTTCGCCGGTGTGCATGACGTCGGTGATGTGCAGCAGCAGGCGGCGGCCGAGGCTGCCGGCCGGGTGCGAGCGGGCGAAGTCATCGGCGGTGAAGCCGCGCGCGTCGAGCAGGGCCACCGCCAGCGCATCACCCATCGCCAGCGAGGCGGTGGTGCTGGAGGTCGGGGCCAGCGCCAGCGGGCAGGCCTCGGCCGGCACGCTGACGTCCAGATGGATGTCAGCGGCGGTGCCCAGGCTGGACTGCGGGCGCCCGGTCATGGAAATCAGCACGTTGCCCTGGCGCTTGAGCACCGGCAGCAGCATCAGCACCTCGTCCGACTCACCCGAATAGGACAGCGCCAGCACTACGTCGTCCTCGGTGATCATGCCGAGGTCGCCATGACCGGCCTCGCCAGGGTGCACGTAGAAGGCCGGGGTCCCGGTGGAGGCCAGGGTGGCGGCGATCTTGCGGGCGATATGCCCGGACTTGCCCATGCCGGTGGCGACCACCCGGCCGCGGCTGCCCAGGATCGCCTGGCAGGCCTGCTGGAAGGCCTCGCCGAGGCGGTCGGCCACGGCATCCAGCGCCTGCCGCTCGATCTCGAACACGCGGCGGCCACTGGCGACCAGGCCGGCAGGGTCGACGGAACGGGGGGGCAACAGGGATTCGGCCATGCGGACGCCACGCAGCGGAAGTAGAATGGACGTACATTTTATTAGGAAAGCCCGTTGGACGCCGACACCATCCGCAATCTGATCGAAACCGGCCTGCCCGGCGCCCGCGCCGACGTGCAGGGCGACGATGGCGTGCATTTCGAAGCGACCGTGGTCTGTGACGCCTTCGCCGGCAAGATGCCGCTGGCACGCCATCGCATGGTGTATGCCACTCTGGGCGACCTGATGGGCGGCGCGATCCACGCGCTGGCACTGAAAACCGTGACCCCGGCCGAAGCCGGCTGAACCGCAGAAGATCCCGAATACATGGCCAAGATCGTTGTGACCGGCGGCGCTGCGCTGCACGGTGAAGTGAGCATCTCCGGCGCCAAGAACGCCGTCCTCCCCATTCTCTGCGCGACCCTGCTGGCCGACGAGCCGGTGGAGATCACCAACGTGCCGCACCTGCACGACGTGGTCACCACCGTGAAGCTGCTGGGCGAACTGGGCGCGAAAGTGACCATCGACCAGGGCACCCTGTCGCGCGGCAGCGCGATCGTGGTCGACCCGCGTTCGGTCAACCAGCACGTGGCACCGTATGAGCTGGTCAAGACCATGCGCGCCTCGATCCTGGTGCTGGGCCCGCTGCTGGCCCGCTTCGGCGCGGCGGAAGTATCGCTGCCGGGCGGCTGCGCGATCGGTTCGCGTCCGGTCGACCAGCACATCAAGGGCCTGCAGGCCCTGGGTGCCGAGATCGTGGTCGAGAACGGCTTCATCAAGGCCACCGCCAAGCGCCTGAAGGGTGGGCACTTCACCTTCGACATGGTCAGCGTCACCGGCACCGAGAACGTGCTGATGGGCGCGGTGCTGGCTGAAGGCACCACCATCCTCGACAACTGCGCGATGGAACCGGAAGTGACCGATCTGGCGCACTGCCTGATCGCGCTGGGCGCGAAGATCGAAGGCCTGGGCACCGCCCGCCTGGTCATCGAAGGCGTCGAGCGCCTGTCCGGTGGCCGCCACGAAGTGCTGCCCGACCGCATCGAGACCGGCACCTTCCTGGTGGCCGCGGCGATGACCGGTGGCAAAGTCACGGTCAACCGTGCGCGCCCGAACACCATGGACGCAGTGCTGTCCAAGCTGGTCGAGGCGGGCGCGAAGATCGAGACCACCGAAGACACCATCACCCTGGACATGCAGGGCAAGCGACCGAAGGCGGTCAACCTCACCACCGCGCCGTACCCTGCGTTCCCGACCGACATGCAGGCGCAGTTCATGGCGCTCAACTGCGTGGCCGACGGCGTCGGCGTGATCAACGAAACGATCTTCGAGAACCGTTTCATGCACGTCAACGAACTGCTGCGGCTGGGCGCGGACATCCAGGTCGAAGGGCATACCGCCATCGTGCGTGGCAACGAACACCTGAGCGGCGCGCCGGTGATGGCCACCGACCTGCGTGCGTCGGCCTCGCTGATCCTGGCCGGGCTGATGGCCAGCGGCGACACCACCATCGACCGCATCTACCACCTTGATCGTGGCTACGAGAACATCGAAGAGAAGCTGTCTTCGCTCGGTGCCACCATCCGGCGCGTGCCATGATCCTGCGCGGCAGGTTCAGCCCGCGTCGCAAGGCGCTGCTGGTGCTGGTGCTGATCGTGCTGGCGTGGCTGGGCTATGCCTGGTACGCCAACCTGGCCATCACCCAGGGCATCGAGCAGAAAGATATGGACTGGAACGGCGACGGCACGGTCTCGCGTGACGAGATCATCCAGTCGTTCTATGCGGTGTCGGTCAATGACAACCAGGACGGCAGCCGCCATTGCCGGACCTTCGTCTGGCGCAGCACCGGCGAGCAGATCCGGGTGGATTGCCGGACCGAGTTCAAGCCGGCCGAGGAACAGAAGCCGGCTGAAGCGAAGAAATAAGAAAACGCCCGCGAAAGCGGGCGTTTCTTTTCGGTAGTGCCGGCCGCTGGCCGGCAACCCCATGAACCTCGCGGAGCATCGCGAAAATGCCGGCCAGCGGCCGGCACTACCGGATTGCTGGTCAGTTCATCGCCCTGATGGTCAGGTCCAGCGCATCGCGGCCGCTTTCACGCTGCAGCATGCGCGCCGGCACCGGGAACTCGGGCACGATCCAGGCGATCAGTTCCTTGTTGCCGTCGGCACGCGAGACCTTGGTGGCTTCATAGCTCTTGCCGCCCACGGTGATCGACTCCTTGCCGATCACGCGGTAGGTCATGTTCTTGATGCGGCCTTCGTCGACCATGCGATAGGTCAGCGGCTTGCCAGCAGCCAGGTCACGGGCGATCGCCAGGTTGATCAGCAACGCGTCCATGTCACCGGCCTTCAATGCGATCGGTCCGGCGCGGTCCGGCTTGATGTCGCCGGTCCAGGTGGCCTGGTTGCTGCTCCAGTTGTAGTTGGCCTGCACGTTGCGCTTCTTCACCAGCAGCGCAGAACGGTCCTGGCTGCTGAGCGGGCGCAGCTGGCCACGCACTTCCTCGAACACCGTGCTCTGGCTGAGATCGGCCAGCTGGTTCTTCACCTGCAGGCTGTAGCGCCACTTGTTGGCACCTTCGCTGGCCAGGGTCATGGTGCCGTTGGCCTGCATGCCCATGTAGCTGGCCAGGTAATCGGCCTTGAACGGTTCCAGCGCCATGGCCGGCAGGCTGGCCACGGTAAGTGCGGCCGCTGCGATCCAGGTGAGGGGGCGGGTCAGGGTGTTCATGCTCAGACTCCTTGGTATTCGATCAGGCGCAGATCGACGCGATCTTCGCCGTCTTCGCGTTGCAGGATGCGCACCGGGGTGGGGACACCGTTGGCGATCCAGAGAATGGTTTCGTTGTTGCCGCCGTTGGTCCGGTAGACCCGCAGCGCGTTGTAGGACAGGTCGCCGACCTCGACGTTCTCGGTCTGTGCTGCGGCCTGGTAGTCGTGCTGGCGGACCTTGCCCATGTCCACGTAGCGGTAGTGCATGGCGGCACCCGGGCGGGCATCGCGCATGATCGCCAGATTGATCAGCAGCGCACTCTGGTCACCGGCCTGCAGCGGGATCGGTTGCGCGCGTTCCTTCTTCACGTCACCGGTCCACTGTGCGGTGCCGGCCTGCCAGTTGTAGGTGCCCACGGCCTTCTTGCCGAGGAACAGGCCCTTGCGCACGGTGCTCTGGCTGAGCGGTGCATAGATGCCACCGCGCTCCTCGAACACCGTGCTTTGTTCGATGTTCAGGCCGAGCACGCTGGCGAAGCCGCGGCGACCGACCACCTGCATGTCCACCCGCCACTGGCTGCCGCCGGTATGGGTGACCTGCATGCTGGCATCGCCGGCCTCCTTGCCCTTGTAGAAGGCCTGGTAAGTGGCGCTGAACGGCTGCAGCGGCGGCGGCTCCCAGGCCAGCGCCGCCGGCATCGGTACGGCCGGTTCGGCGGGCGGCTGCACCACGGGCACTGGTGCTGGCGAAGCGGCAGGCGCCTGCGCCTGGCTCCAGCCCACGGCGGGAAGCACGGCAAGCGACAACAGCAGTGAAGTGGACAACAGGGTCGTGGTCTTCATGGAGGACAGGGACCGCAGGAGGAGGCAGGATGCCAGCCCCGCAGTCAGCGGGGCGTGTGCAAAGGGTTTACCGGTTCAGGTTACCGGCGGAATCTAGGGCCAATGGACTAAACAGGGGGTGACCGTCGAGCCAGGGTTGTCCCTCCCGTTCAGCCAGGCGGCCGCCGCACAGCAGCTGCAGCGTGGCGATCAGCAGCGGATGCTCCACCGCCAGCACGCGCGCGGCCAGGCTGTCCGCGTCATCGCCCGGCTGCACCGGGACACGCACCTGGGCCAGCACGGCGCCGGCGTCCAGCTCTGGCACCACCAGGTGCACGCTGGCACCGTGCTCGGCATCGCCGGCCTGCAGGGCCCGTGCATGCGTGTCCAGGCCCTTGTGCAGCGGCAGCAGCGACGGGTGGATGTTGACCAGGCGGCCATCGAAGCGCTGCACGAAGCCAGCGCCGAGAATGCGCATGTAGCCGGCACAGATGATCCAGTCCGGTGCGACCGCGGCCAGCGCATCACTCAGTGCCTGCTCGTAGGCGTCGCGGTCGCTGAATTCCTTTGGTGCATGCGCCCAGCGCAGTGCCGGTGCCACGCGTTGCAGCGCCTCCGCGGTGGGGCGATCGGAGAACACGCCGACCACTTCAGCCGGCAGGCGCCCGCTGCCGATGGCATCGAGGATGGCCTGCAGGTTGCTGCCGCGGCCAGAGGCGAGCACGGCGATACGGGTAGGGGTGGTCATTGCAGCGAACTCCGGCGGATCAGCGGCCAGGTCAGCAGGCTGCCCACGGTGGCCATCAGCATGTCGGCATGCGCGTCCCACATGTCGCCCTGCTGGCCGTTGTAGGCCTCGGCGGCATCCGGCGACAGGGCCAGCGCGATGGCCCACTCGAACCACTCGTAGACCAGGCTGGCACACATCACCGTCATCACCGCCAGGGTGAAGGCCTGGCCCACCCGCAGCGCCGGCCAGGCGTGGCGGGCCAGCTGCAGCAGGGCGGGGGTGAAGCAGACGCCGAACAGGAAGTGGATGAGGCGGTCGAAGTGATTGCGCTGCCAGCCGAACGCCGCGTTGGGCGACCAGCCGAACAACGCCTGCGACCACGCGTCATAGGGTACGTTGGAATACAGCCAGCGCGCTGCCACGCAGTGCAGGGCGATGAAGCCGCAGATCGCGATGAAGGCGCCATTGCCCAGCCAACCGCCACGACGGTCGACCCACAGCAGTGCGGCCAGGCCGATCACGGTCAGCGTGCTGTGCAGGGCTTGCTCGATCGGCCACAGCGGATGGATCCAGCTGATCGCGAACACCGCCAGTACGGCGGCGAAGGCCAGCTTCTTGGGGCCGGAGAAACGGTAGGCGCTTGCAGCGGCGGTGGTAGCGATGGCAGGCGAGGACATGTCGGGTCGATCGAAGGGGGATGGTTCGTCTGCCTGCCGGCTCAGACGCTGAGGTGGTCGCCGCGGTCGAACAGCGCAGCCATTTCCGGCTTGCCGAGGAACACCCATGCATAGGCGGCCAGCGCCATGCCCAGCGGACCGGCCAGCACCGCCAGCCACGCCGCGCGCCGGCACCAGGCCAGCCCGGTGCCGGCCGTCAACAGACGCGCGGTATGCAGCTGCACGAAGCCGAGCACGATGGCCAGCACGGCGATCGAGGCATAGACCGTGGTCAGCATCCAGGCATCGTCCAGCCCGCGCGAGTGGGCCACCCAGCCGCTGAGGCCGAGGAAGGCCACTGTGGCGACCCAATGGAAGCCGGCCAACGCGTAGAACAGCACTTTCAGCGTCTGCAGATGGCTGGTCAGCTGCAGCTGCGCCAGGGTCTGCCGCGGCAGCGGCGGCGGATTGCCGGAGGCGGTCATGCGGCCGCGGCAGGCAGGTCGAAGGCGGCCTTGACCTGCGGGCGCAGCAGGGTGATCAGGCTGAACACCCCCAGTACGGTGCCGACTGGCGCGAACAGGCAGGCCAGGCCGGCCACGATCAGGCACAGCAGGTAGCGGCGGCGACGGGTCAGGCAGCGGCCGGCATAGGCCACGAACGCGCCCAGGGTGACGCCACCGAACACGATGACGCAGCCGATGATGGTGAACATCCAGCCGAACAGGCGTTGCTCCGCAGGCGACGACGGCTGGCCGCCGGAATTCATCGGCAGGTTGCCGGTGAGCGCGGCGATGCCCAGCACGATGTGGATGATGAAGATCAGCGAGAACAGCGCGATCAGGCCGCCGACCACATAGTGCGCGATGGCCAGCATGCGCAGGTGGTCGGCATCCTGCGCACTGAACACCGGTACCGTCGCCAGCGGCGGCGGCACCGGAGCGGGCGACAAGGGGGGCGTTGCGTCCATGCGGGCTCCTGGGTTGCCGGGATCAGCCGATGTGGACGCGCTCGGCGCCGTCAGCGGTGACCACCTGGCCGATGGTCCAGTGGTCCAGGCCCTGGGCCTGGACAGCCTCGGATACGGCATCGACCTGGTCCGCTGCGACGATCAGCACGAAGCCGATGCCGCAGTTGAAGGTCCGCCACATCTCGCTGTCGGCCACCGCGCCTTCCTTCTGCAGCCACTGGAACACCGGCGGCAGGGTCCAGGACGAGGCCTGGATGTCCAGGCCGAGGCCTTCAGGTACCACGCGGATGATGTTCTCGGTCAGGCCGCCACCGGTGATGTGGGCCATGCCGTGGATAGCCGCGCCGTGCGACTTCAGCAGCGACAGGATCGGCTTGACGTACAGGCGGGTCGGCGCCATCAGCGCGTCGACCAGCTTCACGCCGCCCTCCAGCTCCAGCTCGGCCGGGCGGCCGGCGCGGTCATAGATGCGGCGGACCAGCGAGTAGCCGTTGGAGTGCGGGCCGGAGGAGGCGATACCGATCAGCACGTCACCGGCGGCGACGCTGGCGCCGTCCTTCAGCTCGCTCTTCTCGACCGCGGCCACCGTGAAGCCGGCCAGGTCGTACTCGCCCGGGGCATACATGTCGGGCATTTCAGCGGTTTCGCCGCCGATCAGCGCGCAACCGGCCTCGGTGCAGCCGTTGGCGATGCCGCCCACGACCGCCGCGGCGGTGTCGATGTCCAGCTTGCCGGTGGCGAAGTAGTCCAGGAAGAACAGCGGCTCGGCGCCCTGCACCAGCACGTCGTTCACGCACATGGCGACCAGATCGATGCCGATCGTATCGTGGCGGTTCAGCTGGTGGGCCAGCTTCAGCTTGGTGCCCACGCCGTCGGTTCCCGACACCAGTACCGGCTCGCGGTACTTGTTGGACAGGTCGAACAGGGCGCCGAAGCCACCCAGGCCGCCCATCACTTCCGGGCGGAAGCTGCGCTTGACCAGGGGCTTGATCCGCTCGACCAGCTCGTTGCCGGCGTCGATGTCGACACCCGCATCACGGTAGGTGAGGGGGGAAGGGGCGGAAGACGGGGTGTTGGTCACGGGCGTCGGCGCTGGCAGGGGTTGAACGGGCGATTTTAACAGGCCGCATTGGCGCAAAGGCCGTATTCGGGCAACAATTCCCCCGGATACGTCGAGCCAATGGATGTCCTGATGCGCCGCAGCCTGATTTTGACCCTGCTCCTTGCGCTGAGCCTGCCGGTGGCCACGATGGCCCAGAGCGGCCTTCGCACCGAGGGTGATGTCGCCACCGCCAGTGGCGCGTACGAGGCCGAAGTGCCCGTCAACAGCCAAGCCGAGGCCGATCGCAACGGCGCCCTGGCCCGCGCCCTGAGCGTGGTGCTGGGCAAGTTGTCCGGCGACCGCAACGCCATGTCCCGCCCCGGCGTGGTGCAGGCGCTGCGCAATGCCAAGGATTACGTGGCCAGCTACGACTACAAGCAGGACCAGAGCGTGGGCGCCGGCGGCGCCCCAAGCTTCCGGACGCTGCTGGTCGCCCGCTTCCGCGAGGATGATGTTGATTCGCTGGTGTCGGCGCTGGGCCTGCCGCTGTGGCCGCAGCCGCGGCCGAAGCCGGTGCTGTGGCTGGCCGTCGACGACGGCAGCGGCCCGCGCCTGGTCAGCGTGCAGCAGGCCAACGCCGCGCGCCCGCTGCTGAACCGCGCCATAGAACGCGGCTACAAGCTGGGCCTGCCCAGCGGCGGTGCCGCCGAGCAGGCCCTGGCCGGTGCCATCTGGCGCCAGGACAGCGCCGCGGTGGCCCGCGCCTCCTCGCGCTACTCGCCGCCGATGCAGCTGATCGGCAAGCTGTACCGCGCCAATGGCGGCTGGCAGGCGGACTGGGTGTTCGTCGACAACGGCCGTGAACTGAACAAGTGGACCAGCAAGGACGCCAACGCCATGCGTGCGATGGCCGCCGGTGCCGACGGCGCCGCCGACGCGCTGGTCAAGCGCTATGCCAAGGCCGGCGTGGCCACCGGCCAGGCCGGGACCTACCGCGTGGTGGTGACCGGCATCAACAGCGCCGACGACTACCTGCGCCTGGCCGCTGGCCTGCGCGAGGTGCCGGTGGTGCGCAACGTCACCCCGCTGCATGCCTCGGCCGGCCAGCTGGAGCTGAGCCTGGAGATGACCACCGGCCTGGCCGGCTTCAATCGCATGCTCGGCGACGGTGGCGTGCTGGTGCCGAGCGCACCGCTGCCGGCCCTGCCGACGCCGATCGATGACACCACCGGTACCCCGGTGGCCCCGCCTGTCAGCAACGAGTACCGCCTGCGATGACCCTGACCCCGGAAGCGGAAATCGCGCAGTTCCTGCGCCGGCTGAAGTACATCCTGTTCGCCGGCCTGATCGGCTGGATCGTCTGGCTGCTGGCCCCGATCCTGACTCCGTTCGTGCTGGCGTTGGCACTGGCCTGGCTGGGCGACCCGCTGGTGGACCGCATCGAGGCCACCGGCCGCTCGCGCATGACCGGCGTGGTGCTGGTGTTCGCGGCGATGGTGCTGGTGATCGTGGCGCTGCTGCTGGTGCTGGTGCCGATGATCGAGCGCCAGATCACCACCCTGATCGCGGTTGCGCCGCAGGCGCAGGCGTGGCTGATGGAAAAGGGCATTCCCTGGTTCGAGCAGAAGACCGGTCTGGAAGTGATGCAGTGGATGGATCCGGACCGCCTGATCGAATGGGTGCGCAGCCACTGGCAGCAGGCGGGCGGCTTTGCCACCACGTTCATGGGTTACGTCTCGCGCTCGGGCTTTGCGATGGTGACCTGGGTGGTCAACATCCTGCTGCTGCCGATCCTGGCGTTCTACTTCCTGCGTGACTGGGACAAGCTGGTCGAGCGGGTCGCGTCGGTGATCCCGCGCAACCAGATCGGCACCATCTCCGCACTGGCACGCGAATCCAACGAAGTGCTCGGTGCGTTCATCCGCGGGCAGTTCCTGGTGATGCTGGCACTGGGCGTGATCTATGCCGGTGGCCTGTCGCTGGTCGGCCTCAAGCTGGGCCTGTTGATCGGACTGATTGCCGGCCTGATCAGTTTCATTCCCTACCTGGGCGCGACTACCGGCATCCTGATGGCCATCGTCGCCGCGCTGGTGCAGGCGCAGGGCTTCGACCTGAAGCTGCTGATCCTGGTCGGCGTGGTGTTCACCGTGGGCCAGTTGCTGGAAAGCTACGTGCTGACCCCGCGCATCGTCGGCGACAAGATCGGCCTGCACCCGGTAGCGGTGATCTTCGCAGTGATGGCCGGTGGCCAGCTGTTCGGCTTCCTTGGCATGCTGCTGGCGCTGCCGGTGGCAGCGGTGACCAACGTGCTGCTGCGCTACGCGCACCAGCGTTATCGCCAGAGCGAGCTGTACGTGGGTGAGAAGCCGGCGATCGTGCTTGATGGCGTGGTCGATGCCCCCCATATCATCATTCCGAACGACAAGGGCCCCGACCTGAAGTGATGGGTGTGCCGCAACTGCCGCTGGCCCTGCATTACCCGAGGGACCAGCGCCTGGAGACATTCATCGGCGCGCCGGATGGCGCGCTGGCGCAGCTGCGTGCGATCGCGGTCGGCGCCAGCCACGATTGGATCTACCTGGAAGGCGCGGCGGGCACGGGCAAGACCCACCAGGCGCTGGCGATGTGCTCCAGCGCCGAGCAGGCCGGGCGACTGCCGACCTACGTACCGCTGGCCAGCGCCGCCGGCCGCGTACGCGCGGCGTTGGATGGGCTTGAGGCGCGCGAGCTGGTGGCGCTGGACGGCCTGGACGAGGTCGCCGGCAACCGCGAGGACGAGATCGCGCTGTTCGATTTCCACAACCGCGCGCGCGCTGCGGGCGTGACCGTGCTGTACACCGCGCAGAAGGCGCCGGAAGAACTGGGCCTGGTACTGCCCGACCTGCGTTCGCGGCTGGGCCAGTGCGTGCGTGTGCTGCTGCAGCCGCTGGACGAGGAAGGGCGGGCAGCGGTGCTGCGCGAGCGTGCGCTGCGGCGTGGCCTGGCCATCGACGAAGCGTCCATCGAGTGGCTGCTGTCGCACACCGGGCGCGAGCTGGGTGGGTTGATCACGCTGCTGGACTGGCTGGACCGGGAGTCGCTGGCGGCGAAGCGGCGGATCACCGTGCCGTTCCTGCGCCAGGTGCTGGAAGAAGGCCGGCCGCGTTACTGAGGGGTGTGGTTCGGCAGGGCTGCGCCCTGCACCCGCCGAAGCCAGGGCAACGTCAACTTCAACGTCAACAGCAAAAGCTCGCTATCCGTGGGATGGCGGGGTGGCTCAGGTTGCGGGGGACGGCGCAAGTACGTCCCTGTAGCCTCGGTCGCGCCATCCATGGCGCTCACGCCCCCGCAACCTGAGCCACCCCGCCTTCGACAGGTTCCCGCGATCTGCCGTGTCGGCGTTCTGCACTGTTGTTGGGGGGTGTCGACCTTGGTCGACACGTGTCTTGCTTGTGGTGGGTGACGACCGTTGGTCGTCACCAGAGCAAGCGCAGCGAAGCGACCCGCTTTTGCTTTTCTTTTTCTTTTCCGTGGTTGGACGCACACGGAAACTGTCAGAGGCCGGGCGGGGTGGGTTGCGCAGGGGCGTGAGCCGCATGGATGCGGCGACCGAGCTTACATGGACGTACTTGCAGCGTCCCCTGCGCAGCCCATCCCGCCCGGCCAAGCAAGGCTTCTGCTTCAGATGCGACCAACCACGAGGGGCTCAGCCGTTCGCAGCCAACTCAACATCCAACGCACGCAGGCGATCAACGGTGCCGACATCGGTCCAGCGCCCGCGATGGTGCTGACCGCTCATCAACCCCTGCGCCATGAAATGCTTCTGCAGCGGCACCACCGAGAACTTCGGCGGCATCCGCTCGCTGCCCGGCGCATCGCCGATCACCGTGCGCCAGTCGGCCACGACGGAAGGGCGATACACGCCGATGCCGGCATAGGTCAGGCACGGTCCTTCGCGGTCGTGGTGCAGCAGCCCCTGCGCATCGAGGCGGTAGTCACCTTCGGGGTGCTGAACCGGATTGTCGACCAGCACCAGGTGCGCCTGGCCCTGCGGCTCGCGCGGCAGCGTGGCGAAATCGAAATCGGTCCAGATGTCGCCGTTCACGACCAGGAACGGGGCGTCGCCCAGCACCGGCAATGCGTTGAGGATGCCGCCGCCGGTTTCCAGCGGGGTCGGCCCTTCGTACAGGAAATGCAGTTGCAGGCCCCATTGGCTGCCATCCCCCAGCGTCGCGGGGAACTGCTCGGCCAGCCATGCGGTGTTGACCACCACCTCGCGCACACCCAATGCCGCGAGGCGCTCCAGGTGCCAGACGATCAGCGGCTTGCCGGCCACTTCCAGCAGCGGCTTGGGCGTGTGCAGGGTCAGCGGGCGCATGCGCTCGCCCAGGCCGGCGGCAAAGACCAGTGCTTTCATCGGGCCACGCGCATCGGTGCCGCCAGCTCGGCCAGCGCCGGCTTGATGCGGTCTTCGAGCAGCAGCTGCAGCGGCGCCAGTTCGCGGTAGCGCGGCAGCACTTCATCCAGATAGGTGATGAAGCGCGGCGCGTCGTCGAGGTAATGGCCCTTGTTGTCGCGATAGCGCAGGCGGCAGAACAGGCCGAGGATCTTCACGTGGCGCTGGATGCCCATCCAGTCTGCATCGCGCAGGAAGGTGGCGCGGTCGGGCACCGGCAGGCCAGCGCTGCGCGCACGCTCGTGGTACTGCGCCAGCCACTCGTCCACGCGCTGCAGTGGCCAGCTCAGGAATGCGTCCTTGAACAGGCTCATCGCGTCGTAGGCGATCGGACCACGCACCAGGTCCTGGAAATCCAGCACCGCCGGACCGTCGTCGACCGGCATGAGGTTGCGCGGCATGTAATCGCGATGGGTCAGCAGCTGCGCCTGGCCCAGGGCGTTATCCATCAACCGGCGGTGTACCAGCTGCAGGCCTTCGATCTCGCCGCAGTCCAGCTCCAGGTGGAGGTGGCGCTGCAGGAACCATTCGTCGAACAGGCCGGCATCGCGTTGCAGCAGCGCTTCACCGAACTGGCCGAAGTCGGCCGGCACCGGGATCGCCTGCAGGCGCAGCAGCTGTTCGATCGAACGGCCGAACCATTCGTCAGCGTTGCGCTCGTCGAGGATCTTCGCCAGGGTCGGGCCGCCGAGATCTTCCAGCAGCAGGAAGCCGGCATCCAGATCCTGTGCCAGCAGCGCGGGCACGCGCAGGCCGTTGTCGTGCAGCAGGCCGCGCATGCGTAGCCACGGGCGCGGATCTTCCAGCCCCGGCGGGGCGTCCATCACGATGTGGCTGCCGCGCGTGCTGGTGGTGCGCCAGTAGCTGCGCATGCCGGCATCGACCGAAGCGCGTTCGACCACCGCACTGGAATCATCGAGCTGGGTACGGGCCCACTGCAGGCGCTGCGCGCTGCGCTGGGGATCGGAGGCGGGTTCGGTCATGCAGGCATATCCGGGCGCGCCGGGCGCGCCAACGTCGGCAACAGGAAAGGAAGGAGGGGCAGGGTCAGCGGCGACCGCTGAACAGACGCAGGATCGCCAGCACGACGACGGCGCCCACCACCGCACCGAAGAAACCGGCCGGCTCACCGGCGGCGTACCAGCCCATGTACTGGCCGAACCAGCCGGCCAGCAGCGCACCGAGGATGCCCAGTACGATGGTCAGCAGGCAGCCCATGCGGTTGTTGCCGGGCATGAAGAAACGCCCGAGCAGGCCGACGAAGAAGCCGACCAGGATGATGTAGAGCCAGCTGCTGCTGCCGAACAGACCATTCATGCGTGCGATTTCCACCAAGAGTGGACGCAGCCTAGCAAGGCCAGGCTGCGTCCGTCACGGTGTGCCGGATTCAGCAGCAGCCGTGGTCGCCGTGGCGGGTGCCGCTGTCGGCAGCCACCGGCGAACCGCTGGTCTCGCCACGCAGGCTGGCGGCATAGTGCTCGCTGATCACCTTGGACACGCAGGACGTGACCTTCTTGCCCATCGGGATGTGCAGGAACTCGTTCGGGCCGTGCGCATTGGAGTGCGGGCCGAGCACGCCGGTGATCATGAACTGGGCGCCCGGGAATTTCTCACCCAGCATGCCCATGAACGGGATCGAGCCGCCTTCGCCCATGTACATCGCCGGCTTGCCGAAGAAGGCCTGGCTGGCGTCGTCGATGGCCTGGGTCAGCCACGGTGCCATGGCCGGGGCGTTCCAGCCGGTGGAGGCCTTTTCCAGGTCCAGGGTGACCTGGGCGCCGTTCGGCGGATCGCGCAGCAGGGCTTCCTTCAGCAGTTCGCCGCAGGTCTTGCCGTCGGCGGTTGGCGGCAGGCGCAGCGACAGCTTCACCGAGGTCTGCGGGCGCAGCACGTTGCCGGCCGATTCCAGTGCCGGCATGCCACCCACGCCGGTGACCGACAGCGCCGGGCGCCAGGTGCGGTTGAGCACCAGCTCGGTCAGGTCCTCGTTCATCGGACGCAGGCCGTCGACCATCGGGAATTTCTCGAAGATCTCGGTATCGACCACTTCGGCGGCGCGCTTGGCCTGCGCCTGGCGCTCGGCCGGAATTTCAACGTTCATGCCGTCGATCAGGATGCGGCCGGTGTCCTGGTCCTCGATGCGCGACAGCAGCTGGCGCAGCAGGCGGAAGCTGGACGGCACCACGCCGGAGGCATCGCCGGAATGCACGCCTTCGTTGAGCACCTTCACGGTGAAATTGCCGCCGGTCAGGCCGCGCAGCGAGGTGGTGCACCACAGCTGGTCGTAGTTGGCGCAGCCCGAATCCAGGCACACCACCAGCGACGGCTTGCCGATGCGGTCGGCCAGGTGGTCGACGTAGGCCGGCAGGTCGTAGCTGCCCGACTCTTCACAGGCTTCGATCAGCACCACGCAGCGGGCGTGCGGCAGGCCCTGGGCCTGCAGCGCCAGCACGGCGGCCAGCGAGCCGAAGATTGCGTAGCCGTCGTCCGCACCGCCGCGGCCATACAGCTTGTCGCCGCGCAGGACCGGGGTCCACGGGCCAAGGTCGTCGTCCCAGCCGGTCATTTCCGGCTGCTTGTCCAGGTGGCCGTAGAGCAGGATGGTGTCGTCGCCGGTTTCGGCGCCGGTAGCCGGGATTTCCAGGAAGATCAGCGGGGTACGGCCTTCCAGGCGGACCACTTCAACCTTCAGGCCGGGCAGCTGCTGGGCCTTGGCCCAGTTCTCCATCAGCGTGACCGCCTGTTCCATGTAGCCGTTCTGCACCCAATTGGCGTCGAACATCGGCGACTTGTTGGGAATGCGGATGTAGTCGACCAACTGCGGGACGATTTCGCTGTCCCACTTGTCATTGACGAATTGGCCGAGCTTGGCGCTGTCCATCTGAAACTCCGGTTGCATGGGCTGATCCGGCCATTCTACGCCTGTGGCCCGGGTAGGGTTTTTCCTACATCACGTCGGGTATTTGGCTGGCTTTTAGAAATCCAGGAAACCGATAGGCTGTGTGCATGTGGTGACGGACACTGTTCCTACCGACGGGATTGCCGGTCGGGACGGCCAGAATCACAAGGAGATACACGTCGTGCCTTGGAGTGTCGTGTTGAGGGCACTGGTGCTGGTCATGTGGATCGCTGGGGCGCATGCCGCCGAACCGATCGACATCAACCGCGCCGATGTCCAGGCGCTGCAGCAGGGATTGACGATGGTCGGAGCCGCCAAGGCCGAGGCGATCGTCGAGCACCGGCGCAGACACGGCCCGTTTCATCGCGTCGAGGACCTGACGCAGGTGAAGGGGATAGGGAAAGCAATCGTCGAACGGAATCGACAGCGGATCACCGTAGGCAACAGGTTGTTGCCGGCGGATCCGGTACCCGGATCGGTACCGGTGCGAACCGTACCCAGGCGTTGACAGCAGGAATCGTCGGAACCGGCAGGAAGCTGGTTCACCGGTCGCGGACAGGAAGGCCGTGACCACCGACCGCCGCAGGACGCGGCACCAATCACCAGGATGGTGGCATCACAGACCTGTGGAAGGGGCTGAGATACAAGCAGGACAGACGCGGCCGCGTGCAGGATGCAACGCTACCCCCACAGCGCAGGATGCGAGGGGGCGGCAGCAGGCCGACAAGGACGTAACGATTGCCCGGTACGACACATGGCTGTGTCGCCGGGCAGTTTCATTTCCGGCGCCTGGTTTTGCCGCGGCCACCACAGGCCGATGGTGTACGGTGGCCGCTCCGCATGGAAAGGACACCCGCTGGATGCTTCTGCACCGCCCCACCACCCTGATGCTCGCCCTTGCACTGGCGTTGCCGCTGCTGGCCCATGCCGCTGCGCCGGCGTCGGCTGCCAAACCTGCAGCTGCCGCAGCCAGCACCGCCGAAGTGCGCGGACCGACCGACCTGAAGCCGGGCGAGTACCTGTGGCATCCGGAAATCTCGCCGACCGGACCGATCGTGCTGGTGGTCAGCCTCGATGAACAGCGCGCCTACGTGTACCGCAACGGCATTGCCATCGGCCTGACCACGATCAGCTCGGGCAAGGCCGGGCACGAGACGCCAACGGGTGTGTTCACCATCCTGCAGAAGGACAAGGACCACAAGTCCAACCTCTACAACAGCGCGCCGATGCCGTACATGCAGCGGCTGACCTGGGACGGCATCGCCCTGCATGGCGGCAGCCTGCCCGGGCATCCGGCCTCGCACGGCTGCGTGCGGCTGCCGCAGGCTTTCGCGCAGAAGCTGTTCAGTGAAACCCAGCGCGGCGACACCGTGGTCGTGGCCGATGCCAAGAGCTCGCCGATGACCCTGGCCTATCCGTCGGTGCTGGCGCCGGTCAACGCGCGCGGCCAGGCCCTGCCGGAGACCGAGGGTGGGGCGCCGGTGCAGGCCTGGTGGAACGACAGCGCGGCGCCGGCGGGGCAGGTCGGCATCCTGGTCAGCCTGCACGACCAGCGCCTGTACGTGCTGCGCGATGGCGTGATGATCGGCGAGTCGCCACTGAAGGCCGACGCCCTGCCGGCCTTCCAGGGCACCACGCTGTTCGTGATGGGGCAGGGTTACAGCGACACACCCAGCCCGCTGGACGTGAACCAGCGCCTGCACCAGTGGACGGCCTATCCGCTGCTGGGCCAGGACCGTGCCCAGGCCACCCCGGACCTGCTGGCCACGCCCTCGCTGCCGATGGCGCTGCCGGCCGATTTCGCCCGCCAGCTGTACCAGGTGCTGGTGCCGGGCACGACCCTGCTGGTGACCTCGCTGCCGGCGGTCCGCCCAAGCCCGGCTGAATCCGGAATGCAGCCGGTCTTGGAATCCGAGCCGCCAGGGTCCACCCTCAAGGGCAACTGAGTCCCCCCTGTTGTGCCCATGACTGCATCCCGCCTGTGCCGGCTGGCCGCGTTCGGCCTGCTGGCGACCTCGGCCAGCGCCCCGGCGCTGGCACAGACGCCCGCCCTTGCCACCAGCGCCGATGATCTGGCTGCCTTGCTGTCGCGCAGTGCGCCCAAGGCCGACCGCCACGTGTTGCAGTTGGCGGCGCACGCCATGCGCTGCGCGCTGCAGCGGCCGGAGCTGGGCATCAATGGCGATCGCCTCAGCGTGATCGACTATTCGCGGCCGTCCACCGAGCCGCGCCTGTGGGTGTTCGACCTGGCCCACCAGCGCCTGCTGTTCGAGGAATGGGTGGCGCATGGCCGCAACAGCGGCGAGAACCGCACTGAGCACTTCTCGAACCGCGATGGCAGTTTCATGTCCAGCCTCGGCGCGTTCACCGCGCAGGAGACCTACATGGGCGGCAACGGCTATTCGCTGCGCCTGGCCGGGCTGGAACCGGGCTTCAACGACCGCGCGCGTGACCGAGCCATCGTCATCCATGGTGCGCCGTACGTGAACCCGGCTACCGCGCAGCTGCAGGGGCGGCTGGGCCGCAGCCTGGGTTGCCCGGCGGTGCGGCTGTCGGTGGCCAAGCCGCTGATCGATGCGTTGCGTGGCGGCACGATGGTGTTTGCTTACTACCCCGACCAGGATTGGTTGAAGCACTCGCAGCTGCTGGCCGGCGAGTGCGGTGGCCAGGGCACGCTCGCCACGCGGTGATGCACGACGGCGCGCGGCATGATGCAATGCGCGGATGAACATCGACTCCCTGCTGCACACTCCGAGCCAGGTGATCTCCAGCCTGGACTACCGCCGCGAACGTTGGCGGAATGGACTTGGCTGGACCCGCGAGATCCTGCGCCTGCCGGCGCAGGGCGATGACTGGGCGCTGCGCCTGTCGGTGGCCGAGATCGAGCAGGATGCCGCGTTCTCTGCCTTCCCCGGCGTGGAGCGTGAGCTGGTGCTGCTGCAGGGCAATGGTGTGCGTCTTCGCTTCGACGCTGGCCGTGTGGCCGAGGTGCTGCCACCGCACGGGCGCGTGCGTTTTGCCGGTGAGGAAGCGCTGCACGGCGAACTGGTCGATGGCACCACCCACGACTTCAACCTGATGTGGAAGCGCGAGCTGCTGCAGGCCGAGCTGCTGCACCGGCCGCTGGTGGGCGCCATGTTCTTCTTCTGCGAACCGGGTGTGGCCTGGGCGCTGCATCTGCTGGCAGGTCAGGCGGAGTTTGGTGCCGACAGTGGCCTGCCGGCGCTGCAGGCGGGCGATACCGCGTGGTTGGCGGCCGGTGAGCGGCAACGGCATGCGCTGCAGGGAGGCGGCGAGTTGTTGGCGATACGGGTCAGCGCGGCAATGGCGGCATGACCGTGTAGTCGAGCCGTGCGTGAATGCGGCCACCGACACCGCGTCACGGTGCGAACCAAGGTTCGCACCCACCAGAAGGCGGCGACCTCAATACACATCGCGCCGGTAACGACTGGCCAGCAGCAGCGCTTCCTTGCCCGCGGCACCCAGCACCTGCTCGATCACTGCATCCACCGCCGGGGCCATGCCCTGCAGGCTGCCGCAGACCAGGATCGTCGCGCCTTCATCGACCCACTGGCGAAGCGTTGCCGCTTCGGCCAGCAGCCGGTCTTGTACATAGCGGTGCGCGTCGCCATCGCGGCTGAACACCGCATCCAGCCGCGCCAGCCTGCCGTCGGCCAGCATCGCCTGCAGTTCTTCACCGAAGTGGAAGTCGTGCGCGGCGGTGCGCTCACCGAACAGCAGCCAGGTGCGCCGTGCACCATTGCGCGTGCGTTCGTGCAGGTGCGCGCGCAGGCCGGCGATGCCGGTGCCATTGCCGATCAGCAGCAGCGGCACGTCGGCGGCCACGCCGTGGAAATTGTCGTTGCGGCGCAGGCGCAGCTGCACCGCTTCTCCGATGGCTGCGTAGTCGCACAGCCAGCCGCTGCCGATGCCGGGCGTGCCATCGGCGCGCAGCTGACGGCGCAGCAGCAGCTCGACCGCACCGTCGGTCATCACCGAGGCGATCGAGTACTCGCGATGCGGCAATGGCTGCAGGGTCGCCAGCAACGCAGGCAGGTCGCCCGGTGGAACCAGCGAAGGCAGGTGCGAGCGTGCGACACGGGCCAGCAGTGTCTGCCCGTCATCCAGCATGGTGTCCGCATCGAATCGTTGTGCGTCCAGCCAGGCACGCACGGTGTGCGATGCATGCTGCGGACCAATCTCGGCGATGTCGCCGGCCTGCCACTGCACGTCGACGCCAGCGGGAGGCTGCAGGCGCAACCAGTACACCGGGCCGCCGGGGCTGCCCGGGTTCAGGTGCTCGCGTTGCAGCAGCGTCCACGGTTGGTACTCGGCCGGGCTCCAGTCCGGCAGTTCGCTGGCACCACCACCGAGTAGACCCAGCAACTGCTGCCAATGACGCAGCGCCGCCGGATCGGCGTTGTCGACTTCGATCGCATCGAACAGCGGATGCGCACCGTGCTGGCGCAGCCACTGGTCGAGCTGGTGGCCGAATCCGCAGAAGTGGCCATAGCTGCGATCACCCAGAGCCAGCACGCCGTAGTGCAGGTGCTGCAGCGGCGGCGGTATGGTCATCACCCCGCGCAGGAAGGGCAGGGCATGGTCGGGCGGGTCCCCTTCGCCGGTGGTACTGGCGATGAACAGCGCGCGCTGGCTGCTGGCCAGCAGCGCCGTGTCCACTTCGTGCAGGCCGCGCACGCGTACCGGCAGGCCGGCAGCGCGCAGGGCCTCGGCGCTTCGCTCGGCCAGCTCACGCGCGAAGCCGGTCTGGCTGGACCAGACCAGCAAGATCGGTGGGGTGTCTCCGGTTGCGGCATCGTCGCGCGCGCGCCCGCGCCACCACAGGGCCGCGCAGGCCAGCGCATACAGCGCCGTGGCGAGCACTGCGATCTGCGATTGCCGCGCCGGCGGCGCGCCCTGCCACCAGGCCTCGCCCAGGTGCAGGCGCAACAGCACCCAGCCGATCACTGCCAGCAGGAACAGCACCAGAGCGTTGCCGAGCCACGCGCGCGACGGACGGGTGCTCATGCGCCCTGCTCGTCGAGCAGGTGCTGGAAGGCGCTGCTGAGGAATTCGCGTGGACCATCCGCTGCGCGTTGCAGGTAGCGCGCAGCCAGTCCTTCGCGCTCGGCCAGTGCCATGCCCGCGTCACGGCCGAGCACGGTCAGTGCCGTGGCCCAGGCATCGGCGTGCATCGCATCGTCGGCCACCACGGTTACCGCAGCCGCAACCTGGCGCACCGGTATGCCGGTACGTGGGTCGAGACTGTGGCTGTAGGCCTCGCCATCGGCCTGGTACTGATGCCAGCGATCGCCGGAGGTGGCCACCGCCTTGCCGTCCAGCGCCAGCACCCGTGGCGGGGTATCAGTGTGCGCGTCTTCTTCGGGTGCGGACTCCACCAGCACCCGCCACGGCTGGCCGTCCGGCTTGCGGCCGTAGCCGGCCAGTTCGCCGCCGACTTCGATCAGCGCAGCAGAGATACCCTGTCCACGCAGCCAGGCAGCGACGTGATCGACGCCGAAGCCCTTGGCGATAGCAGAGAGATCCAGTTCCAGCCCGCCCGGTTGCAGCAGCGCATCGTCCTGCCACTGCAAGCGCTGCCAACCGCAGCGATCGCGCGTGGCCTGCAGGCGTGCGGGATCGGGCTGAGTGCGTTCACCGGCGTGTGCGCCGAAACCCCACAGCGCCACCAGCGGGCCGATGGTGGGATCGAAGGCGCCGCCACTGGCGGAAGCGATGGCCTGTGCGCAGGCCAGAACGTGGCGGGTCTCGGCCGGCAGCACGCACCATTGGCCAGCGTCGGCGCGGTTGTAGCGGCTCAGATCCGAACCGTGTTCCCAGGTGCTCATCTGCGCGACCACCTCATCCAGCCGCGCTTGGATGCCGGCATGCAGCGGATGCAGGTCGCGCTGGGGCGGCGCGACCAGCGACACGCTCCAGGTGGTGCCCATGGTGGTGCCACCGAGGCGGGCGATGTCGAGCAGGAGATCGGTCATGGTGGTGTGCTGTAGATGCGATGCCGGGTCTGCCCGGCATCGCGGTCCACGTCATTACTGCGGCAGCACTTCCAGCGTGGCGACGTAGCTGAGGCGGCGCTTGGCGGCCTGCTTCACCGACGTCTTGTTGTCCTCGGTGCCGGTTTCCAGCCAGTACATGCCGGCTTCCGGCCAGGTCACCTTGATCTCGCCCTTGGCATCGCTGGTGACCTTCAGCTCGTCCTGCGCGTTGCGGTAGCGGGTGGCACCACGCACGATCTCGAACTCCAGGCCGGCGGCCGGCTTGCCGTCGACCAGTACCCGGAAGGTGGCTTCCTCGCCGGCGAACAGATCATTCGGGTGGCCGACGGCGACCAGCTCGATGCCACGATTGGTCGGCTTCAGCGCGGTGTCGTTCGGCGCGCCGTTGGTGACGAAGGTTTCCACGCGGCCCACCGACTGGCTCACTTCCAGCTTCTTCGCATCCTTGGGAAGTTCGCCGAAGGTGGCGGCGGTACCACGCCAGCGCTTGCGCTCGCCGTTCTGCTCGTAGGTGGCAAACAGGCCGTCATTGACCGACGCGATGCGGTAAGTGCCCTGCTGCTTCAGCTCGACATCGAACACGCTGCGGTACTTGCCGGTGGCGGCGTTCTGCGCCTGCACGGTGCTGCCATCCGGCGCGGTGATCACCACCGACTCCAGGCGCAGCGGCACGTGATTGAAATAGAACAGGTCATTGGAGACCGCACCGTCGACGGTGATCCACGGCGCGTTGCCGGCGATCACGGTCTGCGAGGGCAGCAGCCATGCCTTGTGGGCCAGGGCCGAGAACGGAAGGGCAGCGGCCAGAGCGGCGGCGAGGACGAGCGTGCGCTTCATGCGGAAGACTCCAGGGGTGGTGGTGGGGTCAGAGCCCTTCCTGCGGAAGGGATCCGACCCCAAGGGTGCTGCGATGGGGTCGGATCCCTTTCCAGCGGAAAGGGCTCTGACCCCGGCTCAGGCAATTACGGTTTGACGGCGAGGGTGACCTGGCCCAGTTCGGTGGCGCCCTGCGCCTTGCCGTTCTGTGCGGCGGTGGCCGGCCAGGTGAAGGGGATCTTCAGCAGTTCACGGCCGCCGACTTCGCGCACCGCTTCCACCACCAGGGTGTAGTTGCCCGGGGCCAGTTGCTTCAGTGCCGGCTGCTTGTCGTTGAACGACAGCGCGTGCTTGCCGGCCGGGCGGGTCGGGCCGGTCACGCCGTCCACCGGCACCTGCAGGGTGCGGCCGCTCTTGCGCCACCACTGGCGCAGGTCGGGCAGCCACTTGGTGCCATGGCCTTCGCTGTTGCTGGTCTGCTGATACCAGACCGACAGGTTGGCCGCGACCTTCTGGTCGGCGCCTTCCAGCCACACCGCCACATACGGGCGGTGGTACTCGGCCACGTTGAGCTTGGGAACTTCGACGTTGATGTCGAGGGTGGTGGCGTAAGCCGGCGAGGTGGCCAGCAGGCCGCTGAGGGCGATGGTCAGGGTGACGCGCATGGGGCGGCTCCGGAAACGAAGGAAAGTCAGTGGATCAGCAGCAGGGCGATCAGCAGCGGGATCATCAGGCCGAGGCCGACCAGCGGCCAGGTCATGCGCCGCTGCCGCGCATGCAGGTGCAGCAGGAACAGGCCGGTGATGCAGAACACCAGGCAGGCCACGGCAAACAGGTCCAGGAACCAACCCCACGCCGGGCCGGCATTGCGGCCCTTGTGCAGGTCGTTGAGGTAGGACACCACGCCGCGCGACGTCGATTCGTACTCCACCGCGCCGGTCTCGCGATCGATGCTCAGCCAGGCGTCACCACCGGGGCGCGGCAATGACAGGTAGATTTCTTCGGCCGACCACTCGGCCGGACGCCCACCGATGGCGATGCCCAGCTGCGTGTCCAGCCATTGCCTGGCCGGGCGCGGAATCGGTGCGTTGCCCTCCTCGCGCGTGCCCAGCTGGCCCAGCAGATCAGCCGGCAGTTCCAGCTGCTGGTTCTGCACCTCGGGTTTGGCCTCGATCTTCGCTGCGTGGTTGAGGGTGAGGCCGGTCACCGCGAACAGCAGCATGCCGATCAGGCACACCGCCGAGCTGATCCAGTGCCACTGGTGCAGCGTCCGCAGCCAGAAGCCACGGTTCTGTTGCTGCTGCACGGTGGAGGAGGCAGGACGGCTCACGGCACGGTTCGAGGCGGACGGGGACTGCCCATTACATCATTGATGAGAATAGCTCGCAATTGCGTGTCGTTCTGTATCCCACCGCCGGATCGACGGCGGGATACGGCAGATCCACACCATGCGTGGATGAAGTGGTGCCGACCAAGATCGGCACCCACCGGGGCAATGCCGGCCAGCGACCGGCACTACCGGTGCGCGGCGATCAGAACTTCGCGTTCAACGAAATCCAGTAGCTGCGGCGCTGGTCCTTGGTCGCGTAGTCGTCCACGCAGCTGAACTCGCTGGGATTGAGCAGCAGGCACGACTGTGAAACGAAGTCCTTGTCGAACAAATTGTTGACACGTGCGTTGACCGTCAGCCACGGCGTGGCCTTCCAGCTGCCGCCCAGGTGGAAGATCGTGTAGTCCTCGTAATAGCGCACGTGGCGGGTGCCGGCACTGTCGATGAGGGTGTCGCGATAGCGGTCGTAGCGGCCCTCGCCGATCAGCGACAGGCTGACCGCTTCGTTGATCTGCCAGTTGAGGCTGGCGTTGGCCATGTGCTTTGCCGGCGTGGTGCCCGAGATCGGGCGTCCCTTGTCGGGGCCGCTGGTCTGCTCGCTCTTGGTCCAGGTGTAGTTGCCGCGCAGCTGCAGGGTGTCGAGCAGGTCGACATGCGCGGCCAGTTCGGTACCGCGGGTCTCGGCCTTGTCGATGTTCACGCTCTGGGTGAAGGTGCTGTAGCCCAGCGCCGCCCAGCCCGGGCCGATGTCTACGCAGTAGCCACTGCCGGCGCGGGCCACTTCGCAGTTCGGGAAGGTGCCGCCGCTGGCGATTTTGTCCTCGAACTTGTTGAAGAAGCCGGTCACGTTGAAGCCCCAGCGCTGGCCTTCGTAGTAGGCGGCCAGCTCATAGTTGGTGCTGGTTTCAGGCTTCAGGTTAGGCGAGCCCACCAGCGGCAGCACGCCCTGGCCACCGAAGCCGGTGATGCCCGGGAACAGCTGGTCCGGACGCGGGGTCTTGTAGCCGGTGCTGACGCCACCCTTGAAGGTCCACGCGTCGCTGGCGTTCCATACCAGGTAGCCGCGCGGACTGACGTGGCTGCCGAACACGTTGTGGTCGTCATAGCGCAGGCCGAAGGTAGCGGTGAGGGTATCGGTCAGCGACCAGTTGTCCTCGGCGAACAGGGCCCACATGCGGTGCTTCTGCTTGGTGTTGCTGCGGTAACCGGCGCCATCCATGCCGAACACGCCGTCGATCATGTCGGTGTCGTTGTACTGGCCGCCAACGGTCAGCTTGTGCGCGCCGAAGTCGAGGTCGAGCATGGTGTCGAGCACGTAGCCTTCCAGTTCCATGGTGCGCAGCGGACGCGGCAGGAACGCCTGCAGCCGTGCCATTTCACTTGGATTGAGGGCAGTCAGCGCATTGCCGCGGCCAGCCGCACAGTTGTTGGCGGCACCGGTGCGGCGGCAGACGTCGTTCCACAGGGTCTGCAGGTTGGCGCGTTCGTCCAGGGTCAGCGGCAGCGAACGGCCCAGGTTGCTGCTCTTGCTGTGGGTCAGCGAGGTCTGCCAGGTACCGAAGCTGTAGCGGCCCTGGTGGGTCAGCGACAACTGGTCGCGCTCGTAGCGCTGGTAGGCGGTGTAGCCCACGCGCGGCTGCACCACGCGGCGGGTGACGGTGCCGCTGCCGTTCGGGTTGGGGATGACTGCGTTGCCGACGCGCCACAGGCTGGCCAGGCTGTCCAGCGTGCCGGTCTGGCCCTCGCTGTTGTCGTACTTCTGCCGCGACACGTCGTAGTCCAGCCACAGTTCGTGATCGTCGTTGACGCGGAAGTCCAGGCGTACGCCGGTGTTCCAGTTGGTGTTGGCCACCGACTTGCCACCGCCGCCGAAGCCAATGCTGCGCTCCCAGAGGCTGCCGTCCGGCAGGGTCAGTGCATCCCACTCCGGATTGGAGGCCTTGGCGTCGTAGTAGCTGCCGCGCACCGCCAGGCTCAGGCGGTCCTTCAGCAGCGGGCCACTAAGGTACAGGTCGGTGGTGCGTGCATCACCGAACTGGTCATCCTGTTGCACGGTGAAGCCCTGGGTCACCGCGCCGTGCCAGCTGTCCTGGTTGCGCCGGGTGATGATGTTGATGACGCCACCCATCGCATCCGAGCCGTACAGCGTGGACATCGGGCCGCGCACGACTTCGATGCGTTCGATCGCGTCCAGCGGCGGCAGGTAGGCGAACTGGCCGCCACCGAAGTTGTTCGGATACAGCTGGCCGACATTGCTCTGGCGACGGCCGTCGATCAGCACCAGGGTGTACTCGGACGGCAGGCCGCGCATGGAAATGGTGGCGCGACCGTTCTTGTCGCTGGCTTCCAGGCCGACGTCGATGCCTTCGACGTCGCGCAGCGCGTCGACCAGGTTGGTGTACGGGCGCTTGCTGAGTTCTTCGCGGCTGACCACGCTGATGCTGGCCGGTGCATCGACCACCTTCTGCTCGAAGCCGGAGGCGGTGACCACCACCTTGTCCAGCGTCTGTGGCGCGCCGGAAGCGTCACCGTGGGCGAGGGCAGGGGTGGCCATGGCCGCCAGCACGGCGCTGGTCAGCAGGGTACGGGACAGGGACGAACGGACACGATGGCGCTGGGCCATGGCAGTAACCTCGAAGGATGCAGGGTGGTGCGACGCCGTGCGCGAAGGGCGCGGCAGGCACGGAAGGCCCGGTCAGGGGCGGCAGGGATGAAGCAGGCAGCGGCGTGCAGGCGCGACCGCGCGGGCGGTCACGTCGGGCCGTGGATCAGGCGAGCGGCGGCGCCTGGCCGCGTTGCTGGCGACGCCCGGGCGCATCGGCCCAGGGCGTGTCCGGAGCGGCCAGTGGCCAGTCCAGGCGCACGCCGGGCATGGCCGGCGTGGCGGGTACGAGTTCCAGCTCAGTGCGCAGCCAGTGGCTGGCCAGCAGCAACGGCGGGCGTGCCTTCTCGGCTGATTTCACCGGAGCGGCAGCACAACGGCGCAGCTTGGCCGGTGCCTCTTCCTGCAGCGGCGCTTCGCCACCGCGCTCTTCCAGCGGCATCTGCACGGCCATTCCGGCCTGGCCGTGTGGCAGCAGCGGCAGGGTGCCCAGCAGCAAGGCCAGCATCGCCACCCACGCCAGCAGGCTGGCCAGCGCGGGACGCTGGCCGCGCATGGCGGTGCCCATCTTGCGATGGATGAGTGGACGAGGGCGAAGCGGGCGCAGCAAGCGGGGGTCCCCAAGGGTCTGCCGGCAGCGGGCGGCATCAACGGGGCGTGATTGTAATGAGAGCTGTTAGCTGTTGCAAATGAGAATGATTGCCAAAATGTCGCAGGCCGCCCCGACGGGGCTCAGACTTCGCTCCAGCGCCGCAGCAGGTTGTGGTACACGCCGGTCAGCTGCAGCACCGCCTCGGCGTCGCCGCCGGTCTGCCGCAGGCGCTCGATCGAGCCATCCATTTCCCACAGCAGGCGCCGCTGCACGTCGTCGCGGATCATGCTCTGCACCCAGAAGAACGAGGCCACGCGCGCGCCGCCGGTGACCGGCCGCACCTGGTGCAGGCTGCTGGACGGATACACGATCAGGTCGCCGGCGGGCAGCTTCACTTCGTGCTCGCCGTAGGTGTCGCTGATGATCAGCTCGCCGCCCTCGTACTCCTCGGGCGCGGACAGGAACAGGGTGCAGGAGATGTCCGAGCGCAGTTGCTCACCGTTGGCCAGGTTCATCACCGCACCATCGACGTGGAAGCCATAGGTGCCGCCCCCGCTGTAGCGGTTGAAGCGCGGCGGCAGGTACTTCAGCGGCAGCGCGGCGCTGAAGAACAGCGGGTGCCGGGCCAACGCGACGAGGATGATCTCGCCCAGTTCGCGGCGCAGCGGCGAGGCCTCGGGCAGCTGCTGGTTGTGCTTGGCCTGTGCGCCCAGATGCCCCACGGTTTCGCGGCCATCGGTCCAGTCGGCGGCGTCGAGGCGGCGCCGGAAGTCGGCGACCTGGTCGGCGCTGAGAATGTCGGGGATGTGCAGCAGCATGCGGGACTCCTCAGAGGGACGGCGGTGCGACCAGTGCGCGCACCTGCGGATGCGGCGACGCGGCCAGTTCCGGCACGATGTGCGCCATGAACGCCGGGCTGCCGTGGGTCAGCGCCAGTCGCAGCCAGTGCACGGCCTGCTCGACCTGGCCGGCCTGCAGCAGGATCGAGGCGTAGTTGGCCTGGCCGCGGAAATCACCGGCCTCGGCCGCGCGCTGGTACCAGGCCAGCGCTGCCTGTGGATCGGGCGCGGTATCCAGTCCGTCTTCGAGGTGGCGGGCCAGCAGGTTCATCGATTTGGCATGGCCCAGGTGTGCGGCACGGGTGTACAGGGCCAGTGCCTGCGCGCGGTCCTGGGTCACGCCGCGGCCGGTGGCCAGCAGGTTGGCCAGGTTGTACAGGCCCCAGTCCAGGCCGGTGTCGGCCGCGCGCCGGTACCACACTGCGGCGAGTGTCGGGTCGGGGGCGGTGCCCTGGCCCAGTTCGTGGCAGCGGCCAAGCATGTTCATCGCCATCGGCGCGCCGTTGTTGGCGGCGGTTTCGTACCAGAGCAGTGCCGCCGGGGCGTCCTGTGCGGTGCCTTTGCCTTCCATGTGCATCTGCGCGAGCAGCAGTTGTGCCTCGACCTGTCCGGCCTGCGCGGCGTCGCGCACGCGCGCGAAGGCAGCCTGCGGGTCGTGCTGCAGCAGCTCGGCCAGAGCATCGCTGTCGATGGGGGTAAGGGTTGCCATGGGGGTGAGTATCGCCGGAAACAAAAACGGCGGCAGGAGAGCCTGCCGCCGTGGTGGAGCCAAGTTACATCAGAACTTCACGTTCAATGCCAGGGTGGCCGAGCGACCCGGGGCGATGCTCGCGTAGTGCGAGGCATAGGCCTTGGTGAAGTAGGTCTTGTCGGTCAGGTTCTGCACGTTGAGCTGCAGGCTGATGTTGTCCTGGATCGCGTAGCTGGCCATCGCGTCGAAGCGGGTGTAGCTGGCGATCCACTTGGTGTTGGCCACATCACCGTACTGCTTGTCCGAGTAGAACGCACCGGCACCGACGGTCAGGCCGATCGGGAAGCGGTAGGTGGTCCACAGGTTGGCGCTGTGCTTGGCGGTGTTCGGGAACTCGTTGCCGTTGTTCGGCGACGGCACGTAGACGTTGGACGGGCAGGTGCGGCCGGACACGGCACAGACGAAGCCGTTGTCCTTCAGTTCCGAGTCCAGGTAGGTGTAACCGCCATACAGGCTCCAGGCGTCGGTCAGCTGGCCGTTGAAGCCCAGCTCGAAGCCGTTGATCTCCTTCTTGCCGGCGTTCTGACTGGTGCCGTTGTCGATGGTCACACGTGCATTGTTCATCACGGTGTGGAAGATCGCCGCGGTCAGGTTCAGGCGGTTGTCCAGCAGGTCCCACTTGGTACCCAATTCGAGGTTCTTGGTGTCCTGCGGCTTGAGGTCGGCCACCAGCCCGGTCAGGCCGTCGGAGCCATCGCCACCGTCCATGCCCGGCGGGGTCGAGGAGGTGCCCCACGACAGGTAAATGCTGCCGTTGGCCGCCGGCTTGAACACTACGCCGGCCTGGTAGTTCACGAAGTCGTTGTCGTTGCGCAGGCGGGTCGGCGCTGCGTTGAGCACCGGCGTGGTCAGCGTGGTGCTGTAATCGTCATAGCGCAGGCCGACGTTGAAGCTCCACTGTGCATTGAGCTCGATGGTGTCGAACAGATAGGCGGACTTGGTCTTGGTGCGCTGTTCAACGTCCAGCGCCTTGTTGCTGCGATAGACGATCTGACCGGCAGCCCACGGATCGTTCGGATTCGGGTTGTTGAAGTCGGTGCAGTTGTAGTTGGTGGCGGCGCCGGACACCCGGCACACGGAGCTGTTGGCGGCGGTTTCCAGCGGGTTGGCGGTGCCCGGCGTCATCAGGTAGCTGCCGCGAGTCATCTTCTCGTCGCTGTATTCCACGCCGGCGCTGTAGCTGTGCTTGAGCGCGCCGGTCTGGAAGGCGCCGGTCAGACCGAGCTGGTCGGCGAAGCTCTTGACGTCGACGGCGCGGCTGTTGGTGCGGCGCCACAAGGTGCCGTAATTGTTCGGGTTGCCCTTGCTGTCGTCCGGCTGGGTCCACAGGTAGTCGTTGCTGGTGTTGCCCAGGCGCGCGATGTTGCGCAGCTTGTGGCCGCCGAAGTCGTAGCTGGCGTCCAGGGTGCTGATGTCGGCGCGGGTGCGCTGGAAGTCGCGGTCGACCAGGCCGTAGTAGTTGTTGCGGTCCGGCACCATCGGGCGGCCATCGCCGTTCTTGGCCACGTTCGGGCCGCTGGCGAACGGATTGTTGTACGGGAAACCGCCTGCATCCGGCAGGTCATCGCTCTGCATGTGGTAGTGGCTGGCGATCAGCTGCGCCGGACCGTTCAGGCCAAACGCGATCGACGGTGCGATACCCCAACGGCTGACATTGGCAGCGTCACGGCCGGCGATGTCCGACTCGTGCTTCATCAAATTCAGGCGGGCGGCGATGCCATCGCCCAGCACGTAGTTGGCGTCCACGGTGCCGCGCGCGTAGCTGTCGGTGCCGATGCCCATGCTTGCGCTGGTCTCGTTCTTCAGCTTCGGCGTCTTGCTCACCAGGTTCAGGCTGCCACCACCGGAGTCACGGCCGCCGTAGGCCGAGCTCGGGCCCTTGACCACTTCCACCTGCTCCAGGTCGAAGATTTCGCGGGTCTGCGAGCCGACGTCGCGCAAGCCATCGACAAACATGTTGCTCTGCGAATCGAAGCCACGGATGAAGGGGCGGTCGCCGGTCGGGTTGCCGCCTTCGCCGGCACCGAAGGTGATGCCTGGGACCATGCGCAGCGCATCCTGCAGGTTGGTCGCGCCGGTTTCGGCAATCAGCTTCTCCGACACGATCGACACCGACTTCGGAGTGTTCAGCAGTTCAGCGGTGAACTTCGGCGAGGACGGATTGAACCAGCTGCCGCGCACCTGCACCTTGTCCAGGTCGGTGGCCTTGCGGGAGCTGGCATCGGCGTTGTCGGCGGCCTGTGCGACCAGCGGTGCGAAGCCGGCGGCCAGGGTGGCGGTAGCGAGCAGGGAAACGCGCGGGCCGTGCTTGCGGGACGTGATGTGGGTCATGGTCTGGATGGCGGTGGCTTGGATCAGGAAAGGGCGAGGGCCGAAGCGCAGACAGCGCGACGGCACGTAGAAAGCGGTTTGTAGAGCCGAGCCGATGCTCGGCTACGCGGTGAACGACCTCAGGCACACGCCAACGGCCGCAGGGCGCCTCAGCTGGCGTGCGGTGCGGGCGGTGCGTGGCCGGGGTTCAACCGCAGCGCGGGATCATGCAGCTGCCAGCGCAGGGCGTCGGAACGCCACAGCGGAACATGCGCGACCAGGGCGGCGCGCGGGGGAGCCAGTCCGGTACAGGGCGTGGTGCCCTCGCCATCCAGCGGCGGCTCCGGTGCTGGCGCGGCATGGTGCGGGCATTCGTCCGCCGGCGGGGCCGGCATCGGCATGACCTGCTGCAGATCGTCAGCGTGTGCCTGCCAGCCGTGGGCAGCAGGGCCGTTGCCGCGTCCTTCGTGCAGTGCCGACCAGCCCAGCAACAGCGTCAGCAGCGCGGCCACGAGCAGCGGCCACCCTTGACGGGCGAGCTGGCGCAGCGTGGCGGTGGGCGCGGGCGAAGCCATGGCGCGGAGGCGGAGTCGTTACGAAGATGTTACGTAGAATAACATCAACGATAATGATTCGCATGTGCGCAATCGGGCGTGCGATCTCGATGCCCCCGAAAGACCCTGGAAGGCCGCTCAGGGCGATCCGGTAGATCCACCCCATGGGTGTGCTCCCCGGCAGGCGCGCGCATGGGCGGGTCCCTGCCGGGCGGCACCGCCTCAATCGCGGTCGTCGCGGGTCCAGATCGCGTCGTGCTCGCGCTTTACCGGGAACTTCGGCACCGGGCTGTAGGCCGGGGCGCACAGGGCACGGCCATCGCGCACGTCGAAGCGCGCGCCGTGCAGCACGCACTCCACGCTGCCCTCGGTGGTGTTGAACTCGCCCGAGGAGAGCTCGAACTCTTCATGCGTGCACTGGTCTTCCAGGGCGTACAGCTCGCCGTCGAGGTTGAACACCACGATCGGCGTTCCGGTCACCTCGTCGAACACACTCTTCATTTCACCCGGCAACAGCTCGGCGCCGGCACAGACAAAGGTCCAGGCCTCGCTCACGTGGCGGCTCCGGCCAACGGCTTTTCCAGGATCTCGAAGCGCAGGTCGTCGCGCTTGGGGATGCCGAAGCGTTCGTCCCCATACGGGAACGGCTTCTTGATGCCGGTACGCTGGTAGCCGCGGCGTTCATAGAAGGCGATCAGCTCGTCGCGCACGTCGATCACCGTCATCTGCATCACTGGCACGCTCCATTCGCGCGCGGCAAGCGCTTCGGCAGCCTCCATCATCTGCTTGCCGACACCGCCGCCCTGTTGGGCCGGGTCGACCGAGAACATGCCGAAGTAGCCCTTGCCATCGACATCGGCAACGTGGGCGCAGGCCACCAGCTGGTTCCCGCGCTCGGCCAGCAGGATGGTGGAGCGCGGGCGGTCCAGGTCGGCCTGGATGCCTTCGGCGTCGATGCGGGCGCCGTCCAGCAGGTCGGCTTCAGTGGTCCAGCCGACACGGCTGGCGTCACCACGGTAGGCGGAGGTGACCAGGGTGATCAGGGCGGGGATGTCGGCCGACGTGGCGGCCCGGTAGGTCAGGGTGCTCATTGCCCCATTCTAGGTGGGGCGTGGGCGGGCGCAAATGGGGAGGTGGGGTCAGATCCCTTTGTGCAGCAAAGGGCTCTGACCCCTCAGCCCCAGGAAACGCTCATGCCACGCCCCCGAAGGATCGATGCGCCCGGATACCCGCAACATGCCATTCAACGTGGCAACAATCGCCAGCCCGTGTTCTTCACGGATGACGACCGCGTGGCCTACCTGCGTCTGCTGTGTCATCACGCAGGCCAGCAGCACTGCCGGGTCCACGCTTATGTGCTGATGGACAATCACGTCCATCTTCTGGCAACGCCTGATGTCTGCGGCGGGCTGTCACGGATGATGCAGGCCGTGAGCCGGACCTACGTACGTCGGGTGAATGATCGGCAGGGCCGCACCGGCACGTTATGGGAAGGGCGCTTCCACTCCACGCTGGTGGATACGGATCGCTATCTGCTGGCCTGCCAGCGCTACATCGAACTCAACCCGGTTCGGGCGGGGAGGGTGGCGCATCCTGGTGACTATCGCTGGTCGAGCTATCGCGCGAATGCGCAGGGCAGGGTGAACGCATTGCTCGTGCCGCATCCGGCCTTTGAGTTGATTGCCACCGATGCGGATGAGCGGTGCAGGTGCTACGCCGAGTTCATCGAGCAGGGTATCCCTGCGCAGGATCTCTCTTCGATACGGAAGGCGGTGCAATCGCAGCGGCGGATGGCGGCAACGTTGATGGGGTCAGAGCCCTTTCGCGAGGCGAAAGGGATCTGACCCCGGTCTGCGGGCTCAGCCCAACAGCTTGCGCACCTTGGTCAACGCGGTCATGAAGCGCTCGATCTCGGCGTGCGTGTTGTAGAACGCCAGCGAGGCACGGCAGGTGGCGGCGACGCCGAAGTACTGCAGCAGCGGGTGCGCGCAGTGCTGGCCCGAGCGCACGGCCACGCCTTCCAGGTCGAGCAGGGTCGCCAGGTCATGCGCATGCGCGCCGTCGATCAGGAACGAGACCACGGCGGCCTTCTCCGGCGCTTCGCCGATGATGCGCAGGCCGTCGACGCGGCGCAGCTCTTCGGTGAAGTGTGCCAGCAGTTCGGCTTCGCGCGATTCCACGTTCTCCTGGCCAAGCTGCTGCAGGTAGTCGGCGGCCACGCCCAGGCCGATGAAGCCGGCGATGTTGGGGGTGCCGGCTTCGAATTTGTGCGGGGCATCGTTGAACACGGTGCCGTCGAAGCTGACTTCCTTGATCATCTCACCGCCGCCGAGGAACGGCGGCATCGCGTCCAGGTGCTCGCGACGGGCCCACAGTGCGCCGGTACCGGTCGGTCCGCACATCTTGTGGCCGGTGATGGCGTAGAAGTCGCAGCCGATCGCGGCGACGTCGACCTTGCGGTGCGGCACCGCCTGCGAGCCATCGACCACGGTGATGATGCCGCGCTTGCGCGCTTCACGGCAGATCTCGCGCACCGGATTGACCGTGCCCAGCACGTTGGACACGTGGGTGACAGCGAGCAGCTTGACCTCGGGGGTCATCGCCACGCGCAGCGCGTCCAGGTCCAGCGCACCATCGGGGGTGATCTCGGCCACGCGGATGGTCGCGCCGGTGCGCTGCGCAACCAGCTGCCACGGCACGATGTTGGCGTGATGCTCCATGCGTGTGATCAGGATCACGTCACCGGCCTTCAGCCGTGGCAGTGCCCACGAGTACGCCACCAGGTTGATGGCGAAGGTGGTGCCGCTGCACAGCACCAGGTCGCTGGGGCGCACGTTGAGGAAGCGCGCCAGCTTGTTGCGTGCGCCTTCATAGGCATCGGTGGCTTCGCTGCCCAGTGCGTGCACTGCGCGGCTGACGTTGGCGTTGTAGCGGCGGTAGAACTCGTCCACCGCGCCGATCACCTGCACCGGCTTCTGGCCGGTGTTGGCATTGTCGAAATAGACCAGCGGCTTGCCGTGCACTTCGCGCATCAGCAGCGGGAAGTCGAGGCGGACGCGGTCCCAGTCGGGGCTGCCGGTGCGTTCTTCGATCGGTCGCGGCGAGGACAGGTTCATGCCACACCTGCCTCGGCCAGCGCCTTGTCCAGGCGGCGTGCCAACTGCGCGCGCAGCGCTTCGGGCAGCACCTTCAGCGGCTCGTGGCAGAACGCGGCGCTCAGCAGTGCCTGCGCCTGCGCCTGCGGCAGGCCGCGCGTGCGCAGGTAGAACAGCGCATTGGCATCGAGCTGGCCGACGGTGGCACCGTGTGCGGCCTTCACTTCGTCGGCGTCGATCACCAGCGTCGGCTGGGTGTCGA
Source organism: Stenotrophomonas maltophilia (assembly GCF_004920835.1). Classification (GTDB taxonomy): domain Bacteria; phylum Pseudomonadota; class Gammaproteobacteria; order Xanthomonadales; family Xanthomonadaceae; genus Stenotrophomonas; species Stenotrophomonas maltophilia_AQ. The sequence goes on from NZ_QFHO01000008.1 coordinate 34,490, forward strand.
TCTCGGCGTCGGGCGACAGCAGCAGGTTCTTGTTGGACAGGTTCGCATCGGTGCCGTCGGCGCCTTCGCGGATCTGGATACCGCCATGGAACACCACGCGGCTGCGGTTGGCCGCAACACCGCGCCACAGCAGCTCGCAGTTGGTATCGCGCGCGATGTGGTCGATGCCCAGGCGGGTCTCGACGTGGCGGCGGCCGTTGCCGAGCAGCACGCCATTGGCGGTCAGGTGGGCGTTGTCGCCTTCCAGGCGCACGTTCAGTTCATGGCGGCTGAGCGCGGCACCCAGTTCCAGGTCGACGCGGTGGTACTGCGCGTCGCGGGCCAGCACCGCATCGGTGCGCAGGAAGCTGGTCTGGCGCGCGCTGCCGGCCTGTACGCGGGCATGCTGGAGCACCGCGTCACGGGCGACGTGGGCATGCAGCACGGTGTTGTCCAGATGGGCGGCATCGCCGACGCTGAAGCGGTGCTCGACCACGCCCAGCTGTGCGCCGGCACGCAGTTCGATCAGGTGACGGTGATGCCAGGCCAGGTCGGTGTCGCCGGCCACGCTGGCGAACACCAGCTGCAGGGGGGCTTCGACCTGCACGCCTTCGTCCACGCGCAGCACCACGCCTTCATCGGCCAGGGCGGCGTTGAGTCGGGCGAAGATTTCTTCGCTGCGCTCGTAACGGCGGCCGAGGAAACGAACGGCATCCTCACCGTCCGCCAGCGCGGCCGACAGCGGCTGCAGCTGCACGCCGGCCGGCAACGCCTGCACGTCGCTCAGCGTGGCATCCAGGCGACCGTTGACGAACACCAGGCGCGGCGCCGGAATGTCTTCCAGCAGCGCGACGTCCAGGGCCGGGCCCTGCAGCGGTGCCGCGGCGAACGCGCGGCGCTCCAGCTGGCGCAGCGAGGTGTACTTCCAGGCTTCGTTGCGGGCGGCCGGCAGGCCATCGCGCAGGGCCGCATCCAACACTTCGCGGCGCGCATCGCTGCCGCAGAAGGCCTGGGCCATCGAGTCGAGCAGGGCGCTCATCAGACCGCCGCCTCGCGCACCACGCGATCCTTCAGGAAGTCATAGCCGTGCGCTTCCAGCTCCAGCGCCAGTTCCGGGCCGCCGCTCTTGACGATGCGGCCGTCGGCCAGCACGTGCACCACGTCCGGCTTGATGTAGTCCAGCAGGCGCTGGTAGTGGGTGATGACCAGGAACGAGCGGTCGGCGCTGCGCAGTGCGTTGACGCCGTCGGCGACGCTCTTCAGCGCGTCGATGTCCAGGCCCGAATCGGTCTCGTCCAGGATCGCCAGCTTCGGCTCCAGCACGGCCAGCTGGAAGATCTCGTTGCGCTTCTTCTCGCCACCGGAGAAGCCTTCGTTGACGCCACGGTGCAGCAGTTCGTCCTTCAGGTGCAGCACGGCCAGCTTCTGGCGCACCAGCTTGAGGAACTGCATGGAATCGAGTTCTTCCTCACCGCGTGCCTTGCGCTGGGCGTTCAGTGCCGCGCGCAGGAAGTAAGTGTTGTTCACGCCCGGAATTTCCACCGGGTACTGGAACGCCAGGAACAGGCCGGCGGCGGCGCGCGCTTCCGGATCCTGGTCGAGCAGGTCGGTGCCTTCGAACTGCACGCTGCCTTCGGTCACGTCATAGCCGTCGCGGCCTGCCAGGACATTGCCCAGGGTGGACTTGCCGGCGCCGTTGGGGCCCATGATGGCGTGCACCTGGCCGGGCTTCACTTCCAGCGACAGGCCCTTGAGGATTTCCTTGTCGCCGATGCGGGCGTGGAGGTTTTCGATCTTCAGCATGGTGGGGGTTTCCGTGGTGCGGGCCGTGGCCCGCCGGTAAAGAGAATGCGTTGTGCGAGGGGCGGCAGGCGGTCAGCCCACCGAGCCTTCCAGCGAGACTTCCAGCAGCTTCTTGGCTTCCACCGCGAACTCCATCGGCAGCTCGCGGAACACCTGCTTGCAGAAGCCGTCGACGATCATCGACACCGCGTCTTCCTGGCTGATGCCACGAGCGCGGCAGTAGAACAGCTGGTCGTCGGAGATCTTGGAGGTGGTGGCCTCGTGCTCGACCGTGGCGCCGGGGTTCTTCACCTCGATGTAGGGGAAGGTGTGGGCACCGCACTGCTTGCCGATCAGCAGTGAATCGCACTGGGTGTAGTTGCGCGCGCCATCTGCGTTGCGGTCGACCCGGACCAGGCCGCGGTAGGTGTTCTGTCCGCGGCCGGCGCTGATGCCCTTGCTGATGATCTTGCTCTTGGTGCGCTTGCCGATGTGGATCATCTTGGTGCCGGTGTCGGCCTGCTGGCGGTGGTGGGTCAACGCCACCGAGTGGAACTCACCGACCGAGTCGTCGCCCAGCAGCACGCAGGACGGGTACTTCCAGGTGATCGCCGAGCCGGTCTCGACCTGGGTCCAGGTGACCTTGCTGCGTGCGCCGCGGCATTCGGCACGCTTGGTGACGAAGTTGTAGATGCCGCCGACGCCGTTCTCGTCGCCCGGGTACCAGTTCTGCACCGTGGAGTACTTGATTTCCGCATCTTCCAGCGCGACCAGCTCGACCACCGCCGCATGCAGCTGGTTCTCGTCGCGCATCGGCGCGGTGCAGCCTTCCAGGTAGGACACGTACGCCTTGTCCTCGCAGATGATCAGCGTGCGCTCGAACTGGCCGGTGTGGCCGGCGTTGATGCGGAAATAGGTGCTCAGCTCCATCGGGCAACGCACGCCCTTGGGGATGAACACGAAGCTGCCATCGGAGAACACCGCCGAATTGAGCGCGGCGAAATAGTTGTCGCCGACCGGCACCACGGTGCCGAGGTACTGCTTGACCAGCTCCGGATGTTCCTTGATCGCTTCGGACATCGAGCAGAACACGATGCCCTTCTCGGCCAGTTCCTTGCGGAAGGTGGTGCCGACGGACACCGAGTCGAACACCGCGTCCACCGCCACGCCGGCCAGCTTGGCGCGCTCGTGCAGCGGCACGCCCAGCTTGTCGTAGGTGTCGAGCAGTTCCTTGGGCACGTCATCCAGCGAGGCGTACTTCGGGCCCTTCGGCGCGGAGTAGTAGCTGAGCGCCTGCAGATCGATCGGGGCGATCTGCAGCTTGGCCCAGTTCGGCATCGGCATGGTCAGGAAGTGGCGGTAGGCGTCCAGGCGCCACTGCGTCATCCATTCCGGCTCTTCCTTCTTGGCCGACAGGGCACGGATGGTGTCCTCGTCCAGGCCGGCGGGAAGGGAGTCTGATTCGATGTCCGTGATGAAGCCGGCCGAATACTTGCGGCCGAGCTGCTCGTGGATCTCGCGGTTGGGGGTGTCGTCGTGGGCGACGTTTTCGATGGTTTCGGTGGCCATGGGGGGGCTGCCTACGGATCAGGAGACGACGTCGACAGCGATGGTGCGGCGCTGTTCGTCATCGGCAAGGGGGAGAGGGGGGAGAATCTGGGCGAGGGTGACGTCGCGCAGGGCCTCGGAGACCACGTCGTTGATCAGCCGCCAGCTGCTGCGCGCGCCGCACTTGGGCGCCATGCCGCACTGGTGGTGGTCGTGGCTGCATTCGGTCAGGGCCAGCGGCCCTTCCATCGCTTCGACCACTTCGAACAGCGAGATCTCGACGGCCGCGCGGGTCAGCCGGTAGCCGCCACGGACGCCGCGCAGGCCCTCGACCAGGCCGGCCTGGGCCAGCGGCTTGAGTACCTTGCTGACGGTCGGCGGTTCCAGACCAGTGAATTCGGCCAGCTCGGTGGCACTGAGCACCTCGCCCGGGCGGGCGGCGAGTACGGTCAGTACCACGGTGGCGTAATCGGTGAGTTTGGTGACGCGCAACATGGGGATGCGAGCGGTTCTTAAAGCGGACTGAAATTGTACGCTTTTATTCGCCACCATCCAAGCCGGGCATTCAGCTGGCGCCGGGGGGGCCGGGCCGGGAGCACTCACCGGGGCCGTTGCCAGGGCGCCAATGCTGAGCCAACGAGATGATTTTCGCAATCACCCGGAATGGGCGAGAATCAACGTTCCTTTCGCTGCAGACCTCCCTTGCCGATGCCCAAGAAGATCCAAGCCCGCAAGTCCGCCATCCACGGCAACGGTGTGTTTTCCGTGGCCCCGATCAAGCAGGGCGAGCGCGTGATCCAGTACAAGGGCCTGCTGCGCAGCCACGGCGACGTCGATGCCGATGACAGCGGCGATGTTGAAAGTGGCCATACCTTCCTGTTCACCCTCAACGACGACTGGGTGATCGATGCCAACTACAAGGGCAACGATGCGCGCTGGATCAACCACAGCTGCGACCCGAACTGCGAGGCGGTGATCGAGGAAGACGAAGACGGTGACAGCCGCGGCGACAAGGTCTTCATCGAAGCGCTGCGCGATATCAAGGCCGGCGAAGAGCTGACCTACAACTACGGCATCACCCTGGCCGAGCGCCATACGGCCAAGCTGAAGAAGATCTGGGAGTGCCGCTGCGGTTCGCCCAAGTGCACCGGCACCATGCTGCAGCCCAAGCGCTGATTGCGGTAGCGCCGGGCCATGCCCGGCGATCGCGGTGCGCGGGAGAATCAGAAGCCGCCGGGCATGGCCCGGCGCTGCCTTGTTTTATTTTCCGAGCACGCCTGCCGGTACCAGGTTGCCCAGGTTCTGGTTGAAGGTGACCACCAGCTTGCCGTTCTTCACCTGTGCCGACTGCACCTGCAGTGCACCGAGCACGCCGGCCATGGCCGGGTCCAGCTTGTAGATTGGCTCGCGCTGGGCGTAGTCGCTCAGCCAGGCATTGAGCAGGCCGCGGGTGCGCGAGTCGAGGCGACCGCCCTGGTTGGCCGGAGTGAAGTCATCGACGCTGGGCTGCTGCAGATGGAAGCCCTGGGTCTGTGCGTCGTAGCGCAGGCCGCTGCTGAGCTTCACCGTACCGAGCTTGGCCGGGTTGCCGCCAGCGGTCGCCAGTGCCACATCCATGCCCAGGTTCAGTCGTTCGCCGGCCGGCAGGCTCAGCTGCGGATGGCTCATGGTCAGCGCGATCAGGCCACCCAGGGCGTCCTGGGTACGGGGGAAACTGCCATCGAGGTATTGCTGCACATCGCTGGCGCCGACCGACAGTTCGCGACCGGAAATGGAAGGGGCGGCCTGCGCGCCGATCGCCGCGGCGATCAGTACGGTGGAGGCGGCAAGGCGGGTCATCAGGGAACGCAGGCGCATGGCGGTGACCGGTGAATGCGGAATGGATGGATCAAAGAGTAGCCTTGCCGGCTGAATCGTGCGTGCATGCCGCTGCAACGGTTCAGTCCAGCGTTGGCCGCAGTTGCGCCGACTGGATCTGCCAGGCGCGGCCATCGCTGCTGGGGTGCACCCGGTACCAGCCGCCGAAGCGGAACGTGCCCTGGGGGGTCGCTGCACGGATCTGTACCGGGATCTCCAGCAACTGTGGTGGCTGGTGGCCATCGCGGGCGATCGGCGACCCGGTCGTCAGGCGCAGGCTGCGGACGTCCTCCAGCTGGCGCAACGCGGCGTCGTCCGCGCGTCGTGCATCGCTGGGCGGGAAGGTCCAGGCGGCATCGGCGCCTTTGCGGTCCCGGTTGAGCAGTGCCATGACATAGCGATTGAGCATTGCGGCCGGGAGCTCGGCTTCGGCCGCGACGGCGGCAAACAGCGGGTCGACCGCGGTGGCTTGCAGTGCGGGCGCTTCGCCCTCTGCACTGGCAGCGGCCGGAGCCGGCGGCGGCGCAGGAGCGCTGGTTGGATCCGGTTGCGCCTCCGGCCGCGAACAGCCGAACAGCACCAGCGGCGCGATCAACAACAGGAACCTGCGCATGCCTGCCTCCTCCCCGGGGCGACGTGAAGGAGGGCAGTGTATCGACTGCGCCGGTCTCAGCGGGAGGACGGCAGCTGTTCCAGCGCATCCAGCGCCGGCAGCACCTGCGTGGCGATCGCGCCCAGTGCGTGGCCTTCGGTTTCGGCATGGCGCTGCACGATATCGCGCAGCAGCTGGGTGGCGATCACGACTGTCGCACGCTCGTCGCCGCTGAGCCCAGCGGTGCGTGGTGCAGCTTCCAGCAGGCGCATCAGGTCGCGGCTGGCGCGGTGCTCCAGTTCGATGGTGCAGCGCCCGGTGCACTGCACCCCGTCCTTTTCGATGGGGGTCACCGAGATCCGGTAGCGGGTGGAGGGGCTGGCCATGAGGGTGTGCTCGCCGTAGCTGTGGAGGATGTGCCCACGATAGGCAAGGCCACGGCCGGCGGCGATGGCCGGCGCTGCACGCAGTGTTCCACCCGGTAGGTTCCGTGCCGGCAGGTAACACGCTCATCCAATGGCGGCGGGCCTGTGCGGGCAATCCGCTGGCTGCGGCAACGCTGTGTTGCGGCCTGCGGTTCGGACAAAAAAAACGGGACGGCCTGAGCCGTCCCGTCGGAATCCGCGTTGGGGCGCGCGCTTACAGCGCAGCGTCCTTCAGCTTCTTCAGCGGACGCACCTTCAGCTTGGTGGTGGCCGGCTTGGCGGCGAACCACTGTTCTTCCTTGGTGAACGGGTTGATGCCCTTGCGCTTCGGCTTGGCCGGCACATTGACGGTGCTGATCTTCAGCAGGCCCGGCAGGGTGAACGAGCCAGCGCCCTTCTTGTGCACCGAGGAGGCGACAGCGCTTTCCAGCGAGGCCAGCACAGCGCGGACGTCCTTGGCGATGACGCCGGAGGCTTCAGCGATGTGTGCAACCAGGCCGGACTTGGTCAGCACTTCCTTGATCGGCTTCGGAGCGGCCGGCTTGGCGGCTGCCTTCGTCGCGACTTTCTTCACTGCCTTCTTCGGGGCAGCCTTCTTAGCGGTCTTTGCCATGGTTTCCTGTTCCGTGAACGGTTGGTTGTTTGGTCGGCGCCGAACCCCGTCGGCAAGCGCAATGTAGGGCAACTCTCGGGCGCCGCCAATAGCCTGGAGTGCGGAAAGTGCATGTTTTTTCATATCCAGGCCGATTCAGTACATGGCCGGTGGTGGGGGCTGGGGGTACCGCGGTGCGGCCGGCAATGCTCGTCCCGGTCGCACGGGGATGCGCGAAATTACTGAAAACAAGGGAAAAATGCGCGTTCTCATGGCGAGGAAGTGTCCACGTGCCTGCGTCCAGGGTGACGTCCGGCGTGCAGCGGAGCGACGCAGGGCTAACGCATGCCGTGCGAGGGTAAACGTTCATCACCGCCACGCAGGAGCAGCACATGGGAATCTCGCGACACGCCACCGCGCACTGGGAAGGCGATCTGAAGTCCGGCAAGGGACAGTTGAGCACGCCGCAGAGTGGCCTGCTGGACAAGACGCGCTATGGCTTCAACAGCCGTTTCGGCGACGAAAAAGGCACCAATCCGGAAGAGCTGATCGCTGCTGCACATGCAGGCTGTTTCACCATGGCGCTGTCGGCCAAGCTCGGCGAAGCCGGCTTCACCCCGACCTCGCTGGATACCGAGGCCAAGGTCGATCTGTCACTGGAAGGCGGCCCGCAGCTGTCGCAGATCCGGCTGAAAGTGAAGGCCGTGGTGCCCGGCATCGATGCGGCACAGTTCCGTGCCATTGCCGATGACGCCAAGCAGAACTGCCCGGTGTCCAAGGCGCTGAGCGCGGTGCCGATCAGCCTGGAAGCCGAGCTGGGTTGAGGTCGGTAGCGCCGGGCATGGCCCGGCGCCACCACGCCGTACGGGATCACCAATCAATGGTGCCGCTGATCACAGTCTGAACCTGCCCACCGGACCAGACTTCCCCGTCTTCATCGACGAAAAGGGTCAAGCGCGCATCGTGACCGACTTCGCGACCCTGGCTGACTTCAAACGGTGCGCGGCCCTTGGGCAAGGCGTCGCGCAGGTCCAGCCATGCGGCGAGCACGGCGTTGGCGGCGCCGGAAGCGGCGTCTTCGAAGCGACGGCCGTTGCCGACGAAGGCGCGCACCGCCAGGTCGAACCCCTCGCTGCCATCGCTGAAGGCATAGGCGAACACGCCCATGCTGTCGGTGGACTCAGCCAGTGCGGCCACCGCATCCCAGTCCGGCTGCAGCGCGCGCAACGCGGCCTCATCGGCTACCTGCACCACCCACCAGCTGCGCCCGCCCTGCATGCGTGCCGGCGGCAGCGTGCCCAGCGGCCAGCCTTCCAGGACTGCCTGCAGGCGTGGATCGGTGGCGTCGGCGGTCTCGGCCAGCTGCGCGCGCGGGGTGCGTATGGCGATGCGCTGCTGCGCAGCCTCGCCACTGACGCGTAGCGGCAGCGCGCCGGCAATGCCGTCCTGCACAAGGATGCCGTCGACCGGCGCGGCCAGGTTTGCCTGCAGTACCGCGTGCGCGGTGCCGACGCTGGGGTGGCCGGCGAACGGTACTTCCTTCTGCGGGCTGAACATGCGCAGCCGATAGCTGGCGCCGGCGGCCTGCGGCGGGAACACGAAGGTGGTTTCCGGCAGGCGCGTCCAACGCGCGATGGCCTGCATGCTGGCGTCGTCCAGGCCTCCGGCATCGAGTACCACGGCCAGCGGATTACCCGCGCCGGGGCGCGGCGAGAACACATCCAGCTGCAGGAAACGGCGGGTGGTCATCGGGTTGAAACTCCAGGAATGAAGGGGAATACGGTAGCGCGGGGCCATGCCCCGCGAGTGCGCAGCGCGGCAAGGCCGCCGGGCATGGCCCGGCGCTACCAGCGGATGTTGCCGTCGATGACCGGCTGCACCTGGCCGCCGATCCAGACCGTGCCCTCTGCATCGACTTTTACCTGTACGCGGCCATCGCGGCCGACTTCGCGGCCCTGGCTGGCCTCGTAGCAGCCCTCGCGGCCGGGCAGGGCGTTGCGCTGCCGCAGCCAGGCGCCGATCAGGGCATTGGCGCTGCCGGTCACCGGATCCTCGGGCACGCTGGCCGCATCCGCAGGGCAGAACGCGCGCACCACGCGGGAATGGTCAGTACCGGCTTCGTCAGCGAACACGGCCACGCCGGTTGCGTCGGTGGCCAGGCTCCAGTCACGCAGGGCGGCCATGTCCGGCACCAGGTTGCGTACGGTGGTGGCATCGCGCAGCGGCAGAAGCCACCAGCGCGCGCCGTTGTCCCATAGTTCCGGCGCATGCCCGTTGGCGGCGAGGGCCAGCAGCGTTTCGGGCACCCCGTCGGCTGTCGTCGCCCGTTGCCGCGCCGGCGGACTGGCCAGCTGGATCTGCAGCGCCTCAGCCGGGCCGCTCACCCGTACCGGCAGCAACCCTGCGGCGCACTGCTGTACCAGCGCACCCTCGCGCGGTTGGGCCAGGCCGCAGGTCACCGCCGTCCAGGCCGCGCCAACACTGGGGTGGCCGGCGAAAGCCAGCTCACGGGTCGGGGTGAAGATGCGGATGTGGTAGTCGGCGTCGGGCGCGCTGGGGCGCAGGAAGAACACCGTCTCGGACAGGTTCAGCCAGGCCGCCAGAGCCTGCATCTGCTCGCCGGAGAGATCGTCGGCGTCCAGCACGGCGCCCAGGGGGTTGCCGGTACCGGGGCGGGGGGCGAAGACATCGAGCTGGAGGTAACGGAGGACGGCCATCTACGGGGATATTGCGCTTAGAATCAAAGGTTCCGCCCCCGAGGGCGGCTTCCCCACATTCTACATAGCCAATCCATGTCAGCTTCCCCCCTTGTCGATCGTTGGATCGTACTGAAGTTCGGCGGCACCTCGGTGTCGCGTCGTCACCGCTGGGACACGATCGGGAAGCTGGCGAAAAAACGCGCGGAAGAGACCGGCTCGCGCGTGCTGGTGGTGGTGTCGGCGCTGTCCGGGGTCACCAACGAACTGACCGCGATTGCCGATGGCGCGCCGGACAGCCGTGATCGTGTGGCCGCGCTGGTCGAGCGCCACCAGGGCTTCCTGCAGGAACTGGAGCTGGGCGCCGAGGTGCTGGCCGAACGACTGGCCGTGCTGCAGGGCCTGCTCGATGACCCGCGCGCCGCTGCTCGTCCGCTGGACTGGCAGGCCGAGGTACTGGGCCAGGGCGAGTTGTTGTCGTCCAGCCTGGGTGCGGCCTACCTGCGTGCCAGCGGCCTGGATTTCGGCTGGATGGATGCCCGCCAGTGGCTGGATGCACTGCCGCCACAGCCGAACCAGAGCGACTGGTCGCAGCGCCTGTCGGTGAATTGCCAGTGGCGTGCGGACGCAGCCTGGGCGCAGCGCTTCCGCGCGCAGCCGACCCGGCTGCTGATTACCCAGGGCTTCATCTCGCGCCACGCCGACGGCGGCACCGCCATCCTCGGTCGTGGTGGTTCGGATACCTCGGCGGCGTACTTCGGTGCGCTGCTCGGCGCCAGCCGCGTGGAGATCTGGACCGACGTGCCGGGCATGTTCAGCGCCAATCCCAAGGACGTTCCGGATGCGCGGCTGCTGACCCGGCTGGACTATTACGAAGCGCAGGAAATCGCCACCACCGGTGCCAAGGTACTGCACCCGCGTTCGATCAAGCCGTGCCGCGATGCTGGCGTGCCGATGGCCATTCTCGATACCGAGCGTCCCGAACTGCCGGGTACCAGCATCGACGGCAATGCCGCACCGGTGCCGGGGGTGAAGGCGATCAGCCGCCGCAACGGCATCGTGCTGGTGTCGATGGAAGGCATCGGCATGTGGCAGCAGGTCGGCTTCCTGGCCGACGTGTTCAATCTGTTCAAGAAGCATGGCCTGTCGGTAGACCTGATCGGCTCGGCCGAGACCAATGTCACCGTGTCGCTGGATCCCTCCGAGAACCTGGTCAACACCGATGTGCTGGCCGCGCTGTCGGCCGACCTGTCGCAGATCTGCAAGGTGAAGGTGATCGTGCCGTGCGCAGCGATCACCCTGGTCGGTCTCGGCATGCGCTCGCTGCTGCACAAGCTGTCGGACGTGTGGGCGACCTTCGGCCGCGAACGCGTGCACATGATCTCGCAGTCGTCCAACGACCTGAACCTGACCTTCGTCATCGACGAAGCCGATGCCGATGGCCTGCTGCCGATCCTGCACGCCGAACTTATCGACAGCGGCGCGATGCCGGTGGAAGAGACCGAAGTGTTCGGCCCGCGCTGGCGCGAGATTGCCGGCACCGTGCGTCCGCGTGGTACGCCGTGGTGGCGCGGCCAGCGTGCGCACCTGCTGCAGCTGGCCGATGCCGGCACCCCGCGTTACGTCTACCACCTGCCGACGGTGCGGGCGCGTGCCCGCGCGCTGGCGGCGATCAAGCCGATCGACCAGCGCTACTACGCGATCAAGGCAAACAGCCATCCGGCCATCCTGCAGCTGCTGGAAGCCGAGGGCTTTGGACTGGAGTGCGTATCGCATGGCGAACTGAAGCACGTGTTCCAGCATCTGCCGGAACTGTCGCCCAAGCGCGTGCTGTTCACCCCCAGCTTCTGCCCGCGCGAGGAATACGAAGCGGCATTCGCGCTGGGCGTGACCGTCACCGTCGACAATGTCGAGGCGCTGCAGCGCTGGCCGGACCTGTTCCGCAACCGCGAGCTGTGGCTGCGCGTTGATCTGGGTCGTGGCGAGGGCCACCACGCCAAGGTGCGTACCGGTGGCAAGGATTCCAAGTTCGGCCTGCCGATCGCCCGCGTCGACGAGTTCGTGCGCGCGGCTACCGAACTGGGCACCCGCGTGGTCGGCCTGCATGCGCACCTGGGCAGCGGTGTGGAAACCGCGCAGCACTGGCGCCTGATGTGCGATGAGCTGGCCGGTTTCGCCCGCCGCATCGGCAGCGTACAGACCATCGACATCGGTGGTGGCCTTCCGATTCCGTACAGCGACGAAGACGAGCCGTTCGACCTGGAGGCCTGGGCCGAGGGTCTGGCCGAGGTCAAGGCGCTGCATCCGGCGTTCCGTCTGGCGATCGAACCGGGCCGCTTCCTGGTGGCCGAATCGGGCGTGCTGCTGACCCATGCCACCCAGGTGGTGGAGAAGGATGGCGTGCGCCGGGTCGGCCTGGATGCGGGCATGAACACCCTGATGCGCCCGGCGCTGTACGACGCCTGGCATGACATCGAGAACCTCAGCCGCCAGGGCGGTTATGCCGAAGCGGCGTTTGATGTGGTCGGCCCGATCTGCGAATCCAGCGATGTGTTCGGCAAGCGCCGCAAGCTGCCGGTGTCAACCGCGCCGGACGATGTGATGCTGATCGCCGATGCCGGTGCCTACGGCTACGTGATGTCCAACACCTACAACCAGCGGGCGATGCCGCGCGAAGACGTGATCGAGTGATCGCTGCCTTCCGCGCCCTGCACCCGCCCACCGACACCTCCCGCGCCTGCGCGCGGGCAGGTGCCTGACCGGATACACCATGACTGCTTTCGATAAACACCAGGTTTCCCGCTTCCGCTTCGTCCGCTGCGAATTCGCCGCGGACACTGGCGTGGCCAAGCTGGTCTACGCCTTCGACGACGGCCCGGAAATGGTGGAAACCATCACCGTTCCCGGCGCGCCGTTCGTACTGGACCAGGCGCGTGCCGCCGCCGTGCAGCGAGCGCTGCAGCTGCTGCACCTGATTGCCGGTGTCAGCTACTACAAGGCGGGCGTGCCGGAGACGGTCAGCATCGACAGCTACAACATTGATGCCGAAACCGCTGCGCTGGTGGAGACGGTCTACCTCAATGGCCTGGGCGAATTTGCCTACCGCAACGGCCTGAACCTGCGCGGGCGCTTCCGCCTGCCGGTACAGGGCGAAGCGGTGCAGGCACCGGTGCTGGGCCTGCAGCCGCACGCGCTGGTGGCAATTGGCGGCGGCAAGGATTCGCTGGTCAGCATCGAAGCGCTGCGCCGTGCCGGCGTGGACGAGACGGTGACCTGGATCGGTGGCTCGCAGCTGATCCGCGCCTGTGCCGAGCGCACCGGCCTGCCGACGCTGAACCTGGGCCGCGCGCTGGCGCCGGAACTGTTCGAGCTCAACCGCCAGGGCGCCTGGAACGGGCATATCCCGGTTACCGCGGTGAACTCGGCGATCATGGTGCTGGCCGCGCTGCTGCAGGGCGTGGACCAGGTGGTGTTCTCGAACGAACGTTCGGCCAGCTACGGCAGCCAGATTCCGGGCACCGGTGAAGTCAACCATCAGTGGTCCAAGGGCTGGGCGTTCGAGCAGGCGTTCGGCAGCCATGTGCAGAAGCAGCTGGCCGCCGATCTGCAGTACTACTCGCTGCTGCGGCCGATGTCCGAGTTGGCGGTTGCGCGCCAGTTCGCCAAGACCGATTTCTACGACGCGCACTTCTCCAGCTGCAACCGCAACTTCCACATCCTCGGCGAGCGCCCGGTGAACCGCTGGTGCGGTGTCTGCCCGAAGTGCCACTTCGTGTTCCTGGCACTGGCCCCGTTCATGCCCAAGACGCGCCTGGTACGCATCTTCGGCCGCAACCTGCTGGATGACATCGAGCAGGCTGGCGGCTTCGACGCACTGCTGGAATTCCAGGACCACAAGCCGTTCGAGTGCGTGGGCGAAGGCCGCGAGTCGCGCGCAGCGATGGCAACCCTGGCGCAGCGCGCCGAGTGGAAGGAAGACGTGCTGGTGAAGCGCTTCTGCAATGAGATTCAGCCGCAGTTGGATGCCGCCGAACTGGAACTGGCACCGCTGTTGCAGCTGCAGGGCGAATACCGTATTCCGGCTGCGCTGTGGGAACGGGTACGTGAAGATTTCGAAGCTTGAAGGAAAGCGCGTTGCGCTGTGGGGCTGGGGCCGCGAGGGCCGCGCCGCGTTTGCGGTGCTGCGTTCGCGCCTGCCCGGGCTTGGCCTGAGCCTGTTCTGTCCAGCTGCCGAAGTCGAGGCAGCGCGTGCGGAAACACACGGTGCGCTGGACGTCCGTGGTGAGCCGTCGGCCGAGGCGCTGGCTGCCTTCGATGTGGTGATCAAGTCGCCGGGCATCAGCCCTTACCAGCAAATCGCGCTGGCCGCCGCCGCGCAGGGCACCACTTTCATCGGCGGCACTGCTCTGTGGTTTGCCGAGCATGCGGGTGCTGATGGCATCGTGCACGACACCGTGTGCGTGACCGGTACCAAGGGCAAGAGCACCACCACCGCGCTGGTCGCGCACCTGCTGCGTGCCGCCGGCCACCGCACCGGCCTGGTCGGCAACATCGGCCTGCCGCTGCTGGAAGCGCTGGACCCGCAACCCGCGCCCGAGTACTGGGCGGTGGAACTGTCCAGTTACCAGACCGGCGAAGTGGCCCGCAGTGGCGCCCGCCCGCAGGTGGCGGTGGTGCTGAACCTGTTCCCGGAACACCTGGACTGGCACGGCAGCGAGCAGCGTTACATCGACGACAAGCTGCGGCTGGTGACTGAAGCCGCACCGCGCATCGCCGTGCTCAACGCCGCCGATCCGCATCTGGCCGCGCTGTCTCTGCCTGACAGCGAAGTGGTCTGGTTCAACCAGCCGCAGGGTTGGCATATGCGCGGTGACATCGTGCATCGCGGTGAGCAGGCGGTGTTCGACACCCGCAACACGCCACTGCCGGGCCGCCACAACCGTGGCAACCTATGCGCGGTACTGGCCGCTCTGGAAGCGCTGGGGCTGGATGCCGTGGCGCTGGCGCCGGCGGTGCAGGACTTCCGTCCGTTGCCGAATCGCCTGCAGCGCATCGGCGTGGCCGATGGCCTGACCTACGTCAACGATTCAATCAGCACCACGCCGCATGCCAGCCTGGCAGCGCTGGAGTGCTTCGCCGGCCAGCGCATCGCGCTGCTGGTGGGCGGACATGATCGCGGCCTGGACTGGAGCGATTTCATGCAGCACATGGCCCACGACGTGCCGCCGGTGGAGATCGTGACCATGGGCAGCAACGGCCCGCGCATCCACGCGATGCTGCAGCCGCTGGCCGATGCCGGCCGCTTCGGCCTGCACGCGGCCGGTGACCTGCCCGAAGCGATGGCGCTGGCACGCGCGGCGCTGGGTACGCAGGGCGGGGTGGTGCTGCTGTCGCCGGGCGCGCCGAGTTTTGGTGCCTACCGCGATTACGTGGCTCGTGGTCGCCATTTCGCCGAGCTGGCCGGCTTCGACCCGGACAGCAACAGCGCGATTCCGGGGTTGGGCATCGTTTGAGCCACCGGTCCGGGGTCGGATCCCTTTCCGCAGGAAAGGGCTCTGACCCCAGCGGGATCCTGTGCATCCCATCCACGCATGGCGTGGATCTACTGTAGAGCCGAGCCCACGCTCGGCTGGATTTCAGTCGTCCTGATCGATGAACGCGTAATCGCCATCAATCAACTGCTGCAGGTACGCATCGAAGCTCGGCGCGATGACTGCATAGCTGTCCGGATCGTGCAGGTAGCGCACCACCTGGCCGACGGTGCCGCCTGGTGCCGGGTCGAAATCCAGGTAGAGCATCGAGGTGCCGCCGTTGTTCATGCAGTGCGAGAAGCACAGGCGACGGTCCATCGGCAGATCGGGGTCGATGCCATCGCCGAGGATCTCCGGCTCGTCGTCCAGCCACTCTTCGTAGATCGAGCGGATGCTGTCGTCCCACTGCCGCTGGTCTTCGAAGACCTGCGCCACCGAACGCAGGTAGTACGGATAGCCACCTTCCTCCACGTCCGAGCCGAGCATCAGCACGCAGACCTCGCCGCCGGGGTACTCGCGGAAGTGCGTGCCATCCACGCGCGACAGCAACGCGACCAGACTGTCCGGAACCTGCGGCCACTGCGCACGCAGGCGCTGCAGGTCTTCGGCGTTGGCGCCCTGCACGTGGCCCCACTGCGGGGCATCGTCGGCAGGCAGGCGTGGAATCAGGCCAGACAGAAAGCGATCAACCAGGTTCATGCGAAAAAGGGGACGGAGGGGATTAAGTCGTATCCAACCACACCTGCGTCACGTCGCCAATGCAGAATGCGACGCGGGAGGGGCAAATACGGCTTAATCCCCTCCGTCCCCTTTTTCTTGCGGAGCAGGCGCATGAATCGTTGGCGATGCGGTGTAGCGGTGATGCTGGGGCTGGCGGCGATGCCGGCGTGGGCGGCAATGAAGACGCAGCCGGTGGAGTGGAAACACCAGGGCACGACCTTCAGTGGCGTGCTGGTCTATGACGACGGCGACAACGACAAGCGTCCCGGTCTGGTGATGGTGCCGAACTGGAAGGGCGTGAACGAATCGGCGGTCGAGAAGGCCAAACAGCTGGCTGGCGATGACTACGTGGTGCTGGTGGCCGATGTGTACGGCAAGGGCGTGCGGCCGAAGACCGATGCCGAGGCCGGGCCGGTGGCGACCAAGCTGCGCAATGACCGGTCGCTGCTGCGCGCACGCGCGCTGGAGGCGGTGAACGTGCTCAAGGCCCAGGCCGGCAAGACGCCGCTCGATGCGAACCGGATCGGCGCGGTGGGCTTCTGTTTCGGCGGCACCACGGTGCTGGAGCTGGCCCGTGCCGGTGCGCCGCTGGCCGGTGTGGTCAGCCTGCACGGCGGGCTGGGTTCGCCGCTGCCGGCGCAGGCCGGTGGCACGCACCCATCGGTGCTGGTGCTCAATGGCGCCGATGACAAGAGCGTGAGCGCCGAGGACATCGCCGGTTTCCAGAAGGAAATGAACGCGGCCAAGGTCGACTGGGAATTCACCAACTACAGCGGGGCAGTGCACTGCTTCGCCGAGCGCGATGCCAACAGCCCGCCGGGCTGCCAGTACAACGAACGGGCGGCCAAGCGCGCGTGGAAGGCGCTGGATGAGTTCTTCGAGGAGCGCTTCGAGAAACGCTGAAGAGATATGCCGACCAACGGTCGGCACCTACCGATGTTTCAGTGCCGACCAACGGTCGGCACCTACCGGTCATTGTGGGTGCCGACCGTTGCTCGGCACACCTCCGCTGGTCAATGCGAACGCTGCACCGCGTAGCGGGCCAGGCCGCGCAGGGCGGCCACGGCATCGTTGTCGCCCAGGCCATCGAGCGCGCGCTCGGCGGCTTCGGCATACTCCTCGGCACGCGCACGGCTGTACTCGAGTCCGCCGGTGGCGCGGATCGCGGCCAGCACTTCCGGCATCGCCGAGGCGTCGCCGTCCTGCACGATGGTGCGCAGGCGCTCGCGGGTGGCGTCGTCGGAGTGGGCCATCGCGTGGATCAGCGGCAGAGTCGCCTTGCCCTCGGCGAGGTCGTCGCCCAGGTTCTTGCCCAGCTCCTCGGCATTGGCCGAGTAGTCCAGCACGTCGTCGGCGATCTGGAACGCGTAGCCCAGGTGCATGCCGTAGTCGAACAGGGCCTGCTGGGTGGCTTCGTCCACGCCGCTGGCCAGCGCGCCCAGGCGGGTACCGGCAGCGAACAGGACCGCGGTCTTGCGCTCGATCACGCGCAGGTAGGCCGCTTCGTCGGTATCCGGGTTGTGCACGTGCAGCAGCTGCAGCACTTCACCCTCGGCGATGCGGTTGGTGGCATCGGCCAGGATCTGCATCACCGACATGCGCTCCAGCTCGACCATCAGCTGGAAGCTGCGCGAGTACAGGAAGTCGCCGACCAGCACGCTGGGTGCGTTGCCCCACAGCGCGTTGGCGGTGCTGCGGCCGCGGCGCAGGCTGGATTCGTCCACCACGTCGTCGTGCAGCAGGGTGGAGGTGTGGATGAACTCGATGATCGCCGCCAGCTGGTGGTGATCCGGGCCGGCCTGGCCGACCGCATGGCCGGCCAGCATCACCAGCATCGGGCGCAGGCGCTTGCCGCCGGCGGAAATGATGTGATCGGCGATCTGGTTGATCAGCACGACGTCCGAGGACAGCCGGCGCCGGATCAGGGCGTCGACGGCGGCCATGTCGGCCGCGGCAAGCGACTGGATCTGGGGCAGGCCCAGGGCGGGACGGGTGTCTTCGGTGATGGTCATGCGATCAGGCTTTCAGGCTCATCGCTGATTATAGGCGTTGCCTGTGAATTCGGGCGCAAACCGGGCTGGCCGACGTCCTTGGCCCGGCCACGGCTGCCGCCCGCGTGAATACGTATGCAGGTTGCGCCAAGCCCGGGGACCCACCGCTAAGCTTGCGGCATCAGGATTTCGGCCCGCTCCCGGCGGGTCCCGCACGCCCGGAGGGGGGCTGTCGATGTCGCACTATCCATGGTGGCGCGGAGCCGTCATCTACCAGATCTATCCGCGCAGTTTCCTCGACGCCAACGGCGACGGGGTAGGCGACCTGCCCGGCATCATCCAGCGCCTGGACCACATCGCCGCGCTGGGTGTGGACGCGATCTGGATCTCGCCGTTCTTCAAATCGCCGATGGCCGACTTCGGCTATGACATCGCCGATTACCGCGACGTCGACCCGCTGTTCGGCAGCCTGGAGGACTTCGACCGCCTGCTGGCCAAGGCCCACGGGTTGGGCCTGAAGGTGATGATCGACCAGGTGCTGAGCCACACCTCGATCGAGCATGCCTGGTTCCGCGAGAGCCGCCAGGACCGCACCAACCCGAAGGCGGACTGGTACGTCTGGGCCGATCCGCGCGAGGACGGTACCCCACCCAACAACTGGCTGTCGCTGTTCGGCGGCGGCGCCTGGCAGTGGGAGCCGCGCCGCGAGCAGTACTACCTGCACAACTTCCTGGTCGACCAGCCGGACCTGAACTTCCATCACCCGGACGTGCAGCAGGCGACCCTGGACAACGTGCGCTTCTGGCTGGACCGTGGCGTGGATGGCTTCCGCCTGGACGCGATCAACTTCTGCTTCCACGATGCGCAGCTGCGCGACAACCCGGCCAAGCCGGCCGAAAAGCGGGTAGGGCGCGGCTTCAGCGCGGACAATCCGTACGCCTACCAGTATCACTACTACAACAACACCCAGCCGGAAAACCTGCCGTTCCTGGAGCAGCTGCGCGCGCTGCTGGACGAGTACCCGGGCGCGGTGAGCCTGGGCGAGATCTCCTCGGAGGACTCGCTGGCGACCACGGCCGAGTACACCCGCGATGGCCGCCTGCACATGGGCTACAGCTTCGAGCTGCTGGTGGACGATTACAGCGCGGCCTACATCCGCGACACGGTCTCGCGGCTGGAAGCGGCAATGACCGAAGGCTGGCCGTGCTGGGCGGTTTCGAATCACGACGTGGAGCGGGCGGTCAGCCGCTGGGGCGGCCACCCGGCCGATCCCCGCCTGGCGCGGATGCTGGTGGCGATGCTGTGCTCGCTGCGCGGTTCGGTCTGTCTGTACCAGGGCGAGGAACTGGGCCTGGCCGAGGCCGAGGTGCCGTTCGAGGCCCTGCAGGACCCGTATGGCATCACCTTCTGGCCGAACTTCAAGGGCCGCGACGGCTGCCGCACCCCGCTGCCGTGGACCGATGCGCCGCTGGCGGGTTTCACCACGGGCCAGCCGTGGCTGCCGATCCCGGCCGAGCACCGGGCGACGGCGGTGGCCGTGCAGGAGCGGGATCCGCACTCGGTGCTGGCCGCGTTCCGGGCATTCCTGGGCTGGCGGCATACCCAGCCTGCGCTACTGCATGGCAGCATCCGATTCATCGAAAGCGCCGAACCAGTGCTGCTGTTCGAGCGTATGCTTGCAGATGAAACCCTCCTGCTGGCGTTCAACCTGTCGGCCGAGGCGGTGAGCCATCCGCTGCCGCCGGGCAACTGGCAGCAGGTGGCGGTACCGGGCCCGGATGCGGGCACGGTGCAGGGCAATGAACTCCAGCTGCCGCCGCGCGCGGTGTATTGCGCCCGACGCAGCTGACCGTTTTCTCCGGTGGCGGTACTTGCGGGGACGGGGCCGAAGCGCCCCGTCCCTTTTTTGTGGCCGGGATTCCGGCGAAACGCATCCACGCATGGCGTGGATCTACTGCCGGCATTCGCGCAAAAGAAAACCCGCTGCCTGCGCAGCGGGTTTCCGATGGGTCGTTGCCGGCCAGCGGCCGGCACTACCCGGTCGTGGTCAGAACTTGTAGTTCACGCCCAGCATGTAGGTGCGGCCCCATTCGATGTATTCCAGCGGGCGGTCCTTGCTGCCGGCGTAGGTGCGGTACGGCTCGTTGGTCAGGTTGCTTCCCTGCAGCAGCAGGGTCAGGCCGCGCAGGGTGCTGCTGTCGCTGAAGGTGTAGCTGACCTGGGCATCGGTCACGTTCTCGCCCACCACGTAGCGCAGGGTGCGGTTACCGTTGAAGTTGCCGATTTCACCAATGAAGTCCGAACGGCGGCGCTGGCTCACGCGTGCTTCAAAGCCACTGCGCTCGTAGTAGGCAGTGAAGTTGTAGACACGTTTGGACAGGCCGGGAAGGCTGATCGGGTCGGTGCCCACGCTGGACGCGCTTTCCGGATCCAGGATGGTGATGTCGCTCTTGTTGAAGGTCGCGCTGGCCTGCACGCCGAAGCCGCGCAGGCTGTCGGTCAGCATCTCCAGCGGGAACGACCCGGTCAGCTCCAGCCCCTTCAAGGTGCCGCCCTTGCCGTTCACCGGGGTCGAGAAGGTGCCGGTCGGCAGCACCGGCACCACCATGCCCGGCGGCGGCACATAGTTGCCCAGCAGGCCGGTGAAGTCGTAGTTGTCCACCGACTGGGTGTAGACGTAGCTCTTCAGGTCCTTGTAGAAGATCGCGGCGGCCACGTAGGCCTTCTCGCCGAAGTACTTCTCGTAGGACAGGTCCAGCGCGGTGGCGCGCCACGGATCCAGCAGCGGGTTGCCGCCACTGCCGCCAGGGCGGCCGGTACCGGTATCCACGCCGAACTCCAGGCCCGCGCGCATCTGGTCCACGCGCGGGCGCGCGACCTGCTTGGCTGCAGCAAAACGCAGGGTCTGCTCATGCGGGAACATGAAGGCCAGGTTCAAGCTGGGCAGCCAGTCGTTGTACTTGCGGCCGTCCGAGTAGGGCTGGATGTTGTTGCCGGCCGCCTGCGAGCTGTCCCAATAGCGCGAGTCCGAGCTCTGGTCGGTGTGCTGCATCTGCACGCCGATATTGCCGCGTACGCCCACCACACCGATGTCGGTGTTGATGTTCAGGCGCGCCCAGGCGGTGGTGATCTTTTCCTGCACCGTCCACGACTTGGGAATCAGGTAGTCCAGGTTGTCGACCGGATTGAAGGTCATGTAGCGACCGACCGCGCCAGGCACGTTCCAGGCCGGGATGGTGCCCAGGCCAGCGAAGCCGAGGTTGACCGGGCGGTACTGCAGATCCGATGCGATGTTGGCATCGCCCTGCGCGCCGAGCAGGATGTTGCCTTCGGACTGGGTCTTCACCTTGCGGCGGTCGGCATAGTTCACGCCGATATCCACATCCGGTGCCCACGACGCCATTGCTTCGGGCAGGGCGATGGTCGCGGCCAGCTTGCCGCCCTTCAGGCGGTCTTCCACCTTCGGCACCTTGCCGTAACCAGAACCGTAGATGGTGTTGGTCAGGAACAGCGCGTCCGGGTTGGAGTAGTTCAGGCCCGGGCTGATCTGCGAGAAGCCATCCTGGCGGAACTGCACACCGACCGTATCCAGCTGCGGCATCGGGGTCAGCTGCAGGTTGTTTTCCAGGTTCAGTTCGTCGCGGGTGGCCTTGGAATAGTTCAGGTCGGCGACCAGCTTGACGCTGCCGAAGGTGAACTCGTTGTTCCAGCCGAACGCATCGATCTTGTCCTTGCGCTTGTTGTACATGCCGCGCACCAGCGGGTACACGCCACTGGCGGTGCCACCGGTGAAGGTGCCATTGGCATTGACCTGCGGGTTGCTGACCAGCAGGCCCGGGGTGTAGTTGCCGTTGTAGTTGCTGAGGTTGAGCTCGAACTGGTTGGCGGTGTCGATCTGCTCTGCTTCGGTGTGGAACGCGTCGAAGGTGCTGGTCCAGCTGTTGTTCGGCCGGAACTGGATCGTGGCCATCACACCGTCGCGCTTGTTGTTGCCGGTGCGGCGCAGTGCCTTGATGCCATCGGTGAAGTAGGTGCCAGCGGCAACGCCGGGGCGGTTGCCGTTGGTGGTGTGCTCGGTGGTCCACGGCTCGTACAGGCCCACCTGGTTTTCCTGGATCGGCATGTCGCTGTGCGCGTAGCCGATGGCAATGCCGAGGGTCTTGTCCAGGAACTGGTCGATGTAGCTGGCGCTGAAGCGGTTGCCGTACGGGTCGGTGTCGGCGGCGCGGCCCAATGAACTCTTCTGGTAGCGGCCGCTGACGGCGATGACGCGGTCGGGGAAGCTGAGCGGACGTGCGGTCTGCATGTCGATGGTGCCCGACAGGCCCTGGCCGACCAGCGCCGCGTCGGGGGTCTTGTAGACGGTCACGCCGTTGACCAGCTCGGATGGGTACTGGTCGAACTCGACACCGCGGTTGTCGCCGGTGCTGACCACTTCGCGACCATTGAGCAGCGTGGTGGCGAAGTCGGGTGACAGGCCACGCACGCTGATCACCTGCGCACGGCCGGCAACGCGCTGGGCGGCCAGGCCTGGCAGGCGCGAGATCGATTCGGCGATGCTGACGTCGGGCAGTTTGCCGATGTCTTCGGCGGAGATCGCTTCGACCACCGAGGTGGCGTCCTGCTTGATCGCGATCGCGTTCTCGATGCCGCGGCGAATGCCGGTGACCTGCACCGTATCCAGGTTGGTGGCGGCGGTGGCGGCCGGCGTGGTGGTGTTCTGCGTGGACTGTGCCGACGCCAGCGTCGGCGCCAGGACAACGGCCAGCGCGATGCTCAGCGCGCTGCGCTTGTGGTTCAACATTTTCCCCTCCCAGGCAATGTTGCAGATCGATTCGTGAACGTCCCGGAGTGACCGTGGACGTGCGACGCGGTGGCCGCTGTCGTCGCCGCTATGGTAGGCAGCGCATTCTTCGCGGGAATCACCCTGCATACGTATTCAATGGCGTTTGCAGGGTTGTAATCGCTTTCAGGTCCTGTTTGCGGTAGTGCCGGCCGCTGGCCGGCACTAGCGTTCCATTCAGAGCGGCGTGAACCGGATCGCCTGGCCACCGCCCGGCGCCAGCACCAGGGTCAGTGCATCGGCGCTGGTCACCTCGCGTGTTTCGCGCTTGAACGCGAACGGATTGCTGCGGAAATCAGCGCCGTCGCCATCGCGGTAGATTTCGGCGCGGTAGCGCACGCCCGGTTCCAGGAAGCCCAGCGATACCGGCAGCACGCGGCCGTGTTCATCGGTGATGCTGCCGAGGAACCAGTCACGGCTGTTGCGGTCGCGGCGCACGATCGTCACGTAGTCGCCCACTTCGCCATTGAGCACGCGGCTCTGCTCCCAGTCCACTGCCACGTCCTCGATGAAGCGGAACGCCTCGCGGTGCTGCAGGTAGTGATCGGGCAGGTCGGCGGCCATCTGGATCGGGCTGTACAGCACCACGTACAGCGCCAGCTGGCGGGCCAACGTACTGGGAATGGCCTGGCCGTGGCGGCCCTTCAGGCTGAGGATGCCGGGGGTGTAGTCCATCGGCCCGGCCAGCATACGGGTGAACACCAGGTTGACCTCGTGTTCCGGCGGATTCGGTGGCTGGCCCCAGGCGTTGTACTCCATGCCGCGCGCGCCTTCGCGCGAGATCCAGTTCGGGTAGGTGCGACGCAGGCCGGTGTCCTTGATCGGCTCGTGCGGGTTCACCGACAGGTGCCGCTGTGCGGCTTCCTGCACCACCTTCAGATGGTGGCGGGCCATGAACTGGCCGTCGTGCCACTCGCGCCACAGCGGGCCGCCGGACGGATTGCGGCGGTCGATCTGGCCGTCATCGCAGACGTAGCCGGTCTTGAACTGGTCAATGCCCAGCCGCGCATACAGGTCCAGCGCGGCGCCCAGCTGGTCCTCGTAGTGCTCGATGGCGCAGCCGGTTTCGTGGTGGCCGATCAGGTGCACGCCCTTCTTCAGGCCGTAGGCGGACAGCGCCTCGATATCGAAATCGGGCGTGGCGCGGGTGAAGTCGAAGTCGTAGCCGTTGCCCACCCACATACCGTCCCAGCCGGGATTCCAGCCTTCCACCAGCACGCCGCGGAAGCCGTGTGCGGCGGCGAAGTCGATCACCTTCTTCGTCTTGGCGGTGGTGGCGGCATGCTTCGGGCCGGTCGCCCAGCTCTCGTTGTCCAGGTGCATCGACCACCACACGCCCAGGTACTTGGCCGGCTTCACCCAGCTCACGTCGCCCAGCGCATTGGGCTCATTGAGGTTGAGGATCAGGTCCGACTCGACCAGGCCACCTGCACGGTCGGCGATCTGCAGGGTGCGCCACGGCGTGGCGAAGGGCAGGGCGCGGCGCACCTTCCAGCCTTCGGCCGAGGGCGACAGCTGGGCGCGCAGGCGCTGGCCCTCGGTGCGGCGCAGCCACATGCCCGCGTAGTCGACCAGTGCCGCCTCATGGATGGCCACGTGCAGGCCGTCGTGGCTGCGCAGGGTCATCGGCGTGTGCACGAGCGGCACTTCGCGCAGCGGGGTGCGCTGGTACAGGTATTCATAGTGGATCGGTTCCCCGGCAGGGATCCACCACGCGGTGGAATCCTGTGCGATGGCGAACTCGGTCAGCTCGTCATCGATGGTCGCCTCGCGCAGGTTCGGCTGCTCAGGGAATATGTAGCGGAAGCCGAGGCCATCGTCGTACACGCGGAACACCACATCCAGCCGGCGCTTGCTGCCGGTGGTCTCGGCCAGCTGCACGGTCAGCTCGTTGAAGTGGTTGCGGGTGGCCCGGCGTTCGCCCCAAGGCTGCTCCCAGGTGTCATCGAGGCTGCGCCGCTGCTGGCCGAGCAGTGCGAAATCACGGTCCAGCCGGCCGTCGCGCAGGGCGAAGCCAAGCTTCGAATCCTCCACCACGACCTCACCGAAGCGCTCGACGCGATAGCGCGCGGTGCCACCGTCCAGCACCAGACTGACCTTGAGCGCCTTTCCCGGTGATTCGACGCTGGCCACCTGCGGCGCGGCGTGTGCCAGCGCGGCCAGGCCCAGCAGAGTCAGTCCGAGCACATGCGCGAACACCGCGCGTACAGCAGTGGGTGACATCGGCATTTCCCCTCCCAAGGCGCCGTTGGCAGACCGGGACCATAAGCCAGCACGGCAGCCCCGCTACCGCGCAACGCCATGAATACGTATGCAGCTGGACGCAGCCGACAGCCCCGCGTCTACCATGGGACCAGGGCACCTTGAGGGAGGGGCCGCGCCCGCCCGCCGGCAACGGAGGTGCGGACCTACAACGCGTGCAGAGAGGGAGGGAGGCCGACGGGCGCAAGCCGGTCCGCCGCTTCGATGCTGAAGATCATTTGCCTGACCGCTGCCCTGGGGGCAGCGCTGGGATCGACCGCGCAGGCGGCCGACCTGCAATTCGACGGCCGCCATGCGCGCGCCGAAGCCGCTGCCAACGGCAGCTTCGTGCTGCACGCGCCCAAGGGTGAGGTGCGCATTGCGCCCATGCCGATGCGCAGCCAGACCGGCAGCGTGATGTTCGATGCGTTGTTCGCGCTGGCCCAGCAGGAGATGGACCAGGACCGCGTGGATGCGATCCGCGATCCTGCATTCGATGAGGGCAGGCCGGTGCCGTGCGAGTGCTTCCAGACTGGTGCGCGCTGGCCCTATGTGTGGACCCGTGATGTCAGCTTCGCCGCCGACCTGGCGCTGGCGCGGCTGGACCCGCAGCGCACGCGGCAGTCGCTGCAGTTCAAGCTGTCGGCGGCGCGCGATGGGCACACGCCCGGCCTGTTCGTCGCGCAGGACACCGGTTCCGGCGGCAGCTGGCCGATCAGCAGCGACCGCGTGGTGTGGTTCCTGGCGGCGCGCCACCTGCTGGACGATCGCGCGTTTGCCGACCAGGTCTGGCAAGCGCTGCAGGGTACGCTGGCGCAGGACCGCGCGATGGTGTTCGACGCGCAGATGGGCCTGTACCGTGGCGAGACCTCGTTCCTGGACTGGCGTGAGCAGACCTATCCGGACTGGACCCGCGAGGACGTGCGCTTCATCGGCGACTCCTATGCGCTGTCCACCAACGTGCTGCACTACCAGGCGCTGCGCCTGGCCGAACGCCTGGCCGGCCAGCATGGCGATGGCAGCGCGGCCGACTACAAGGCGTGGGCCGATGCGCTGGCGCAGCAGATCGATGCGCGTTTCTGGCGCGAGGATATCGGCCAGTACATGAGCTACATCGGCGAAGCCGCGCACCCGGTGCCCTACGCCAAGGTCGATCTGCTCGGCCTGTCGCTGGGCATCCTCGCCGAGGTGTTGCCGGGCGAGCGTGCGCGCCGTGCGCTGGTGGCCTACCCGGTGGGGCCGGCCGGCAGCCCGGTGGTCTGGCCGCAGGAGGCGCAGCAGCCGATCTACCACAACCGCGCTATCTGGCCGTTCGTCAGCGCGTACTCTCTGCGCGCGGCGCGGCAACTGGATGATGCACCACGCATCGCCGCCGAGATCCGCTCGTTGATGCAGGGCGCAGCGCTCGCCGGTTCCAACATGGAGAACTACGAGCTGGTCAGCCAGGCCGTGCATGTCGAGGAAGGTGCGCTGAGCGGCCCGGTGGTCAACTCCGAACGCCAGCTGTGGTCGGTGGCCGGCTATCTGTCGATGGTGCTCGAAGGTGTGTTTGGCGTGCAGGACGATGGCCACGTGCGGCCCAAGCTGCCGGCCACGCTGGTGCCAGAGCTGTTCGGCACGCAGCGTCGCATCAGCCTGGACGCCGGTGGCAAGCACTACGTGCTGGAGCGCCCGCAGCAGCTGGGTGATGGCCTGCTGGTGGCGGGCAGGACGCTGACCCAAGGCAACACGACCACGGTGCAGCTGATGGCTGCCCCGTCCGCGACCGGCTTCGGTGGCACAACCGCCGACGCCAATGCGCGTGCGCCGGCCACGCCAACCACTCCGCAGGCCATACGCAATGGCGCTGGCTGGAGCGTGCCGGTCACGACTGGGCAGGTTCTGTGGAAGGACGGCAGGGTCGTCGCTGCCAGCAATGGCCAAGTGCACATCAGCGACGATGGCCTGCAGCACTGCTTCAGCCTGACCCGGCGCGAGGGCGCATTGGAATCACTGCACAGCCCGATGCTCTGCGTCGGTCCGCAGCAGGTGCTGAAGGGCGAGGAACGCTGGCAGTTCACGGCGGCCCAGGCCGGGCTGGTGCGGCTGCGCCTGCAGTACAGCAACGCGAACGGGCCGATCAACACCGGCGTGACCGCAGCGGTGAAGCAGTTGGTGCTGCAGTGCCCGGGCCAGCCGCTGCGGCGGCATACGGTCACCCTGCCGCACAGCGTAGCGGTGCAGGATTCGACCTCGGCAACGTTCGCGGTGCCCAAGGGGCGGTGCACGGTCACGCTTGAAGAGGGCTTCAACATGAGCGCGCTGCAGCACTTCGCGCACTACACCGGCGGCAAGGGCGGGCGTGGTGGCGTGCTCAACCAGGCCCAGGTGCAGGCGCTGAAAGTGGCGCCGGTGACAGCGACAGAGGGTACGCGATGAATCGTCCGGCCAAGCCGCAGTTGTCGTTCTGGCAGATATGGAACATGTGTTTCGGTTTCCTCGGCATCCAGTTCGGCTTCGCCCTGCAGAACGCCAATGCCAGCCGCATCTTCGAGACCCTGGGTGCAGACATGGACGCGGTGCCCGGGCTGTGGATCGCTGCGCCGTTGACCGGCCTGCTGGTGCAGCCGGTGATCGGCTACCTGTCCGACCGCACCTGGACGCGCTGGGGCCGCCGCCGTCCGTTCTTCATGATCGGCGCGGTGCTGACCACACTGGCCCTGCTGGTGATGCCGAACTCGCCAACGCTGTGGATTGCCGCTGGCACGCTGTGGGTGCTGGACGCCTCCATCAATGTGTCGATGGAACCGTTCCGCGCCTTCGTCGGTGACCAGCTGGCGCCGCGCCAGCGACCGGTCGGCTACGCGATGCAGAGCTTTTTCATCGGTATCGGTGCCATCGTTGCCAGCTTCCTGCCGTTCATCCTCGCCCATTTTGGTGTGGCCAATACCGCAGCTGCCGGAGAAGTGCCCGATACCGTGCGCTATGCGTTCTACTTCGGTGCAGTGGTGCTGCTGGCGGCGATCACCTGGACGGTGGTCAGCACCCGCGAGTACTCACCGACGGAGCTGGCTGGCTTTGATGATGCCGAGCCGCCGGCGCACCACGCGGGGACTGCCATCAGTGGCCCGGCGCCGTGGACGCAGGTGGCGCTGTGGCTGGGGCTCGGCGTGGTGCTGGCGCTGCTGATCGCCTGGCGGCAGGGCGACAAGATGCTATACGTGCTGGCGGGCTTGTGTGCGGGTTACGGCGTGCTGCTTGCGCTCGCCCGTGCGCTGCCGGGCACCCACATGCTGGCCGCCATTGTCGGCGATCTGCGCGCGATGCCGGTCACCATGCGTCGCCTGGCGTGGGTGCAGTTCTTCTCGTGGTTCGCGTTGTTCGCGATGTGGATCTACACCACCGCCGCGGTGGCCGGTATCCACTTCGGCTCGACCGATCCGCAGTCGGCGGCCTACAACGAGGGAGCCAACTGGGTGGGGGTGCTGTTCGGCGCCTACAACGGCTTCGCTGCGCTGGCCGCGGTACTGATTCCGCCGATGGTGCGTGCGATCGGCCTGCGCTGGAGCCACCTGGTCAACCTGTGGCTGGGCGGTGCAGGTCTGGTCTCGCTGATGTTCATCCGCGACCCGCACTGGCTGCTGCTGTCGATGGTCGGCGTCGGCTTCGCCTGGGCGTCCATTCTTTCGCTGCCATACGCACTGCTGTCCGACAGCGTGCCGGCATCGAAGATGGGCGTGTACATGGGCATCTTCAATTTCTTCATCGTGATCCCGCAGCTGGTTGCGGCCAGCGCGCTCGGCTTTGCCCTGCGCGCCTGGCTGGGTGGCCAGCCGATGCATGTGCTGGTGCTGGGCGGCTGCAGCCTGTTCGTCGCCGGCCTGTGCGTGCTGCGGGTTCCGTCCCGTCCGGAGGTGGTGTGATGCGTGGTGCGCTGTCTGTTGCTGTTTCTCTGGTACTGCTGGCCGGCCATGCGACGGCCGCGCCACGCCCGGACTATGTGGGCACCACCGAGCCGTTCGCCAGCGATGCGGTGTACTTCGTGGTCACCGACCGCTTCGTCAACGGCGACCCGTCCAACGATCATCGCGACCAGGGCGGCAAGCACCGCACCTTCGATATCCCGGTGCCGTGCCCGGACAAGGTGGACGGAAACATCGGCTACCTCGGCGGTGATTTCCGCGGCGTGCTCGACAATGCGCAGTACATCCGCAACCTCGGCTTCGGCGCTGTATGGATCACGCCCATCGTCGACAACCCGGACGAAGCCTTCACCGGCAGCAAGCCGATCAGCTGTACCAGCACGCTGACCGATCGTGGCAAGACCGGCTACCATGGCTACTGGGGCATCAACTTCTACACGCTGGACGAGCACCTGCCCAGCCGCGACCTGGACTTCGCCGGGTTGACCAAGGGCCTGCACGGCGCCGGCCTGAAGGTAGTGCTGGACATCGTCGGCAACCATGGTTCGCCGGCCTGGACCATGCCCAAGCGGCAGCCGCAGTTCGGCCAGATCTTCGCCAAGGACGGCACACTGATCGCCGATCACCAGAATCTGCCACCGCAGAAACTGGATCCGAAGCACAACCCGCTGCACGCGTTCTACAACAACATCGGTCCGGTCGACAGCAAGGACGGCTCGATCTTCGATGGCAACCTGGCTGAACTGTCCGACTTCAACCAGGACAATCCGGCGGTGATGGATTATCTGGTGGGCGCCTACCTGCAGTGGACTGCACAGGGGGTGGATGCGCTGCGCATCGATACCATCGGCTGGCTGCCGCATCCGTGGTGGCATGAGTTCGTCAACCGCATCCGCGCGCAGCACCCGGGCATGTTCATGTTCGGCGAGGCGTTCGACTACAACGCGGCGAGCATCGCCGAACACACCTGGCCGTCCAATGCCAACGTAAGCGTGCTGGATTTCCCGTTGCGCGGCGCGCTGGAACAGACCTTCGGCACCGCAGGCAAGGGCTTTGAAACCCTGGCCGAGCCGCTGCACCTGACCGGCGGCCCGTACGCCAATCCGTACGAGCTGATGAGCTTCTACGACAACCACGACATGCCACGCCTACAGGCCAGCGACAGCGGCTTCATCGATGCGCACAACTGGCTGTTCACTGCGCGCGGCATTCCGGTGGTCTATTACGGCTCGGAGACCGGCTTCATGCGGGGCCGCGCCGAGCACGCTGGCAACCGTGCCTACTTCGGCCAGCCGCGCGTGGACGCCGCGCCGCAGAGCCCGATCTTCGCGCCGCTGCAGCGCATCGCCAAACTGCGCGAAGCCATCCCGGCCCTGCAGCGCGGCTTGCAGGTGAACGAACGCCTCAAGGGCGATGAGGCGGTGTTCTTCCGCGTGCTGCAGCATGGTGATGTAGCGCAGACCGCGCTGGTGCTGCTGAACAAGGGCGACAGTGCGAAGACGTTCGAGGTCGGGCGCTACCTGCAGGCTGGCCGCTGGCGCGACGCGCTGGAGAGTGGTTCGCTGAAGGTGGCTGGCGCGCTGAAGGTCGAGGTTCCGGCGCACGGGGTCAAGGTCTACGTGCTGGATGCCGCCGTGCAGCAGCCGGCACTGCAGGCCGAGCTGGACAAGGCGATGGCCGACCAGCGGGCGCGGGACCAGCGGCTGGGGCGCTGAGGGCGTCGCCGGGCATGGCCCGGCGCTACCGCTCTGGTGGGTGCCAACCTCGGTTGGCACGCTTTTCGAGCAGTCGAGCAAGCTCGACTCTACAATAGGCGCCCCTCACGCCCCTCACGCCCCGCAGTATCGCCATGACCGACCTCGCCCCGCAGACCCCGATCGAAACCCTGCTGAAGGCGGCGATGGACGGGGCGGTGCCGATCCGCGCCTTCATGGCGGCCTTCGTCGCCTCCGAGGTGGTGCTGCTGACCGGCAGCCTGATCACCCCTGACGGCAGTGGCTTCGACCCGCTGCTGTTCGACAAGCAGGGCACCCTGCACGTGGCCGTGTTCACCGATCCGTCGCGGGTGGGCATCTACAGCCAGCAGGCCGAACACCAGATCCGCTGGCTGACGCTGGACGTGCTGCGCCGGGTGCCCAGCGGCTACGGTGTCGTGATCAACCCGGGTACGCCTCTGGGCTTCGAGATCTCGCCCAGTGGCGTTGGCGAGATCCTGAAGGACTTCGCCCAGGGCTGAGCCGTCGCCGTGCTGTTTGCAGAGTCGAGCATGGCTCGACGCTGCAGAAGGCTTCCCTTCGAGCGCCGTCCGTGATCCCCTTGGATGACATTGGGATAGAGGCATTGCCATGGAATTCAGGGTATTAACCGCCGACGCACCGGAACGGCAGCAGTTGGCCCGGTGGTACCACGCGGAATGGGGCCAGGACGCCGGTCTGTCGCTTGAACAGGAACTGGAGCGGCTGAATCCGCCGCAGGATGCCGAAGGCTTTCCGCACCTGATCGCCGCCTTCGATGACGGTCAGGTGGTCGGCGCGGTGCAGCTCAAGCGCAGGGAGATGCCGGCTTTCCCGCAATACGAGCATTGGCTGGGCAGCGTGTTCGTGGCCGATAGTCATCGCGGGCGTGGGCTGGCTGGCGCGCTGGTGGAACAGGCCGCGGCGCAGGCGGTGCGGATGGGCGTTTCCGACCTGTATCTGCAGACCGAAGCGCTGGATGGCGGCCTGTACGCTCGGTTGGGCTGGAAGCCCCTGCAGGAAGCCGACAACCGGAACTATCGCGTGCTGGTGATGATGCGCAGGGTGGCCGCATGAATGCCCCCGCACCTCGCCATTCCCGGTCGGCCCTGATCTTCCTGATCGCGGCCATCGCCGCCGCGCTGGTGGCCATGCCCTTGCTGCGCGCGGTGGGCATTGTGCAGTGGCCGGTGTTCGTCATCGCCTGGCTGATCAACCTGGGCGCGGCGTGGCATCTGGCGCAGTGGGCGCGCCAGCAGGGCCGTTCGGCCTGGGCCTTCGGGTTGCCGGCGGTGCTCGGCACCGTCGCTTCGATCGTGGTCTATGTACTGCTGGCGTTGCTGGGGCCGAAGGCCACGGTGCGCTGAAAGCGCTGTGCCGAGCATGGCTCGGCACTACATGTGCCATGCGGAGCGCCGACGCAACCGCCGGCGCTCCATTACTTCACAGCGTCACCTTGCGCCGGTTGTCATCGCTCACCCGGTCGATCAGCTTGTTGTACGGATCGAAGCCCGCTTCATCCGGCTTTTCATCCACGGTCACCGTGATCTTCGGCGCGGCGCTGGTGATGTGGTGGCGCTGCAGATACAGCACCTTCTGGTCGCGTTCCTTGCCCGAAGGCCCGTTGGCAAACACGCCGATCTCGACCCAGTCATCCATCTTCCCGTCGCTCTCCTTACCCTTGCCATCGGCGTACTGCTTTGCGGCGTGCAGGTCCAGGGTCACGTCGTAGCGGCCGTCATCGCGCTTGCGCGCGCTGGCGGCCAGCACCCGGTTGTCATAGAAGCTGATCTTCTCGAACAGGTCGGTGACCAGCTGCTGGCGATCAGCCGGGGTCTCGGCACGGATGTAGCCCAGCAGTTCGCGTGAGGTGGTGTACGGGGGTTGCTGGTAGCCCTTGTCCTGCAGGAAGCGCTTCAGGGCGCGGTTCAGGGCCTGCTCGCCGATCTCCTCGCGCAGCCGGTAGAACACCAGCGAACCCTTCTGGTAGTGGATGTACTGCTGGTTTTCCACGCGCTCCAGCGGCTGCTCCTCAATGGCCTCGCCACCGCGGCCAGACAGGTAGCCGTCCAGCTCGCGCTTGAGGAACTGGCGCATGTGCTGGCGGCCGTACTCCTGCTCCATCACCATCAGCGCCGAATACTGCGACAGCGACTCGGACAGGACCGTGGCGCCCTGCACATTGGCACCGATCACCTGGTGCGCCCACCACTGGTGTGCGATCTCGTGCGCAGTCACGTAGAACACATAGTCCACCTTGTCCGGGTCACGCAGGTCGGCGATGAAGCCGATGGCCTCGGAGTAGGGGATGGTATTGGCGAACGACTGCGCGAAGCGGGCATAGCCCGGGAACTCGATGATGCGCACCTGCCGGTGCTGGTAGGGCGTGAAGTTCGCTTCGTAGTAGGCCAGCGATTTCTGTACCGCTTCGATCATCCGGTCCACGTTGTAGCCGTGCGCCGGGTCGAAGTAGACCTCGATCGGGATGTCCTTGTACTTCGCCTTGCGTACCTCCCAGCGTGCCGACAGGTAGGCGTAGAAGTTCAGCATCGGGCGGTCCATCGCGTAGCTGAAGCAACGCCGGCCGTTCACCGTGGTCTCGTGCTGCAGGTAGCCCGGGGCAAGCGCCACCTGGTCCGGCGCCGTGCAGACCGTGGTACGGAAGTCGAGCCAGTCGGCATCGTTGGAGATGTAGGTGTTGGCACGCGCGGCTTCGTCTTCCAGCTTGGGCATGCGCCGCGGCTCACCCAGGTCACGCTTGCGCCGCTCGTTGCGGTCGCTGATCTCCGCACCTTCGTTGTAGCCGAAGGAGGGCAGCACGCGGCTGTTGAAGAACGTGCCGTTGTCCACGATGTTGCTCGGTGCCTGGCCGGCGGTAATGCCGTTGGGCTTCTGCACCACCCGGAAATGGACGTTGCGGCTTTCACCCGGCTTCAGTGGCGTGGCCAGACGGTAGATGCGGTAGCCGAGGTCAGCGTCGTGCATCGCCAGGGTCTGCCCGCCCAGATCGACCGCGACCAGCTGCTTGTCATCCCCCATCGATACATGCACGTCCTGGATCGGCGTGGCGTGGGTGTTGCGCACCGTCCAGTTCGCATCGATCACCATCGACTGCGATTCCGGAAACAGGTCCACGCGGTTGTCCACCGCCACGATGCGTGGTTGCGGCAGATTGCGGTACTTCGACAGCTCGCGCTCGTAGCGGGCCTGCAGGTCCAGCTGCTGGTCGGGCGAGAGGAACTCGTTGCGGATGTTGGTGCTCCAGTACAGCCAGCCACCCACACCGATGAAGGCCAGTGCCGCCAGTGCTGCGAAGGCGCCGGTCGGACCGCGCAGGCGACGACCGGCCAGGGCCAGACGCTGGCGCAAGCCCTGGCTGACACCGCGTACCCAGAACGCCGAGGCCAGGCACATCAATGTCAGCAGGAACAGCGCCCAGTAACCCTGGAACGCCAGCTGTCCGGTCAGGAAGTGGCCGTAGCCGTTCATGTCCGAATAGGGCGCGTTGGGCCAACTGCCAAAGTTGTACAGGTTCTGCGTGTAGTCGAGCAGGCCGAGCACACCCTGGCCGATCATCACCACGATCAGCAATGCGTAACCGACGAACTTGTTGTTGGTGAGCACCTGCAGCACCAGCGCCAGGCCGCCCATCAGGATGTAGACCACCGAATCCAGCGCCAGGCTGCGCAGGTACAGCAGCGGCTCCAGATGCGTGTAGCCCTTGGCCAGCTGCACGCTCATCGCGGCCAGCGCGCCGGCTGCCTGGAAGCAGACGATCACTGCCAGCAGGGCAGTGAACTTGGCCAGCAGCGGCACCCAGTTCGGCACCGGCATGGCATCGGTTACTTCGTTGATGCGCGCACTGCGTTCCTTCCAGACCAGTTCACCGGCGAAGAACAGCACGATGATCACCAGCAGCCAGCTGAAGGCACCCTGCAGGCCCATGATCATCTGCGAGGTGACCGGCCAGATCGAGGTGCCGTACAGCGTCTGCCGGAACAGCGCGCTGGGCAGGAAGTTGGCCAGGCCCAGTACCAGCAGCACGATGAACGGCACGCTGCGCAACACGCCACGTGTATCGAAGCGGATCTGGCGCAGGAACTGCTGCCACGCCGTGGTGGCGGTGAACGCCGGTACCACGCGCGGCAGTGTTGCACGGGTCGGGCGGACCGCACTGGCATCGGCAACCGGCTGCGCCTGCCTGCGGCCCCATCGACGACGGCCACTGCCGCTGCGTTCGGTGCGGAACAGTGCGAAGGTAGCGGCGAACAGCGCGGCGGCCACACCCAGCCACAGAGCGCGGTTGGCCAGCAGGTAGCCGGCCAACTCGGGAATTCCGCTGTTGCGTTCGGCGGTGGACCAGTAGCGGATCGTGCGGCTGAGCGCACGCATGCCCAGCGGCTCGCTCAGCACTGCGATCCACGTGTTGTCGATGTCGCGCAGCAGGGCCGCGCTGGCGCCGTACAGCACCAGGTAGGCCACCAGCCCGATGTACACCCACAGGATCGAACGGGTCAGCGCTGCCAGCAGCGACAGCAGTGCGGTGGTGAACAACAGGTTCGGGATGACGATGACCGCGAAGGTCCAGGCATAGCCCTGCCAGCTGATCGGGCCCATGCGTTCGGGATCGATCCACGGCATGAACGGCGCCAGCCACAGGCCAAACGCAATCACGATGTAGACCAGCAAGCCGGCGGCCAGGGCGGCAGCGATGCGCCCAGCCAGGTAGTCGCGGCGCTTCACCGGGCTGGCGAAGATCAGCTCGGCTGTGCCGAGCTCGAAGTCACGCAGCAGCGCGTTGCTGACGAACAGGGCGGTGACCAGCATGCCGAGCAGGGTGAAGATGCCCAGCATCTGCGCGATCACGGTGGGCGCGTTGCTGTGTACGTTGCCGCTGCCGCCACCGATCTGCACGGCGTCGCTGGAGGCAGCGGCGAAGGCGAGCAGGGCGAACAGGCCGGCCAGCAGCCACAGCAGGGGAGAACGCAGCTGCTCGCGCAGCTCGAAGCGGAAAAAGTTGAGGATCATGGCGTGCTCCGCTCAGGCTGCCGCGCGGGCACGGGCCTGCAGGCGCAGGCGCTGGAAGTACACGTCCTCGAGGTCGGGAGCCACCGCCGCGAAGCCGTCGCCGGGATCGTTGGCACTGTGCACGTGGATCACCGGGCGGCCACCGACCAGACGGGTCGACAGCACTACGTAGCGTGCTTCATGGTCGGCCAGTTCCGAAGGATCGACCTGCTTGCGCCAGACCTGCTGCTGCAGAGCATCGATGGCTTCGGCGGGGCGCCCGGTCAGCAGCACCTGGCCCTTGTTCATGATCGCCATGGTGGGGCACAGGTCGGTCACGTCCTCGACGATGTGGGTGGACAGGATCACCGCCACGTTCTCGCCGATGGCTGCCAGCAGGTTGAGGAAGCGATTGCGTTCCTCGGGGTCGAGGCCGGCGGTGGGCTCGTCGACGATCACCAGCCGCGGGTCGCCGAGCAGTGCCTGGGCAATGCCGAAGCGCTGGCGCATGCCGCCGGAGTACGTGCCGAGCTTGCGCTTGCGCGCGTCCCACAGATTCACCTGCTGCAGCAGACCATCGACCACCTCGCGGCGCTGCGCGCGCTGGGTCAGCCCCTTGAGCACCGCGAAATGTTCCAGCAGGTCCAGCGCGCTGACCTTCGGGTACACGCCGAAATCCTGCGGCAGGTAGCCCAGCCGGCGGCGCACCGCGTCCTTGTCGCGCAGTACGTCGATCGGCGCTTCGCCGGGAATGGTGAGGATGGCCGAACCGCTGTCGGCCTCCTGCAGGGTGGACAGCGTACGCATCAGCGAAGACTTGCCGGCGCCGTTCGGCCCGAGCAGGCCGAACATGCCGCGCGGGATGTCCAGGCTGACATTGTTGAGAGCGTGCACGCCGTTGGCGTACGTCTTGGACAGCGAATCTATCTTCAGCATGCGACGTACACCTTTCCGTGTGTGATCGCGCTGTTTATCACCCGCAACCGGGCTGGCGTCATGCGCCGTTGGTCATGGTGCCGTGCGGGTAGCAGGTGAGGGCACCCCACCGTTGAAGGGCGCGGCAGGGGCGGCTTCCAGTGCGTGGGGCTTCGCCAGGGCGGCAGGGGGCCAGCCTGTGAAGTCTTCCTGAATGCGTTGGGGAAGGTCGGCCGGATCACACAGGACGTCGACAGGGGCACCGATAGTCTTTGCGCCTCTCAGGGCCATTGCCATGCAGGCGTACATGCGGACTGTTACCGGAGTAGAGGGACTGGACAGCATTCTTGGCGGCGGACTTCCGCAGGCGCGGCTGTATCTGCTGGAAGGACCACCGGGTTCCGGCAAGACCACGTTGTCGCTTCAGTTCCTGCTGGAAGGCCTGCGGCGGGGCGAACGCTGCCTGTACATCACGTTGTCCGAGACCGCCGAGGAACTGCGCGAAGTCGCCGCTGCCCATGGCTGGTCGCTGGATGGCCTGCACCTGTTCGAACTGGGATCGGCTGAAGGCGCAATGGGCAACGGTCGCCTGCAGTCGGTGCTGCATTCGTGGGAAATGGAGCTGGACGAGACGGTCAATCTGATCATGTCCAAGGTGGACAGCATCGGGCCCACCCGCGTGGTGTTCGATTCGTTGTCCGAACTGCGCCTGCTGGCCCAGGACTCTCTGCGCTACCGGCGCCAGATCCTTGCGTTGAAGCAGTTCTTCGCGCCCAAGAGCGCTACGGTAATCCTGGTCGATGACCTGACCTCTACCGGCGAAGAGCGCGATGGGCAGTTGCACAGCCTGTGCCACGGCGTGCTGTCGCTGGAACGCCTGACCCTGGATTTCGGCCCGGCCCGGCGCCGCATGCAGGTACAGAAGCTGCGCGGCGTGGATTTCATTGCGGGCTACCACGATATGGTGATCCGTCGTGGAGGACTCGAGATTTTCCCCCGCTTGATCGCCTCCGAGCACCACGACCGGTTCGTGGGTTCGCCGGTGAGCAGTGGCGTCGACGAGATCGATCGCCTGCTGGGCGGGGGCCCCCTGCGCGGGACCTCGACCCTGTTGACCGGTCCCGCTGGCAGCGGCAAGACCAACGTCGCCCTGCAGTACGTGTGGGCGGCCTGCGAACGTGGCGAACGCTGCTGCATCTTCGAGTTCGACGAGCGGGTTGGTACCTTGCTGGCGCGTGCATCGGCACTGGACATCGACCTGGACAAGCATCTGCACTCGGGTCTGCTGGAGATCCTGCAGATGGATCCGGCCGAGGTGTCGCCGGGTGAGTTTTCCTGGAACCTGCGCAAGGCGGTCGAGCAGCGCAACTGCAGCGTGCTGGTGATCGACAGCCTGAATGGCTATGTCACGGCAATGCCACAGGAAAAGCAGCTGATGCTGCAGCTGCACGAGATGTTGTCCTATCTCAACCAGAAGGGTGTAGCGACGTTCCTGATCAATCCGCAGCATGGCCTGGTGGGCACCATGTCCACCGGCAGCCTCAATGTGTCCTACATCGCCGATGCGGTGGTGCTGTTCCGTTTCTTCGAGGCCAAGGGTCGCATCCGCAAAGCCGTTTCGGTAATCAAGAACCGCGGCGGTGCGCACGAAGACACCATCCGTGAGCTGAAGATCGACGGGCGTGGCATCACCGTCAGTGCGCCATTGGCAGACTTCCAGGGCATCCTGACCGGCACGCCCGAATTCGTGGGTGACAGCGCAGCGCTGCTGGGCCAGTCCGATGTCCGATAGGGACGAAGGCTGCACGGTCGTCCGCATCGTGGCGCCCTTCGGACGCGATGCCGACAGCATTGCCGCGGTACTGGAGGGGGTAGGGCTGGCAACGCGCATCGCCGGCAACCTGGAGGAGCTGGCCGAGCATCTGGATGATCGCACCGGCCTGGTGGTGGTGACCCAGGAAGCGTTGGTGCGCGGTGCCGACGGTATGCTGCCTGCATTGCAGCAGCAACCGGCCTGGTCGGATATTCCATTCATCCTGCTGCGCTCGGCGCGGTCGTACCGCCGTTCCACCCGCGAGGCACTGTTGCCAGCTTCGATCAACGTGGTGGAGATGGACCGGCCGCTTGGCAGCATGTCCCTGATCAGTGCCGTCCAGGGCGCACTGCGGGCCCGTGACAAGCAGTTCCTCGTGCGTGATCAGATGGCGGCATTGGCGGACGGGCGGGCCGCACTGTCCCGCAGTGAAACCGAGTTGCGCCTGATCGCCGATGCGATGCCGGTCCTGATCGCCTTTGTTGATCGTTCGATGTGCTTCCGTTTCGCCAACCGCGCCTATGAGACCTGGTTCGATCTCGCCACCGGCGAGGTGATCGGCAGGCACGTTCGCGAGGTGATCGGCGAATCCGTATGGCAGCAGCGCAGGGCGGCGATGGAGCGCGCGCTGGATGGCCAAGCGGCGCTCTTCGAGATCACCTGGCCCCATCCACTACGCGGCCGGCGCGACTGCGAAGTGCGTTACTCGCCGCGCACCGATACCGAGGGCCGGGTCGACGGATTCCACGTCTTCGTTACCGATATCACCGCCGCCAAGCTGGCCCTGAGCAACAGCCAGCAGCACGCACATGCACTGGAGGCCATGGTGGCCGAGCGCACGCGTGAGCTGGAAGCGCAGATGGCTGCACGCGAGGCCAGCGAGGCCGCCCTGCGGCAGTCGCAGAAGATGGAAGCGATCGGCCAGTTGACCGGTGGCATCGCGCACGATTTCAACAACATGCTGACTGGCATCCTGTCCGCGCTGGACATCGTGCGCCTGCGCCTGGACATGGGGCGGGTGGATGATCTGGAGCGTTTCCTGGATACGGCCACCACCTCGGCGCAGCGTGCCGCCGCATTGACCCAGCGCCTGCTCGCGTTCTCGCGCAGGCAGTCGCTGGACGCGCGGCCGGTGGAGATCAACACGTTGCTGGTATCGGTGCAGCACCTGTTGCACAGCACTATCGGGGAAACGGTGCGGCTGCGTACCGAAACCTGCCCGGTGCCGCTGCACGCCACGCTGGATGCCAACCAGTTCGAAAGTGCGGTGCTGAACCTGGCCATCAATGCACGCGACGCGATGCCTGATGGCGGCGAGCTGATCCTGCGCACTGCGGAAGCAGATGTGCATGCAGGCCAGTATCCGGCAGTGCCGGCAGGGCACTATGCGGTGGTGGCAGTCGCCGACACGGGCGCCGGCATGGCGCCGGAAGTGGTCGAGCGCGCATTCGAGCC
Source organism: Stenotrophomonas maltophilia (assembly GCF_004920835.1). Lineage (GTDB taxonomy): Bacteria > Pseudomonadota > Gammaproteobacteria > Xanthomonadales > Xanthomonadaceae > Stenotrophomonas > Stenotrophomonas maltophilia_AQ. The sequence goes on from NZ_QFHO01000008.1 coordinate 74,112, forward strand.
TTTCTTCACCACCAAGCCCATCGGCAAGGGAACCGGGCTGGGCATGTCGATGGTGTATGGCTTCATGCAGCAGTCCGGTGGTCACATCGCGATCGAATCGCGCCTGGGTGAGGGCACCACCATTTCCCTGTTCATTCCACTGGTGGAGGCCGCGACCAGCGAAGCGGTGGCCGCTCAGGCCAAAGCCATCCGGCTCGGCGCTGGCCAGTCGATCCTGGTGGTCGAGGATGATGAGCAGGTGCGCATGCTGGTCACGGTGGTGCTCGAGGACCTGGGGTACCAGGCCCAGGTGGTGGGCGATGCGGACGCCGCGCTTCCGATCCTGACTTCGAACCAGTGCATCGATCTGTTGATCACTGACGTCGGCCTGCCTGGGCTCAATGGCCGCCAGCTCGCCGAAATAGCCCGTCACTCGCGGCCGACTTTGCCAGTGCTGTTCATGACCGGCTACGCGGAGAAGGCGCAGGAGCGCTCGTCCTTCCTCGATGCGGGCATGGCGATGATCGCCAAGCCGTTCCTGCTTGACGAGTTCAGCGCAGCGGTTCGCACCGCGATGCCTGAAACGGCAGGCGGCAATCCGTAGAGTCGGGCCTGCTCGACTGTTTTTGTGCAGAGCCGAGCCATGCTCGGCTGATCTTTCCCGACTGGAGTCGCATCCGCTGGTCGAGCGAGCTCGACACTACCCGCGCTGCGATGATTCCCGCACCACCAGCTTTACCGGGATGCTCTGGCTGTCCACTGCCTGCCGGCCGATCAGTGCCAGCAGGCGCTCCACCAGCAGTTGCCCGGCCTGCTTGGTGTCCTGCTGCACGGTGGTCAGTGCGGGAGATACCGATGCTGCCAAGGGGATGTCGTCGAAGCCGGTCACCGCCACGTCCTGCGGCACCCGCAGGCCGGCTTCGCGCAGGGCCCGCATCGCGCCGATGGCGATCAGGTCGCTGGCTGCGCAGATCGCATCGATCGGCTCGCCGCGCGCCAGCAGTGCCTGGCAGGCCTCCTGGCCGGAGGCTTCGGTGGTGATCGCATCGTGCTGCAGCGCCGCCTCGGCAGCCAGGCCGTGTTCCTGCAGGGCCGCGACATGGCCGCGGTAGCGTTCCTGGAATTCGGGGTAGTGGCTGGAAGCATGGCCGAGGAAGGCGATGCGGCGGCAGCCCTGCTGCAGTAGGTGGGTGGTGATGTCGTGCCCGCCCTGGAAGTTGTCGCTGCCGATCGACACGCCGGGTTGGCCGGGCAGGGCGGCGCCCCAGCGCACGAAGTGCGTACCCTGTTCGACCAGCCGTTGCAGGCGGTCGCGCGATTCGTGGTAGTCGCCGTAGCCGAGCAGGATGATGCCGTCGGCCTTGTTGCTGTCCTCGTAATCGGCCTGCCAGTCGGTGGACAGCTGCTGGAACGAAACCAGCAGGTCCTGCCCGTGCAGGGCGCAGGCGCGGGTGATCGAGCCCAGCATCGAATGGAAGAACGGGTTGATCAGCGAGTCGTCGTTGGTCGGGTCTTCGAAGAACAGCAGGGCCAGCGTGCCCGCATTGCGCAGGCGCAGGCTGGAGGCGTTCTTGTCGACCTTGTAGTTCAGCTCGCGGGCGATGCGCAGGATGCGCTCGCGGGTCTCGGCATTGACCATCGGGCTGCCACGCAGGGCCCGCGACACGGTGGGCTGGGAGACCCCGGCCAGGTGGGCGATGTCCAGGGAGGTGGCTTTGCCTTTGATTGTCATGGGAACTGATAGGGAACGTGCAGCGATCATGATGCCATGAGGCTGGCCCGCTGCTTGCAGGTGCGCTCCTGTCTGAATGAATGGGGTTGATGTTAAAAAATGTGACCAACTTGTCACTTTGACCCGATTTGCACAAAAGCGCATTCAGCAGATGGACAGCTGCCATGGCATGGCCCTAGAGTCCGCGCACCAGGGGACAACAAGGCAGTTGACGTGGGCAGCAACGGATCAGGGATCGATCTGCAGGAGTCGCTGTGCGTGGACGATGGAGGCGCGCTGGCGTGCTTCGTCGCCCTGTTGGGGTTTCTGGATCGGCCTGCCGACCCCGACCAGCTCCGGCACCAGCTGGGCCACCCCGAAGGCCGTATCGATACACAGGATCTGTTGCGCCTGGCCAAGCGGATGGACGTCAAAGCACGCGTGGTACAGGCGCGGGTTACCGCGCTGCGCGATCATCCGCTGCCCGCCATCGCCTGCCTGGCCGACGGACGCTATACGCTCGTGCTCAAGGCCGACGCCGAGAACGTGTTGTGCTTCGACGCGGCGGCCGACGGACGCCCGGTCACGCTGTCCCTTGGCGAGTTCTCGCAGGAGTTCGATGGCCGCCTGTTGCTGATGACCACGCGTGAAAGCGTGGCCGGCGCCGCGAGGCGCTTCGATGTCGGTTGGTTCATTCCTGCCCTGGTGAAGTATCGCCGCCTGCTGCGTGACGTGCTGGTAGCCTCGTTCTTCCTGCAGTTGATGGCACTGATCACGCCGCTGTTCTTCCAGGTGGTAATCGACAAGGTACTGGTGCACAAGGGCATCACCACCCTGGAAGTGCTCGCCCTGGGCCTGCTGGTGGTTTCGGTGTTTGAAGTGGTGATGGGCGGGCTGCGCACTTACCTGTTCTCGCATACGACCAGCCGTGTGGATGCTGAGCTGGGCTCGAAGCTGTTTTCGCACCTCACCCATCTGCCGCTGGCCTACTTCCAGGCGCGCCGTGTCGGTGATTCGGTGGCGCGCGTGCGCGAACTGGAGACCATCCGCGAGTTCCTCACATCTTCGGCGCAGACCGTGGTGCTGGACCTGTTCTTTGCCATCGTGTTCCTGGCCGTGATGTGGCTGTACAGCCCTGCATTGCTGTTGATCGTGCTGATCACGCTGCCGCTGTACGCCGTGGTGGTGATGGTGGTCGGGCCGATGCTGCGGCGCCGCCTGGATGAGAAGTTCGTGCGCGGTGCCGAGAATCAGTCGTTCCTGGTCGAAGCAGTAACCGGTGTGGAAACCATCAAGGCGCTGGCGGTCGAGCCGCAGGCGCAGAACCGCTGGGACAAGCAGCTGGCGGGCTACATCCAGGCCAGCTTCCGCGCCAGCATGCTGGCCAACTGGGGTTCGCAGGCGGTGCAGCTGATCCACAAGCTGGCCACGGTGGCGCTGCTGTTCTTCGGCGCGCGGCTGGTGATTGACGGCAAGCTGACCGTGGGCGAGCTGGTGGCGTTCAACATGCTTGCCGGGCAGGTTGCCGGACCGGTGCTGCGCCTGGCGCAGTTGGCGCAGGACTTCCAGCAGGCGCGCATTGCCGTGGAGCGGCTGGGCGACATCCTCAACTCCCCTACCGAACCGGCCAGCTCACCCTCGCGTGCCAGCCTGCCGGCAGTAGATGGCCGCATCGCGCTGGAGCATGTGTCGTTCCGCTATCGGCCTGAGGGACAGGAAGTGTTGTCGTCGGTCAGTCTGGAGATCGCTCCGGGTGAGATCCTCGGCGTGGTCGGCCCCTCGGGGTCCGGCAAGTCGACCCTGACCAAGCTGATCCAGCGCCTGCACACCCCGGAGCGTGGCCGTGTGCTGGTGGATGGTGTCGATCTGTCCATGGTGGATCCGGCGTGGCTGCGGCGGCAGGTGGGTGTGGTACTGCAGGAAAACCTGCTGTTCAACCGCAGCGTGCGCGAGAACATCGCCATGGCAGACCCGGCGATGCCGATGAGCCGGGTGGTGGAAGTGGCCAAGCTGGCTGGTGCGCACGATTTCATCCTGGAGCTGCCCGAGGCCTACGACACACGCATCGACGAGCGTGGTGGCAATCTCTCCGGCGGCCAACGGCAGCGTCTGGCAATCGCGCGTGCATTGGCGATCGATCCGAAGATCCTGATCTTCGACGAGGCGACCTCGGCGCTGGATGCGGAGAGCGAGGAAGTCATCCAGGACAACCTCAAGCGGATGTCCGCCGGCCGCACCGTGATCATCATCGCGCATCGTCTGTCGGCGGTACGCCAGGCCAACCGCATCGTGACCCTCGAACGTGGCCGCATCACCGAGACCGGCACGCACGAGGATCTGCTGCGCGCGGGAGGCCGTTACTCACTGCTCTACACCAAACAGATGGGCCTGCCCGCCGTGGCGGCCCCGCTGAACTGACCACCGCGCGCCCAGCCAAGGACAGCACGCATGTTGAAGGGACTGAGGCACCACCTGGGCATCCTGCGCGAGAGCCTGCGCGCGGAGCGTGCGCAGCCGGATCCGCGCAGCTCGGCTGCGCCCGACTTTCTGCCGGCGGCGCTGGAAATTCTGGAAAAGCCCCCGAACCCGATCGGCCGCACTGTTCTCTGGTTGCTGATCGCCTTCCTCGCCATCGCACTGGTCTGGTCGTGCCTTGGCCACCTGGACATGGTTGCCGTGGCGGAAGGCAAGGTCATTCCGCGCGGCAACGTGAAGGTGATCCAAGCGGCGGACCAGGGCGTGGTGCGTGCGATCCATGTGGTCGAAGGACAGTCGGTCAAGGCCGGCACACCGCTGCTCGAACTGGACCCGACGGTCAGCCATGCCGAAGTCGAGCAGGCGCGTCAGGCACTGTTGACCGCGCAGATCGATGTGGCACGGGCGCAGGCCGTGGTTGACCACGTTGCCGGTCGGGCCGGTCGCTTCATCGCACCGGAGGGAGCACCTGACAGCATCATTGCCATCCAGCAGGCGCTGGTGGCCGCCAAGCAGCGCGAGTTCGATTCCACTGTGGGCGGCTTGCAGCAGGAGCGTAGCCAGCGCGATGGCGAGCACGGCATGATCCTGGCCGAGATCGCCAAGTTGGAAGAGCAGCTGCCGCTGGCCACCGATCAGTTGAACAAGCTGGAGGAACTGAGCCGCGACAACTATGTGCCGCGACTGCAGGTGGCCGAAGTGAAGGAGCGTGTTGTCGGCATGCGCCAGGACCTGGCGATCCGTCGCGAAGAGCAGCGCAAAGCGACCGCAGCGCAACTGGCGGCCAGCCAGCAGATGAGCAAGAGCCGCAGCGAGTTCGCACGCGAAGCATTGGATGCCCTGACCGAGGCCGAAGCGGCGCGCGCGCTGCGTGGCGAAGAATTGAAGAAGGCCCATGACAAGGCCGGTCACACGGTGCTACGCGCACCGGTGACCGGCGTGGTGCAGCAGCTGCAGGTGCACACCATCGGCGGTGTGGTGAAGCCGGCCGATGCGCTGATGGTGCTGGTGCCGCATGACGGCGAGCTGGTGGTCGATGCGATGCTGCCCAATCGCGATGCCGGCTTCGTCCGCGACGGGCAGCCGGTGGAGGTGAAGCTGGAGGCCTATCCGTTCACCCGCTACGGTGTGGTGGATGGCGTGGTCGAGACTGTGGGCCGCGATGCGGTACAGACCGAGAAGGAAGGGTTGCGCTACCCGGCCCGCGTGCGCCTGCTGCAGCCCTGGATCGAGGTGGATGGGAGGCGTCGCGCGTTGGCACCGGGCCTGGCAGCAACGGCGGAAATCAAGACCGGTGATCGGCGCATCATTGAGTACCTGTTGTCGCCGCTTTCAAGACGTGTGCAGGAAGCGGGGCGGGAGCGATGAGCGAGCGCGGACCTCAACCCTGAATCCGATCACATTTTTTGCCAACCGGCAACGTGCCGAAATTGTTGTTCAACCCAATGGAGTGGAGAACTGACATGAGTGGTCGCACCATCACCCAGGTTCCGAAGCGGTCCATCACCACGATCGTCAGGCGGATGAAGACCGCCAGCGCGAGCGCCTCGATTGGCGACAACGCAGCGCTGATGGCGTCCATTGCCGAGCTCATGCAGTTTGACGAGATGTCGATCCGTGTCGCGCTCGATGGCACCGGCTGGTCGGTGATCTCAGCCTCCGCCGAAGAGAAGAGCGGCTATTTCGGGATGGCGCTCTATCACGACGCGAGCAACTCCTTCATCGTTGCCAATCGGCCAACACAGGCCAACCCGGTGGATTGGCGCGACATCATTACCGATGCCCTGGCCACGCTGCACATTCCAACGCAGCAGCAGTTGGACGCCATCACATTCGGTCGACAGGCGCTGGCAGATGCCAAGGGAATCGGACTGAACTTCGGCGACCTGTATTTCCCGGGCTTCTCGCTGGGAACCGCGCTTGCGCAGACGCAGATGATGGATCTGTTCCTGACCCGCGACAACCTGCCGGTGGGCTTCGATATCAACCGGATGAGTGGCATTGGCAAGGGTTCAGCCGGCTTTGGCGTGGGGAATCCATCCGACAGCCTCGGCATGATCATGGCGATGGTGCATGGTCAGGGGGTGGATACGACGGCCGCGCAGGCCTTCATCCAGGGCCATTACACGCACTATGTGCGCCAATCGGATTTCGTTCCGGGCGGCGCCTGGACTGCCGGTGGCCGCCTCGGCGATGTTGTGATCCTGCCGGATCTCTATGTACTGACCGAGAGCGGGAAGTACGTGATGGTGACAGGCGTGGGTGCTCACAATGGCCCCGCCTATACCCTGTCAATCGAGGCCTACAAGGAGCATCAGGTCACCGCACAGGACTACATTGCGGTCATCCGCACCGACGGCACGCTCGCATTCCTGCCCAAGGCGGACAAGGAGCTCATCCTGCCCTCGGCTGATTTCATCGGGCAGAGCCAGAGCTATCTGCCCACCGGCTACATCCTGACCATCGCCGAACCGCAGGGCGACGGCGTGAGGATCGTAGGCGAGACGATCAATGGCGACGTCATCGAGATCGTCCGCACCGATCTTGATGGTGACGGGGACTACGACCGCATCGAGCGCGTGCTGCAGGAGAAGACCAGCGGCAGTCGCAACTTTGGCAACAATCGCTTCCTGATCTCCGGCGGCGATGTCAGCGACGAGGACGACTATGTCCAGACCGCGCAGGTGAGGATCGACAGCAACGGAGATGGAAAAGTCGACCAGATCGACAACGTCACCACCCGCGGCAACATCCGCATCGAGGTCAACACCGTCATCGCTGCGGATGGCACGGTGACCACCACCGACGATGTGCTGTATCTGGGTGTGAACATCGGTTCGATCGGTTCAAGCTTCGGCAGCTCGCTTAGTTCGGTACTGTTCGACGACGCCCTGGTCAGCAGCATCGGTTCAATCGTGTTTTCCGCACTTGGCGAGAATCTGGCCGAAGCGCTGGCGCAGCTGAGGGTGACCGAATCGGCGTTCCAGGCATTCGATGCCGCGTTCCAGGATATCGAACTGGATCTGGGCGCCAACGCCACCGGCGTGGTTTCGTCCTATCTGGCCGGTGAGCTCATCCATGCCCTCGGCCTGGAGGGAACGGTGGTCGGCGAGCTGGGCCAGTCTGCAGCGGCGCAGGCGCTGGGGATGATCATCCAGAACATTTCCAACGGCGTACCAGCGCTGAGCAACATCAACCTGGGCAGCTTCAACATCAGCACGGTGGTGGCCACCTGGCTGGGCACCAAGCTGGCCTCCAAGCTGGTGGAGTTCGATACCATCGCAGGGCAGATCGGCGCGTCGCTGGGGGCGTCCATCGGTGCCATGGTTGGCGCCGCCAGCGCAGCCTCCAGTGCGGCGATGGGCACGCGATTCGGGTCCATGGCCGGGCCGGTCGGCGCGGTCATCGGTGCGTTCATTGGCTACATTTTCGGCGGCGTGATCGGATCGATGTTCGGGGGCAAGCCGCGTTCCGGCGCCGAGGTGACCTGGGACCAGGCCTCGGGCAAGTTCGCCATCAGCGGCGTCTGGCAGCGCTCGGGCGCCACCCCGATGGCGGCCATCAGTTTCGCGCAGACGGTCAGCGGAACGCTGAACAACGTACTGGAACTGGCAGGTTCACGCCTGATCGATCCCGCGTCCGTGGTTGCCGGTGGATACGGAACCCACGGCAAGGATTTCGTCTATCGGCGCAACGGGGCGGTGGTCTTCAAGACGCGCGATGCCGCCGAGGTGATCGGCTACGGCTCCCTGGCGGCACTGCGTTCGCTGGTGCCACAGATGGCAGGCGGTGACATCTACATCAAACGGACCTTGTCCAACGGTCTGGCGACCACCCGTCCACAGGACTTCAATTCAACGCAGCTGGTGGGCGATCTGTCCGTGGCCCTGGACTATGGCCGCTACATGGCCGATCCCAGCGTGGTCAACGCCCTGCTGTCGACCGGATCGGCGGATGGTTTCGCCGCAGGCTGGGCCATTACCTTCGCACGTGCCCGCGAGCTGGGACTGCACCGGCGCGCCGCCAGCGACTGGACGGGCGGTTTCTCGGTGCTGATGGATGAGATCCTCGATGGCACCGTGGACGGCATCGGTATCGGGCCAGCCAATCTCTACATGGCACTCGACGGCAAGGAGCGCACGTTCACGGTGATGGCCGGTGATGAGCGCGCCGGAACAATACGCGACAGCATCGAAACCTCGATGAAGGATGAGATCGCCGGCAGCAGCGGGGCGGACCAGATCTCGCTGGAAGGCAATGTGCTGGCCTCTTCGGCAGCGCTCAAGGTCAACGGCGCGGCGATGAATGGCAGCCACAAGGTGGATGTGGCCGCGATCATCGATGCAGGCGACGGCGACGATATCGTCCGCGGCGGGGACCTTGGCAATGATCTGCTCGGCGGGTCCGGCAATGACACGCTGGTCGGCGGACGCCTGGATGACTGGCTGCTCGGGCAGGACGGTGACGACGTCCTGTTCGCCGGCGCGGTTTCCAACATCACCTTTGCGGCCGGCGATGCCGCAGCGGAGGCCGCGGCGATCGCCGTCAACGGCGGCAACGGCAATCTGCTGCGCGGCGGCGCAGGCAACGATCGCCTCTATGGTGGCCGTGGCGCGGACTGGCTTGAAGGCGGTGCCGGCGTCGACCGGATCCTGGGCGGCGACGGTGCCGACATCATCAGCGGTGGTGCCGGTGACGACCGCTTCGGAAATGGCGCCGCGCTGTTCGGCGGCGGTGGCTCGGACCAGTACCTGTTCGGATTTGGCGATGGCCGCGATGTGATCTTCGACGAGGCGGACGGCGCGTCGGTGGCCAACAAGGGCGGTGACTCGCTGGCCTGGCGCATCCGCCAGATGGAGCAGGGGCTGCTGGCACGTGGCTGGGCAGGCGGCGGCGACTACCTTGCCGACGGCACGGTCCGTGGCGGCGAGGATGCGATCGTGTTCAGCGCCGGTGTTGCGTTCGAGAACCTGCGCATGCGCAGGGACGGCAACAACCTGGTGATCTCGCTGGTGTTCATCGATTCGGCCGGCCGTGCCAGGACCACCAGCGACGAGCTGGTGATCAGCGACTGGTTTGAGACGACCCACCGGGTGGAGTGGCTGCGGTTTGCCAATGGTGAGGAGGTCCGCATTGGTGACATGACGTCCTACATCATCGGCAGCGCCGGATCGGACGTCATCCTCGGTACCTATGGCGCCGACTTCATCTATGGCGGTGACGGCAATGACGAGATCCGTGGCTTGGCCGGCAATGACTTCGGCATTGGCGGGGCCGGCGACGATTTCGTTGCCGGCGACGGCGACCAGGACTGGGTGATGGGCGGCTCCGGCAACGACCAGGTGCTCGGTGGCGACGGCAACGACACCGTGTTCGGCGACGGTGGCAACGACCGTGTATATGGTGGTTCCGGCTCGGATCTGGTCGTCGGCGGACGCGGCAACGACGAGGTCGTGGGCGGCGAAGGCGATGATGTCTTCCGCTATCAGCGTGGCGATGGCGAAGACATTCTTCTTGATGACTACGTCGACAACTGGGATCTGGTGTGGGAGAAGGGCAGCTACGTCAACGGCTACGTGCGCAACGCCGATGGCACGGTCAGCAAGGACGGCGTGGTGTACTTCAATGGCGCCAGCTGGATCAGCCACAACGACTGGAACGACGAGGCACAGGTGCTGCGCCGCCACATGGGCGCGCTGGATGGCGTGATCGCGCGCAACGCCGGCGTTGATTCACTGGAGTTCGGTGCGGGCATCGACGTCCAGGACATCCTGCTGCAGCAGATCGGCAACGATCTGCGCCTGACCGTGGGCCGTGATGGCGACGCGGGCCGTCTGTCGCAGTCCACAGACACGCTTACGATCAAGGACTGGTACGCGCTGGGCGGCTCCATCGAGAACATGGTGTTCGCCGCCACCGGTCGCCTGGGCGTTGCCGCGATGACGCTGCTGGGCGGCAGTGATGGCAACGACACCATCAGTGGAACGTCCGGCAAGGACTGGCTGACCGGCAACGGTGGTGACGATGTCATCGACGGCGGTGCTGGCGATGATCTGCTCAACGGCAATGAAGGATCGGACCTGCTGAAGGGCGGTGCCGGTGCGGACATCCTCTACGGCGGGAGCGGCGACGACACGCTGGAAGGGGGCAGCGACGCCGATCTGCTGTTTGGCGGGTTGGGCACCGACATCGCATCCTATGCCGGCAGCAGCGCGGTCGTTGCCTATCTTGGCAACACCGTCGGCAATACCAGCCATGCCAAGGGCGACGTGTATGAGGGCATCGAGGGCCTTGCCGGCGGAAGCGGTGCCGACCGCCTGGGCGGTGATGCCTCCGACAACATCCTGCGGGGTGGCGGCGGCAACGATCTGCTGCGTGGTGGAGCGGGCGACGATGTGTATGAGTACAACGTCGGCGACGGTGACGACCAGATCATGGACGCGGCGTTCGATCTGGAGGAAGTGGTGGGCGCGGACGGCCAGGTATCCGGCGCGTACCTGGCATCGTGGGATTACCTGGGCGATAGCGCGGGGCGGCATGCGTACCGGCTGACCCTGACCAACCGCCTCAGCGGAGAGGTGGCCTACCGCAGTTTCGATCAGGTCGATTTCCTGTTCTCGCAGCAGCAGGCCACGATCCCGCCGGCTTCGGCCTGGAACTACGGGGTGGGGCGCCTGCAGGGAACGACCTGGCGCAACACCGCCAACGGCCTGCAGCTGCTGCGTGAGGCGCCGCGCCAGGACGCGTCGGGCGACGACCTGTTGTCGTTCGGAAAGGGCATCAGCCTGTCCAATCTGCGCCTGCGCATTGTCGGCGGCGAGAATCAGTTGGACGTGGTCGCGGCCCAGAATGGATCGGTGAAGATCGGCAGTGACGGCAACGCGCAGATCAGTGTTGAGCGCACGCAGCTCAACGATGGCCTTACCGTTGAACTGCGCAATCTCCGCCAGCTCGCGCAGGGGGGCACGGCCGATGACGATCTGATCCTGGGCGGTACGGCGGCCGACGTCATCAACGGAGGGGCGGGTGAGGATGTCCTTTCCGGCAGCGACGGCAACGACACGCTGAGCGGTGGCGATGGCGATGACACGCTGGAGGGCGGTGCTGGCGCGGACGTGCTGGACGGCGGCAGTGACCGTGTGAGCCTGGGGCAGGCGATCCAGCCTGGGCAGGCCTACGGAGACACGATCCGCTACGTCTCATCCAGCGCGGCGCTGGTTGCCGATCTCGCCACGGGCTCGTTGTTCGGCGGGCACGCCACCGGTGACAGCATCGTGCTGAATGGTGGTGTCAGCTCGGTCGAGAACGTGGTGGGAACCGCTGACTTTGGTGACACGATCAGTGGCGACGCGCGTGCCAACCGGCTGCTCGGGTTGGGGGGCAACGACTGGCTGGACGGCCGGGCGGGCGACGACGTGCTCGTTGGCGGAGACGGCAACGATACGCTGATGGGAGGCGACGGCGACGATGCGCTGTCCGGCGATGACGGTGATGATCGTCTGGATGGCGGTGCGGGCAAGGACGTACTGGCCGGCGGCACCGGCGCCGATGAGCTGTATGGCGGCCTGGGCAACGATCAGATCAGTGGTGACGCGGGCGACGACAAGGCCTGGGGCGGAGACGGCGACGACACGTTGGGGGGACAGGCGGGCGCGGACCAGTTGTACGGCGAGGCCGGCGATGATGTCCTGTCCGGCGGCGCAGGCGACGACCTGCTGGAAGGCGGAGACGGCAACGACACGTTGTCCGGCGACGGTGGTGACGACCTGATGCGCGGTGGTGCGGGCGACGACACCTATGTTGTCGCGGGTCATGACGGAGCGGATCGGATCGAGGATTCGCTCGGTCGCAACCGGCTGGTGTTGCAGGACGCCGGTCCGGAATCGGTCTGGTTGCAGCGCAGTGGTGACGACCTGGTGGTGAGCGTGCTGGGCGGTGGATCGAGCGTTACGATCGCCGGCTACTACACCGGGGCAGGTCGCCTGCGGGAGATCGCAACAGCGGCGGGCTCGCTGTTCCTGGCCCATGCCGAGCCGCTGATCCAGGCCATGGCGCAATTCTCCACGCAGGTGCCGGCCGTCCTGCCGGCAGCCATTGCGGCGCAGCTGACGCGCTATTGGCATCCCACCGGCAAGGCCGGCCCGCAGCTGGCCAACCAGTCGCTGTCGACTGACGAGGACGTGGCACTGGCGGGCAACGTCAATGCCGTCGATCATGACGACAACATCTCCGGCTACGCCGTGCTGCAGGGGCCGACGATGGGCAGCGTTGCACTCGACGCAGCCACCGGTGCCTGGGTGTATACCCCCGCAGCCGATCGCCACGGCACCGACCGCTTCGTGGTCAGGGTCACCGATGCCGACGGCAATACCGCCGACCAGGTGGTGGACCTGGTGGTGCGTTCGGTCAATGACGTGCCCAGCGACATCCTCGCCCCGGGTCCGCTGGCGGTGGACGAGAACGCCGCCAACAACCTGTCGTTGGGCCGCTTCGGCCATGTCGACCGGGACGGTGCAGAGGATACGGCCACCTTCACCCTCATCAATGACGGCGGTGGCCGCTTCAGGATTGCGGCCGATGGCACGCTCAGCGTCCGCGATGGCACCAAGCTGGACTATGAGACCGGCACCGCGCACACCATCCGCGTACGCGTGACCGACGGCGCCGGCGCGTGGTTCGAAAAGGATTTCACGATCGACGTGCGCAACATCAACGAGGCGCCGTTCACGCCGACCCGCCCGCCGAACACCGCACCGGTTCTGGCCGGCGAGAAGACCGGGGCCGGCACGGTGGTGGGCACCTTCGTGATTGGCGATCCCGACACCACGACGCCTACCCTGCAGCTGGTGACCAACCCGGGCGGCCTGTTGGAGGTGGTGGGCAAACAGGTGCGCGTGCGTTCGGGCGTTGCGATCGACTTCGAGGCGTTGGCGACAGCGCAGGGCGCGACTCTGGTCGACCTCGATGGCGATGGCATCAAGGAAGTGCTGCTGACCGCCAGTGTCAGGGCATTCGACGGCGAGCTGGCCTCGGCCGGAACCCTCAGCTTCACCTATGCCATCGAAGACGAAAACGAAGCACCGACCGCGGTGGCATTCGCGGCCACAACCACCAGCTTCAACGAAACCGATCGGGTGGCCACCGGCACCACGCTGCCCGCGATCCTGCTGGGGACGCTGTCGGCCACCGATCCGGACACCGTGGCGGGTAGCGACTTCGCCACCATGGCCTACAGCGTTTCGGACAGCCGTTTCGAGATCGTCAACGGTAACCAGTTGCGCCTGAAGGCTGGCGCGATCGTCGACTATGAAGCGGGAAGTACGGTGACGGTGACAGTCACGGCAACCGATCGTGGCGGCGCTGGACTGAGTGTCAGCAAGCAGCTGGTGTTCACGGTCGTCAACCGCGACGACTATCTGTATGGCACCGCAGCCGGTGAAACGCTGGTCGGCCAGGCCAACCGCGACGTGATCCAGGGGTTGGGCGGCAACGACACCATCAATGGTGGCGGTGGCAATGACGATCTGTACGGTGGCGATGGCGATGACACCCTGCGCGGTGATGCCGGCGACGACAAACTGTGGGGCGAGCTCGGTCGCGATACCCTGTACGGTGGTGCGGGCATCGACGAACTGCGTGGCGGTGACGGCGATGACAACCTGTACGGCGAAGACGGCGATGACCGTCTGTATGGCGATGCAGGCAACGACATTCTCGATGGCGGTGCCGGCAACGATCTGCTGGAAGGTGGCATCGGCAATGACACGCTGAAGGGAGGCCTCGGCAACGACATCCTGCGCGGTGGCGATGGCGACGACCTTCTTGAGGGTGGCGCTGGTGCTGACACACTCTCCGGCGGGTCCGGTGTCGATACGCTGACCTATGCTTCGGCAACGGCCGGCGTGGTGCTGAACCTGGCGACGGGAACCCATGGCGGCGCAGCGGCCGGTGACGTGCTTGAAGATGCATTCGAGCGGATCATCGGCAGTGCATTCAACGACACCATCACCGGTAGCGCGGGTGATGACTACATCGAGGGCGGTGCCGGCAATGACACGCTCTACGGGGGGGCCGGCAATGACACGCTCTATGGTGGTGACGGTGATGATCTGCTGGATGCGCAGGCCGGCAACGATACGCTGTATGGCGGCGCCGGCAGCGACATCCTGATCGGTGGCGATGACAGTGACGTCTATCTGATCGATCGCGATTCGGGTGCGGATGAGATCCGCAATTACGATTCCAGTGGCGACGACATCGACGTCATCGGCTACCGCGACATCAGTCGGAATGATCTGTGGTTCAGCCGCACCGGCGATGATCTGGTGATCTCGGTGATCGGTACCAGCGTGGTGACCACGATCAAGGGCTGGTACACCACGACCAGCGCCAATGACCGCGCCAACTACAAGATCGATTTCATCCTGGCCGGCGAGCATGCCAGCAGTACCATCAACGCCGAGGCGCTGGTCACGCTGATGGCCGGCCGGACCAAGCCCGCCACGGTAGCCGCTTACCAGGCCCTGCATGCTGATGCGTCCTTCGAGAACCAATGGCGGCACCACTGGGATGGCAACGGTCTGCCCTCGGTCAGCGTCGTGGCGGACCAGTCGATCAACGAAGATGGACAGGTTGCCGTGCAGTTCACCGTGGGCGATGACCTGACCCCCGCATCCGGCGTGACCGTACAGGCGTTCGTACTGGACGCTACCGATCTCAGTTCCACTGTGGCCTGGATGAACGCGCCGACCATCACCGCCGGTGCCAACGGCGAGCGGACGGTGACCCTGGTGCCGAAGGGCAATGCCAGCGGACGGGTAGCGATCAAGCTGGTCGCCACCGATGCGGGTGGCCTGGTGACCGAGCGGGTGTTCTTCCTCGACGTGAAACCGGTGGTCGATGCGCCGGTGATCAGCCGCGCGGTGCAGGTCGGTACGACCCTCGACGGTGGCACGCTGGCCCTGGATGTGCAGGCTGCGTTGTCCGATACCGATGGTTCGGAGACCCTGGAGATCCGCATCTCCAACCTTCCGACCGGGCTGACCCTGAACAAGGGAACGAACCTGGGCAACGGCGTGTGGTCGCTGACGCCGGCGCAGCTGGCCGGCCTAGCGCTGGTCGGCCCGGCCACGTGGTCGGCCGATCTGACCGGCACTGCGGCGCTGACCGTGACCGCCATCGCCAAGGAGACCGCCACCGGCCTGACCAGCAGCAAGACGCAGACCCTGTCGGTCTCCATCAACGCGCGTCCGACCGACATCACGGTCGACCGCGCGTTGAGCACGGTCGAATCCACGGCGGATGCGCCGGTGGCCAATGGCACGGTGCTGGGCAACTTCGCCCGCGTCGACGCGGACAACGATGGCTTCACCTTCAGCCTGACCGACAATGCCGGTGGCCGCTTTGCGATTTCCGCGGCGGGTGTACTGACGGTGGCCAATGCCAGCCTGCTCGACTACGAGACCAACACATCGCATCAGATCGTGGTGCGCGTGACCGACGCCGGTGGCCTCACCCGCGACAAGACCTTCACCGTGGCGGTGACCAACGTCGATGAAGCTCCGGCGATACCGACCGTGTCCAGCCAGCCGGTGGCCATCGCTGCCGAAAATGCCGCGTTGGGCGGTGTGGTGATTGCCAACCTGGCTTCCAGCGGCGGCAATGGCAGCTACAGCTATGTGCTGGAGGGAGACTCGCGCGGCTGGTTCACTCTGGTCGGTAACCAGCTGAAGTTCCGTGACGGCCTGGTGCTGGATTTCGAGGCGCTGAAGGCCGCCGGCATGACACTGAGCGATGCTGACAGCGATGGCCGCCAGGAGGTGGTGTACTCGGTGTCGGTGAAAGCGGTATCCGGTGGATTGACCTCGGCAGGTGCGCGCACCATTACCGTGCGCCTGGAGGACGTCAACGACGCGCCTCATGGTATCACTGCCGACCGCTCGCTCAGCATTGCCGAGAACACGGGCAACGGCACCGAGGTCGGCAGGTTCAGCGGCCAGGACCAGGATGCCACCGACGGCCTGACCTTCACCCTGGTCAACAATGCCGGCGGCCGCTTTGCCATCACTGCTGCTGGTGTACTGAGCGTCGCCAATGGTGGGCTGCTGGACTACGAGGCAGCCACTTCGCATGCAATTACAGTGAGGGTGACCGACACCCACGGCGCGACCCGCGACCAAGTGTTCCAAGTGGGCGTGTCCAACGTCAACGAAGCACCACGAACGCCGGACGTCGTGCAGCACGTGGCCCTCACCTCCGAGAACACCGGCGTGTCCGGGCAGGTGGTAGCCACGCTGTCCTCGTCTGATCCGGACGGAACCGCGCCCTCGTACCAGATCATCAACGACCCGTTTGCCTGGTTCGTCATTTCCGGAAACCAGCTGAAGTACAACGTCAGCAGCTTCGATTTCGAGGCCGTGGCGCCGTACCTGCAGCTGATCGACGGCGATGGCGACGGCCAGCTGGAGGCGTACTACAACGTCACGGTGCGTGCGACAGACGGCGCGCTGGTGTCGGGCAACCGCGAGATCACGGTACGCATCGAAGACGTCAATGAAGCGCCGACAACCTGGGGCCAGAGCCTGACGCTGGCTGAATCGTCGCCGGGCGCAGGGCAGACCGTGTTCCAGTTCACCAACTGGTCCGACCCCGACAGCCAGTGGTACAACCGCGACCACCGTTTTGCCATTACCGGCGGCGCCAGCAATCTGTTCGGCATCAATGCCACCACCGGGCAGATCGCATTGCACGGGCAGCTGGACTATGAATCCGCACAGAGCCACCAGATCCAGGTGACGGTCACCGATCGTGGCGGATTGTCGAGCACCACCTGGGTGACGATCAATGTGCAGAACGTCAATGAGCGTCCGACGATTGCGACCTGGCAGGATGGGAACTTTGTCCAAGTGGTGTCCGCCAGTGACCCCGAGGACTTCTTCGCACGCCTGGTTGTCACCAGTGCCGTTGAGTTTGTCGGAACGTCGGGCCAGTATTGGGACACCTATTCCGGGGACACCTACACCTTCGATGGGGGAACCACCACGCGGGCCATCTCGGGTGATGGGTTCCTTGCGGCCTACTCGGACAATATCTTTCTCCAGCGCATTGTTGCCCGAGGTGGACTGCGCACGGAGACCTCGGGAGATTGGGGGGATCCACGCGGAAGTGGGGCTGGCTACTTCCAGGAGGTCAATTACGATACCTGGTATGAGATCGTGGTCCAGTCGCAGGACAGCGCCGGCCTGTGGAGTGATCCTTTGAAGTTTGTCGTCAACCAGTGGGGCGGGCGCCTGGGCCCAGTCGTACTTGATTTGGATGGCGACGGCGTCGAGACCGTGGGCTGGGCGCAAAGCGCCACACGCTTCGACATGAATGGTGATGGCGTGCGTGACCTGACAGGCTGGGTCGGGCCACACGATGGCCTGCTTGTCCTGGACCGCAACCGCAACGGCACGATCGATTCCGGCGCCGAAATCTCGTTCACGATGGATCTGGAGGGGGCCCATTCCGACCTTGAAGGCCTGGCTGCCTATGACAGCAATGGTGACCGGCGCCTGGATGCCAACGACGCTCGCTTTGCAGAGTTCCAGGTCTGGCGCGACGCGAACCGCGATGGCATCAGCCAGATCGGTGAACTGTTGACGTTGCAACAGGCGGGCGTGGCGTCGATCAATCTTGATGCGCGCCGCACCGGGCAGATGCCCGGTACATCGCCGGACAACACCACCTACGCCAACGGTCAGTACACCCGTACCGATGGCACCCAGGCGGCCTTGTCGGACATGTTCTTCGCATTTGGAGAGCGGGAGGAGGACGCTGGCGGGGACGGCTTGAATCTCAACGGTGGCGCCGGCAAGGGCGGACGTGACCTGGGCAGCGGTGATGCCGCCTCCGGCCGGGTCAACCGCCGAGGCGGCGATCCACGCTTAGCGCCTGCAGCTGACCTGTCGCAGGCCCCGGCGGAACTGGCGGCGGCAGAATCCCGGGATCGCTTCGGTGGCGTTGAGCCCACCGCCGCCGAGCGTATGCAGCAATCGGCTCGGTCGGAACAGCGTGCCCCCATCGACGAAAGCATTCCGTCCGGCCCGGCTACACAGCGCTCAGCCTTGCATGACAATCTGGCGCTGGCGCAGAAGAAGCGCTTCCAGATGATCGAAGCGATGTCCACGTTCGACGCCCAGCCCTATGCCCAGGGCATCAGCACGGCCGCGCGCGATCCGGCCACCATGGAACTGTTGACCGCCATTCCCGACTACAGGATTTCCCGTTCATGATCACTTCCACGACAGACACCGCCGCCGCCGAAGGGGCACCGCGCACTGTTGCCGAGGCTCTGGGCCAGATCGTCTGGCTGCTTTCGCAATCGCCGCTGCACCGTGAGATGCAGCTCAAGGACCTGGAATGGTCGTTCATGCCGCCGCTGCTGAAGGAGCAGTTCCGGGTGTTCCGTTTCGGCACACTGCCGCCGCTGCCGGGCATGCAGGAAGCCGGTGCGGCCTTCGCCGGGTTGACCCAGCAGGCGCTGGAGCAGCTGCCGCTGGGCGTTGCGATCTGGGCGAACCTGTCCGAGCAGGCCGAGCAGAAGCTGGAGCAGGGCGAGCGGCTGGAACTGGACGACTGGAACAGTGGCGATCGCCTGTGGCTGATCGAGTTCATCACCCCCTTCGCCCAGCCCGGCAACGGCCTGGCCGAGGCCATGCTGGGCGATCTGCTGACCGGGCCGTTCGCGGGGCGCAGCCTGTCCATGCACCGGACCGATCCGGCCACCGGCCGGCGTGACAAGGTGACCCTGGGCGGCGTGCCGTCGCAGGCGGCCTGATCCGGGAAGGGTGAACGTCCGCCCCGGCCGCCACTCTGGCGGTCGGGGGAACAGCGGCAAGCCCGGTGGGCTGGGGCTCGATGATAGAATGCCGGGTTTCTGGCAGTGCCCACCCATGGGCGGCCGGGTATCGGCAACTCCGGCTGTGTGCTATGACAGGCACCAGCCCCCGGACAATGGAATCACTTACCTATGGCGCGCGGCATCAACAAAGTCATCCTGGTCGGCAACCTTGGCAACGACCCGGACGTGAAGTACACCCAGGGTGGCATGGCGATCACCCGCATCAGCCTGGCCACCACCAGCGTCCGCAAGGACAAGGATGGCAACCAGCAGGAACGTACCGAATGGCACCGCGTGGTGTTCTTCGGCAAGCTCGGCGAAATCGCCGGCGAGTACCTGCGCAAGGGCAGCTCGGTGTATGTCGAAGGCAGCCTGCGCTACGACAAGTACACCGGCCAGGACGGTGTGGAGAAGTACTCCACCGACATCATCGCCGACGAGATGCAGATGCTGGGCGGCCGCGGTGAAGGCGGCGGTGGTGGTGGCGGCAATTACGGCGGCGGTGAGCGCCCGCAGCGCCAGCAGGCGCCGCGCCAGGAGTACGGCGGCGGCGGCGGCGGTGGCCAGCGCGGAGGCCAGGGTGGTGGCTATGGCAACCAGGGCGGCAACCAGGGCGGCGGCTACGGCAACCAGGGTGGCAACCAGCGCCCGCAGCCGCAGCAGGCGCCGCCGATGGACGACTTCGCTGATGACGATATTCCGTTCTAGAGGATACCTTCTAATATCTGTTAACAAGGGCCCTTGGCGCATTTGCCAAGGGCCTTTTTTTGTTGTTAACGTTTTCCGATGGCTGCCGATTTCCTGGCTTACCGACTACCTTTCGGAAACGTCAACATGGCCGCAGGCTATAGGGTGAAAACAGTTCGGTTTGAGTCTGGAGAGCGACTTCCGATGCTTCTGTGCAAGGAGTCGGGATCCCCCCTCTGGCATCCAAACCTATTTCTGGTTACCGAGCTCCGGGCAGCTGGCCTGGCCACGAACACGCTCGAGCACGCGGCCCGGGCTGTGATGATTGCCCATCAAGTGTTTCGTCATCTCGGTATAGACATTCACGATCGAATCAATGACGGTCGGCTCTTTACCCTAGGAGAGGTGGAGCTGCTCACCAAGCTGGTTGGTTTGCGGCAAGATGAACTGGACGCTCTGAGCCAGATGGATGAGTCAGCCCGAGCAGTAGTGTCTAGGGTCGTAACACTGGAACAGGCCCGAATGCGCCCCACGGTGAAGGCGCCAGCACAGGTGAGCGCCAACACGAAGGGAACCCGTATGGCATACATTCGGGACTACATCTCTTGGCTGACAGCAGGTCGGCGCCTGAAGCTAGAAGTGGGACATCCTCACAGCCAGAGCTTGCTTGAGGCCACTCAAACATTCGTAGGCCTTGTCAATGCCAGAATGCCCAGCCGCCAGTCCGCGCAGGCTAGCCGTCAGGGGGTAGACGCGGAAGTCCGTGCACGAATCCTCGAGGTCATTGATCCCGACAGTGCGGACAACCCCTGGAAGAACAGGCACGTCAGGGTTCGTAACCAACTCATCTTCCTCTGGCTACTCCTTCTGGGCGTTCGCAACGGCGAGCTGCTTGCTACCTACGCCAGTGACGTCAACATTCGGACAGGGGAAGTGACGATCGTTCGGCGGCCCGGCAATCCAGAAGAGCCGCGAAACAGCGCGCCGCTTGTTAAAACGCGAGGTCGCTTACTTGCACTAGGTCCTGATCTGGCGGACTTGATCAAAGGTTACATTATGGGAGAACGAGCAAAGATCAAAGGTGCGCGCCGCCATCCCTATCTCTTCGTGGCGACGGGAACAGGCCAGCCGCTGTCAAAGCCGGCGCTCAACAAACTATTCAGGGAGCTGCGTAGCAAGGTCCCCGGTCTTCCTGATGACCTCTCCCCACATGTATTGAGGCACACCTGGAACGACGACTTCTCTGATCTCATGGATAGCCAAGGTGTGGCTGCAGAAGACGAAGAAAGAATGCGGACCCAGACGATGGGCTGGTCGCCCAGGTCGAAGATGGCTTCGCACTACACGAAAAGGCACGTGCAGCGAAAAAGCAATGAAGCGTCGCTGGAGATGCAAGCCAAGTCCTTTAGCCGCCCAGTGAGGAGGAGCAGGTGAAACATGACCCCGGATATCAGGAAGAAGCTAGCGAGGCGCGTGCACTCACTGTATGGGTAGGCAGTCGCACTAAGTCGGGCATCGAGTTCGATCCAAGCGCCGATATCTGGGCATACCGCGATGGTGTCAATAGCATCCATCTAGACTTCAATCAGCTGCAAAACGCTTCGCCAGTGCTGCGTAATGGCGCCAAGTCCGTATTGACGTGGTATGCAGAGAATCGCTCTCCCGATCATCTAAAGAATATGTTTCAAAGGCTACAGCACTTCCTGCGTGCTACGCCTAAGGAAATTCCCAGCATCACAGCCGTAGATTTGCTGAACTACCGTGCAGGCCTCCATCAGTCGACGGAATGGTACTTGGGGTCCTTCGCGGGGCTTCTCCGCAAATGGGTCCAGCTGGGCTACCCAGGGGTCGGTGAAGACGTAGAGTTGCTTCTCAAACAATTGCGGCTCAAGGGCAATGACAAGGGTGTGTCTATACTTACATGGGATCCACATGATGGTCCTTTTACCCATGTCGAAGAAGAAGCGCTGCAATCAGCGCTCAATCAAGCATATGCAAAAGGTGATGTGTCTACAGCAGATTTCACCCTTGCGTGGCTTTTCATCCTATTGGGTCAGCGTAGCAAGCAGTACGCGTCCTTAAAGGTCTGCGATGTTAGGGTGGAAACAGATGCTGATGGGATGCTGAAGTATTCCATTCAGATGCCAAGCGCTAAGAAAGGTGCAAAGTTTTCGCGTGCTCAGTTCGTAGAGCGCCCGCTTGTCGAGCAGTTTGGTGAGCATGTCAGTTCGTACGCTGAGAGCGTTCGCGCACGCTTCTGTTCGATCCTAGGCGATGCAGGGCAAGCCCCTCTGTTTCCCTCCGTGCGCTCGAAGGCGGGCGCCCAGGGATTTGAATTCCATCGGACTGCCGTCATGATTGGCCGGACGATTACGACCGTTCTCGAAGGCCTGTCAGTGGTCTCCGAGCGCACGGGTAAGGCGATGAGCATTAGCGGTGTCCGATTCAGGAGAACGATCGGAACGCGAGCTGGTGAAGAGGGGTACAGTCCTTTGGTCATCGCCCGACTTCTCGATCACACAGACACCCAGAATGTTGGCGTTTACTCGGCCAGTTCGCCTGCAATCATCGAGCGCATTGATCGTGCCATTGCTATGGAGATGGCTCCATTGGCCCAAGCGTTCGCGGGAACGCTTGTGGAGGGATTGGGCGAGAATACGTCGAAGCGCGTAATCGATCTGCGTATTGATCGAAGCGGTTCCCCTATGGGCGATTGTGGAACACACGGATTCTGCGGATTCAATGCTCCGATCGCCTGTTACACCTGCTCCAGCTTCGAGGCTTGGATGGATGGGCCACATGAGGCGGTACTACAGCACCTGCTTGACCAGCGTGAAAAGCAACTCAGGGATTCTGATAAGCGCATCGCTTCCATCAACGACCGAACCATATTCGCAGTTGCGGCCGTGATAGAGGAATGTCGCCAGGCTAAGGTGCGTCGTTGCTCACTCGGTGGAGCTAGAACCTGTGGCTAAAGTAGTTCTTTTTCAGCCGCGTAGTGAGCTAAATGCCGAGGGGAATGTCTCTGCGTTTATTGCTCTGTGCCGGAATGAGTTGACCATCTTTGGTGCCGAGCTCGCCTTCGAGGATATGGCATGGGAGATCGCGGATTCTGTCAGGATCAAAGCTAGGCGAGGCGCGTTTCGCGCTATTTTTAGCTCATGGGATTCAGTTAACGAGCGTGTGCCACGCCCGATGCCCGAGCCCTTTGGTTCGTTCGCCAAGTCCTACCTTCGATATCAGCATGGTATGCGCCCAACGAAGTGTATAGGGTTTCGGCTCGCCTCCCTGCGAGCGTTGGCAGCTGCACTGGAAGATCAAGGGGCTTCTAATGTTGCTTCAGTCACTGCGGCGACCTTCAATAGGGCGGCTTTACTCATCCGGGCTAAGTTCAGCCCATCTGCGGGCTATCGAGTCGGTTCGCAATTGGAGATGCTTGCTTCGTTCATTGATGACAACCGCTTAGCGGCGGTCCCATTGCGCTGGTTCAATTCCATACCTCGCCCGACGGAGGCGAACGGTAGGGTAGGAGACGAGTTTGAGGCTGCCCGGCAGGCTAAGCTTCCCAGCCCCCGCTCGTTGGAATGCCTGGCGCTGGCCTTTCGCGCAGCGAGCGAGCCTGCTGATCTGTTTATAACGTCGGCGGCGGGGATCATGTGCTCAGCCCCGGATCGGGTGAATGAGGTTTTGCTGCTTAGAGCGGAGCCTGAGGTCACAACAGCTCGTCCGGATGCGTCGCCGGCATATGGGCTGCGGTTCTGGCCTTCCAAGGGTGCAGACCCCATGGTCAAGTGGGTTGTCCCATCTATGAGTTCGGTCGTGCGCGAGGCCGTGAGAAGACTCAATGATCTATCAGCAGAGGCGCGTCGCGTGGCGCGCTGGTACGAACGTGATCCCAAGACGATGTTCCTCCCATCACATCTCGAGCATCTGCGCGGCTGTGACTTGTCAATTGCAGAGCTCGGCGAAGTCCTTTTTGCAGAATCGGTGTCGCCCGCGAGCACTAGGGCGTGGTGCTTGGGTAATGGCGTGCCTGTCGAGAAGCGTCGCGGCAGAATCGTAGTCAAGTTCTCGGATGTTGAGGCCTCTGTCATCAGCTTCCTGCCCAGAGGGTTCCCTTGGTTGGACGTCGATTCTGATCTGCGGTACAGCGAAGCGCTTTGCGTAGTTCGGCGTAATGAGTTGCATCGGACCAAGCGGACGTTACGTTGCGTCATCGAGGCGCCAGATCAGAGCTTTATCTCTACTGGTCTTGGTGGTCGTACAGAGCACGGATTTAAGTCCGTCTTCGATCATCTGGGCTACTTCGATTCAGACGGATCTCCAATCGTCATTCGTACTCACCAATTCAGACACTATCTGAATACCTTGGCTCAGGCCGGTGGCATGAGTGAACTCGACATCGCAAAGTGGTCGGGTCGGAATGACGTTCGTCAGAATGACTCATACAACCATGTCTCTGATCGCGATGTTCAGGCGCGGCTTGTGGGGCTGCGGCAGGAAAGGCAGCGCGAGTCGGTGACTGAACTGGCGGCTGAGCCGCGGCCGCAGGTCCGGGTTAGCCTAATTCCTCGAGAGAAGTTCACGGAAATGGGCATCCAAGCCGCCCACACAACCGATTTCGGAGTCTGCGTGCACGACTTCGTCATGTCGCCCTGCGCCCTGCACCGTGACTGTACGAATTGCAACGAGCAGGTGTGTATCAAGGGCGACGAAATCGGTGATGCAAATACGCGTGCCAAACTTGCCGAAACCAGTAGTCTTTTAGCTGAGGCAGAAGCTGCGGACGCTGAAGGGATATGTGGCGCGTCGCGTTGGGTTGAACATCAAAGGCTGACGCTATCAAGACTGTCGGAGCTTGTTGCAATTCTGGACGATCCGCAAGTTCCACCAGGTGCGCTAATCCGCTTGACTCACATTCGTCCGGCCTCTCGGGTTCGGCAGGCAGTGGATGCCCGCCGGTTGTTGGATCAACGTGACAAAGAGCAGGTGCCAATGGAATGGGCGATCGAAGTGCGAGGGACCACTTCATGAGAAGGGCAAAGAATCTCAGTGATGAAGATATCGCTAGAATTGTCGGAATTCTTGACGGCTGGTCAGGTCGTTTGACTTGGCAATCTCTGCTGGACGCGGTGGAGCGGCACCTCTTTACGCGGTATACGCGGCAAGCGTTGCATAAGCACACTCGGATTCAGCAAGCCTTCGAACAGCGTAAGGCGGGGTTAGCCGCAAAAAGGGGGCATCTGCGGAAGGTCGAGGCTGTCCCTGAAATGCAGATTGCTATGGACCGAATTCTACGGCTGGAGGCGGAACTAGAACGCGTCTATCGCGAGAATAACTGCCTACTGGAGCAGTTCGTAAGATGGTCGTACAACGCGAGCCTGCGAGGCCTAGATGCTGACTACCTGAACTCTCCCTTGCCATCGGTGAGGGGGACCGATTCTGGCGGTCGGCCACCTGGCAGTATTGGGTCCTTTTCCTCCAAAAAGAGCTAACCTGGCCTCAACGAATACCAATTACTCGGACCCATGCGAGGTTCCAGATTTGGACCAGCTGCGGATGAACTGTTCTTGCTCATTCGTCTCAATTGCTCCGGGCCTGACCTGACGAACCATGTGCATGGCTTGTTCTGCAGATTTAGCGGCTCCAGTGTCCAGTAGCAATAGGCAGGCTACGGTTCCCGCTCGTCCCAGGCCGCCCTTGCAGTGCACCACGGCTCGACCCCCACACAGTATTTTCTCGCAGAGTGCAGGCCCCACCTTTCGCCATTCATCAAGAAAGGCATCCGCCGGGCCTGCACCATCTACGATCGGTAGGCCAAACCATCGGAGACCTAAGGCTATTGCTCGTTCGGGTAGTGCAGCGATCCTGAGTTCATCGAATTCCCATGGCTCAAGTAGGGACACTAGGTAGGTCGCCCCCCACTCACGAATTGTGCGCAGATCCAATTCTAAGTCTCGATTCCACGCGCCGGTCATAGCGGACTCTTGATACTTGCCAGGAGCGAACGTTATGCCTATTGCCCCGTCGCTAGTGCCGACGTTGAGCGTGGCAATATGTAGAGGGTGGGTATGGCTGGTTCTAAACACTTTCTAAACCTCATTGCGAGGAGTGAGCAAGCAACGACCTATGCGCTGGTCGACGCTTGTGCTGTGGATTTCGAGTTGGTGTAACGACCCTCCTACATTATTCAGATGGGCCGCGCTAACGCTAAAGATGATCTTCTTTTCGCCTAGATTCAAGAAGTACCAGTAGGCTCACGGGGAGCCGATAGCAGCGTACCAGTAGGCTCACGCCGGGCCAGCAGCTGCGTACCAGTAGGCTCACGGAATAGACAGTGACCGGTTGCGCGCGCAAAGTACAATCGTGTGCTAAAGGCAGAGGTAGCATATGAAGCCGACCGTGCTGGCGTTGGATCTAGAAGGAACACTCATATCCAATGCGATCAGTCAGATTCCAAGGCCTGGTCTCCACAGGTTCCTTTTAAACGTCCAATCGCAGTTCAATCAGTTGGTGATGTTCACTACCGTGCCGGAGGATCGCTTTCGCGCCATCGCTGAACTACTTGGCCGCGAAGGAAGTGCTCCTATCTGGTTTGCGAGTCTCAACTACGTTCAATGGGCGGGGAAGACCAAGGACCTGCGGCTCGTCGAGCCGCGCCTTGGGAAAGCGTTGCTACTCGATGACCATGGACCGTATGTCCATCCGGGACAGGAGCACTTGTGGGTTCAGATTCCGCTTTTTGCATCCCCATATCCTCCAGGCGATGATGGGCTCTTGATTGCGTCTCGACGTTTAATTGAACGAGTCAACGCAGCAACAGCTCCGCCAAGGTCCTCTTGAGAAGCGGCGACCGCTGATGCGCGAGCCTATGGCGATTCCTCTCGGGAGCGGCGCTCAGTCCCTGACGCCAGTTCCGCAGATCCTGCGATGCGCTGCTGTGGAGCGGGAGGCGCTAGCCGCTCAATGGCTTAGTGCGGGCGAAGTCGCCGCCGGACTCGGCTTGCCGGTGAGCACCGGTAGCTGTCGCGTAGGTCAGTTGCGGCGCACCGGCTGCTTGCTACGTGTCTACATCGCGAACCCCGTATCCAGCTATCGCTACCCGACTTGGCAGTTTGATGCCAATGGCCAACCACCTGATCATCTTGCCGAAATCTTGATGACGTTGCGCGGTGATAGGAGGTTCGCGTGCGAGCCGGACGGGCTGCGTCGAACCACCGGTTGGGGCGAGGTCGAGTGGCTGCTGTCTCCCCACGCGCTGCTCGATGGTGCCGCTCCAGCGGAGGTCCTAGTCAGCGACTCGGCCAGTGTGCTGAAGGCAGCGCGTGCCGAGTTCTTGGCCGACGGCTGATCGTTCGGGTGAATTCACCGGCTCTCGTCACGGGGCTCTGAGAAGAAGCGACGCTACCTGCACGCCTAAGCTCAGCTCTGCAATCACCGGTTGCTGCATGCTGCTAGTCCCGACCATGCATATAGCCTCGCAATTTGCATTCACTTGAGGATGCTCTGAACAGTTCGCCCGGACCTCTATTTCCACGAGTCGCGGTACGGAGCACCGCGGCGGGCGAGGAAACTGATACCTGAAAAGTGGTTTTGAGGTTCCTTTTCGGAACCTCCAGGCAGATTTATCCCTGGGCCGGCATCAGCTGCCGGCGTGCCATCCACAGATCACACAGGGCAAACAGGGTCAGCACCTGAGCGGCGTTCTTCACCAAGCCGCGATAGCGAACCTTGGTGTATCCGAACTGGCGCTTGATGACTCTGAAGGCGTGCTCGACCTTCGCCCGCAGGCTGGCTTTCCAGGTTTCCCAGCGCTCCTGGTAGCGCCGCTCCCTCGCGTTCCTGATTGTCTTCACTTTGCCGCGCTTCTTTGCAATCAGGAACGCGGCTTTACAGTCCTTCAGTTCGGGTCGCGAGTCTGTGCCTGTGTAGCCGCTGTCGCCGAGGATGCACGCCTCCTTGCCGTGTAGCCGCGCGTGGGTGACCGTTACGTGGCCGACGTTGGCCGCCGTGCACTTCGCATGGCGAACCAGTCCGGAGAACTCATCGACCCCGATATGCGCCTTCATGCCGAAGTACCACTGGTTGCCTTTCCGGGTCTGATGCATCTCCGGATTGCGCGACTTGTCCGCGTTATTTGTTGAACTTGGCGCGTGTATGATGGTGGCGTCCACGATCGTTCCCGCACCCAGGCTCATGCCTTTGCGCTGCAAATGGGCGTTCACTGCGCTAAGCAGTTCTGACGCCAGCCCATGTGTCTCAAGCAGTCTGCGGAAGTTGAGGGTCGTGGTCTCATCAGGAACACGGGCCAAGCCGTTGATCCCGGCGAAACGGCGCATCACCGCCGTGTCATACAGTGCCTCCTCCATGGACGGATCGCTGAGCGCGTACCACTGTTGCAGGAAATGTACACGCAGCATTGTCGCCAAAGGATACGGCTGGCGGCCGCGACGACCCGTCTTCGGGTAGTCCGGCTCGATCAGTGCCAGCAGGCGCTTCCACGGCACGACCTGGTCCATCTCAGCAAGGAACCGCTCACGCCGGGTTTGCTTGCGCTGGCCCAGGCCCTCCGCGTCACCGTACGTCAGTTGCATGATCGACCGTCACTCTTCATCTCATGGCTAGCGGCCGGCACTACCATGAAATCTTCCTCATATTTGTTCAGAGCATCCCTTATGCTTTACCTTACTGATGGAAGGACTTCAACGCATCTTGCGAGCGGGTATTCAACCCCTCATTGCACGGGCGGCCGGTTGTTGCTTTGAGGCAAGTTGCTCTCTCACTCGATGACATGAAGGTGAGATATCTTCCCGGATCAAAAACAGAGATCAATCTGCCAGGAAAACCGCATCCGCACGGGCCTTCAGCTCCTTTGTCTTCCTTCGGTCGCGGCTCTCCAGATACTCACAAAGACGTGATCGAACGAACGGAAGCATTCTCAGCTTCTGGGAAGATTGATCAAGGATTGAGCCTTCACTTTCGAACCAGTCACGAACGTCCCTTGCTTCTTGCTCACTACCAAAGACCTGCTCCAGCGCTTCTACCTGCAGATCATCCATGTAGAGAACCTGGTGTAGCCAAGAGACCTCGCGCGGACTCATCCACATGACGACGCGTTGGTGTAGCTCCTTCAAGCTGGTAGAACTACGCCCGCCACTATCGAGCTCATCGATCAAAAGCGAAAGATGGTATGGAAGACCAGAGGACTCCAGCCAAGCGCGCTCCTTCTCCGCTGTATCGACAATGCCAAACTCCGCCAGAAGCTCGTCCACTTCAGCCTTCTCAAGGGGCTTGAGCACAATTGCGCGTCTAAGCTGCGCCTCGTAGTCCTTCCAGAGAGGGTTTGTGGCCTTGAGCTTGAACCTCGTCAGCACGATCAAAGTTGCATCGATGTCGCTGCTCTTGAGCTTGTTTAGGAATTTGGGGATCAGAAGTCCGCCGAGCTGCTTATGAAGCGCCTCATAGTCTTCCACAACGAAGAGCAACCGTTCCAACCGCTTGATCTTCCCGTGCCCCGGCTTGAGCTTGCCTTCGTGCTCACCCAGCAGGATCGCCTTTAGATCTGCTACCAATGCATTCGCAAGGACCTCTTCAGGATCTTGCTTAGCAGCCTCACGGAGGGATGAGGCGGAACCGATACCGAGCCTTTCCCAGATACGGATGGATTCTGAAGACAAGGCCTTGATTTCACTCGCGGCCCCGGGGAGCTCGTCGGCGGCCTCCTTCACTGCCTCAGGGTCCACAAACTCTTTGACCTTCGGCACGAACATGCCGACACGCTGAACGATGGATGCACCTGACTTTATCAGCTTGGCAATTCCCTCGAGGTCTTCAGTGTTTACTCCGCGCTCCAAGAGTTCCTTGGTGATCTCACCCCTGATCTTAGAGACAGCCTCAATTGCTTCACGGGTCTCCGGGAAGTAGTAGCCTGATGGCTTCAACCCGATTCCCGGCCCAACTGCAGAGCGCACAAGCGAGCCAACCAGCTGATCAATGGCTGCGGCAGTGAACTCGCCAGTTGAGCCATCTATCCCCCGGTTAGCTCCTACCAACTCTATCCTCAGGAAACCCAGGCTATCCAAGTCAATGGATCGCATGGCCTTGGCAAACACGCTACTTTTGCCAATTCCACTGGGACCTTCAATGCTCTGAATCTTCAAGCCCTTGCTTGGCGATCCTGAAAGCAGATCCTCGAGCACCTGCGCTTCACGCTGACGGCCAACAAATCCTTCCATGTGAATCTCCTGATCATGCGTAGTTCAAGACGGAGTTACTTCCCTGGACGCCCACTCAGGCGCAGCCCTGCAACACGCTATCGGCCGAGTTGGGGCTAACTTTACAGTCCGCAATGTGTCGGCATGCACATTCTTGAAGAATGGTTGTGGATCGAGCAATCAACCGTTCTCTTGTCGCTTTCGGCCAGTATTATCAGACATGGGCGTGGATGTGCGGCGACCTGGCCGAGGCCCGCAACATCGCCTGAGCGCTTTCGATCACGGAGGACCGAACGATGAACCCGTACTTTCTTGACGACACTCTTCCTACACCCACACCTCGAGTTCTACTGGGGCATCTGGCGTCAATGGAGACCATCGGCCGCCGTCAGCTCAGATTGTCCTTTGACGCGATCCCATACAGATGGGCACTTCACTCCTGGCGGCAGTACGGGGACGTTGAGCCTGAACCTGAGTACGTATCGCGGTTCTTTGAGGAGGTTCCGCTGTTTCACCTCGATGTCATTGTGCGCGGTTTCAATGAACGCGAACTCGTTGAGGTTGTAACCGACCTCGCGCCGCCCGACAGGCGTGCGGAGGGCACCATAGTGGGGCGGTGGATAGGCCTCATGTTCCGTCCCACACCCGCTGGCGACGCGATCAGCTATTCCAGCATTACTGACGCCGGAACCACGGGGTTCTTGGGGCTTGCCCACCTCCCCGAACCACCTCTGATTGAGCACCTCAACAGGTTGAGGCCTGAAGTCACCCATGTGAATGCCGATCACTGGGCTCTCCGCGCTGTGCTTGACAGCATTCCGCGCCCCCACGCGATGGCCGTACTGGACGTGGGTCAAGCTTCTTCCAACGTGATGCTCGGTGAAACCGGGCGGCCTCTTCTCTACTTTGATGTTGGCCGGGCCATCGGGGCGAACGCGTGGACCACCCCCGCTGCGCTCAAGTTCTGCACCTGCCCAAACAACAAATCACCGGCGCCCGTTCTCATTTCGCATTGGCACGCGGATCACTACACCGCCACGTCATTGGACCCGGACCTGTTGAAGTGCACCTGGATTGTCCCCCACACCGTCAATCCTGCTCACATGGCGTTCCAGAACGGAATTCTAGTTGCCGGCTCCCAGGTGCTCCAGTTGCCCCCGGTCTTTGCCGATCTTAAGTTCGGCACGTCTGGGAGCTATACCCTTACGCAGTGCACCGGAACCGGGAACAATCTCAACAATCGCGGCAATGCCCTGATGGTGGATTGGAGGGGTTTAAACTGGTTGCTTCCCGGCGACGCCAGCTACAAGTACATCAGCTTGGTTAAGGATCGAGAATTCACCGCCGTGGTTGCTACTCATCATGGTGGCTTCTTTGCAGGCAATACCGTGCCCACAAGGGCACCGGGCTATGCCCGACTGGTGTATTCGTTCGGACACAACAACGTCTTTGGCACGGCGATGCACCCGCTCCCCGCCTCGGTTGCCAAGCATATGACGCAATGGAACCACGGTAACTGGATCCCAGCACTTCCGCCCGGTCTGGTGTCGCCCGGCGTCGCTGGAGACGTTCGCGCCACAGCGGTGCACGGCGTCATGCTTTTCCCAGGTATTGCGCCGCCGACGCATTCTGGCGCGGTGGCGATCGGGTGGCAGGGGCCACCGGCCCTTGCAGGGTTAGCGGCACCATGCCCGACCTGCGGGAAGTCGTTCAATATTCAGCAGACCTGAGGGGCGCGACCGTTGTGCGTGTAAGCACCTTTTCGTCCAATGGTCATGCTTTAAGGCGCGCTGCGGATTCAATGGCGGTCGTCTTGCGATCGACCCTATCGGACCCCCGTCCATGCCTTGTGCGGCGCGGTGTCGGCTCCATTCGGGTTTCCGATTTTGCTTAGAGGTGCTCTGAGCAGTTGACCCGGAGAGCTGTTTCTACGAGCCGCGACGGCGGGCAACGTCACCGAGGAGGTATTTTTTATCTGAGAGGTGGCTTTGGACGTGCCTTTTCGGCACCTCCGGACGGATTTACCCTTGGGCGGGCATCAATTCCCTGCGGGCCATCCACAGATTGGACAGGGCAAACAGGGTCAGCACCTGAGCGGTGTTCTTCGCCAAGCCGCGATAGCGGACCTTGGTGTACCCGAACTGGCGCTTGATGAGTCTGAAGGGGTGCTCACCTTCGCGCGCAGGCTGGCCTTCCAGGTTTCCCACCGCTCCTGGTAACGCCGCTCCCTTGCGTTCCTAATCGCCTTCACCTTGCCGCGCTTCTGTGCAATCAGGAAGGCGGCTTTGCAGTTCTTCAGCTCTGCTCGGGAGTCCGCACCGGTGTATCCGCTGTCGCCAAGGATGCACGTCTCCTTGCCGTGCAGAAGCGCATGTGTGACCGTTACGTCGCTGACGTTGGCCGCCGTGCATCTGAGTGGTGAACCAGTCCGGAGAACTCATCGACCCCGATATGCGCCTTCATGCCGAAATACCACTGGTTGCCTTTACGGGTCTGGTGCGTTTCCGGATCGCGCGCCTTGTCTGCGTTCCTGGTTGAACTTGGCGCATGAATGATGGTGGCGATCCACGATCGTTCCCGCACGCAGCGCTGCAGATGGGCGTTCACGGCGTTAAGCATTTCTGCCGCAAGTCCGTGTGCCTCAAGCAGTTTGCGGAAGTTGAGGATCGTGGTCTCATCAGGAATGCGCGCCAAGCCGCCAATGCCGGCGAAACGACGCATCACCGCCGTGTCATACAGCGCTTCCTCCATGGACGGATCGCTGAGTGCGTACCACTGCTGTAGAAAATGCACACGCAGCATTGTCGACAATGGTTACGGCTGGCTTCCGCGACTGCCCATCTGCGGGTAGTGCGGCTCAATCAGTGCCAGCAGGCGCTTCCACGGCACGACCTGGTCCATCTCGGCAAGGAACCGCTCACGCCGGGTCTGCTTGCGCTGCCCCGGGCCGTCCGCATCACCAAATGTCAGCTGCATGGTCGACCACCACTGTACATTTCATGGTCGACTAGCGTGCCGGCCAGCTGCCGGCACTACCATGCAACTTCCCTCATATTTGTTCAGAGCATCCTTAACTACCATTTTGGCCGATGGATATGGGGAGCGGTAGGGAGCAGGTTCACGGCCACTGGCCGCGTGAGGATATGAATAGATGCATTGTGTAGCGCGACTGCATCGCTTCGTCGGGAAGCTCAATCTTCTCCTGATAGCAAATTGAGCGGGCATATGCGATCTGCGCCTTAGTAGGCCTTTTGATGTCCCAGTCGAGCATCTCGGGTACCAATCTGGAGAACTCGGCAGCTAGGCGCTTGGACAGCAAACCGGCATCCGCGCCCTCTTGGATCTTTGCAATCTGGCGCCGCAGATCTTGTTCCGACTCTTGGCTCAGGGAAAGCTCCAAGGTGAACTCGGACTCAGCATCCACTAAAAAGAAGCTCATAGTCTTCCCTCGCCCAAGTTACGAAGAATGCACTGGCCTCTAGGAGGCCCAGGTCATCAAGATGCTACCGTAAGTACTGTAGACCAAAAGTACTACGGAATTAAAGCTTAGGGGGTGAGTACTCCCAAGCACCAGCTAGCCCTTGGCGCCGCCGTGAAGGCGAGACGAACGGCACTGGGATTTTCCCAGGAGGACTTCGCAGACAAACTGGGCATGCACCGGACGCAGCTTGGTCACATTGAGCAAGGAAAGAAGGACTGCCGGTTATCCACCGTGATCAGACTCGCAGATGCGCTCGGTCTATCAGCGTCGAGCCTGCTTCGAGGGGCGGATCTTTAGCGACTGGCAGTTCTTAGGTTGCGCGGCGCCCACTTTGGGCCTGGCTAGGCTCAGACTGTGACGCTGACAACGGCAATGTGGCCCAAAGCCCGTGTCCTCGACCTTGCGCAAAATGCGGCTGGGACGGGGGATACGGAGCTCGTCCGCGAATGATTTATCCACGGCGCGGCCTCAACTGCTCAAGCCACGCTCGGTCGATTGTTGGTATGCAGGTTGTCCCTCATCAGGACCTCCTGAGGCTTCGTTCAGCAGGCGCGGGAGGCAAGGCATGAACATGGCGGAACTCATCTGGCGTGTAGATGCTCTCCATGCGATCTGAGGTGCAGCTTGGCGACGCTGGGCGGATGCCACTTCCCCTTTGCCACGCGCTTTTGCACGAAGACACGATAGGCCTCGGGGGTGGGAGGAGACTTCCGCTTGTGTCTGCGTTGGTTACATGACCAGCACGCGGCAGCGATGTTGCCGGCCACGTCCCTACCGCCATCTTGCTGAGCCAACAGATGCTCGGCTGTGCAGCGGAGCGGAGTGGCGGTTCTGGCGCTGAGGCCGAACGGCTTTAATTCGTCGGGTGAAGTGTTCCACATCGGCAGGCTGCAATAGCAGCAGCGGCCCTTCTGAGCGTGGAAAGCGTCGGTTCTCAAGCGTTGGAGTTTGGGCATGCTTAGATCTCAAAAGACAGGAAAAACTATCCCGTCGTCGCGTGTGCGATCGGATCGGGAACCTGTTGCCTTGAGCTAAGCAGGCAATGCGCCGGCGGGAATCCCCGCGCGGCAAGCGAGTTATCGCGCGCCAGGGTGTTGGCTGTCAAGATGGCGCCATGACTATCCTTGACCAAAACATCGATCTGTTCGATACCTCGGTAAACATACATCCGGCCCGGGCCAGCGGGGAGGTGGCCGATGCCTGAGGGCGGCGCAGCACATGACGAGTTGTCGGTTTGGATGGAGGAGCCGCGCGTGCAGCGGGCACTGGAGTGGGCCGACCACGTGCGGCGTTGGAACGAGGAGAAACTCTACGGGCTGGTTCTGCATGGGCCGGAGCCAGACCACATGGCGGTCGTAGCTTTCGCGGTGGTTCACGAACACCAATCGTCAGTTATGCTCCTCGTCAAGCACGGGCTGTTGGGCTCTGCCACAGCGCTGATGCGCCCATCTTTTGAAGCGTTTGTGCGCGGGCTGTGGCTGCAATGGCCGATGATCAGGAGTTGGCGCGGTTTCAGAAGGGCCATGACACTGCAGCCCCAGAGAAGATGATCCGCAGGGTGGTCCAGCGTTCCGGTGAAAAGCGCTACGCGGATTTGTTGGATACCTGGGAGCAGTCGCAGAAGACAATGCACGGCTACGTCCACCATGGCTACCAGTCCTTGATCCGTCGCTCCCGCGTAATCGAAACTTCTCCTGACGAGGTGGTGGATTTGTTGGGATTCAGCACGTCAATGGCTCTCCATTCTCGAAACCGTTGAACTGGCCGGAAAGCGGGTCCCAGAGGAAGAGGTGGCTGCCCGACATCAGTGGGTTGCAGAGAAGCAACTGGAGATCGTCGCTATGCTGCGATCGATGGGGCTGGTTCAGGCGTTGGGCGAAGCGGTGCCCGCTCCTCCGACCACACTAGCCAATTGAGACTTGCCAATCGAGCAGGGGTATTCCCGTGGTTGCCCGCAAATGGGCACTAGACGGGTAGAGAATTAGGGCTTTCTACGGGCAGGGTCCATGTCGTCCCGTGGCGGGAAATGGAGGGCTGGCTGCGCGGGAGTCCCTTAGCTTGCCAGCCAAGCTATGCCCGCTTAGGATCTAGTTGTACTAGATTGAGAACCTTAGATGCGACGCTTTGTGGGTGAAGGCGTGGCCGGCCCCCTAGGTCGACCAGGGGGCATTTGCGGCAGAGTTGCCGTTCCTTATAGGAGCTCGGGGGAAAGATGGATCTGTTTACAAAGAACGGCAAGCCTCTGCAGGTGAATGGGGAATTTGTTTACAGCCGCTCAGGCGCAGTTGTAGGTCGCATCAAAGGCGAGCGTGTTTTTGGCCCCGATGGAAAGTATGTGGGCTCTATTGTTAACGACCGCCTGATATACCGATCTACTCAAAGCGCAGCAATTAGTTCGCCGTTTTCCCAGGCGCGCCGTGCTGGCACTGCTAGGGCGAACAGGGTGGGTTCGGCCGCTTGGGGCGATGAGCCGACCATTCCCGACTAAGGTTGCTTTCCATGCACTTGCCGTTCAACGGGAAGTTCTAGCGGACGACGCTCAGGAATGGGATGGGGTTTCAGAACGATGGGCGTGCGCTCTAGTTCCGATGCGGCAGCGATTAAGCGAGATTCGGGGGATCTATCGAGGGCGGATCGATGCCGCTTTGGGTCGGAAGCAGGCGTCTTCCCGGTCATCAATTTCTCGCGGGTTCCAGGTCCTCAGCCGAACAGAAATGTCGCTATCCATGATGGCCAACCAAATCATCTTCGCTGCTATTGGTGACATGAGGGCGTCTTCCCTGGCGCCTTAAGTATCTGCCTAATAGCGGCACATCGCTAACTTCCAGTCAAAAGGTGCCTCAATGCCAGACGCAGGTCCAGTCATTCCGGTCTCCGGAGGCATCACACTTCGATTTCTAGAGTTGTGCCAGTTCCGCCGCCTCGGCAAGGTTCAACTGGACGTCAACAAGAAGACCACTATTCTGGTCGGAGCGAACAACAGCGGGAAGACCTCGGTACTCACCGCTCTCCGTCACTTCCTCGCAGAAAGTTCGTCCTTTGGCTCTTTTGACATCAGCCTCTCGCAATGGCCAACACTGCGAGCTCTTGGAAAAGTATGGGAAGCCCTACCGGAAGACCCCTTAACCGTGCCAGGTGACGAGGAGCAGTGGAAGCAGCAGCTTCAAGCTCTTCTCTCGACCATGCCAACGCTGGACCTTTGGTTCGATGCCGAGGCGGGCATGTACCACTACGTCGCACCGTTCCTTTCCAAGTTCAGCTGGAAGGGTGGTGCAGTGGGTATCCGCCTTCGCTTGGAACCAGCGTCAACCGTTGAAGAGCTAAAGCAACTTGCCTGGATATACCGCACGGCGCGCGGGCCCGTGAAGGAAATGGGTGCTGACTCGTTGGCTTGGCCCATAGACCTTTTGGACTTTTGGCTCCGTGAACCTTCGAAACTCGGCCAGGTTCGTGCATATAAACTCGATGCAGAGAACAACCCAATAACCGGCTTCAAGACCTACGCCAGCCAGGCGCTTGCTGAAAATGCCAGCCGCATTGATCGGAAGCATCTGTCCAAGGTCATCCGAGTCGACTTTGTTGCCGCTCAGCGTGGGCTGGGCAGTGAAGAGGCTGAGTCGCGGTCGGCATCCGGGCCGCATCGAGTTGGCATGTTCTCCAACCAACTCCTCAAGTTTGCCCGTCAGCACTTGAACGTCGCCAGTACAGGGCATGGTCACCGCGCGGACCTCGTCAAAGCGGTGGCAGAGGCGCAAAGAGACCTTGACAAGAAGATTCACGAGGCCATTGCCGATTCGGTTGAGGAGGTGAAGCAGCTCGGCTATCCGGGTCTGCATGATCCCCAGGAAATTCGTTTTCGCACGCGCATCCAGACGGCTGACCTGCTAGACCATGGAACTGCGGTGCAGTACAGCATGCAGAAGGAGTCGCTTGAAGAACTCCTTCCTGAACACTCCATCGGACTCGGCTACCAGAACCTCCAGTCCCTCAGTTATCAGTTGGTGTCATTCAAAGCTGCTAGGCTAAAGCCCGACAAAGGATCTCCTGCGCCCGTTCACCTTGTGATGATTGAAGAGCCTGAGGCGCACCTTCATGTCCAAGTGCAGCGTATCTTTCCCGACAAGGCACACAAGCTCATAAGCCCGACGGGAGCAGACGCCTCAGCGCTCAAGAGCCAGTTGCTGATCAGCACCCACTCGAGCCATCTCGCGCACGCTGAGGACTTTGACCGCCTCCGGTATGTACGCCGCGTTGCAAAGAGCGCGGCAAGCCCAATGCCAACCACTGAAGTAGTCAATCTCGGGCAGGTCTTTGGTGATGACAAGAAGACACGTCAGTTCGCAGAGCGATACTTCCGTGTCCAACACACCGACCTGCTATTCGCCAATGCGGCCATCTTCGTGGAAGGCGTTGCTGAGCGCATGCTCATCCCTCTTTTCATGGAGCGAGATTTCAAGGAGCTGAACAGTCGATATGTGTCCTTCCTTGATATCGGAGGGAGTCATGCCCACCGACTCAAGCCACTCGTCGAGAAGCTGCGGATCCCTACTGTCATCATCACCGACGTCGACCCTTGCGAGGAACAGGACGGCAAACCCAAGAAGAACGGCGAGCCAACCAAGAGGCTGGTCGCGGTCGCAAACACCGGTCAAGCTGGTCTCCATTGCGGCAATCCGACGCTCCGTGGGTGGCACCCAAGGCTTCAGATGCTCGATGATTTGAAGAATCCGACCGACGCTCAGTTGGTATGGGGTGAGGCCGCAGCGGGCCTCGTGCGATTCGCTTGGCAGCTGCCAGTTGCTGAAGCTAACGGCAGCTGGCCCAGCTCCTTTGAAGATTCCCTCGTTCTTACAAACATGCCTTGGTTCAAGGCGCTCATGGGAGGCAAAGCCGATGATGATGGCGTTGAGATTGAGCCACCGACTGGCGCGCTTGGATCTGTGGCAAGAGCCGCGGCCGAAGCTGGAAGCGTTGCAGAGATGGTCAAGGCACTCCATACGGTAATGCATGGCTCGCTACGAAAGGGCGAGTTTGCTGCAAGCATCTTCGAGCAGCTTTCTTCTGATGAACCAGTTGTCTGCCCGAAGTACATCGCCGATGCCCTGGCTTGGTTACAGGCGCAGCTTGAGCCCAGCAAGGAACCGATGACATGAGCGCGCTCGCCGTCCCTGGCAACAACGAGCGTGATGACGGGGTTGTCGATGAAATCTGCGGCTATCTCACTGAGGAGCCGCCTCGCAGCTACTTCCTCTTTGCCGGCGCGGGGTCCGGAAAGACGCGCACATTGGTCGAGGTGCTGCGTCGAATGACCGGCGTTGTGGAGCATGAAAAAGGGGGGCGACTCGCCCGACGACTGCAGATCTATGGCCGTTCGATACGCGTGGTCACATACACAAAGAACGCTGTCGCGGTCATCAAAGGTCGCCTTGGAGACAACGACTTGGTGGATGTCTCCACAATCCACGCGTTCTGTTGGGAACTCATTAGCGGATTTAACGACGACATCCGAGAAGCCCTCGTCGCCATCAAGCAAGCTCAGCTGGAAAAGGAAACTGCAGAGGCGGTTGCCAAGCCTAGAGGGATCACTGCAGCGAAGCAGCGGGACTTGGATGAGATAAAGGCGGACATCGAGGCATTTCGGCTGACGGATGTGTTCATCTACAACCCGGACCGCGAGACGCATGGTGCCGGCGCGCTCGCCCACAAACATGTGCTGGACGCGACGGCGTGGCTGCTGCAGCACAAGTCTACGCTGCAGACCATTCTGAAGGACCGCCACCCCATCATTCTTATCGATGAGTCTCAAGACACCATGAAGGGTATCTTGGACGCCTTGATGAGCTTCGCGGAGCCGAGGGGTTTCGGCCTCACTCTGGGACTGCTTGGCGACCATCGGCAGCGCATATACACGGATGGTCACTCGGATCTTCCGAGTCTAGTCCCAGTGAGCTGGGCGACGCCAGAGCTGAAAATGAATCATCGCAGTCAACGTCGAATCGTCACGCTCATCAACAGAATATGGGAGGCAGAGATCGATGGCAGAACGCAGCCTGCCAACGGCGTCGAGCAGCATCCGCGAACTGAAAAGGCCGGCGGAGTGGTCCGACTCTTTGTTGGCGACACATCGCTCTCGCCGGAGGAGAAGGTTGCAAGCGAGCGGTGGTGCGCAGACCAGATGCGGCAAGCCAGCGGTTCCGATGCTTGGAGCCAAGGTCACTATCAGCTGCTCGCTCTAGAGCACAAGCTTGTCGCAACTCGCGGCGCGTTCCTCGACGCGTACAGTGCAATGGTTCTGATCGACCCAAATTCGGCCGCGCCTACGGGAAGCGGCGAGAACAAGGGGCCTACTGCTGTGCAGGTGCTTTTGAATGAGCTTGCGCAGTTGGAGGCCTGTGTTGGCCCCGATGGTGCCATAGACGAGCTTATGGCCACCGAAGTCCTTCGCTGCTTCGGTCGTCTCGATAACATGCCAGAACAAGCGGCCGAGCGTGCTAGGCGTTCCGACGAGATGCTTCGAGCCATTTCCGCCTTTGCTACTGCCTGTCAGAATCCTGGCGCCACTGTTGAACAAGTTCTCACGCCGATACTGGGCGCGAATCTGTTCGAGGTCGATCATCGACTTCTAGATGCATTTTCCGACAAGTCTCCTGCTCCACCTGCTCCGGCCAGAGGAGAGGAGGAGTCCAAGAAGGACCGCATACGTCGGGGGTGGTGTGCGCTGTTCGACACTCCTTGGAGTCAGTTGCAGAAGTATCGCACCTACCTCGCTGGAAATTCTGTGCTTGCCACCCACCAGGTGGTCAAAGGCTCGGAGTTTGCTCACGTTATGGTTGTGATGGACGATAAGCTGGCTGGTGGAAACCAAATTTCATACGACAAGATTTTTGGAGGGGTCCAGCTCAGTAAATCGGACTGGGACAATGTTGGGAAAGGAAAGGAAACGACCATCGATCGTACCTTGCGCCTCCTATATGTCACCTGCAGTCGTGCTAAGGAGTCGCTGGCCCTCGTCCTATGGTCCTCCGCCCCTTCAGTCGCGCTAAATAGAGTCACTGCGAGCGATTGGTTCTCGGAGGGTGAGTTTTTAGCGATTCCGTGGCCCATCACAAAGTCGCATTCGTGAAATAAAAACTGCAAACTACTGTTGGGATTCATAGGGGGCGTTCGGTGAGCAAGGGCTCAAAAGTTCCATCAATCTCAGAGCTCTACCTCGCATTTCGCCAGGCGAAATCTGCGCTCTTCTTTGAGGGGCGCGGGGTTGGCCTTGTCGAGCTCGCGGCCTACGAAGAGAGTCTGCCTGACAACCTGAAATCGCTTCAGGCAAAGCTGTCTAATGGCAAGTGGTTCGATAAACTTCAGGTTGGCGAGGTGTGGATAGTGCCGAAGCGCTTCCATGCCAGTCCAGACGGCTCTGGTGAATCGCCCAGGGTTTTGTAGACAGTCGTCAGCCGTTTAGTGCGTACTGCTTCTCGAACTCTACCGGGGACAGCCCGTCGTTGGAACTGTGTCGCCGTTTTGGGTTGTAAAACAGCTCGATGTACTGGAAGACGTCGGCGCGGGCCTCGTCGTGATTGCTGTAGATCCTCCGCTTGATCCGCTCCCGCTTCAGCGGCTGGAAGAAGCTCTCCATCGCCGCGTTGTCATGGCAGTTACCTCGCCGACTCATGCTGCACACGATGTCGTGCTCGCGCAGGAAGCTCTGCCAGTCTTCACTGGTGAACTGCCTGCCTCGGTCGGAGTGAAGCAGAAGTCCTGGGGCTGGCTTGCGCCGCCACACTGCAGCCAACAGCGCCTGCAGAACCAAATCCGTATGCTGAGTTGGCCGGGTTGCCCATCCAACGACTTGGCGCGAAAACAGATCAAGAACCACCGCCAAGTACAGGAAGCCGTCGTACGTGCGGATGTAAGTGATGTCCGTGACCCACGCGCGATTTGGCTCACTGACTTTGAAGCCGCGAGCCAGGACGGTTTTGGCGACTGATCCGACTGGACCACTCAGTGGGCGCGGTCGCCGACCGTAGCCGACCATAGCTCGCAACCCCTCGCTCTTCATCAAGCGGGCCACGCGATGACGGCTACACGTCTCGCCAAGCTCGCGCAGATCTGTGGTCACTTTGCGGTGGCCATACACGGAGCCGCTTTCCAGCCAGCTGTGCTTGATCAGTCCCAGCAAACGCTGATCGTCTCTATCGCGATCGCTTGCCGGCTCTTTCAGCCAGGCGTAGTAGCCACTGCGATGGACTCCAAGCATCCGACACATCGCCGCGAGGCCGAACTGATCTGCGTGCTGCTTCATGAAGGCGTACTTTGCTCTTACCCCTTTGCAAAGTACGCGGCGGCTTTTTTTAGGATGTCTCGCTCTTCAGTGACCCGGCGTAGCTCAGCCTTGAGGCGGCGCACTTCCGCGTTCTGATCCTGCTCGACACGTCGGACAACATCGCCTTTGCCTAGTTGCCGCTTCCAGCCGTAAAGACTGTGGATCGACACG
The DNA here is from genome assembly GCF_004920835.1 of Stenotrophomonas maltophilia. Lineage (GTDB taxonomy): Bacteria > Pseudomonadota > Gammaproteobacteria > Xanthomonadales > Xanthomonadaceae > Stenotrophomonas > Stenotrophomonas maltophilia_AQ. The sequence continues at coordinate 116,028 of NZ_QFHO01000008.1, forward strand.
CCAAGTCGCTCGGCAACCTCCACTACCGGGCGGCCGTACTCAACGATCTGCCGGACCGCCTCGATCTTGAACTCATCGGTGTACCGCTTCGTGCTCATAACCACCTCCGCTTAAGCCATAGTTTATGGCTGCAAGGTGTCTACGGAACCCTGGGCGATTCAGTCCTGAGTAGCTCGCCGAATTATCCATTTGGCGGCGGTACTCTCTTCCGGGAGCCGAGCCGAGCCGAGCCGAGCCGAGCCGAGCCGAGCCGAGCCGAGCCGGGATGAAGTTAGTGCGTCAGGAATGGCCTACTTGAATGCGGGTGCTGGACTTGGAAGTTGAGTCTAAGCCTTCCTGCGATGTCTCTGACAGGGCCTTGTCCTGGGGGCTATTTGTGCTCAAATAGACATGCTCCAGTCCCTTTAACTGTGGCAGCACGCTGGTCATTACATGGAGTCGATGATGGGGCCGCTAGACGCAAATCCAATGCTCGTGGCCGCGGCGAGCGCTAAGGTGCTCACGTGCGCGGCGAACAGCAATTTGCCATGGATACCTATTGTTACCGGAGTTCTAGCTTTAATAGGCGCTGTCGCAGGTACTTGGATCAATGCGTATCTTACAAGGCGTCGCGAGGCTGATGCCCATGAGAGAGTCCGACTGGCTGACTTCCTCTATCTGGCGGTCACCGTATCCGCTACCTTAGATTCATTCGCTTCGCTATGTGCGGCAGTAGTGTCAGATGATGGAACACGTCATGGAGAGCGCGACTATTCGAATAGCCCGCAAGGTGAACTAGTCGTTCAAGTGCCCTCCCCGAAGCTCGATCTGTCAGGTTTGGACGTTGTGTGGAGGTCGATGCCAGTAGATCTGCTCGATCAAGTCCATAGTCTGCCTATCAAGCTCGCAAATGCTGAAGCCTATCTTGACTTCGTTGCAGAGTATGACGGCTCCGGTGATGGTAGTGACTACTTCTCAGACCGGCGATTGAGGTATGCAAAAATTGGCGTCGCCACGATTGAGGTGATTGCCGCGCTGCGTGCTCGCGCTGGTCTAAAGCCCCAGATTGACGAAGACGACACCACGATGCCGTTCCTTAGACAGCAGTTGCAGGAGCGGAGTAGGCTCGCGGAAGAAGCGCGTGAAAGGCAGAATGAATGGATGCGTGAATTTGCTGAGAAGTTAGAGCCTAACTGTTCTCCCAATAGTTAAGCGCGGTGCCGACGACTAGGCTGAGCCTATGTTTCGGGGAGCGAATCGCACAAATTAACACAAGCAGAGCAGGTCACCGGTCGCGGAGAGGGGATAGGTCGTCCTAGCGGGCCCCGACTTGATCTTGATCCTGAGCTGATAGTGTTCCTATCAAGCCTTGAACCGACGTCAACTCTTGTTCACGATAGGTGTCGGTTCATCATCTGGAGGGTACCTACAATGGACGTTGAGGCAAGAAATCGTTTATTGAGCGATATCGCGGACACCCTGAGAGGGGGGCGCGCGCCCGAACCAATATCTGTCCGCGAGCTCATTGGCTGGTTTGATGCGCTGCGTCGTGGCACTAACGTTAACTGGCTTGTTCGTCGTTCTCTGGAGCAGGCCGGCCTTGTCACCGTACCCGATTTTGAAAGTTCCCATATAGATGGACGGGTTCAGTTCGCATTGCCACAGGCGCTCGAAGTTCAACCGGAAGAGCGCCCCGAGAACAATGACCTGGAGCCAGCAGTGGAGCTTGCTGCACAGGAAGGCGCCGCGCCAGTCCAGTTCGTTGGTGGGGCCGGAGTGGAGCCTGCATATCGCGTCAGCCGCTTACTAGACCCAAGACTGAGGCTGGTCACAATTGGACCCGATGCCTCGCTTGAGGAGGCGGTGACTCTCATGCTTCGGCATGACTACTCACAACTTCCAGTCATGACAAATGAGCGGGATGTGCGAGGCGTTGTAAGTTGGGACAGCATCGGCCCAGCAATGACACTCGGGCATCCTATGCCTCAGTTTGTCCGAGAATGCATGCGACCACATGTTGAGGTTAAGGAGACAGACTCTCTATTTCAAGTCATCAACAGGATCATCGATAGCTCGTATGTTCTTGTTCGTAACGAGCGGCGCTCTATTAGTGGCATCTTGACCACCACTGATTTAAGTCAGCAGTTCCAAGACCTGGCTGAGCCATTTCTGCTAATTGGCGAGATTGAAAATCACATTCGCTCGTTGATTGATGGTCGATTCACTCAAGAGGAACTTGCAGAAGTGCGCAATGAGAACGATCCAGATCGAATGATTGAGTCTGTTGCGGACCTTACGATCGGAGAGCATATTCGGCTGATCGAAAACCCGGGGAACTGGGCCAGGCTAGGGTTAAAGGCCAATCGAGCAGTGTTTGTTCGAGAGCTTGACATCGTTCGGCAACTTAGAAATGACGTCATGCACTTCGATTCTGACCGGATAACTGACGTTGAGCGCGGGTCATTGCGGAACTTTGTTCAATTCATCCATGAACTGAAGGATAGGCAAGCTCCAGTCTTGGATCGATAGCTCTGTATCGACATCTTTCTCCCTGACCTGGGGTGACGATTTGCTTGTTGTCAATCTGGACTGGGGGGGGCAGGGGTGGTGGCCAAAGAATGATCTTAGTTGCTAAACGTGGAGGTAATTCGTTGCCCGCATCGAAGTTGGTGGGTAATGCGATTGGGTCATAATGGGGCTCTGATCCTGATGGGAATTATGTTGATTCGTGGGTTGGTCTAGAATGGTGGAATCGTTCGCATTAAAGCGAGAATATGTAAAAATCGAGGGGCTCGTGGCTAAGAAGAAAGTAACTGATCAACGCGTCGAATTCGCGGATAGCGTGAAGAGGGATATTGCATTTGAAGCGCACCTTTTCTGCGCTAATCCGACTTGTTGCCGCTTCACGTCCTATGGAACGACAACAGGAAAAGCTAGAGCGATCGCTGAAGCTGCTCATATTGTTGCTGCCAGTTCCCGAGGACCCCGTTCCGAAATGAGAATGACAGAGACCGAGTTGAAGTCTGCGGAGAACGGAATATGGCTATGCAAGAACTGCCATGGCCTCATCGACGATGATCCCAGTGCGTACCCAACACAAATGCTGCGGGATTGGAAGAGGGCGCATCAGACATTCGTTTCGAAGCTTGTTGGCAAGGACTTCGACATCGTTCATTTCGAATTGTACGCACGAAGCCGAAACGTGGCCCAACGCCATAGCTTCCTAGGTTACATCGAGGGAAGGCGTGTTTTTTTTGACGCGCTCGATGTAGAGTATCCTGATCAAGTTGCGACATCGTTGCTGGAGATAAGGGCTAGAATCACTGAGTCATCTGGTCACTTGTCTAAGGACGATTTCGCATGGAAGCGTATGCAACGGATGAGGAATGCGATCCAAAAGTTCCTTACGGCGAACCCGCATCTTGCTACGTTGAGGTGCGATGGTGGAGATCCTGCCTTCGGGAAGTTCTGTCGTGATCTCGCCTCTCTGCGGGTAGAAATTATCCCATTAGTTATCGAGATCGCAGAAGATCTTGATTACAAGCTTGGAAATGAGCTCCTGGACGCCTATCGGCATTTGCAGCTCTCCCGGCCGATTTCGCAAGTACCTTAGTTCTTAGCGATGCCCAGTGGTTCTGTACGGCGCGGGCTCGGTGGGGCGCCCAATGGGATGGCGGGAGCTCATTAGAATCGGAGGCCTGCCGAGGGTAGACTGCGCGGTTTGGCTCTTTGTTGATGGTCAACGGAGGGATGCTGGTTCTGTCTAGCGGTGGAGCTGTGGCGCTACTGGCATTAGCACCGCGACGTGAGCAGTGTGAAAACTCTGCACTGAGGGGCGTAGAAGTTTACATTCGAGGGGGCTCAGGCGGCTAGAACGCCCGCTTTACAGGTGCTATGGGGATTTGTTGTCACTTTTGGTATTCCCAACCGTTCTGATCGAACGGTCGCCTGCAGCAGAAAAGAAAGCCCCGCGATGCGGGGCTTTTCTTTTTCCGGAATCCATTCGGAGTTGTGCCCCGCAGCATCGGTTTTCGTGCACCGCGACTTGCAAACAGACAATTTCCTCCCCTATGGTGCAATCGATTGCATTGCTGTGAATCGTTGCGTTTGATACCGGTTGGGAGGCCGGCAGGTGGATGTCCATCCATTCGATCAGACCGGCCCCGGCGACGGGCCTCACGCGGCGCGATGCGCTGCGTCTCGCAGTTGCCGGCAGCATTGGCTTGGGGGCGGCAGGCATGCTCCCCGCATTCGCTGCCACTGCGCAACTCAAGGGCAACCTGAAGCATTCCGTCGCCCGCTGGACCTTCCCGCAGCTGTCGGTCGCCCAGCTCTGCACGACAGTGAAGGACATCGGTTTTGCCGCGATCGACCTGGTCGGTCCGGAGGACTGGCCGACGCTGAAGGCCAACGGCGTGTACAGCTCGATGTGCAACGGCGCGGAGCTGGGCCTGACCAAGGGCTTTGCTGGCCGCCAGTTCCATGACCAGTTGGTGGAACGCTACACGCGGCACATCGATCTGGTCGCCGATGCCGGTTATCGCAACCTGATCTGCTTCTCCGGCAACCGCAACGGCATGGACCCGAAGGAAGGTCTGGCCAATGCAGAGGCCGGCCTCAAGCGCATCCTCGGGCACGCCGAGAAGCGCGGTGTGGTGCTGGTGATGGAGCTGTTGAACTCCAAGGTCGATCATCGCGACTACCTGTGCGACCACTCCGCATGGGGTGTGGAGCTGTGTCAGCGGCTCGGCTCGGACAACTTCGGCCTGCTCTACGACATCTACCACATGCAGATCATGGAAGGCGACATCATCGCCACCATCGGCAAGCATCATGCCTGCTTCAAGCATTACCACACCGCGGGCGTGCCCGGCCGGAACGAGATCGGAGACCAGCAGGAGCTCCATTATCCGGCGATCTGCCGCGCAATCCGCGACACCGGTTTCAAGGGATATCTGGCGCAGGAGTTCATGCCTGCAGCGCCCGATCCCGTTGGCTCATTGCGCGAGGCAATCCGCCTCTGCGACGTCTGAAACGATATCCACCCAGGTGAGAAACCCATGGCAGATAATCACTACGACGCCATTGTTGTTGGCTCGGGAATCAGTGGCGGTTGGGCAGCGAAGGAGCTGACCGAAAAGGGCCTGAAGGTCCTGATGCTGGAACGCGGACGCAACATCGAGCACGTCAAGGACTACGTCAATGCGATGAAGGAGGCGTGGGACTTCCCGCATCGAAACCGGCCCACCCAGGCGATGAAAGCCGATTTCCCGGTGCTGATGCGCGACTACGGGCTGGCCGAAAACCTGGAAGGAATGTGGGCCAACGAGCAGGACTCGCCCTACGTCGAGACCAAGCGCTTCGACTGGTTCCGTGGTTACCACGTCGGCGGCCGCTCATTGTTATGGGGCCGGCAGAGCTATCGCTTCTCCGACCTGGACTTCGAGGCGAACCTCAAGGACGGCATCGCGGCCGATTGGCCGATCCGCTACGCCGATATCGCGCCGTGGTACGACCATGTGGAGAAGTTCGCCGGTATTGCTGGTACGCGTGAAGGGCTGGACGTGTTGCCGGATGGCGAGTTCCTGCCGCCTATCCCATTGAACATCGTCGAGAAGGACGTGGCCGCACGGATCAAAAAGGCATTCGGCGGCACCCGGCACATGATCCACTCGCGCACTGCCAACATCACCAAGCCCATGCCCGAGCAGGGCCGCGTCAACTGCCAGTACCGCAACAAGTGCATCCTGGGTTGCCCCTTCGGCGCTTACTTTTCCACCCAGGCAGCGACACTGCCGGCGGCGATGAAGACCGGCAACCTGACCTTGCGGCCGTTCTCGATCGTCAAGGAAGTGCTCTACGACAAGGACCGCAAGCGTGCCCGCGGCGTGGAGGTCATCGACGCCGAGACCGGCCAGACCTACCAGTACACCGCCAAGGTCATCTTCCTCAACGCCTCGTCGTTCAACTCGACGTGGCTGTTGATGAACTCGGCCACCGATGTCTGGGACGGCGGGCTGGGCTCCTCGTCGGGCGAGTTGGGGCACAACGTGATGGACCATCATTTCGGTGCGGGTGCCTCCGGCCGCGTCGAGGGATACGAAGACAAGTACTACTTCGGCCGTCGTCCGTGCGGTTTCTACATTCCGCGGTTCCGCAACGTCGCGGCCGACAAACGCGGCTACCTGCGCGGCTTCGGCTACCAGGGCGGTGCCAGCCGCACGGGGTGGTCGCGCGAGATCGCCGAGCTCAACATCGGTGCCGACCTTAAGGAAGCGCTGACCGTGCCGGGCGACTGGCGTATCGGCATGACCGGCTTCGGCGAAATGCTGCCGCACCACGACAATACGATCCGCTTGGACCGGGAGCGCAAGGACAAGTGGGGGCTGCCGGTACTGGCGATGGACGTTGCCATGCGCGCCAACGAACTGGCGATGCGCAAGGACATGGCCGCCGATGCCGCAGAGATGCTGGAAGCGGCCGGCGTCAAGGACGTGAAGATGCATGACAACGACTATGCCCCGGGCAAGGGCATCCACGAGATGGGAACCGCGCGGATGGGACGTGATCGGAAGAGCTCGGTGCTGAACCAGCACAACCAGGTCTGGGATGCGCCCAACGTGTATGTCACCGACGGTGCCTGCATGACCTCCAGCGCCTGCGTGAATCCTTCGCTGACCTACATGGCGCTGACGGCCCGGGCCGCCGACCATGCGGTGCGCGAACTGAAAGCGGGGAACCTCTGATGGATCGCCGTGAACTGTTGAAAATGATCGTCGCCGCCACCGGTGCGGCCATGGTCGGCCTGCCTGCGCTCGTGCAGGGGCAGGCCCCGGCCGCCACTGCGAAGATCCATTTCTCCGACGCCGATGTCGGCACGCTGGACGAGATAGCCGAGACCATCCTGCCGCGGACCCGGACGCCAGGCGCGAAGGATGCCGGCGCCGGCCTGTTCATGGCGACGTTCGTCAGCGACTGCTACACCGCCCGGCAGCAGGCGACGTTCCGCGCCGGCCTGGCCGACATCGACAAACGCGCCGGCGGCCGCTTCGTGTCGCTCACGCCAGAAGCCCGCACCGGGCTGCTGCGAACGCTGGACGCCGAAGCCAAGGCACGTCATGCCGATGTGACCGAAACCGGTACGCCTGAAGAAGGCGAGGCGATGCCACACTACTTCACGATGCTAAAGCAGCTGGCTATCTTCGGCTTCTTCACCTCCAAAGTCGGCGCGACCGGGGTGCTGCAGTACGTTGCGGTGCCGGGGCGCTACGACGGCGACCTGGCCTATGTTCCCGGCACGCCCGCGTGGGGGACCAGCTGATGGAGCGCAACAGGATGATCAAGCCTCTGCTGATCGCGGCTGCCGTGCTGGTTGCCGCACCTGCGTTCGCGCAGAACGGTGCCGACGCTGCACGCGATCCGAAGAAGACCGAGGTGTGGACGCCAGTGCCTGCGACCGTGGCTACGCCGCCAGGCAAGGCACCGTCCGATGCAATCGTGCTGTTCGATGGCAAGGATGTCTCCGCGTGGGAGGCGGAGCAGGGCGGACGCGTGCCCTGGAAGGTTGCCGATGGCGCCATGACCGTCGTGCCCGGCAGCAAGGGTATTCGCACCAGGCAACGCTTCTGCGATGTCCAACTGCATGTCGAGTGGCGCACACCCGCCGACACGAAGGGCTTCGACGGACAGAACCGGGGCAACAGCGGCATCTTCCTGCAGGAGCTGTATGAGCTGCAGGTGCTCGACAGCTACAACAACCCGACCTATGCCAACGGCCAGGCAGGCTCGGTCTACAAACAGGCGATGCCGTTGGTGAACGTCTCGCGCGCACCGGGTGAGTGGCAGGCCTACGACATCCTCTGGAAAGCACCGCGCTTCTCGGCGGGCGGCGGCCTTGCGTCGCCCGCGCGCATCACGGTGCTGCACAACGGCGTGCTGGTGCAGGACGACACCGTGCTGGCAGGCAAGACCGAATACATCGGTGCGCCTTCCTACGCGCCACATGGGTGTGCGCCGCTCTACCTGCAGGAGCACGACTCCAGGGTCAGCTACCGCAACGTCTGGGTGCGCGAGCTGTAGTGGCACGCGGCCGGCGTGGTTGCCGGCCGCTTACTTCGCCAGGTAGCTGGCGATGTCATCGATTTCCTGCTGCGACAGCTGGGAGAAGGGCGGCATCAGCCCGCCGCCCTTGCTGATCTTTTCCTTGATCTGCGCGGGTGCCATGCGCTTGCCGATATCGGTGAGCGCCGGGAATGCGCCCGGCATGCCCGCGCGATCCGCACCATGGCAGGCCACGCAGTTCGCGGTGTAGAGCTTTGCACCGGCGGCCGGGTCATCCTTGCACCATGCTGCTGTCGCAAGGCTCATGCCGCCCAGGGCCGCCGCCATTGCCAGGATCATTTTCATGTGGGGCTCCTTGATGCGTCAGCGCCGCGCATGGGCAGGCGCTTTGGTGGTCAGGTGTTCACGCAGATAGTCCGCACCGGTCTGGACGACCTTGGCCGGATCGCGTGGCTGGTCGTGCTCGATGATGTACCAGTGCACGCCGGCGGCTGCCGCAGCAGGCAGGATCGCGTTCCAGTCCAGCACGCCCTGGCCCACCGCAGCGAATCCGCCTTCGTCTTCGGCCTGGTCCTTCGGCGCATTGTCCTTGGCATGCACGGCGAACATGTGGCCGCGGAATTTTCCCAGCATCACCGCCGGATCCAGGCCCGCACGCGCGACCCAGGCCAGGTCCAGCTCGGTCTGCAGGTCGGGGCCGGCCGCGGCGAACAGCAGTTCCAGGCCCGTCCTGCCGTTGAAGTCGACCAGCTCGAAGTCGTGGTTGTGGTAGGCCAGGCGCATGCCCTTGGCCCGCACCTGCCTGGCGATACTGCCCAGTTCCTGGCCCAGCGCGGTCCAGCCTGCGGCGTCGCTCGGGCGATCCTTCTTGTCCAGGTACGGTACCACCAGCGTCGTGTTGCCGATTGATCGGTTGAAGGCGACCACACCGTCCAGGTTGCTGCGCAACTCGGCCAATGGCACGTGCGATGAGATCGCCTTGATCGAATACCGGTCCAGCAGCTGCTTGAGTTCCGTCGCGCTGGTGTCCTGGGTGCCGACTGTTTCCACCGCGTGTACGCCAGCGTCGTGGACGATCTTCAACTGCTGGTCGAGCGAGCCGGCGTTGCGCAGGGTGTACATCTGCACCGCGATCGGTTTCTGCGTGCTGGCGGCTTCGCCTGCGAAGGTGGGCAGGGCAGTGAGCAGCAGGACGAGACTTGCAGTTCTACGGACAAGGGTTTTCATCTACAGATCCTCCCGGGTTTTCAACCGATGGCAGTCCAGGCGCGCGACCTGGCCGATGCAATGACACGATCGACGATCTGCGCCGAGCGCAGCCCATCTTCGAAGGTCGGCAGTCCCTGCGGGCGCTCGCCGTTGATGGCGAGATAGGTATCCGCAACAAATGCTTCGAAACACTGCGCGTAGCCCTGCGCGTGACCGGCCGGCAACACCGACAGCCGGCGTTGCTCGGCACTGCCGGCGCCGGGCCCACGCACGAAGATTTCCTCGCGCTGGTCGGGCAGGCCGATCCACAGCCGCTCGGCGTCTTCCTGGTTGAACGCCACGCTGGCGTTGGCGCCATCGATCTCGAACCAGAGGCGATTGCGGCGTCCGGCCGAGACCTGGCTGACCGTCAGCGCCGCCAGCGTCCCGGCGCCGGTTCTGAACAATGCCGCCGCCACGTCCTCGCTCGTCACCGCCTGCATCGGGCTGTCCCCCGTCGGCGTGCTGAAGCTCTGACCGGTGTCGGTGCCACGTTCGGCGATCACGGTATCGAACGCCGCGCTGACTTCGGTGAAGCGCTCGCCGCTGACCCATTCCACCAGGTCGCACCAGTGCGAGCCGATGTCGGCGAACACGCGCGATGCGCCACCCAGCGCCGGGTCCACGCGCCAGTTGTTGCTGGCAGGGTCCAACAGCCAGTCCTGCAGGTAGCTGCCGTGGATCAGATGCAGCGGCCCCAGATCGCCTTGGGCGATGCGTGCGCGCGCCTCGCGCACCACCGGGTGGTAGCGGTAGACGAAGGGCACCGTAGCAACCAGTCCGGTCGACGCGGCCAAACCTGCCAGCGCCTGCGCATCTTCCAGCGTGGTGGCCAGCGGCTTCTCGCAGATCACGTGCTTGCCGGCTTCCAGCGCAGCCTGCGCCATCGAGCGGTGCAGATGGTTGGGCGTGCAGACGTGTACGACCTGCACCTGCGGATCGGCGACCACCTCCTCGATGTTCCGGTAGGCGCGCGGCACATTCCACGACTGCGCTGCCTCACGCGCGCGCTGCGGTGACGAGGCCGCCACGCCGCATACCTCGGCACCAGCCAGCAATGCCGCACGGCGATGCACGGTACCGATCATGCCGGCGCCGATGATGGCGATTCCAAGCTTTGGCATCGGCTGCGGTCCTCAAGGCGTGGAAGGTGTGGCCGCGGCGGCAGGCCGCTCGCGGAACAGCAGCAGGAAGGCGACCAGCACGACCAGTGCAACGCCGGCCGGGAACAGCCAGATCTTCTGCCAGTCCGGCCCTGCGGCCGTCGTGTAGTGCTCGACCACCGCGCCGGACAGGAAGGTGCCGATCAACATGCCCACGCCGTAGGTGGCCAGGGTGATGAAGCCCTGCGCGCTGCTGCGTGCATCAGGGCCGGCATGCGCATCGGTGTAGATCTGGCCGGTGACGAAGAAGAAGTCGTAGCAGATGCCGTGCAGCACGATGCCGATCACCAGCAGCGAGAAGCCGCCACCCGCATCGCCGAAGGCGAACATGACGTAGCGAACCACCCACGCGGCCATGCCGACCGCCAGCATCGTCTTCACCCCCAGCCGCACGAACAGCAACGGCATTGCCAGCATCAGCAGCACTTCGGAGACCTGGCCCAGCGATTGCAGGCCGGCCGCGCCGCGCACGCCCAGGTCGTTGAGATATGGGTTGGTGAAGTTGTAGTAGAACGACAGAGGGATGCAGATGGCGATGGATGCCAGGAAGAACACCAGGTAGGCGCGCGACTTCAGCAGCCGCAGCGAGTCCAGCCCCAGGATCTGCCCCAGTCCAGCGTCACGCTGCTGTGCCAGAGGCGGCGTATGCGGCAGGGTGAACGCGTACAGGCCCAGCGCCAGCGAGGCCATCGCCGCCATCTGGAACGTGAGCTCCAGACGATGCGCCTGTTCCCAGCCCAGCCAGCCGATCAGCACGCCTGCCACGATCCAGCCGATGCTGCCGGCCACCCGCACCAGCGGGAACTGTTTCTCGGGCGACTGCATGTGCCGCATCGCCACGCTGTTGGCCAGCGCCAGCGTGGGCATGAACAGCAGCATGTAGCCCATGACGTACGCCGAGAACATGCTGAAGCTGGTGGCCGTGGACGCCAGCCACATCAGCACAGCGCCGGCCAGGTGCAGCACCGCGAGGATGCGCTGCGCGGCGAAGTAGCGATCGGCGATCAGGCCGACCAGGAAGGGCGCGACAATGGCGCCGATGGACTGGCTGAGGAAGGCCGTTGCCACCTGGCTGGCGCTGGCCTGCAGCGGGCCCTGCACCAGGTACGTCCCCAGGGTGACGAACCAGGCCCCCCAGATGAAGAACTGCAGAAACATCATCGCGCCCAAGCGCGACATGGTGTGCGTCATGGCTTGCCCTCCCAGGGCGGTAATGGCTCAGATCCCCAGCATGCGGCGCAGTGAGTGTGGGGCCGTGCCGCTGTCGGCGAAATCATCGAAGGCACGCTCGGTTACCCGGATGATGTGGTCGCGGATGAACGCGGCACCTTCGCGTGCGCCGTCCTCGGGGTGCTTCAGGCAGCACTCCCACTCCAGCACCGCCCAGCCCGGGAAGTCGTACTGCGCGAATTTCGAGAAGATCGCCTTGAAGTCGACCTGGCCGTCGCCGAGCGAACGGAACCGCCCCGGACGATCAATCCAGTCCTGGTAGCCGCCATAGACACCACTGCGCGCGCTCGCGTGATACTCCGCGTCCTTGACGTGGAAGATGCCGATGCGATCGTGATAGCGGTCAATGAAACCCAGGTAGTCCATCTGCTGCAGCAGCAGGTGGCTGGGGTCGTAGAGGATCTTCGCGCGTGGGTGCTGATCCACCACATCGAGGAAGCGCTCGAAGGTCGCGCCGTCATGCAGGTCTTCGCCCGGATGGATCTCGAAGCACAGGTCCACGCCGCAGGCGTCGAAGGCATCCAGGATGGGGCGCCAGCGGCGGCCGAGTTCGGCGAAGGCTTCTTCCACCAGCCCCGGTGGACGCTGCGGCCAGGGATAGAAATAGGGCCAGGCCAGTGCGCCGGAGAACGTGGCATGCGCGGTCAACCCCAGGCGCTGGCTGGCCTTGGCGGCCAGCAGCAGCTGCTGCTCCGCCCAGGCCTGGCGGGCGGCCGGGTCGCCGCGCTTGTCTGCCGGCGCGAAACCGTCGAACAGGCTGTCGTAGGCGGGGTGGACGGCAACCAGCTGCCCTTGCAGGTGGGTGGACAGCTCGGTGATCTGCAGGCCATGCCCGCCCAGCATGCCAGCGAGGTCGTCGCAGTAAGCCTGGCTGCGCGCGGCCTCGGCCAGATCGAACAGGTGGGGCGCGCTGGTCGGTACTTGTAGGCCAGAATAGCCCAGCGCCGAGGCCCATCCGGCCAGCGTGTCCAGTCGATCAAAGGGAGGTGTGTCGCCAATGAACTGCGCCAGGAACAGCGCTGGACCCTTGAGCGTCTTCAAGATGATTCGCCCTGATGCAATCGATTGCATTACCCTAGCATGGGCCTCCTGCAGACCCGTTGTGCACTGCACAGCGGCTGGAACAACGTAACGCCATGGCAACCATCTACGACATCGCAAAGCACGTTGGCGTTTCCGCTGGCACGGTGTCGCGTGCGCTTTCGCGGCCGGACAAGGTGCTGCCGGCCACCCGCACGCGCATCGAACAGGCGGCCGCTGCCCTGGGCTATGTGCCCAACACGGTCGCCCGGACGCTGAAGACCCAGCGCAGCGGCAAGATCCTGGTCACCGTCCCGGACATCGCCAATCCATTCTTCGCGCAGATCCTGCAGGGCGCGGAGGACGCGGCGCAGGCGGTCGGTTACGCCGTGCTGCTGGGCGATACCCAGAATCTGCCCGAGCGCGAGGAGCGCTACGCGCAGATGCTCCGGCGCAACGAGGCCGACGGCCTGATCGTGCTGGGGCACCGCCTGCCGCCGACGGCCCACGAGATCGTCCAGCAGCGGGGCACCGCTGCACCGGTGGTCAATGGCTGCGAATTCGATCCCGCGCTGGGCATCCCCAGCGTGCACATCGACAACGCGGCCGCCGCGCGCGCGGTGATGGACCATCTGTATGGACTGGGGCACGAGCGCATCGCCGTGGTCGGCGGACCGTCCGACAATCCGCTGCACCAGCAACGGATGGAAGGGGTCCGGGCCGCCGCCAAGGCGCGTGGCCGCCTGCGCCAGCTGGGCATCGTGCCGGGCGATTTTTCCCTGCAGTCCGGCCATGCGGCTGCGCAGGGGCTGTTGGCCTCGGCCGCCGCGCCGACGGCGATTTTCTGCTTCAGCGACCAGATGGCGCTGGGCGCCCTGGCGGCCTGCCGGGATCTGGGCATCCGCGTGCCGGATGACCTGTCCATCGTCGGCTTTGACGATCTGGCATCGTCGCGTTACCTCACGCCGCCGCTGACCACCATCCGGCAGCCCATGCGCGAGATCGGTGAGCGCGCGGTCAGCCTGCTGCTCGCCATCATCGAGCAGGTCGATGTGCCGCTGCAGCAGACGCTGGATTTCCGCCTGATGCTGCGCGGCTCGACGGCTGCACCCAGGAACGGCTGAGGGCGGTGCGGGGCAATGGACGTGCGGCCGCCGGCCCGCGCCGTTGCAGCCAGCAACCCTTGATCCGGAATTGACGCGAAGCTGTCAGACTCGGCACAGGCAGCCCGCCAGGCTGCCAGGGGGGAACGTGCGATCGCTCAAGGGGGTCGGCCATGCCGTTCTTGATTGACGCGACGGAAGTCGCAGTCGAGGGCATCGGCGCGGCGCGGCGCATCGGCTGGATGCGCTTCGTCGGCAATGGGCTGGGGGCGATCCCCATCGCTTCGATCATTCTCGAACGCCAGGATGGCGCCTGGGCGTGGGTACTGTTGCTGCTCAACGCGTTGGCGTGGCCGACGCTTGCACTGCTGCTGACCCACCGATCCCGCCAGCCCGCAGTGGTCCAGTTCCGCTGCATGGTGGCCGACTCCTTCTTCGGCGGCGGCTGGATCGCCTTCATGGCGCTGAGCGCGGTCCCCAGTGCGTTGTTCGCCGCGCTGCTGGTCGCCGACAAGATCGCTGCCGGTGGCGTGCGGTTGGCGATGCGGGCGACGCTGGCACTGGTGCTGGGCTTTCTGCTCAGCTGGTGGGCGCTTGGATTTCCCTACCAGCCCATCTCCTCGCAGCGCACGATCGTGCTGAGCGTGCCGTTCCTGTTCGTATATGGCATCGGGCTGAGCATCCTGAGCTGGCAACTGGCACGCCGGGTCAAATCACAGAACCGCCAGCTGCAGCGGCTGAGCCGGATGGATCCACTGGTGGAGCTGGCCAACCGTGGCTTTCTGATCCTTCGCGCGCAGCAGGTGCTGGACAAGGCGCAGGGACAGGGTGGATTCGCCTGCCTGCTGATGCTCGACGTTGACGACTTCAAGCGCATCAACGATTCACATGGGCACCGGGCCGGGGATGAGGTGTTGCGGCAGATCGCCGCCACCTTGCGCGAATTCGCGCGCCCGGGCGACATACCGGCACGGTTGGGTGGCGACGAATTCGTGGTGCTGCTGCGTGATTGCACAACGCGTGATGCGATGCATGTGGCCGAGCGGATCCGGCTGCATCTGCTCGAAGCGGCAAGGCAGGTGGCACCGGGCGTGGAGTTCAGTGTCAGCATCGGTATCGCGGCGACGCCGGGCCAGGGCACCGTGGAAGACTGGTTGGCCACGGCCGACAAGGCTCTCTATCACGCCAAGCGCCAAGGCAAGAATACGGCCAGCTGGGCGGACTGATATACGGCACCGCACGCCGTGCGCATGCGGGTATCAGAGCGCTCGTTCCCAGACCTGGCCGAGCAGATCGTGGCCAAAGCTGTGGTGGGGTTCTTCCTGCACCAGCTGGAAGCCTGCGCGTTCGTACAGGCGCCGGGCATCGGCCAGCACGCTGTTGGTCCAGAGCGTCATCCGCGTATAGCCGGCGGACGCCGCAAACGCGATGCACTCTTCCACCAACCGGGCGCCGATGCCCATGCCGCGCGCGGTGGCATCCACATAGAGCAGGCGCAGCTTGGCGGTGCTGTCGTCCTGCCTGACCACGAACACCGAGCCCACCATGTCGCCGTCCTTCTCGGCGATCCAGCAGCGTTCACGCGCCGGGTCCAGTTCGCGCAGGTACCTGGCAACGATCTCCGACACCAGCGCTTCGTACTCCGCATTCCAGCCGAATTCGCGGGCGTACAGCGCGGACTGCCGCGAGACCACCAGCCCCATGTCGCCCGGCCGCGGGTCACGCAGCAGGTACGAGGGAGACCTGTCGCCCAGCACGCTTTCGATCTGGCCCATGGCCGAAAGCAGCATCAGCTGTGCCGTCTCGGGCAGCGTCGCCAACAGCTCGGCCATTTCCCGCCGCGAGGTTTCTTCCAGCGGCGCGAACACGCTGTGCCCAACCGGAGTCAGGGTCAGAACGACCACGCGCGCATCCCCGGCCGAGCGGTCCTTGATGAGATAGCCCTGCCGCTCGAACCTGGCGATGACCCGGCTCACATAGCCGGCATCCAGGCCCAGCTCGCGGCACAGGTCCGAGGGCGACAACGGTGCGTGGTGGGCCAGTTCGTACAGGATGCGGACTTCGGTGAGGGACAGGCCACTGCGCAGGAGCGATTCCTGCAGTACGCCGATCTGCCGGGTATAGAAACGGTTGAAGCGCCGCACTGCATCGGCGCGTTCGGAAAGCGTACCCGTTGTCATGGCCGATCCACTTGTTTGACTTTGTCAAATAATTACTTGCCCAAGTCAAATAATCAAGGGGTAGGCAGCTCCGTGCTGCGAGCGTCGCCCGGCCCCGGCAGCGGCTATGCGCTGCTGCATGCACAGCGCAGTAGCGCGGCGGCCAGCGCGGGATGCTGGCCGCGCATGGCCAGCTGCAGGGCGGTGATCGGCATGCCTAGTTCCAGCGCGACGAAGGCCAGGCCCGGCCGATGCAGGGTCTGCATCGAGGCCGGCACGATGGCGATGCCCAGGCCCGCTGCGGCCAGGTTGATGGCCGAGGCCACCTGTGGCGCTTCCTGCTGGATGGTGGGGGTGAAGCCCTGGCTGCGGCAGGCAGCGACGACATCGGCGCTCAGGCCATAGCCGGATTTCCGCGAGAACAGGATGAAGCGCTCATCGCGCAGCTCGGTCAGTGCGATGCCCGCCCGGCAGGCCAGCGGGTGTTCGGCCGGCAGTACCGCCACCAGTGGTTCGGCGCTGAGCTGCTGGATCACCAGCTCGCCGGGATGCGAGTACGGTGGGCGCACGATTACCGCGTCCAGTTCGCCGTCGTCCAGGCGCCGGATCAGGGATTCACTGCCGTCTTCGACCAGTTGCAGCTGCACCGCCGGATGCGCCTGCCGGAACCTGCGCAGCAGGGCGGTCACCGCGTCGTTGTATGAGGCCGATTCGGTCAGCCCCAGCGTGAGCGTGCCGACCTCGCCGCGTGCAGCGCTCAGCGCCTGTTCCTTGGCCTGGTCGACGCGCGCGAGGATGTCCACTGCAGCCGCCCAGAACACGCGGCCAGCGTCACTGAGCACGATGCCGCGTCCCTGGCGATGGAACAGCGGCGTGCCGATCTCTTCCTCCAGGGCGCGGATCTGCTGCCCGAGCGGTGGCTGGGCGATATGCAGGGCCTCAGCGGCCTTGGTGAAGCTCTGCAGTTGGGCGGTCATGACGAAGTAGCGCAGGTGGCGCAGTTCCATTGGAACCTCAGGCGTTCTGGTGCTGTACGAACACGGTATTGGACGGTCGCCGGTGGCGGCAACATCATCGGTATCCCACGACAGATGACCAACTACAAGGGAGACCACATGAAGAAGACACGTCGGCTGCGCGATCTGCTTCGGCGGGGCAGCGTGATCGCACCGGGCGTATTCGATGGCTTGTCGGCACGCCTGGTGGAGCTGGCCGGCTTCGATGCGGTGTACGCCAGCGGCGGGGCCATCGCACGTTCGGCCGGCGTGCCGGACATCGGCCTGCTCGGTCTCAGCGAAGTGCTTGCGCAGGTGGAACGGATCGTCGATGCCTGCGATCTGCCGGTGATCGCCGACGCTGACACCGGCTTCGGCGGCACCGCGAATGTTGAACGTACGGTGCGCGCGTTGGAAAGGGCAGGGGTTGCCGCCCTGCATATCGAGGACCAGGCCTTCCCCAAGCGCTGTGGCCACCTGGATGACAAGACGCTGGTGGACGTGGGCGAGATGTGCACGAAGATCCGCGTCGCCTGCCAGTCGCGGATCGACCCGGAGCTGATGATCATCGCGCGTACCGACGCCATCGCCTGCGAAGGCCTGGACGCGGCGATCGAACGCGCGCGTGCGTATGTGGAGGCGGGCGCGGACATGATCTTCGTTGAAGCACCGGAAACGCTGGAACAGATCGAGGTGATTTCGCAGCGTGTTCCCGGGCCGAAGTTGATCAACATGTTCCACAGCGGCAAGACGCCGCTGGTGCCGGTGGTGCGGCTTGCCGAACTCGATTACCGGTTGGTGATCATTCCCTCGGACCTGCAACGCGCGGCGATCCGGGCCATGCAACGCACCCTGCAGGAGATTGCTGTGACCGGTGACAGCGGACGTGTCGCCAATGCGCTGGCCAGCTTCAGCGAGCGCGAGGAGATCGTGCGTACCGGTCGTTATCTGGCGCTGGATCGCGCCTGAGTCGAGGAAGCCTGCCGGGGGCAGGGAGGCGGCCTGTGCAATCGTGGCGTAACGGCCATTCATCCTGCACGCGGCATCGCCACGGCAATCCTCTACCATGGGCCACCCCGCCCGGACCTGCCCTGATGCATGACGCCCTTGTTGCCCAGCCCAAGCCCCCCGTCCCGAGGATCGCGGCCTGGCTGATGATGCTGCTGGGCATGTGGCTGGCGTTGAAGCTGGGCCTGGTGGTGACCCTGCTGTCGGGCCTGCTGGTGTTTCAGCTGACCCACCTGCTGGCTTCCACCGTGGAGGGCAAGCTGCCGCCAGGCCGGGCGCGGGCCATCGCGGTGATCGTGCTGTCAGCGGTGATCATCAGTGCGCTGGTGCTGGCCGGAATCGGCGTGGCGTCTTTTTTCCGCAACGAGACCGGCGGGCCGGACGCGTTGCTGGCGCGGCTGATGGAGATCCTCAATTCGTCGCGGCACCAGGTGCCGGCGCTGCTGCAGCCGTACATCCCCGAGGACATGCCGGCACTGCGTACGGCGCTGAACGACTGGGCCGCCGAACATCAGCGCCAGCTGGGCGTGGCCGGTACCTCGGTGGTGCAGGTGGGTGTACGCGTACTGATCGGTATGGTGCTGGGCGCGATGATCGCGCTGTACGACGAACTGCCGCTGCCGAAGATGGGCCCGCTGGCGCAGGAGCTGATCGGCCGCACCAGCCGCCTGGCCACCGCGTTCCGCCAGGTGGTGTTCGCGCAGGTGAAGATCTCGCTGCTCAACACCGTGTTCACCGCCATCTTCCTGCTGGGCGTACTGCCGTTGTTCGGCGTGCACCTGCCGTTGTCCAAGACCCTGGTGCTGATCACCTTCATCGC
Source organism: Stenotrophomonas maltophilia (assembly GCF_004920835.1). Lineage (GTDB taxonomy): Bacteria > Pseudomonadota > Gammaproteobacteria > Xanthomonadales > Xanthomonadaceae > Stenotrophomonas > Stenotrophomonas maltophilia_AQ. The sequence goes on from NZ_QFHO01000008.1 coordinate 134,814, forward strand.
CGGCCTGCTGCCTGTGGTGGGCAACATCATCTCCAACACCATCATCACCATCGTCGCGCTGTCGGTTTCGTTCTATGTGGCGGTGGCGGCGCTGCTGTACCTGATCGTGATCCACAAGCTGGAGTACTTCCTCAACGCACGCATCGTCGGTGGTGAGATCCAGGCCCGTGCCTGGGAGCTGCTGCTGGCGATGCTGGTGATGGAAGCGGCGTTCGGCCTGCCGGGCCTGGTTGCCGCGCCGGTGTTCTACGCCTATGTGAAGCGCGAACTGGTCGACCAGCGCTGGATCTAGTACGGCAGGGTGTGACGCATTTGCCCCGACCAGGCGCTTGGTGAGGCCTTGCCGGCGCATTCGCGTTGACTGCGGTATACCCGTGGTCACGGTTCGCGCGGCACTGGCTTGGCGCTACCGGGACCGGCGGCTACAGTGATCCGCACTTCAGGGGAAATTTGCATGGCCGGCAAGGCATCGCCCATCGGGTTGCGGACCTGGGTCTGGATCCTGGCGGGGTTGTTCGTGGTCTGTACGCTGCCGTTGATGGCCATCGCGCTGGTCCAGGGCACACTGCGCTACAGCGCCGCCGAAGACAATCTGGTCAGCCTGCGCCAGCTGCGGCAGACCTTCGACCTGGCCAACCTGGTCTCCGCCGAACGCGGCCCGGCCAACAGCCTGCTCGGCGCCGACCCGGCCGATGCCGCCGAACACGCGCGGCTGGCTGCGCAGCTGGCGATGGCGCGCAGGCGGGTGGATACCTCGATGCAGCAGCTGGACAGCGTGTTCAGGGCTGCTCCCAGCGTAGTGGATGAGCAAGGCCTGCTGGCCGATGCGCAGCGTCGGCTGAAATCGGCGCGTGCGGCGGTCGACCGCGTCACCGCGCAGCCGCAGGAGGCGCGCCGGGTGGAGGAAGTGGAGCGGGCGATCAACAGCATGTTCGCGGTCGTCGACCGGCTGCACCTGCTGACCTCGGCGCAGATCAATCTGCTGGTCAGTGTCGACCGTGAAGCAGCCATTCCGGCGATGCAGGGCCAGGTGCTGATCGATCTGCGCGAGCATGGCGGTCGCCTGGCGTCCAATGTAATGGCACCGGTGGCGGTGCGGGGTGCTTGGCGCGACGAACAGGTACGCGCTGCTCTGCAGACCGAGGGCCGCCTTCTGGAGCTGTGGCGGCTGGCTGGCAGCCACCAATCGGTGTTCCGCAGTGACCCGGCGCTGTCCTGGCATTGGGATATGGCTCGCCGGCAGTTCTTCGGCGAGTCGCTGCCGATGATCGAGCAGCTGATCGAGGACGGTCGCCGCGGCGTGCCGCCACCGTGGACCGCGGCCGAGTTCACCGCACGCTACGTGCCGACACTGCAGTCGCTGGAAGCGCTGCGTGATGGTTACCTGAGCGTGTCCATCGCCCGTTTCGAGCGCACCCGCAACCGCGAGGCGACGCGGCTGGCAGTGCTGCTGGCGACTGCGCTGGGCACGCTGGTGGTGCTTGGGGTGGCCCTGCGCATTGCCCATCTGCAGATCCTGCGGCCGTTGCTGCAGGCACAGCGGCAGGTGATCCAGATCGCCTCCGATGTACCCGGGCCGGAGCAGCACGTCACCCATCCGCTGGCCGAAATGCAGCGCCTGTTCGATGCCATCGAAGTGCTGCGCGAGAAGTCGCGGGAGCGCTCGGCGTTGACCAGCGAGCTGCGCCAGCTGGCCGGTACCGATGAGCTGACCGGCCTGCTGAACCGGCGCGCGCTGGAGGAAGTGGTGCAGCAGCGGCACGCCGAGGGTGAGGCCAGTGCGGTGGTGATCCTGCTGGACGTCGACCGCTTCAAGGCGATCAACGATGGCCATGGCCACGATGCCGGTGATCAGGTGCTGGAACAGGTGGCACAGCTGCTGCAGCGCCACCTGCGCCGCAGTGACAGCATTGCCCGCTACGGTGGCGAGGAATTCCTGGTGCTGTTGGCCGACGGTGATCTCGCGGGTGGCCTCCGCCTGGCGGAGTCGCTGCGCCTGGCGCTGCAGCAGCTGGACATCGTAATCTCGGGTGGCATCGAACTGCGGGTGACCGCCAGTTTCGGCGTGGCCCAGGGCGGCACCGATGCACTGGGCTGGCGCACGCTGCTGCGTGCCGCCGATGCCGCCATGTACCAGGCGAAGGCGCAGGGCCGTGATCGCGTCCGGGTGGCCGGTGGTGGGCGCGTTCCGCGCTGAAACGCCACGTTCATCGCTGGCGCACGCAGTGCCATCTAGACTGACCCTCTGATCGCTTGGAAGGAGCCATCATGACCGCTCGCCCTGTTGTCGCCGCAGTGCTGCTGGCCGGGTTGTTGGCCGGCTGTACCTCCACCGCTTCGCAGACCGCTGCGGATGCGCCGCGCCATCCTTCGATCGCCGCGGACCTGAGCCCGGTGCCGGCCTTCACCGGTGGCGGTGCGGGTTGGAGCATCGAGATTGCTTCTACCGGCAAGGGCAACCACGATGCCAGCCTCAGCGCTGACGGCCGCACCCACAAGGGCACGCTGCGCTATATGGGGCAGCCGGCGGATGCACCCAGCTCGCTGATCGTGCTCAACGGCGAACTTGGCAGGCAGCCGGCCGTCGTCGAGATCAAGCGCGAGTCGTGCCGCACTGCCGAAGGTGTCGATACCCTGGCCAGCGTACAGGTGACGATGGAAGGGCAGCCACAGCACCGCGGTTGCGGCCACCTGGCGGTGTATTGAGGTCGCGCGACGGCATGCTTGAGATTCCCACGCTTTACACCGAACGCTTGCGGCTGCGCCCGCAACGGCTCGATGACTTCGAGGTCTACGCCGCGTTCCTGGCATCGCCGCGCGCGGGCGGCATGGGCGGTCCGTTTGGTGAGGTCGCCGCGTGGGGGCAGTTCTGCCACGATCTGGCCAGCTGGCAGTTGTTCGGCCACGGTGCGCTGATGATCGAGCGTGGTGACAATGGTGCCTGCATCGGCCAGGTTGGTATCAACCACGGTCCGCTGTTCCCGGAAAAGGAACTGGGCTGGCTGCTGTACGACGGCCATGAGGGGCAAGGGTTCGCCACCGAGGCGGCCGGCGCGCTGCGCGACTGGGCCTTCGTGGTGGCGCAGCTGCCGACCCTGGTCAGCTACATGGCGCCGGACAATATGGCATCACAGGCCGTTGCGCAGCGGCTGGGCGGCGTGCTCGATGCGCAGGCCGTGCGCAGCGATGCTGGCGATCTGGTGTACCGCTACAGCGCGGGATAGCGTTGGCCGCTGGCCGGCATTACCTGGGCGCGGGGTGTCCCGCCCAGTCACCGATGCCGTCCAGTTCCGGTGCCAGTGCGTGCTCGGCCGCACGCCGCAGCAGTGCCGGTGCGACGTAGTGGCGATGCGTGCTGTCGATCAGCGCCATGTAGATGCGACCGAACGCATTGTGGGTCTGCACGCGCGAACCGAGACTGATCTCGACGCCACCATCCGCACGCAGCTGCACCCGCACGCTGCTGCGGAAACGCAGATGGCGGTCGTCGGCACCGAGCAGGACTTCCGCGCAGTGGTCATCTGCATCGACCCGCGAATCCAGCACTGGATAACGGCCAACAAACAGCCGGCTGCGGTCATTGGACAGCAGCGACGATACCGGGCAGCCCAGCGGTGAGGTGCGCAGCCGCAACGGCGCAACCAGGCGGTTGCGCAGCGCCATCAACCGGCCCACGCCGCTGGGGGGATTGCGCAGGAAGCCTTCCAGTACCTCGGCCAGCAGTGTCGACGCGGAACGCTGCCGCACCTGCGTACTGTCCAGCAGTAGCGTAGTCAGGTCCTGGTAGTGGCTGAGCGGTAGCGCGGTGGCCAGCAGGCCGTCGTTGTGTGGCGGCTGCGACTGGATGGGGTAGGCCGGCGTAGCGCGTTCGACGAACCCACGCAGCGGCTGCAATGTGATCCGCCGCAGCGGGCCGAACCATGCGCGGGTGCGCGCGCATAGCCGGGCACGCAGGCTGGGGGCCGCAGCCTGCAATGACAGCTGTACCAGCGGTGTGGCCGTCAGTGCGGCGGCCGTTGGCCAGCAGGCTTCCGGCAGTACGTCGGTCAGGCTGGGAATGTCGCCGGCATTGCGCTGTACCTGCGCACGGGTGTGCTCGCTCATCGCACCGGCCAGTTCATTGCTGTGGCACGACAGCGCGAACAGCGCCGGATGGTTGCGGTGGTTCGATGCGAACTGGTGCCAGGTGCCGCCGCCGAAGCGCACGGTGAACAGGCAGTCCGGCGGGATGCGGACGCGCCGCAGCGTGCGCGCGAAGACGCCGGGATCGCTCGCCAGCTCGGCGTCGGAAGCGCTGGCGAAGCGCAGCTCGGCACCAGCGCTGCCGGCGATGGCCGTGAACATGCGTGGACCGGCATGGCGATGGAACGGATGGCCACCGGCACCAACAGAGAAACTGTACAGCGAGGACGGATCACCCTGCTGCAGATGCATGCCGCCCAGCCGTGCGGAGGGCTCATCCAGCGCATCGATGAAGGCCGGATGGTGGCGCTGGCGCTGGCTGGCGTCGGTGATCAGTGCATCACCGGCACCGATGCCCAATTGCGCGATCAGCGTGACTTCGGTCGGGCTGGCTCCTTCCCGGGCGGGAAGCTTGACTGCTGGAAACGAACGGCGGTCGCGGGTCGATCCAGGCATGGTCGCGCTCCTTGGCAGGGATGCTCAGCGGGCAGGGGACTTGCGGCGGGCGCGGGCTTCGCGCTTGAGCGGGCCACCGACCGGACAGACTTCAGCGGCCCAGGAGAACAACGTATTGGCCAGGCGGTCCGGCACCTGCCGGAAGTACACGAACTGGCCACGCTTCTCGCGTTCGATCAGCCCGGCTTCCTCAAGGATGCGCAGATGGCTGGACAGCGCGGGCTTGCTGAAATCGAAGCGCTCGGCCAGTTCACCCGCGCTGAGCTCGCCGGCGCTGAGATAGGCCAGGATCTGTCGGCGGGCGGTGGAGGCGAGGGCTTCGAAGATGCGGTCCATGGCGAGTTAATTAACTAATTCGTTAATTGATAGTCCTCCCGCTACGGCCGGCTGTCAAGCGTTGGCCAGTTGCACGGCCCGCATGCCCTTTGCCATCCTCCCTGTTGCTTTCCGCCCTTGGAGTTCCGATGCGCGCTGCGTTCTGGCTGGTCCTGGCCCTGCTGCCCACCCTGGCAGTGGCACAGCCCGCGCGCACGACCAAGGGCAACGCCCCCGCGCAGGACCCCTTCAGCGAACTGTTCGATACCGCCTGCATGCAGCACATCGGTGCCCCGGCGCGGCTGCAGTCGTTGATGGAATCCAATGGACTGTCGCCATTGCAGCCTGCCGAAGCGGCCACGCTGCTGCAGGGCCAGCCGGGCGTGGCCTGGATGGTACCGCTGGCCAGTGGCCGCTATGCGGTGAGCTGGGCCGACGATGGCACCTGTACGGTATATGCGGAGAAGGCCGATGCGGCGGTGGTGCAGAAGGGCTTCGCACGGTTGATGCTGGCCGCACCGAAGCCGTTGCAGGCACGTTCGTTGCCTGGGCGCGGACCGCTGTCGGCCGACCAGGTCGCCATCCAGTACGGCTGGGCCGCACCTGGCCAGAGCAGGCTGCAGGTCCGTTTCCGCCTGGTCACGCGGCAGGCACCGGAGGCCGGCGTGCAGGCGATGGCGTCGGCGACCCCGGGTGAGGCGATGCTGGAACAGGCCGCGCCCGTACGCTAGCGCCGGGCCAGGCGCGGGGGCCACGCCCGCGATTCAGCTTTTCACCGGGGATGTGGTATATCGTTTATCGATAAATTCACCCCGGGGCGGCGAAGCCATCCCAACACCGGAGGCCGCTTGACCGCTCGTCCCGCCCGCGCCAGATCCGCGCGAGGCTTGTTCACCCTGGCCCAGGCCGCCGTACAGGCCGTCCGGGCAATGTGCTGGCTGGGCATCCTGGCCGCACTGCTGGCCGTGCCGCTGGTTGCCCACGACCGTCGCTGGCTGCTCGACAGTGTCCACGACGCCAATGCTGCCGCCGCGCATGGCAACGACCTGTTCCTGCATTTCTGCCTGGGCCTGGGCGCGATCGTCGCGCTGCTGGTGCTGTGCCTGGTGTTCCTGCGCCACCTGCTGCGGCTGCTGGCATCGGCGGCACGCGAGCGGCCGTTCACCCATGCCAATGCGCAGCGCCTGCAGCGCATGGCGTGGTTGATGCTGGCGATGGAACTGCTGTCGATCCTGATCGGCGCCTACGCCGCATGGATGGGCCCGGACTTCACCTGGATGGAAGTCGGTGGCGGCATGTCGATCACCGGCCTGGTCGCGGTGCTGATGCTGTTCGTGCTGGCGCGCGTGTTCGCGGTGGGTGCGGCGATGCGCGATGACCTGGATGGCCTGATCTGATGGGTATGTACTGATGGCGATCGTCATCACCCTGGACCGCATGCTGCAGGAGCGGGGCATGACCCTGTCCGAGCTGGCCGGGCGCATCGACATCACCCTGGCCAACCTGTCGATCCTGAAGACCGGCAAGGCACGCGCCATCCGCTTTTCCACGCTCGATGCGATATGCCGCGAACTGCAGTGCACACCTGGCGACCTGCTCGGGCATGACCCGGCGCAGGCGCAGGAGGCTGACTGAGTGTTTCCCCTTTTCCCTTACCTACTGACGAAACGGACCTGAAATGGAATGGTTGGCTGACCCCTCGATATGGATGGGCCTTGCAACCCTGGTCGTGCTTGAGATAGTTCTCGGCATCGACAACCTGGTGTTCATCGCGATCCTCGCCGACAAACTGCCGCCGCACCAGCGCGATCGCGCGCGGGTGATCGGCCTGGCCCTGGCCCTGCTGATGCGGCTGGTGCTGCTGGCCGCGCTGGCATGGATCATGAAACTGACCGAGCCGCTGCTCACGCTGTTCGACCACAGCTTCTCCGGGCGTGACCTGATCCTGCTGGGCGGTGGTCTGTTCCTGCTGTTCAAGGGCACGATGGAACTGCACGAACGGCTGGAAGGCCGCGAGCATCACGAAGATGGCAAGAAGGTCTATGCCAGCTTCGCGATGGTGGTGGCGCAGATCGTGGTGCTCGATGCGGTGTTCTCGCTGGACTCGGTGATCACCGCGGTCGGCATGGTCGACAACCTGGGCGTGATGTATGCCGCGGTGACCATCGCGATGGTGCTGATGCTGGTGGCCAGCAAGCCGCTGACCCGCTTCGTCAACAAGCATCCCACGGTGGTGGTGCTGTGCCTGGGCTTCCTGTTGATGATCGGTTTCAGCCTGGTGGCCGAAGGCCTGGGCTACAAGATTCCGAAGGGCTACCTGTACGCGGCCATTGCCTTCTCGATCCTGGTCGAAGCCTTCAACCAGTGGGTGCGTTTCAACCGTGAGCGCAACGAGCGCCGCCAGCCGTTCCGCCAGCGCACCGCCGACGCCGTGCTGCGCATGCTCGGCGCGCGTCCGGCCAATGGTCATCACGATGAAGATGCGAGCGAGCAGGTGGATGCCGAAGAGCGGTTGCAGCCGGCCGAGCACGAGATGATCCGCAGCGTGCTGGGCCTGGCCGATCGCCCGGTGTCGAGCGTGATGACCGTGCGTGCCGACGTGCAGTGGATCGACATGGCGCGTGGGCCGGAGGATGTGGTGGCACGCCTGGTGGCGTCGCCGCACACTCGCTTGCTGGTGGGCGATGGCGATCTGGACAGTCTGCGCGGCGTGGTACAGAGCCGCGACCTGCTGGCCGACCTGCTGCAGGGCAAGCCGCTGCAGCTGGAAGCCAACCTGCGCGAGCCGCAGTACGTGCTGTCCAGTGCCAGCGCATTGCAGGCGCTGGAACTGATCCGCCAGCACCCGGTGCCGCTGGCGGTGGCGGTGGACGAGTACGGCAGCGTGGAAGGCCTGGTGACCGCCAACGACCTGCTGGCGGCCATTGCCGGTGACCTGGTCGACACCCAGGACGAACGCTATGGCGTGGTCGCGCAGGGTGACGATTGCTGGGAGGCCGATGGCGCGCTGACCCTGGACGATCTGCAGCGGCTGACCGGTGTGTCGCTGCCGCGCAGTGACGACTACATGACCATCTCCGGGCTGGTGCTGGAACAGCTGGGTCGCCTGCCGGACGTTGGCGATGCGGTGGGTGTGGCCGGTGTACGCGTCACTGTGCTGGCGATGGAGAAGCGCCGCATCACGCGACTGCGGGTGGAGCGCCTCGACGGAATGGCTTGACCTACCTGTTGTTGTAGAGCCGAGCCCATGCTCGGCTGCATGTTGAGAAGCCGAGCATGGGCCCGGCTCTACATTCAAAGCAGCGCCGCATGGCCCGGCTCTACACAACACTGCCGGCAACCGTCACCATGGCGGGCCCGTTTTCCTTCCCGGATGATTGCAGTGCTGAGTACGATCGGTTTGTTGATGGGCCTGTACGTGGCCTGGCGCCTGTTCTGGCCGCTGCGTATGCCCACCGGGCTGAAGGTGGTGCTGTCGCTGCTGCTGGTGGGCGTGGCCGTGCAGCTACGCATTGTTGCTACCTTCTGGGGCACGATGGCCTCGCCGGAAATTCCGAAGCTGTCCATCGCCTCGTTGGCCACGGGTTCGACTGCCGTACTGCTGCTGGCGCTGGTCCTGCTGGTGCTGGACGCGGGCCTGCTGGTGTCGCGCATCCTGCGCAGGCCACGTGCTGTATCGGCGTTGCGCGCGCCGAAGCTGCGGCCGGTGGCGGGTGTGCTGGCGCTGCTGGTCAGCGGCTATGGCGTCAGCCAGGGCATGGCCGTACCCGAGCCCCGGCAGATCGAAGTGAGCATCGCCGGACTGCCGGCTTCGTTCGACGGCTATCGCGTGCTCCAGCTGACCGACATCCATGCCAGCCGCCTGTTGACCGGTGACTGGGTGCGCAAGGTCGTGGACGAGAGCAACGCACTGAAGCCGGACCTGATCGTGATCACCGGCGACCTGATCGATGGCAGCGTCCAGGCCCGCCGCGATGACGCGCGCCCGTTGGCTGACCTGCAGGCGCCCGACGGCGTCATCGCCATCACCGGCAACCACGAGTACTACGCGCAATACCAGGAGTGGATGCAGGCGTTCCGCGCGCTGCACATGCAAGTGCTGGAGAACAGCCACCTGCAGGTACGACGCGGTGATGCAGCGCTGACCATCGCCGGCGTCACCGACCCGGTGGCGGCCCGCTATGGCCTGCCTCTGCCGGACCTGGAGGCCGCGCTGGCGGGTGCCGATCCGGCGGCACCCGTGATCCTGCTTGATCATCGCCCGCGCAATGCACGCGAGGCGGCGGCGCGTGGCGTCAAGCTGCAATTGTCCGGACATACCCACGGCGGGCAGATCATCGGTATGGACCAGCTGGTGAAGCGTGCCAACGGTGGCTTTGTCTCCGGCCGCTACGACGTGGATGGGATGACCCTGTACGTGAGCAACGGTGCAGGCCTCTGGGCGGGTTTCCCGGCACGCATCGGCGTGCCATCGGAAATCACCCTGATCACCTTGCGCCGCGCACCGGTCTGACCCTGCACGCAGGTGCACCGCGCCATCACCCTGCGCATGACACCCTGCGGCGATGAATGAAATGACGGCGACGCGGCAGCGCTCGATGTGGGTGGCCGGCTTGTCCACGGTGGTGGAGTGGTACGACTTCACTCTGTACCTGTACTTCGCCACGGTGTTGTCGCGGGTGTTCTTCGGCGGCGGCAAGGAGGCGATGCTGGTCACCTTGGCCGGCTTCGCGGTGTCCTATCTGATGCGCCCACTCGGTGCACTGTGCTTTGGCCACCTGGGCGACCGGCTGGGCCGGCGTTGGATGCTGCTGGCGTCGATGGCCTTGATGGCGGCGGCGATGCTGGCCACTGCGCTGCTGCCGACTGCGGCCACCGCAGGTGCCACGGCGGGAGTGCTGCTGCTGGTGCTGCGCTGCGTGATGGCGTTCTCGGTAGGAGGCGAATACACCGGCGTGGTGGCGTACCTGCTGGAAAGCGCGCCGGTGCGGCGACGCGGCCTGGTGACCTCGTTGGCTTCGGCGGCCAGTGAAGTGGGTGCGCTGCTGGCAGTGGCGATCTCCGCGCTTACGGTTGCGCTGCTGCCCAGCCCGCAGCTGGACAGCTGGGGCTGGCGTATTCCCTTCTTCGTCGGCGCGGCGTTGGCGGTTGTGATCCTGGTCGCGCGCTCGGGCATGCACGAGTCGCCGGAGTTCGAACGCCAGCGTCGCGAGGGCAGTATTCCGGCTACGCCGCTTCGCCACGTATTGCGTAACCATCCGCTGGCGGTGGCACGCACCTTCGCGATCTCGGCGCTGGGCTCGATCACCTACTACGTGGGCATCACCTATGTGCCGGCGTTCCTGCATGCACAGGGCCACGACGAGGGCGATGCGTTGTGGCTGTCGACGATTGCGGCAGTCGCGGTCATCGCGATCACGCCATTGTGTGGTGCCTTGTCCGATCGCGTAGGGCGACGGCCGATGCTGCTGGGCCTGACCCTGCTGGCAGCGCTGCTGCCGCTGTCCCTGTTCGCGTGGATGGCGCAGGCGACGGCGCTGGGCATCGCGCTGGCGGCGGTGCTGCTGGCCTGTGTAGCCGGTGGTGTGAGCGCGGTGGCGGCCCCGGCCACGGCCGAGCAGTTCCCCGGCGAAGGCCGGGTCAGTGGGCTGGCACTGGGGGTGACCATGGCCACCGCATTCTTCGGCGGGGCAACACCCTGGCTGGCGCAATGGTGGGTGGAGCGCAGCGGCTGGGCGGCCGCGCCGGGCGCGATGATCGCGCTGGTGGCGGTGCTGGTGTTGCCAGTGCTGTGGACCCTGCCCGAGACGGTCCCGGGCAGGGCCAAGCGCTAGGCGATCAGACCTTCAGGGTCTGCTCGATGTCGGCCAGTACGGCGGCCGCATCCACGCCGATGGCAATCGACTGCACTACATGGCCGTCCCACACGCTGGGACCAAAGCCCATGCCTTCCGGCTTGGGAATGGTCATCCCACGGGCAACGCCATCGGTGGCCACGCGCACGCTGGCACGTTCGAACTGGAACAGCTCCGGGCGGGTCAGCGCGATGCAGGCGCAGCAGTCATGCACGACCATGCCCTTGTGGCCGGCCTGCAGGTAGAAGTCGACGTAGTCCTGTGACAGCGCACGGACCAGCTCGGCGTCGGCACCGCCGAGGGCGGCCAGCTTGTCCAGGCCGTCGCGGTTCATTTCCACGCGGGTGGTCACGTCCAGGCCGATCGCGGTGACCGGCCAGCTGGCGGTGAACACCACGTCGGCGGCTTCGGCATCGCCCCAGATGTTGGCCTCGGCGGCCGGGGTGATGTTGCCGTTGACGTGGAAGGCGCCGCCCATGATCACCACGCCGCGCACCAGGCCGGCGATGTCCGGCGCCTGCTGCAGGGCAAGGGCCAGGTTGGTCATGCGGCCGACCGCGACCAGGGTCACTTCGCCCGGATGGGCGCGGACCAGGTCGATGATCAGCTGGTGGGCGGGGCGTGCGTCGGCAGCCACGTCCAGGTTGGCCGGCACCGGGTGGTTGCCCAGGCCGTTGTGGCCGTGGATGTGCACCGGCCAGGCTTCCGGAGTGGCTTCCGGCTGCAGCGGGCCTTCGGCGCCGCGCGCGACCGGCGCGGACAGGCCCCAGGCCTGCTTCAGGTACAGCGCGTTGTGGGTGGTCGACTCCACCGAGGCATTGCCGAAGGTGGTGGTGACGCCGATCAGGTCGATCTGGGCGTGCTTGTGCAGGTACAGCAGGGCCAGGGCGTCGTCGACGCCCGGGTCGGTATCGAAAATGACTTTCAGCATGTTGTTGTTCTTCTTCTTCCGTGTGGTGCAGGGGGGCCGGCGGCCTTGCGGGCAGGCCGGCGCGCCCTACATTGTCCCATCTTCATGACAGGCAGGGCCATTGCCGGGGTGGCAGGCCATAATGCCCCCAGTCCAGGCACGGAGCCGCCGAATGCTGATCGTTGCCCTTCTGCTGGTCCTGCTGGTGCTGGGCCTGAACGTGGTGGCCACCGTGGTGATCGCGCAGCGTGACGGCCTGACGGCGGGCGGCCGGACGGTGCAGTTGCTGCTGGTCTGGCTGCTGCCGCTGGTCGGCGCGATCCTGTGCATCGCGGTGGCCACGGCCGATGGCTCGGGTAGCCGGGGGGATGGCGGCGGAAGCTACGACAGCACAGGCGGCTATTCCGGTGACAACCACAGCCATCACAGCCACAGCAGCTCCGACTGCAGCAGTGATGGTGGTGGGGGTGACGGTGGCAGCTGCAGCGATTGAAGCTCTCTGTAGAGTCGAGTCATGCTCGACTGCACTTCGCTCTCAACGCCGCGATGCCCGATCGAAAAGCAGTCGGGCATGGCTCGACTCTACAAAACAGCGGTTGGCCGCGGTCGGTAGCGCCGGGCCATGCCCGGCGAACAATGGCAGGCTCAGCCGCCGCCTGCGGTCGGCAACGGTGCGGGAACGTTCAACAGGCCCCCTGCCGCCACGTAGGCGGCCAGTGCCTGGCCCTGGCTCAGCAGATGGCGTTCCATGGTGCGCTCGGCAGCCTGTGCGTCGCGGCGGCGGAAGCACTCCATCAACTCACGGTGTTCGGCCAGTGACTGCGCGGTGCGCCCGGGGGTCAGCAGCTGACGGCCGCGATGCATCTTCAGGATGCGGTGCAGATCGTGGGTGATGCGGATCAGCCACGGGTTACCGGCGTAATGCTGCACGGTTTCGTGGATCAGGTAGTTGTTGCGGTAGTACTCGGCGATGTTGCCCTCGGCTGCTGCGGTTTCCATCGCCGCATGCAGGTCTTCCAGCTGCTGCACGCCGGCGTCGTCGATGTGCTTGACCGCCTCATGCGCGCAGCGGCCTTCCAGCATCGCCATCACCGGGAACAGCTGGTTGAGGTCTTCCAACGTCAAACGGGTGACCCGGCTGCCACGACCGGCATCGATCTGCACCAGGCCTTCGGCTGCCAGCAGCTTCAGCGCCTCGCGTAGCGGTGTGCGGCTGATGCCCAGTTCTTCGCACAGCGCGGGCTCGTCGATCCACTCACCGGGCGGCAGTCGGTAGTCGTAGATGCGTTCGCGCACGTGTTCGGCCACCTCTTCATACAGAGGCGCGCGCTTCTTCGGTGAACGTGGGGCAGGGGCAATAGCCATGCGCAGAGTGTAACGCCAGGTCGTACCGACCAGCGGTCGGCACGACCGGATGGCGGTTACATCCAGCCCGGTACCACGAACACCAGCCAGGCCAGCAACGGCCCCAGCGCCACCACCAGGCCGCTGTAGACCAGGAAGCGGCGGAACAGGGTCTCGCGTTCTTCCTTTGCGGCGGAGGCCACCACCAGTGCGCCATTGGTGGAGAACGGGCTGACATCGACGATGGTGGACGATACCGCCAGCGCGCAGATCACGCCGGCGGCGCTGAGGTGACCCTGCATCAGGAACGGCACGGCCAGTGGAATCGTCGCGCCCAGCACCGCTGCCGACGAGGCGAATGCGGAGACGATGCCGCCGACGTAGCAGACCAGCAGTGCGCCCAGCAGCGGGATGCCGATGTCGGAGACACCATTCCCGATGAAGTCCACAGCGCCAGCATGTTCCAGCACGCCGATGTAGGTCACCACGCCACAGATCAGCAGTACGGTGGACCAGCTGATGCCATCGACCGCGCCTTTCTGGCTCTGCGGCGAAAGCAGTGCCAGCACCACCGCCACAGTGATCGACACCAGACCTACGTTGAGGTTGTAGATCAGCGCGGCCACGCCCAGGCCGAGCAGGCCGATCAGGGTGAACAACCGTTCGCGGGTCAGGCTCACCGCATCCAGTGCCGCCGGATCATTGCTGAGCGTGCCGCCGCCTGCTGCGACCAGCGCGCCGTGGCCTTCGATCGCGAACTGGCGCGACGACGCCTGCGGGCCACCGGCCATCGCCAGCTCCGCGTTGCCGACTGTTCCCGCCGCGGTGATCGAACCACGACGCAGCAGGGCGATGCCACCGAAGGCGAAGAAGCAGATCGTCGCCATCATGAAGTTGAAGCCCAGGCTGGTCAGGAACACCGCCATCTCGGTCACCTCCAGCCCGGCCTTCTGCACCACGCCGTTGGTGATGCTGCCATACACGCTGATCGGCGAGAAGCCGCCCGCCTGTGCGCCGTGGATGACCAGCAGGCCCATCATCAGCGGGTTGATGTTGTACTGCTTTGCGAAGCGCAGCGCGACCGGGCCGATGATCGCCACCGCTGCCGGGCCCAGCGCACCGAAGGCGGTCAGCACCGCAGTGATCACGAACATCACCCACGGAATGGCCACGATATGGCCGCGCACGGCTTTCACTGCCCAGTGCACCAGCAGGTCGATGGTGCCGTTCTTCTGCGCGATGGCGAACAGGTAGGTGATGCCGACCAGGGTCAGGAACAGATCGCCGGGGAAGCCGGCCAGGACTTCCTTGCCCCCCATGTCGACCCACAGCCCGCCGATGATGAAGGCCAGCGCGAAGGCGACGGCGCCCATGTTGATCGGCATCGCGGTGGCAACGATGAACATGATCACCAGACCGATGATCGTTGCGATTTGTGGACTCATGCGCCCTCCCAGACACGTGGCTCACGTACAGCGCGGATGGAGACCCGCCATCCCGGGGTAAGGCGACGTACTGCGTGTTGCGTGATACGTACTGCTCGAACCCGTTACTGCAGCCGCTCCAGCGCGCTGTGGACCCATGCCGCCGCGCCTTCAAGGCTGTGGAACTCTTCCACCGCGCGCACCTCGCAGCACGGGTAGGCCGGCGCGATCATGCGTGCCAATGCGTTGCCCGGGCCCAGCTGCAGGAACACCCGCGCGCCGCGCTCGAAGGCCTGGCGCATCACCTGCGCCCATTCGATGGTCTGTGCCAGCTGCGCCGACAACGTGTGGACCATCGTGGCGCGATCACGCACCGGGCGCGCATCGATGCCGGCCAGAAGAGGTAGGCGTGGCGCCTGCAGTGACGCTGCTTCCAGTGCGGCGGCAAACGGTGCCACTGCGCCAGCCAGCAGCGGCGTGTGCGCGGGCACATGGACCGGCAGCGGACGGATCTCGGCACCGTGCGACTGCGCGTCCTCCGCCAATGCGTGCAGCGACCGCCATGCGCCGCCTACGATGAAGTGGTCGTAGCCGCTGGCGATCGCGATGAAGGCGCCATGCGCATCGCACAACCGCTGCGTGGCAATGCGGTCAACTCCCAGGACGGCTTGGAGCCCAGCATCGTCGGGGCTGGCGGCATCCATCAGGTGTGCACGCTGCGCGGACAATGCCAGGCAGGTGGCTGCATCGATGCTTCCAGCGATGGCGTGGGCGGCCAGTTCGCCGATGCTGTAGCCCGCGATCACTGTCGGCGTTGGCAACACCTCGCGCAGGCCCTGCCAGTGCGCCAGGCTTGCCGCGCACAGCAGGGGCTGCGCCTGCACATTGTCGAAGCGGTCGTCGGCCGTCGCGGCGGCGAATACATCGCGGCCCAGCAGTTCGCTGGTGGCATCGAGCACCGGCCGTGCGGCAGCAAGGTCGCGCACGCGATCGAACATCGCCGGATGCTGTGCGCCTTGTCCGGGGCAGAGCAGGGCAAGGCTCATGCGCGCTCCTGGTGCAGCAGGAACACGCTGCATGCCAACAGATCGGCGCTGCCGCCCGGGCTCAGCCGACGCGCAACGAAGGCATCAGCGACGAGCTTCAGGCGTGCGCGCCAGTCCGGTGCAAAGGCTCCGCCGGTAGCAAGGAAATCCTGCGCCTGCTGCTGTGCCCAACGCAGGCCTTCAGCACCACCGCGATGCAGCAGGTTGAGGTCGTCGGTGTGGGCGACCAGCTGCATCAGCGTGTGGCACATCGCGGCCTCACGCGTCAGGCCACTGGCCAGCGCATCGCGCAGGCTGGGCAACGCCACCGCGCGCAACAGCGGGTAACCGGCGGCGGCCTGCTCGCGCACGCCCGGCACCTTGTGCCGGGCGCGCGCACGCTGGCCAGGACTGGCTGCATCCAGCGGGGCGTTTGCGAAATCCGCAGCCCAACGGCGTACCTCCAGGCAGACCTGCTCACCCGTGGCGGCATGGCCCAGGCGGAAGCGACAGGCAGCGGCGGTCGCCACCAGCAGGCCGAGGCTGAAGATCGCACCGCGATGGGTGTTGACGCCCGAGGTGGCACGCAGCATCGCTGCTTCGGCCGCGATACCGTGCTGGCGCAACGCATCGAACGGGGATTCCGTAGCGCCGGCGCGGGCCACGGCGGTGAAATAGTGGCGCAGCGCAAACAGGCTGCGCAGGAACGTGCCGGCATCCATGTCGTGGTGGCTGCCGCGATCGAACGGTGTGACCAGTCCCGGCTTCGGTGCCAAGGCCAGTTCTGCATGCAGGCTGGCAACGGCGAGACGCCCCAGGCGCGCGCAGTCCACGGCCGTTGCTGGCCGGACAGTCGGCTGCGCAACGGCGTTCATGCGCTCACCCCGGCGGAGGCGAACACGGACTCGCGCAGTTCCAGTGCGGCGCCTTCCGGGCGCTTGACCAGTACCTCGCGGGTGCGTCCCGCGTACTCCCGCCAGTTCACGGCGGCACCGTCGGCCAGGCACAGCTCGCCATCGACCCGGCGACCGTATCCGGCTTCCCATGCCTGCAGCTTTGCAGCCAGGGCATCGGCCTGCGCGGTGGTGTCGATCCGCCACAGCAGATCGATGTCCGAGCGCGCGTGCACATAGTGCAGTCCAGTGAGGTACTGCCAGGCAAACGCTCCGAACACGCGTGCTGCTGCGATGTCCTGCAACGCCAGCAGGGGACGCTGCCAGTCCGGTGCAAGGTCGCTTTCCAGCACGGCCTGCAGCGTCGGTGGCGGCGCGGTGCGCAGCACATCGCGTGCCGGCACGCGCAGAGCGAGGCGCAGCTTGCCCTCCATCGGGGGCAGCGGCACGCCGAGGCGCAGGCGTGGGTCGGCATCGTCCGCGGCACGACGCGCAACGATGGCCGGCAGACCCTGCGCAAACCAGTTGGCCAGGCGCGGCTCATGCGCAGCGATGTCCGCCTGCCAGCCGGCGCGCGCCGACAACCAGACCAGCGTATGGCGGGGCAGCCGCTCAGGCATCGCCCTGGCTCACGGCTGCCGCCACGCTTGCGGATAGTGTGCGCCCACCACGTTCAGCACCCCGCGCGGCGCGGCAGTCGCCTTCGGCGGGCGTGCGCAGAGCCTGAAGCAGGTGCGTGGCCAGATCGCCATCCCACAGCGATTCCACCGCACCCATTGCCACGTAGTTCTCCACACCCGGCGCGAACACCGGCGAGCTCTGGCTGAGTGCCTGAAGTTTCTCCAGCGGCTGCTTGGTCACCCTTGCCATCGCGCGCAGGTCCATTACCCGCACCTGCGCATCGGGCAGGGCGTGGATGTGGTCAGCCATCAAGCCGAACGACAGGAAGCCGCCGCTGACCGACTCGCCATAGACCAGGGTCACCAGCCGCGCACCGCGTCGGCGAGCCAGATCCAGCGTCTGCGCCAGGTGCGCGAAGTAACCGTTGATGCCAAGCAGTTCGTCACGGCGCGCCAGGCGCTGGCCGGCGGTGTCGACCAGCATCACGATCGGTTGCTGTGGGTGCGCGGCGGTGCTGGCCAGCACGGTTTCGGCCAGTGTCATCGCGTGGTCCACACCCACCTCAAGCTTGTCGGCGGTGCCGATCACGGTCACGTCGCCTTCGTCCGTGGCGGCGCTGCCGGTCAGTACCGAATCGTTCACCGCAATGGCGTGGCCACGCGGAAACAGCGCATCAAGCAGCGCGTGCAGCGGAAGGCTCATGGCAGGCTCCGATCGGCGGTTGCGGCGAGGAAGGCATCGGTGTCCAGCAGCGGCAGCCGCTCGGGTTCGGCGATGCCCTGGAGAGACCAGATCTCAAGTCCATCGCGGCATCCGCCCCAGGCCTGCACGCGTGCCTTCAACGCGGCATGGTGGGCCTGCAGCGCACTCAGTGCCGCATCGGCATCGCTGCTGGCGGTGTCCGGTTGCAGCGCATCGAATGCCGCTTGCGCGAACGCCTCGATGGCATCGGGCACCAGCACCTGCGCCTGGTCGATCAGGTAGCGGTGCTTGCCGCCGGTAACCCGCCAGACCAGCGCGCGGTCGCGGGAATCGAACTCTTCCACGCCGCGAACCGTCTCGATCACCTCCGGCCCGGACAGCGACAGCCGGCCTTCCTCCGACATGATCACGGTGCTGCAGCAGCGGGCGACGATGCCCATGCCACCGAACGCGCCGTTGCCGCTGCCAATCAGTGCCACCACCGGCACGCCTGCAGCGCGCGCATCCAGCGTGGCGCGCATGATCTCGGAAATGGCAATCAATCCCGCATTGGCTTCGTGCAGGCGCACGCCGCCGGTATCGAGCAGCAGCAGTACGCCTTCGGGCCGGGTCGTGGCTGCGCGGCGCAGCAGGCCAGAGAGCTTGGCACCGTGTACTTCACCGACGCCGCCGCCCATGAACTGGCCCTGCTGTGCGGCAAGCAGCACGCGCCGGCCACGCAGGGTGGCTTCACCCACAACGATGCCGTCGTCGAACGCCGCCGGCTGGTCCAGCTGCGCCAGATGCGGGCTCATCATCCGTCGCGCAGGGCCCAGGAATTCCTGGAACGTTCCGGCATCGACCAGGCCGGCGATACGCTCGCGGGCGTCGGCTTCGTAGTAGCTGTGGCGCTGTACGCGGTTCATGGCGTGCCTCCGGCCAGTAGCGTTTCCACTGCCTGGTCAAGGCGCAGGCTGACCACCGCCGGGGTTGCGCCGGCATCGTTGATCGAGATGCGCACATCGCGCAGCGGATGGCGTCGCGCGAAGTCGGTGATCACCGCTTGCCACACGCTGCCGAAGCCCTGCGCGGAGGTGATGATGCGCACCGTCATCGCGCCGTCCAGTGCGGCCGGCTCCAGCAGGATTTCCAGGTTGCCCGATGCCAGCACGCCGACCAGCACCGCATCGGTGGGGAAGTGTGCAGGCGTCGTGCCGTCGAATTGATAGTCAAGGGTTTCCATGCTCTGTCCCTTACCAGTTGCGGAAGCGCTTGGGCGGGTCGTACAGTCCGCCGGACCAGCGAACCAGGTCCTTCACCGAGCGTGCGGCCAGCAGATCGCGGCTGGCATCGCGCACGGAGATACCAAGGTCATCGGGACGGCGGATGACGCCACGGTCGCGAAGGTTCTCCACCATCGCGCGGTCGCGGCCCATGCCCACCGCGGTGTAGCCGGCCACGCCACGGATCGCCTGTTCGCGCTCCTCGGGAGTGCGGCACAGCAGCAGGTTGGCGATGCCTTCCTCGGTCAGTACATGGCTGACGTCGTCGCCGTAGATCATCACCGGCGGCAGCGGCATGGCCGCGCGCTCGGCCAGGTCCCAGGCATCGAGGCGGTCGACGAAGGCCGGCGCCATGTGCTCGCGGAAGGTTTCCACCATCTGCACCACCAGCTTGCGTCCGCGTGGCATCTCGCCCGGCCGCGCGGCTTGCTGGCCCGCCTTGATCCAGGCGTCGCTGGCATGGCGGCGGCCGCGTGCATCCGAGCCCATGTTGGGTGCGCCACCAAAACCGGCAATACGGTCGCGCGTTGCGGTGGAACTGTTGCCCTGCAGGTCGATCTGCAGGGTGGAGCCGATGAACATGTCGCAGGCATACAGCCCTGCGGTCTGCGAGAACGCGCGGTTGGAGCGCATCGAACCATCGGCGCCGGTGAAGAACACATCACCGCGCGCAGCGATGTACTTCTCCATGCCCAGTTCCGAACCGAACGAGTGCACCGATCTGACGAAACCCGATTCGATGGCCGGAATCAGCGCCGGGTGCGGATTGAGCGCCCAGTGCTGGCAGATCTTTCCCTTCAGCCCCAGCGATTCGGCGTAGGTCGGCAGCAGCAGCTCGATGGCGGCGGTGTCGAAGCCGATGCCATGATTGAGGCGGTTCACGCCGTACTCGGCGTAGATGCCCTTGATCGCCATCATCGCCATCAGCACCTGGATCTCGGAGATCTGTGCCGGATCGCGGGTGAACAGCGGTTCGATGTGGTTCGGCTTCGGCGCCTGCACCACAAAGTTGACCCAGTCGGCCGGAATGTCGACGCGGGGAAGGGTGTCGACGATCTCGTTGACCTGGGCGATGACGATGCCGCCACCGAACGCGGTAGCCTCGACGATCACCGGGGTGTCTTCGGTGTTCGGGCCGGTGTAGAGGTTGCCGTGGCGGTCCGCCGCCTGCGCGGCGACCAGCGCCATGCGCGGCGTGAGGTCGATGAAGTAGCGGCCGAACAGTTCCAGGTAGGTGTGGATGGCACCGATCTGGATGCGTCCTTCGGCCACCAGATTCGCCAGCCGCACCGATTGCGGGCCGGAGAACGAGAAGTCCAGTTTCGAGGCGATGCCGCGCTCGAATACATCCAGGTGCGAGGGCAGCGACAGCACCGACTGCACCATGTGCAGGTCATGCACCCGCGCGGGATCGAGGTCGGCCAGGCACTGGGCGAGGAAGTCGGCCTGCTTCTGGTTGTTGCCTTCCAGGCAGACCTTGTCGCACGGCTCCAGCAGTGCGTGCAGCAGCTCGCCGACGTCGGCGGCGGCGACCTCATGGCCGCGTGCCCAGGGCGAAGCACGCTCCAGGCGCGCCTGACGGCTGCGTTCCAACGTATCCCAGCTCGGGTTCATCGACCGGCTTCCGATTGGCGTTGAGATAATTACGCCATAATTACGAACGGGCGTGCAACCCGCAATGCAGCAAAAAGAAGGGCCCGCGCGGAGGCGGGCCCATTCAGGGTTGGGGTGTGCCGACCAACGGTCGGCACCCACCGGTTCGCGGGCCCCTCAGAACTTCCAGCGCAGGCTGGCCGACACGAAGCGTGGTTCGCCGTAGTTGTTGTAGTCCAGGTTGGCCCAGTAGGTCTTGTCCAGCGCATTGCGCACGCTCAGCGTCGCGGTCCAGTTGTCGCTGATGCGATAGTTGGCGTTGAACTGCACCAGCATGTAGGCCGGCTGGTTCACGGTGACCGTGCCGCCCAACGGGTAGGCGATGTTGTAGCCCTGCACCTTGCTCTGCCACTGCAGGCCACCGCCGATGCTCAGGCGCTCCAGCGCGCCGCGCAGCTGCAGCTGGGTGTTGAGCTGCAGCAGGTCCTTGGGCGGGTTGGCGTACAGCAGGTCGGTGGCGGCGCGGGTGACCTTGACGTGGGTATAGCCGGCGTTGACCGTCCAGCCCGGCAGGATCTCGCCGTTGACGTCCATCTCCCAGCCGCGGGCCTTGGTGCCGTTGATGCCGATGTAGGCGGAGGTGCCATCGCTGAGCGAACCGTCCGGCACGCTCATATCACGCACCGCGTAGTTGTCCTGCTTGGCCTCGAACACGGCGGCATTGGCCGTCAGGCGGCCATCGAGCCACTGCGTCTTGATGCCTGCTTCCAGGTTCGAGCCCTGCACCGGTGCCAGCAGGTTCTCGTTGCGGTCCTTGAAGTTCTGCGGATTGAAGATCTCGGTGTAGCTGGCGTAGGCCGAGACGTTCGGGGTGATGTCGTAGACCAGGCCTACGTACGGGGTGACTTCGTCGCTGACCTTGTACGCACCGCTGGTGGCCGTGTAGGCCCCGGTCGCGTTGTACGAGCGGCTGAGGGTTTCCCAGCGGCTCAGGCGTGCACCGGCAATCAGCGACAGCGGATCCGCCAGTCGCAGGCGGGTGGCCAGGTAGACGCCACTCTGCGTGGTCTTGGCCACGCGGCGCGCGCCGGTGCGGCGGTAGGTCACCTCGGAGATGTCGCCGTTCCAGCTGTACACGTTGGGAATGTAGTAGCAGCGGTCGCTGCCGCAGCGCGCCCAGTCGGTCGGGAAGTTCAGTGCGAGCGTGTTGGTGGTGCCTTCAAGATCCGACCACTGCGCACCGAGGGTGACATCGTGGTCGCGGCCGAACAGCGGGAAACTGCCGGTCAGGTAGGCATCGACATTGCGGCGGGTGTCCTTGGAATCACCGGCAGCGGCACGCAGGTAGATGCCCGAGCCGATCACCGGGTCCGGGTTGCCGGTGCCGTACAGGCGTACGTTCTGCACGTTGCCGCGGGTGTAGGCGGTGTTGATCTTCAACAGCCAGTTGTCGCCGAAACGCTGTTCCAGGTTGGCGAAGGCGGTGTTGCTCTCGCGCTTCCAGTAGCTCCACTTCGGCGACAGATTGGTCGAGCGCGGCAGGTGCGCGAAGTTGCCCTGGCTGTCGAAGAACGGCACGGTGCCCCAGGTCGAACCGGTGGGGTTGTTGTCCTGGCTCTGGTAGCCGAGGGTGAGGGTGGTGCTGTCGGTGACATCGCCTTCCAGCACCGCCATGCCGGCCATCTTGTTTTCGTCGTAGCGGTCGTAGTACAGGCCACGATCGGTATAGGCGGCGACCACGCGGCTGCGGAAGCGGCCGTCGGCGGTCAGCGGCGCGGTCACGTCGGCTTCCATGCGGCGATAGTCCCAGCTGCCGGCGCTGACCGAGAACGAGGCGTCGAACTCCTTGCCCGGGCGCTTGCGCAGCAGGTTGACCGTGGCCGACGGCACACCGGCACCGCTGAGCAGGCCGTTGGCGCCGCGGATCACTTCGATGCGGTCGTAGAAGGCGGTGTCGTATTCCTGGTTGGTCGAACCGCTGTAGGTGGGAATGCCATCGACCTGGAAGTCGGTGATGGCGAAGCCACGCGCGTAGTACAGCGGGCGCTGGGTGTCATAGAAGGACACGCTGACGCCGGTGACGTTGCGCATCACATCGTTGATGCTGAACAGCGATTCGTCCTGCAGGCGCTTCAGGCTGATCGCGGTGGCCGACTGCGGGGTTTCCTGCAGGGTGATCGGCAGGCGGGTGGTGCTGGCCGGCGGCGCGGATTTTTCGGCGCGCACGCTGACCCGGTCCAGGGTTTTGGCATCGGCAGCACCATCGACGGCGGCCTCGGCGAACGCCGGAGACGCGACCACTGCGAGCGAGGACAGCAGGGCAGCCGGCAGCAGCGCACGGCGGGGCAGGCGATTACGGAACGTCAGGGACATGGCGGGTTCGAAGCTCGGAGACGGGAAGGGGGCGGCAGCAGTCGTCCAGCACCCGGGGCGGCGGCTTCGGGCACGGCAGGTCCATCTGGGAGAGGCGCGGTCACTGCGCAGTGACGCAAATGTAAATAATTCTTAACAACATTACAATTCTCGTCATTGCGCAGAGGCTTCCCGGCATGCAGCAGCGCCCGTTTGGGGGTCGGATCCTGTTGCCGCAGGCAACGGGCTCTGACCCGCAGCCCTGCAAACGCGAACGGCCACCCGAGGGTGGCCGTCCGTGTCTGCAGCAGGGAGTCTGCCGGGCTTACAGCGCCTGCAGTTCCTCGTTGGCGTTGCGCTTTTCCTTGGCCGGTGCCGGCACCGCTGCCGGCGCGACCGCCGGGGCCGGCGCCGCCGCATTGGCGTCCACCGGCACCTCCAGGTACGGCAGGTGCAGGCTCTGGCTGGTCAGCGTGCGGATCTCATTGACCAGCGCCGCGCTGTCGTTGAGCTTGCGCCCGTACGACGGCACGATCTCGCGCAGGCGGCTTTCCCAGCCGGCCTTCATCTGGTCCGGGAAGGCCTTGGCCATCAGGTCCAGCATGATCGGCGGCGAGGTCGACGCACCCGGCGAAGCGCCGAGCAGGGCGGCGATGGTGTGGTCCTTGTCGGTCACGATCTCGGTACCGAACTGCAGCACCGGGCCCTTCAACGGATCGCGCTTGATGATCTGCACGCGCTGGCCGGCGGTCACCAGCTTCCAGTCGCCCGGCTTGGCATTGGGGAAGTACTTGACCAGTTCGGCCTGGCGATCGGCGTCGTTCAAGCGTGCCTGTGCCATCAGGTACTGCACCAGGTCCAGGTTGTCCTTGCCCACTTCCAGCATCGGGCCGACGTTGTTGTGGTTGACCGAAGAATACAGGTCCCACCACGAGCCGTGCTTGAGGAACTTGGTGCTGTACAGCGCGAACGGCCCGAACAGGACCACCGGCTTGCCGTCCAGCTTGCGAGCATCCAGGTGCGGCACCGACATCGGCGGCGAACCGGTTTCGGCCATGCCGTAGGCCTTCACGCCGTGGCGCGAGGTCACGTCCTGGCCCTGGAAGGCGAGGAACTGGCCACCGACCGGGAAGCCGGCGTAGTCCTTCGATTCCGGAATGCCGGACATCTGCAGCAGCTTCAGCGCGGCGCCACCGGCACCGATGAACACGAAGCGGGCGTGGGTGGTGGACTCGGTGCCGGCCTTGAGGTTCTTCACCGTCACGTTCCAGCTCTTGTCAGCGTTCTGCCGCAGCGCGCTCACTTCGTGGTTGAGGTGCAGGCTGAAGTTCGGGCTGCGCTGCAGGCCGGTGGTCAGCTGGCGGGTGATCACACCGAAGTTGACGTCGGTGCCCAGCGGCATCCAGGTCGCGGCAACCTTCTGCTTCGGGTCACGGCCTTCCATCAGCAGCGGTGCCCACTGCTTGATCTGTGCCGGATCCTCGGAGTACTGCATGCCATAGAACAGCGGGTTCTTCACCAGGGCCTGCTGGCGCTTGTGCAGGTAGGCGATGTTGTCATCGCCCCAGACGAAGCTCATGTGCGGGGTCGGGTTGATGAAGTCGCTGGGCTGGCTCAACCGGCCTTCCTTCACCTGGTGCGACCAGAACTGGCGCGAGACCTCGAACGATTCGGCGATGCCGACCGCGCGCTTGGTCTCGATGCTGCCATCGGGCAGTTCCGGGGTGTAGTTCAGTTCGGCGAAGGCCGAGTGGCCGGTGCCGGCGTTGTTCCAGCCGTCGGAGCTTTCACCGGCGACGCCGTCGAGGCGTTCGTAGATCTGGATGTTCCAGTCCGGCTGCAGTTCCTGCAGGTAGGTGGCCAGGGTGATGCTCATGATGCCGGCGCCGACCAGTACAACGTCGACGGGCTTGTCGTTGCTGGCGGCGGGCACCGAGCGCTTGGTCAGCGGCCAGTACAGGAACAGTGCGGCGGCCAGCAACAGCAGCACGAGCAGGGCGAGCAGAACCTTGCCAAATTTCTTCATGGGGGCGGGATCGTTGGCGGAGGGGAGG
>NZ_QFHO01000009.1 GCF_004920835.1 Stenotrophomonas maltophilia
ATCGTTGGCGGAGGGGAGGGGGTCAGGATGCGCGAGGGAACGCGAAAGGACGTGAAGAAACAAGGCGTTGCGCCATCCATTCGCGGATTTTAACCGCTTCTGGTCTTTTTTTGATGCAACGCAGCATCCGGCGTTTCGCGGCACCTTCACCCGGTAGCGCCAGGCCATGCCTGGCGACGCCTTCAATCAGACCAGCTCCAGAATCTCGTCTCCGGCGTCGTCGATCTCACCGGTCGGGCGCCAGCCCAGGCGGCGGTAGAAGCCGTGAGAGCGCGAACGCGGGTCTGCCGAACAGGCCAGGAACAGGCGCTGGTGGCCGGCGTCGCGGGTCAGGCTGACCACTTCCTGCAGCAGCTGCCGGCCGATGCCACGGCCTTCGTAGTCCGGCAGCAGGGCCAGTACCAGCACCTCGCCGCTGTCGCGGTCGGCGAAACAGTAGCCGGCCATGCGCTCGCCTTCCCAGGCAACACGACCGATCGAATCGCCTTCGGCGATGCCTGCGGCCCAGCTCTGCTCGGTGATGCCCAGTTCTGCCAGTTGAGCGGCACTGAAGGCGTTCTCGCGGGTACGCCCGCGCAGGTCGATGCAGGCGGCGGCATCGTCGGGGTGGGCATCGCGCACGGAGACGGGCATGCAGGACATCCATGTAGTGATTGGCCGATCAGTATGCGCATCACGCATGGACCGGGTGTGGAGGTTTCGTGGAGATCCGATGGAGCAAAAAGGGGACGGAGGGGATTAAGTCGTCTTTGTCCCGGATGTCATTTGGGTCTTAAGCGACTTAGTTCCCTCCGTCCCCTTTTGGTGGCTCTTCATCAACGCTTGCGCCGCACCAGCGCCGACGACGCCTCCAGCACTGCGCGGGTCAGCAGCGCCATGGTCTGCACGTCGCCCTTCCAGTGCTGCCAGTACAGCGGCACGTCCTCCCACGCGCGCTGGCGAACGTAGACCAAGCGTCCGGCGTCCAGATGCCGCTTCACCAGCGGCAGCGGATTCATGGTCCAGCCCATGCCGCCCAGGTTGGCCTGCACAAAGGCACGGGTGGAGGGAATCCACCAGGTCGGTGCGGTGCTGGGCAGGTCGTCGCCGGCCATGCGCCTCGCAAAGCGTGACTGCATATCGTCCTTGCGGTTGAACACCAGTACCGGTGCCGTGGCCAGGGCCTGGGCGGTCACACCCTTGGCAAAATGGCGCTCGCGGAACTCCGGGGTGCAGGTGGCGGCATAGCGGATGCTGCCCAGCGCATGGATCTGGCAGCCCTGCACCGGCTCGTCCAGGGTGGTCACCGCACCCAGCACGGTGCCCTGGCGCAGCAGTTCGACGGTGTGGTCCTGATCTTCCACGCGCAGGTCCAGGGTGGTGCCGGTGCTCTGCGCGAACTGGAAGGCCGCCTGCGGGAACCAGGTTTCCAGGCTGTCATGGTTCACCGCCACCGGGATGCTGGCCTGCGGCAGGTCCTCGTCGGCCAGGCCCATCCGGTGCAGCGCATCGTGCTCAAGCAGGGCGGTCTGTTCGGCCAGCTGCACCAGCACCTGGCCCTCGGCGGTGGCGGTGGCCGGAGTGCCACGCTTGACCAGCAGGCGGCCGACTCTGTCCTCCAGTGCCTTGACCCGCTGCGAGATGGCCGACGGCGTGACATTCAGCGACTGCGCGGCGCGGTCGAAGCTACCTTCGCGGATCACTGCAGCCAAGGCGCGCAGCTGGGCATGGTCGATACGCATCGAATTAAGCTCTGCTAATGTTGGATTAGTAAGTTTAGCTCGTCTTTTTAATGTTGCGGCGCGACAATGGCGCCAGTTCCGGTGCTGTCCGCCTTCGCGAGGCACCGTCCCCCAAGCAAGTAAAGGCAGTGAATCCCATGTTCTCGGTCATCTCCGCCAGCACCGGCCTCGGTGCCTGGTTCTCTGGTGCAGCCACCGGCATCGGCTTGTTCGCCGTGGTCGGGGCCCAGAGCGCCTTCATTCTGCGCCAGGGCATCCTGCGCAAGCACATCGTGCCGGTGGTCGCCACCTGCGCGGCCATCGATGCCATCTTCATCTTCGCCAGCGTGGCCGGCCTGCGCACGCTGACCTCGGCGCTGCCGTGGCTGACCACCGCAGTGCTGTGGACCGGTGTCGCGTTCCTGGCCTGGTACGCGATGAAGTCGGCACGCCGTGCGATCGCCGGTGGCGGCGGCATGGGCGAGGCTGACAGCGACGACGGCAGCCGCCGCGCGGTGCTGATGGCCGCAGTCGGTTTCTCGCTGATCAATCCGCACTTCTGGCTGGACATGATGGTGATCGGTTCGATCGCCGAGAACTTCGGCAATGCCCGCATGGCCTTCGCGGCCGGCGTGGTCACCGCCAGCTGCCTGTGGCTGACCGCGCAGGGTCTCGGCGCGCGCCTGCTGGCACCGTTGTTCACCAAGCCCAGCACCTGGCGCGTGCTGGATGGCACCATCGCCGTGATCCTCAGCATCCTGGCCCTCACTCTGGCGGTGCGCGGGGTCCATTGACCCGGCGCACGCCCCCCGAACCCACGTCCTGACTCTCTCTCCAAGGTAGTGGTAACGACGGCACCGGCAACGGTGCCGTCGTTTTTTGTGGGGCCGCTTCGTCCACCTCTGGCGGGAAGCATCGGGGCCTGCCTAGAATCGGCGACCAGGACAAGGTGTCCGAAGGAGCAGGGGGAAGGATGCGCAGGACGATGTTGGCGGCTGCACTGGCCGCTCTGGGGTGCGTTGCCATGGGCAGCGTGGGTGCGGTGGATCTGTCGCAGTACGTGCGGCAGGAAGCCTTCACCGACATCAAGATTTCACCGACTGGCGAGTACGTCGCGGCGACCGTGCCGCTGGAGGATGCCACCGCGATCGTGGTGCTGCGCCTCAAGGACAAGCAGATGGTCGGCAATTTCCGGCCACCGGACAAGAATCACGCCTACCAGTTCGATTGG
The DNA here is from genome assembly GCF_004920835.1 of Stenotrophomonas maltophilia. Taxonomy (GTDB): domain Bacteria; phylum Pseudomonadota; class Gammaproteobacteria; order Xanthomonadales; family Xanthomonadaceae; genus Stenotrophomonas; species Stenotrophomonas maltophilia_AQ. Next base: position 2,932 of record NZ_QFHO01000009.1, read on the forward strand.
GTCAGCGACGAGCGCCTGCTGATCGGCCTGGCCCAGAAGTGGGGTTCGCTTGACCAGCCCAACCCGACTGGCGAGCTGTACGCGATCAATGCCAATGGCAACCGCGGCGAGCTCTTGGTCGGCTATCGGGTGGAAAGCAAGGGGCCGGGCACCCTGATCCAGCCGAAGAAGGTGGAGGCCGTTGCCGCATTCCTGGCCGATGACCTGCCAGGCGACGAGCGCAATGTGCTGGTTACCGTGTGGCCGCTTGCCGAAGACCCCTTCACCCGTGTCGATCGGATGGACGTGACCAGCGGCCGTCGCTCGCGGGTGGCGTCGTCGCCAGTACGGCGTGGCGAGTTCACCACCGATGGTGCCGGCGAAGTCCGCTTCGTGCACGGCGCCGGCAGTGACAACGTCAACAAGCTCTACTTCCGTGAGCGTTCCGGCGACAACTGGAAGCTGATCAATGACGAAGCGGTCAGCAAGCGCATCGAAACCGCCATCGGTTTCTCCGCTGGTGACGGCCTGGCCTATCTCAATGTCGAGCAGGCGCAAGGGCCCAACGCGATCGTCAGCTGGAATCCGCAGACCGGTGAGCGCGCGACGCTGCTGCGCGACGAGGTGGTCAATCCGTACCGGATCATCCATCGACCCGGGACCCATGTGCCCGTGGGTGCGCTGTACCTCGGGGACAAGCCGCGGACCCGCTTCTTCGACGACAGTTCGGCCGAGGCGCGCCTGTACCGCAGTCTGGAGGCGGCATTCGGAAGCGCGGTCTACATCACCTCCAGTACCCGCGATGGTCGCGTTGTGCTGGTGGAGACCTGGTCGGGCGCGAACCCCGGCGATTTCTATCTGTACGATACAGTGGCACGCAAGGCCGAGCACCTGATCAGCCGCAGTGAGTGGATCGATGTGGACCGCAGTGCCAGCGTGCGCCCGGTTGCATTGAAGGCTCGCGACGGACTGCCGCTGCATGGCTTCCTGACCCTGCCGGCCGGCAGTGACGGGCGCAACCTGCCGATGGTGGTGATGCCGCATGGCGGCCCCTTCGACATCTTCGATTCGGGCCAGTACGACCGTGAAACCCAGATGCTGGCCGCTGCCGGTTATGCCGTGCTGCAGGTCAATTTCCGTGGCTCCGGCAATTACGGCCGTGCGCATACCCAGGCCGGTGCGCAGCAGTGGGGCGCGGCGATGCAGGACGATGTCACCGATGCCACGCGCTGGGCGATCACCGAGGGCATCGCCGATGGCCGTCGCATCTGCATCTATGGCGCCAGTTACGGGGCCTACTCGGCGATGATGGGCGCTGCCCGCGAGCCAGGCTTGTACCAGTGCGCGGCCGGCTATGTCGGTGTCTACGACCTGCCGATGATGTACACCCGCGGCGATATCCAGGACCGCGGTTCAGGTGTGACCTACCTGCGCGAATGGCTGGGAGATCCGGCCAAGCTGGGCGCGGTCTCGCCGGTGAACCTGGCCGAGCGGATCAAGGTACCGGTGTTCCTCGCAGCGGGTGGCGAAGACAAGCGCGCGCCGATCCAGCACACCGAGCGCATGGAAGCAGCGCTCAAGCGCGCTGGTACCCCGGTGGAAAGCCTGTACTACAAGACAGAGGGCCATGGCTTCTACACCGAGGCCCACCGCAGCGAGTACTACGGCAAGCTGCTGGCCTTCCTGTCGCGCAGCCTGGGTGGCAAGACCGCGACCACCGCACCCGCGGCCGGCAAGGACAAGGCGCCCTGACGCAAAGGGCGGCGGATGCTCGATCCGCCGCCCTGGCTTTCCACACGCGCGGAAATTATTTCACCCCGTGCATCATCCGCTTCAGTAGTGGCGCAGCAATGAAGGCCAGCACCGCGCAGCCCAGGCCGATCCACATCAGCAGCCAGAACAGGTGGGCATAGGCGCCGGCCGCGGCCACCATGTCCAGCGATTCGCCTTCTGGCACCTCGATCGCGGCCAGCTTGCCGAACAGCGCGGCCAGCGTCTCCGAGAATGCGGTGGCCAGGAACCAGGTGCCCATCATCAGGCTCATCACCCGCGGCACGGCCAGCTGGGTCACCGCCGACAGGCCGACCGGCGACAGGCACATCTCACCGCTGGCCAGCAGGAAGTAGGCCAGCACCAGCCACCACACGCTGGCCATCTCGCCGGTGGCGCCGACCTGCTGTGCGGCCAGCGCCAGTGGCACGAACGACAGCGCGCCGATCACCAGGCCCCACGCTGATTTCACTGGCTTGCCCGGCTCCCAGCCGCGGCGGTCCATCCAGGTCCACAACGCCGCGAAGGCCGGTGCCAGCAGCACCAGGAACAGGCCGCCCAGGTAGGTCAGCGAACCGGCGGTCTGCGGAATCACCAGGCAGTCGCGCACCAGCAGCACCAGCATCAGCGCAACGATGCCGATGAAGAACGCACGCGGTGCGGTCGAGCCGGGGCGTCGTTCGGAAAGGCGCGCGCTGACCACGAAGCCCAGCGGCGCCAGCAGCAGCGAGATGATCGACCACGGCAGCGGCGTGCCGCCGGTGATCACCAGCGAGGGCACGATGTCCTTGGTCAGCAGGCGGTCGGTGAAGGTCACCCACGAGCCGTAGGACTGCTCGTACATGGTGAAGAACACCAGCGCCATGAAGATCAGCACCATCAGCGCGATCATCTGCTGGCGCTGTACCGGCGTGCACTTGCTGCCGGTGAACCAGGCGAACCAGACCAGTACGCCGCCCAGCACCACCAGCATCAGCATCAGCGCCAGGCTGATTTCACCGCCCAGCGCGAACGCGCCGTTGCCGGCCGCCCACATCAGCCACGCGACCGGCAGCACACCGAGCACCGCGCACAGATAGATGAGCCATTCGCGCGGCAGGCCCAGCACCTTCTGCTTCAGCGCGGCCGGCTGCGGCGGTTCGGCATGGCCCTGCAGGTACTTCTGGCCCCACAGGAACATTGCCAGGCCGGCCAGCATGCCGATGCCGGCGGCACCGAAACCGTACTTCCAGCCGTAGGCCTCGCCGAGGAAGCCACACACCAGCGACGAGAACAGCGCGCCAAGGTTGATGCCGGCGTAGAACAGCGAGAAGCCCGAATCACGGCGCGGGTCGTCCTTGGCGTACAGCTTGCCGACGATGGTGGAGATGTTCGGCTTGAGGAAGCCGACGCCCATGATGATCAGCGCCAGCGACAGGTAGGTCACCGCCAGTGCCGAGGTATCGCGCACCACTTCGCCGTTGACCCGATAGGCGGCGTGACCCTCGAAGGCCATGCCCAGATGGCCGAGCACCAGCAGGATGCCGCCGAACAGCACTGCCCGGCGCATGCCCAGCCAGCGGTCGGCCAGCATGCCGCCGAACACCGGAATGCAGTACACCAGGCCGCCATAAGCACCGAGCAGGTCCAGGCCGGCCTTGTCGCCGAACAGGTGGTACTTGGTCAGATACAGCAGCAGCAGCGCCTTCATGCCGTAGAAGGAGAAGCGCTCCCACATTTCGGTGAAGAAGCAGACGTAGACGCCCTTGGGATGGCCCAGGAAGTCGTTGGAAGCAGTAGCGGCAACGGTCATCGACGGCAGGGACAGCAGGAAAGGGCGCGATTATAGGCCCGTAACCGGCGCCGCACCCGGTAGCGCCGGGCCATGCCCGGCGAACGGAGTCACAGGTACCGCAGCCACGCCAGATCGCGCCTTCGTGCCTTGAACCGCGCGAACGCCCGCGTCGGCGGATACATCACCACCGCCAGTGCACAGGCCACCAGCAGCAGGCCGCTGACCGAATCCAGCGCATACAGCTCGCCGTGGGTCGGGCCCCAGGCCGCCAGCGCCGCCAGATACAGCCCCTTCAGCACATACAGGTGCAGCAGGTAGAAGAACATCGGTGCTGCACCAATATCGGCCAATGGCTGCAGCGCACGTGCCAACGGCGGCCATTCGTACAGGCGCAACAGCAGCAGGCCCACGCCCAGCGTCAACAGCAGGAACTGCAGCGACGGCGGGTACTTGGTGAGGTTGAAGATGCTCAGCCAGGTACGCAGCGCGGTGGTCTGGTACTGCCAGGGGGAATCGCCGTATTCGTTGGCGAAGCGCAGCAATGCGAACAGGGCCAGCGCCCCCGCACCGGCCCTGAACAGCCAGCGCCGCCGCTGCTCCGGCGCGCGCTCGCGGGCGAACCACGGTCCCATCAGGTAACCCAGGGCGATCACTCCGATCCACGGCAGCACCGGGTAGGAGGTGCGCAATCGCAGTGTCCCGGCCTCGATCCAGTCGCGCTGGTGCAGCACCTTCCACAGTACTGCCAGCGCGCCATTGCCTTCCACGCGCACGCCGTCGAGCAGGTCATGGCCGGCCACCAGCGCAATTGCCAGCACCAGCAAGGCCGGGCGCGGCAGCCATAGCAGGCCGGCCAGCGCGATCATGCTGAGGCCGATAGCCCAGATCACCTGCAGGTACAACGTGTCCGGCGGCAGCTGGAAGGTCCAGGCGAAGTTGACCAGGGTCAGTTCCAGCACCACCAGGAACAGGCCGCGCTTGAGCAGGAAGGCGGCCGTGGCCCGTCGTGGATCCGGCTGGCGCTGGCCGTACAGCCAGGCCGACAGGCCGGTGAGCAGCACGAACGCTGGCGCGCACAGGTGGGCCAGCAGGCGGCAGGCGAACAGGGCGGGAGAGACCGTGGACGCATCCATCGGGTCGCTGACCTGGTACTGCAGGAAGAAGGTCTCGCGGACGTGGTCGAGCAGCATCAGCAGCATCACGGTGCCGCGCAGCTGGTCGATGGAGGCCAGGCGCGGGGCGGGGGAAGGGGGCATGCGATGCAGGATGTGAAGGGGCAACAGAAAGATATAACATATCAATTGAGTTCATGCCCACTCCGGCTTTGCTGCATCGGTCGGTTGCCCGTGCATGTGCGGGTCCATCGCACCGCAGCATCGGGCCCCATCCTTTGGCACGCTGGACTTGCCGGAGCCTGAACGCTAGCGTGGCAGGGATTTTTTGCCAGCAGGGGCTTTCATGAACCATGACGCTGCGCCCAAGCAGCTCACTTTCCGCGCGGTGGTCCTTGCCATCGTGCTGGCGGTGGTGCTGTCGGCCGCAAACGCCTACCTCGGTCTGTTCGCAGGCCTGACCATCGCCACCGCGATTCCCGCCGCGGTCATTTCCATGGGCGTGCTGCGCCTGCTGGGTGGCGGTTCCATCCTTGAAAACAACATCGTGCAGACCGGTGCCTCGGCTGGCTCGTCGATCGCCGCCGGTGTCATCTTCACCATCCCCGCGCTGGTGATCATGGGCTACTGGCCGGACTTCAAGTACTGGTGGGTGCTGGGCATCGCCGGTCTCGGTGGCCTGCTGGGCGTGCTGTTCTCGGTGCCGCTGCGGCGCTCGATGATCGTTGAAGACCCGCTTCCGTTCCCGGAAGGCAAGGCCGCGGCCGAAGTGCTCAAGGCCGGTGAGAACCCGGGCCCGGGCCTGAAGATCCTCGGCCTGTCGGCGGTGATCGGTGCCTTCGTCAAGCTGGCCGCGGAAAGCGGCATGCGCCTGATTCCCGATGCCTGGGCTACCTCGGCCTACGTCGGCAGCTCCAAGGTCACCGCCTTCATCGGCACCAACCTGTCGCCGGCGCTGCTGGGCGTGGGCTACATCGTCGGCCTGAACGTCGGCATCGTGGTGGTGTCCGGCTCGATCCTGACCTGGCACATCGCCATTCCGATCTACCAGGCGTTCTTCATGAACACCGATCCGGGCCTGGCCGCCTCGGTCGCTACCGCATCCTCCACCGAGGCGGCGTTCGCCATCTGGGGCGCGAAGATGCGCTACCTGGGTGTCGGCGCGATGCTGATCGGCGGCATCTGGACCCTTATCTCGCTGCGCAAGTCGCTGCTCAACGGGGTCAAGAGTGGCTTTGCCGCTGCCCGCAAGAGCGGTGGTCCGGTACTGGCGCACACCGAACGCGACCTGCCAATGAAGTGGATGCTGGTGGCCCTGGTGGTGTTCACCCTGCCGCTGCTGGCGCTGTACCAGGCCATCGTCGGCCAGTGGCACGTGTCGATCCCGATGACCCTGATCATGATCGTCGCCGGCTTCCTGTTCGTGTCGGTGTCGGCCTATCTGGCCGGCCTCATCGGTTCGTCCAACAACCCGGTCTCGGGCATCACCATCTCCACCATCCTGTTTGCTTCGGCGGTGCTGGTGCTGCTGCTGGGCAAGGATGGCCTGCAGCCGGTCGGTGCCTTCGGTGCGCCGCTGGGTGCGGTGGCCGCGATCATGATCGGCGCGGTGGTGTGCTGCGCCGCCGCCGTCGGTGGCGACAACCTGCAGGATCTGAAGGCTGGTTACATCGTCGGCGCGACCCCTTGGAAACAGCAGTTGATGCTGGGCATCGGCGCATTCTCGTGCGCGCTGATCATGGCCCCGGTGCTGAACCTGCTGGCCACCGCCTATGGCATCGGCGTCAAGTCCGAGCTGCACCCGAACGCGCTGGCCGCGCCGCAGGCCAACCTGATGGCCTCGGTCGCAAAGGGCCTGTTCGGTGGTGAACTGCCGTGGACCTTCATCGGCATCGGTGCAGTGGTCGGTGCGGCCATCATCGCCTTCGACAGCTGGCTCAAGTCGCGCAACGCGCGCTTCCGCGTGCCGGTGCTGGCCGCCGCGATCGGTATCTACCTGCCGCTGGAGCTGATGGTGCCGATCTTCCTCGGCGGCCTGATCTCCTACCTGGTCGAGCGTTTCCACAAGGTGCGTGCCGATGATGAAGAAGGCCGCGACCGCGTGCACAAGCCGGGCGTGCTGTTCGCTGCCGGCCTGATCACCGGCGAGGCACTGATGGGTATCGCCATCGCCGTGCCGATCGTGGTCAGCAGTCGCGCCGACGTGCTGGCCGTGCCGTTCCACCTGCCGGCCGCGCAGTGGATCGGCCTGGCCGTGCTGTTCCTGGTCGGCTGGCTGATCTACCGCACCGGCAAGCGCGCCGTGGCGTAAGGGCCATGGGGTCGGATCCCTTCCCGCAGGGAAGGGCTCTGACCCCATGCTGGCAGCGTCTGGGGTCAGAGCCGATTCCCATGGAATCGGATCCGACCCCGACCTCCGACAAACCGCGCTACGGCGCGGTTTGCTTTTTCTGGCGGCAGCTCAGCCGCGGCCATGACCGATGGCCTTGGCAGGCCCGCCCGCACGGGCCTAACATCGGTTTTTTGCCGTCCTGCGGAGACCCCGATGAAACTGCGTCATGCCCTGCTGCCACTGAGCCTGCTGGCTGCCCTGCCCAGCGTTGCCGCTGCCCGTGGCCTGGAAGTCCGCGACATGGTGGCCATGGACCGCGTTTCCGCGCCGGTACTGACCGCAGACGGCGGCACCGTGGTGTTCGCCAAGCGCAGCGTGGACGCCAACCTGAAGGCCTCTACCGCACTGTTCGCGCGCAACCTGCGTACCCGCGATGCAGCGCCGCCGAAGCAGATCACCCCGGCCGGCTGGAACGTCAACTCGGCGTCGCTGTCGGCCGATGGCCAGACCGTGTACTTCCTCAGCGCCAAGAACGGCAGCCAGCAGCTGTACGCGCAGCCGATCAGCGGCGGCACCCCGCGCCAGCTGACTGACTTCCCGGTGGACGTGGACAGCTACCACGTGTCGCCGCAGGACGACCGCGTGCTGTTCAGTGCCGGCGTGTTCCAGGCCTGCGCCTCGGACCTGGCCTGCACCGAAAAGAAGCTGAAGGAAAAGAAGGACGCCAAGGCCAGCGGCCAGGTGTGGGATTCGCTGTTCGTGCGCCATTGGGATACCTGGAACGACGGCCGCCGCAACACGCTGTTCGTGGCGCCGCTGCCGGCAGGCAAGGCCGGTGCGGTCAAGGGCGCCTCGGCGCTGAGCGCGACCATCGATGGTGATGCGCCGTCCAAGCCGTTTGGTGGCAACGATGATTTCGCGTGGTCGCCGGATGGCGCCAGCGTGGTGGCCAGCATCCGCGTGGCCGGCAAGCAGGAGCCGTGGTCGACCAACTTCGACCTGTACCGCTTCGACGCTGCGGGCAAGCAGGCACCGGTCAACCTGACCGCCTCCAACCCCGCCTGGGATGCCGGCCCGGTGTTCAGCGCCGACGGCAAGACGCTGTTCTACCGTGCGATGAAGCGCCCGGGCTTCGAGGCCGACCGTTTCGGCCTGATGGCGATGGACGTGTCCAGCGGCAAGACCCGCGAGATCGCGCCGCAGTGGGATCGTTCGGCGGGCGGCATCACCCTGTCCGCCGATGGCAGCAGCATCTACACCACCGCCGATGACCTCGGCGAACACCCGCTGTTCCAGATCGACGTGGCCAGCGGCAAGGCCACCAAGCTGATCGGCGACGGCAGCGTGACCTCGGTGGACGTGGCCGGCACCAGCGTGGCGATCACCCGCAACAGTCTGAAGAGCAACGACCAGGTGCTGGTGGGTCTGCTGCCGACCGCAGGCGAAGCCATCGGTGAACTGCGCGCGCTGACCCCCGCCGCCGGCGAGGTGCTGAAGGACGTGTCCTTCGGCGACTACGAGCAGTTCGAGTTCAAGGGCTGGAACAACGACACCGTCCACGGCTATGTGGTCAAGCCGCACAACTACCAGGAAGGCAAGTCCTACCCGGTTGCGTTCCTGATCCACGGCGGCCCGCAGGGCAGCTTCGGCAACGGCTGGAGCTACCGCTGGAACCCGCAGACCTACGCCGGCCAGGGCTACGCCGTGGTGATGATCGACTTCCACGGTTCCACCGGCTACGGCCAGGCGTTCACCGATGCGATCAGCCAGCATTGGGGCGACCGCCCGCTGGAAGATCTGCAGAAGGGCTGGGACGCCGCGCTGAAGAAGTACTCCTTCCTCAACGGCGACAAGGCCTGTGCACTGGGCGCCAGCTACGGCGGCTTCATGGTCAACTGGATCGCCGGCAACTGGAACAGCCCGTTCAAGTGCCTGGTCAACCATGACGGCGTGTTCGACCAGCGCATGATGGGCTACGCCACCGAAGAACTGTGGTTCACCGAGTGGGAGCAGGGCGGCACGCCGTACCAGAAGGCCGCGAACTACGAGAAGTTCAACCCGGTCAACCACGTGGCGGACTGGAAGAAGCCGATCCTGGTCATCCACGGCCAGCAGGACTTCCGCATCCCGGTCGAGCAGGGCCTGGCCGCGTTCACCGCCGCCCAGCGCCAGGGCATCGAATCGAAGTTCCTGTACTTCCCGGATGAAAACCACTGGGTGCTGAAGCCGAACAACAGCATCCTGTGGCATGACACCGTCAATGCCTGGCTGAAGCAGCACATCGGCAACTGATGACTGCAGCGCCGCCCTCCGGGGCGGCGCTCTGCTTTCTGGTAGTGCCGGCCGCTGGCCGGCAACCGCTTGCTGCTTCCCACCTGAACGAGATTGCCGGCCAGCGACCGGCACTACCCAGAGCACCTGCATGATCCAGAACGACATCGTCGTCTTCGGTTTGATCGCCGCCACCCTCGGCGCCGTGTTCTGGACCGCCTCGCGCGAGCAGGGGCTGTGGAAGCGTTTCTACACCTTCGTGCCGGCACTGCTGCTGTGCTACCTGATTCCCGGCATCTACAACACCGTCGGCCTGATCGACGGCCAGAACACCAAACTCTACAACCCGATCGCGCGCGACATCCTGTTGCCGGCGGCGCTGATCCTGCTGACCCTGGCGGTGGACATCAAGGGCATCCTGCGGCTCGGCCCGAAGCTGGTACTGATGTATCTGGGCGCTTCGGCCAGCATCATGCTCGGTGCGGTGGTGGCCTTCCTGCTGATGCGCGCCGTGCATCCGGAAACCGTGGCCGGCGATACCTGGGCCGGCATGGCCGCGTTGGCGGGCAGCTGGATCGGCGGCGGTGCCAACATGCTGGCGATGCGCGAAGTGTTCGACGTCAACGCCACCACGTTTGGTCAGTTCGCGGTGGTCGATGTCGGCGTGGGCTATGTGTGGATGGCGGCGCTCATTTTCCTTGCTGGGCGCGCGGCGAAGATCGACGCGCGCAGTGGTGCCGATACCTCGGCGATCGATGAGCTGAAGGAGCGCATCGCGCGCTTCCAGGCCGAACACGAGCGCATTCCCAGCCTGACCGACCTGATGCTGATCGTGGCGGTGGCTTTCGGCGGCGTCGGCCTCTCGCATGCGATCGGTGCGCCGTTGGCGGCATGGTTCAAGCTCAACGTCAGCTGGGCCTCGCAGTTCAGCCTGGACGCACCGTTTGTCTGGGTGGTGGTACTGTCGACCACGCTGGGCCTGAGCCTGAGCTTCACCCGCGCACGCACGCTGGAAGGCGCGGGTGCCTCGCGGCTGGGCTCGCTGCTGCTGTATTTCCTGATCGCCTGCATCGGGATGCAGATGGATCTGCTGGCGTTGCTGGACCGCCCGTGGCTGTTCCTGCTTGGCATCATCTGGATCAGCGTGCACATCGTGCTGCTGTGGTGCCTGGGCAAGCTGCTGAAAGTGCCGTTCTTCTACTTTGCCATCGGTTCGCAATCGAATATCGGCGGACCCGCGTCGGCGCCAGTGGTGGCGGCCGCGTTCCATCCGGCGTTGGCACCGGTGGGTGTGCTGCTGGGCACGATGGGCTATGCCACCGGCACCTACCTGGCCTACATCGTCGGCATCACCCTGCGCGCGCTGGCGGGGCAGGGTTGATGGGTAGTGCCGGCCGCTGGCCGGCAACCAGGTGATGCTTCACTGGTTCATGAGGTTGCCGGCCAGCGGCCGGCACTACCGATGATTCAGGACGAAGGGATCTGACCCCGGTTCACGGTGGTTCACGCTACCGGCAACCCGCGTTCGATCAACCATGCTTTCGCGTCTTCCGCGTCCTGCTCGAACCACGCCTTCGTAGATCCCAACCGATACGTATACCCCCACGCATCCATGTCAGCCATCAGCTGTTCGCTGCCGACACCGGGCAGGTGGCCGGCCAGCACGATCTGCAGGTAGCAGGTGGCGTCCTCTTCGGGCACCGAGTCGGTGGCATCGGTATGCACCTGCGCGCGGCGCTCGGGCGGCAGCACGATCAGGTGGCAGGCCTCGTGCAGCATCGAGTGCACGGGGGTGTCATCGCGCACGTACACGTCGCTGGCGATGATGCCGGCCTCGGGCTCGCCCCAGTAGCTGCCGGGAATCGGCGCGCCGGCGGCGACGTGGTGCAGCCGCAGGTCGTGTGCGGCGAGCAGGCGCTGCGCATCGGCGAAGGCGATATCGCCGACGCGGGTGACGTTCGGTTCGGGCGTGGTGTCGGTCATGCAGGTCATGCAGCCCCGCCCATGCAGGCACGGGCGGGGCAGGGGTCAGGGTTTGTCCGGGCCTTCCGGCAGCGCCACGGAGATGTCCAGCACATCGTGCTGGCCATCCTTGACCAGGTCGACCTTCACCGCATCGACGTCGATGTTGACGTACTTCTTGATCACTTCCAGCAGCTCGCGCTGCAGCAGCGGCAGGTAATCGGGACCGCCGCGGTTGCTGCGTTCCTGCGCGATGATGATCTGCAGGCGGTTCTTGGCGGTTTCGGCGGTGGTCTTCTTCGCTTTGAGGAAATCAAACAGGCCCATGCTTACCCTCCGAACAGCTTGCTGAAGAAGCCCTTCTTCTCGACGTTGGTGAAGCGCATCGGGCGTTCTTCGCCGAGGATGCGCGCGACGGCGTCGTCGTAGGCCTGGCCGGCAGCGGACTCGACATCCAGGATGACCGGCTCGCCTTTGTTGGAGGCGTTGAGCACGTCACCCGACTCGGGGATCACGCCGATCGCCTTCAGTCCAAGCACTTCCTCGACGTCGGCGATGCTGAGCATCTCGCCGCTTTCCACGCGCACCGGGGTGTAGCGGGTCAGCAGCAGGAAGGCCGGCACGTCCTGGCCGGACTCGGCCTTGTGGGTCTTCGAGTCGAGCAGGCCGATGATGCGGTCCGAGTCGCGTACCGAGGACACTTCCGGGTTCACCACGACCACGGCGCGGTCGGCGAAGTACATCGCCAGGAAGGCGCCCTTCTCGATGCCGGCCGGGGAGTCGCAGATGATGTAGTCGAAGCCGTCGGCGGCCAGGTCCTTCAGGACCTTGCCCACGCCTTCCTGGGTCAGCGCATCCTTGTCGCGGGTCTGCGAGGCAGCCAGCACGTACAGATTGTCGAAGCGCTTGTCCTTGATCAGGGCCTGCTTGAGGGTCGCTTCGCCGTGCACGACGTTGACGAAGTCGTACACCACGCGGCGTTCGCAGCCCATGATCAGATCGAGGTTGCGCAGGCCGACGTCGAAGTCGATCACCGCCACCTTCTTGCCGCGCCGTGCCAGGCCGCAGGCCAGGCTTGCGCTGGAAGTGGTCTTGCCGACGCCGCCCTTGCCGGAGGTGACTACGATGATTTCAGCCAAAGGACTTCTCCTGATGATTCTGTTTGGGTGCTGCGTCAGTCCAGCGCAGCGATCTTGATCTGGTCCTGTTCCAGCCACACCTGCACGGCCTTGCCGCGCAGGGTGTCCGGGACATCGTCCAGTACCTTGTAGTGGCCTGCAATGGCGACCAGTTCCGCATGGAAATCACGGCAGAAGATGCGTGCCGCGGTGTTGCCCTGGGCCCCTGCCAGCGCGCGGCCGCGCAGGGTCCCGTAGATATGGATGCTGCCGTCGGCGATGACTTCGGCGCCAGCGCCGACGGTGGCCATCACGGTCAGGTCGCAGTTTTCCGCGTACAGCTGCTGGCCCGAGCGCACGTTGCCCAGCTGCATGCGGCCCGGTTGCGGTGCGGCCGCATCGGCGACCTTGGCTACCGGCGTGGCCGGTGCCGGCTTCGGTTCGGCGCGCGCGGCCCGGCGCGGTTCCGGTGCGGGCGGTGGCGGAGCCGGTTCGGCCTCGGCACGTTCGTACTGGGCGCGGAACTTGGCCAGCAGCGGCAGTCCGAGCTGCTGCGAGAGCAGGTCGACCGCGCTGGTGCCATAGGCCAGTGCCACCGGCAGCACGCCGGCACTGCGCAGGCCATCGACCAGCGCCTGCGCGGTGGCCACGTCCGGCACCTGGCTGAGGCCGCCGAAGTCGAGGATCACCGCCGCGCGGCCGAACAGCTTCGGCGCGCGGGTCACGCGCTCGTGCATTTCCTGTACGAGGCGCTCGACATCAAGGGTGCGGATGCGCAGGTTGGCGATGCCCACCTGGCCGATCTTCAGTTCACCGGCCTGTTCGTAATCGAAATTCACCGCCACGCTCAGGTCCCCGTCGGCCGCTGTGCCTGTGCCGGCAGCTGCCGGGCACGTGTCCATGCCACATCCGGCAGCTTGTCACCGTAGGTCTCCTGGACCCACGGGTAGCTGCACAGTTCCTTGGCCAGCATGCTGGCGCGCACATCGACGTGCGGCATGGTGTTCTGGCCCAGCTCGCGGAAGCCGAAGCTGCCGTGGAAGAGCAGGGCGGCATCGGCGCCGTGGTCGAGGAAGACCTCGCAGGTCATCTGCGGATAGCGCAGCTCGGCGAAGCTCTGCGCGTCGGCATAGAACGCACGGCCGACGCCACCGCCGCGACGGCGGCTGGCGACCACGATGCGGTCGATATAGAAGAACGGGGTGTCCAGTTGCTGCTTGAACCAGGCGAAGTTGCTGCTGTCGTGCTGGCTGTCGCTGCCGAAGCCGATCAGGAAGCCGGCCAGGTTGCCGTCGCGCTCGGCGACGCGGAAATATTCAGCGGTTTCATAGAACAGGCGCAGGCGTGCCGCATCCAGGGGAAGGATGGCCAGGCCAGCGTTGTTGTTCAAAGCCAGGACGGAATCGAGCTCGTGCTCGCGCACGTCGCGGATGACAATCGACATTGTGACTCCGTGGGGTAACGCGGTTGGTCCATCAAAGGACCCTGCGCACGATTATTGCATGCCCGGGGTGGGCTGCGGCATGAACAGGCGACCGGGCGGGCATGACTTCCGTGGGGTGCGGGACGCAGGCTGGGCCCGTAGAGTGCTGGCATGTTGGGAGTCCTCAGCCATACACGCGTCCTCCGCCTGGCCGGCCTGTTCACCTGGGTCATGGTCGGACTGCCGCTGGCGTATTCGCAGTTCGAGAACCTGCACAGCCGCAACGACATGGGCGGTTGGGCGATCCTGCTGTTCGTCGCCTATCTGTCCTTCGGCACCGCCTACTACTGGCTGACCCGCATTCTGCGCAGCGACAGCCATACCACCTGGCTGGACCGCGGGCTGCTACTGCTGTTGACCGTCTCGGCGCTGGCGGTGAGCTTCCTCAGTGGCTCGGGCCTGGGCAGCATCCTGATGATGGTCGCCGCCGGGGTCATTCCCTGGATGCTGTCGGTGCGGCTGGGCGTGCTGTGGCTGCTGGTCAGCCAGCTGGCGGTGGCCCCGGTCTACTACATGCTGCTGCGCTTCCCGCTGTTCGAGGCGGTGATGCAGTCGCTGCTGTACGGCGGCTTCTCCATGTTCATCTTCGTGACCAGCCTGGTCGCCCGCCAGCAGACCGAGGCCCGCGACGAGCAGCGCCGGCTGAACGCGGAGCTGCGCGCGACCCGCGCCCTGCTGGCTGAAAGTGCCCGGGTCAACGAACGCACCCGCATTTCGCGCGAGCTGCACGACCTGCTCGGCCACCAGTTGACCGCGCTGACCCTGAACCTGGAAGTGGCCAGCCACCTGGCCGAGGGCCAGGCACTGGAGCATGTAAAGCGTTCGCATGGCCTGGCCAAGCTGCTGCTGGGCAACGTCCGCGAGGTGGTCAGCCAACTGCGCGAGACCGGTGCCATCGACCTGGCTGCCGCGCTGCGGCCGCTGACCGAGAACGTGCCCTCGCTGGACATCCAGCTGGAGATCGAGGACTCGCTGAACGTGGAGGACCCGCAGCGGGCCCACGTACTGCTGCGCTGCACCCAGGAGATCATCACCAACGCCGTGCGCCATGCCGGTGCGCGCCACCTGTGGATCAAGGTGTACCGTGAAGCCCCCGACCGGGTCGTGATCGAGGCCCGCGACGACGGTGTCGGCGCGGAAATGATCAATGTCGGCAATGGCTTGCGCGGCATGCGCGAGCGCCTGCAACAATGTGGTGGCCAGCTGCAGGTCGAGACCCGTCCCGGCGAAGGCTTCCGCCTGCGGGCGACGGTGCCGGCAACGGTGCTGGTGGCCGCCCTTACCAAGGTTCCTGAAGGAGTGCGTTGATGATTCGCGTCTGCCTGGTCGACGACCAAACCCTGGTGCGGCAGGGAATCCGCTCCCTGCTGGCGCTCGACGACGGTATCGAAGTGGTGGCCGAAGCCGGCGATGGCCGGCAGGCGGTTGAGCTGATCCCGCAGGTGCGCCCGGACGTGGTGCTGATGGACATGCGCATGCCGGTGATGTCCGGGCTGGAGGCGCTGCAGATGCTGTCCCGGCAGGAACAACTGCCGCCGACCATCATCCTCACCACCTTCGATGACGATCAGCTGGTGCTGGCCGGGCTCAAGGCCGGTGCCAAGGGCTACCTGCTCAAGGACGTGACCCTGGCACAGCTGGTCGGCGCCATCCGCACGGTGGCCGACGGGGGCTCGCTGGTGCAGCCGGCGGTGACCCAGCGCCTGTTGTCCGGCCTGGAGCACATGCGCAACGACTTCGTCAGCCTGGATCGCCCGGATCCGTTGACCGACCGCGAGACCGAGATCCTGCGGCTGATGGCCAGTGGTTTCTCCAACAAGGAGATCGCCAATTCGCTGGGCGTGGCCGAAGGCACGATCAAGAACCACGTGTCCAACATTCTCTCCAAGCTGGGCGTCCGCGACCGTACGCGTGCCGTACTGAAGGCGTTCGAACTGCAGCTGGTCTGAGGAAAATCGTTCCCGGACAACGACTTGGACCGCAACCCCGGACCCTGGCCGGGGTTGACCCCTACATGCCGGGCACCGGTATGCGTTACCCTTCGAATTCTTTGTCCATACAAATACGCAGCCGGCAGGGAAACCGGTGCGCCAATCCCGATAAACAATGCCCGCGAAGCCTGCTAGGATTGGCGCTTCGCTTCAATCAACCCGGCCGTGGGATCGGCCCCGGAGACTCTCTGAATGACCCGTATTATCGAGTTCCTGATCGCCTTGGGGATCGTGGCTGGCCTGTTCGTCATCATTGGCGTATGTCTGCCGGGCGAGCGTCACATCACCGAAAGCATCGAGACCAACCGCAAGATGACGATCGTGTACGACACGGTCAGCAGTCTGCGCCGCTTCAAGGACTGGAACCCGCTGGTACTGCGCGATCCCGCCGTTGAACTGAAGCTGTCCGGCCCGGTCTCCGGTACCGGTGCCACCCTCGACTTCACCTCCAAGGACCTGGGCACCGGTTCCTGGAAGATCACCGAAGCCGAGGAAAACAAGCGTGTTGTGATCAACATCGACGACGCCACCAAGGGTCACGACAAGGTCACCACCTTCACCCTGGAGCCGACCGGCAAGGGCGGTCGCAACGTCAAGATCACCCAGGACTACTCGGTGAAGTACGGCTTCGACCTGTTCGGCCGTTACGCCGGTCTTTATGTCAGCCGCCAGATCGGCGACGACATCAAGATGGGCCTGTCGCGCATGGCCAACATGCTGGCCAGCGTTCCGAACGTGGACTACCGCACCCCGGAAGCCCCGCTGACCGATCTGGCCATCGTCGATGTGCCGGCTGAAGACCTGCTGGTCGTCAACGCCGGTAACGTGGACCGCGGCCAGGACAGCATCACCAAGTCCATCAAGGACAACCAGGAGTGGATCAAGCGCGTGATGGAGGCCAATGGCCTCGAAGCCGCCGGCCCGTTCCGCATCATCACCACCGACTTCGGTGCTGAGAAGTACGCCTTCGACATCGCCCAGCCGGTGAAGAAGAAGGGTGCTGAAGGTGCAACTGCTGAAGCCCTGACCGTCAAGATCGACGGCGGTGCTCCGGTCAAGTACGTGCACGTTGCTCCGCACCGTTCGGCACATGCGGCCTACACCGGCCACATGGCGGGTCTGGACGTGGCGCGCAGCGGCCTGCGTGCCTGGGCCGTGACCTCGGGCAACGAAGTCATCGACCGTCCGTACGAAACCTGGAAGGACGGCCTCGACAAGTCGTTCACTCCGGAAGCCACGTACGACATCTACTGGGCCGTCAAGTAAGCCTCGGCTGACCCATGTAGTGCTGGACACGAAAACGCGCCGCTTCCTGCGGCGCGTTTTTTTTCATCCCGCGCCCGGCATCGGGCGCTGCGCAAGGAGCAGTCATGTTCAATGTTGAACGACGCGCACGTAAGCCCTCGCTGCTGGCCTGTCTGGGGGCGTTGCTGGCGGCGGCTTCGATCGGTCTGTCCGCCTATGCTTCGCACGGTGTTGCCGATCCGCTGGCGCAGCAGCATCTGAACATGGCGGCGTTGTATGCGTTCGCGCATGGCGCGGTGCTGGTGGCGCTGGGGCCACGTGCGCAGGGCGCGATCGCGCACCTGGCGCTGTACGTGCTGCTGCTGGGCGTGCTGCTGTTTTCCGGCAGCCTGGTGGGCGGCGCGTTGTGGCAGTGGCCGACGCGGCTGGCGCCGATCGGTGGCACCAGCATGATGGCCGGATGGGTGCTGCTGGCGATCAATGCGTTGAGGCGGTAACTGAGTCGAGATTGTCGCTTCAATCCATGCTGATGCGATCTGCACCGTTCATGGGCGTTACTTTTCTTTTCGCGCGAAAAGAAAAGTAACCAAAAGAAACGCGCCGCCGGCGGCGAGCCGGTGCTGCGCACCGGTGCCCTGTGCTCCTCGGCCCGTCGAGGGGCGGTGCGGGAACTCGCTGCGCTCAGACACCCGCACCTCTTCGCCCTCGCCGGACCTGCGGTGCTCGGCTCGCTTGAAGGCGGACCCAACAGCCGCGTGCTGATCCGTTATAGAGGCTTCGAGCAAGGCGACCCGCTTCTGCCTGTGCTCTCTTGTTCCATTCCGTGGCGGACGCACGCGGAATCTGTCCGTGGCCGGGCGGGTGGGTTGCGCAGGAGCGCAAGCGCCATGGATGGGGCGCCCGAGCCTACAGGGACGTATTGACTGCGTCTCCTGCGCAGCCCATTCGCCCGGACAGCTCCATGGAGTTCGCCTTGCGGCCGCCACGAGGGGCTCAGCCGTTGGCCGGTCCCCAGCACCAATGCCACGGTTCGTAGACGATCCCGTGTGGGTTGTCGCGCGTGTAGCTCAAGTGGAAACCATGCTCGCCGGCATGTGCCTGCAGCCACGCGAACGCGTCGGTGGCTTCGAACGATTCTTCGGCCGGCGCATCGCCCGGTGTGCCGATGTCCAGCGCGTGGCCGCTGTGGTGTTCGCTGAAACCCGGCGCGGCGTTGACCTTCAGAATCTCCGCCACGCTCAAGCCGCGCGCCAGCTTCCGTTCGAAGATGCCCAGCTGGTAAGCATGGCTGCGGAAGCCGGAGATCGCGTCCAGCGCAATGCCGTCCCGCGCGGCGTGCAGGCGCATGCGGCGCCAACCCTGCGCGGCACCGCGGCGCAGCCACAACGGGCGGGCGAAACGATCACGGCCGGCGAAGTGCAACAGGCAGGGCTCGGGTTCCAGTGGAAGGCCGCTGTCGTCTGCATAGCGCTGTGCATCCAGACCCAGCTGCTGCAGGCGATGCTGCAGCCCGGCCAGCGGCAGCCATTGCTCTTCCAACGCAGCGCCGAACGGGCGTGCCACTGCCGCGTCCAGCAGCGCCAGCGCTTCCTCGACCCCGGGCTCGCGCGGCAGGCTCGGTACCAGCGAGTGCACGCCATGCGCCAGTACCGCCGCAAGGTAGCGGCCATCGCGTTTGCGTCGCAGCACCCAGCGCGCACGCGCCAGCAGGCGTGCATCGAGGTTGCTGCGCGCGCGCAGCAGGTTGGCGGGCCACAACTCGATGGCTTCGGTATTGATCAACAGCGGCGTGGTGCGGTGCATCGATCCAGCTTACTGCGGCAGCGCGGTGGCGGCCACCTTGCGCAGGGCATCGAGCAGCGCCTGCGGCCGGTCCAGGCTGAGCAGCAGCGTGCTGCCATCGCTGACCGGAAGAGCGAGAACACGTGCACGGTCGGTGACCAGCGCGAAACCCTTGCCACCGCCCTGCAGGCGGAAATGGCCGGAATGGAAGCCGGGCATCGAATAGCCGTTGGTCTTGAAGCGGATGCCATAGCGACGATCACGGCTGAGATCGACCACCTCGGCCTGGTCCAGCCGCAGCTGTGCCACCGGCACACGCCGACGGTACATCGTCGAGCGCACATCCAGCACGTCACCGGCCAGTTCCACCCGGCGCCGGAAGAAGGCCGTGCCCAGCCCGATGCCCATCAGCGCGATCACCACCAGGCTCCACGCTGCGCTGCCACCCATCCGGAACCAGGGCGGGGAGAGCGTCACTTCGATCCAGGGTGCAGTGGCCGGTGCCTTGTACAACTGCGCATACACGCAGGCCACGAACGCCGCAAGCAATGGAAGGACCACCCAGAGCACGCGCAGCGGCGAGCTCTCGGCCACTTCAAACGGTTTCGGATCGCTGCCGCTCATGGCTCAGGATTCCTTCTTGAACACCAGCATGGCCGGGCGCATCGGCGCGGGGATGATGATGTTGACCAGTTCCCAGCCCAGCTGGCCCTGCCGGCCCAGCTCGGCCTGGACATCCTCGGCCTTGAGTACGCCCATCATGGAGGTCTTGACCTCGATCGTCTGGTAGCTCCAGCGCTTGCTCATTCCTTGTCCTCCGGCGATGCCTTGGGTTTGGGCAGGCGTCCTGCCTTGCGCAGCGCGTCGCGCAGCACGTATTCGATCTGAGCGTTGAGGCTGCGCAGTTCGTCATCAGCCCAGCGCTGCGCCGCGGCCAGGACCTCGGCATTGATGCGCAGCGGATAGGCTTTCTTCTCACTCATGGGGGCTCCTGGCGGGGCGGTGGGGCGCCCCGTTGCGAGGGTGGCTCAGTACAGCGAGCCGGCGTTGACGATCGGCTGGGTGCCGCGGTCCGAGCACAGCACGGTCAACAGGTTGCTGACCATGTGCGCCTTGCGTTCCTCATCCAGCTGCACCACGCCATTCTTCTGCAGTTCGGCCAGTGCCATCTCCACCATGCCGACCGCACCGGCAACGATGCGCGTACGTGCGGCGATCACCGCATTGGCCTGCTGGCGCTGCAGCATCGCCTGGGCGATTTCGGCGGCGTAGGCGAGGTGGCTGATGCGTGCGTCGATCACCTGCACGCCGGCATCGGCCAGGCGCTCGGCCAGTTCGTTCTTCAGGTGCTGGGAGATCTCGCTGGCGTGGCTGCGCAGCGCGAGCTGGCCTTCTTCGTGCTGGTCGTAGGGGTAACTGGTGGCCATCGCACGCAGCGCCGATTCGGACTGGATGTGCACGAAGCTCTCGTAGTCGTCCACGTTGTAGACCGCTTCAGACGCATCGACCACCTGCCACACGATCACCGCAGCGATCTCGATCGGGCTGCCATCGAGCTCGTTGACCTTCAGCTTGCCGCTCTCGAAATTGCGCACGCGCTGGCTGACCCGGCGCTTGCTGTAGAAGGGGTTGTTCCAGCGCAGGCCGTTGTCCTTCACCGTGCCCACGTATTTGCCGAACAGGCTCAGCACGGCCGCCTGGTTGGGCTGGACCGTGTACAGGCCGGCCAGAGCGAAGATCGCCAGCGCCGCCACCAGGATGCCGACCAGCATCAGCAGCAGGTTCGGGGAGCCGGTGCTGGCCTTGGCTGCCACCCCCAGTACGAACAGGGCGCCGCCGGCGAGGGCGACAAGCAGGGCGCCGGCCAGCGTGCCGAGGCCGTTGAGGGAAGACAGCGACTTCTCTTTCATGGCGGTACGTCCTTGAGGGTTCGAAATGAAGATATCAAAGTGATATCACATAAGGGCGACCGTTCGTCGGATGCCATGGCCTGGGTGCCCGGCCAGCTAGAATGCCCCCCCGCCTTCACATTGCTGCTGGAACCGCCATGGCCAAGCTTGGAACTCCGTTGTCCCCCTCTGCCACCCGCGTGCTGCTGCTGGGCTCGGGCGAACTCGGCAAGGAGGTGGCCATCGAGCTGCAGCGGCTGGGCGTGGAAGTGATCGCCGCCGACCGCTATGCCGATGCCCCGGCCATGCAGGTGGCGCACCGCTCGCACGTGATCGACATGCTGGATGCGATGGCCCTGCGTGCGCTGATCGCCCAAGAGCAGCCACACCTGGTGGTGCCGGAGATCGAGGCCATCCACACCGAGACCCTGGTGCAGCTGGAACAGGAGCAGGGCCTGCGGGTGATCCCGACCGCACGCGCCGCACGCCTGACCATGGACCGCGAGGGCATCCGCCGCCTCGCCGCCGAAACCCTGGGCCTGCCGACCTCGCCGTACCGCTTCGTCGATACCGAAGCCGAGTACCGTGCAGCCGTGGCTGCCATCGGCCTGCCGTGCGTGGTCAAGCCGGTGATGTCGTCCTCGGGCAAGGGCCAGAGCACCCTGCGCAGCGAGGCGGACATCGCCCCAGCGTGGGAGTACGCACAGACCGGTGGTCGTGCCGGTGCCGGTCGCTGCATCGTCGAGGGCTTCATCGACTTCGATTACGAGATCACCCTGCTGACCGTGCGCCATGCCGGTGGCACCTCGTTCTGTGCGCCGATCGGCCATCTGCAGAAGGACGGCGACTACCGCGAGAGCTGGCAGCCGCAGCCGATGTCGAGCAAGGCGCTGGCGCGTGCCGAAGAGATCTCGCGTGCGATCACCGATGACCTCGGCGGCTGGGGCCTGTTCGGCGTCGAGTTGTTCGTGAAGGGCGACGAGGTGTGGTTCAGCGAAGTGTCGCCGCGCCCGCACGACACCGGCCTGGTGACGCTGGTATCGCAGGAACTGAGCGAGTTCGCGCTGCACGCGCGCGCCATCCTCGGCCTGCCGATTCCGGTGATCCGCCAGAGCGGACCGTCGGCCTCGTGCGCGCTGCTGGCGCATGGTGAGGGCGTGCCGTACTTCAACAACGTCGCCGCCGCACTGCAGGTGCCGGATACCGCCGTGCGCCTGTTCGGCAAGCCGAGCGTGCATGGTCACCGCCGCGTGGGCGTGACCCTGGCGCGCGCGGAAACCATCGACGAAGCGCGCGCCATCGCGCGTGATGCTGCCGACGCCATCGGCGTCGAACTGCGCCCGTAAACCGGTAGCGCCGGGCCATGCCCGGCGACCGCATTTCGGTGGGTACCGACCGTTGGTCGGTACCCACCGACACCGGTTACGGCTTCACATCCACCCACACCAGGTGGTGGTCGCTGCCGTCGGCGATCTTCGCTTCCGGGCTTTCATTGGCCGGCCAGAACACGCCGCTGCCGATGTACTCGAAACCGGTCGAGGGAAGCACGTAGTCCAGGCGCATGGTGCCGGACTTCGGGCCGAAATCGCCGGTGGCGTGGAACGGTGCGCCCTTGCGCTCGATGCCCTTGGCCGCATAGGCCAGGCTGGTCTGTTCGGCACCGACGCTGCGCGGGGTGGGGTAGCGCAGCACGCGGGCGTTCTCGATCAGTTCGACGATCGCCTCATGGCGGCCATCACCATCCACCGGGTCGTTGTTGAGGTCGCCGAGGATCACGAAGCGCGCGTCCTGCGCCAGGCCGCCGCACTGGCCCTTGTCGTCGCACAGCCACGGCTTGTCACCCTTGGACAGGTATTCCTGCCACAGGCGCAGTTCGTCGTGGTTGCGCGCGGCATTGCGCTTTTCCGGGCCATCGAACACTGGCGGCGTCGGGTGCGAGACCAGCGCGTGCACCACGCCGGCCGGGGTCTTCACCGGCACGTCCCAATGCGACTTCGACGACAGCCGCAGCTGCGACCACACGTGGTCGTTGTAGAAACTCTTGCCGGTGCGCGGATCGACCGGGCGGATCGCGCCTGGCATCGCACTCCACCTCAGCAGCTGGAAGCTGCGCACCTTGGCTTCATCGATCGGGTAGCGCGACAGCACCAGCATGCCGTATTGGCCTGGATGCAGGCCGTAGCCCCACGCGTCGTTGCCGCGGCCTCGGCCTTCGCCGCCGACCACGCCGTTGTTGTCCAGGTCCAGGCCGCTGGGCACGCCGGTGTTGACCGGGGCCAGGTAGCGGTAGGCGAAGTGCAGCGGCTTGCCGCCGCCGGGCTGGGCCACTTCCAGGTAGCGTTTCTGGAACAGGTCGGCGGCGCGGTGGGCGTCGTCGAAATCGAATTCGTTCAGCAGCACCAGGTCCGGGCGCGCCTGCTGCAGCACCGCGGCGATCTTGCGCGCGTGCTCGCTGTCGCCTTCCAGCTCCTTGATCAGGCCACCGGTCTCATCGGAGTACAGCGAGGTGTTGTAGGTGGCCAGGCGCAGCGCAGCGGACGGCTTTTCGGTCATCGCAGGGGAAGTGGCGAAGGCGGGGGCGGTGGCGCCGCAGAGCAGGGCCAGGGCGAGGATCTGGGGTCGGAGGTTCATGCGCCGTATTGTGCACCCGGCCCGGTGTCAGTGGTTTGTCAGCGTCCGTCCAGTTCGTCGTCGAAATCGTGCCAGCGGCGGCCGTCGTAGGCTTCCAGCGGTCGATAGCGCCGTTTGTAGTCCATCTTCTGATGCCCGCGGATCCAGTAGCCCAGGTACACGTGCGGCAGGCCCTCGCGGCGGGCCCATTCGATCTGCTGCAGGATCGCGAAGGTGCCCAGCCCACGCGCGGCATGGTCCGGGTCGAAGAAGGTGTAGACCGCCGACAGGCCATGCTCGGTGACGTCGGTCACCGCCACACCCAGCAGCTGGCTGGGCTGGCCATCTTGGCCCGGCAGGCGCATTTCCATGAAGCGGGTGTGTGACCAGCTGCCGATCAGGAACTGCTCGAACTCGTGCGGGCCGTGGTCATCCATGCCGCCATTGGCGTGGCGATGGGTGAGGTAGCGGTGATACAGCGCGAACAGGTCGTCGCGGGCGGTGGCGGCGGTGATCCGCACTTCCAGGTCTTCATTGCGGGCGGCACAGCGGCGCTGGCTGCGGTCGGGGGCGAAGCGAGCCACCGGAATACGCACCGCCACGCAGGCCTGGCAGTGTGCGCAGTGCGGGCGGTAGACCAGGTCGCCGCTGCGGCGGAAGCCCCAGCTCAATGCCAGCGGGTACAGGCCGCCGAGACGACGGTCGTGCGGGTCCAGCACCAGGTCGCGTGCCGCCCGGTCCGACCAGTACCCGCAGGGGTGCTCGCCGGTCTGGAAAAGTCGCAGTTCGTCGTCTCTGTCGCCGTGAATCGCCATGGGCACAGCATAGCCCCAGCCTGTCGCAGTGGCGGCGACTGTCCGCCGGATGAATGGAATCGGCAGCGGCGTCAACCGATGTCGCGCCCGGGCGTTGTTGTCTCCCGAGGGTGAAGTGATCACCCCGACGCAATCCCCATACCCAGGAGTGACCCCATGATCCGTACCCCCCTGCTGCTGGCCCTGCTGCTCGGCACTTCCGCTACCGGTATCGCGCTCGCGGCCGACACCCCGACCACGCCGGCGCAGCGCCCGGCCAAGCTGGACACCAACGGCGACGGCGTCATCGACCGCAGCGAGGCCGCTGCCAACCCGCGCCTGGCCGCGAAGTTCGACGAGCTGGACAAGAACAAGGACGGCAAGCTCTCGCGCGATGAGCTGCCGCGCTGGCAGCATGGTCGCCGCGGTGGCCACGGCGGTGAGCGCTGGGCCAAGCTGGACGTCAACAAGGACGGCCGCATCAGCCGCGAGGAAGCCAAGGCCGATCCGCGCCTGGCCGCGCGCTTCGATCAGCTCGACCTCAACAAGGACGGTTACCTGGACAAGGCTGACCGCGAGCTGCGCATGAAGCAGCATCGTGATGCCTGGTTCGCCGCCGCCGACACCAACAAGGATGGCCAGCTGAGCAAGGCCGAGTTCGATGCCGCCAAGGGCCCGATGCACGGTGGCCCGCGCCATGGCGGTCCGCGTGACGGTGCCGCGCCGAAGCCGCAGCGCTGAGTTTCATTGCAATGATCGACGACAACGCCGGCGCACTGCCGGCGTTGTCCGCTACAGGCGGCCGCTGCGTGCCAGCGAATACAGCACCAGCGCGATGACCATCAGGTTCATCGCGATGATGCCGGTGCGGCCATACATGGATTCGTACTTCCAGTTGGTCCCGGTGCGCCCGCGCCGTGCCGAATCGCGCGCGATCATCGGTGCCATCACCCGTTGCAGCGGCACCAGGCACTGGTAGTTGACCACCCCCAGGCCCACGGCCAGTACCGTCAGCTGTGCCCAGACCGGTGTCTGCAGCAGTACCGCAAGCAGGATCGCCAGGCACCAGAACATGCCCGTGATGATGTTGAGGTAGAGGAAGCGGCGCACGTCGGCGCGCTCGGACGCCGTTTCGGTGTACGACATCAGGAAGCGTCCGCCCAGATAGCTGCCGATCGCACCACCGACCACGCCGCCAATGACCGCCCCCCAGCTTTCGGCCGGCAGCACGTGCAGTTGGCCCAGCGTGGCGGTCAACGAGCCCATCGCGGTTCCGCCCGCAGCGCTGGCGCCGCCGAGGCCAAGCTTGCTGCCGCCGATGCCGACGCCGGTGCCGAGCAGGATCGCGGCGCTGGCCGTGCCGGGCGCGGCCACCAGCACCATCGACACCACGGCGGTGGCGAATGCCGCGCTCGGCGCACTGTTGCGGGCGAATTCGCCGAAGCGCTGCAGCAGGCCATCGCGCACCAGCGCGCGGGCGCGCGACAGGCGCTTGCGCACGGCGGCGTCACTGAGCCCAAGCAGGTCGGCCACCTGCTGCGAGCGCTGGCCTTCGCGGTAGTACAGCAACAGCACTTCGCGGCTGTCGGCGGGCAAGGCGGAAATGATGTCCTCGGCGGCGATCTCTTCCTCCACCCGCTGCAGGCGGTCGGCCGCGCCCGGCGACGGGTCGGCGGCCATGCCCATCGCCACTTCGGCCGCCTCGCCGGTCAGTGGCCGGCCGCGCTGCGCGCGCAGCCAGTCGCGGGCCAGGTTGCGGGTGATCTGCCGCAGCCAGGGCAGGAAGCTGGTCGAGCTGCGCAGCTGATGCAGCTGCTGCCAGCCCTTCACGAACGCTTCCTGGGCGATGTCCTCACTGGCCTGGCGGTCGCGGGTAATGGCCAGCGCGATGGCGGTGACCGTGTTCTGGCAGGCCAGCACGATGCGGCCATAGGCATGCTGGCAGCCGCCAGCGGCCGCAGGCAGTTCGCGTTCCAGGGTCTGGTCGATCGATGCGGCGAAGGTCGTCATGGCGGCGGCTCTCCTGCTGGGATTGTGTCCCATGACGGAGCCGCGTGCCGGTTTGTGACCGGTCATTTGTCACGGTAGCGCCGGGCCATGCCGGCGGCCCTTCTACAGGGCGACACGGCTGCTGATGCAGGCCGCTGCGCTCGCCGGGCATGGCCCGGCGCTACCGCACCCGGTTACTTTGCGGGCTGGATCCGGACCCGCACTTCTTCCTCTTCCGGTGCCGCCTGCGGGGCCGGTTGCGTCGGCTGCGGCTGGGCCTGCGGGGCAGCGGCCGGTGCGACCGGCGCCGGGGCGCCCCGATGGCGCAGGCCGATCACCAGCGCCACGCCGGCGATGATCACCAGCAGGCCGATGCGGATGCGCCAGGCCCAGCCGCGGCCGCCGCTGGGGGCGGCGACGTCATCGCGGAAAGCGAACTCGGCGGTGGGATGATCGCGGCGGGTGGTGTCGAGCAGGCGTGCGTCGCGCAGGATCTCGCGGGCGCGCGGCTGGTCGTCGGCACGCACGATCCACACAGCGGGGTAGGCGTTGGCGTTGCCCAGTTCGGTATAGCTGAACTGGCCACGTCGACGGGTCTTGTACGAGCGCCCATTGGTCACCTTGACCTCGATGCCATGCTCGCGCAGGAGCTCGGCGACGCCTTCGACGGTTTCCACGCGCTGGCTGCTGAAAATCTGACGCATCGGATCAATCCTTGGCCGGCACGGCGGCCGCTGCTGCCTGGTCGGGAACGACGCGGATCAGGCCTTCCTGCGCGGTGCTGGCGACGAGTACGCCGTTGCGGGTGAAGAACTGGCCGCGGGCCAGACCGCGCGAATCCTGCGCGCTGGGGCTGTCCAGCGAGTACAGCAGCCAGTCGTCGGCGCGGAACGGGCGGTGGAACCAGATCGCGTGGTCGAGCGAGGCCATCTGCACGTGCGGGTGGTAGTAGCTGATGCCATGCGGGAACGTGGCGGTGCCCAGCAGGTGGAAGTCCGAGGCATAGGCCAGCAGCGCCTGGTGCAGCTCGGGCGCATCGCCGACCGGCTCACTCAGGCGCAGCCACACCTGGTGGTAGGGCGGGCGCTTGGGCGGATTGAGTTCATCGCGCGGATAGACATGGCGGAACTCGAACGGGCCGCCGCGCGACAGCCAGCGCTGCACCTTGATCGGCAGCCGTTCCAGCACTTCAGCCGGCAGCGGGCGGTTCGGCTCGATGTCTTCCGGCTGCGGTACTTCGGGCATCTTGTGCTGATGCTCGGCACCGGTTTCGGCCTGCTGGAACGAGGCCGCGCAGAAGAAGATCACCTTGCCGTGCTGGATCGCAGTGACCCGGCGCACCGAGAAGCTGCCGCCGTCGCGGGTACGGTCCACGTCGTAGACGATCGGGTGGTCGATGTTGCCGGCGCGCAGGAAGTAGGCGTGCAGCGAGTGCACGTGGCGGCCGTTGTCGACCGTGGCCTGTGCCGCAGCCAGCGCCTGGCCCAGCACCTGCCCGCCGAACACGTACTTGGTTCCGATGTCGCGGCTCTGCCCGCGGAACAGGTTGTCCTCCAGCCGCTCCAGGGTGAGCAGGTCGATCAGCTCGGAGACGACGGGTTCGGGCGTGTCGTTCAAGGGGGCGGCCACAGCAATGAAGAAGGCCCGATTATACCGGTCAGGGGTCAGATCCCTTTCGCATTGCGAAAGGGATCTGACCCCGGGCGCCACCCCGGGCGCGGGCGACCGTTACTTGCCCAGCCGGGCGACCAGCGCCTGCAGGGCGTTCTGCGCATCCGGGGCGAACCAGGCCTCGACGAAGCGGTCGAGCTGGATCAGGTCCGGTTGCAGCGCCACGTGCAGGTCGGCACGGGCAATCGCGCGGGTCAGCAGCATCGGCTGGCGCGGTTGCTTGAGCAGGTTCTGCAGCCAGGCCACCGCACGTGCCACCACCAGGTCGCCCTCGGCCAGTTCATCGACCAGGCCGATCTGCACGGCCTGTTCGGCAGGCACCAGCGAACCGGTGGTCAGCAGGACGCCGGCGCGGTGCACGCCGACTGCGCGGCGCAGCAGGCGCTGGATGCCCTCCGGCGCGATCAGGCCCACCTGCACTTCGTTCAGGCCGATCGCATACGGGCGCGACGGATCGGCGCTGCGCGCCATCACCCGGTAATCGCAGCACAGGGCCAGCACGCAGCCACCGGCCGGCGCGTGGCCGGTGATCGCCGCGACCACAGGAATGCGGCTCTCGGCCAGCGTGCGCACGGCGCCGAAGAAAGCGTTCCAGGTGTCCAGAAGCTTGTGCTTGTCATCGCCATGCGAGAGCAGGTGCGGCACGTCCATGCCGCCCGTGAAGACGCGCTCGCTGCCCGACAGCACTATGCCGTGCGCGTCTTCAGCCATGGCCAGCTCGATGGCATGGATCAACTGCCGGCACAGTTCGGTGTCCAGCGCGTTGACCGGCGGCCGCGCCAGGCGCAGTTCGCGGATGGGGCCATGGTTGATCACCTCGATGAGCGTCGTCATGCTGCGGTCTCGTTGCGAAGAAGGAACCTGGGCGATGATAACCAAACCATTCGTTGGCGTACTGTTGGTTCTGTGTGCGGCCGCAGCATCGGCGTCGGCGGCGGAACCGGACTGCGTCAAGGTGGAGCAGGGCTGGGCGCGGCTGCCGCCGAACCCGGCGATGCCGATGACCGCCGGCTACGGCGTGATCCACAACGGCTGCAGCAAGGCGGTGGCGATCACCGGGGCGACCAGCAGCGGCTTCGCTGATGTGTCGCTGCACGAGACCACGATTGTCGATGGCGTCAGCCGGATGCGCGCGATCGAGCGCCTGCCGCTGGCACCGGGCGCGCGCGCCGAACTCAAGCCCGGTGGCCTGCACCTGATGCTGATGCAGGGCAAGGGCCCGTTGAAGGAAGGCCAGGCGCTGCCGCTGCGGCTGCAACTGGAAGGCGGCAGTGAAGCGAGCGCGACGCTGACCGTGCGCAAGGCTGCCCCGTGATGCGCTGCCCGTTCCGCCGGGCCATGCCCGGCGAGCGCGTAGCGCGGTGAGGCTTTACGACCAGTCGTACGAGAACAGCACCGTGCGGCTTACCGGCTCGTACAGCATCACGATCGCATCGGCGCCAGTAGCGCACCAGTTGTAGCCGGCCACTTCGGCCACTGCGAAGAACGTGTTGCCATCGCGGCGGATGATTGCCAGCTCCGCATCATCCGGCGCATGCCGGTCGTTGGCGGCGTCGGTGAATTCCAGAGTGAAGGCGCTCGGGATGTCAGCCGTCTCGATCCAGTTGCCGCAGGAAATCTGTCCCCCCAGCGTATCCAGATAATCGCGCTCGCTGGGCTCACCCTTGCCGTAGCGCGAGTAGCAGGCGAGGCGACCGTGCGTGGCATGGTAATCGCGGGCCTTGGCGTAGCTCTCGCGCATCTGCGCGATGTGCTCCTGCGCATCCTTGTCCTGCACCGCATCGCCGATGAAATAACCCTCGTTGCCGAGGAAGCGCATCTCGTTGCAAGCGGTCAGCTCGAAGGCGATCCAGTTGGTGCCGGTGAACGCGTTGTGGTGCTCTTCGGTGGTCTCGCCGATGCAGCCGTCATACGGCTCGATCGGGCACAGCATCGTTGCCACCTGGCCGGCCAGTTCCGGTCGCAGTACGCCCAGGTCGATCTTCAGCAGCGGCAGCAGGTGCTGGCCGAGCCAGGCCTGGTCGGCAGTGAAGACGTCGGTGGGGAAGGGGACCATGCCGGGCAGCAGGTCGCGCAGTTCAGTCTGGTGGATCATGTCAGTCCTTTGAACGGGATCGGTAGCGCCGGCCGCTGGCCGGCAACCTCATTGCCGCCGAAGCGTGCCGACCAAGGTCGGCACCTACCAGGGCATGTCAGCTGGAGGCGCTGCGGATCGCGTCCGGCAACGGTGCGCTCTTGCCGGTCTGCGTATCCATCCACACCACCACCACGTTGCCATCCGAATACAGCTTCGACTCGTCCTGCTGGTCGACGATGCGGTGGCCGATGGTCACGCTGCTGTTGCCCAGGCGCTCGACGAACAGTTCGACCAGGATGTCGTTGGGCCATACGATCGGCAGCCGGTAGTTGACGTTGGTCGCGGCCACCACCGGTGCGATGCGGTCGGTCATCGACACGCCTTCCACACCCAGCATCCAGCGCACGCGCGCTTCTTCCAGGTAGGAGATGTACTTGGCGTTGTTCACATGGCCCATGCTGTCCATGTCACGCCAGCGCACGCTGATCGGAACGCGTGCCAGGATCTTGTGCTCGTTGCTCATCAGGCATCCTTCTTCTTGCGGGGCGAAGCGGTCTTGCTGGCCTTGCCGGTGCTCTTGGCAGCGGCCGCCTTCTTCGCCGGCTTCTCCGGCTTGACCTTGCGCGGCGGGCGCGCATCGGGCTTGTTGGCCACGGCGGCGGGCTGGTCCGGGCGCGCGCTGGTGGATGGCAGCATGCGGGCCAGGAACTGGCCGGTGTACGACTGCGGGCAGGCCGCCACGTCTTCCGGCGTACCGGTGACCAGGATGGTGCCACCGCGATGGCCACCTTCCGGACCGAGATCGACGATCCAGTCGGCGGTCTTGATCACGTCCAGGTTGTGCTCGATCACCACCACCGTGTTGCCTTCGTCGCGCAGCTTGTGCAACACGCCCAGCAGCGCTTCGATGTCGTGGAAGTGCAGGCCGGTGGTCGGCTCGTCGAGGATGTACAGGGTGCGGCCGGTATCGCGGCGCGACAGTTCCTTGGACAGCTTCACGCGCTGCGCTTCACCGCCGGACAGCGTGGTCGCGCTCTGGCCCAGCTTGATGTAGCTCAGGCCGACGTCGACCAGTGTCTCCAGCTTGCGCGCGATCGATGGCACGGGCTCGAACAGCTTCAGTGCATCCTCGACGGTCATTTCCAGCACGTCGCTGATGTTGAAGCCCTTGTAGACGATCTCCAGCGTCTCGCGGTTGTAGCGCTTGCCGTGGCAGACATCGCAGGGCACATACACGTCCGGCAGGAAGTGCATCTCGACCTTGATCAGACCATCGCCCTGGCAGGCCTCGCAGCGGCCACCGCGCACGTTGAAGCTGAAGCGGCCCGGCGAGTAGCCGCGTGCACGTGCTTCGGGCACCTGGGCGAACAGTTCGCGCAGGGGGGTGAACAGACCGGTGTAGGTGGCCGGGTTCGAGCGCGGGGTGCGGCCGATCGGCGACTGGTCGATGTCCACCACCTTGTCGAACAGATCCAGGCCATCGATCTCCTTGTAGGGGGCGATCGGGTGCGAGGCACCGTTGATCTCGTTGGCAGCCAGCGAGAACAGGGTGTCGTTGATCAGGGTCGACTTGCCCGAGCCGGACACGCCGGTCACGCAGGTCAGCAGGCCCGACGGAATCGCCAGGTCCACGCCCTTCAGGTTGTTGCCGCTGGCGCCGCGCAGGTGCAGCGTCATCTTCGGGTTCGGCTTGTGCCGGCGCGCGGGGATCTCGATCGCACGCTTGCCGGACAGGTACTGGCCGGTCAGCGAGCGCGGTGCCTCCAGGATGTCCTGCAGGGTGCCCTGGCCGACGATCTCACCACCGTGCACGCCCGCGCCCGGACCGATGTCCAGCACGTAGTCCGCCAGGCGGATCGCGTCCTCGTCATGCTCGACCACGATCACCGTGTTGCCCAGGTCGCGCAGGCGGGTGAGCGTACCGAGCAGGCGTTCGTTGTCGCGCTGGTGCAGGCCGATCGATGGCTCGTCGAGCACGTACATCACGCCGACCAGGCCGGCACCGATCTGGCTGGCCAGGCGGATGCGCTGTGCCTCGCCACCGGACAGGGTGTCGGCCTTGCGCTCCAGGGTCAGGTAATCCAGGCCGACATCGACCAGGAAGCCGAGGCGTTCGCCGATCTCCTTGACGATCTTCGCGGCGATCTCGCCACGCCAGCCCGGCAGGCTCAGTTCACTGAAGAACTTCAGTGCCTCGTCGATCGGCAGCACCACCAGCTCGGGCAGCGGGCGGTCGGCCACGAACACGTTGCGCGCGGCCTTGTTCAGGCGCGCGCCGTTGCATTCCGGGCACGGCCGTTCGCTGATGTACTTGGACAGCTCCTCGCGCACCGCCGGCGACTCGGTTTCCTTGTAGCGGCGTTCGAGGTTGGGAATGATGCCCTCGAAGCGGTGCTTGCGCTGGGTACGGCCACCGGCTTCGGTGAAGTAGGTGAAGGTGATCGCTTCATCGCCGCTGCCATACAGCACGGCTTGCTGCACGCTGTCCGGCAACGAATTCCACGCCGCGTCGACATCGAACTTGTAGTGCTTGGCCAGCGAGGCGATCAGCTGGAAGTAATAGGCGTTGCGACGGTCCCAGCCACGCACGGCGCCGGCGGCCAGCGACAGCTCCGGGTGCACGACCACGCGCGAGGGATCGAAGAACTCGGCCATGCCCAGGCCATCGCAGCCGGGGCAGGCGCCCATCGGCGCATTGAACGAGAACAGGCGCGGTTCCAGCTCAGGCAGCGAGTAATCGCAGACCGGGCAGGAATACTTGGAGGAGAACAGCGTCGGCGTGCTGTCGGCGGTGTCCAGGCTCTGCACCGAGGCCATGCCGTCGCCCAGCTTCAGCGCAGTCTCGAAGCTCTCGGCCAGGCGCTGCTTGATGTCCTCGCGCGGGCGGAAGCGGTCGATCACCGCTTCGATGGTGTGTTTCTGGCGCAGTGCCAGCGCTGGCACCTCGTCGATCTCGTACAGCTCGCCATCCACGCGCACGCGCACGAAGCCCTGCGCGCGCAGCTGGTCGAACACCTGGGCGTGCTCGCCCTTGCGGTCGCGGATCACCGGCGCCAGCAGCATGTAGCGCTGCTCCGGATCCAGCGTCAGCACGTGGTCGACCATCTGGCTGACCGTCTGCGCTTCCAGCGGGTAGCCATGGTCCGGGCAGCGCGGAGTGCCGACGCGGGCATACAGCAGGCGCAGGTAATCGTAGATCTCGGTGATCGTGCCGACCGTCGAACGCGGGTTGTGCGAGGTCGACTTCTGCTCGATCGAGATGGCCGGGGACAGGCCTTCGATGTGGTCCAGGTCTGGCTTTTCCATCACGCTCAGGAACTGGCGCGCATAGGCCGACAGCGACTCGACGTAGCGGCGCTGGCCTTCTGCATAGATGGTGTCGAACGCCAGCGAGGACTTGCCCGAACCGGACAGGCCGGTGATCACGATCAGCTTGTCGCGGGGCAGGTCGAGGTCGAGGTTCTTCAGGTTGTGCGTCCGCGCGCCGCGGATGCGGATGAAATCCATCGCCATGGGGGATCCGGTTGTGGGGGCGTTGGCTGGATGCCGGGCCAGCAGGGAACGGCAATCGGTCAGCCTACCGAGGTGACCAGATGGGGGCAATGGGCGACAATGCCAGCCCGGAGTCTCACCTGCTGAGACCGCCCGACAGGCGGGGGTCAGATCCCTTTTCACACGGTGAAAAGGGATCTGACCCCGTTCCGGCCCGGCCTCCAGAGCCGTTCAGGGGTTGACTTGACCCGTCCCCGGTGGTCCACGTACAATTCCGCTCCTGTCCGCCCTCGATGGCGGCAGTCCATAGACCACAATAACTACAGAGGAAGTCTGGTCATGTACGCAGTACTGGTCACCGGCGGTAAGCAATACCGCGTGGCGCAGGGCGAAAAGCTCCGCATTGAAAAGCTCGAAGTCGAAGTCGGCAGCGAGATCAAGTTCGACAACATCCTGCTGCTCGGCGACAGCGATGGCATCAAGATCGGCGACGCCCTGAGCGGCGCTGCGGTCACTGCCACCGTCCTGTCCCAGGGTCGTGCTGACAAGGTCCGGATCATCAAGTTCCGTCGCCGCAAGCACCACATGAAGCGTCAGGGTCACCGTCAGTACTACACCGAAATCGAGATCACCGGCATTGCCGGTGGCAGCAAGTAAGGAGATAGGTCATGGCACATAAAAAAGGCGTAGGCTCTTCGCGCAACGGTCGCGACTCCAACCCGAAGTACCTCGGCGTCAAGATCTTCGGTGGCCAGGCCATCGAAGCCGGCAACATCATCGTGCGTCAGCGCGGCACCCAGTTCCACCCGGGTTCCGGCGTTGGCCTGGGCCGTGACCACACCCTGTTCGCCCTCGTGGACGGCAAGGTGGAGTTCTCGGTCAAGGGCGCCAAGAAGCGTCGCACCGTCAGCGTCGTGTCGGTCGAAGCCTGATAAGGCTTGGCTGGCTGCCATGCCCCGGCATGGTGTTGCTGGTCGAATCGCACGCTGCATGAAGAGCCCCGCTTCGGCGGGGCTTTTCGTTGGAATCAGTGGTACAACGGGCACGGCCCGATCGCGGGGCGCAGCCCCGGCAGCCGGAGCACATCCGGCCCGACATTCAAGCAAGGCGGCGGCACGCAGGCCGCGCCCATCGCAGGCATCGAAACAATGAAACTGGTAGACGAAGCAGAAATCGAAGTGTTCGCCGGCAACGGCGGCAACGGCTGCATTGGCTTCCGTCGCGAGAAGTTCATTCCGCTCGGCGGCCCGGACGGCGGCGACGGCGGTGCGGGCGGCAGCGTGTACATCCGCGCCGACGAAAACCTGAACACCCTGGTCGACTTCCGCCATGACCGCATCTTCAAGGCGCAGCGCGGCGAGAACGGCATGGGCCGCCAGGCCTATGGCAAGGGTGGCGAAGACCTGACCATCACCGTGCCGGTTGGCACCGTGATCATCAATGTGGCCACCGACGAAGTCATCGGCGACCTGACCCAGCATGGCGATCGCATGCTGGTGGCGCAGGGCGGTCGTGGTGGCCTCGGCAACATGCACTTCAAGAGCTCGACCAATCGCTCGCCGCGCCAGGCGCTGCCGGGCGAGCCGGGCGAAGAGCGCACGCTGAAGCTGGAGCTGAAGCTGCTGGCCGATGTCGGCCTGCTCGGCTTCCCCAACGCTGGCAAGAGCACCCTGATCCGTGCCGTTTCGGCGGCGACGCCTAAGGTGGCCGATTACCCGTTCACCACGCTGTACCCGAACCTGGGTGTGGTGAAGGTTGAGAACTACCGCAGCTTCGTGATTGCCGACATTCCGGGCCTGATCGAAGGCGCCGCCGACGGTGCCGGCCTGGGCGCGCAGTTCCTGCGCCATCTGCAGCGCACCCGCCTGCTGCTGCACCTGGTGGACATTTCCCCCATGGAAGGCGGCGTGGAAGGCATTTCCCCGGTCGAGCAGGTACGTGCCATCGAGCGTGAGCTGGAGAAGCATGACCCGGAGCTGCTGCAGAAGCCGCGCTGGCTGGTGCTGAACAAGGCTGACCTGATGTTCGAGGACGAGGCCAAGGCTGCGGCCGAGCAGATCGTCGCTGAGCTGGGCTGGAAGGAGCCGTGGTTCCTGGTTTCCGCGCTGGGTCGCGAAGGCACCTTCCCGATCATGAGCCGGATCATGGCGTTCTTTGATCGCCAGAAGGAAGATGAGCTGGAAGCTGCCCGCAACGCGTAACGATGACGTTGTGGTTCCGCGTGAAAAACCCGGCTTCGGCCGGGTTTTTTTTGTTGTTGGGGTCGGATCCCTTTTCCGCTGGAAAAGGGATCTGGCCCCGGGCGTGCAGGCAACAAAAAACCCGGCCGAAGCCGGGCTTTTGCGTGCTGCCGGAACCGAAGCCCCGGCAACCAACCGGATCAGGCGGCCGCGAGGGCCTTGATGCGGTCATTCAGGCGGCTCTTGTGGCGGGCAGCCTTGTTCTTGTGGATCAGGCCACGCGCGCTGAAGCGATCCAGGATCGGCTGGGCAACGGCGAAGGCGGCTTGGGCGCCGGCGGCATCGTTGGCGTCCAGCGCCTTGATCACTTTCTTGACAGCGGTGCGCAGCATCGAGCGCTGAGCCACGTTGCGCGCGTTGCGCACGACGGTCTGCTTGGCGCGCTTCTTGGCGGACTTGATATTGGCCACGGTGGTGGTTTCCTGAAAAAATCGGTGTTATGGGAACAGCTAGCTAGCTAGTATGATGGCCCGAGAAATGCACGTCAAGTCGATTGTCAAGAGGGACGCTGAGTGAGTTCACCGAAGATGTTGCGAGGCCTGCTGTCGTTCAGCAGCATGACCATGGTCTCGCGGGTGCTCGGACTTGTCCGTGACCAGGTGATCACCACCACGTTCGGCACCAATGCGGTCACCGATGCGTTCTGGGTTGCCTTCAGGGTACCCAATTTCCTGCGGCGATTGTTCGCCGAGGGCTCCTTCGCCACCGCATTCGTGCCGGTGTTCACGGAAGTGAAGGAAACCCGCAGCCACGCCGAGCTGCGCGAACTGATGGCCCGCACCGCAGGTACCCTGGGCGGCATCCTGATGCTGGTGACCGCGCTGGCGCTGATCTTCGCCCCGCAGCTGGCCTCGGTCTTCTCAAGTGGCGTTGATACCGACCCGGTGAAGCAGGGCCTGCTGGTCGACCTGTTCCGCCTGACCTTCCCGTTCCTGCTGTTTGTCTCGCTGACCGCACTGGCCGGTGGTGCGCTGAACAGCTTCCAGCGCTTCGCCATGCCGGCGCTGACCCCGGTCATCCTCAACCTGTGCATGATCGCCGGTGCGCTGTGGCTGGCCCCGCGGTTGGGCGGTACCCCGGAAAAGCAGATTCTGGCCCTGGGCTGGGCGGTGCTGGCCGCAGGCATCCTGCAGCTGCTGTTCCAGCTGCCCTCGCTGAAAGGCATCAACCTGCTGACCCTGCCGCGCTGGGGATGGACCCATCCGGGCGTGCGCAAGGTGATGACGCTGATGGTGCCGACCCTGTTTGGTTCCTCGGTGGCACAGATCAACCTGCTGCTGGACACCGTCATCGCCGCCAAGCTGACCGACGGCTCGCAGTCCTGGCTGTCGCTGGCCGATCGCTTCCTGGAGCTGCCGCTGGGCGTGTTCGGCGTGGCGCTGGGTACGGTGATCCTGCCGGCGCTGGCTCGTCATCACGTGAGCACCGACCGCGAGGGCTTCTCGCGCTCGCTGGACTGGGGCCTGCGCATGACCCTGCTGATTTCGGTGCCAGCCATGCTGGGCCTGCTGCTGCTGGCTGAACCGCTGATCGCGACCATCTTCCAGCACGGCCAGTTCAGCGCCTTCGATACCCGCATGACCGCGCTGTCGGTGTACGGCTTGAGCTTCGGCCTGCCGGCGTTCGCCTTGCTGAAGGTGGTGCTGCCGGCGTTCTATGCGCGCCAGGACACCAAGACCCCGGTGCGCGCCGGCGTGGTCGCACTGGTGGCCAACATGGTGTTCAACTTCGCCCTGCTGGCGGTGCTGTACCAGGTGATGGTGCCCGACGAACTGAAGGCGCAGGGCGTGATGGCCGCCATCGGCAAGCAGCCGGGCCTGCACCTGGCGCTGGGCATTGCCAGCGCGCTGTCCAGTTACCTGAACCTTGGCCTGCTCTGGTACTGGCTGGGCAAGACCGATGTCTACCAGCGTCGGCCGGGTTGGGGCGGCTATCTGGTACGCCTGCTGCTGGCCTGCGCGGCCATGGTCGGCGTACTGCTGGCCCTGCTGTACTGGCTGCCGGGCTTCTCGGCAATGGGTGCATGGGAGCGGATCGGCGCACTGGCACTGCTGGTCGGTGGCGGTGGCGCGACCTATGCGGTGGCCATGGTGGCGATGGGCTTCCGCCCGCGCGACCTGCGCGGGCATTGATCACGGCCCGTGGCGGCTATACTTCAGGGTTACACCATTGAAGCGGCGGCCCCGGTTGGGCCGGAACGAGAGTTGATGAGCAGGCTGTTCAGAAGCGTCGAGGGCGGGGAGCTGTTCCCCAACGGAAGCGTGGTCTGTATCGGTGCATTCGACGGCCTCCATCTGGGCCATCGTGCGCTGGTCCGCCACGCGGTTGCCCGCGCGCGCGCCTTGGGCGTGGCCGCGGTTGCCGTGGCGTTCGAGCCGTTGCCGCGTGAATTCTTCGCCCAGGGCACGCCGCCGCCGCGGCTGACCCTGGCGCGCAGCAAGGTCGAGATCCTGCGCGAGCTCGGCGTCGATGCGATCGGCCTGCTGCGTTTCGACGCAGCGATGGCGGCGATGCCGGCCGAGACGTTCGTGCGCCAGCTGCTGGTCAATCGCCTGAGTGCGCGTGAGGTCTGGATCGGTCCGGAGTTCTGTTTCGGCAACCGCCGTCGCGGCGACCTGGCCCTGCTGCAGAAGCTCGGCGCCGAGCTCGGTTTCAGCGCTGGCGAGATCGAAGCGGTCGACCTGCATGGCGAGCGCATTTCCAGCACCCGCATCCGCCAGCTGCTGCAGGACGGCGACTTCGCCCGTGCGGGCGACCTGCTCGGCCGCCCGTATGCGATCAGCGGCCGGGTGGTGCGTGGGCGCCAGCTTGGCCGTACGCTGGGCTTCCCCACTGCCAACCTGCGTTTCCCGAAGACCCCGGCGTTGTCGGGCATCTACGCAACCTGGGTGCACGGCGTGTTCGACCAGCCGTGGCCTTCGGTATCCAGCTTCGGCACGCGGCCGACAGTGGAGGGTGTGGAGCCGTTGCTGGAAGCCCACCTGTTCGATTTCCAGGGCGATCTGTACGGGCGCCACATCGAAGTCGAATTCGTCGCCAAGCTGCGCGACGAAGAAAAATTCAATGATCTGGCGGCGCTGACCGACCAGATGCACCGTGACGCCGAACAGGCGCGCGCCATCCTTTCCGAACATAGATTGCGAGCCACTGCGTGAGCCAGGACTACAAGACCACCCTGAACCTGCCAGCCACCGAATTCCCGATGCGCGGCGACCTGCCCAAGCGCGAGCCGGGCATTCTGGCGCGGTGGGAAGAGCAGGGGCTCTACCAGCAGCTGCGCGACAACGCCGCCGGCCGCCCGCTGTTCGTGCTGCACGACGGCCCGCCGTACGCCAACGGCCGCATCCACCTGGGCCACGCGGTCAACAAGATCCTGAAGGACATCATCGTCAAGTCGCGCTACCTGGCCGGCTTCGATGCGCCCTACGTGCCGGGTTGGGACTGCCACGGCCTGCCGATCGAGATCGCGGTCGAGAAGAAGTGGGGCAAGGTCGGCACCAAGCTCGACGCCGTCGAGTTCCGGCAGAAGTGCCGTGAGTTCGCCGAAGAGCAGATCAACATCCAGCGCGTGGACTTCAAGCGCCTGGGCGTGACCGGTGACTGGGACAACCCGTACAAGACCCTGAGCTTCGACTTCGAAGCCAACGAGATCCGTGCGCTGGCCAAGGTCGTGGCCAACGGCCACCTGCTGCGTGGTGCGAAGCCGGTGTACTGGTGCTTCGACTGTGGCTCGGCGCTGGCCGAGGCCGAGATCGAGTACCAGGAAAAGGAATCGCCGGCGATCGACGTGGCCTACACCGCGCGCGACGCGCAGGCCATCGGCCAGGCGTTCGGCGTGAGCGTGCCGGCCGATGTCGAAGTGGCTGTGCCGATCTGGACCACCACGCCGTGGACGCTGCCGGCTTCGCTGGCCGTTTCGCTGGGCGCGGACATCCGCTACGTGCTGGCCGAAGGCCCGGCCAACAACGGCAAGCGCCGCTGGCTGGTGCTGGCTGCCGCCCTGGCCGAGCGCGCACTGCAGCGCTACGGCGTGGAAGCGGTGGTGCTGCACGGTGAGGCGGACGGTTCGGCGCTGGAAAACCAGCTGCTGGCGCACCCGTTCTACCCGGAGCGCGGGATCCTGGTGCTCAACGGCGAGCATGTGTCCGATGAGGACGGTACCGGTGCGGTGCACACCGCCCCCGGCCACGGCCAGGAAGATTACGTGGTCAGCCAGAAGTACGGCCTGCTGGACAAGTACAACGCCGGCCAGGTGACCCCGATCGATGGCCGTGGCGTGTACCTGGAATCGACCCCGCCGGCCGGTGACGTGGTGCTGGCCGGCCAGCACCTGTGGAAGGCGCAGGAGGCCATCGTCGGCGTGCTGCGCGACAACGGCGCGCTGCTGGCCTTCCACCCGATCCGCCACAGCTACCCGCATTGCTGGCGCCACAAGACGCCGGTGGTGTTCCGCGCCACCCCGCAGTGGTTCATCTCGATGGACAAGGCCAACCTGCGCAACGATGCGCTGGCCGCCATCGACAACGTGGGCTGGTTCCCGAGCTGGGGCAAGGCACGCATCCAGAGCATGGTCGATGGCCGCCCGGACTGGACCATCTCGCGCCAGCGCACTTGGGGCGTGCCGATCGCACTGTTCACTCATCGCCAGACCGGCGAGATCCACCCGCGTTCGGTGGAGCTGATGCAGCAGGTCGCCGACCGCGTCGAAGCCGAGGGCATCGACGTGTGGTATTCGCTGGATGCCGCCGAACTGCTGGGCGCTGAAGCGGCCGACTACGAGAAGGTCACCGACATCCTCGATGTCTGGTTCGACTCGGGCGTGACCCATGAAGGCGTGCTTGCGGCGCGTGGCTTCGGCAAGCCGGCCGACCTGTACCTTGAAGGTTCCGACCAGCACCGCGGCTGGTTCCAGTCCTCGCTGCTGACCGGCGTGGCGATCGACAAACGCGCGCCGTACAAGCAGTGCCTGACCCACGGCTTCACCGTGGACGAGCACGGCCGCAAGATGTCCAAGTCGCTGGGCAACGGCATCGAGCCGCAGGACATCATGAACAAGCTGGGCGCGGACATCCTGCGCCTGTGGATCGCCTCGGCCGACTACAGCAACGAGATGTCGCTGTCGCAGGAAATCCTCAAGCGCAACGCCGACGCCTACCGCCGCCTGCGCAACACCGCGCGCTTCCTGCTCGGCAACCTGGACGGTTTCGATCCGGCCCAGCACCTGCAACCGCTGGACCAGATGGTCGCGCTGGACCGCTGGATCGTGCATCGCGCGTGGGAGCTGCAGGAGAAGATCAAGGCGGCCTACGACGGCTACAACATGGCCGAGATCGTGCAGCTGCTGCTGAACTTCTGCAGCGTGGACCTGGGCTCGCTGTACCTGGACGTGACCAAGGATCGCCTGTACACGATGCCGACCGATTCCAGCGGTCGCCGTTCGGCACAGAGCGCGATGTACCACATCGCCGAAGCATTCACCCGCTGGGTCGCGCCGATCCTGACCTTCACCGCCGACGAGCTGTGGGGCTACCTGCCGGGCGAACGCGCCGAGCATGTGCTGTTCACCACCTGGTACGACGGCCTGGCGCCGCTGCCGGCCGATGCCCAGCTCAACGCCGCCGACTTCGACCAGCTGCTGGCCGTGCGCGAGCAGGTGGCCAAGGTGCTCGAGCCGATGCGTGCCAACGGCGCCATCGGTGCCGCGCTGGAAGCGGAGATCACCATCGCCGCCAGCGAAGAGCAGGCCGCGCGCTGGCAGCCGCTGGCCGATGAACTGCGTTTCCTGTTCATCAGCGGCGACGTGCAGGTGCGCCCGGCAACCACCGACGAGGTATTCGTCAGTGCCCAGCCGACCACCAAGGCCAAGTGCGTGCGCTGCTGGCACCACCGCGCCGACGTCGGCAGCAACGCCGACCATCCGGAACTGTGCGGCCGCTGCGTGAGCAACATCACCGGCGCCGGTGAAGTGCGGAGCTGGTTCTGATGGCCGCGCCCCGTCCGCATCCGAACGCCCTGGTCTGGCTGCTGCTGTCGGCGGCCATCATCGGCCTGGACCAGTGGTCCAAGGCGTGGGTCCTGTCGAGCCTGCCGGAGTTCCAGCCGGTGGTGGTCATCGACGGCTTCTGGAACTGGTACCGCACCTACAACACCGGTGCGGCGTTCAGTTTCCTGAGCGACGCCGGTGGCTGGCAGAAGCACTTCTTCACCGTGCTGGCGATCGCCATCAGTGGCCTGATGGCCTGGTGGCTGCGCGGCACCGCCCGTGGCAACTGGAAGGCGGCGGTGCCGTATGCGCTGATCATCGGCGGCGCCATCGGAAACGTGATCGACCGCCAGGTGCACGGCCACGTGGTCGATTTCATCCAGTGGTACGTGGGCAGCTACACCTGGCCCTCGTTCAACATCGCCGATTCGGCCATCGTGGTCGGTGCCGTCGGCATCGCCCTGTTCGGCCTGTTCGACGGCAAGTCCGCCAAAAAGGCGGGATAATGCCAATCCGAAACCGTAAGCCGGCCGCTGCCGGGAGACTGAACTGATGGATGTGCTGCTCGCCAACCCGCGTGGATTCTGTGCCGGCGTCGATC
Organism: Stenotrophomonas maltophilia; assembly: GCF_004920835.1. GTDB lineage: Bacteria > Pseudomonadota > Gammaproteobacteria > Xanthomonadales > Xanthomonadaceae > Stenotrophomonas > Stenotrophomonas maltophilia_AQ. The sequence goes on from NZ_QFHO01000009.1 coordinate 45,097, forward strand.
GTGCGATCGAGATCGTCAAGCGCGCGATCGAAACGCTGGGCGCGCCCATCTATGTCCGCCATGAGGTGGTGCACAACCGCTTCGTGGTCGATGACCTGAAGCAGCGCGGCGCGATCTTCGTCGAGGAACTGGATGAAGTGCCGGACAACAACACGGTCATCTTCAGTGCGCACGGCGTGTCCCAGGCCGTGCGCCAGGAAGCCGAACGCCGTGGCCTGAAGGTGTTCGACGCCACCTGCCCGCTGGTGACGAAGGTCCACTTCGAAGTTGCCCGCCACTGCCGTGCTGGCCGTGACGTGGTGCTGATCGGCCACGCCGGTCACCCCGAAGTGGAAGGCACCATGGGCCAGTGGAACCGCGAAGCCGGTACCGGCCAGATCTATCTGGTGGAAGACGTGGAGCAGGTTGCCACGCTGCAGATCAAGCAGCCGGAAAACTTCGCCTACACCACCCAGACCACGTTGTCGGTGGACGACACGCGCGGCATCATCGATGCGCTGCGCGAGCGCTTCCCGGCAATGCAAGGGCCGAAGAACGACGATATCTGCTACGCCACCCAGAACCGCCAGGATGCCGTGCGCGACCTGGCCAAGCGCTGCGATTTGGTGCTGGTGGTCGGTTCGCCGAACAGCTCCAACTCCAACCGCCTGAGTGAGCTGGCCCGCCGCGAAGGCGTGGAGTCGTACCTGATCGACGGTGCGCACGAGATCGACCCGGCGTGGGTGGTGGGCAAGCAGCACATCGGCGTGACCGCTGGTGCCTCGGCGCCGCAGGTGCTGGTCGATGGCGTGCTGGCGCGGCTGGCCGAGCTGGGTGCCAACGGCGTCGGTGAGCTGGATGGCGAGCCGGAATCGATGGTGTTCGCACTGCCGAAGGAACTGCGCCTGCGCCTGGTCGACTGACCGGGCCTGACTCTGGTGGGTGCGAACCTTGGTTCGCACTGCCGGATGGCGTTTTGCCACATCAGGCCGGAGCGCCACCGACCATGACCTTCGGCCATGGGGCCGCGCGCTCGACAGGCCTAGCATCAAAGGTTCTACCGCTGCTGGAACCTGCCCGATGAAGACCCGTGCCCTGGTGATGTCCGTGCTGTTCGCGCTGGCGGCCACGCCTGCGCTGGCGCAGACCTCGCCGCCGGGCGATGCCGCGGCCCCCGGCCTGCTGCGCATCGATGTGGACGCGCGCGATCTGGCCCGGCGCATCTTCAAGGTGACTGCCACGGTGCCGGCCAAGCCCGGCCCGATGACCCTGCTGTACCCGCAGTGGATTCCAGGCAACCATTCGCCGACCGGCCCGATCGACAAGCTGGCCGGCCTGCGTGTGACTGCCAACGGCAAGCCGCTGGCCTGGCAGCGCGACCAGTTCAACGTCTATGCGTTCAAGGTGAACGTGCCCGAGGGCGTGAGCGAGATTGTCGCCCACTTCGATTTCCTGTCCTCGCAGGGCGGCAGCCAGGGCCGGGTGGTGATGACCCCGGAAATGCTCAACCTGCAGTGGAACGCCAACTCGCTGTATCCGGCCGGTGTCGATGCGCGGCAGCTGCAGGCGCAGGCCAGCGTGACCCTGCCCAAGGGCTGGTCGTTCGCCACCGCGTTGGAGACCGCGCGCCGCGACGGTGACACCGTGGTGTTCAAGCCGATCTCCTATGACCACCTGGTCGATTCGCCGCTGTTTGCCGGCGAGCACCACCAGCGCATCGACCTCGACCCCGGCGCGAAGGTGCCGGTGCATCTGAACGTGTTCGCCGACGACGCCAAGTCGCTGAAGCCGACCGACGAACAGATCAAGCTGCACCGCGCGCTGGTGCAGCAGGCCGACAAGCTCTATGGCGCGCGCCATTACAACCACTACGAGTTCCTGCTGGCGTTGACCGACCGCCTCGGCGGCATCGGTCTGGAACACCACCGTTCCAGCGAAAACAGCGCCGAGCCGGGCTACTTCACCGAGTGGGAAAAGAGCGCGTGGATGCGCGATCTGCTGCCGCACGAATACACCCACTCCTGGAACGGCAAGTACCGCCGCGGCGCGGACTTGGCCACTGCCAACTTCAACGTGCCGATGGGCGACAGCCTGCTGTGGGTGTATGAGGGGCAGACCCAGTTCTGGGGACAGGTGCTGGCCGCACGCTCGGGGCTGTGGTCAACCGACCAGGCACGCGACATGCTGGCCAACGTGGCCGCGACCTACGACCGTGGCCGTCCGGGCCTGGCCTGGCGCCCGCTGCAGGACACCACCAACGACCCGACCATTGCTCAGCGCCGTACGCTGCCTTATCGCAACTACCAGATGAGCGAGGACTACTACTCCGGCGGCCAGATGCTGTGGCTGGAAGTGGAGGGCAAGCTGCGCGAACTGAGTGGCAACCGGCGCAGCCTGGACGACTTCGCACGTGCGTTTTTCGGCGTCGGTAATGGCGATTGGGACGTCAATCCGTACACCTTCGATGATGTGGTCGCGACCTTGAACGGCATCGCGCCGTATGACTGGGCCACGTTCCTGCGCGGGCGCCTGGACGGCCATGGTTCGTTGACCGGCGGCCTCGAACTGGCGGGCTGGAAGCTGGTCTATCGCGATGCCCCGAACGATGCCTACAAGGCGCAGGAGAAGCGCGCCAAGGCCGCGTTGCTGGCCTATTCGCTGGGCGCGACCGTGCTCGACAACGGCACGGTCGGTGACGTGATCTGGGACAGCCCGGCGTTCAACGCCGGTCTTGCACCCGGCATGAAGGTGATCGCGGTTGGTGGCCGCGAATACAGCAGCCAGCGCTTGAAGGATGCAGTGGCGGCCGCAGCAAAGGACAAGGCGCCGATCGTGTTGCTGGTGAAGCAGTTCGATCGCATCGAAACGATGAGCATCGCCTACCACGGTGGCCTGCAGTACCCGGTGCTGGAGCGCATTGCCGGCAAGCCTGACCGCCTCGCAGAGCTGTGGAAGGCGCGATGAAACCGCGCGCCCGCGATGGTCTGATCCTGCTGATGGCGATCCTCGCCATCATCGGCGCGTTCCTGCACGGTGACGGGCGCTGGCTGCACTGGCTGGCCAAGCCGGCCACCACGCTGCTGATCGCTGCCATCGCCTGGCGCGTGCACGATCCCGCACAGCCGTTCTACCGCCGCGCGGTGCTGGCCGGCATGCTGCTCTCGTGCGTGGGCGATATCGCGCTGATGCTGCCGATGGACGCGTTCGTGCCGGGGCTGGTCGCGTTCCTGCTGGCGCACCTCTGCTACATCGTCGCCTTCCGCGATGGCCTGCGTGCCGGGCGTGGGCTGGTCGGCGCCAGTGCACTGCTCGGTGCGTTTGCCGTGCTCAACGTGCTGGGCCTGTGGCCGCACCTGCCGGCGCCGATGCGCATTCCGGTACTGGCGTATGTGGTGGTGCTGGCGTCGATGGCGGTGCTGGCCCTGGCACGGCAGTGGCGCAGCCCGCAGCCCGATGCTGTGGAAGCCCGAAGCGCCCGCTGGGCCGCGGCAGGTGCATTGCTGTTCGTGGCCAGCGATTCACTGCTGGCCTGGGACCGCTTCGCCGGCGGCCTGCCGCTGGCCAGCCTGCTGGTGTTGTCCACGTACTACGGCGCGCAGTACGCCATCGCGCGCTCGGTGAAGTAGCAGAAAGGGGACGGAGGGGATTAAGTCGTATGTGGCATCAGGTCGTATGCGACTTAATCCCCTCCGTCCCCTTTTTTTGCGTCGGCTACCGGCGGATCACATCGCGCAGAGCACCCTGCGTATCGAACTGCAGTCGCACCGATTCGCGATCACCGGCCACTTCGTCCGGCAGCCATACCAGTTTGCCGGCTTTGCGCACGATCACGTAGACGTGGCCGACTTGGGATGTGGGGTTCTGCAGCGCATTGCGCTGTTCCTGCAGCGCTTTGGCCACGCGTGGCACGGCATCGAAATCGATGTTGGCCAGAGGCGTGCTGCTGCGCTGCAGGCTGATGGTGGGAGCGAACTGTTGTGGGTTCACGGGATTGCCCTTGCGCCACTGGCCGCGTTCGAAATGGTAGCTGTCGACGTGGGTTGGCTGTTGGGGGTCGACCAGATCGAGGTTGATGCGCCCGTCGTCGTAGAAGTGGATGCTGTGGAACACGGTCAATCGCTGTCCGGCCAGCGACGGCAGCTGCTCCAGTGCCTGGCGTGCGGCCTGCAGGTAGTCCGCATCGAACAGCCGGTTGTTGCGTTCGGGAATGGAAATCGGCCGTGGATCGGGAATCGGCGCAAGCGATGCGGGATTCTCGCGCGACGGCTGCGTACCGGTGGGGGCTGGCAACCGGTCGCGCTGCACCGAATACCCCAGCGTTTCGCTGATCGTCTGCAATCCGCCGCCAGCAACGGCCGCGCCCGCCAGTACCAGCAGCACCAGCGAGAACACCAGGCGGGTGGAGGGAGGCTGTTTCATACCTCCTCCATGCGCACGTTTCCACGATCATCCGGGTCGTACAGCAGCGTCACCTGTTCGCGCGGGATGTTGGCCAGTTCGATCAGCGGGATGAAGCGACGCACGCTGGCCTGCCGCACAGCGCCTTCGCGGTCGGTGTACTCCAGCTGGAATTCCACCTGCGGCTGTTCGTTGAGATAGGTGCCGGTCTGGCGCACCTTCAGCACCCTGGCCTCCACACCGATGCCACGGTACTTCAGCGCATCGCCACGTGCATCGGCGTGCAGCAGTCGGCCGAGCAGGCGCAGGCCCAGTGCGTAGCCGCACAGCACCAGCGGGCACACCAGCAACGGGTGGCCGAACGACAGGAAGGTCCAGCCCAGGCCTTCGCTCTGCAGCCGGTAGGTGAATACATAGGCACTGGCAACCACCACGATGGCGATGCCACCGCCGATCCCACGCCGCCACAGGCTGGCAACATCCAGCTCGGCATGGGCGCCGTCGAGCACCATGTTGGGGAATTCGCCTGGCGTGCGGCTCAGGCGTGCATCGAGGTGATTGCCGACGACGAAGCGCTGCAGCTGGGGTTTGCTGTCGACCACCAGCATCTGCTCGCTGATCGGCGTGCCGGACAGGTTCTGGAAGGCCAACTGCAGCTTCCACTGCGCGAAGCCACGCACATGCACGCCGGTCTGTTCGGCCTGCTTGATCAGTGTAGTGCGTGGCTCACCGTTGGCGAGGATCGAGCGCACCCGATGCAGGGCACGTGGTGGGCCGAGCAGCAGGTAGTGCAGGAAGGCGAGCAGCAGGACCAGCCACAAGGCCAGCGACAACGCCAGCAGCAGCACTGCCAGCCACGGTGCACTGCGATCAGCCAGCGCCACCGGCCATGACGTGCCGAAATAGAGGATGCAGGGAAAAGGCAACGCGAAGAACAGCAGGAACGCGCCCCAGAACCAGAGATAGGCCTTCATGGGGTGGAGGTGGCAGACCGGTGGAACAGGGCGCGTAGGTTACTACGCTTCAGCGGAATTGCAGGGTCAGCAGATAGTATCGGCCGAGTGGGTCGTCCAGCCCCGGCATCTGTCCGCCGTTGCCGACCAGATAGTTCACCGGCTGCGTGTCGAGCACGTTGTGCACATCCATCGCGGCGACAATGCGGGGGCCCAACCGGCGTGCGAGGTGCAGGTTCCAGCGCAGCTGCCGCGGGTTCATGCAGTGGCTCAGTTCGATCTGCTCCTGCGGGCACTCGGCACCGGGCAGCCACGCACGCGTGCGTCCGGTCTGGTTGCCACGCAGCGCGATATCCCAATTGCTGTTCTGCCATTGCACGTTCAGTACGGCGGCGATCTCCGGCGTCACATGGCCGCGCAGGTCCACCGCAGGCTCATGGTCGCGGCGCCGACGCAGTTCCTGCTGCTTCAATGCATCGAGCGAGAACAGCCACTGGCCGTTGCTGCCTGCATCGATACGGTACTCGCCGCGCAGCACCCAGTTGCGGGACGTGGTGCGCCCGATGTTGTCGAAGGACAGGCGCAGGCTGCGCAGCTGGCCGTCTTCGTCCAGCTGCCAGGTGCTGCGGTTCCAGACTGCGTCGGATGGCTGCAGGGCCAGGATCTCGTTGCGCAGCTCGACGATGTTGTGGGTCAGCGACAGTGAGAAGGTGTCGTTGGGTGTCCAGGTGGCGGCCAGCGAATGACTGCGCGAGCGCTCGGCTTTCAGCGCGTCGTTCTCCACCACCTCGGCGGTGACGCTGCAACGACCATCACTGATGGTCATCGCGCATTCCGGCAGCGCGCTGGAGGCGGGCAGCGTGATCGAGCCGAAGTAGCCGGGCGGTCGCCGCTGTTCAAACAGGCTGGGAGCGCGATAGCCGCGTCCGCTGGCCAGCAGGAACGACCACTGCGGCGTCGGGCTCCAGCGCAGGCCGGCCCGGGGCGAGAACGCCATGAAACCGCCATCACGATCCCAGCGAGCGGCCAGATCCGCGCGCAGCGTGGGCGCAAGCGGCAGGCCGAGCTCGGCGTAGACGCCGCTGCTCTGCCGCGACAGGCGACGTTGCTGCTGTGGCAGCCCCAATGCGAGGTCACCCTGGCTGAGCAGCGCGTCGGGACGCGATGTCCAGCGCTCATGGCGCAGGTCGATGCCGGTGGCCAGCTGCGCAGGGCCACCGGGCAGCGGCATCAGTTCGCGCTGCATACCCCACCAGCCCTGCCATTGTTCGGTACTGCCGCGGTTGCGGATCGATGGGAACAATGTCTCTGCTTCGGCGGCAGGTGGTGCGTCGAAGCCGGGCAGGAACCGTCGCGACTGCGTGGCTTCCAGCAACCGGGTCGCACGTACGGTGCCTGCGGTGGACAGCGTGACTCCGCTGCGTTGGCCGCTGATTCCCGCTTCCCAGCTGCGCCGGCCCTGGTCGCGGCCGATGCCGAAGGTGACATCCGTATCGGTGGCGCGAACGCTGGGGCGCACATTGCCGGCTTCATGCATGACGCTGTTGAAGGTGATTCCGCGCGCGACCACGGCGATGGCGGTTGGACCCAGGTCGAAGCGCTGCCGGTTGTGGCTGGCGCGTGCTTCGACATAGGCATAGCGTCCTTCACCGCGTTCGTGCCGGTAATGCAGGTAGGCCGATGCGGTATCCGAGGCCGGTTGCAGCGAGCGCGGGCGGGCACTGTCGAACCAGCAGCCATCCTCGCGGCGCTTCAACGGGGGCTCGCAGCGCCGGGCCGGCACGTACCAGTTGCCGAAGATCGCGCCGATCGGATACAGCGAGGTTTCCGCATGCCAGTCGCGGCGATCACCGGCCACATGTTCGACACGATGCAGGTCAAGGCCCGCAAACCAGCGGTCGCCGTTCTCGCGCAGGCTACCGGTGGCTGCCTGCACCCGGTACTGCCCGGCATCGCCGCGGCTGCTGAGCCCGGTCTGCAGCATGGCTTCGGGACCATCGGCCTGGTCGCGCAGGATGATGTTGACCACGCCGGACATCGCGTCGGCACCGTAGATGGCGGAGGCACCACCGCGGACCAGTTCGATGCGATCGACGAAGCTCAGCGGAATGCCGCCCAGATCGGTCAGTCCGCCTTGTTCCAGCGACACCATTGGATAGCGGGGCAGGCGCCGGCCATTGACCAGGAACAGCGTCGCTCGCGGTCCCATGCCGTCGAGACTGGTTGTCGCGGCCGCTCCTACTGGCAGGTACTGCGAATCGCCGCTGCGCGAGGTGCTCATGGCCGGATGGCCGTTCATGCCCGGCAGGTGCCGCAACAGGTCGAACAGGTTGCCGTAGCCGCTGCGCAGGATGTCGTCGCGGTCGATGGTGGTGACCGGCAGCGTTGTCTGCACCGAGGTGCGCGGCAGGCGGCTGCCGGTGACGTGGATCGGTGCCAGTTCCACCTGCGGTGCTGCATCGGGCGCGTTGGGCACGGTGCGTATGGCGTGGGCCGCTGCCGGGGCTTTCGATACCTTGGCCGGTAGTTCGGCGTGAACGCGGCGGATGACAAAGGCGCCTGAGGATGTGCGCAGGATGTTCACCGGCAGGCCGCCGACCAGCTGTTTCAGCGCGGTTGCCGTATCACGCTGGCCATGGCTACCGTTGGTGCGCAGCCCCTCCAGCTCACGTGCGTCGAACAGCAGGGCGGTACCGCTCTGCCGTGCCCATTGCTGCAACGCCGGGACCAATGGTCCGGCGCCCACATCGATCTCCAGCGTGCCGGCAGGCTCGCTGGCATCGGCCACCGGTAATGCCGCTATACCCACTGCCAGATAAAGCAAGGCGCGGAGCAGCCCCCACTGCAGCGCACCCGGACCTGCCTTCACTGCCGGCCTCCTCAGTACGTGCGGCGCAGTTCCAGCGCGCCATCCGGGCGCGTCTGGCCAGCAACGGACCAGCCCAGTTCCAGTGCGGACAGCAGCTCCTGTGCATCCCCCGCGCGGAACGTGCCACTTACCGCCAGATCGGCGATCTCCGGATCGGCGATCACCAGCGGCGTGCGGCCATAGCGGTTCATGCGCTCGACCACGATGGACAGTGGCGTGGCATCAAAGACCAGTTGCCCGTGCAGCCACCCTTCGGCGGCCGCGTTGGATGACAGCGCCGGGCCAGGCTGGATGCGCCCGGAGGGCAGCACCTGCAGCTGCTGGCCAGGTGCCAGCATGTGCTGGGCCGTGCCGCTGCTGACTTCCACTGCGCCCTCCAGCAGTGCGACCTCGACCAGGCCATCGTGCAGGCGCTCGACCTGGAAGGTGGTGCCGATGTCGCGGATCGTGCTGTTGCCAGCCTGCAGCCGCAGTGCCTTGCTCGATGGCGCCACCTGCAGCTGCAGGCGTCCGCGCTCCAGATCCAGTTCGCGATGTCGCCAGCCAAAGCTGGCGCGCAGCGTGGTGCCAGCATCAAGCGTGGCCACGCTGCCATCGGCCAGGGTCAACTGGCGCGGCAGGCGGGTGTCATTGGCGTACAGCTGCGGTGTCGGATTGCCATCCACCGCAACCATCCAGCCGATGCCGATGGCCAGGCAGATGCCGGCGGCCGCGGCCAGGCCGGGCAGCAGGCGACGGCGGGCAGGTCGCGCGGCGCGCGCTGCGGCGGTCCGCAACCAGGGGTCGGTGGCCAGCCCTTCGCCCTGCTGGAACAGGGTCTCGGCCTGTACCCAGGCTTTGACATGGGCAGGGTCCTCAGCCAGCCAGTCTTCGAACGCTTCACGCTCGTCCGCTGTGCAGTCCGGGGCTTCCAGCCGCGCCACCCAGGTGCTGGCGCGTTCGAACACCGAGGCGTCTTCCATGTGCCGGTGGCGGCTCATTCAGCGTCCCTGTCGTTGTGCAGTGGATCCGGCCCCAGTTCCTGGCGCAGGCCCTGCAGGGCGCGGGCAATATGTTTTTCCACGGTCTTGGCAGTGATTCCACAGTGCCGCGCAATCTGTGTATAGCTCATGCCGGTGATCCGGTTGAGCAGGTACACCTCGCGCGCGCGCTCGGGCAGTTTGAACAGGGCCTGCCGCAGCAGGGAAAGCATCTGCCCGGACTCGGCCTGGCGCAATGGATCGGGCGAGGTACTGGAAGGCTCGTCGCTGCCATCGTGCTCGGCCAGCGGCAGGTGCGGCCGCGACTGCGGCGAACGGCCGCGGTCTGCCAGGCGGTTGCGGGCGATACGATACAGCAGCAGGCGCAGTTCGTCCGGGCCCTGCGCGCGATAGCGGATCAACCGCTCCATGCAGTCCTGTGCGATGTCCTCCGCATCTTCCGGCCCGACCCCTCGCGTGCGCAGGAACGCGCACAGCGGCGCGCGTTCTTCGCGTACGAACGCGATGAAGGCATCCGCAGGCGCGGGCAGCTGCGGCGCGCGATGGAGCAGGGGGGACGGGGTGGACAGGGCAGGCCTCGCGTGTCGGTGGCAGATGCGTCATCGAGTTTTACGCGACGATGACCGGATGGGGAAGAGTGTGCATCGATCGAATTCTCATTGTGAATATATTCATCTTTCGGCGCCGGATCCACTGGGGGAGATCGCCCCGCTGCGGCGTTGATCGTTCTACCCGCGTGTTGCGGGTGGAGAGAGAACACATGAAGTATTCGAAGTTGAGCCTGGCCCTGGCCGGGCTGATGGGTGTCGCCACCATGTCCGTGGCTGATGACGTCATGGCAATGAATTATCACGTGCTGGGCGATCGCATCTTCCTGAGTGGCGATGTGACCTACGCCGACGTGGTGTCCCTGCCGGCACTGCTGGCCAAAGCGCAGGCCGAAGGCCGGCCGATCCGCGAAGTGGTATTGCGCACCTCCAATGGTGGCGCGTTGATCGCCGGCGAGTGGCTGCAGGGAGTGATCCGCACATCCGGCCTCAACACCATCGTGTCCGGCAACTGCATTTCATCCTGCTCGATCATGCAGTCCGGTGGTGTCGAGCGCTATCTGGCCGGCGACCTGCCGATCATCGACTCGGTGCAGATCCACGCGGCCAGCAGCGGTGGCAAGGTGATCTACACGCCGTCGCCGCGCATGACCCAGATCTACACCGGCAACTATGGCGGCGGCATGGATGCCGGCCTGCTGCACAAGGCCATGTATGAAGTGGTACAGCCGAACGGGCTGCTGGTGTTCCGCGATCCAGCCCGCAGCACGGGGGCCTCCATCACCTTTGATCCGGATGGCAGCGGCAGCAAGCTGGAATCATTCCCGGGCCAGGACATCTACAGCAACAGGATCATCAGCGCCAACGGGTACCGCGATCCGGGCGACACGTTGAATGTGAGCGCGAACGTGAGCGGCGATATCAATCCAGGCTACCTGCGTACCGGACGCCAGCTGCAAGCCTTCGTCGATGATGATTTCGCGCGCTGGAATACCGACTGGCAATCCACCTACATCAACCTTGCGCAGAGCATCTACAACGCCTCGAGCCGCGGCCCGCAGGGCATCGGCCCGCTGTCGGTGCAGGGTTACCTGAATGACCCGGATATCCAGGACCTGCTGCTGTCCAAACTGCGTCTGGCGGATCTGGATGCCTCTACGCTGGACAACGCCATGGGTGTGATCCGCGTGACCAATGGCGCCACCTGGCGCACGTCCGCTACCACGGGTGCGGACTTCATGCTGGTGGACAACGGCACCATCGCCCTGGAAGGCGGTGCCCTGCGCGCCTCGGAAGTGCGCGTGCTCGGGGCTGGCATGCTGGTTGGCCACGGCGACGTTGCCGGCACGGCGATGGATCTCAATGCACTGGGCGAAGGCACTGGCCCTTCCTACCGTGAAGACGGCTTCAATCGCCTGCGCGTGTTCGGCACACTGATGCCGCGCGGTGGCGATCTGGTCACCCATGGTTACGTCAATATCATGCCGGGCGGCAAGGTGCTGTTCGATGTGACCGAGGGCGGCGGCACGGCCACTGGCCGCCTGCGCGTGGGCACCTTCTTCGATGACGAACAGACCGACGGCGCGCTGGTGATCTCCAAGGGCGCCTTCCTCGAACTGAACGTGGCACAGGGCTACTACGGCCAGGACTTCCGTCGCGATCTGGTGGAAGGACCGATCTACCAAGGTGGTTTCGAAGAAGCCGTGCGCTTGGGGGATACCGGCTACAGTGCCAGCATCACTGGTGGTGATGTGTTCCGCCCGCGTCACAACTCGCTGTTGAGCTTCAATGTGAAGCAGACCGCCGATGGTCTGTGGTTGACCGCCAACCCCGGCTTCGACCAGGTGGGTCTGTTCGCCAACGGCACTTCGGGCGATGGCCTGGGCCGCGCATTGGCAACCGCCTCCGATCGCCAGGACAAAGGCCTGAAGTCGCTGCTCGGTGCACTGCAGTTCGCTGATCGCGACGTAATCGCACAGCAGGCCGGAGCCCTGCGCGGTGATGCGCACGCCAGCCTGCGCCTGGCCGACACTGCGCTGGTGGGCAGCATCGGCAACGTCGTGCAGCAGCACCAGGCCGCGATGCGCAGCGGCGGGGACGCCGACGGCCTGGCTTCGCAGGCCGCGCAGTCGGTCTCATCTCAACCGGGCATGCGCCATGGCAGCCTGTTCAACCAGCTCGCCATGCATCTGGTCGAGCCGGCGTCGGGCAGCGCTGCGGGCAGCGGTGATGCTGGACGCAACCATGGCATCTGGGCCCGCGGTTTCGCCAGCCATGGCCGCATCGATGCCGACGGTGGCGTGGCGGGGCTCAGCCACAACATCGGCGGCATCGTGATCGGTGCCGACACCCGCGTGGCCGATGACCGCGTTACCCTCGGCGTCAGCGTGGCAGCGGCCGACATGTCGACCAAGGCCATTGACGGCTCCGGGTTCACCGGCGATGTGCGCGCGCTGGACGTGGGCGGCTACCTGGATGCGACCTACTCGCGGGGCTACCTGTCGGCAGCGGTGCGCTACACCGACCTGCGCCACGATACCCGTCGCAGCATCGGCGGTATCGATGGCCTGCAGCAGCCGCTGCGCGCCAGGTACAGCAACGATGCGATTTCCGCACGGGTGGAGCACGCGTTCTCCTTCACCACCGGCAGGGGACTGGTGATCCAGCCGTTGCTGCCGGTGGTGGATTACGCGCGCACCTCGGCCACTCGTTTCAATGAAGGGCAGGGCGCCGGTGCGCTGGTTGGCCGCAGCGGCAGCCTGGAGAGCATCCGCGTTGGTGCCGGCCTGCAGCTGTTCAAGACCTTTGAAGGCAACAACGGCGAGCGCATCACGCCGCGCGCCCGCGTGGTCTGGCAGAAGGAACTGGGCGACTCGCAGGCCCGTTACAGCACCGGTTTCGCCGCTGCACCGGATCTGGTATTCGGTGCCAGCAGCCAGGCCGTGGGCGAGCAGGTGCTGGCCTGGAACCTGGGTGTGACCAGCCGGGCCAGCGAACGTCTGTCGATCATGGCCGACTATGTGGGCGAGCGCCGCGACGGGCAGATCCAGAATGGCGTGATGCTGGGGCTGGGCTACAAGTTCTAAGTGGCACACGGCACCGGCGATGAAGGCATCGCCGGTGCCGTCCCCAGAAGGCGCGTTGCTGCGGTATGGTCGGCGTGGCATCCCACCCAGGCTCTTCCATGCAGATCGCCGTCTTCAGCGCCCGCCCTTACGATCGTCGTTTCCTTGAGGAAGCCAACCAGCGCGACGCCGCTGGAGAGGGCTTCGTGTTTGTCTACTTCGATGCGGCCTTGGATGTGCATACGGCTGCTCTGGCCCAGGATTGCGCGGCGGTCTGTGTGTTCGTCAATGATCGACTTGATGCACCGGCGCTGCACGCCCTGCATGCAGTGGGTGTGCGGGCAGTGCTGCTGCGCTGCGCGGGCTTCAACAATGTAGATCTTGCAGCGGCAAAGGCGCTTGGCCTGTTTGTTGCCCGCGTGCCGGCCTATTCGCCAGAAGCGGTGGCCGAGCATGCACTGGCACTGGTGATGACCCTCAACCGTCAGACCCACCGCGCCTACAACCGCGTGCGCGAGGGCAATTTCATGCTGGATGGCCTGCTTGGGCGCACCCTGCATGGCCGCACGGTCGGCATCGTCGGCACCGGCAAGATAGGCTTGGCCACCGCACGCATCTTCAAGGGTATGGGCTGCACCGTACTGGGGCACGATCCGTATCCGTCGGCAGGCTTTGCGGATGTGGGCGAGATGGTGGGCATGGAGGAACTGCTGGCCCGCGCAGACATTGTGTCGTTGCATTGCCCTTTGACACCGGACACCCAGCATCTGATCAACGACACCTCACTGGTGCGGATGAAGCCGGGCGCGATGCTGGTCAATACCTCGCGCGGCGGGCTGGTCGATACCCATGCGGTGATCCGCGCGCTGAAGTCGCGCCGGCTGGGTCATCTGGCCATCGATGTGTACGAGCAGGAGAGCGCGCTGTTCTTCCAGGACCTGTCCGGAGAGATCATCGACGACGAGGCCTTCCAGCGGTTGATGACCTTCCCCAACGTGCTGGTGACCGGCCACCAGGGCTTCTTCACCGTAGAGGCGCTGCAGGAGATCTCGGCGATCACGCTGGGGAATCTGCGGGATTTCGCGGCGGGGCGGGTGTGTGCGAACCGGGTGGAGGCAGGCTGAGCCGGGTGGATTGACCGCCGGGGCGCCCAGCCCGTAAAATCGCGGGCTCAGCCGGAATAGCTCAGTTGGTAGAGCGGCGCATTCGTAATGCGTAGGTCGCAGGTTCGACTCCTGTTTCCGGCACCAGTTGCATGAAAAGCCCCGGCCTTGGCCGGGGCTTTTTGTTTGGACGGATGTTGGAACCTATTGATAGGAAAAGGATTCACTTCGGGCCGAACGCTGGTTGAGCTTTCACTCAACAGGTTGCGGATCGTTCTTGTCCGCGCAACACCCCGGAACACGTGTGATCGATCGGCTTCAGTACAACTTAGGTCGCTGGAGTCTTACAGGCGGAAACAGTGAAGACCTTTCGTCTCACAAGGCTCGACGATTGGTCAGCTACAGACTCTAGCCCGGCAGGAAGGGGCGGTGCTCATGCAATGATGCTCTGAATTCCTGATCGGGTGCTGTTTCCCACAGAAGAGACCTCGATTAGCGAAGTGATGAAGTGCGCGATCCGGCAGTCGCCAAGTGATTCGCGAATTCCACGATGTCATTGACCCCGACAAAGGAAAGATGCCTGCGGTTGCGAAAATCTGCGTAACCTCGTCATCAGAAACCAAAGGCCTGCTCGGTCCTCTTACTAAGATAACGTTGGCGGCGCGTCATGAATGCCAGGAGTCTTGTGCGTGGAGGCGAAGGAGATCAGTCGTATCGTTCCCCATGCCGGTCGCTCCTTCAAGATGTCAACGAGCGAAGCCCACCGTCTTGCCAGTACGCTTAGGTCCGGATAAGCACCGGCTTGTTTGTCGACCTTGGTAACCATAAAATCGAGGCGTAGCAGGGAGGGAGCGCTATACGGCGTGCCCTGGGTGAGTCGCCTAGCCGAGTCTGGAATCCTGCTATTAGTCAGTCGGCAATCACAGGGGGGGGGGCATGCGATTGATGTGGGGTGTTTTTTGGGCTGTAGCGGCAGTGCTTATTTTGGCGGCCTTTGTGGTTGCTAGAACCGTTTACAGCCAGCCAGCACCGTTGAGTAGTACTCAGTTCTTCGAAGCAACAAAAGCATTTCTGCTTTGCTTGGGGGGAGCTGGTGTCGTTCTTTCTACATATTTCACTGCCGTGAATGCCTTTGTCCAGAGACGTTCGGAAAAAATAAATAACACCTTTGATCTCCTAACTAGCTGGGATGATCCTCACCTCTTTCAGGCTCGCAAGCTGACCCGAAAGTACAAGGCGCTGAGGGACGAAAAATCAAACAACCAGCTCATAGAGGAAATTGAGGGGGATGAGGATCTAAAGAATTCCGTCATTCTCGTCCTAAACTACTTTGAGCATGTCAGATTTTCGCTAAAGTCAAATCGAATAGACGAGCTTATGTTTAAGGAGTCTCTCGGTCCAACTGTCATAGATATCATCGATAGATTTATGCCGTTCGCCAAGAAGATGAGTCAGCGATCTTTCGATGATCTTGATGATCTCAAGAATCGCCTCCGGTGATTGGTGATAAGTAATTAAAGTCGAACTTTCTTCGTGGTGAAGGTTGATCAAGCTCCTGTAACTAATGGGAAGATGGATAATGCCTGTATTTATAAGTTACTCGCATCAGGACAAGGATTTCGTAGATCAATTGGCAGTGCAGCTGGTGCAGAAAAATGTGCACGTGTGGGTCGATCGATGGGAGCTTAGCGTAGGTGACTCACTCATCGACAAAGTCCAACAGGCAGTTGAGGGCGCGAGCGCTCTGCTCGTTGTCCTTTCTCCGGAATCGGTGCAGTCGGAATGGTGCAAACGAGAGCTCTCGGCGGGCCTGCTGCGAGAGCTTGAAGAAAAGAGAGTCGTAGTGATGCCAGTTCTTCTTCGAGATTGCGATATACCCATATTTGCACGAGGCAAGTTCTATGCCGACTTCCGCACGAACTTTGATGAAGGATTGAAGGCCGTAGTTGATGGAATTGCAAAGGTAACTAATGCGTCGCTCTCTAGGGTGCAGGAAGATACCTACCACGTTGACTGGTCTATCAGCTCCGGTTTGGACGATAATGGAAATGTCGCCATAAAAGCCACCTTCATCCAAATCCCAAAATACGAGCCCTACACTTGCTTAACAGAGGTGGTGATCATTGGCGATGATGCAGCGTCTCAAGAGTTTAAAGAGATAGCCGCAGCGGACAATGCCGAGATAGCCAAGCTTCGAGTTTGGGAGCAATTCGCTGAAAGCATCGAGGAGAATGGAGAGCTAAAAGCGCTTCTCGAAGATGCCGAAGAGAAGAGGTTTAGAATTCCTCTTGCGTTTGGTGCTGGTGTGATGGTGGGGTTTATTTCCAGCCGCCGTCTTGGTGAAGATACGGGCAAGGATGTACTTCTGAACGTTGCGGGGGTCGTCAACGAATCTCGAGACCATATGCAAAATGTCTTAAGCAAGCCTGCAGGGCGAGGTTGAGGTATAACAATTGGCCGGGCTGAGTACGATCTGGCGTCTGGCAGTGCTTGGGATGAGGGCGTAGGTTCGACTCCTGCTTTGGCACCAGTTATAGCGATGAGCTCTGGCCCTGGCCGGGGCTTTTTTGCTTGTGTGGGTATTGGAAATCATTGATTGGCGAGGGGTTTGATTCGAGTCGTCGCGCGCATTAACTCAATTGCAGTCAACTGTGGATGGCGTGTAGCCGTACTGAACAGTTACAGCAGCCGCGAGCACCTTGGCTTCAGGCTCGCTTAGGGCTCGCGGGGACAGAGGCCTTTGTCTCCGTTCGTCACTAGCTCCTCTGCTTGTAAGAGAACCGCACGGCTATGGCCTTGCTGACCACTCGTTGCGCGCTGAAACAAGCGACTGAAGTAGCTGGACAGTGACGGTTCGCGATCTGGCTCAATACGCTATGCCGCGAGCCACCAACGCTATCGCTTGCTCGCTGAGTTCTGCGGTTGCCCGTGGATAATTACTATTTCGGATGCAGGGAGGTTAGCTTCAAGTCGGGCAGACCTAGCTTGACTCAGCTCGGACATCTTCCGAGAGGTTAGGTTGCCGATGTCAATCACAATGTAGAACGCTTGGGTCGTCCCTTCCGCACCTTTGTAAGCTTCAAGTTGCTTTGTGTAGCCAGCAACAAGCTTTGAGTTTGTGGATCGCTTGAGTTCAGCGAGAACCTTAACATTGGCGCCGTTGGACATCTTGAAGTCTACCGGCCCACATCCTGCGTCTGACTCGGGGGATAGGTCGAGGTTGTTCGCCTCGCAGTAAGCAGCCGCGACTGCGTAAAATAGGCGCTGCATTGCCTTCTCTAAGCGGGCTGTTGTCAATTTTTCGTTCCACAGCTCTTTCCAGAGTCCCTTGTCCTCAATTAGCGACTTGAACTTGTCGATTATTTTCGTCACGGCATCCGTCGCTTCGGCCAGATTTAACGTCCGTCCAGAGTATTGATGCAGTGACAATGGCTCTGTGGCTGCTATGCGCTTTCTTAGCTCTGCCGGATATATCTCGCCGCGATGGTCATTCTTCAGGTCGTAAGGGGCATCCGCCGCAGCGCGAACCAAGTCCAGAAGCATTTCAAAAGAGGTTTTGCTTTTAAGGGCGATCTTAAGTGTCTCATCCTTGTCGCGTCTCGTTTTCGCCCGCCAGATGTCGCCAATCTGAGCGCTCACTCTATTCTTAAGGTCTTCGGTTACCTGAGCAGCTTCGCTTATCGCGCTCCAGTCGGCAGCAATCGGAAGGTCTCTAACGATGTCGCGCGGAACCAGGAGGATTGGCTCGCTGGGCTTAAGCGGGTTCCACGGGAGCTGGTGCTTCTTGCCGGCCAGCGTAAAAGCTTGAACTTGGATTTCGAGCTGCGTGCATGCCCTAAGTGTAAATGCAGCTAAGCAGTCGACCAGTATGTTGGTCGTCATATCGCTGATGCGGTCTGGGCCCACTCCTGCTTCAAACAAGCAGAGAACCATGAAAAGGTTGGGATCCCGAACTCCAATGGAAATGGCTTGCTTGGCGTTGATAGCCAAGTTGTCTATAAGTTGCGAGCCAAACCCCGAGCCGGAAGTCCCGCTCGAGTAGCCAAGATGAGTGTAGGGGACTTCGTGAAATTTCAGTAGATTTCTGGCGGACCTATCTGCGAGGTCGCCGCCTTGCTTCGATTCTGCAAGCAGGGCACATATGTTCTCAAACCTCGAGGTGTACGCTTCGGTTGCGCACTGAGCAAACTCGTCGTCTGATGCATCATCCAGAAGGAGTGGGTCGATGAAGAGGTTGGTGTCACAATTGAGTGTCACATCAATCGCACCCACAGATTCCAGTTGCGTCTGGGTGACCTTCCACGCCATCGAAAGTGTTACTGGTTCATTAGAGGTCATCGCGATTCCTTCAGATCCAAGCTTGTCCGTTTGAGAAGGGCAAGCGGTTCTTCCGTTAACAGAGCAAGTGCACGAATATCTTGTTGCTGAGTTTGGACCTGCCGTCAGTGCTTCTCACTACTGAATCACTTGCTCCAATGACCAAGCACTCATTGCCATTGCGGAGTTGAGTAGTCCCATCGCCAGTGGGCTCACACCCATTTGGTTTTTCCCAATAGGTCGGAAGGTCTGGATTTTTTTGAGTACGATCCGTTGGCTTCGGCGGCCCGGCACGGTTCACCCAAGATCATTCGCGTTATGGCATGAACTGTGACGGCGGTCAAGTTGCCGAGCCCCTTGTTCTGTTTTTGGGGATTTAGGTGCGCGGCACTGCGGACGATCCTCATCCAAACACCGCCTCGCATCCTGTCCTAAGTTGGCTCTATCGCCACTTACGGACAACCCGCCCGATGTCATCCGTCCTCACCAAGCGCATCGTTCTCACCGCTGAGCCCCGAGAGCGCCCCTATGAGCTCAGGGACGCTCAGGTTCGCGGCCTGATCCTGCGTGTGCAGCCTTCAGGGCATAAGGCTTGGATCGTGACCTGGGCGCACGGTAAGCGTCGTACCTTGGGGTCGGTCGAACATCTGACACTTGATCAGGCCCGTGACCAAGCCCGGCAGGCCGTTGCTGAGTACGTTCAGTCGGGATTGCCAGCGCTCGCAAAGACCAAGCCCACCAGTTGCACTCTCGAAGTGCTCCTTAACGACCACTTCGAACCCTGGGCGATAGCTGAGCTCAAAGGTGGTCGTCAGTACCCGGACCGCATCCGATCGGTGTTCCCGTGGCTGCTGCGTCGCCAGATCATCGAAATTGACGTTCCCACAATGGAGCGATGGTGGCGCGGTCGTGTCACTGGCCCTGACGCAGTCACCAAGGCTACCGCAGCGCGCGACTTTGCTTGCCTGCGGTCTGCCTTGTCTCGGGCCGTTGAGTGGAAGCTGATCGAGACGAACCCCTTGATGGGCATGCGTCAGCGATCAGCCGCGAGCCGCAAGGTCGTTCGGTTCCTGTCCCCGGATGAAGAAGCGATGCTCCGGGCCGCGCTGGCAGCGCGCGATCTAGCTGGGGTTGAGGGGAGGGCGAACGCGAATGCGGCCCGACGTAAGTACCGGCAAGCGGTTCTGCCTGACTTGCCGATGGACGGTTATGTCGATCACCTGACCCCGGTGGTCCTTACAGCCATCAATACCGGCATGCGGCGGGGTGAGCTGCTGTCGATGACATGGGCTGATATCAATTGGGAAGCCAAGATGCTGACCATTCGCGCAGAGAACGCGAAGTCCGGTAGGCAGCGTCACATTCCATTGAACACCGAAGCCATGGAAGTCCTGCAGCGTTGGGCCGGTCAAGCGGGTGAGCGACGTGCGGGCAAGGTGTTCGACGTGACCGATATCAAAAAAGGGTGGCGCAAGCTGATTGCAGATGCCCGCATTGAACAGTTCCGGTTCCATGACCTGCGGCACCACTTCGCATCGCGTCTGGTGCGGGCAGGGGTGGACCTAAACACTGTGCGCGAACTGCTAGGCCATGCAGACATCACTATGACTCTTCGCTACGCACACTTAGCCCCTGACACTTTGGCGGCGGCTGTTGCCAAGTTGGCGGCGTGAGAGCGCTATTCCCGCTGCTCGCCAGCCAAACGCTCGAGCTCTTCCCGCATCCTTTGGCGCTCCCCAGAGGGAAGCTTGGCGAAAGCCAAGATCGCTGCAGCCAGGTCATCGTCTTCAGCGAATAGATAGGCGACCGGTACATCCAATGCCTTGGCTAACTCCGCAGCCTTGGTCATGTCGGCTTGGTTTCGTTCGCGCTCGTACCTGTTGATCAGCACGGCACCCCGGTTCTTGTCCTGATCCCTATCCACCAGCGCCCCCAGCGCGCGCTGGGACAGCCCGCGCAGTGCTCGAGCTTCGGAGAGCCGCTTGGAAAACGTTGCAGTAATGACAGTGGGCGAGGGCACGCGGAGGTAACGGTCTGTGAACCTGCAGCAGCATGGGCCATATACCTGATCAGTAGAAGTCATTACCATATCAGTATATGGCGTTGTGCGAGGTATGACTGGCCGCAAGGGGTGGCCGGGCCCGTCAGCGCTCAGTCGGGGACGTTGGGATGAAGAACCGGATTACGCATTTTGCCGTCATGTCGTTGGTGCTGACTGCTGTTGTTCCCGGGGAGGTAGTGGCTCAACAACAGCGGTCATACGACCGTTTCAAGGATCGAACCTCGTACGAGGCCAAAGTGGAGCTATCGGAGCTGTCCAAGACCAGCAGGGGCATTTCTCTGAGCCTGCAGAGCGTGGTAGACGGAGACCGCGCTGTAACGAAGTCGGACTCTTTCACCGTTTCGGCCATCGTCACCTTCAACATGTCCTATGACGTTCGCTGTGCCGGTACGGGCTTTGACATGCTCGTGGACGGAAGGGCTGTTTCGCTTCCCAGCGACATGCCCGCTTTCAATCGATATGAGTACGCCATCCTTTCCTTCGGCAAGAAGATGACCTTGGCAGAAGCAGGGGCTTTCGCTGGTGCCAAAAGGATCGAGGTCCGGGTCTGCGATACCGAATACAGCCTAGATGACGAGCAGCGCGCTGCGCTGCGCGATCTGGTCAAAGACGCGCAGATGGGTAGTTCAACCGGTGGCTGATGTCGGAAACCCCCGCACATCCCATCATGGAGGAGAGAACATGCAAACCAGCGATCCAGCAACTAACCTTTATCAATGCCCGGCTTGCCGTGCTGCCATCCCCTCGGGTAGATCATCCGCGAAGTGTCCTAAGTGCTATGCGGACCTGCCCAAGGCAATTGTTGAATCGAATCGTGCGAGCGCGAACGCCCGGGAAGAGCGTGGCTCGACAGCGGCGTGTGTGGCATTGGGGCTAGTCGCACTCGCCATTGGGCTCTACTTCCTGATCAACCCCTCAGCAAACGGTTACGGCAATATTGCCAACATGCATGCGCTCGCAGTGGGGCAAGCACTGACCATTGCTGGGGCTGTGTTCCTGGGGCTTGGTATCCGCCCTCGTTGAGCGACTAAATACATCCCAACCGGGCCCGCTGATGGCAACGTCAGCGGGCCTTTCTATGTCAGTTGATGCACCATCTGGCTGCTGTCTCAGTCGCCGGGTTAGCAGCATCGAGTAGGCGCTCTAGGATCGCGCTACCGATCAATGTGGGGCTGTCCGAGGACTGTCGATGCAGGGGTGTAGCTGCTTCACCAGGCGAGCCTTGTGCAGCGATTGGCGCATTGGCAGACATTGGGCTTTTAGTGCGGATGCGGATGAGTTGCGTCCAAAACACGAAGTCCTAGGTGGTTCGCAAAAGTCGCAGTGCATAAGCGGCGAAGTGGCGTCGTCGGCAGAATCACTCCATACATAGCATGACGCACCGTGCTGACTGTCGTGCGATCGCCTGCTACGTGTATGCCTGCGACATCAGGGAGCCCGCATGTACTTTGCCCTCTCCTCAATCCGCCTTTTCTCCCGTGCAGTGTTGAGCTTTTTGATCGTCTCGAACAATTGTTGCCACTCTAGCGGCGACAGATCGCATTTGGCCCTCTCGAAGCAATCCTCCCAGTCAGCAGCTGCCTGGGCAAGCAGGACTCGCCCCTCCTGCCTGATTTGAAGTCCACGAGACCGGTCATCCAACGGCCTGTCCTCTAGAAGTTCTTCTCTGATCAATCGGGCGACGAGAGACGACATCGACGAAGGCGCAACTTTCATGAGCCGGGCCAAGCTGGCTCGGGTCAGTGGTCTTGCCTTGGAGGAATCGGCCCGAGCTATCGCATCTAGCACCATTAACGCGGGGGTGGAGAGCTTGATGGGCTTGTATAGCAATAGCTCTGCATCCAACTCGCCGGTCAAGTCATTAGCAAGGATCAGGAGTTCCTTGAATTCAGCATGCGATAGGGGGGTGTAGGGTGCGGTTGCCATACCGCATTTTAGGTTGGCGGACTATTCGACTTCAATGAGTCCCCCAAATTATTCGCCCTCAATATTGCTTTCGACGGAGGCCGCCGGCAACCGCGACAAAAGAAGGGAAAATTCAATGAAGAAGAATAGCTGCATCGAGCGCTCGACCCGCCTGTTTGCTGCGCAGCGCGAAGGTAACGAGGCATCTCGCGTCGCCCAGTACAGCATTGCTGAGGAAATCATGGGCCCGGAATCGCTTTCTGCGGAAGATTGCTGCAAGGCGCGACGGGATTCTGCGTGTCGCGACATGACTGCTTTTGAGGCAACGATGGAGTTCGCCAAGGTGATCCAGCTCAACACGGGTGCCGCTGATCGTCGCTACGACCTGCGTGTCTGCGACGAACCGATGTTTCGCGCTATCTGGAGGGCCCGTCAGCTGGTTGACATGACGGGCATCAACTACCGCGACTACGTTCGGCGTGCTGTGACCTACCTGCGCCACTGCGGCAAGAAGCGCATCACTCCCGCAATGCTTGTCTCTGCTGAAGTGCAGCTGCACGTGATGGAGCTCGACGCCGTCAGTCGCTGAGGTCCGAGCCGGTAGCGGCCCTTGCCGACCATGTTGGGTGCGGAGGGGACCCTCTGCGCCTAACGGCACTAAGGAGCGTGATGGCTAGGGATGGCCTGGGACCAGGTGAAGTTCAGGCTGTCACGTTTGGCGATAGCGCCATCCAACCGCTTGGGGGTCGTTCCCTCATCTGACTCGCGTCAATCCATTGCGCGCCCGCAGCGGAAGCGTTCGGGCGCGCCGTGCGCTAGTGAACATAAGAAGACCGGCGATTTCATCGACCCGGTCGGTATAACACTGTCTCTATCGAGGAGGGCAGGAGAATGGCTAGGAACAAGAAGTCGGGCGCGACGGGCGGGAAGGTAAAGGTGAAACGGCCTAACCCGGCCCGAAAGAAGGCGTCTGCGAAGAGCGTGATGGAGGCGCAGAGCAGGGATGCCTCGTATCAACGCGCGCTGAAGTCGGCTGATCCCGTGAAGCGACAGGTGGGAGAGCTGGTCTTCCAGCGCACGTACATCGATAAAGGCTTGCTTGCCAAAGAGGCATTGTTGCTTCGCACCCGTTGGATCGGGAACCGCTACATGTCCCCGGTGCAGGCCACGCAGGCGTTCACGGAGGCATACATCGCTGCGTACCGTGCTGCTTGGGCGCGTCACTTTGACTATTCCGAAGCGCCGCACAAGCAGCCCTGTATGCCAAGTCTCGCATTGAACGACAGGTCGGTTATTACCAGCTTGTGGCGGGCCCGTCAGAAGGCTGACGAACTGGGAATGCCGTACGATCTGTTCTGCGAGGTCGTCATGGAACGATGGATTGTGGGCCGGAAGGCGAAGCGCCCACCATTGCCAAACCAGCTGACTTCCGGGAAGTTGTTCGGTGTATGGATGCGAGGACACCCCACCTGGGCTGAGACTAGTGAACGGTTGTTCTTGCCCGCTTGGGATCGGCGCTTCTTTATGGAGCCGTCTGGAGAAGATCCCGTGCATGCTGCGGCAATGCGGGCATTGAGTGCCGATGTGCTGCACGCAAAGGACCGCCCCGCCCGATTGGCGCGGTATCTTGGGGCTGGTGGACCGCTGACAGAGGCGCGTGCCAAGGCGATGTTTGAAGCAGACATGGTCCGGGATGCGCTAGCGATGGTCGCCGTGCCTGCTGAGGTCAACGAAGCGCCTGAAGGATACGTTCCGGCGTGCATCGGCAATCGTAACGACGTGCGGGATATGCCGTGTCACAACTGCCCATTCGCCGTGCAGTGCTCGAGCGTAAAGCGGAAGGTGACACGCGCGCTGAACGCGGCAGGCACCTCTGGCGATCCCCGTGCGGACAGGAGGCGTGAGCAGAACCGGAACAGCCAGCGCAAGCATCGCGAGGAGCAACGGCGAAAACTGGCTGCATAGCGAGCGCCAATAAGGTCTTATGAGCGCAAACGAGCTTGCTTGTCAGCGGCCCCATAAGAGCTATAAATCAAGAGCAACTACCTTCTCTTTGAGAAGGTAGATATTTATTGGGATGCCAACGTTGATGTCCCGTGACTGGTCCCATCGGTACTCGGGCCTTCGGCCCTCGCACCTCGGGTCCAGATGCGCGCCCCTTCGGGGACGCGCAGAAAATTATAGCCGGGGTTGTGTGGAGAGCGCGCCTCGGAGTCATTGAGGATGACCTGTAAGCCTCTGTGTTGAATCCCACCGGTGTTTGCGTAGGGGTGTCGCTGGCCGGTCCTGCAGCGCGCTCAGCGAGCTTCTGGTGAGCCCTGGCGAGCATCCTGCAGGCCGCTTATGAGCGCAACCTCCCGGCAATCACTGTGATGTATAGATTGCTCGCCCATGTATGCAGTGTTTATGACGATCCACATGACACATGGTCGATTCGATGGCTACCCGGATGATCATGTCGATTGTTGTGAACCGCAGTTGTCATTGATCCACGGCGAAATTGGCCACGAGGTTGCACGGGGACTTGGTCGTGAAAGCGCGCTTTGGAGGTCCCGCATGCGGATGTAAAGCGCATACGAAGCGCTATCAAAGTCCATGTGCCCTAAGCCTAACGTGCAACGTGTGGGCGGCGGTGTACGAGCTCGTGCCTGCAACCGCAAGACGTGGTGGCCATGTATGAAGCGTACGGTGGTGTTCGATCTTGTACGGGCGGTAAAGAATGTGTTCCTTTCAAGTCTCATCCCCTGCGACCGATATGCTCAAGGATGCATAAAACAATCAGCGGGACGGCTACATGGATCGTTGGACGTGGATGATAGTAAGGATGTATGCGCCCGCACTTGGGGCCTTGGCGCTGGGGTTGCTGCTGATGCTGCCGTTGGGAATGCTCCGGGAGAGTCCGGTGCTTGCAGGGGTGTATGCGATGGCGCGATGGCTCC
Source organism: Stenotrophomonas maltophilia (assembly GCF_004920835.1). Lineage (GTDB taxonomy): Bacteria > Pseudomonadota > Gammaproteobacteria > Xanthomonadales > Xanthomonadaceae > Stenotrophomonas > Stenotrophomonas maltophilia_AQ. Next base: position 70,215 of record NZ_QFHO01000009.1, read on the forward strand.
CTGCGTTGGCTATCGCGGTATCGGTCACCCTTGCACTTGTCGCTACTCTAAGGCTTTGGCGCTGGGATCAAGGGCGCAGCGCTTTGGTTTGCGAATGCGGTGGCTTACTGGGACGGGAGCGTCCTGGGCGTTTTGGTGCATATCGAAAGTGTCTCGCCTGCAACCGTAACGTCAATGAGAGGTACTACACGTAGGTTCGGTCTCGAGGCGCATACACCGCAAGCCGCTGTCCGCCTTGAAAGTAGGTGTGAGTCCAACCTGGCTTTCCATGGGGCTTCACGGGCCCGAATCGGCTCAAAGTGACGGCTACTTGGCTTACAAGGCACTTATCGGCACCCTGGTTGCCAGTTGGGGTTGGCTAAGTCGTTGATCCAAAAGGACGCATGACCATCTGTGGTGCCATGAGTAACTGCATCAGTACTGCGCGGGTCGTTCGCGCGGTCTCTATGAAATTCGATCAAGGTGGATGAGGTTCATTCGTATTTGGTTTGGTACAGAAACGGCTGGCGAGCATACGTTCTACCCAGCTAAAGTACATGCGTGATAAATGCAGGGACAGGCATATGTCGAATAGATCAAAGCTGGTGCGCATGACTGTGCGCAATATTGGATGCATTGGCAGCAGTGGCGTCAAAATCCAACTTGATGATGTTGTGTGCTTGGTGGGGCGCAACAATGCGGGCAAGTCCACAATCCTGAGAGCGTACGAGCTTGCAAAGGGGTCGCAGACCTTTATGGCGTCTCGGGATCGCTGCCTCTCAGCACCCACGCAGGAGGCATCTGAAGTCGAGCTCGAAGTCCACATTCCGGAAGGCATCGGGAATGTAGATCCTAAGTGGAAGACTAAGCAAGGCGATCTCTTGGTGGTTCGTAGTCGTTGGCAGTGGGCCGCGCCTGATTTCAAGCCTGTCCGCACGACGTGGGACCCCGAAGGTGGGCCCGATGGAAATGGCGGCTGGGCCGAGGATGGCAAAGCCGGGGGGGCTGATAATGTGTTCAGCGCCAGACTTCCGCGTCCTCTCCGCATAGGTTCGCTCGATGACGCGGAAAAGACGGAGAGTAGTCTGCTGACATTGGCGCTGGCACCACTGTTGGCAATGATTGAAAAAGAGCGAAGCAACAGAGAGTCCGAACTGGCAAGAGCAATCAATGAAGTCGCGACCAAGGTCAATGGTATAAGTGCGACCCATCAGAACCACTTCAACGCCATTGCCGGGAATCTCACCACTGGCTTTAAGCGCGTTTTCCCGAAGTTGGATGTTCGACTGGAAGTAGGGGCGGCGCCGTTTGCGCCGAAGATTGATTCCCTGGTCAAAGACGGCTCTGGTCTTCGCATCAAAGATGGTAATGCGAATACTACTTTGAGTCAGTAAGGAACCGGAGCGCGGCGAGCGTTGTTTTGGGCGATGTTACAAGTCCATAACGAGATGACGCGAGAAAGGGAGCTGCGGGATGAGTACAAAAAATCTTTGCAGAAATTGATAGCAGAGGAGAGGAAAAAGAAGGCGAATGCGGATGATGTAAGGATCGGTGAGTTGCAAACTCTCCTTGCCGCTCATGAGGAAGGTGCGGCAATACCACAAAGCCCCGATGATCCCGCGCTGCCTGGGTATCTCTTGCTGATCGACGAGCCGGAGAATGCGCTTCATCCGATGGCTGCGCGCGCTGCACAACGTCACCTCTACAAGCTTGCAGAGAGCGCAGATTGGCAGGTCATGATGACGACGCACTCTCCGTATTTTGTAAATCCTCTCGAAGATCACACTACTATTGTACGGTTGGAACGCAAAGAGGGAAATGACAGTAGCCCAATTGAGCCGAAAACATATAGGTCAGATTCCATACAATTTGAGGGTGATGACAAGAAAAGGCTTCAGGCCCTGCAGCACATTGATCCTAGCCTTGCGGAGATTTTTTTCGGGTCGTACCCCGTTTTAGTTGAGGGCGATACCGAGCACGCCGCGTTTCTAGCATCTATCGTCGAGGCGCAGCACCGCCTGATGGAGCAGGTCACCATCGTGCGAGCTAGAGGGAAAGCCATTCTTGTGGCTTTAATTTCCATCATGCGCCATTTCAAGATTGATTTCGGTGTAGTGCACGACTGCGATCCGCCGTACACCTCCGAGGGCAACGCGAATGGCATGTGGACGCAGAACGGGAGGATTCACGATGCAATCATCGCAGCTCGAGCTGATGGTGTAAAAGTCAGGCACCGCGTCAGTATTCCCGATTTCGAGCGGTTCCTTGGCGGGTCAGAGGAGTCAAAGGACAAGCCTTTGAACACGTACAGGAGGGTCGCTGACGACGAGTTGCTCGCTGAGCGTGTGCAGGTGCTCCTGGGTGATTTGTTAGAGAGCGAGCAGCATGAGCCCTTCCCTGAAACGAAACTTCCTCCCAATGCGGACTATCTTTTCACGTTGAAGGAGTTGGTAAGCACTTGGGCTGCGGATAACGGTATGCTTTCAAGTCTTCGATACAAAGGTAAAGACGGCTGACTAGCGTGTAGGCGGTTCGTTGGGTTGCTAAGTATCTCTCCGGCGATGCTTTGCGCGGGATTGGTACTTGGCTTAAGGGGCACTTTCCGGCCCAGGCAGGGAGGTATTCGATGGTCAATGCATTGATGTGTAACGTTTATTTGCCTTGCCGAGGGGGGCTAGGCTGGGTTCGTAATGCGTAGGTCGCAGGTTCGACTCCTGTTTCCGGCACCAGTTGCAATGAAAAGCCCCGGCCTTGGTCGGGGCTTTTTTTGTGCTTTGGTAGCGCCGGGCCATGCCCGGCGGAATGCCGGCCCCAGTAGTGGCAGCCCATGGCTGGCAGCCCCTAATTTCCGAATCTCGCGGCCAGCCCGGCTTCCCAGGCGCTTAGCGCCGCGCCCTGTTCCCGATCTGGAAACCGCACCCGGCCATTCCTGTGCTATGAATACACGGCCTTGCTTCAAGGCACTTTCAGGGATTGGAAGGATGCGCAGGTTCGGGGGAACTGCAGGCGGTGTGTCGACCAGCTTCAGGGGAGTTGAAGATCAAATTCACAAGCTGGGTGCCTTAGGCGCTTGGCTGTGCTGCGTGCTGCTGATCGGCCTTGGCGTGTCGCCAGCCGCAGTTGCCCAGACGACGGTCACGTACATCCACACGGACGCGTTGGGCTCGGTCGTGGCTGAAAGCGATGCCAACGGCAACGTGATCAAGCGCTATGACTACGAGCCCTACGGCGCCGTGGTAGGTGGTCAGGTCACGGACGGACCGGGGTATACCGGGCATGTGAGCGATGCGGCCACCGGGCTGAGCTACATGCAGCAGCGGTACATGGATCCGCAGCTGGGTGTGTTCCTGTCGGTGGATCCTGTGACGGCGTATGAGCAACCGGTTGGGCAGTTCAATCGCTATCGGTACGCGAACGGGAATCCGTACAGGTTCACGGATCCAGACGGGCGGGAGAGTGGTGCAGCCTTCAAGGTAGTCAACGACGCCACGAATGGGCAGCCGATTACTCCACCGCCCAAAAATCCAAGCGACAGACTCGGGCCGGCAATTGGCGCTGCACTGACAGCAGTTCTGGCCGCTCCAGTGCTGGCAGAGGTAGGTCTGGTCGCAATGGCAAATCCAGGAGCAGTTGCCACGGCAGCCGAAATTGGTGCAGGAGCTGCTGGTGTCACGGGCACCTCTGGCGCGGTGGCGGGAAAGATCACCGGGTACACGAAGCATGGGTTGAATCAGGCGATCTCCCGCGATGGTGGCAGAGGTGTTTCTGCAAAGGCCATACTATCGGCGGTAAAAGACCCTGCGAAGGTCGCCGAGCAGGTCGGTGGCAGGACTGCTTACACCGGGAAAGATGCGAAGGTAGTCCTGAATGGTGAGGGGAAGGTCATAACTGCCATTCCAAGAAGCAGCGATGGGTTGAGAGACCCGAAGGTGAAGTGAAATGAAACGGTCTATCTCGTCCCGTCTGCATTCTCTGTTGGTTGAAATCGCAGCGAAGCACAGCCTTCACTTGCCTGAAGAGGGCATCAAGCACCTTGTCAAACAGGACCGCGAGTCGCTGATCGATGCATTAGTGCAAGAGTTTTCGGAGACCGGTTTGGGATCTGACGATGAGCCTAATCAACGAGGCGTCGAGATCGAAGAGATCATCGATTTCGTTGGCGCTATCGCTAATCAGACTGATGCGTCCAGCGACTAGGCAATGGTTTATTTGGAGTCGTAGGCGGCTGGGTCGCAGGTTCGACTCCTGTTTCCGGCACCAGTTGCAATGAAAAGCCCCGGCCTCTAGTTGGGGCTTTTTTTTGTGCTCTGGTAGTGCTGGCCGTTGGCCGGCACCCCCAGTAGTGCCAGCCCATGGCTAGCAGCCCGCGATTCCCGAACCTCGCGGCCTGCTGGCCCCCCGGCTTCTCAGGAGCCTAGCTCCTAGCACTGTTCCTGACCCGGAAACCGCAGCTGGCCATTCCTGTGCCATGAATACCAGCCTTGCTTCAAGGCTCTTTCAGGGATTGGAAGGATGCGCAGGTTTGGGGGAGCTGCAGGCAGCGTGTCTACCTGCTTTAGGGGATTTGAAGATCGAATTCGCCAGCTTGGCGCCATAGGTGCTTGGCTGTGCTGCGTGCTGCTGATCGGCCTTGGCCTGTCGCCAGTCGTAGTTGCTCAGACGACGGTCACCTACATCCACACGGACGCTTTGGGCTCGGTTGTGGCCGAGAGCGATGCCAGCGGCAACGTAATCAAGCGCTATGACTACGAGCCCTACGGTGCCGTGGTGGGTGGTCCGGTCACGGATGGACCGGGGTATACCGGGCATGTGAGCGACTCGGCCACTGGTCTGAGTTACATGCAGCAGCGGTACATGGATCCGCAGTTGGGCGTGTTCCTGTCGGTTGATCCGGTGGTGGTTGATGCGAGGTCTGGTGCGAAGTTCAATCGATACGCTTACGCCTTGAGCAATCCATACAAATTCATCGACCCGGACGGTCGTGATGAAGAGTGGTTCTCAAACGTTGATCAGATGGGGAACCCTGGCTTCGGGAATGAGCTCGGAGACGATGCTTTTCACTACAATGGGAAGGCTCTCATAGCTGTGGGCATAGGTGGTCCAACGCTACCAGGCATTCTTCGAGCGATCGCTGCCCCCTTTGCCAGGGCTGCCGCAGCAGAGATGCGAGGTCGCACCGTTGCTGGAGTGAAGGTTGGGGATAGCCCTGCTGATACCAGGTTGGCGCTGGAGGAGGCTGGGTTCATGGGTACACGGATATCAAACGAAGCAGGCACGGAATCGGGAACGCTTCACAATGTGCCGTCTATGAAGATGGACGTTAGAGTCATGGATGGAGGGCCGAAGCATTCACCTAGAATATCGGTGACCCGAGAAGGTAATCCGCGTCAGCCCGTGAATCCTGAAAATGGGAAGAACTTCGGCAATATTCCCAAGGGTGAGCAGCGCACGAGAAGTCATATCTACTATCGAGAGAAGCCGTGATGGCGAAAATCAAGAAGATGGAAGTTGATGTGGTGGCCGCACGCTCGAGCCTAGAGGGGATGCTGCTTGGTTCATATCTTGATTCATTCAACGTAAGTAGTCTCAATATAACGTTGAGGTTGATCAACACCTCGGCGTGCCCTGGTAGATTGCTTTACGTGGATATGAGCTTCTCATGCGCGGCCATTGTTCGTGATTGTGGCATCTCTTCCGGCAATGTAGCGAAACTTGATTTCTTTGTGGGGAGGGCGGCATTTCTCCCCAGGGTCTATGAAAAGATTGGAGTTGAGATATCTAGTGTAGAGCTCGATTTCGAAGGTCGGCTTGTTCTTTCTATGGATGATTCAGTCCTCGAATTGGCTGTCACGGACGAGGATATGGAGCTTGAGAGCTCTGTCTGGCAAGTCGTGATGGAGGGGGGGGCTGGTTCTGGACTATCTTTGGGTGGCTCTATCTCCTGTGTTTCAACTGGCAACGCTGTCATGTTCATGTTCGGTGCTTGATGTGCGAGTGCTGCGTGGCAAGATATTCCCTGTGCGATGAATGCCCAGCCTTGCTTCAAGGCTCTTTCAGGGATTGGAAGGATGCGCAGGTTCGGGGGAGCTGCAGGCGGTGTGCCTACACTGCTTTAGGGGATTTGAAGATCGAATTCGCCAGCTTGGCGCCATAGGTGCTTGGCTGTGCTGCGTGCTGCTGATCGGCTTTGGCTTGTCGCCAGCCGCAATCGCCCAGGAGACGGTCACCTACATCCACCCGGACGCCTTGGGCTCGGTTGTGGCCGAGAGCGATGCCAACGGCAACGTGATCAAACGCTATGACTAAGAGCCCTACCGGGCAGTGGTAGGCGGTCAGGTCACGGACGGGCCTGGCTATACAGGGCATGTGAGCGACTCGGCTACCGGGCTGAGTTACATGCGGCAGCGGTACATGGATCCGCAGTTTGGGGTGTTCCTGTCGGTGGATCCGGTGACGGCGTATGAACAGCCTGTTGGACAGTTCAATCGATACCGGTATGCGAACGGGAATCCTTGCAAGTTCAAAGATCCTGACCGGCGCATTGTCAAAACCGTATGGGACGTTGCAAACATCGTAATGGGCGCGACCTGTGCCTACTCGAACTTTAGCCAAGGTAATGTTGGGGCGGGTATTGTCGACTCAATCGGCGTGGCGATTGATGCGACGGCAGCTGCAGTGTCCTTTGTTCGCGGAGGCGCGGGTGCGGCAATCAAGGCCGCCAGGGGACTTGAGAAGGCTGTTGACGGTGCGCGCACAGCAGACAAATTCGGCGGCGCGGGCAAGATGGTTGGAGATCTTCCAAAGCCACCCACGGGGCCGGGGTCAGTTCCAGTAGCACAACGAGACCCACAGCGGTTGCTCACTGATTCCGCACGAGAATCCAAGCGAGCTGCACAAGGTGGACAGTGCGCGACGGGCTGCGGGACGTCAATTGATCGGAGCAATTCCGCCGGGCATCATGTCGAGCGACACGCCGACGGTGGTCCTACAACATCCTCCAATCATGCCGAGGTCTGTTTGGACTGCCACAAGCAATTGCACGGGAGAGATTAGCAATGAATGAGGTGACCATAGCTAAAGATGGTGAGAACGAGATTGCGGTGCCGCAAGCTTGGCGGCCCACGTTCGCAGCCATCGTTGATGCGCTGATCCAAGGGGGCGAACCATCGCTACCGCAGGTAACCCTTCAGGCCCCAGATGTGTGGGCAGGCGCGCAAGAGAGCATTCGCGCGTATGGCGCACACTTGAAAAGGTTGCCAGACGAATCCTGGAACTCTTCCGTATGCATTTGGTATGGAGATTTTTGGAATGTTCTGGTTGATCTTTACACAGAAGAGGAGGGGAGGAGCGATCTTGTGCTTCAGGCTCATGTGTACGAAGTTGGCGATGGATATCGATACGAGGTGGTTTTGGTATACGTGCCGTAGAACCTGTGAGTCCGTTCGAATTTCATCGGTTTTCAGATTAAGTGGTGACTGAACTGGCGGCTACATGGAGTGTTGTGGTTTCTGCCGGTGCCCAGACGGTCACCTACATCCACACGGACGCGCTGGGCTCGGTTGTGGCTGAGAGCGATGCCAACGGCAACGTGATCAAGCGCTATGACTATGAGCCCTACGGGGCAGTGGTAGGCGGTCAGGTCACGGATGGCCCGGGGTACACCGGGCATGTGAGCGATGCGGCCACCGGGCTGAGCTACATGCAGCAGCGGTACATGGATCCGCAGCTAGCTAGGTTCGCTCTGGGCGCAACAATCTTGGTCGTAAACGAAAAGCTCCGGCCTTGGTCGGAGCTTTCTGTTTAAGCATTTGAGGCAATCGCTAGTCAACGGCTTGGTCGATGGGAATACGACCTCATTGGCGCCTCACAATCACCGCATCCCGCGCCAACCAGCACGCGAGCTGCCGCAGGTACCCGCCCACAGCACCGGCCAGCACACCCAGCAGCAACCGCCGCAACACGCGCGCCGATCGCAGGCCAGCCTCCCGCAACCAAGGCAGCATCGCCATCACCTGTGCACCCAGCAACAGCGCCAGCACATCCAGCCCCAGCGCATCCATCACCGGCAACAACGGCAGCAGATCCGGATTGCAGGCCAATACGATCACCAGCAGGGTACCGAGCACAGCCATCACGCGGCGCCCAGCGGGCAGGGTGGTCCAGTGCAGCAGTCTGGCAATCAGGCGCATGGCGTTCCTTGTGTCATGGGCGTGAGCCCTCACCAGAGCGCAAGCGCACCGGCTGCCGCAGCACGGTCTTCAACCGAGCAGCTTCGGTCCTGCGCGGGTCGCTCAGGTAGATCTCGTGATGGGGGCCGGCAAAGGCATATCCCAGTGCAGGCATCAGCTCGTCATGAAGATGCGCCAGGATCGGCCCCTCGTCATCGTAGGCACCCACATGCAGGGTCTGCAGGCAGAGACCTTCCTCGAGCGTTTCATGGCGAAGGCTGGCCGGCGCCTCACCCAGCTTCTTCCGCGCCTTGCCGAGGGCTGCTTCCAGCTGCGCTGGACTGATCCCTTCCGGCGTACGGATCATCACCGTCCACACCCACTCATCCTTGCGGCGTGCCACGAAACTGGCGGGATCCTCAGCCGTCCACAGCGCTTCCAAGGGCGGCACCACGTAGTCCTGTCCGTCGGCTTTCAACGCGAACTTCAGCGCATAGCTCACCGCGTACAGCCACTGCACCGCCTGCAGGTAGGCCGGGGCGGTGTTCGGGTCGCCGAGGCCGTCGACCATCAGGTAGGGCAGCGGCGGTACGTTCACCGTCACGAACCGGCCCGCCGGGGGCTGGTACAGCGCGCGATCGCGTCGCTTGAAGTCGATCTTGTCCATGGGCCTTCCTCCTGCGTGGAGCATCCCATGTCCATGCCCCGGCAAACATGCCTGAACAGGTTCAGTCGACTTTGCCGAACCCGGTCGGAGCCCCCGCCATCGCCCGGTGCCAGGATGCTGCGCTCGGGCGTTCTGCCCGCCATGCCACGCAGTGCGACAACGTGTCGCAGTCAGAATCAGGCCTTTCCTGCGCTCGATCATTGTCAATGCCTTTCTTAAATGGTGCGTGACGGCCTAAAATTGAAAGGCTGACTCGACCCCACCTCCCTGCCTGTCTTCCGGACAGGTGGGACCGGCTTTGGCCGGAACAGGCAGGACGGGGAACGGCATTCCCTCGCAATTGGATCGACCGATGATTCCGTTGAAAACCCTTGGGCGCTGGTTGCGCCCGGGCCTGCTGCTGTCGTTGCTGGTGATGCTCACCGGCTGCGATGCCGTGGCCATCCTCAGTCCGAAGGGCCAGATCGGCCATGATGAGAAGACCCTGCTGATCACGGCTACCGTGCTCATGCTGCTGGTCGTCATCCCGGTCATCATCATGACCCTGACCTTCGCGTGGAAGTATCGCGCCTCCAACACCAAGGCCCGCTACGAGCCGAAGTGGTCCCACTCGACGGCGATCGAGGTGGTGGTGTGGTCCATTCCCTGCATGATCGTGCTGGTGCTGGCGGTCCTGACCTGGCGTTCGTCGCACGCGCTGGACCCGTACAAGCCGCTGGAATCGGACGTCAAGCCGGTCACCATCGAGGCGATCTCGCTGGACTGGAAGTGGCTGTTCATCTATCCGGAAGAGAAGGTGGCGGTCGTCAACGAAATCAAGTTCCCGGTCAACACGCCGCTGAACTTCAAGATCACGTCCGATACGGTGATGAATGCCTTCTTCATCCCGCACCTGGGCAGCATGATCTACTCGATGGCTGCGATGGAGACCAAGCTCCATCTGATCGCCAACGAGACCGGTGAATTCCCGGGCATGTCCTCGCACTACAGCGGCGCGGGCTTCGCCAAGATGCATTTCACCGCCTACTCGGTCACCGATGCCGAATACCGCCAGTGGCTGGACCAGGTCCGCGCCGGCGATCAGACCCTGGACAAGGCTTCGTTCAAGGCCCTGGGTGATGCGCGCAACGCCGAGTGGTATCCGGTCACCTACTTCGGCAAGACCGAAGAAGGCCTGTTCGACTGGGTCCTCGCCAAGCACATGGGCGACAACAAGCATTACGGCATGAAGCACTCGCACGCCGGTGCCGCCGCTGCCGATGCTGCCAGCCATGAAGCGCACGAGGGCCATGCCCCCAGTGATGCACATGATTCCAAGGAATCGGGTGAAAACCTGGATGCCAACGAACACGAACACGCAGGCCATGCCGGCCACGCGGGCTCGGGAGAATGAACATGTTGGGAAAACTCTCTATTGAGTCGATCCCCCACGATCCGATCGTCCTGACGACGTTGATCGGCGCAGTACTGGGTGGCCTGGGCGTGATGGCCCTGATCACCAAGTTCAAGCTGTGGGGCTATCTGTGGAAGGAGTGGTTCACCTCGGTGGATCACAAGAAGATCGGCGTGATGTACCTCATCGTCGCCTTCGTCATGCTGCTGCGCGGTTTCTCCGACGCGATCATGATGCGTACCCAGCAGGCCCTTGCCGTCGGCGGGTCCGAGGGTTACCTGCCGCCGCACCACTACGATCAGATCTTCACCGCCCACGGCGTGATCATGATCTTCTTCGTGGCGATGCCGCTGATCACCGGCCTGATGAACCTGGCCGTGCCGCTGCAGATCGGTGCGCGCGACGTCGCGTTCCCGTTCGTCAACTCGCTCAGCTTCTGGCTGTTCGTGTCCGGCGCGGTGCTGATCATGCTGTCGCTGTGGATCGGTGAGTTCGCTGCCACCGGCTGGCTGGCGTTCCCACCACTGTCGGGCATCGAATACAGTCCAAGCGTCGGCATGGACTACTACATCTGGGGTCTACAGGTCGCAGGCCTGGGTACCACGCTGAGCGGTATCAACTTCTTCATCACCATCCTGAAGATGCGTACCCCCAGCATGAAGCTGATGCAGATGCCGGTGTTCACCTGGACTGCCCTGGTGACCAACGTGCTGATCGTCGCTGCCTTCCCGGTGCTGACCATCACCCTGGTGCTGCTGACCCTGGACCGTTACCTGGGTACGCACTTCTTCACCAATGACGGTGGCGGCAACGCCATGCTGTACATCAACCTGATCTGGATCTGGGGTCACCCGGAAGTCTATATCCTGGTGCTGCCGGCCTTCGGTGTGTTCTCCGAAGTCATCGCGACCTTCTCGCGCAAAGCGCTGTTCGGCTACAAGGGCATGGTCTACGCCACCGCCTGCATCGGCGTGCTGTCGTTCATCGTGTGGCTGCACCACTTCTTCACCATGGGTTCGGGTGCCAACGTCAATGCCTTCTTCGGCATCACGACGATGATCATCTCGATCCCGACCGGCGTGAAGATCTTCAACTGGCTGTTCACCATGTTCCGCGGTCGCGTGCAGTTCACCACGCCCGTGCTGTGGACCATCGGCTTCATGGTCACCTTCACCATCGGCGGCATGACCGGCGTGATGCTGGCGATCCCGGCCATCGACTTCGTGCTGCACAACAGCCTGTTCCTGATCGCCCACTTCCACAACGTCATCATCGGCGGCGTGGTGTTCGGCATGTTCGCCGGCATCACCTACTGGTGGCCGAAGATGTTCGGCTTCCGCCTCAATGAGTTCTGGGGCAAGTGCGCGTTCTGGTGCTGGTTCATCGGCTTCTACGTGACCTTCATGCCGATGTACGTGCTGGGCTTCATGGGCATGACCCGTCGTCTGCAGAGCACGGTCAACCCGGCCTACGAGCCGCTGCTGCTGGTGGCTGCCGCAGGTGCCTTCATCGTGGGTGCCGGCATCCTGTGCCAGATCATCCAGGTGGCCGTGTCGATCCGCGACCGCAAGAAGACCGCCGACCTGACCGGCGACCCGTGGGATGCCCGTACGCTGGAGTGGGAAACCTCTTCGCCGCCGGCCTTCTACAACTTCGGCAGCCTGCCGGAAGTCACCGAGCTGGACGATTTCTGGGAGCGCAAGCAGCGTGGTGAAGCCTGGCCGAAGCCGGCCAAGTACACCGACATCCACATGCCGCGCAACACCGGCACGGGCGTTGTCATCGGTGCCTTCAGCCTGGTGTTCGGCTTCGCGATGATCTGGCACATCTGGTGGCTGGCCATCGTCGGCTTCGTCGGCATGATCGCCACGTTCATCTACCGCACCTTCGACCAGGACGTGGACTACTGGGTCCCGGCTGCCGAGGTGGAACGCATCGAGAACGAACACCGCAAGCACCTGGAATCCCAGGGCCTGGTGAAGTCGGAGCTGAAGGCATGAGCACCAATACCTCGACCCTGAGCCACGGGCACGCCGCGCAAGCGGCGGCCCATGGCCATGACGACCACGAGCACCACGACACCGGCGGCAACACCGTCTTCGGTTTCTGGGTGTACCTGATGAGCGACTGCCTCATCTTCGCCTCGCTGTTCGCCACCTATGTGGTGCTGGCCGGCGGTACCGATGGTGGCCCGACCGCGAAGGACCTGTTCGAACTGCCGTTCGTGGCATGGGAAACCGCGCTGCTGCTGACCTCCTCGCTGACCTTCGGCCTGGGCATGATTGCCATGCACCGCAAGCAGATGGGGCAGATGTACCTGTGGCTGGGCATTACCTGGCTGCTGGGCTTCGGCTTCATGTGCATGGAAGTGTGGGAATTCCAGCACCTGATCCATCAGGGCTATGGTCCGGACCGTAGTGCCTTCCTGTCGGCGTTCTTCGCCCTGGTCGGTACCCACGGCCTGCACGTCAGCGCCGGCCTGCTGTGGCTGCTGGTGATGTTCGTGCAGCTGAAGAAGTACGGCCTGACCCCGACCAACAAGACCCGCATGGCGTGCCTGAGCCTGTTCTGGCACTTCCTGGACCTGATCTGGATCGGCGTGTTCTCCGTCGTCTACCTCAATGGAGCGCTGTAATGGCACATGACAACCATGCACACGACCATGCCGCCGGCGGCGAAAGCCATGGCAGCGTGAAGTCGTACCTGATCGGCTTCGTGCTGGCGGTGGTGCTGACCGTCATCCCGTTCTGGATGGTGATGTCGGGCGACTTCTCGCGCACCGTCAACGGTGTGGTGATCGCGATCACCGCGGTACTGCAGATGCTGGTCCACCTGGTGTTCTTCCTGCACCTGGACCGCTCTTCGGAAAGCCGCTGGAACGTCAACGCTGCGGCCTTCACCGTGGTGGTGATCGGCATCATCGTGGTCGGTACCCTGTGGGTCATGCACAACATGAACGTGCACATGATGCACTGACGTCTTCGCGACGTTGCCACGCAGAAAGGCCGCCCTCGGGCGGCCTTTTTGTTTACTGGTAGCGCCGGGCCATGCCCGGCGACGCATCAATGCCGCCGGGCATGGCAGGTATGTGGTGGTAGTGCCGGCCGCTGGCCGGCAATTGCGGGAAGCCGGCCAGCGGCCGGCTCTACCCGTAGATCCACGGCATGCGTGGATGAACCGCCGGGTCAACCCACCCGGCGCAGGAACTCGTCTGCTTCCATCGGCCGCCCCAGGTGGTAGCCCTGCAACTGGTCACAGCCCAGTTCGCTCAGGTACTCACGCTGCGCCTGGGTCTCCACGCCTTCGGCCACAACCTGCAACTGCAAGGTGCGGCCCAGCGCGATGATCGACGACACGATGGCTGCGTCCTCGTCGTTGCGTTCCAGGTCATGCACGAACGCGCGGTCGATCTTGAGTTCGGTGGCCGGCATCCGCTTCAGGTACAGCAGACTGGAGTAGCCGGTGCCGAAATCGTCGATGGCGATATGCACGCCCATCGCGGTCAGATCGTTGAGGATCGCCAGGCTGGCGTCGACATCCTTCATCGCCGTGGTCTCGGTGATTTCCAGGGTCAGCCGCGCCGGTTCGATCCGGTGCCGCTGCAGCACCTCGCGCACGCTGTCCAGCAGCGCCGGCGAGGCGAACTGCAGCGGCGACAGGTTCACCGCCATCGACCATTCCGTATGCCCGGCCTCGTGCCAGGCGCGCAGCTGCGCACAGGCGCGGTCCAGTACCCAGTCGCCGATCGGCAGGATCAGGCCGCTGCGCTCGGCGATGGGAATGAACACATCCGGGGCCAGCAGGCCCAGTTCCGGGTGCTGCCAGCGCAGCAGCGCCTCGGCGCCGGTAGCCGGTGCGCCGGCGGCCGGGAACTTCGGCTGGTAGTGCAGCAGCAGCTCGTCACGCGCGATCGCCTTGCGCAGGTCCTGCAGCAGGCGCAGCTGGCGGTTGGCACTGAGCTGCATCGACGGGGTGAAGAAGGTATAGCCGTTACGGCCGGTTTCCTTGGTGTGGTACATCGCCGCGTCGGCGTGCGCCATCAGCTCGCGCTCGTTGCTGGCATCGTCCGGGTACAGGGCGATGCCGAGACTGGCGCTGACCTGCAGTTCGGCCGCATCCAGCGTGAACGGCTCGCCGGCGGCGGCGATGATGCGTTCGGCCACCACCACCGCGTCGTCCGGGATATCGATGGCCAGCACGATCACGAACTCGTCGCCGCCGAGTCGGGCGAAGGTGTCCTGCGGCCGCAGCAGGCCGCCGATGCGCTGTGCCACCGCCACCAGCAGGCGGTCGCCCAATTGGTGGCCGTAGGCATCGTTGACCGCCTTGAAGCCGTCCAGGTCGCAGAACATCACCGCCACCGCGCGGCCACGACGGTGCGCCTTCTCGATGGCCTGCTCGATGCGGTCCTGCAGCAGCATGCGGTTCGGCAGCTGGGTCAACGGGTCATGCAGGGCGGCCTGGATCAGCTTGTCGTTGGCGTGCGCCAGCGAATCGGCCAGCAGGCCGGTGCGCACGCGCATCTGCCGGTCGAACAGCGAGGCGACCAGAGCGATGCCCAGCGTGGCCACGGTGGTGACGATCACCAGCACCGCCAGCCAGCGGGTGTCGATGCCGCCACTGCCGACCGCGCCGCAGATGCTGCCTTCAGGGAAACGTGCGGCGGCCATGCCGGTGTAATGCATGCCAACGATGGCCAGGCCCATCACCAGCGAGGCCAGGGCGCGCAGGCGCAGCGTGTTGCGCTGCTCGGCCCGCAGCCGGAAGGCGATCCACAGCGCCGCACCTGCGGCACCGATGGCCACCGCAATGGAGGCGGCGAACCAGCCTGGGTGATATTCGATACCCGGCTGCATGCGCATCGCGGCCATGCCCAGGTAGTGCATGGTGGCGATGCCCAGCCCCATCAGCACCGCCCCGGCCAGCAACCGTCGCCAGGGCAGGCTGGGCCGCGACACCAGCCATAGTGCATAGGCCGAAGCACCGATCGACACTGCCAGCGAGTACAGGGTGATGCCGAGGTCGTAGCCGACCGGGATCGGCAGGTCGAAGGCGAGCATGCCGATGAAGTGCATCGACCAGATGCCCAGGCCCATCGCCGCCGCGCCACCGGCCAGCCACCAGCGCGCCACGCGGCCTTCGGCCGTGGCCAGCCGGCCGGCCATGTCCAGCGCCGTGTACGAAGCAAGAATGGCCACCAGCAGGGAGATGGTGACCAGGCTCTGACTGTAACTGCCAGTCATTTCGGATCCAGTGGGGGAGGGAGGGGCGCCCGCAAGGCGCACGCCCGCGACCCCTATCGGCGCAGGTGGGCGGGACTTGAGCGGTCGCAGCAGCTGCGACCCGGCTCGGCTATCCTGCCACGCCTGTTCCCGTTGCTGGAAATCATCCGATGGCTAAAGCCCGCACCGCCTACGTCTGCAATGAATGCGGCGCCGAATTCAGCAAGTGGCAGGGCCAATGCACCGAGTGCAATGCCTGGAACTCGCTGTCGGAAATCGTGCTGGAAAGCGCGGCGGCGGCCAAGGCGCCGGCCTCGCGCCGGGCCGGCTGGGCCGGCAAGATCGACCCGCCAAAGATCACCGCGCTGAAGGACGTCGAGCAGACCGAGCATCGCCGGGTCTCGACCGGCATCGGCGAGTTCGATCGCGTGCTGGGTGGTGGCTTGGTCGAGGGCGCGGTGGTGCTGGTCGGTGGCGACCCGGGCATCGGCAAATCGACCCTGCTGCTGCAGGCGGTGGCTAGGATGGCGGCCGTGCTGCCGGTGTTGTACGTCACCGGCGAGGAATCGCTGGCCCAGGTAGCCGGCCGCGCGCATCGCCTGGAACTGCCGCTGGACGGCGTCAACGCGCTGGCCGAGACCGGGGTCGAATCGATCCTGCAGCACGCGTCCAAGGCCGGCCCGCGGCTGATCGTGGCCGACTCGGTGCAGACCCTGTGGACCGAGAGCCTGACAGCCGCGCCGGGTTCGGTCAGCCAGGTGCGCGAGAGCGCGGCACGGCTGGTGCGCTTCGCCAAGGAGACCGGCACCGCCGTGTTCCTGGTCGGCCACGTGACCAAGGAGGGCGGCATCGCCGGCCCGCGCGTGCTGGAGCACATGGTCGATGCCGTGCTGTACTTCGAAGGCGAGAGCGGCAGCCGCTTCCGCCTGCTGCGCGCGTTCAAGAACCGCTTCGGTGCGGTCAACGAGCTGGGCGTGTTCGCGATGGGCGACAAGGGCCTGAAGGAGGTCTCCAACCCGTCGGCGATCTTCCTGTCTGGTGGCAGTACCCACCAGCCGGGCAGTTGCGTCATGGTCACCCGCGAGGGCACGCGGCCGCTGCTGGTGGAAGTACAGGCGCTGGTCGATGCCTCGCCGCTGTCGAACCCGCGCCGTGTCGCGGTCGGCCTGGAGCAGAACCGCCTGGCGATGCTGCTGGCGGTACTGCATCGCCACGGCGGCGTGCTGGTCGGCGACCAGGACGTGTTCGTGAATGTCGTGGGTGGCATCCGCGTGCAGGAAACCGCGGCCGATCTGCCGGTGCTGCTGGCGGTGCTGTCCTCGCTGCAGGACCGCCCGCTGGCGGAAAAGACGATTGCTTTTGGCGAAGTCGGCCTGTCCGGCGAGATCCGCCCGGTGCCCAACGGCGAGGACCGCCTGCGCGAAGCCGCCACCCATGGTTTCAAGCGCGCCATCGTGCCCAAGGCCAATGCGCCCAAGGGTGGTTCGGTGAAGGGCATGGAAGTGATCGCAGTGGAGCGCCTGTCCGAGGCCATCGACGCGGCGCGGATCTGGAATACGACCTCAAACACGGCAACGGTCAGCCTCCCTGTGCTAGTTTTTCCCGCTCGACGAAGGCGCCCTCTGGCGTCTTTCCGTGCCCAGGAGTAACCGATTACATGCAGGACACCGCACTCACCGCCCCCAACGCCGAAATTCGTCGCGCCGGGGTCGATCTCAATGGACTGATGACGGTGCTGGGCAAGCACCTGTATTCCACCCCGGTGGTGGCGCTGCGCGAGCTGGTGCAGAACGCGCACGACTCGATCATCCGCCGTCGCATTGAACAGCCTGGCGTCGAGGTGCCCTCGCGCATTTCGGTGCAGGTCGATGCCGCCGCTGGCGTGCTGCGCATCAGCGATACCGGCGCCGGCCTGACCCGCCAGGAGATCCATGATTACCTGGCCACTGTCGGCGTTGGCTACACCCGTGGCCTGCGCCAGGGCGGCGAGGACGATGAAGGCCTGATCGGCATGTTCGGCCTCGGCTTCCTCTCTGCCTTCGTGCTGGCGCGCCGGGTCAGCGTGCGCACTACCTCGTACCAGACGCCGGAGCTGGGGCACCTGTACGTGTCCAGCAACGCCGAGCAGTACACCGTCAGCGAAATGCCGGCGCGTGCGGTCGGCACCGAGGTGGAGCTGGAGCTGCATCCGGATTTCCTGCCGCTGGCCAACGAAGCACGCCTGCACGAGGTGCTGGGCCGCTACTGCGCGCTGCTGTCCGAGCCGATCTTCATCGGTGCCGGGGCCGAGGCGCTCAACCCTGAGCCGCCGCCGTGGCGCGGCCAGGGGGAGGTCGCCGTGCATCCGGTGCAGGCGCGGCGCCAGGCGCTGCAGTTCGCGGCGCGCTTCGAGCATGATTTCGAGCCCATCGTGACCGTGCCGCTGCGCGCGGACGGCAGCAGCGATGCCACAGGCATGTTATGGGTGCAGGACGGTGCCACCTACGGCACCAGCGACAATCGCAACCTGTCGGTGTTCGTGCGCGGGATGCTGCTGGACGACGATGCGCGCGACCTGCTGCCGCCGTGGGCCGGCTTCATTGGCGGTGTGATTGAATCCTCGCGGCTGACGCCCACCGCCAGCCGCGAAGACCTGCAGCGTGACGACCAGTACCGCGCCGTGCAGCATGCACTGCTGGAAGCGCTGATCGATGGCCTGGCCGACGTTGCACGGCAACAGCCGGAAGCCTGGCGGCGCGTGCTGAGCCGCCACAACGAGGCACTGCTGGGCGCGGCGCTGTGTGATGACCGCCTGTTCGAACTGCTGCTGGAGCATGTGCGCGTGCCGACCTCGCAAGGCGACCTGCCGGCCAGCGCGTTGCCGGCGCGTGGCGCGGTGCACGTCATCCTCGACAACGGCGGCGGCTTCGAGGAAATGCTGTTCCGCGCAATGGGCGTACCGGTGGCACACGGCCATCGCTATGCGGTGGTGCCGTTCCTGCGGCGCTGGGCCCAGGCCAAGGGGTTGCGTCTGGTCGAACTCGGCACCGAGCAGGGCAACCGCGCGCTGTTCCGTACCGATGACAGCCTTGATGAGACGCAGCTGGCGTGGCTGCGCGAGCAGCTGGGCGATGGTGAACAGCTGCTGCCGGCACGCTTCAGCCCGGAGGCGCTGCCGGTGGTGGTGGTGCCCGACCGCGAGGCCGAGCTGAAGCAGCGCCTGGAAGACGACGAGAACGACAAGCGCGTTTCAATGGCGGCGCTGCGCCTGGCCCGGCAGTTCACCGCGCGCATCGAATCGCGTGCGCCGTCGCGGCTGTACCTCAATCTCGACAACCCGGCGGTGCAGGCCCTGCTGCGCGCCCAGCGCGACGGCCATCCGCAGGCCGAAGCCGCTGCACGCCTGTTGCGTTCGTTGAAGATCATTGTCGCCGCGCAGGGCCGTCCGCTGGCCCGCACGGCTGCCACGCCGGGCCCGGATCTCAATGGCGCCTTCGCCGATATTGCCGGTGCCCTGCAGCAGATGCTGCGCTGAGCACCCCCCCTCTCATCCAGCCTTCGCTAGACAGGAGCATTTACCCCATGGA
The DNA here is from genome assembly GCF_004920835.1 of Stenotrophomonas maltophilia. Classification (GTDB taxonomy): domain Bacteria; phylum Pseudomonadota; class Gammaproteobacteria; order Xanthomonadales; family Xanthomonadaceae; genus Stenotrophomonas; species Stenotrophomonas maltophilia_AQ. The sequence goes on from NZ_QFHO01000009.1 coordinate 89,210, forward strand.
CATCTGGAACTGGGTCGAAAAACTGCAGGGTGACCTGCGCCAGGCCGGCCAGGCGCAGAACGCGCACCTGCTGAACCGCCTCGCCGACGAGGTCAGCGAACTGCAGGTCGACCGCGTCGACGCACTGCTGCCCGAAGCGCGTGCGCTGGGCAAGGCGCTGGACAACCCCTGGGTCGACGTCTACGTCGGCCACTGGGCACTGCGCAACCGCGTCGGCAACCGCGTCGAAGGCGAAAGCGCGCTGGGCGAAGCCGTGGCGCTGTTCGAGCGTGCACACCGCGAGGACACCCTGGAGTGCCCGCAGTCGATCTGCGTGACCCAGGACCTGGCCGCCTGCTACGGCAACATCGATGGCCCGGGCTGGGTGCCGGAACGTATCGAGGTGTGCGATGAAACACTGGGTCGCATCGACCCGAGCTGGGCCTGCTTCCAGTGCCTGAGTTGCGAGAAGGCCGATGCACTGCTTGACGATGGTCGCGGCCAGGACGCGCTGGACTACCTGCAGGTGCAGTCGGATGCGATCGAAGCCTGCGGCAAGGAAGTGTTCGACAGCTTCCCGGAGATGCAGATCAAGATCCTGCTGGGCATGGGCCGCGCCGAAGAAGCGCTGGTACTGATCGAGAAGCGCGAGGCCGAAGTGGCCGCGTCCGGCGAGTACGAGCCGGCCAACTGTACGGTGCCGCGCCGCTTGTCCAAAGCCTGGGCGCTGGCTCAATTGGGCCGCGACGAAGAGGCGCTGCAGCAGCTGGTGCCGTGGAGCGAGCTGACGCCGACATACTGGCGGCTGTGGGCGAACACAGCTGCCGCACTATGCCAGCGTGATCCGACGCGCAATACCTGGGACCTGGGCACGCGCTTCAATACCATCATCGAACACTTCGCCCGCGTCGGCTCGCACCGCCTGCTGATCGAGGTGGCCGCGCTGAGCCTGGAGCTGGCCCTGCAGCGTGGCGCGCGCTGGGTCGCGCAGCGCCAGCTGGAGCTTGCCCGTAGCCATCTGGCGCAGCTGCGCCAGGACCGCGGTGCGGCTGCGCTGGTGGCGGGCCTGGCTGCGCGCATCGATGCGTTGCCGGAGGTCGCACCGCTGCCGGTGCCGGCCGCTGAACTGCTGGCTTGGCTGAACGAGCAGGGGGAGCAGAATCAGTCGCGCGATCCCGAACGTGAGGCGCAGTGGCTGCTGCAGGCACAGGCGCAGCTGCCAGATGATGAGGCGCTGGCAGAAATGGCCGCCTCCGCGCTGAGCGCCTGTGGTGCACAGACGGAAGCGCGCGCATTGCTGTGGCGCTTCGTGCGCGCGCACACGCAGGATGATGGCCCGGCCGCCTACACGCTGATGCGCTGGCTGGCCGAGCAGGGCGACGACGACGGCCTGCGCCTGCTGGCGGATACCTATCGCGGCAGTGTGCCGGTGTTTGCGCACTGGTGCGAGGTGCAGCGCGCCCGCCGCGTGTCGGACTGGCCGGCGCTGGAGCAGGCCGCGCAGGCGCTGCTGGCGGCCTCGCCGGGCTCGCATGGCGCGCGCGGCACGCTGGCGCGGATGTACATGGAAACCGGTCGCTTCAGCGAGGCGCAGGCCAGCTATGCGCAGCTGGTGGAGTTGCTGGAAGAACCCAGCGCCGCGTACTGGGACCACATGAGTGCGGCCAGCGCGGCACGCGACTGGGACGCGGTGCGTCGCTCGGCGGCGGCGATCGGCATGGAGCTGTCCAGCCAGGACGGCGTGGTCGAGGAGCCGTGGGGTTGGGTGATCATCCGCAGCGAAGAGAACGGCGAGCCGATGGAGTACTACGCACGCCGTAGTGGCCCGGTGACCGCACGCATCGTCGAGAACGCGCCGGCCAATCGTGCGCAGCAGGTGGGCGACTGGGTGGTGTTCGACGCTGCGCTGGTGCATCCGGCGCCGGAGGAAGAGGAAGCGCGCGAGCATTTCATCCCGACCTATGCGCAGGTGCATGTGCTGGAGCGCGGCGGCTTTGCCCGCAGCTGGCTGGTCGACGGCGCGCACCCGGGCGAAGACGCGTGGAATGCCTTCGTCGAAGCCGCCGAGGCGCAGGGCTGGAAGGTGTGGTCGCACAGCCGTGCGGACTACACCGTGACCGATCCGGACATGGAGGAGGGCACCCTGCCAGGCGTGCTGTTCACCGTCGCCCAGCCGCAGGATCATGCGCCGCTGGCGCTGCACCGCCTCCTGCAGCAGGAGACCGCGAAGTGGCCGCACCCGCACTGCTGGCTGCGCCTGGCCGAGGCCTGTGACCAGGATCGCCAGCCGCACCTGGACGTGATCGAGCGTTACGGGTTGTAAGCGTGATATCGGGCAGTGCCGGCCGCTGGCCGGCAACGCCATGAGATCCTGTGTTGCCGGCCAGCGGCCGGCACTACCTCAAGGAGATATACATGCGAAAGACAGGGATGTTCGTGATCGCCGGGCTGCTGCTGGCCCCCGCCGTGCAGGCCGCGCCGGCCTGCCAGGAACCAGTGGCTGTGGCCCGTGCCTTCTACGAGGCAACCACCGGCAATGGCGATCTGCTGGAACCGCCGCCGGCGCTGGTCAGCCCGGCCTTCGTCAAGGCCCTGCGTGGCGAGCGCGCCTGCCAGACGCGTGAGGAAGGCATCTGCACCATCGATTCCGATCCGTGGCTGGACGCCCAGGATGGTGACATCGACAGCCCGGTGCGATACAGCTGGAAAGAGATCTCGGCCACTACGGGCCAGGTTGAAATGCGCTATTCGGTATGGAATACGGCCTACCTGACCCGCCTGCCGATGGTGCGCGAAGGCCAGGGCTGCTGGCAGGTGGACGACATCCTCACCAACAGCGGTCGTTCGGTACGCAGGATCCTGGCCCAGCCGGTGCCCTGAACTGCCGACGGCATCCACGCATGGCGTGGAGCTACTCCATGTGCGATTGCCGGCCAGCGGCCGGCACGCCTTTATCGCGAATGCCCGAACACCAGTTCGATCACGAACTGGCTGCCGAAGAACGCCAGCAACAGCAACAGCATCGCCGCCAGCGTCCAGTGCACCGCTTTCATGCCGCGCCAGCCGTAGCGTCGGCGGCCGATCAGCAGCACACCGAATACGATCCACGACAGCACGCTCAGCACGGTCTTGTGCACCAGCTTCTGCGCCAGCAGGTCGTCGACGAACAGCACGCCGGTGACCAGGGTCAGGGTCAGCAGCGCGAAGCCGACGGTGATCACCCGGAACAGCAGCGATTCCAGGTCGGCCAGCGGCGGCAGCGCCCGCAGCCACGGGCGGAACTCGCGGCGACGCAGGGCGCGCTCCTGCAGCCACAGCATGATCGCCAGCAGCGCGGCGATGCTCAGCGTGGCGTAGGCCAGCAGCGCCAGCCAGGCGTGGCTGGCCAGGCGCCAGCCCAGCACCCTGCTCGGTTCGTGGCCGTAGCCGTGGTAGGCCAGCAGCAGTACCGCGGCCAGCGGGAACACCACCACGCCCAGTGCCGACATGCGCCCGCGCGCACCGACCAGCGAGGTCAGCCAGGCCATGCCCAGGCCGACCAGCGACAGTGCGGCGAAGAAGTGCATGTCCGGCCCGCCGTTGGTGCGCATCGCCACCATCACGTGGTAGCCGCCATGCAGCAGCATCGCCGGCAGTGCCGGCCACAGCCAGACCGGGGAGCCGGTGGTTTCATCGCGGCCGAGCGCGCGCACCAGCAGGACACTGGCAGCCAGGTAGAGCAGGACGGCGATGAGAACGATTGTCATCGTTGCAGTTTCGCATACCCCCGCGGTGGTGGCGACGGCCGCAGCGTCGCAGTCCGGCGGGCAGGGCGGACCCGTTATACTGTGTGCCTTATTGTCCCCCGTTTTCAGACAGGTCGTACCGCATGTTCGAGTCCCTGACCCAGCGCCTTTCCGGCACCATCGAGCGCCTGCGTGGCCGCGGCCGCCTGACCGAAGAGAACATCCGCGAGGCGACCCGCGAGGTCCGCATCGCGCTGCTCGAAGCCGACGTCGCGCTGCCCGTGGTGCAGGCCCTGATCGAGCGCATCAAGGTGCGTGCGGTCGGCCAGGAAGTGCTGAAGTCGCTGACCCCGGGCCAGGCCCTGATCAAGGTCGTGCGCGACGAGCTGACCGCGGTGATGGGCGCCGAAGCCAGCGACCTGAACCTGAATGTCCCGGCCCCGGCGATCATCCTGATGGCGGGCCTGCAGGGCGCCGGCAAGACCACTACCGTGGGCAAGCTGGCCAAGCACCTGAAGGAAAAGCGCAAAAAGAAGGTGATGGTGGTCTCGGCCGACGTCTACCGTCCGGCCGCGATCGAACAGCTGAAGACCCTGGCCGAGCAGGTCGGCGTGCTGTTCTTCCCGTCCAGCGCCGACCAGAAGCCGGAAGCCATCGTCCGCGCCGCCATTGACGATGCGCGCAAGTCGTTCGTCGACGTGCTGCTGGTCGATACCGCCGGCCGCCTGGCCATCGACGAAGCGATGATGGCCGAGATCAAGGCCCTGCACGCGGCGGTCAACCCGGCCGAAACGCTGTTCGTGGTCGATGCCATGACCGGTCAGGACGCGGCCAACACCGCCAAGGCCTTCGGCGATGCGCTGCCGCTGACCGGCGTGGTGCTGACCAAGACCGACGGTGACGCGCGTGGCGGTGCCGCGCTGAGCGTGCGCTACATCACCGGCAAGCCGATCAAGTTCGTCGGTGTCAGCGAAAAGCCGGAAGGCCTGGACGTGTTCCATCCGGACCGTATCGCCAGCCGCATCCTCGACATGGGCGACGTGCTGTCGCTGGTCGAGCAGGTCGAGCAGCAGGTCGACAAGGACAAGGCCGCCAAGCTGGCCGAGAAGGTCGCCAAGGGCAAGAAGTTCGACCTGAACGACATGCGTGACCAGCTTGAGCAGATGCAGAACATGGGCGGCATCGGCGGCCTGATGGACAAGCTGCCGGGCCTGGGCAACATCCCCGACCACCTGAAGCAGCAGGTCAGCCAGGGCAAGGAAGTGCCGCGCATGATCGCCATCATCAGCTCGATGACCAAGAAGGAGCGGCGCAACCCGAACCTGCTCAATGGCTCGCGCCGCGCGCGCATCGCCAAGGGCTCGGGCGTGACCCCGGCTGACGTCAACAAGCTCATGAAGCAGTACATGCAGATGGAAAAGATGATGAGCAAGATGGCCGGCGGCGGCATGAAGGGCATGATGCGAAGCATGAAGGGCATGATGGGTGCCATGGGCGGCCGCGGCATGCCGTTCCGTTGATGCGGGCCCCGTCCGCACTCTGATGTAGCGCCCGAGCCCATGCTCGGGCGGCGGCGCCGAGGCGCCGCATCAAACAGTCGAGCAAGCTCGACTCTACCCCCGTCCTGCGCGCACCATGGAGGCCTGTCCGAAACGATGGGCCGCCATGCAGATGTCCGCTGTTGCTTCCCGCGCCGAGGCGTTCTGCCAGCGCTTCGACGTTTCCGTTCCGATCCTGCTGGCACCGATGGCCGGTGCCTGCCCGGTGCCGTTGTCGGCCGCGCTGGCCAATGCCGGCAGCATGGGCGCGATGGGCGCGGTGTTGTCGTCGCCAGTCGATATCGGCCGCTGGATGGATGACTTCCGCGCCGTCTCCACCGGCCCGGCGCAGGTGAACCTGTGGTTGCCGGACCCGGCAGCGACCCGTGACGTCGCCGCCGAGGCAGCCAGTCGTGCTTTCCTCGCGCAATGGGGACCGGATGTACCGGCCAGTGCTGCCGACGCCACGCCCGCCGGTTTCGAAGAACAGTTCGCAGCGCTGCTGGCCGCCTGCCCGGAGGTGGCCTCGACCATCATGGGCGTGCTTTCGCCGCGCCACGTGCAGCAACTGAAGGATGCGGGCATTGCCTGGATTGCCTGCGCGACCACGCTGTCTGAAGCGCGTGCTGCACAGGATGCTGGCGCCGACGCGGTGGTGGCGCAGGGCGTGGAGGCCGGTGGTCATCGCGGTTCATTTGATCCGGCGATGGCCGAGCGTCAGCTGGTTGGACTGTTCGCGCTGCTGCCACGCCTGGCCGACCACCTGCAGATTCCGGTGATCGCCGCCGGTGGCATTGCCGATGGCCGTGGCATTGCCGCCGCGCTCACCCTGGGTGCCAGCGCGGTGCAGATCGGCACTGCATTCCTGCGCACGCCCGAAGCGGCGATCGCTTCGGCGTGGGCCGATGGATTGGCGGCCAGCGAACCAGAAGACACCTGGCCGACCCGTGCTTTCAGTGGCCGCCTGGGTCGCGGCCTTGCCACGGCCTACGTGCGCGCTGCCGCCGCCGAAGGTGCGCCGGCGCCGCGCCCGTACCCGGTGCAGCGCGGCCTGACCGCGCCGATGCGCAAGCAGGCAGCGCAGGAAAACCGGTTGGCCGCAATGCAGGCCTGGGCCGGGCAATCGGCATGGATGGCGCCGGCACGACCGGCCGCCGAAGTGCTGCACGACATGTGGAGCCAGGCGCAGGCATTGCTGAAATGACGGTGACCTGCAACGGCCGGCCAGCACAGGTCGAGGATCTGCTGCCAGCGCTGGTCAACTACGGCCACTTCACCTCGCTGCAGGTGCGGGGTGGGGCGGTGCAGGGACTGGACCTGCATCTGGCGCGGTTGTCGCACGCTACCCGTGAACTGTTCGGCAGCGAACTGGTTGTGGTGCAGCTGCAGGCCTGGATGGCGCAGGCCCTGCAGCTGGCTGGGCTGGCTGATGCCTCGCTGCGGGTGACGGTGTACTCGCGCCACTTCGATTTCCGCAATCCGCTGGCGGTGGTACCGGTGGACGTACTGGTGGCGGTGTCCTCGCCGGTGACGCTGGCCGCACCCAAGCGTGTGTGCAGCGTGGCCTGGCAGCGCGAACTGCCGCACATCAAGCATGTCGGCACCTTCGGCCTGTTCGCCGAGCGCCGCGCGGCAATGGCTGACGGTTTCGACGATGTGCTGTTCGTGACCGCCGATGGCGAAATGGGTGAAGGCAGCACCTGGAACCTGGCCTTGCACGATGGTGAGCGGCTGCTCTGGCCGCAGGCGCCAGCCCTGCGCGGTACCGCCGAGGCCTTGCTGAAGCAGCACTGGCCCGGCCCACAGGCCACGCGACCGCTGGCGCTGGCTGAACTGGGGGGTGTGAAGGCGGCCTTCGCCTGCAACGCCAGCGGCCTGTGGGCGCTGGACGCCATCGACGGGCATGCCCTGCCGGGTTCGCAGGCGCTGGCGGAACAGGGCAGGGCGGTGCTGGCGGCGGTGCCCTGGCGGGGATTGGGGTCAGATCCCTTGTCCCCTGCAAAAGGGATCTGACCCCGGCTGGCCAACCCCGGGGTTGGCTCCGGCCGACACTGCCGCTATAATCGCCGGCTTACCGCGCCATCCTGGCGACTGGGCAATAGGAAAAAAAAGACCATGGTCAAGATTCGACTGACCCGCGGCGGCGCCAAGAAGCGTCCGTTCTACCACATCATCGTGACCGACGTTCGCAGCGCCCGTGATGGCCGCAACATCGAGCGCGTCGGCTTCTACAACCCGGTTGCACAGGGTGGCGAGAAGCGCATCGAGCTGGATCTGGCCCGTGTTGACCATTGGGTCAAGAACGGCGCCCAGCCGACTGAAAAGGTCCGCAACCTGATCAAGGAAGCGGCCAAGTCCCAGGCCGCTGCGGCCTGATCCCGAAGGGCCGCGCCTGGCGCGGCCCGTCTGGTTGAACGCAGATGAAAGATAACGAGCGCCGCATCCTGCTGGGCAGGATTGTCGGCGCTTTTGGTGTGCGCGGCGAAATAAAGCTCGAGTCCTGGACCGAGCCGCGTTCCGCTATTTTCCGTTACCAGCCGTGGATCCTGCGCAGCCCCAACGGGCAGGAATCGACGCTTGAAGGCGCCCGTGGCCGCGACAGCGGCAAGCATCTGGTGGCCCGTTTTCCGGGCATCGAAGATCGCGATACGGTCGAGGCGATGCATGGCACCGAGGTCTACGTGGCCCGCAGTGCACTGCCACCGCCGAATGCCGATGAGTATTACTGGGTCGACCTTGAAGGCCTGGATGTGAAGACCACCGAGGGCGTTGCCCTGGGCCAGGTCTCGCACCTGTTCAGCACCGGCGCCAACGATGTGGTGGTCGTGCGCGGCGATCGTGAGCGGATGATTCCGTTCGTGTTGCCGGAGTTCGTCAAGTCGGTCGACTTCGAGGCCAACCTGGTCGTGGTCGACTGGGACCCCGAGTTCTGAGTGTGAGCATGCGTTTCGACGTCATCACCCTGTTCCCCGAGTTCCTCGCCCAGTCCGCCGGATTGGGCGTGGTCGGGCGTGCGCAGGAGAAGGGCCTGTTCAGCCTGCACGGCTGGAACCCCCGTGATTACGCTGAAGGCAACTACCGCCGGGTGGACGACCGTCCGTTCGGCGGTGGCCCGGGCATGGTGATGCTGATCGAGCCGCTGCAGGCCTGCCTGCAGGCGATCCGCGATGCTGATCCGACCCCGGCGCGGGTGATCCATCTCAGCCCGCAGGGTGCGCCGTTGACCCAGGCCAAAGTGCGGGAACTGGCGGCGTTGCCGCGCATGGTCCTGCTCTGCGGCCGCTACGAGGGCATCGACGAGCGCTTCCTGGAAGCCAATGTCGACGAGGAGATTTCCCTTGGCGATTACGTGCTGTCCGGCGGTGAGCTGGGCGCGGCGGTGATCATCGACGCCGTGGCCCGTCTGCAGGACGGTGCCCTGAACGATGCTGAATCGGCCGCCCAGGACAGCTTCGAAGGTGACCTGGGCCTGCTCGACTGCCCGCATTACAGCCAGCCGGCCCAGCATCCGCTGGGTGACGTGCCGGAGGTGCTGCGCTCGGGCAACCATGCGGCCATCGCCGCCTGGCGCCGCCAGCAGTCGCTGGTCCGGACCGCGCAGCGGCGCCCGGACCTGCTGGATGAACAGGTACTGGGCAAGGCCGACCGAAAACTCCTTGACCAGGCCCGCCAAGCCCGGAAACAGAAGGCCAGCCCCTAGCGCAGGGCTGGCTTTTTCGGCTATCATGGGCAATTACCGCCAGCTTCGGCCGGCGCGCGCAGTACCCACAACAAACGTGCAGCACAGTCCAGTGACTGCATCAGCCTACGTTGTCGAAACGACACGCCCACCCGAACAAGAATCGGTGTAACCCATGAGCAAGCTGAACAAGTCCATCGTCGCGGAATTCGAATCCGCCCAGATCACCCGCGAACTGCCGAAGTTCAGCCAGGGCGACACCGTTGTCGTCAACGTGAAGGTGAAGGAAGGTGCCCGCGAGCGCGTGCAGGCCTATGAAGGCGTTGTCATCGCGACCAAGAACGGCGGCCTGAACTCCTCGTTCACCGTCCGCAAGATCTCGCACGGCTACGGCGTCGAGCGCGTCTTCCAGACCCACAGCGCCATCATCGACTCGGTCGAAGTGAAGCGTCGTGGTAAGGTCCGCGCCGGCAAGCTGTACTACCTGCGTGGCCTGGAAGGCAAGGCTGCCCGCATCAAGGAAGACCTGGCTGCCGCTGCTGCCGCCAAGGCTGCCCGTCTGGCCGAAAAGGCCTGATAAACAACTTCGGTTGTTGCCGCGACGGCCACCTTCGGGTGGCCGTTTGCGTTTCCGGCATCGCATCGGCCACGATCAGGCGATGAACGAGATCAACCCACGCTATCCCGCCGTGATCCAGTCGGCGTTGCGCTTCCTTGACGGCAAGGGGCTGGCGCGCGTGCAGTCGGCACCGTTGCTGCACCGGTTGTTGTGGCGCATGGGCATCGCACTGCCGCCGCCGATCCTGGCCGGCTTCGCCACCAACGCACTGGTGCAGGGCCTGCTGTTCGGGCTGTTCTGGACCGGACTGATGTGGCTGATGTTGTGGCAGGGCAGCGAGCGCCCGCTGGTGCTGCTGTTGTTGGCCGGTCTGTTGGCCGGTGCCCTGTTCGGTATCGTGATGGCGGCCCTGATGCGCTCGCTGCGACGCCACCGCAAGCTACCGGACTGGCGGCAGTTCCTGGCCCGTCAGGCGGACTGAGCCGATGGCGCACCGCGCCATGACCGACAGGCACCCGTCGCGCTAGGCTGCCGCTTCATCCTGATGGACGTGCCGTGCGATGCCTGCCAAGCGAACCGCACCCTCCACCGCGCCCAAGCTGCTGTCCGGTGGTAACCCGCAGATCGCCAAGGGCGAGGGCGATGCTACGGTGCAGGCCTATATCGCGGCGATGCCGGACTGGAAGCGACCGCTCGGCGCGCGGTTGGATGCGCTGATCGAGCAGGCCGTGCCCGGCGTGCACAAGGCGGTGAAGTGGAATTCGCCGATGTATGCGGTTGCCAAGGGCGAGGGCTGGTTCCTCAGCTTCCATTGCTTCACCCGCTACATCAAGGTGGCATTTTTCCGGGGCGCCGCACTGAAGCCGATACCGCCCGAGCCGTCCAGGAGCGCAGACACGCGCTACCTGCACATTGCACAGGACGGCGTGCTGGATGAAGCCCAATTCCTTGACTGGGTGCGCCAGGCCGCGGCATTGCCCGGCGAGCGCATGTAAGCCCACCGTTCCGATCTGCTTGCCGACGAGAACCGCTGATGGCCACGCACGCGCCGAACCCTGATGATGCCGGAACCCCGGCTGCCGAACTGATCGATGCACGCATCGCCGAGCTGGGCGACTGGCGTGGCGAAACGCTGACGCGCGTGCGCGCGTTGATCCATGAAGCGCTGCCCGACGTGCAGGAAACCTGGAAGTGGCGCGGCACGCCGGTGTGGGAGCACGACGGCATCCTGTGCACTGGCGAAACCTACAAACAGGCGGTGAAGCTGACCTTCGCCCATGGTGCGGCGCTGGCCGACCCGAAAGGCCTGTTCAATGCCAGCCTGGAAGGCAACAGGCGACGTGCGATCGACATCCATGAAGGCGCGATGCCCGATGCCGCAGCGTTGAAGGCGCTGCTGCGCGAAGCGGCTAAGTTCAACGCGGCGAAAAAGAAGCGGTAGAGCCGGCCGCTGGCCGGCTGTTGCGCGATGCTTCCGGAGAGGCATGAAGCTGCCGGCCAGCGGCCGGCACTACCGTGGTAATCACCGGCGGTCAGTACTAACGTGGCGGCGCTGACTCCAGTGCGGCATCCGGGTCGGCCACCGGCGAGGGTGGGCAGGCCGGGATCTCCGACGGCGTGGCCAGTTCTTCGGCATGCGACGGCTTGCCGATCATCGTGGCCTTGCGCCAGCCACCCCAGCGGTAATACGCCAGCGACAGCAGCATCGACACCAGCGAGCTGACCGGGAAGCTCCACCAGATCGCATCGGCGCCCCAGTACGGCTGCAGCAGCTCGGCGAACGGTACGCGCACGCCCCACAGCGAGCCGGCCAGGATCAGCAGCGGCGGAATCACCGCGCCGGTGGAGCGCACCACGCCGGAGATCACGAAGCTGACGCCGAAGAACAGGAACGAACCGATCACCACATGGTTGAGGTGGCGGGCGATGTCCAGCGCCTCGCTGGCCGGCGGCAGGAACAGCGCCAGCAGCTGCCGATCGAACAGCACCAGCGGCAGGATCAGCGCGCCGGTCAGCAGGAAGTTGAACAGCACGCCCTGCCGCGCGGTGCCGCGCACGCGGTCCCAGCGCTGTGCGCCGACGTTCTGCGCGGCCATCGTCGAGCACGCCGCACCGATTGCCATCGCGGGCATCTGCAGGTAGTTCCACAATTGCAGCGCGGCGCCGTAACCGGCCCCGGTGTCGGTGCCGTACTGGTTGACCATGGTCATCAACAGGATCACCGATAGTGAGATCAGCACCATCTGCAGGCCCATCGGGACGCCCTTGATCACCAGCGCCTTGAGGATGGTCAGGTCGAGCTTGAGCAGGCGCATGTCGGCACGGCCCAGCCACAACGTGTGGCGCTTGTGCCGCATGTACAGCAGCAGGCCGGCCAGCGACAGCGTCTGCGCGACCAGCGTGGCCCAGGCCGATCCGGCGATACCCAGCGCGGGGAATGGTCCCATGCCGAAGATCAGCACCGGATTCAGCACGATGTCCAGCGCCACCGACACCATCAGGAAACGGAACGGCGTGCGTGAATCACCGGCACCGCGCAGCGCGGCGGTGAGGAAGGCGAACGCGTACAGCGTCGGCATCGCCAGGAAGATGATCTGCAGGTAAGCCTCGGCCAGCGGCAGCGAGGCAGCCGGCGTGCCCATCGCTGCCAGCAGCGGATGCGCCATGAACCAGCCGGCGATGGCGATGATCACCGACAGGCCGATGAAGAAGGTGGCGCTGGTACCGACCACGCGCCGCGCCTGCGCGATGTCGCGCGCACCGATGGCCTGGCCGATCAGGATGGTCGAGGCCATGCCGAAGCCGAACACCGAGCCGATCAGGAAGAACATGATGTTGTTGGCGTTCGCGGTGGCGGTCAGTGCCGCCTCGCCGAGGAAGCGCCCCACCCATACCGCATTCACCGAACCGTTCAGCGACTGCGCGATGTTGCCGGCCAGGATCGGCAGGGAGAACAGCAGGAGATTGCGGCCGATCGGGCCGGAGGTCAGGTCAAGCGGCGCTTTGGCCATGGAGTGGTGATCGAATCCCGGGAGGCGCACACTAGCACCAAGCCGGTTTGCGGGATGTGGCAATGCATCAACGACTGCGGGTGAAGCGGAGCATGGCGTTGGCCTTGATCGGCGTTGTACTGGCCGCATGTTCGACAGGTGACCGGCTGGGCGATACCCAGGTGCGGCCGACCGACCGTCCCGAGTGCCTGGTCGGCAGCCAGCGGCAGGACCTGTCCGCCGGTGTACCCACGTTGATCGGGGGCAGCGGCTGCCGCACCGACCCCGACCATCCGCGCCCTCTGAACAAGCCACCGGAGTAGTCCGCACCGATGCCTGAGCTTTCCCCGTTGTCGCCCAGTGTCCGCCTGGACATCTGGTTGTGGGCGGCCCGTTTCTTCAAGACCCGCAGCCTGGCCAAGCAGGCCATCGAGACCGGCAAGGTCAGCGTGGCCGGGCAGCGCCCGAAGTCCTCGCGCGCGGTACGCGTGGGTGAGCAGCTGCAGGTGGATCGTGGCGAGGAGCATTTCGAGATCCAGGTGCTGGGCCTGAGCGACCAGCGCGGGCCGGCGCCAACGGCACAGCAGCTGTATGCCGAGAGCGAGGCTTCGAAGGCGCGCCGTGCCGAACAGCGTGCACTGCGCATCGCGGCACGCGATGGTTTCCAGCCGCCGGAACACAAGCCGGACAAGCGCGCGCGGCGTTTGATCCGGGCGTTGGGCGACATCGACGCGCTGTAGCGAAATCCTGATTCCAACGGATTGTTCCTATCGCGGTGCGAAAGAGGGCGCCGGTCACGGTGCGTTCGGATTGCGCTGGGCAGGCTGGTTTTTCACCTATCGGAGGCCTGCCCATGCGGCGTCTGCTGTTATGCCTGTCCCTGCTTGCTGCTGCGCCACTGCACGCTGCCGACATCACCTTCTGGGACGTACCGCAACGCGGTGGCAACAGCATGAACATGTCGCCTCCGGACCGGAAATACTTCGAGGCGCTGCGTGCGACCGGTGCGACCTGGGTGCGGCTGGTGCCGGACAAGTGGAAGGGGCAGGGCGGTCGTGACTTTCTGATCGGCAACGCCGATGACTATCGTGGACTGGTTCCGGCCGACCTGGCCACGCTGCGGCGGGTGCTGGATGACGCCGATGCGGCCGGGCTGAAAGTGGTGCTGACGCCGCTGTCGCTGCCGTTACTGCGCTGGAAGCAGCACAACGGCGATGTGGTCGACCAGCGCCTGTGGCAGTCCTTCGACAACCAGGAGCCCGCCCGGCGTTTCTGGCACGATCTGGCCACGGCGCTGAAGGATCATCCTGCCTTGGCCGCCTACAATCTCATCAATGAACCGGTGCCCGAATACGGTGCAGGCCTGGCCGAGCATGCGTCCAGCGAGGCGATGAAGCAGTGGTATGCCGGTGTGCAGGACGGCCCACGCGACCTGCGCCGCTTTTATTCCGGGTTGATCGCCAGCATCCGCGAGGTCGACGCCGCGATGCCGCTGATGCTGGATGCGGGCTGGTACGCCGCCGCCGACGGTTTCAACTACTGGCCGGCACCGTTGGCGGATTCGAAGCTGCTGTACAGCGTGCACATGTACGAGCCGTACGCGGCAACCAGTGCGCCGAACCAGACGCGCGCCAAGCCCTGGCGTTATCCGGCACAGGTGCCGTTCGGTGGAGGCAGCGAGCGTTGGGATGCGGCGCGTGTACGCCGTTACCTGCAGCAGCCGATGACGTGGGCCGCCTCGCATGGTGTCGGTGCCAACCGCATGGTGGTGGCCGAATTCGGCTGCATGCGGCGATGGCCGGACTGCAGCCGCTACCTGCAGGATGTGCTGCAGGTGCTGGAACAGGACAAGGTGCACTGGGCCTTCTACGCCTTCCGCGAGGATGGCTGGGACGGCATGGACTACGAACTGGGCGACAAGCCGCTGCCGTGGTCGTACTGGCAGGCGCAGGAAAAGGGCCGCCATGTCGAGCCGCCGCGCTTGATGCAGGCGCCCTTGTTCGCACCGATCCTGCAGCGTTTGAAGGCGGGCAACCAGTAAGCCGCCGGGCATGGCCCGGCGCTACCCATGGAGATGCCGATAGCGCCGGCCCATGCCCGGCGAGGCTTTCCGTCAGCGCTTGCCGCCGAGCAGGTTGCCGCCCAGCTTGAGCAGATCGCCCACGCCCAGCTGACCGTCACCGTCCTGGTCCAGCAGGCTGCCGAGCAGGCCACCCTGCTGCTGCACCTGCTGCTTTTCCTGGCCCAGGGCCTGGCTGAGCGAGCCGGCATCGGCCTGGCCGCCGCCCAGGCGCTGTGCCAGGAAGGCCATCACGATGGGAGCAAGGATCTGCAGCAGCTGGCTGGTGCGGCCACTGTCGAGCTGGGTGGCCTGGGCCAGGCCGGTTTCCACCTTCTGCTGGCTGCCGCCGAAGATGTGGCCGAGGATACCGGCGCCATCGCTGGCCGCACCGCCGCCGCCACCGCCCAGCACCGAACCGAGCACGCTGCCCAGGTCCAGGCCGCTGTGGTTGTTCTGCAATGCGCCGAGCAGCGCCTGTGCGCCCTGTGGCTGCGAGGCGTTGTTGCCCAGCGCGCCCATCAGCACCGGCAGCGCGGCACTGATCGCGCCGGAAGCCTGGGTATCGCTGATGCCAAGCTGCTGCGACACCTGTTGCAGCGGGGCGCCCTGCAACTTGGTCAGAAGTTCATCGGTCAGGCTCATCTGGGGAATCCTCGATTGGGGTTGGGCGTGCAGAAGGTACGACGCGGACCGTTAAAACGGCGACGCCGCCTCACGGGGAGGCGGCGTGCCGTACGCAGGGGAGGGCGATCAGAGCTCGATGTCTTCCGCACCCGGGGTCGCAGCGGGGAAGTCCGCGTCCGGCTGTGCAGGCTTGAACGGGTCGGACGGTTGGCCAGCCAGCGCCTTCAGGGCCGCAGCGATGCCGGCACCATAGGCCGGGTCGGCCTTGTTGCAGTTGTCGATGTGGCGCTGCTTGATGAAGTCCGGCGCATCGCCAAGGGCGCGGGCGGTGTTGGCGAACAAGCGGTCCTTCTGGGCCTGGTTGTAGCTGCGGAACAACGCACCGGGCTGGCTGAAGTAGTCGGCGTCGTCCTCACGGAAGTTCCAGAAGTCGGCGTCGCCCCGGATCTTCATCGGCGGCTCGCGGTATGCCGGCTGCTCCTGCCACTGGCCGTAGCTGTTCGGCTCGTAGTGCGGCAGGCCACCGTAGTTGCCATCCACGCGCATCGCACCATCGCGGTGGTTGCTGTGCACCGGGCAGCGCGCCGCGTTCACCGGAATCTGGTGGTGGTTCACGCCCAGACGGTAACGCTGCGCATCGGAATAGGCGAACAGGCGTGCCTGCAGCATCTTGTCCGGCGACGGGCCGATGCCCGGCACCAGGTTGCTCGGTGCGAACGCCGACTGCTCCACGTCCTGGTACCAGTTGACCGGATTGCGGTTCAGTTCGAACTGGCCCACTTCGATCAGCGGGTAGTCGCTCTTCGGCCACACCTTGGTCAGGTCGAACGGATGCACGCGGTAGGTTTCCGCATCCAGCTCCGGCATGACCTGGATGAACAGCTTCCACTTCGGGAAGTCGCCCTTCTCGATGGCGGCGAACAGGTCGCGGCCGTGGCTTTCGCGGTCATGGCCGACCAGGATCTGCGCCTGCGCGTCGGTCAGCGATTCGATGCCTTGCTGGCTGACGAAATGGAACTTGACCCAGAAGCGTTCGCTGTCGGCATTGGTGAAGCTGTAGGTATGCGAGCCGAAGCCGTGCATGTGGCGGAAGCTGCGCGGGATGCCGCGGTCGCTCATCACCACGGTCACCTGCAGCAGGGCTTCGGGCAGCAGCGTCCAGAAATCCCAGTTGTTGCGCGCGCTGCGCAGGTTGGTGTGCGGGTCGCGCTTGACCGCCTTGTTGAGGTCGGCGAACTTGCGCGGGTCGCGCAGGAAGAACACCGGGGTGTTGTTGCCGACCAGGTCCCAGTTGCCTTCTTCGGTGTAGAACTTCAGCGCGAAGCCGCGGATGTCGCGCTCGGCGTCGGCGGCACCGCGCTCGCCGGCTACCGTGGTGAAGCGGGCGAACATCTCGGTCTGCTTGCCGACCTTCTCGAACAGCCTGGCGCGGGTGTACTTGCTGATGTCGTGGGTGACAGTGAAGGTGCCGAACGCGCCCGAGCCCTTGGCGTGCATGCGGCGCTCGGGAATGATCTCGCGGTTGAGGTTGGCCAGCTTTTCCAGCAGCCAGACGTCTTCCATCAGCAGCGGGCCGCGCGGGCCGGCGGTCTTGCTGTTCTGGTTGTCCACCACCGGTGCGCCGAAGGCCGTGGTCATCGGCGTGACCGGATCGTCACCATGCTTCTGCTCCGGCGTGGTGCTCAGCTCGCGCTGCTGCTGGGCGCCTTCCTCAGGCGACGGGGCGCTGTGGTAAGGGCACTTGGCGTTGTTGTTGTCGGACTGGCTCATCGGCTGGCTCCTGGTGGCGGTGAAGACGTGGGAGAAACATCTTCACTCGACTTTAGCTATGGCCAGATGAAATGAATAATCGAATGATTCATTCAGGTTGATAGATTCTGTCAATTGGAACGCAGAATCAGATTTGCGCAACCTTTCGATGGGCCTCCCGCAAGGCGGCGGGAGGCCATGGGCGTGCGCTGCGGTTACAGCAGCGCCTTCAACCGGTACAACGCTTCCAGCGCCTGCTTCGGGGTCAGTTCGTCGGGGTCGATCGCGGCCAGTGCTTCCTGTGCCTTGCTCGACGGTGCCGCGAACAGGCCAAATTGCTGCGGTGCATCCAGCGCCTGCGGCGCCAGCTCGGCGGCATGGCTTTCACCGCCGCGCTGCTCCAGCTCGGCCAGGCGGCGCCGTGCCTGCGCCACGGTGGCGCGCGGCAGACCGGCCAGCGCGGCCACCTGCAGGCCGAAGCTGCGGTTGGCCGGGCCATCCTTCACCGCATGCATGAACACCAGCGCCTCACTGTGCTCGACCGCATCCAGGTGCACGTTGGCGATGCCGCTGCGGCCGCCTTCGTGCTGCTCGTCGGCCAATGCGGTCAGTTCGAAGTAGTGGGTCGCGAACAGCGTGTAGCAGCGGTTCTCATAGGCGAGGTGGCGCGCCACGGCATCGGCCAGGGCCAGCCCGTCGTAGGTGGAGGTGCCACGACCGATCTCGTCCATCAGCACCAGCGAATGCGCGGTGGCGTGATGCAGGATGTAGCTGGTCTCGGCCATCTCGACCATGAAGGTCGACTGCCCGCGTGCCAGATCATCACCGGCGCCGATGCGGGTGAGGATACGGTCGATGGGGCCGATCAGCGCACGGCTGGCCGGCACGAAGCTGCCGATGTGGGCCAGCAGCACGATCAGCGCGTTCTGCCGCATGTAGGTCGATTTACCACCCATGTTCGGGCCGGTGATGACCAGCATGCGACGGTCCGGATGCAGGTCCAGGTCGTTCGGTTCGAACGGCTGCTCGCGCACCGCCTCGACCACCGGGTGGCGGCCACGCTCGATCTTCAGGCAGGGCTCGGCCTGCAGTTCCGGGCGTGCCCAGTCCAGCGCCTGCGCGCGTTCGGCGAAGCCGGCCAGCACGTCCAGTTCGCTCAGCGCGGCAGCACACTGCTTCAGCGGTTCCAGCTGCCCGCCGAGGGTATCCAGCAGCTGCTCGTACAGGTACTTCTCGCGCGACAGCGAACGGTCGCGCGCGGACAGCACCTTGTCCTCGAAAGCCTTCAGCTCTTCGGTGATGTAGCGCTCGGCATTGGTCAGCGTCTGCCGGCGGGTATAGTGCACCGGGGCACGATCGGACTGGCCCTTGCTGATTTCGATGTAGTAGCCGTGCACGCGGTTGTAGCCCACCTTCAGGGTGGCAATACCGCTGCTTTCGCGCTCGCGTGCTTCCAGGTCGACCAGGAACTGGTCGGCATGGGTGGACAGGCGGCGCAGTTCATCCAGCTCGGCATCGAAGCCGTCGGCCAGCACGCCACCATCGCTCAGCTTCAGCGGCGGCATCTCGGCGATGGCGCTGGCCAGCAGGTGCGCGCATTCGTCGTGCTCGCCGAGTGCGGCGTGCAGGGCCTGCAGGCGCGGCGAATCCAGCGGTGCCAGCACGTCGCGCACGGCTGGCAGCAGGCCGAGGCCATCACGCAGGGTAGAGAAGTCGCGCGGGCGCGCCGAGCGCAGGGCGACGCGGGTGAGGATGCGTTCGAGATCGCCGAGGCGACGGAACTGCTCGCGGATGTCAGCATCGCTGCCGCGGTCGATCAGCGTTTCCACTGCGTGGTGGCGCTGTACCAGTACCTCGCGCAGGCGCAGCGGGCGATGCAGCCAGCGCCGCAGCAGGCGTCCGCCCATCGGCGTCACCGTGCTGTCGAGCACGCCCAGCAGGGTGTTGCGGGTATCGCCGTCGACGCGCGTGTCCAGTTCCAGATGGCGGCGTGTTGCTGCATTCATCGCGATCGCTTCGCCGGCGGTTTCCATCGCGATGGAGGTCAGGTGCGGCAGGCGCTGCTTCTGGGTTTCCTCCACATAGCCGAGCAGGGCGCTGGCTGCTGCAGTGGCGCGCGGCTTGTCATCGATGCCGAAGCCGCTCAGATCATGCAGCTTGAAGAAGGCCAGCAGCTGGCGGCGCCCGCTGTCGGCGTCGAACAGCCACGGTGCGCGGCGGCGCACGCCGGTGCGCTGGCGCAGGAATTCCGGCCAGTTTTCCTCGTCGGGCACCAGCAGTTCGGCCGGTTCCAGCCGTGCCAGCTCGGCTTCCAGTGCGTCGTCGGTTTCCACCTCGTTGACCAGGAAGCGGCCACCGGCCAGGTCGGCCCACGCCAGGCCGTAACCCTGCTTGCTGCGCGACAGCGCCATCAGCAGGGTGTCGCGGCGTTCATCCAGCAGGGCCTCGTCGGTGACCGTGCCGGGGGTGACGATGCGCACCACCTTGCGTTCGACCAGGCCCTTGGCCAGGGCCGGGTCGCCGATCTGTTCACAGATCGCCACCGATTCGCCCAGTGCCACCAGCCGTGCCAGGTAGCCTTCGTAGGCATGCACGGGTACGCCGGCCATCGGGATCGGCGCGCCGCCGGAGCTGCCGCGCTGGGTCAGGGTGATGTCCAGCAGCCGTGCCGCCTTGCGGGCGTCATCGTAGAACAGCTCGTAGAAGTCACCCATGCGGAAGAACAGCAGCAGGTCCGGATGGTCGGACTTGGCCGCGAAGAACTGCTTCATCAGCGGGGTGTGGTCCTTGGACGCCTTGGCGTTGCTGGTGTTGTCTTTTGTATCAGTCACTTGGGGCGTTTCGCGTCTTGGGCAGGGCGTCGGGGCGTGGCCATGCGACCACGGCCGGCAGGGCCGTTAGTGTAGCGACCTGGGGCGGTCGGTGATCCGCAGCGTCGGTGCTCCGGGCAGGGCCGTTGGCCGGGCTGTCTGCAGGCCAACGCCACACGCCCGTACACCTGTGGTTTGGTTGATTTCCGTAGGCCCCCACGGTAGTGTCAGCCCCGGCGATTTCCGCCAAACGGCCTCCATGGAAACCGGGGCAACTCATCCCCGGGCGGGCGTTGATGGAAAGAACAAGCATGACTGCAGCCAGCACGGCCGCCGAACCTCGTTACACCTGGCGTACCGTCCTGCTCAGCATTCTGGTCGCCCTTGTCCCGCTTGCCGGATCCGCACCCTACAACCTGCTGAAGGCGGTGCTGCTGCTGGCCCTGCTGGTCACCGGCGTGGTCCTGATCCGCCGCCAGCCCGATGTCCGACTGCGCTACCACATCGCCCGGTTCATCGTGATCGTCTGCTTGCTGCGCCTGGCCTACGCCTTCTACAGCATCGGCTGGCACGGCCTGCGCTGGAACGAACTGGACCTTCCGGCACAGACACTGATCTACCTGGGCACGGCCGCGGTGTTCGCCACCGCCCTGGACTGGCGACTGATCTGGAAGATCTTCGCTTTGTCGACCCTGATCTTCGGTGGCTCGTGCATCGTGCAGCACCACATGATGGGGCTGGAACGCGCACATGGTTTCAGCGGTGGTGAGTGGACGGCCATCGAGTTCACCATGGTCACGCTGTGCATGGCGCTGTTTTCGGTCATCCGGCTGATCCAGCCGAACGTCCATCCGGCCGAGCGCTGGCTGCACGGCATCGCCATCACGGTGGGCGTCTACGGTTCGATCCTGGCGCAGAGCCGGGGGCCGATCCTGGCGTTCATTCCCGCAATGCTGATGGTGATCGCCGTGCACGTCCGGCGCACCCGGCGCTGGCGCGGCGCGTTGGCCTTTGTCGGGGCGCTGGTCATCGGCGTGGCCGGTGCCACCAGCGTGCTGAACCACCAGGTCATCCAGCGCTTCGGTGAGGTCAGTGGCGAAATCTCCGGTTTCAGCCAGGAGAACGAGGTCGGCTCGGTCCGCGAGCGCATTGCAATGTGGGGCGTGGCGGTCGACGCCTTCGCGGAGCACCCGTTGGCCGGTGTCGGCCTGAACCAGTTCGGCACCTATGCACGCGAAGGTATCGCCCGCGGCGAGGTCTCCGATTCAATCGTACGTTACAACCACCCGCACAACGAATACCTGGAAGCGGCGGCGACCGGTGGTGTGCCGCTGTTGGTGATCATGCTGCTGATCTTCATCCTGCCCGGCATCCACTTCGCGCGACGTCTCGGCCATGCCGATGAGACGACCGCGATGATCGCCACCGCAGGACTCGCAGTGGTCATTGTCTACGCACTCTCGGCGTTCACGGACAACGTGTTCTACCGGGCGATGCCGCATTCGTTCTATTTCTACCTGGTGCTGGGCTTCATGCTGGCGACCGCATTGCCTGCGCGCAACCTGCACCGGGAAGGGAGTGCCCGCTGATGGCACATATCCATCTGCTGGCCGCCGACAACCAGCGTGGCCTGTCCCATGACATCCAGGTGATCGAGCGCTCGCTGCAGCAGCTCGGGCACGAGGTGACCGTCAGCCGTCTTGATGCAGTGCGCAATGGCGGCGCCTGGAAGCTGCGCGGGATGCGCCTGCGCAGGCTGCTGGCCTCGTGGCTGAGCCTGGGCCGGAAGCCGGCACGGTTCGACATCAACATCTCGCTGGAGCATGTCCGGCCGGCAAGCTTCGGCCTGGCGAAGGTCAACCTGCTGATTCCGAATCCGGAATGGGTGTCCGCACGCAGCCTGCGCATCCTGCCGCGGTTCGATGCACTGCTGACCAAGACCGAAGAAGCCACGCGCATCTTCAATGCACTTGGCCTGCGCGCGCTGGAGGTCGGCTTCTGCAGTCGTGACCGTCACGACCCTTCGGTGCCGCGCAAGCCGCGCAGCTTCCTGCATGCAGCCGGTACCAGTCGCATGAAGGGCACGGCAACGCTGGTCGAGGTCTGGAAGCGCCATCCGGAGTGGCCGTTGCTGACCGTCCTGCGGGGTGGTCCTTCGGACGAGGACGAGGGCGGTGCCGCGAACCTGCGGATCGTCCGCGAGCGCCTGCTCGATGAGGAAGTGCGGCGCCTGCAGAACGAACATGCGTTCCACCTGTGCCTGTCGCAGACGGAAGGCTGGGGCCACTACCTGGTGGAGGCGATGAGCTGTGCGGCGGTGGTGATCACCTGCGATGGCGCGCCGATGAACCAGATGATCGACGACAGTCGTGGCATCCTCGTTGCTGCCCATGAGGGCCAGCCCTGCCACCTGTCCAGGACCTGGCACGTGGACGAGGCGGCGCTGGAACAGGCCATCGAGCGTGCCTTGGCGATGGATGCGCTGGAGTGGAGCCGTTTGGGCGCGGATGCGCGCGCGTGGCATCTGGCCAGCGAGGTCGCGTTCCCGAAGCGGCTGGGTGAGGCCCTGGCCAAGCTCTGAGGCGAACACGCTGTGGTTGGTGCGTGCTCAGGCGGGGACCAGCGTGACCTGCGGGTGGCCGTTGAAGATCTCCATCACGATCTCGAAGTAGGTCTGTCCCTGGCCCTGTTGCAGCGCCGCCAGCTGGTCGGCGATCACCGCGGTGTTGAAGGTGCCGGCCTGATCGAGTTTTGACTGCAGCCAGGCCTGGGTGGTCCTGCGGCCCAGTGCTTCGCGGCTGTGCTCGATGTCGCGCCACACAACCGTGGTGGAGGCATGACCAGCGAGAGCGCCGTAGCCACCCCACAGCAGATCATCCAACGCGTCCAGGCTGGGTCCCAGCTGCCAGTCTTCGTCGGCCATGAACACGCGATTGATTTCCACGTAGAGACTGGCGATGTCGTTGATGGACGCGCCTTCGATGTGCAGGATCCGGGTCATCTGCCGACTGTAGCCGTCCCGGGCGTCGCCATGCCATGACATGCCCGGTCCGGGACAGTTCTGTCATGTGCAGATAATCCAGGGTCATCGTGCACAGGGCCTGGCGTGATTATGGCGTTAAATCCATGTGATTTTCATCGGGCGCTGGCGTGTCAGCGGTATTCGATAAATGATATGGCGCCATTATCCGCTTCTTTATTTTCTGACTACCTGCACAGTTTTATGTATTTGGATCGGTCCATATATAAAGTCCCGTAAAGTTTCCCGTCGCTGCGCCGCCATCGAACGTACGGCCACGATCAAGGGAATTGAGATGCTTGCCTTACGTAATCTCCGTGTGGGATCCCGGCTTGGCGCCGGCTTCGGTCTGCTGCTGCTGTTCATCATGGCCATCGTCGGCCTCGTGCTGTATGGAAATCACCTGAAGTCCGCCCAGTTCGAGAAAGTGGTGGACGTCAACATGGTGAAGATGCGTTTGTTGAATGACATGCTTGATACCAACAACGCGGTGCTGATGCATCGCCGCCTGATGGTGATCAAGCGTGGTGACGAGTTCGACAAGGATTACCAGCGTGCCCAGGAGTTGTCGCGGACCTATGACGGTATCTGGGCCAAGTACATCAAGATTCCGCGTGATGCTACCGGCGACACCCTGGTTGCACGCATCGAGGCCGCCCGCAAGGCCACCGATGCGTCAACCCAGCAACTGCATGAGCGCATGAAGTCCGGGGATTTTGATGGCGCAGCGAAGGAGCTGCTGGCCGAGCACGGATTGGCAACGGCCTGGAATGAATCCATTTCGGCCCTGCTGCGCCATCAGGAAACGCTGACCGAACGCAGCCGCGAAGAGTACCGCGCAACAGAATCGTGGACCGGCACGCTATCGATCGCGTTCGGGGCACTGAGCCTGTTGCTGGGCACGTTGGCGGCCTGGGCGATCACCCGCAGCCTGACCCGCCCGCTGGAAGGAGCGGTGAAGCTGGCCGATGGCATCGCCAATGGCCGTCTGGACAGCAGCATCGACGCCACCGGCAATGACGAGGTGACCCAGCTGCTGAAGTCGATGCAGCGCATGCAGGCACAGTTGCAGTCGGTGATGGCGGCACAGGGCGAGCTGGCCCGCCAGCACGATGCCGGCAGCCTCAGCTACCGCATGGATGAAAGCGCGTTCCCCGGCGACTACGGGCGCATGGTGCACGAGACCAATGCGCTGGTCGGCTCGCACGTGCAGGTGCAGAACCGCTTGATCGAGGTGATGAAGCACTACGCGCGTGGCGACCTGTCGGTGGACATGGATCCATTGCCCGGCGAGAAGGCGGCGATCACCCAGGCGATGGATGAGACCAAGAGCAGCCTGTCGGCGATCAACAGCGAGATCCGCCGCTTGGCAACCGCCGCTGCGGCAGGTGACTTCAGCCTGCGTGGTGACGAGGATCGCTTCGCCTACGATTTCCGCGACATGGTGGCGGGGCTCAATCGCCTGATGCAGACCACCGACGAGAACCTGGTACAGGTCTCGACCCTGCTGCAGGCCATCTCGCGCGGTGACCTGACCGTGCGCATGCAGGGCGATTTCCATGGTGTGTTCGCGCGCATGCGTGATGACTGCAATGCCACGGTCGATCAGCTCAAGCAGATCGTCGGTCGCATCCAGGCCAGTGCATCCAGCATCAACCTTGCGGCAGGTGAGATCGCCTCGGGCAACACCGACCTGTCGCGGCGTACCGAGCAGCAGGCGGCGAACCTGGAAGAGACGGCGGCATCGATGGAGGAGCTGACCTCCACCGTGAAGCAGAATGCCGAGCATGCACGCCAGGCCAACCAGCTCGCCATCGGCGCGCATGGTGTCGCCTCGCAGGGCGGCGAGGTGGTTGGCCAGGTGGTCACCACGATGACGGCCATCGAGGCGTCGTCGAAGAAGATCGCTGAGATCATCTCGGTCATCGACGGTATCGCGTTCCAGACCAATATCCTGGCGTTGAACGCCGCGGTGGAAGCCGCGCGTGCCGGCGAGCAGGGCAGGGGGTTTGCGGTGGTTGCCAGCGAGGTACGCACACTGGCGCAGCGTTCGGCAGGCGCGGCCAAGGAGATCAAGGGCCTGATCGAAGACTCGGTCGGCAAGGTCGCCGACGGATCGGCCCTGGTCCGCCAGGCCGGCACCACGATGGGTGAGATCGTGGCCTCCGTGCAGCGGGTGACCGACATCATGGCCGACATCTCCGCCGCCTCGCAGGAGCAGAGCTCGGGTATCGAGCAGGTCAACCAGGCGGTGGTGCAGATGGACGAGACCACCCAGCAGAACGCGGCCCTGGTGGAAGAAGCGAGCGCCGCCGCACGCTCGATGGAGGAGCAGTCCAACCTGCTGGCCGAGGCGGTATCGGTATTCCGCACCGGCGCAATGACGGCCGCAGCTGCGGTACGCCCGGCCTTGGCTGCAGTGGCTGCCACTGTTAGCCCGGTGCGCCGTTCTGCACCGCTGTCGCCACGCATCGAACCGACGCTGGCGGCCAATGCGGGCGGCTGGGAAGAGTTCTAGCAGGGTTGAAATGCCGGCAGGGAGACGGCGCCCATCGCGATGGCTGATCGCGATGGGCGCGAATTTTCTTCCTGAACGGCTGATGGCCGATGAAGTGGCGGACACATGCATTTCACTTCCGGTTGCCAACCGCGGGAGGAAACTTGTGCCATACCGGACCTCAGGAGATGGCCATGAAGACTTCGACCCGATTGCTTGTGCTGGGCACGCTGCTGGCGGCATCGTCCGTTGCCGGCGCACAGACCTACGGACCACGTGATGAAGGACGCAAGTTCAATGACGGCAGCCGCGTGGTCTGCAAGAACGTGGAAGTGCAGCGCAACTCGCGCGACCCGAACCGCATCACGGGTACCGCGACTGGCGCCGTGATCGGTGGCCTGCTCGGCAACCAGGTCGGCGGCGGCAACGGCAAGAAGCTGGCCACCGTGGCGGGTGCCGTCGCCGGTGGTGCGGCGGGCCGCCAGATCCAGGGCAACAGCCAGCAGAAGAATGGTGATCGCGTGGTTGAACGCCGCTGTGAGCGCGTCTACCGCTGATTGATCGACCCGTCACCCCTTCCACACTGCAGTACTCGGACGCCGGCCCCACGCCGGCGTTCGTCGTTATGCAAAAAGGGGACGGAGGGGATTAAGTCGCAATCCCCCAACCGGCCGCTTACGACTTAATCCCCTCCGTCCCCTTTTTTGCGAGGAGGCGCCAGGCGGCGAGGGCACCGTAGAGCAGCAGCAGGGTGCTGAGGGTGATCAGCTCGTGGCTGACTTCCGCAAGACTGGCATCCATCTGGTTCAGGCGCACCATCAGGTTGATGCCCGAGGTGGTCGGCAGCAACTGCGCCAGCCAGACCAGCGGTTGCGGCGTCATCACCGCCGGCCACGACAGGTTGGCCAGGAAGAACAGCGGGATCGAGGTGGCAATGATGTACTGGAACGCACGCTCGCGGGTGCGGAAGAAGCTGCCGACGAACAGGCCGAACGCCACCGTGGCGGCGATGAACAAGGTGCCGCCCAGCAGCTGGCCCAGCGGGTTGCCGCCGCGCGGATAGTCCTGCACCCAGGCGGTGAAACCGGCGTAGTAGAACAGGCCGAACAGTCCGATCAGGCCGAAGCCCAATGCCATGCCCCCCAAAGTCGGGAGGTCGAAGCGCAGTCGCCGGCCGAGTGCGAGGCGGCGGCCGCCGAGCAGGACGCCGATGCCCATCAGCAGCGTCTGGTGCACGATCAGCTCGGCCACGCCGGGCACGATGGCGCTGCCGTAGCCTTCCTGGGTGTTGTACAGCGGGCGCTGCACCAGGGTGATCGGTGGTGCCTGCGGCGCGCCCATGAAGGCGGCCTGGCCGACCACGGCGTCACGCCCGAAGGCACCCAGTGCATCGGCCACGCTGCCCAGCACCCAGCTGGCGCGGCCCAGGTAGGCACCGTTGCCGAGCAGCACCAGCTTGGCAGGATGGCCGCGCAGGATGTCGCGCTCCAGGTTGGCCGGGATCAGCACGACGCCTTCGGCGTGGCCGGCTTCCAGCTGTTGGCGTGCGCTGTCGATGTCGGCCGGTTGCCCGACCACGCGCGCGACCCGCAGCGCATCGAGCTTGCGCAGCAGTTCGCGGCTGGTCGCGCTGTGGTCTTCATCCACCACCAGCACCGGCAGGTTGCCGGCCACCTGGTGGCGGTATGCGGCCGGGTAGAAGAACGAATACAGGATCACCGCGCCGACCATCACCACGATCGCATAGCGGTCGCACAGCACCGCCATCAGGGTCTGCCGCAGGCTGCGCCACAGTGCGCTCATGCGTCGGCCCCTGCCGGTTGTGCGGCCTCGGGCGCACGCGCGAAGGCGATCAGGCGCAGCCCACCGATGCCGCCGGCTACGACTGACATCAGCAGCAGCGTGGCCAGCGGCCACGACGAGACCAGCAGCGGCGAACCGATGAACTGCTGCTGGGTCTGCAGCTTGATGTAGGCGCTCAGTGGCAGCAGCTGGTGCCAGATGCGGGTGAACAACGGGCCGTCCAGCACCGGGAAGGTCGCGCTGGAGAACGCCAGCGCGGTGCCGATGCTGAGGCCGACCGCGGACAGCGCGGTGCCCATGTCGCGGGTGACGCCGACGAAGAACAGCGCGTAGGCGGCGGTAGCCAGATAGAACAAGGGTTGTGCGAGCAGCAGCAGGAGCACGCTGCCCGCCACGCCATCGCCGCGCAGCCAGGCGAGGTAGCCGATGCCGAGTGCGCCATACACCGAGAACAGCAGGATGTATGGCGCGACCTTGCCGGCGATCGCCGGCCACGGCGTGCGGCCCAGCCAGGCGCGCAGGGTGCCGTCGCGGATCTCGCGGCCGAGGCTGCCGGCCACGGCAAGCGCCAGTACCAGTGACAGTACCGCCGGGAAGATCAGCGGCAGCAGGAACAGTTCGTAGCTGCGTGCAGGGTTGTAGAGGATGTCCGACTGCACCGCGATCGGCACCGCACGCAGCTTGCCCGGGCCGACCTGCAGGCCGATGCGCTCGCGCAGCAGGCGCGCGTTCCAGGCCGAGACCGCGTCGCCGATATCGCGCGCAGCGGATTGTCCAGTGGTCATGTAGGTAGCGTTGTAATAGGCGAACACCGTGCCCTGGCGGCCACGCAGCGCCTGCCGGGTGACGTCGCGCGGCACCAGCACGATGGCGAACACGTCCAGGCTGCGCAGCTGCGAGCGTGCGTCTTCCAGGTTCGCCGGCTGGCTGGCGATGCGCACGCCGGGACTGGCATCGAGCATACGCAGCAGCAGGCGGCTGTCGCTGCTGTGGTCGAGGTCGACCACGGAGATCGGGATGTCGCGCATCACCGAGGGCGTGAACATCCACGCCATCACGGCCAGCATCAACAGCGGCAGCAAGGTGACCAGCATCAGATCGGCGCGGCTGCCGCGCAGCGCACGCAGTTCGCGCCGCCAGGAGCCGGCGAAGCCGCCGCGGTCGGGGCTCAGTGCTGGGGCCATGCGAACAGCACGCTCATGCCCGGGCGGAAGCCCTCGATGCGGCGTACCGGGCGCACCCGCACCTCGAAGCTGCGGACGTCGTAGCCGGACGACTGGCGGGTGGTACGCCAGGTTGCATAGTCGCCGGCCGGGTTGATGAAGTAGACCTCGAATTCGCCGTCCTGGCCGAGCGCCGGCACGCTGCCGCGCAGCTTGCTGCCGACCTTCAGGCCCTGCATCTGCGATTCGCGCAGGTTCATCGCCACCCACATGCGATCAATGTCGACCAGGGTGAACACCGGGTAGCCGGCCGGCACCAGTTCGCCCGGGTCGGCCATGCGCTTGTTGATCTCGCCGGCCACCGGTGCGCGCCCTTCCACCTCGACACGCGCAGCGTTGACTTCGGCCACCGCGCCCTGTGCCTGCTGCACCTGGCCCTGCGCGGCACGCTTGTCCTGCTCGCGTGCACCGGCCAACGCCATGTCGTACTGCGCGCGGGCGGCACGTGCCAGTTCGCGCGAACTGGTGGCCTGGGCATGCGCTTCATCGCGCTTCTGCCGGGTCATCACTCCTTCGTTGAACAGGTTCTGCACGCGCCGGTAGGTGGCTTCAGCCAGCGTCGCACCGGCTTCGGCCCGCTTCCAGTTCGCTTCGGCTGCGCGGATGTCTTCGCTGCGCGCGCCTTCGTCGGCCTTGTCGGCCACCGCCTGTGCGGCGGCCAATGCACCGTGCGCCTGCTGTTCCTTGGCGGCCACTTCGGGGCTGTCGAGCAGGAACAGCACCTGCCCGGGCTGCACGCGGTCGCCCTCGCGCACCTTCAGCTCGGCCACGCGCGCGGTGATCTTGGCGGCCACGTTGATGGTGTCCGCATCGGCCATGCCCTGGATCTGGTCGCCTGGGCTGCGCCAGGCCAGCCACAGGCCGAGCACCACCACGACCAGCAGCACCACTATCAGGATCGGTCCCAACCGGCGCTTGCCCGGGGGCGTCGTCGCATCGTCGTGCAGCACATCACTCATGGTCGATCACCTCGTCCGCACGGCGCCGGAATTCTTCGAAACGGTCCATCTGTCCACTTATCTCCAGCAACTGTGCCAGCGCAATATCGTATTGATAGGCGGCCTGCGCGCGCTCGACGCGGGCGCCGCCGAGGCCGAGCCGTGCATCGATCACATCCAGCGAGGTGGCCTGGCCCTCGCGGAACGCCAACTCCTGCAGGCGCAGGTTTTCCTGTGCCTGGGCAATGCTGCTGTCGAGCAGCACGTACTGCTGACGCGCGGTTTCCAGCTCGTTCCAGGCCTTGCGCACGCCCAGCGCGACCTGGTTCTCGGCCTCACGCAGGCCCGCTTCGGCCTGGTCCTGCTGCGCACGCGCGGCGCTGATCTGCGCCGGTCGCGAGTTTGGCGACAGGAAGGTGTACTTCAGGCCGATGCCGAACGCCCAGTCCGGATCGGTCAGCATCTCGTCGCGGCGACGGAAGTCGTACTGGCCGAAGGCGAAGATCTGCGGTTTCAGCTTGGCCTGCTGCACGCGCACGCCCTGTTCGGCCTGCGCCACCATCGCCCGCAGGCGTGCGATCTGCGGCTGGCGTGCCTGCGCGGTGCGCTCGAAGCTGGTGACCGGATCCAGCGGCACGCGCTGCACGAACAGCGGTGATACCGGCTGTACTTCGCCACCACTGCGCAGCAGTGTGGCCAGCGCCGCCTTCAGCGTGGCCAGGTCGTTCATTGTCTTCTGGTACTCGCGCTCGGCCTTGTCGCGGGCCACGGTGGCCTGCAGGCGCTGTGCACGGGTGGCGAAGCCCTCACGTTCCAGCTTCTCCGCGTCGGACAGGTGGCGGTTGAGGCCATCGCGCACGTCGCGCCGCACCTCCACCGCCTGCTCGGCCAGGCGCTGGCCGAAATAGGCCTGGGCCAGCTGCACGGTCAGCGATTGGCGTTGAGCCTCGCGCTCGGCGCTGGCCTGCTCGTGGGCAGCGCTGGCGGCACGTTGCGCGGCCGGAATCACGCCGCCGGTGTACAACGGCAGCACCGCAGTGACCACGGGCCGGGTACGCCAGTCGCGTTCGGTGAATGACAGCGGCGAGTCGATGCCATAGGCCTCGGCCACCGGCGCCAGCGAACCCAGTGGCAGGGTGAGGGTCTTCTGGAACTGCAGGCGGCGTACCTCGCCGGTGATCTCCGGCAGGCGCAGCAGGCGCGTGGCTTCCTGCAGGTCCTGCTTGTTGCGTACGGCGGCATCGGAGGCGGCCAGTGCGTCGGAGACCTGCTCCAGCCGCTGCCGAGCCTGTTCCCAGTCCAATGCGGGTGCATCGGTGAGAGTCTGCGCCGCTGCAGCCAGTGGCAGGCAGGCTGCCAGCGCCAGCGCGGCCTTCGCGCAGTGCATCCTTGTACGTCGGCCGATCACGCCCATGCCGTCCCAATGGTGAAGAAGTGCGCAAACGGTAGTGCGCGCGGCGTGAAGCCCGGGTCTGCGGTCATTGGATTGTCCTCATCGTAGGGTGCCGCTGGCCGCAGTGCGCAGTGCCTGGGTGATGTGCTGCAGCGTGCTTGAGCGTACGGCGGCATGCTGCCAGTACAACGGCACATCGAGCCAGCGGCGGGGTTCCAGTACCACCACGCGGCCCGCGCGCACGGCGGGCGCGACCAGGGTTTCCGGGGCCATGCCCCAGCCGAGTCCGCACCCAGCGGCTTCGACGAAACCGGTGGAGGAAGGCAGGTAGTGTAGCGGTGGCTGCAGGCGGGCGCGGGTCAGGCGCCGCACGAAGCGCCATTGCAGTTCATCCTTGCGGTTGAACACCAGCATCGGTGCGCGCGCCAGTGCCGCAGCCTGCATGCCGTCGCTGAAGTACTGGCGGGCGAAGCCGGGCGAGGCGACAGCGTGGTAGCGCATCGCGCCGAGCGGGTGCACGTTGCAGCCTTTCACCGGCTGGCTTTCGGCGGTGACCGCGCCGAGCACGCTGCCATCGCGCAGCAGCTGCAGGGTGTGATCCTGGTCGTCCATGCGCAGGTCGAACAGGTAGCCATGGCGCTGGTGCAGTTCGGCGATGGCTGGCACGAACCAGGTATCAAGCGAGTCGTCATTGACCGCCAAGGGGATCGGTGTGCGCGCGGCATCGCTGCCGCGTTCGGGCAACAGCTCGGCCAGTGCCTCGGCCTCCAGCGCCTGCATCGGCCGTACCCGGCGCAGCAGCGCTTCACCTGCGGCGGTGGGCCGGCACGGTGCCTGGCGCACGACCAGCACCTGGCCGAGCCGATCCTCCAGTGCCTTGATCCGCTGCGAAAGTGCCGACGGGCTGATCGACAGGCGGCGTGCCCCAGCCTCGAAGCTGCCCTCTTCCAGCACCGCAGCGAAGGCGGCAAGTTGCGGATGTACCAGGTCCACGCGGAAGCCTCTTCAGTTTTTCTGCACAGGATAAAGAAAAAACAGATTGTCTTAACAGGACCGTTGGCCGCACCCTGCGCGTCCCTTCACTGCCTGGCCCGTCCCTGATGTGGATTGCCGCTACCGCCGCCGGCCTGTTCGCAGGCGCCGGCCTGATCATCGCCATCGGTGCGCAGAACGCCTTCGTGCTGCGCCAGGGCCTGCAGCAGCATCATGTGGGAACAGTGGTACTGGCCTGCGCCGGCGCAGACATCATGCTGATCCTGGCCGGCGTGGGCGGGATGGGCGCGCTGGTGCTGCAGTGGCCGCTGCTGCTGCAGGTGCTGCGCTTCGGTGGCGCGGCATTCCTGCTCTGGTACGGCCTGCAGGCGGGGCTGCGTGCGTGGCAGGGTGGCAGTGCGCTGGCCGCCGCCAAGGCGCAGGGCGGCAGTGGACGGCAGGTGCTGATGACCTGCCTGGCCTTCACCCTGCTCAACCCGCACGTCTATCTGGATACCGTCGTGCTGCTGGGCAGCCTGTCCACGCGTTACCCCGGCGATCTGCGCTGGGCCTTCGCCGCCGGTGCCTGCGTTGCAAGCGTGGCCTGGTTCTGCACATTGGGCTATGGCGCGCGCATCCTGCAGCCGGTGTTCCACAGGCCGGCTGCGTGGCGTGTGCTCGACGCAGGCGTGGCGGTCTTCATGTTCTGCCTCGCCACGCTGCTGCTGTTGCGTCCGCTCTCGCCATGAGTGCATGACGCACGCCGGTGTTGCGTGTGTGTTCCACCGATACGGTTCACGCGGCCGGGTGCTGCGCGTTTGAGTTGTACCCCGTGCATATGCTGATCACAGCGGGAGCTCCCATTGCAGGCGAAGACCGGGCACGGAACGTCGGATGTTGCGAAGTACCTGCGATCCGCCTTCGTCGAAACGCCACTGGCCGGTCTCGAGGTCCTGCGCCAACAGGTTCGAGGCGGTCAAGCGCAGCTTGCCGCGCCGTTCGCTTGCGTACTGCGCCCAAGCCTCCAGCTCGCGTCGATAGGACGTGATGTCCAGCTCGCTCAGGCTGTAGCGTATTCTGCCTCCGCTGCGATGGGTGTACGCCAGGCCACTGCTCCAGCGCGATGAAATGCGGTAATCGAGCGACGCACTGGCGGTGAATGGCACCTGGTCTTCGATCCGATTGTCAGGCCCGGGAATATCCCTGACCCGGGAGTGGTTCCAGGTGGCGTTGCCGCGCAGCTCGATATCCGGACCTCTGCGGTACAGACGAGCCAGCGGCATCCTGCCATCCATTTCGATTCCCCAGGCCATGGCGCGCGTACCGTTGACCGGCGTCGATAGCCAACGCCCTTCACGCAGGATGGTTTCATTGCGGATCGGCGCGTCGATGCGGCGCAGGTAACCGCCGATGCTCCCCTGTGTATCTTCACGGCCATGCATTTCCCAGGCCGCATCCAGACCCCAGGCCAGCTCCGGACGCAGCGCTGGATTCCCGATCTCGTCGGGGTTCAGTGGGCGGTTGTTGGTGGAGGTATACGGCCGCGGGACCAGTGAGCGCAGCGCCGGTGCGCGGAAACTGCGGCTCAGTGATACCCGTAGCTGGTCCTTGCCCTTTGCGCGCTTCCAGAGACCCTGCAGGACCGGCGTGAAAACGTTGGCCCGGTGACGCATCGCAGCGAAGCCACGCCCTTCGCTGCGGGTCTGCAGTTGTTCCCAGCGACCGCCGACATAGAAGGCGCTGCGCGTTCCCAGTGGGAACTCGTCCTGCGCATAGACGGCGATGCGGTGCAGGCGCGCATCAAAGGAAAGGTCGCTGATCGTCGATGGTTCATCCGGGGAATACCGGAGTTGCTGCAGGCGTGATTCGCGGCGCGAATCCATGCTGCTTTCGGCACCGACCTGCAATGTATGGCGACCCCGCGCCGGCAGAGTCCACTGCACGCGGGTAGTGCCGCCCAGCACATGCAGCTGCGCATCGGTGCGATCGAGAAGGTTGTCCTGCTGCCCCGCATCCTGTCCCTGCTCGCGGAAGCGGTAGTTTTCGCGGTTGCCATCCAGTGCCAGACGCAGGTTCAGGCTGCCGCCGTCCGGTAGCTCCTTCTCCCATTCCGCGCTGGCCTGGCCCTGGTCAAGGCGCAGGCGCGTGCGCTGCTGGTAATGTGGAGTACGCAGTTCCGCACCCAGCGCCGTTTCCCAATCGATGTACATGTCGCGACGGAAGTCGGATGCATCCACCAGGGCCTGCAGTGAAAGAGTGGTGTCCTCGCTGGTTCTGAGCGTCAGTGAGGGGGCGAGCGAGACGCTGTCACGATGCCCGGTGGCGCGCAGGCGGGATTGTCGATGCAGCAACGGCGCGCCAACACCATCCCAAGCATCTTCTCTGCTGCGTTCCTCCACCAGGAAGCCACGGGCAGTAGCTGTGGCGGTCAGTGCAAGATCTCGGTCCAGGCCGGCATGGGTCTGCCGCCAGCTTGCCGATGGGGTGCTGCGACCCTGATTTTCGGCCCATGAAAGTGTCAGTCGCTGGCTGTCTTTTGCAATCGGCGCGCGGGTGACGATGTTGAGTGTACCGGCGACGGCACCCATGCCCTGGTCAGCAGTAGGCGCGCGCAGGATTTCGATGCGCTCGATCAGATCGGTGGCCAGCGAGTCCAGGCTGAAGCCAGCGGGCGTACGCTGGCCGTCCAGCAGGATCTGCGTGTAGCCGGTGCCCAGGCCGCGTAGTGATACGCTGCCTGGGCGGCCCGGAGCACCACTGGAAACGCTGATGCCGGGCAAGCGCTTGAGTGCCTCCAGCAGGTCGGTGTCGCCATGCCGTTGCAGTGCCTCGCGGTCCACCACGATGCGACTCGCGGTGTCGTCACGGCGAGCATCGTAACGCTCGGCTTGGACGTGCACTGCATCCAGATCGGTCGTGTTTGAAGGGGCGGGTGTCGTTGGTGGAAGGGCCGCAGCATTCGCTGGCGCCATCAGGCAGCCAATAGTGAGCCACATGCCAGTGTGTGGCCGCAGCGTTGTCGGGGAAGGCGATGATCGTCGCATGGTCGTGCAGTTCCTTTGTCACGGCGGGACAGCGGGCCGCAGCAGGTCCTCCCGCGGCCGGGTATCGAAACGATGCATGGAGGCGGCGGCAGAGCGCCGATCAGTGCATTACTGCAGCCAGTCCTGGGGGTCCACTCGTGTTCCGTTGCGCAGCAGTTCCATGTGCAGGTGTGGGCCGGTGGTGCGCCCCGTGTTGCCGCTGCGGGCGATGGGATCGCCCCTGCGCACGCGCTGGCCTGGCTGTACGGCGAAGTCCTGCAGGTGCGCAAACAGCGACTGCCAGCCAGCGCCATGATCAATCACGACAACCGTGCCGTAGTTGGCGCCATCGGGATAGGCGTGGGTGGCAGCGATCACTGTGCCGTCGGCGGGGGCGAGCACGGCGGTGCCTCGGCGCGCGGCGAAGTCGGTGCCGCGATGGGCGCGCTGGCGGAAGTCGGAAACATGACCGAATACGCTGGTAACCCGCGTATTGGACAGCGGCGCAGCGAATGAAGGGGCTGGCGGCAGCGCTTCTTCCAGGACTGTTACTGATGTGACCGGCAATGGCAGCGGAAGAGACGGCGGCCCTGCCATCGCGGCGGCTTGGACGGTGGCCAGACCGACCGTGCAGGCGGCGCCCAGCGCGACCAGCAGCAGGACGCTGGTGATACCGGGGCGGCGACCCGCATCGCCCTGCAGCATATGCTGCAGGCGTAGCTGGTGGCCGCCGAAATCGCGATGGGTCAGGGCACTGGCTGGTTGCTCTCCCGTAGCATGGCGAAGTGTCTGGATATAGGCGTGGGCCAACAGGCGGCCATCGTTGCTGGCGCCCCCCTCGGCCAGTGCACGCGCATCGCATTGCAACTCGGCGGCCAGCTGCACGCGCGCGGCAATGCGTCGTACGAACGGATTGAACCAGTACAGCGCACCGACCAGTCGCATCAATGCAGCGCGCTGGGGATCGCGGCGCTGCAGATGGGCCGCCTCATGGCCAATGACCAGGCGTAGCGTTCGATCCGGCAGGGCCAGGCTGGCCGCCGGCAGGATGATCTGTGGTTGCGGCCTGCACAGGGCAAACGGCGTGCCGTTGCCGGCTACAAAACGCAGCGCGACCCCTTTCTGCTGCAGCTCCCGCATGATCTGGCGCGATTGCGGTCCCGGCAGTTGCATTGACTGCAGCGGCTGACTCTCGCGCAACAGGGCGCGCAGCCGGCGGCTGGCCAACGCCCACCGAGCGAGGGCCAGCAGGGCCCCTGCGATATGGACGGTCAGCAGCAGTGGCGTCAGCCAGGCCATCAAGGGTTCGGTCGCCGCGAGTGCAGGCAGCTGCACGGACAGCAGTGCGCCGGTGCCGCTGTCCAGCGCAACCGGCAATGTGCTGGACAGCTCCTGCAGCGGCGCGGCCTGCATCGGCAGCATCAGCGCCAGCAAGGGGGGCAGCACAGCGCACAACCACGCCCCCAGCCAGAAACGCGCCGACGCATGCGAGAGCCCGAGCTGGCGCTGCAACAGTTGCGCGCCGTACCAGACCAGGCCAGCCCCGAACAGGCTTGCAGTGAGGCTGATCATCCACAGGCCGGTTGATGACAGGCTCATGGCTGGTCCTCGTCGCCCTGGAGCAGCAGCGCCTGCAGTTGCTCGATTTCCTTGTCGCTCAGCAGGCGGCTTTCGGCGAAGGCCTGGGTCGGCAGCGGCCCGTCGATCTCCAGTACGCGGCGAGCGAAGTCGGCACTGAGTGCGGCCAGGGTGGCCACCTTGCCGACCTGGGCGCTGTAGACATTCAGGCCGTGCTGGCTGCCCTCTTTCACCAGCCCCTTGTCGACCATCCTTTCCAGCGTCTTGCGCGTGGACGAATACGACCAGTCCAGTGCAGCAGCTGCCGCGTTGTGCAGTTCACGCGCACTGCAGGCGCCATCGCGCCACAGGCACTTCAACAACTCCAGTTCGGCGTTCGAAGGTGTTGGGGGGCGGGGCATGGCCAGACCTGTGCGTGCGATTGATGTCGCGAGTGTGCGACATCTGTCGCATGTCATGCAAGAGGGGCATCGAGGCGAGGAAGTACTGAGGTCAGTCGATCGCCATCCGGTCGATGACGCACAACGGCGTTTCGCCGGGGCGCAGGGTCAATACGCGCACGCCGCTGCGGGTGACCGCCACGGTGTGCTCGAACTGCGCCGACAGCTTGCCGTCGCGGGTGTAGACCGGCCATTCGTCAGGCTGTTGGCGGATGGCCGGCTTTCCCTGGTTGAGCATCGGTTCGATGGTGAACACCATGCCTTCTTCCAGCACCATGCCGGTATTGGAATGGCCGTAGTGCAGGATCTGCGGTTCCTCGTGCATCTCCTGGCCGATGCCGTGGCCGCAGTATTCCTTCACTACGCTGTAGCCGTGGCTGCGCGCATGGCGGGCGATGGCGTGGCCGATGTCGCCCAGCCGCGCACCAGGACGCACGGCGGCAATTCCTTTCCACATCGCCTGGTAGGTGGTCTGCACCAGCCTGCGCGCGGCGTAGTCGACCTCACCGACCAGATAGGTGGTGCTGGAGTCGGCGATGTAGCCGTTCTTCTCCAGGGTGATGTCGAGGTTGACGATCTGGCCGCTGCGCAGCACGTCGGTGGAGCTGGGCACGCCGTGGCAGATGACGTTGTCGATCGAGGTGTTGAGCACGTACGGGAAGCCGTACTGGCCCTTGCTGGCCGGCCGCGCCTGCAGTTCATCGACGATCATGCGTTCGACGAAATCGTTGATCTCCATGGTGCTACGGCCCTGCAGCGGCAGCCGGTCGAGTGCGGCGAACACCTGCGCCAGCAGGCGGCCGGATTCGGCCATCAGCGCGATCTCGTCGGGACGCTTGATGATCGCCATTGGCTCAGGCCCGGCCCGGCGACAACAGCGGCGGCTGCACGCCCGCCGCCCGCAGTTCGCTGGCGACGATGTCCTGGAAGCTGAGCGTGGGGTTCAGCTCGCACAGCATGCCGACCCTGATCCAGAAATTGGCCTGGGCATTGATCGAGCGGCTGGAAACGGTGCAGGCACGGCGCAGCTGGTCGTGCAGGGTGTCATCGATGTTGACGATGCCCATGGGCGGTCCTGGAGGAGTCGATATACGAAGCGTATACGTTTCGTATATCCACCTCAAGGCCAGGCGGTTCAGCTGGCGTCGGTGGCAAAGCGCAGGCGGTTGCCGTCCGGGTCGTGTAGCAGCATCTCCCGGCTGCCCCATTCGGTGTCGTGTGGCGGTTGCTCGATCGGCACGTTGGCGGCACTGAAGGCGCGGTGCAGGCTGTCGACGTCGTCGACGATGAAGTACACCGCGCCGCCGACCTCGCAGTCACCGCTGTGTTCGGTGAGGAAGATCGTCTGGCCGTCGCGGGTGAGCTGGGCGAACAGCGGGAAGCCGGGTTCGAAGCGGTGTTCCCAGTCAACCACGAAACCGAGCCCCTGTACGTAGAACGGCACGGTGGTATCGGCGTGGCGCATGCGCAGTTGCGGGATGACGGTCTGGGGCATGGCGAGGGCTCCTGGGGTGGGAACCCAGTGTAGTGTCGGCCGCTGGCCGGCATCCTCGTGGAACTGGGAACAATGAGGTTGCCGGCCAGCGGCCGGCACTACCGACTCTGCCTGGGCCTGGTAGTTGCCAACCTTGGTTGGCATTGCCGGCCAGCGGCCGGCACTACCGAACCGAAGCCACGTCGGCCAGCGGCCGGCACGACCAGAAGCGGTCAGCAGGCGGTCGGCACCGAGGCCATCGCCGCCAGTAGCTCCCGGTTCACCTGCTGGTGCCGCGCCTGCCACACCGGCAGATCCCCGGCGCTGACGTCAGGCTGGCCATCCAGCGACGACAGCCAGCGCTTGAAGCGGCTCTGGTAGTGGGCCAGCGACACTTCGCCGGTGATGTCACTGCCGGCCAGGCCACCGGCGCGCAGCGCTTCGATCACCACCAGTGCGTGTTCCAGCTGGAAGCGGCCCTGGTCCCAGTTGCTGCGGGCAACGTCCTCGGCGAACACGTCCTTGTCGATCGACAGGTAGGTCGGTTGCGGCGACTTGGCCTGCTCGGCGGCGAATGCGGCGACCAGCGCCTCCGGATGCTCGAAGCGGCGGAATGCATGGCCCATGCCCAGGCGGTGACCCCAGCCCACGTCCACGTCCATGCACCAGTACGTCAGCCGGCCGCTCATCAGCGGGCGCCAGTGGTTCTCCCAGGCATGGCCGAGGCCGATGTCGCTGGAGGTGATGCCGAGCACGTGGATGTGCGAGATCTGTGGCAGCTTGCTGGCGGCGTTCACCCACGAACCGCAGTGCATGCCGAACGGGAAACGCATGTTGTCCGGATGGTTGTCCAGCACCACCAGCTGGAACGGCGCCTGCATGCGCATGCGCTGCAGCAGCGGCAGGCTGAGGTGATGGAAGTCGCCACTGCCGAGCATCACCGTGCCGAGCTGCGCGGGCAGCGGTGCCAGCACTTCAGTGGCGAAACGCTCCAGGGTCGCATTGCTGCAGGCGAAGCGCAGTGGATCGTGCCACTGCGACAGGGCCAGGGTCTGCGCTTGTGGCAGCGGCAGCACGCCACCGTCCAGGTCCAGGATCAGCGGGGAACGCAACGGCATCGTTCAACCGCCTCCATCAGGTTCGCCCTGCAGGTACGGTGCCAGCCTGCGCAGGGCAGCACGCAGCAGCGGGGAACGGGCGTGGATCGCATGCCGGGTGGAGGTGAAGCTGGCACCCAGTTCGGCCTTGATCCGCGAATCGGTCCAGCCGGCCACGTAGTGGCTCAGGCCGTGCTGCAGCGCGTACTCGAGGTTGTGCATCCAGCTCACCGCGTACAGGTTGTGCTCGCGCGATTGCGGATAGGCCAGGCCGATGTACTTGTCCACCAGCTTGCCGGCATGCACGTAGCACAGGTTCCAGCCGATCAGCTGGCCCTGGTGGCGGTACAGGAACATCCGTCCCTGGCCTTGGCTGTCGGCCAGAAGGTACTGGAAATAGGGCAGGTCGAGCTGGTCGAAATGCACCGCGCTCTGCGCGAACACGCCCAGGTACAGCGCGTACAGTTCGGCCTGCAGCTGCGGGTCGGCCAGCGCCGGATCACCAGTGGCTACGCAGTCGATCTGCAGGTCATCACGCGAGCGCAGCTTGCGCCGGATGTTCTTGCGGCGCGAGGACGACAGGCGGCCGAGATAGCCGTCGAGCGAATCGAAATCGATCGCCACCCAGGCCAGCGGCATGCCTTCCAGTTCAACGAAGCCGCGCTCCAGCAATGCCTGCAGGAACGCGCCGCTGTGTGCGTTGGCGGCGTCGTCCAGCAGCGGTGAATCGATGGCCAGGTCCTTGACCACCAGCAGGCGCGTATCGCCGGTCGCGTGACGCGTCACGTCCTCGGCCAGTGCCTCCGGCGCGACGTGCGCCGGCAGCGGGGTGTACTCGGTGCTGGTGGCACCGATGAAGCGGGTCTGCCAGGTGATCCACGGCCGCCACAGGCGCGACAGCGGCAGGCCGAGCAGCTTGCCGCGGAGTGCGTCGTCCATCGTGGTGGTCAGGTCCAGCGGCGCACGGAAGGTCGGCAGGCCACTGGGCAGCCGGCCTGCCTCGAAACCGAGCGGCGGGTGGGCCAGGAAGCCTTCCAACAGCGCGGCCGGTTCCAGCGCAGTGCTGGATGCACGTGACGTCATCTCCATCGGCACGGGAACCGGCAGCGCATCCGACCTCAGCCCTTGGCCTTGGTCAGCGCCTGGTCGAGCAGGGTGATCGCCAGGTCGATCTCTTCGTAGCTGATGTCCAGCGACGGCGCGAAGGTGATCACGTTCTTGTACCAGCCACCCACGTCGAGCACGAGGCCCATGCGCTTGCCGTCGTGCAGCAGGTCACCGGCCAGGCCGATGTCGACCATGCGGTCCAGCAGTTCCTTGTTCGGGGTGTAGCCGTCGGTCTGGCAGATTTCCGCACGCAGGGCCAGGCCCAGGCCGTCGACATCGCCGATTTCCGGGTGGCGCTTCTGCAGGCCACGCAGGCCGTCGAGGAAGTACGCGCCCTTTTCCGGCACGGTGCGCTCGTAATCCATTTCCTTGCCCAGCTTCAGCACTTCCAGGCCCAGGCGGGTGCCCAGCGGGTTGGAGTTGAAGGTGGAGTGGGTGGAGCCCGGCGGGAACACGGTCGGGTTGATCAGCTCTTCGCGCGCCCACAGGCCCGACAGCGGGTTCAGGCCGTTGGTCAGCGCCTTGCCGAACACCAGCACGTCCGGGGTCACGCCGAAGTGCTCGATCGCCCACAGCTTGCCGGTGCGCCAGAAGCCCATCTGGATTTCATCGACGACCATCAGGATGCCGTACTTGTCCAGCACGCGCTTGAGGCCGGTGAAGAAGTTGCGCGGCGGGATGACGTAGCCGCCGGTGCCCTGGATCGGCTCGACATAGAACGCGGCGTACTCGGCCTGGCCGACCTTGGGATCCCACACGCCGTTGTACTCGCTTTCGAACAGGCGCTCGAACTGCCACACGCAGTGGTCGGAATACTCGTCCGGGGTCATGCCCTTCGGGCGACGGAACGGGTACGGGAACGGGATGAACATCGCGCGCTCGCCGAAGTGGCCGTAGCGGCGGCGGTAGCGGTAGCTGGAGGTGATCGACGACGCACCCAGGGTGCGGCCGTGGTAACCACCTTCGAAGGCGAACATCAGGCTCTTGCCGCCACGCGCGTTGCGCACGATCTTCAGTGAGTCTTCAATGGCCTGCGCGCCGCCGACGTTGAAATGCACGCGGCCGTCGAGGCCGAACTTCTCGTGCATGTCCACGGCAATGGTCTTGGCCAGCTGCACGCGGGTCGGGTGCAGGTACTGGCTGGCCACCTGCGGCAGGGTGTCGATCTGGTCCTTCAGCGCGTCGTTCAGGCGCTTGTTGCTGTAGCCGAAGTTGCAGGCCGAGTACCACATCTGCAGGTCGAGGTAGGGCACGCCCGCACCGTCGAACATGTAGCTGCCTTCACCGCGCTGGAAGATCTTCGGCGGGTCGACGTAGTGGACGGTGTCGCCGAAGGAGCTGTAACGGGCTTCGTCGGCCAGCAGCTGCGCGTCGGAGGCGGCTGCGTCGGCGTTCTTGTCAAAAATGTTCATGCAGTTCGGTTCCGTGAAGGACGTTCGAAAGAGGACAACAGGGGGCGTGCTTGGAAGGGAGTGCTCAGGCGGTGGCCAGCAGCAGCGGCAGTGCGGCAGGCTGCGGGCTGGCGTCGATGCGACGTGGCTGCAGCAGGCTGCCATCAAGCAGGCGCGGCAACAGTGCGATTGCATCGTGGAAGGTGTCGATGGCGGCATGCTCGATGCCGGCATTGCTGCAATGGGTGATCAGGCGACGCTTGGCGAACACGAAGTCGGCGTCTTCGGACACGCAGAAGTCCGAGCTGCCATCGCCGATCATCAGCACGCGCGGTGCTTCTTTGGCGCGTGCCTGTGCGGCGCAGGTGCATTTGCAGGTGCCGCTGCGGCAACCTTCGGCCTGGTAGGGCGATTCCAGTTCCCAATGGTCATCGCACCAGCGCAGGTGGTTGGCCACCACCGGCAGCGGCGGCAGGCCATGGTTGGCGAGGATGCGGTGGATCGCATAGTCCAGACCATCACTGACGATGCGCAGCGGCAGGCCGAGCTGGTCGGCACGGGTGACGAAGGCGGAGAAACCCGGATCGATCTGCACCTGGTCCAGGTGGGCGTCGAGCGTGGCCGGGTCGAGCTTCAACAACCGCACCTGGCCCTGCATGCATTCGCGCGAGCCGATCTTTCCCGACTTCCACTGGTCTTCCAGCGCCTGCCAGCCCGGCTGGCCGTACTTCTCCAGCAGCGAGTCGATGACATCTTCGAGGCTGATGGTGCCATCGAAGTCACACAGGATGCTCCAGCGCATGGGCAGGTCCGTCGATGAAAGAAACGTCCGGCGCGATGCCGGGGCAGGCTCAATGTAGGCAGGCAGCCTTTCTCGTTCCTTTCCTGTTGAAAGCTCGCATTTCCGGCCGGGGAAAGCGTTCAGGAAGGTGCAGGGATGAATGCGTGTGGCGCAGGTCATGCCTGCGCCTGAAGGTCAGGCCCGGGCGAGTGCCTGCAGGATTTCGGCGGTGTCTTTACGGGTCTGCCAGGCGCTGTTGCCGAGCGTCAGCATGCGTGCGGCGAAGTCGCGCGCGTTGGGCATCGGGTCACCCGGCACGATGCCGCGCAGGTAGGTGTAGTCGGGCAGGGCATGGATGAACATGCGGCTGACTCCGAGCCCGCGCGGCCACAGCTCTTTCAGCACGCCATCGCGGGCCTGCTGGCTGGGCAGCAGCAGCATCAGCATCGGCCAGGTGCCGCCGGTACCGGCCAGTCCATCGACCACTTCCACCGCCGGCAGTTGCGCCAACTGCACCCGCAGTTGCAGGGCGCGCAGGCGTCCAGCCTGCAGGAAGGCAGGCAGGCGCCGCGCGGCATTGGCTCCGATGTTCTGCCGCCATCGGCTGACCCGGTGCTGCGGGATATCCAGCGCGAAGATGTCACCCACCGCTTCTTCGAGATCGCCACGCTGCAGCGCACGGCGTAGCGGATTGCCATACACCAGCGACAGCAACGGCGGGCGGTAGCAGGCGGCCAGGCCGAGCAGCTGAACGCTGCGCAGCAGCTCCCACCGAAGGTTGAAACGCGTCTGCTCGGCGGCATGCTCGGCCAGTGCCGCGCGCAACGCATCGTCACGACTGACCAGCAGGCCGCCTTCATGCAGGCTCAGGCCCTTGCCAGCGGCGAGGCTGAAGAATCCGATATCGCCACGCAGGCCGACACTGCTGTTGCCGACCCGTGCACCCAGCGCCTGTGCGGCATCTTCGATCACCCAGGCGCCCGCGGCGCGCGCCACTTCATTGGCCAGATCCACATCGGCAATGCGTCCTCCCAGGTGGGTAGGCAGGATCGCAAGCGTGCGCCCATCGGCCAGCCGCTTGAGCTGGCCCGGATCGAAGTCGAAATGACCGCGACGGGTGTCGCACAGCTGCACACGCAGGCCCAGGCTGTGCACCGCGATCGGTACCAGTGGGCAGGTATAGGCCGGCATGATCACGGTATCGCGCCTGGGCGCGCGCCTGCGCAGCGTACGCAGCGCGATCAGCAGCGCGTGGGTGCCGGAGCAGGTCAGCTGCAGCGGAGGGGTACCCAGTTGGCTGGCCAGGATCTCGCGCAGGTCGCCACCGCCGGGAAGGAAGTCGCTGGCCTGCATTGGCAGGCCAGCAGTGGGCGGCAGTTCGCGCGCGAACAGGCTCATCGCAACGCGCTCACGTCGTGGCTTCGGTAGGGCTGTGCGGGTCGTCCGCCTCGGCACGGCCGAGGCAGACGATGCCGGCCACGATCAGTACCGCACCGAGCAGAT
Organism: Stenotrophomonas maltophilia; assembly: GCF_004920835.1. Taxonomy (GTDB): domain Bacteria; phylum Pseudomonadota; class Gammaproteobacteria; order Xanthomonadales; family Xanthomonadaceae; genus Stenotrophomonas; species Stenotrophomonas maltophilia_AQ. The sequence continues at coordinate 133,164 of NZ_QFHO01000009.1, forward strand.
GATGCAGCGTCAGTGGTTCATTCAACAGCCACGCCGACAGCAGCAGCACGCTGATCACCTCCAGGTGCGAGGCCGCGAAGGCAGGTCCGATCGGCGCGTGGCGCAGCAGGCTCATCCAGGTGAAGAACGCGCCCACGTAGCCGAGGATCGCGCCGTACACCCAGGGCTGCGACAGCACGCGCAACAGCCAGGCGGTATTGGCTTCGACCGGCAGCGCGGCATCTCCGGCGTACTTGAAGCACAGCTGGGCCAGCGTATCGAAGGCCATCAGCAGCGGGAAACCGATCACATACAGGCGCCTCACGAGCCGGCCCCCACCACCGCCACGCCGGCAGTGACCAGCAGCATGCCGGTCACCCGCAGCGGTGTCAGTTTCTCGCGGAACAGTATGCGGCCGGCGATCATCAGCGCGACGATGTTGATCGAGCCGAGCAGCACGCCCTTGGACAACGGCACCAGTGACAGGAACGCGATCCAGGCGACGAACTCGAGCACATAGCAGGCGATTCCCAACCACAACCAGGGCCGGCTCAGCATGTGCTTCCAGCGCTGCAGGCCCTCTGCTTCATTCGGGTCGCTGGCGGCGGCCTTGAACGCAAGCTGGCCACCGGTATCGAGCACCACGTTGACCAGCCACAACAGCGTGGCGAGTGACCCCATTTCAGGCCACCGCCTTGAGGACGCCGCTGCGTTCACCGATCTCGCTGAAGAAGCGCGCGCTGCGACGGATCACGTCGCGCCGTTCGCGATCGATGGTGATCATGTGGTAGCTGTCTTCCAGCACCACCAGTTCCTTCGGGCCGCTGACCCGCGATATCACCAGCTCGGCGTTGCCCATGCTGGCCACGTCGTCCTCGCGGGCGTGCATCACCAGACAGGGAGCGGTGACCTGGTGCAGGTGGCGGCGGGTCCAGTTGCTCAGGGCGCGCATTTCGGCCAGGGCATGCCAGGGGTTGCCCGGCAGGCCGGCGGCGGCGCTGTCGCCGGACAGCATGGCTGCGCTGACCTGCGCGCGCAGGCGCTCGTCACGCAGGCCGTAGGGCGGCTCTTCCATGAACATGCGATCGCGGCCGATGTTGAAGCGCTTGAACCACGGCAGCAGGAACGAGAAGCGGGCCACGGCCGGAATGTTCCAACCGTCGTAGCGGAACGTGGCGCCGTATACGCCCACGCCGGAAACCCATTCCGGGCGGCGCGCAGCCAATGCCAGCGACAGTACCGCGCCCATCGACAGGCCGCCGACGAACAGCTGGTCAACCTTGCCGCGCAGGGTCGCTGCCGCATCTTCCACGCCCTGGTACCACTGTTCCCAGGTGGTCGCCAGCAGGTCGTCGACGCTGCCGCAATGGCCGGGCAGCTGCACGCCGTGCACGGTGAAACCGGCATTGTTCAGGCCCTTGCCCAGCATGCGCATTTCCGCTGGCGTGCCGGTCAGGCCGTGAACCAGCAGCACGCCCTGCGGGCCACCGGGGAGGAAGAAGTCGTGCGTTTCGGTCACCTGGCGGCTCCGGGGCGGCAGTGGGGATGGTCAGGATCGCAAGCGCGATTTTCACCAGCCTTTCAGCGCCCCGGACCGGGTCAGGGGGCCTTCAGCAGCGGCAGCGTGACGGTGACCTTCAGTCCGCCGCCGGCACGGTTGAGGAAGCCCAGGCGTCCACCGAAGTGCTCCACGGCCTCGTGGGCGATGGCCAGGCCCAGGCCGGTGCCGCTGGACGTGGTGCCCGGGGCGCGGAAGAAACGCTCGCCCAGCCGTGGCATCACGTCCTCGGGCACGCCGGGGCCGTTGTCCTCCACGTACAGCTCCACATCATTGTCGTCCAGCGCCTGCACGCCGACCGTGACGGTGGCGCCGCGGCCTGCATAGCGCAGGGCATTGTCGATCAGGTTGTCCAGCGCATCCTGCAGCAGGGCGCCGTTGCCGAGCACACGCAGCGGCTGGCTGCTGCCGCGGTAGCCGAGGTCGATGCCATCGCGGATCGCTTCCGGCACGCGGGTGCCCACCCATTGCGGCAGCAAGGTGCCAAGATCCAGCGCTTCGACGGTTTCCGGCACGGTCTGCGCGCGGCTCAGCGCCAGCAGCTGGGTGCTGACCCGCGCGGTGCGCTGGTTGAGCCGGCGGATGTGCTGCAGCGCCTCGCGCACGGTGTCCGGGTCGCCATGTGCCAGCGCCTGGTCCACGTGCAGGGCCATGCCGGCCAAGGGCGAGCGCAGCTGATGCGCGGCATCGGCGATGAAGCGGTTCTGCAGCGTGATCATCTCCGCCTGGCGGGCGAACAGGCCATCGATGGTGCTGATCAGCGGTTGGATTTCTTCCGGCACGTCGGCATCGGAGATCGGCGCCAGCTCGCCACGGCGCTGTGCCAGGCGGGTAGTCAACGGGGTCAGGATGCGCAGGCCATAGGTCACGCCGAACCAGACCAGCGCCGCGGTACCCAGCGCCAGCATGGTCATCAGCGGGATGATGATCATCAGGATCTCGCGCGCACGCTGTCGGCGGTCGGCCATGCTCTCGGCCACGGTCACCGCCAGCTGGTCCTGCGGGTCGTTCATCGCCTGCGTGCAGACGGTGGCCATGCGCACCTGCTGGCCGTTGAGGGTACCGTCGTAGAGCGCAGGATGCACACCGGTGCAGTCCTGCGAAGGAGCGTACGGGCTGAAGTCCGCATTGCCGCTGAGCGTACCCATGCGGCTGCTGTCGACGTTGAAGTAGCGATGGCCGTCGGGGTCGTACTCGATCAGGAAGCGCGCCTGCGGAGACAGGTCGCTGGTCACCGGCATGGTGCTCAGCATCTGTGCGAACGAATGCGTGTCGTCGATCAGGTTGCGGTCGTGGATGCGATTGGAATAGTCCAGCGCAACGTAATAGGCAAGGACCGTGTTGAAGATCAACAGGCCCAGCATCGGCAGCGCCAGGAAGGCGAGCAGGCGCCGGCGCAGGCTGGGCGGGCCACTGATCACGGCGTGCTGTCGTCCTGCGCGTCTTCCAGCATGTAGCCCAGCCCGCGTACGGTGCGGATGCCGATGCCGCCGGGTTGCAGCTTGCGGCGCAGGCGATGCAGGGCGATGTCCAGGCCGTTGTCGGTCAGGTCCTGGCCCCAGTCGCACAGCGCTTCGACCAGCTGTGCGCGCGAGACGATGCGTTCGGCACGCACCGCCAGTGCGGACAGCAGGCCGAATTCGCGTGCGGTCAGCTCCAGCGACTGCTCGTCGATCCACACGCGGTGTCCGGCCAGATCCAGCCGCAGGCGGCCGATGCGCAGGTCCGGGTTGCCATTGCTGGTGACCCGGCGCAGCTGCGCACGCACGCGCGCCTCGAATTCGTCCAGCGCGAACGGCTTGACCAGGTAGTCATCGGCGCCAAGGTCGAGCACCCGCACGCGTTCGGCCAGGCCGTCACGGGCGGTCACCACCAGCACTGCCAGGCCATCACCGCGCTGGCGCAGGCGCTGCAGCACGTCACGGCCGTCCAGCTGCGGCAGGCCCAGGTCCAGCACCAGCAGCGCGTACTGGGTCGAGCCCAGCGCGGCATCGGCGTGCGCGCCGTTGTCGACGTGGTCGACCACATGGCCCTGCCGGCGCAACGAGGTGCACAGGCCGGAGGCGATGTCCGGGTCGTCTTCAGCAATCAGAACGCGCATGCGCGTGGGCTCCAGTAGCAGTCAGGCCGGCCGGATGATCGCGGTGGGCCTCTCGGCTGCCGAGGGTAGCCGCAAACCGGGTGAAGGGGGAGCGCGCTGGCGCTTGCAGGCGCCGCCGCGCTGTCCTTCCATTCAGTCCTGCAGGCCGGGCTCGCCCTGCGCCAGCGGCACCCGCGAGCCATCCAGCAGGCCCCGGCTGAGCGTGCCGTTCTCGATGAACAGCAGTTCGCCGTTTTCACCGTTCTTGATGCTGCTGTCGATGGCGATCACGCGGTCGCCATGGAAACTGCTGACGTGCGGCATCGAGGTGTGGCCGACCACGATGCGCTTGAGTTGCAGGCGATCCAGCACCGCCTGTACGCCCTGCGTATCGAGGCGGCCATCGAAGTAGCCGCGGTACCAGATCGGGCTGGTCTTGCCGTCATACAGCGGCGCGGTGGCCGGGTCGGCCTTCACTTCGGCCTTGGGCAGGCCCAGCGACGCCTGGTAGGCCGCATTGGTGCGAGCCGGTTCCAGCGCCAGCTCCACCGCCTCGGGCGAGATGCCGCCATGCAGGAACAGAGTGTCGCCGATCTTCAGCAGTACCGGGCGGGTGCGCAGCCACTGCCCGATCACCGAATCGGCACCGTACAGCTGCGGGTAGCTGCGGCCGAGCAGCTGCGCGCTGCGCAGGTACTTCGGATTGACGTAGCGGAGGTCGTCGTACAGCACCATGGTTTCGTGGTTGCCCAGCACGAAATGCACCGCGCCGCCGGCGGCGGCCGCCTGCTGCTGCAGGCCGTACAGCAGCCAGAACGCCTCGGTTACCTGCGGGCCGCGGTCGAACACATCGCCGGCGACCACCAGCGTGTCCTTGCCCAGTGCCCAACGGTCCTGCGCATCGATGACCTGGTGGGCGCGCAGCAGGCGCACCAGCAGCCCGTACTGGCCATGGATGTCGGACAGCGCGACGATGCGCGGCGCAGCCGGAAGCACGGAGGCCGAAGGCGCGTTCGGTGCCGCCACATGCACGGTGTGCCCGTAGCCACAGCGCGCTGCGATATCGGTGCCTGCAGTGCCCATGGCAAGTGTGCGCGACTCGACCTTGTCGGCGCAGATCCACTTGGCTTGCAGTTGCTCGCCCTGGCGGAACACATAGGGGCCATCGGCGTCCACATGGGCGGCGGGGGCCGCGACCTCGCGTGCCTGCGTGGTTGCTGCGGCGCAGGCCAGCACCGGCAGCAGCAGGGCGGTCAACAGGGAAGGGCGATAGCGCGACATCGGCAGCATCCGGCAGCGGAAAGGCCTGATCCTAACCGGCGTGGCCGGGCGGCGGTGTGCGCGAACGGGCGGGTCAGCTGCTGCCGCTCCCGTCCTTGAGCTTGCGCACACGGGTTGCAGACGCTGGCAGCGGTTCGCCATCGCGACCGCGTGGCTGCATGTAGGGCAGCGGTCGCCGTGTGCTCGATTCGATCAGCTGGGAGTGCGCTTCACCGGCGCCGAAGCGGTGGCGCTCGCCCCACTGGCGCAGGGCGACCAGCAGCGGGAACAGTTCCAGGCCAGCGGCGGTGAGCACGTATTCCTGATAGGCCGAGCCGTCGGAGGCGGGCTGCAGCCGCAGGATGCCTGCTTCGACCAGCCGGCGCAGGCGGTCGCTGAGGATATTACGGGCCGCACCGAGGCTGCGCTGGAAATCGCCAAAGCGGGTGACGCCATCGAAGGCATCACGGATGACCAGCAGCGCCCAACGGTCACCGAGCAGATCGGCGCTGCGGGCAACGGGGCAGGGGCTGTCGGCGTGCATGGTGGACCTCTCTGATGTGGTTGCAGTTTAAAACCAATGGCAGTAGCCTGCATCAAGTTTCAAATTGCAACTACATCATGACTGCAGCACCCATCCCACGCCCCCTGCTGGTCCTGCTCGCGGTTGCCGCAGGTGCCAGCGTTGCCAACGTCTATTACGCACAGCCATTGCTGGAACGCCTGGCACAGGCCTTTGCGCTGGACCCCGCGCTGGCCGGGGCGGTACTGGCAGCGACCCAGGCGGGCAGCGTGCTGGCCTTGCTGGGCCTGCTGCCATTGGCCGACAGGGGCGATCGCCGGCGCCTGCTACGCCTGCAGTTGATGGCGCTGGTGGTCGCATTGCTGTGGTTGGCGGCCGCGCGAACGGCCGTGTGGCTGTTGTCGGGCATGCTTCTGGCCGGCCTGCTGGGCACCGCGCTGACCCAGGGGTTGATCGCCTACACCGCATCGCTGGCACCGGCTCAGCAGCGCGGGCGCGTGGTCGGCATGGTGCAGGGCGGTGTGTTCATTGGCCTGCTGCTGGCGCGTGTAGTGTCCGGCGTGGTGGCGGCCGCTGTTGGCTGGCGCGCGGTCTATCTGCTGTCGGCGGCGCTGATGGCGGCGTTGGCAGTGCTGCTGTGGCGGCGTCTGCCGGCGGTGCCGGTACCGGTGGTGCCGCCGGGCTGGCGTGCCTTGATGGGGTCGATGCTGGGCATGCTGCGCGATGACCGGACGCTGCGTGAGCGCGGTCCGTTGGCACTGTTGCTGTTTGCCGGCCTCAATGTGTTCTGGGCGGCAGCGCCACTGCCGTTGTCGGCGCCACCGCTGCACTGGTCGACTGCCGCCATCGGTGCGCTGGGCCTGGCTGGGGTGATCGGTGCGCTGCTTGCGGCGCGGGTCGGGCACTGGATGGACCGTGGATTCGCGCATCGGGTCAGCCTCGGCGCGCTGCTGCTGATGCTGGTCGCGTGGTGGCCGCTGCTGGGGTTGCCGCATTCGGTGGGCATGCTGTTGCTGGGCGTGGTCGTGCTCGATCTGGGCGGGCAGGCGCTGCATGTATCGAACCAGGCCCTGTTGCTGCGCGCGCCGGGCGAACAGCATGGGCGCCTGGTGGCGCTGTACATGCTGTTCTATGCGCTGGGCAGTGGTGCTGGTGCAGCGGCCGGGCCCTGGATGCAGGCGCGCCATGGCTGGCCGGCGGTATGCCTGCTGGGCGCCGGCATTGCGTTGCTGGCGCTGCTGTGGTGGGCGGCGTGGCGGATACCGCGCCGTACCGCAATGTAGCGACGCGCGCGCCCGGGGTTGCCGCTACCGCTGCAATGCCCGCCGCCCAGGGGCTTCCTGCAGTGCATCGCTGGCCACCACCACTCGGTTGCGGCCACTGCGTTTGGCCTCGTACATCGCCGCGTCGGCACGGGCCATCAGCCGCTCGTAGTCCGGATGACCATCATGGCCGGCGACACCGATGCTGGCGGTCAGGCTCAATACCTGGCCGTTGGCCAGCGGTACCGGCGATTGTGCGATCTGCCGGCGCAGGCTTTCGGCAATCACTGCCGCCTGTGATTCGCTGGCGGCGACCAGCACCACCACGAATTCCTCGCCACCGTAGCGGAACAGATAATCGCTGCCACGGGTGAGCTGGCCGAGCACCCCAGCCACATGCTGCAGTGCGCGGTCACCCGCATCGTGGCCGTGGCCGTCGTTGATCGCCTTGAAATGATCCAGGTCGAGCAGCAACAGCGAGAACGGCGTACGGTTGCGTGTAGCCAGCTCGATTTCCCGGCGCAGCACGGTCGGCAGGAAGCGGCGGTTGAGCAGGTTGGTCAGCGCGTCGCTGCCGGCATCGAGTTCGCCGATGCGCTCGAACAGCAGGGTCATCAAGGTGCGGATCGCGGCCAGGTCCTCGCGGATCGCTGGCAGCACTGTAAGCCGCTGCGCAGGATCATCGGCGGCGGCCCGCTGCAGGCAGCCGTCGATACGCGCCATCAGCTGGTCGACCTGCTGTGTCTCGCTGCTCTCGCCGAAGCTGGGAATGCCCTTGTGGGTGAACCACAGGCCAAATTCGGAAGTGGCCAGGCTGGCGCCGTCGCTGCCCTGCAGATGGCCGGCCAGGGCGTAGAGCAGCGCGTTTTCCCAGTCCAGCAGCAGCGCGCGCTGGCGCTCGCGCTCGGTGCTGACGTTCTGCACCAGCGAGAACAGCCGGTACGCAGCATCGGCGCGGGTGGAGCGTTCGCGGGCATGGGTGTAGGCCAGGGTCATGCCTTCCATGGCGATATCCATGATCGCGCTGAGGCAGTCGATGGCGGCGAACGCAGTGTCGCTGTCCGGCGCATCGTCGCGCAGGCGCACGAACAGTTCATGTTTGAGCACGCGTGCGCCACGGGTGACCAGGTCGACCGGAATGCCGACGCGGGCGTGCACGTCGCCGATGATCCGTTGCGAGGCCACCGTGTTGGCGATGCCGCTGGCATCGGTGGTCAGCAGCTGCGCCAGCCAGCGCTGCATGGCCGGCTGCAGGCGCTGCTTGACCTGGTCGTGGGAAAGGAAACGGCGCGCACGGGTGTCCTGCAGCAGCACTTCGTAGAAGCGTTGGGCCAGGGCCGGTGGGGCATCGGCGGCCGCGGCATGCAGCAGCGCGGTGGCGGCAGGGCCGGCCTGCAGCAGGCACTGCTGCCAGGCCTCGGCCAGCGGCTGGCTGGCGTCGTCCAACTGGGGTGGTTCCACGTCGATCTCTGATTGCGTACGGCAAACCACGGGTATCGGCCGTGGCGGCGTGCGGTTGATGGCGGGCTAGCCGACCAGTTTAAGCGCGATGCAGGCTTGCGCGGTGCGCAAAGCACATCGGCACGGCTGCGGCAATGCGTGAACGCATTTGAGAATCACTCGCATTGATGGGAGAATGCGCGCACGGATCGGGCTGTGGCTACCTGCAGCGGCGCTCCGCCTCCCCCTCGTCGTTGCCTCAAGCCCTTTGCCAGAGGCCCCGTTGCCCTGCCAGAAGGTCCAGATCATGTCCCGAGCCGTTGTCCCTTCGCCGCGCCCGCTGGCGCTCGCCGTTGCCGCCCTGCTGGCCGGCAGCGCGCTGACCGCCCACGCTGAAACCGACGCCACCGATATCGACACGGTGCATGTCACCGCTTCACAGATCGCACGGCAGGCGCTGGGCACCTCGACCATCACCGCCGAGGACATCGCCAAGCGGCCGCCGGCCAACGACATCGCCGAACTGTTGCGGACCATGCCAGGTGTCAACCTGACCGGCAACAGCGCGTCGGGCCAGTACGGCAACAACCGCCAGATCGATCTGCGTGGCATGGGCCCGGAAAACACCCTGATCCTGGTCGACGGCAAGCGCATCGGCGCGCGTGATGCTGTGCGCATGGGCCGCAGCGGTGAGCGCAATACCCGCGGTGATACCAACTGGGTGCCGGCGGAAATGATCGAGCGCATCGAAGTGCTGCGCGGCCCTGCAGCGGCGCGCTATGGCTCCGGTGCTTCCGGTGGCGTGGTCAACATCATCACCAAGCGCCCGACCGGCGATCTGACCGGTGCGGTCGACCTGTATGGCCTGGTGCCCGAGCACAGCGCCGAAGGCGGCAGCGAGCGCGTCGGCCTGCAGCTGAGTGGGCCGATGACCGACACCCTGTCGTTCCGCTTGTACGGCAATCTCAACAAAACCGATGCCGACTCACTGGACCTCAACCGCCAGTACGCCACCAACCCCAACGCAGTGCCGCCAGCCGGCCGCGAGGGCGTCAAGAACCGCGACGTCAACGCGCTGCTGCGCTGGGACGTAACCGCCAACCAGGTGGTCGAGTTCGAAGCCGGCACCAGCCGCCAGGGCAACATCTATGCCGGCGACCGCGCCGTCAGTACCACCGGCACCTCGACACCGATCGATCTGGGGGCTTTGGCCGAGCAGCAGGCCGAGACCAACCGCATGTACCGCAATACCGGCGCGATCACCCATCGCGGCCGCTGGGGAGACGTGACCTCGCGGGTAACGGCGGCAGTGGAAGCGGTGAACAACTCGCGCATCAATGAAGGCTTGGCCGGTGGCCCGGAAGGCAGCTTCAACGGCACCGACTGGTCGACCTCGCGCCTGCGCAATTACCAGCTGGACGGCGAAGTGAGCTTCCCGACCACGCTGGGCGGTGCCGAGAACATCTGGACGCTGGGCTTCGAGTACCTGGACAGCCGTCTGACCGACCCGTATTCGATGAGCCAGTCCAGCAGCAGCGGCGGCGGCTTCCCGGGGCTGTCGGCCGACCGTGCGCGCGGCAAGGCCGATGCGCAGACCACCGCTGTATTCGTGGAAGACAACATCTATCTGGGCGAGCGCTGGATCGTTACCCCGGGCCTGCGCTTCGACCATCACAGCCAGTTCGGCAACAACACCAGCCCCAGCTTCAACGCGCAGTTCCGTATCAACGGCGACTGGGTGGTGAAGGGCGGCATCGCGCGTGCGTTCAAGGCGCCGAACCTGTACCAGTCGAATCCGGACTATCTGTACTACACCCGTGGCAATGGCTGCCCGAACGCACTGCCGAGCCTGGGTGCCGGCTGCTACATGCGCGGCAATGCGGACCTGAAGGCGGAAACCAGCCTGAACAAGGAACTAGGCATCGAGTGGGCACCGCAGAGCGGCTGGCAGGCGTCCTTGACGTACTTCCACAACGACTACAAGGACAAGATCCAGGCCGGCTACACCCAGATCGGGCTGACTGCCGATACAAAGGGCCGCATCTTCCGCTGGGAGAATGCACCGAAGGCGATCGTGCAGGGGCTGGAAGGCAACCTGGTGATTCCGCTGCTGGGCGAGCAGGGCAACCGCCTGAAGTGGAGCAACAACTTCACCTACATGGTGGAGAACGAGAACAAGAGCACCGGCCAGCCGCTGTCGGTGATTCCGAAGTACACGATCAACACGATGCTGGACTGGCAGGCCACCGACAAGCTGTCGCTGCTGCTGACCGGCACGTTCTATGGCAAGCAGAAGCCGGCTACCACCAACATCAACAATGATCCGCGTTGCACCGGCACCTGCGATCCGTCGATCGCACTGCAGGATCGCGGTGCGTACAACATCTGGGGCGTGAGCGCACGCTACAAGGTGACCGAGACGGTCAGCTTCGGCTTCGGCGTCAACAACCTGGCCGACAAGCGCCTGTTCCGCGAGGCCAACAGCAGCGATGCCGGCGCGGCCACCTACAACGAACCGGGCCGCGCCTACTGGGCCAGCCTGCGATTCGGGTTCTGAGCACACGCGGGTAACGGCCCGCTGCGTTCGTCAGGCATGGCCTGGCGCTACGGGGTAGCGCCGGGCCGTGCACGATGGTATCGCCCAGCAATCCGCGCCCCGGTAGCGCCGGGCCATGCCCGGCGAAGGTATCGGTGGCCTGCAATGTTATAAACACCGTGATAGTTTCCCAACGCCCTCCGGCGTAGCCTGCCTCCCATCGCAAAGGAGCTGTTGCCATGGGCCACGACCACGATCACCTGCCATCCGAGATCCGCCACGAGAAACCCTTGTGGTGGGCACTCGGCCTGACCTCCACCTTCCTCGTTGTCGAAGTGGTGGGTGCGTTCTGGACCAACAGCCTGGCGCTGCTGTCCGACGCCGCGCACATGGCCACCGACGCTTTGGCGCTGATGATCGCGCTGGTTGCGGTGAGGCTGAGCCGGCGCCCGCCGGATGCGCGTCGCACCTACGGCTATGCACGCCTGGAAGCGCTGGGCGCGATGATCAACGGCGCGATGCTGTTCGTAGTCGCTGGTTACATCCTGTGGGAGGCGATCGGGCGCTTCCGCGAACCGCAGGAGATTGCCTCCTCCGGCATGCTGGTGATCGCCGCCGCGGGCCTGGTCATCAATCTGATCTCGATGCGCCTGCTGCAGGCCGGTAGTGGCGAGAGCCTCAACGTGAAGGGCGCCTACCTGGAAGTGTGGGCGGACATGCTTGGCTCGGTGGCGGTGATTGCCGGCGCGTTGTTGATCAAGTGGACCGGCTGGAAGCCGATCGACCCGATCCTGGCGGTACTGATCGGCCTGTGGGTGCTGCCACGCACCTATGTGCTGATGCGCGAGGCGATCAACGTGCTGCTGGAAGGCGTGCCCAAGGGCATGGACGTGGCCAAGGTGCGCGACAGCCTGTCAGGTCATGCCGCCGTGCTGGACGTGCATGACCTGCATGTGTGGGCGTTGGCCTCCAGCACCCCGGCGCTGACCGCGCACATCGTGATGCGTGATGGAACCGACGCTGATTCACTGCGTCGAGAGCTGGGCGGCCGCCTGCACGATGACTTCGGTATCGAGCACGTGACGCTGCAGATCGAGGCGGATCATTGCGGTGAAGCCTGTGGCGAGCCGGCGCCGGCCAAGGGCGGTGAGCACGAGGGCCATGAAGGCCACGACCACGGCGAGGACGCGCAGGGCCACCGCGGCCACGTGCATCGCTGATCGAGGATGGCGACCGCGCTGGATGATGCCCGGTGCGGTCATTCGCCCCGCCGTGAGGCCAGCCGATCCGCCAGCCGGGTCGGCTCCGGCAGCCGGTAACCGCGCAGCGTGCGCTGCACCCAGTCCAGCGCAGTATCGGCGCTGACCCGATGGCCACCGGCCACGAACAGCGGCTTGCATTTCACCTTGCTGCGCAGCACCCAGCCGAGCTGCTCGTTACCGTCCAGCAGCGGCGTATGCGCGCCGGCGTCTGTGCCCGGTTCGACGAAGCGGCCCACCAGTTTCGACTTGGCGACGCCGATGCTTGGCAGGTCGGTGACCACACCGAGGTGAGCGGCCACCCCCAGCCGGCGCGGGTGGCTGATGCCATGGCCATCGACGAACACCAGGTCCGGCGTGCGCGGCAGCAGCGCCAGCGCGGCCAGCAGCGCCGGCAACTCGCGGAAGCTGAGCAGGCCGGGGATGTAGGGCATCACAGTAGGGATGCGCGCGATTTCCTGCGCCACAGGCAGCAGCGTCTTCGCATCCAGAAGTACCGCCGCGGCACGGGTGGTGGCGCCGTCATCCTCGAAGCCAACATCCAGCCCGGCCAGCCAGCGCACCGTGCGTGACAGCCGGTCCTGGCGTTCCACGCGACCGGCCAGCTGGATCTGCTGCTCGCGGGCGGCGGCGACGCTGCCTTCCCAGCGTCCGGGGTCGATCACCGTATTCATTGGTTGCAGCATCGCATGTGTGGGGCCACGGCGCGGTGAGCGGCGCCCGGGGCTACAATGGCGGCCTGCCTTTCCTCGCGTTGGAGACCCTGCAGTGACCCGTAAACTCGTACTGTTGCGCCATGGCCAGAGCCAGTGGAACCTGGACAACCGCTTCACCGGCTGGGTCGATGTCGACCTGACCGAACAGGGGCGCGGGGAAGCGGCCGCCGCTGGTCGCCTGATGCGCGAGGAAGGCCTGCAGTTCGACGTCGCCCACACCTCCGTGCTGAAGCGCGCCATCCACACCCTGCAGGGTGCACTGGCCGAGCTGGAACAGGACTGGCTGCCGGTGAACAAGTCCTGGCGCCTCAACGAACGCCATTACGGTGGCCTGCAGGGCCTGGACAAGGCCGAGACCGCCGCCAAGCACGGCGAGGATCAGGTCAAGGTGTGGCGTCGTTCGTACGACATCCCGCCGCCGGCCATGGACCTGGAAGATCCGGGCCACCCGATCCATGACCGCCGCTACGCCGGCCTGGATCGCAACGCGCTGCCGGGCACCGAATCGCTGGCGACCACCCTGGATCGCGTGCTGCCGTACTGGCACGACGCCATCGCGCCGCAGCTGAAGGACGGCAAGACCGTGCTGGTCACCGCCCATGGCAATTCGCTGCGCGCGCTGTACAAGTACCTCAACAACGTGTCGCGCGAGGAAATCCTCGAGCTGAACATCCCGACCGGCATTCCGCTGCTGTTCGAGTTGAACGACGACCTGACGGTGAAGTCGTTCCGCTACCTGGGCGACCCGGAAGCGGCCCGCAAGGCCGCTGAAGCCGTGGCCAACCAGGGCAAGGCGAAATAACAACGAAGGGCCGGCGCAAGCCGGCCTTTCGATTTGTAGAGTCAGGCCATGCTCGATTGCTCTCCGTTCCGGGTTCATGACCCCTGCGGCAAGAGACCAGCAGCAGTCGAGCACGGCTCGACTCTACAGAAGCGGTGCCCTGTGACCTTTGGCGGTCCCCGCCGCGGGCCTGCCCGGCTACCCTGTGAAATTACCCGCAGGAGAGCCTCATGAACTTCCGCAACCTGGCCCCGTTGGGCCTGACCATCGCCATCGCCGCCTCGCTGGCTGCCTGTGGCAAGAATGAAACCGCGCCGGCCGCCAACGCCGACGCCAAGCCGGCCTTCGACCAGTCGCAGATCAAGACGCCGCTGATCTCGCTCAACAGCGCCGACCTCGATCCGGCCATTTCGGCCTGTACCGACCTCAATGGCTTCGTCAACAGCAAGTGGCTGAAGGCCAACCCGGTGCCGGGCGACCAGACCACCTGGGGCAGCTTCGAGATCCTGCGCGAGCGCTCGCTGGAAGTGCAGCACGCACTGGTGCAGCAGGCCGCCGCCAGCCAGGCCAAGGCCGGCTCGGTGGAAGCCAAGATCGGTGACATCTGGAAGACCGGCAACGATGAAGCCAAGATCGAAGCCGCTGGCCTGGCCCCGCTGCAGCCGCAGCTGGACAAGATCACCGCGCTGAACGACACCGCCGCCATCACCCAGTACCTGCGCGACAGCCAGGCCGAGGGCAAGGGCGTGCTGTTCTCGCTGTTCGCCAATGCCGATTACAAGGATTCGGCCAACGTCATCGCCTACGTCGGCCAGGGCGGCCTGGGCCTGCCGGAGAAGGGCTACTACTTCGACGACGCGCAGGCGAAGATCCGCGACGCCTACGTGGCCTACATCGCGCAGGTGCTGACGCTGTCCGGCGTGGACGCGGCGCAGGCTGCCGAACAGGCCAAGGCGGTGATGGCCTTCGAAACCCGCCTGGCCAAGGCCTCGATGTCGCGCATCGAAATGCGTGACCCGGCCAAGCGCTACAACCCGCTCAGCGCCGCCGACGCCGACAAGCTGACCCCGAACTTCAGCTGGACCGCGCTGTTCGACACCCTGAAGGTGCCGGCCGCGCAGAAGTTCTCGCTGGCGCAGCCGGGCTTCTTCGGTGAAATGGACAAGATGCTCGCCGACGTGCCGGCCAGCACCTGGCAGGCGTACCTGCGCTTCCACACCATCGACGACGCCTCGCCGTACCTGAGCAGTCAGTTCGAGAAGGCCAACTTCGATTTCTATGGCACCACCCTGCGTGGCCAGAAGGAAATGCAGCCGCGCTGGAAGCGCGTGCTGGAGTCGGTCAACGGCGGCATGGGTGAAGCCCTGGGCCAGCTGTACGTCGACGCCGTGTTCCCGGCCGAGTCGAAGGTCGCCATGCAGCACCTGGTGGAAAACCTGTCGCAGGCGCTGAAGGCGCGCCTGGAGCAGCTGCCGTGGATGGGCGAGGAAACCAAGAAGAAGGCGCTGGAAAAGTGGGCCAGCTTCACCCCGAAGATCGGTTACCCGGACAAGTGGCGTGAGTGGACGGGCCTGCAGACCAGCGGTGACAGCTACCTGGGCAACATGCAGGCAGCGCGTGCGTTCAACTACCGATACATGCTGGACAAGATCGGCAAGCCGGTGGACAAGACCGAGTGGGGCATGACCCCGCAGACCGTCAACGCCTACTACAACGCCACCAAGAACGAGATCGTGTTCCCGGCGGCGATCCTGCAGGCGCCGTTCTTCGACGCCAAGGCCGATCCGGCGCTGAACTATGGCGGCATCGGTGCGGTCATCGGCCACGAGATGATGCACGGCTACGATGACTCGGGCAGTCAGTTTGCCGCCAACGGCAACTTCGACAACTGGTGGACCGACGCTGACCGCAAGGCCTTCACCGAGCGTACCGACCAGCTGGTCGCGCAGTTCGATGGCTACGAGTCGGTGCCGGGCGTGTTCGTCAAGGGCAAGCTGACCCTGGGCGAAAACATCGGTGACCTCGGTGGCCTGACCGTGGCGTATGACGCGCTGCAGATGGCGCTGAAGGAAGACCCGAAGGCGAACGTGGAAGTCGACGGCCACAGCCAGGACCAGCGCTTCTTCATGAACTGGGCCACCGTGTGGCGCCGCAACTTCACCGATGGTGAGCTGCGTGTGCGCCTGAACACCGACCCGCATGCCCCGGCCAACTTCCGTGCCAACGGCGCGCCGTCGAACATGCCGTCGTACGCCGCTGCATTCCAGTGCAAGGCCGGTGACGCGATGGTGCGTGCCGACGACAAGCGCGTGGTGATCTGGTAACCGATCGCAGGTGATGCGTGAAGCAGAAGGCCCGGCGAACGCCGGGCCTTTTTTTGTCTGATCGGTAGCGTCGGGCCATGCCCGGCGGATCTCAGGCCAGCGCCGGTTCCTGCGCCAGCATGCGATGGAAGCGCTGCAGCACGTAGGGATCGATCAGGCCGCCGGATTGCTCGTCGATGATCCGCAGCACCTTTTCGTGCTCCATCGCGGTGCGATAGGGGCGCACGCTGGTCATCGCGTCGTAGGCATCGGCGATGGTGACGATGCGTGCACCGAGTGGAATGTCCTCGCCGCGCAGGCCGTCGGGATAGCCACTGCCATCGAAGGCCTCGTGATGGGTACGGATCAGCCGTGCCACCGGTACGGCATCGCTGCGGCCGGTGGCCATGAAAATATGCTCGCCACGCACCGGATGCTCGCGCATGATCGCGCGCTCCTCGTCGGTATGCCGGCGCGGGGCCAGCAACACATCGTCGGGAATGCCGATCTTGCCGATGTCGTGGAAACGGGCGGCCAGGCCGATCTGCGCGCAGGCTTCATCGTCGAGGTCGCAGCGTGCGGCCAGGCGCTGTGCGAGCAGGCCGACGCGGTCGCAGTGGTGGCGGGTGTAGGCGTCGCGCATCTGCAGCGACATCGAGAGGGCATCGATCAGGCAGGCCTGCGCATGCAGCAGGTCGGGGGCGGGTACGGCGTCAGGGAACATGGTCATCCGCCCGCACCGGGTGGGGGCCGGTGCGGGGTGTTCGGG